>CAYFNT010000014.1:0-89236 GCA_964344565.1 uncultured bacterium
GCAGCGAGGGCGGCGGCAACGAGCCGCCGAACCTGCTCACTCTCTGCTCGGCCTGTCACCGGCTGGCCCACGACCCTACACGTGTGCAATCACCCGCGGGAGGCGGGCAGCCGGTAGCGGGTAGCGGATATCACCCTTGATCCTCGCGTCCGGCCTGCTACTCTCATCCCATCAGGAGGTTGTATGCGCATTCGATGGATGATGCTCGCCCTGCTCTTCGGATCTGCCCTTGCCATGGCCGTTCCGAGTTTCGATTCCCCGACCGATCTCTTCGCCGCCCTCGAGGCCGATACCTCCCTCATGGGCGCGGAGGTCGAACTGGAAGGCATGCTTGCGGCCGATCTTTTCCGCGACGCCTACCTTCAGGAACCCCATCCTCTGCGTTGGCCCGAGGAGGGCCTCGGACTTCAGCTCCGCACGAGCGAGCACCGGGCCGAGGTGGGGGATCGCATCAAGGTGAGGGGCACCCTCGAACGCTATCGCGGAGAGCTGCAGTTCCGAGTCGATGGCGTGGAGATTCTGCAGAGGAACGCGGGGGAACTCAGCATCAGGCTCGTCACCGCGCAGGAGCTCAACGAAAACGCGCTCCTCTTTCAGAACCGATTGGTCGAGTTGCAGAACATCGAAGTCGAGCGCTTCCTGCGCAACGCCTATGGCGTGCCCTGGCTGGCCGTCCTCAGGCAGGGGGACGTGACCCTCGATCTGGAACTCCGGGACGGGGCGCATCCCGTGCTGCTCGAAGCCATGCGCATCGATCGTCTGCGAGGCATCTTCCGACGCTCGGGTGAGCGCTGGCGCCTGACCCCGCGAACCCGCGATGACATCGACGTCCAGCCCGAGCTGAAGATCTGCTCAGCCCTCGAGGAGCCCTTCGCTCAGACCGAAGCGCCATTCCGTCTCGATGAGATCTGCTACGACCCCGGGCAGTCGGGAGACGCCGAGGGCGCGGAATCCTTCGCGGTGGTCAATCTCGATGAACGCGAGCGGGATCTGAGCGGCTGGCGCGTGAGCGACGGCGAGGGGGAGTGGATCTTTCCCGAGGGCAGCCGCCTGGAGCCGGGCCAGCGATACCGCGTTGCCCGCAAGAAGGAACGCTACTGGTTCGAGTTCGGACGCGATTGCGACTTCAGCTTCGACCGCGATCCGTCGCCCGCGGACTCCTGTCTCATCCTGGCGAACTCCGGCGACGAACTCATGCTCCTGAATCCCGAGGGTATCGTGGCCGACCTGGTCTGCTTCGAAAACGCCCGGGGGTTCGCGGCCCTGGGCTGGCGCGGTCCGAGCCTGATTCCCTATCGATTCTCGAACTACGTGCCCGAAGAGGGGCAGGTGCTCCTGCGCAAGCGCGATCCCAGAAGCGGCGACCTGATCGACACGGACCGGGCTTCCGACTGGATCTGCGATCCGGACGATCCCGACTGGGGCATGCGCATGAACTTCCCGGGTTGGGATCGCAATCTCTTCTTCGACACCGCGTCCTGCGTGGAGGAGGCCGAGATCCGAGCCTACGTATCGCCGGAACACTCCTTCGAAGGCGTTCGCGACTTCCTCCGCTCGGCCGAACGAAGCCTCGAAATAGAAATCTACCTGGTCACCCACCCGCTCATCGTGGACGAGCTCCTCGCGGCCCTGGATCGGGGGGTCGAGGTGACCGTGCTCCTGGACGGCGAGGTCTTCGGCGCGCGGGGCGGCACCTATGACTCGGTGCTCGGCCTCATGCATCGGGTGATCGATCACCCGTCGGGCAAGGGCGAAGTCTACTTCTGGCGCAACGGCGACGACCCGCGCCACCTGGGTCCCGACGCCGACGTTCCCGACCGCTACAACCACGTGCACCAGAAGTTCGTGCTCGCCGACCGGGAGCGCCTGCTCGTGAGCAGCGACAATTTCACCCAGAGCAGCCTGCCCGCCGACGACAAGAGCAACGGCACCGGAGGCAGCCGCGGCGTGATCCTGGTCACCGACGCGAGCTGCGCGGTTGCGCGGGCCATCGAGATCTGGGAGTCCGACTGCGACCCATGGCGCCAGCGGGATATCCGCCAGTTCGTCCCCCACGACAGCATCGAGGAGAGCATTCCGAGATTGTCGGGGGATCGGAAGAACTACCAGCCCGTGGTCGATGCGCCCTACACGGCGCGGGAGCGGGCCGCCTTCGAGCTGAGCCAATCGCCGGACAATTCGCTGCGCCCGGACCGGGGCTACCTGGGGCTCGTGAACGCGGCCGGCGATGGCGACTGGATCTTCGTGCAGCAGCAGTACGAGCGCCCGCATTGGGGGTACGGCGAGCGCCGCCGCAGCAATCCGCGCCTGGACGCCTACCTGGAAGCCGCCCGCCGCGGAGCCCATGTGCGGATCCTTCTCAGCGGAAATCGCGAGGCGCCCAAGAGCGAGGCCAGCCGAGATATGCTCAACGCCGCGGCGCTGGAGGAGAACCTCGACATACAAGTACGCCTGGGCTGGTTGCCGCGAACGCCTTCGCGGAAGGATCCCATCCACAACAAGATGCTGCTCGCCCGCCTCGGCGAGGAGCGCTGGAGCCATGTGGGCAGCGCCAACGGCAGCGCCACCGCCTCGCTCTATAATAGAGAGGTGGGGCTTTCGGTGAGGTCCGAAGGTCTGCACGGGCATCTGCTGGAAGTCTTCGCCGCCGACTGGGAGCGCGCCGGCGGAAGCGCGAGGGAACTGCCCTAGTCCTCGACCTCGCGCTGTTCGCCGGTCTCGCCGGCGAACCAGAGGGCCTGCTTGAAGAGGATCGGTCCGATGATCTGATTCAGGCTGATGGTTGCCACCGCCAGCGTAGCCACTGCCGGTCCCCAATCGGGGAAACGGATCTCCACGGCCTTGGCCAGGCCGAGACTCACGCCCGCCTGGGTGATGAAGGTCATTCCGAAGATCCTGCGATACTTGTCCGGCGCGCGGGCCAGGCGCATGCCGGTCCATGAGCCGGCCTGGATGGCCAGGCCGCGGATGAGCACGAGCACGAGAGCCAGGGCCCAGGTACTGCGCAGGATGTCCAGGTCCAGCGCCGCGCCGGCCAGGGCGAAGAAGAGGGTGTAGACCATGAGGCCGCCCTCCTCGATCGCGTGCATGAAGCGTTCGCCCTGGCTGCTGAAGTTGCGCACCACGAAGCCCGCCGCGATGCAGATGAGCATGGGCTCCAGGTGGAACTTCAGATGGTAGGCGGCCTCGAGCCTGTCGCTCAGGAAGTGCGAGGTTTCGGTCACCAGCACCGCGAAGACGAAGATGGTGATGAGATGGTAGCCGTCCACGCGCTTGAGCCAGGCGGCCAGGAGGAATCCCAGCGCCGTGCCGATGGCCAGCGAACTGAGAATCTCGAGACTCAGGCCCACGATGAAGGCCGGGTCCAGGCCCGAGGCGGTGAGCGCGGCCTGTCCGACGCTGACGACGAGGGCGAAGAGTATGATGGCGAGGATGTCCATGGCCACGGTGACGCCCAGCACGATCTCCGTGAAGACGCCGTGGGACCTGGTTTCCTTGATGATGGCGATGGCGCTGGCCGGGCTCCGGGCCGTGGCGATGGCGCCCAGCACGGCCGCCATGACCAGCAGCGATCGGAAGTCCAGGTCGCGGGTGAAGGCGAAGACCTTGCTGAAGGCTAGGAAGAGAAGGGTGCTGCCGAGGAAGACCACGCTCATGAGGCCGACGATGGCCCATCCGATGATCTTCTTGTTCTCTCGGATGTCCTTCCAGGGCAGTTCCCCGCCCGCGCTGAGCGCGATGAAGGTGAGGGCCAGCGAGTCGATGACCGACAACGATTCCACCGAGGCCTGATTCACGAATCCGAGCAGGTAGGGGCCGAATGCCAGGCCGGTGAGCAGGTAGCCGGTGATGCGCGGCAGGCGAATCACGGCCAGCAGTTCGCCCACGGTGAATGCGGCCAGCAGCAGGAATCCAAGGGACCAGGTGGCGTGTCCGGTGATGCTCGAGAAGCCGGGCAGGTAGGCCTTGGAGGCCACGTAGGCGAGGGCCGCGAGCCCGAGCAGGGTGAGCACGCGCCTCATCGCCGCACCCCTCGACTGAGTCCCTCGGAGGTGAGAGTGGGGGCGAAGAGCCCGGAGAGCAGCACCGCCGCCAGGATCATGGTCAGAGCGCTGTCGGCCAGGGTTCCGCGTTCGATGAGCTGCACGCTTGCCACCAGGGCCACCGCCGTGGCGCCCTGTCCGCTGAGCGCGAGTCCGTTACGCCAACCAAGGACATCTTTGCCGAAGAAGAGCCGACCAGCCAGCCAAAGCGACAGGCTCTTCGCGAGGATTCGCGAGAGGAAGAAGAGCGGCGCGAGAAACAGGGCCCACTGGCTGCCCAGGTGCCATCCAGCACCGACCAGAAGCAGCAGGATGTAATAGAAGGGTCGCTCGCTGGCCATGGCGATATCCCAGGTCCGCGTATGGTGCCCGGTGAGATTCACGAGCACGGCCCCCGCGATGAAGCTGACGTAGAGGGGCGGGAAGTGAAGGGCCATGGCCAGGCCGCCCGAGAAGACGAGAAAGCCCACGGCCACGAGAAGATGATGCGCGCGCTCGCGCAGGCGATGCATGAGGAAGACGAAGAGCAGACCGAGCACGATGCCCAGGCCGGTCGCGTAGCCCGTCCATCCCAGGGCTTCCAGCCAGCTGGGAGAACCGTTCTGGAAGATGGATCGCCCGCGGCTCACGCCGAAGAGCAGGATGAGCACGATCACCGGAATCATCGAATCGAGCCCCGCGGCGTATCGGTAGAGATGCACCGGCGCATGGGGGTGGCGGCGCCGCCGCAGGATGGCCAGGGCGAGGATGTCCTGGCTGCTCGTGGCGGCCGCGGCGCCCAGCAGGAGTGCGGCGGCCTGGGTTTCCATGCCCGTCCCGAAGAGCCGGATGAGCAGGGGATAGAAGGCCAGGCTCACGATCACCAGAACCGTGACGCCCTGCAGGATTCCCACGGCGTGGAAGGAGGCGGGGATCTTCCTGAGGTGACGAATCTCGAACTGGAGGCCCAGCAGCAGGCCGATCCAGCTGAGGCCCAGAATGATCAGGGGGCGCAGGGCCTCCCAGGCTCCCTCGCCCAGGATTCCGAGCTCGCGCAGGGCCCATCCGATGAGCAGGAATTCGCCGCCCAGGAAGAAGAAGCCCTGGGAAAGGCGGCCGAAGCGGCCATGGCTCTTGGGTCCGGCCGCGAGGGCCAGAACCAGCAGAACGATCAGAGCCAGAAGGGTTTTCATTCCTCGTCACCTGTCTGCGCAATCCAGCCGAAAGCGTCCATGGCTTCGATGACGCCGGCTGCGTAGTGGGCGCGGGCGAAATGCACGGTGACCGAACGTCCGGTCCGGCGAAGCTCCTCGCGCAGTTGGTGCCTCAGGCCTTCGGGCGCGTTGCCCACGAGGACGCCCAGGCTGGCTGACAGCAACGCTTCCAGGTCGTTGCCCGAATCGCCTGCGAAGAGGACCTGCTCGAGGACTATCCCCAATTCCTCTGCCAAGAAGCTTACGGCGCTCTCCTTGCTGGCGCCAAGGGGAAGCACATCGAGCAGGCCTTGATCGCTCGAGGTGTCGACGCTGAAGATCATGTTTGCTCGCAGGCCGTGGTCGCGCAATACTCCTTCGGCGCGCCTCAACGCGGCTTGCCCGGGCTCGCCGGGGTCGAGATAGAAGCTGGCCTTGAACTCCGCCTGCCGCTCGTCTTCCTGTAGCTTGAGCTCGGGCGGCCCGGCGAGCAGATTTCGAATCTGGTCGGCGGAATCCAGCCTGAGCAGTTCCCTCATGCGCTCGCGATAACCTTCCAGCGGCCGCCACTGTCCTTTCTCTTGCCGGTAAATCGAAGTTCCGACATCGCAGGCCAGGAAGTCGGGCGAAGGAAGCCCGGACTCCTCGACGCCCTCCTGCGCCAGCGAAAGGTGGCGCCCGGTGACATAGGCCAGGGCGCAATCGGGAAGTGCCGCGAGCCTTTCGGCAAAGTGGGTGACTCGCGCATCCACGCCGCCTGGCGGGATGAGCGTACCGTCGAGATCCGAGGCCAGCAGTCGTTTCCAGTTCATCGCTCCTCCAGAGGAGAGGCTATCAGAGCCGGCTTCATGTCGCATCCTGGAATTTGACCATTCCCCGGCGATGGGCTAGCCTGGGATTCTGAATGGTCATGGTCGCGATTTCCAGTCTTCGCCGGGAGTTCGTTTGCGGTTTTCCCGATCCGATTCCGGGCGCCCCCTCGTTTTCGGGGAGCTGCTCTTCGATGTCTTCCCCGACGGAGAGCGCGTGCTCGGCGGGGCGCCTTTCAATGTTGCCTGGCATCTGACCGGTTTCCGGATGGCCCCTCTTTTCGTGAGTCGTGTCGGCCGGGACGCGGAAGCCGATGAGATTCGCAGGCGCATGGCTGATTGGCAGATGGACCTGGCCGGACTCCAGGTTGACGATTCCAAGCCGACCGGCCGGGTTGAGGTCAGTTTTTCGAGGGGCGAACCCGAATACCGAATCGAGGCGGACCAGGCTTATGATCGGATCGACGAGACCGAAGCCTTGGCCGCGGCCAGGACCGCCGGGCCGCGGCTGATCTATCACGGCAGCCTGGCGCTCAGGAACGAGACTTCCCGGGCCACCCTGTGGGCCTTGCGGGACGATCTTGAACTGGATGCTTTCGTCGATCTGAACCTGCGTGATCCCTGGTCGCCGGCCGAGACCTCCGACTTGATCGCCGGGGCCGCGCGCTGGGTCAAGCTGAACGAGGACGAACTGCGCCGCATGGCAGGGGATGCTTCGCGAGAAGAGGACATCGAATCCCTCGCCCTGGCCTGTCGCCGTCGCTGGAATCTCGACCAGCTCATCCTCACCCGGGGGGCTTCGGGAGCTCTGATGGCTACTGAGCGGGGCCTGGGTTCCTATCCCGCCGCGGAGGTGGAGGGCTTCGTCGATTCCGTGGGTGCGGGCGACGCATTCGCCGCCGTTCTGCTCCTCGGACTGATCGAGGGCTGGGCCCCGGATGTGAGCATGCCCAGGGCCGCCCGCTTCGCCGCGGAAATCTGCGGCATCCGGGGAGCCACCACAGGGGACATCGCCCTTTACGACAGGCTGCTGGAAGCCTGGGAAAGCGAAACGCCATGAGTGAACGCAGAAGCGGCAAATACATCGCCATGTTCAGCGTGCACGGCCTGGTCCGCTCGCGGGACATCGAACTGGGTCGCGATGCCGATACGGGCGGCCAGATTCTCTACGTCATCGAGCAGGCAAAGGCCCTGGCCGCGCATCCGCGTGTGGAGCAGGTGGACCTGTTCACGCGCAGCGTGAACGGAGCCAACATCGACGAGGACTACAGTCGGCCCTTCGAGGAATTCGCGCGGGGAGCCCGCATCGTACGCATCGAGTGCGGGCCCAAACGCTATCTCCACAAGGAAAGGCTCTGGCCGCACCTGGACGCCTTCGTCGATCAAACCGTGGCCTATTTCCGCAAGGTCGGCCGGCTGCCCGACGTGACCCATGGCCACTATGCCGACGGCGGGTACGTCGCGGCGCGCGTCTCCACCCTGCTGGGCATACCGATGATCTTCACCGGCCACTCACTCGGCCGCGTCAAGCGTGAACGCCTGCTGGCCAAGGGCGGATCCGCCGAGCGCCTGGATCATCAGTACAATTTCCCCTCCCGTATCGAGGCCGAGGAGCAGGCCCTGACGACCGCCTCCATGGTCATCGCCTCCACTGCCCAGGAAGTGGAGGACCAATACCTCAGCTACGATCAATACAAGCCCCGAACCATGAAGGTGATTCCGCCGGGAGTGGACCTGGATCGCTTCAGCCCGCCCGAGAGCGGAAATCCTCCCATGCGCATGCGGGAGGAGATGCGCCGCTTCCTGGTCGACCCGGACAAACCGCCCATCTTCGTGATGGCTCGTCCCGATCCACGCAAGAACTTCCCCGCCGTGATTCAGGCATACGGCGAATCTCCCGAGTTGCGCAGACTCGCCAACCTGGTGCTCATCGCCGGCAATCGGGAGGATCCGGCGGAACTGAAGAAGGCTCCGAGGCGGGTCTACATCGAGATGGCCGCCCTGGTCGATCGCTATGATCTCTACGGCTCGGTAGCCTATCCCAAGCGCCATCAGAGCAAGGACGTACCAGAACTCTACCGCTGGGCGGCCGCGCGGCGCGGAGTATTCGTGAATCCGGCGCTCACCGAGCCCTTCGGCCTCACGCTGATCGAGGCCGCGGCCAGCGGGCTGCCCATCGTCGCCACCGATGACGGCGGACCTCGGGACATCATCAAGACCTGCGAGAACGGCGAACTCGTGAACGCCCTGGATACGAAGGCCATGGGCCGGGCCATCCTCAGCGTGCTCAGCGATGCGGAAACCTGGGACGGCTACTCGCGCAACGGTATCAAGTTCTCCCGTCGTCATTATTCCTGGGCGGGGCACGTCGAAACCTATCTGGAGAATCTGCGGAGCGTGCTCAAGAAGGAGGGGCCCGTTCCCGATATTCTGATCGGTGAGAGAGGGCGACTGGCGCGGGTGGACCGCATGCTGGTCTCGGACATCGACAACACGCTCACTGGCGATGAGGCGGCCCTCGCCCGGCTGCGGGAGCATCTGCATGAGCATCAGAGCTATCTAGGCTTCGGAGTAGCCACCGGGCGCAGCCTGGCCTCGGCCCGCGAGGCGCTGGAAGAGCTCAATCTGCCTGACCCGGACGCTTGGATCAGCTCCGAGGGAACGGAAATCCATTACGGCCGGGATTGCGTCCGGGACCGTTCCTGGCGCAAGCATATCGACTATCACTGGAAGCCTGAAGCAATCCGCTCCGTGCTCGACAGGCTCGGCGGGCTCAGCCCCAGAGCGGAAAGCCTTCAGGGGGAGTTCAAGCTGAGCTATCGCATCGAGGACGGAGGTCCCAACTTTCGAAAGATCCTCGGGGCCATGCGGCGGGAGGGGTTGCGCGTGAGAGTCATCCTTTCGCGCGGCGAGCTCATCGACCTGTTGCCGATCAGGGCCTCGACGGGTCTGGCCATCCGTTTCATCGGCCTGAAATGGGGGTTGCCCCCCGAAAGGCTGCTGGTTGCAGGTAACTCCGGCGCTGATGAAGAGATGCTTCGCGGCGACACTCTGGGTGTGGTGGTGGGCAATTACAGCGAGGAACTCGAGAATCTCAGGAACGCGGAGCGGGTTTACTTCGCCGACGGGCGTTTCGCCGAAGGGATTCTGGAGGGCATCAATCACTACAACTTCCTGGGAACGATTCGGATTCCCGATGAGGGCGTCGATGATCACATCACTGAAGCTGGCGTTGGAAACTGAACGCGATGAATCCTGGCGTCTGTTAAGGCACCTGTCAGGGCTTGGAAAGAGATTCCTCTACAATTCCGAACTGGCCAGCATTCTGGAGAGTTATCGGGCCTCCATGAAGGGCGAGCCCGGGGTCGAGAGCCCGCTCGGCCGCGTCCTGGAATCCGTGGTCGAGATGTGCATCCTTGAATCGCGGATCTCCCTGGCCCTGCGCGACGGGGTGGCGAACATGCAGTTCTTCATCGTCGACCTAGATCAGCGAAGCGTGGATCGGTCGGGTATCAATCGCTACCTGCGCTTCAAGGAAGAGATCGTGGATTCCGATCACGCGGGTCGGGACTGGACCCTGACCGTCGATCTCAGCCCCTTTGAACGCGATTTTCCGAAACTGAAGCAGAGCAGTTCCATCGGTCGGGGCGTGGAGTTCCTGAATCGCCATCTCTCGGGGCATCTCTTCGATCGTCGTCAGCGGGGTAACGTCGAGCTCTTCGAGTTCTTGAAGGTGCACAAGTGTCAGGGCCGCCAACTCATGCTCAACGAGAGCGTCGGCGGCTATGACCAGTTCCTGGAGGCGCTGAAGACCGCCGAGGCGACGCTCGATCGTCTTCCCGAGGATTGTCCTCTCGCGGAGGTCCACGAGAAACTGCGTCCCATCGGCTTCGAGCCGGGCTGGGGCCGCAGCGTTCCACAGATGCGGGAAATGATGGATCTCCTGACGGACGTTCTCGAGGTTCCTTCGCCCGGCGAACTGGCCAGCTTCCTCAGCCGCATCCCGATGATCTTCTCGCTGGCGATCATCTCGCCTCATGGCTACTTCGGACAATCAGACGTGCTCGGCCTGCCGGACACGGGTGGCCAGGTGGTCTACATCCTGGACCAGGTGCGCGCCCTCGAGCGGGAGATGCGTGCCAGCATCCGCGATCAGGGCCTCGAGGTGGAGCCGGAGATACTCGTGATCACGCGGCTCATCCCCGAGGCCGGAGGCACGAGTTGCGACCAGCCTCTGGAGGCCATCGAGGGAACGTCCAGGGCCAGGATCGTTCGCGTACCCTTCCATGATGCGGATGGCGGGGTCGTTCCACAGTGGATCTCCCGCTTCAAGATCTGGCCCTATCTCGAGCGTTTTGCCGTTGACGCGGAGGAGGCCATCCTGAGGGAACTGGGCGGCAAGCCGGATCTGATCATCGGCAACTACTCGGACGGCAACCTGGTGGGATCGATTCTGGCCCAGCGCATGAAGGTGACGCAGTGCAACATCGCCCATGCCCTCGAGAAGTCGAAGTATTTCAACTCCGACCTTTACTGGCGCGACTTCGAGGAAGAAAACAGCTTCTCCTGCCAGTACACGGCCGATCTCATTTCCATGAACACCGCGGACTTCATCGTGACGAGCACATTTCAGGAGATCGCCGGCACGGAGAAGAGCGTGGGGCAGTACGAGGACTACTCGGCCTACACCATGCCCGGCCTGTACCGGGTGCGTTCGGGCATCGATGTCTATGATCCCAAGTTCAACATCGTCTCCCCCGGAGCCGATCCGGACACCTTCTTTCCGGCTTCCGAGGCGGAAAGGCGGCCCGAGGATCTGCGGGCCTGGGCCCGGAAACTGGTCTTCGGCGAGATGGGGGGGCGGGCTAGAGGAAACCTGACCGACCAGGACAAGCCGCTGATCTTCGCAATGAGCCGTCTGGATCGCATCAAGAACTGCGTCGCCTTCGTGGAGGCCTTCGCCCTCGACGAAAAACTGGCCGAGAAGGCGAACCTCCTGCTGGTCGGTGGCTTCATCGACCCTGAGAATTCGCGTGACGCCGATGAGAAGAAGCAGATCGAGCTCATGCTCGCCCATTTCGACAGATTCGGTCTCGAGGGCAAGGTGCGCTGGGTGGAGATGCAGACCGAGAAGACCCTGGTCGGCGAGCTGTATCGTCTCGTGGCTGAAACCGGCGGCGTCTTCGTTCAGCCCGCCCTCTACGAAGCCTTCGGCCTGACCGTCATCGAGGCCATGGCCACCGGGCTTCCAACCTTCGCCACCAATCGCGGCGGCCCTCTGGAGATCATCGAAGACGGTCGGAGCGGCTTCCACATCGATCCGCACCGTCTCGACTCGGCGACCCGGAGCATGGAGGAGTTCTTCTCGCGCTGCGCAGCGGATTCAAGTTATTGGGGGAGTATATCGAAGCAGGCCCTCGACCGTGTCGCGACGCGCTACACCTGGGAACTCTACGCACAGAAGCTGCTCGCTCAATCGAGGATCTACGGCTTCTGGAAGTACATCACCAACATCCAGCGCCAGGAGACGCGCCGCTATCTCGAGATGTTCTACGGCCTGCTCTTCCGGCCTCTGGCCGCGCGCCTGGATGGTCGGCAAAGCGGACTCCCCTACAATCCCCTTCCCGGTGTGCTAGGGGAAAAGACCGGGGAGAGCTGAGTCCTATCGCCTTCCCTGCCACGATCGAATTGACCCCGTCTCCGGGGCAACCACATAGGTGATTGTTAATAAACAACTTGCCGATATACGCCTGATGTGAAAAAAGCCGCAAGCACACTGGCGGAAACGAAATGATCTTCTTAATTGTCAGGGCGGTTTACCGGATTTCCCGGTCTACTATCCGAATTTCGATCCACCCCGTTTCCCGGCGGAGACGGTGAGTGCTCAGCCGGGCTAGGGCCCAAGATCAAGGAGCGAGGACGTGGCAGAAACCACCGTAGATAGCAAAGTCTATCCCGTTTTCGACAACATCCGGGAGCGGGCGCATGTGAACTCGATGGATGCCTACAAGGCGATGTACAAGCGCTCCATCGAAGATCCCGAGGGCTTCTGGGCCGAGCAGGCTGAAGAACGCCTGACCTGGCACAAGAAGTGGGACAAGGTTCTCGAGTGGGAATTCAATACTCCCGACATCAAGTGGTTCCTCGGCGGCAAGCTGAACGTGAGCTACAACTGCCTCGACCGGCATGTCGAAGCCGGCGATGGCGACAAGACCAGCATCATCTGGGAAGGCGAGATGGGTGACGAGCGCAAGTACACCTATGCCTCGCTGCTCGTCGAAGTGAAGAAGTTCGCCAACGTGCTCAAGGCCAAGGGCGTCGCCAAGGGCGATCGCGTCTGCATCTACATGCCCATGGTCCCCGAGCTGGCCGTCGCCATGCTGGCCTGCACGCGCATCGGCGCGATCCACAGCATCGTCTTCGGCGGATTCAGCGCCGACAGTCTGAAGGACCGCATCAACGACAGCGCCTGCAAGATGCTCATCACCACCGACGCGAGCTATCGCGGCAAGAAGGTCGTTCCCCTGAAGACCAACGCCGACGAAGCCATGAAGGAAACCCCGAGCATCGAGACCTGCGTCGTCTTCAACCGCACGAACACCGAAGTGCCGATGGAAGACGGACGCGATGTCTGGTGGCACGAGGAAATGGCGAAAACCAGCGAGGATTGCGAGCCCGAGTGGATGGACGCGGAAGATCCCCTGTTCATCCTCTACACCAGCGGTTCGACCGGCAAGCCGAAGGGCGTTCAGCACACCACCGGCGGATACCTGCTCTACGCCTCGATGACCCACGAGCTGGTCTTCGACTATCAGCAGGACGACGTCTACTGGTGCACCGCCGACATCGGCTGGGTCACCGGTCACAGCTACATCGTCTACGGCCCGCTGGCCAACGGCGCCAACACCCTGATGTTCGAGGGCGTGCCGAGCTATCCCGACTTCGGCCGCTTCTGGCAGGTCGTCGAGAAGTACGGCGTCACCATCTTCTACACGGCCCCGACCGCCATCCGCGCCTGCATGCGCGAGGGCGACGACTGGGTCAAGAAGTACGACACCACGAGCCTGCGCCTTCTGGGCACGGTGGGCGAGCCCATCAACCCGGAAGCCTGGCGCTGGTACTACGAGGTGGTCGGCGGCAGCCGCTGCCCCATCGTGGACACCTGGTGGCAGACCGAGACCGGCGGCATCATGATCACGCCCCTGGCCGGCGCCATCGACCTGAAGCCCGGAAGCGCCACGCTGCCCTTCTTCGGCGTCCATCCCATCCTGGTGGATCCCGACGGCAAGATTCTCGAGGGCGCCACGAGCGGAAACCTCTGCATCGACCATCCCTGGCCGGGCATGATGCGTACGCTCTACGGCGATCACAAACGCTTCTACGACACCTACTTCAGCACCTACAAGGGCTACTACATGACCGGCGACGGTTGCCGCCGCGACGAGGACGGTTACTACTGGATCACCGGCCGCGTCGATGACGTCATCAACGTGTCGGGTCATCGCATGGGTACCGCCGAAGTCGAGAGCGCGCTGGTCAGCCATCCCAACGTGGCCGAGGCCGCGGTGGTGGGCTTCCCCCACGAGATCAAGGGCCAGGGCATCTACGCCTACGTTTCTCTCAATGCGGGCCTGGAGTACAACGAGGATCTGAAGAAGGAGCTGGTGCTTCACGTGCGTAAGGAGATCGGCCCCATCGCCGCTCCCGACGTGATCCACTGGGCGCCCGCCCTTCCGAAGACCCGTTCGGGTAAGATCATGCGCCGCATCTTGCGGAAGATCGCTGCCGACGAGGCCGACCAGGTGGGCGACACCAGCACCCTGGCCGATCCCTCCGCGGTGGTCGCGCTGATCGAAGAGTACAAGCGCATGACGAGCTAGGGCGCTCGCGATCTTGCTGCTCGCTTAGCGCGCGCAGACACGCGATGTGCTCGCCAGCAAATCGCTCGCTCTACAGAAAGAAAGAAGAACCCCCGTCCGATTGGGCGGGGGTTTTTGTTGTCGACGGATTTCCATCGGTCACCTAGGTTCGATGCCATGAACGCTCCGCCTATCGAGAAGATCAAACCCCTGGGTCCGCTACGGGCGCGGCTACACGAGATTATCTTCGAGGCGGACACCCGCGCCGGCAAGCTCTTCGACGTAGCGCTGATCGTCGCCATCCTGGTCAGCGTGATCGTGGTGATGGCCGACAGCGTGAGCGCCATTCACGCGCGTCACGGCCGCGCGCTCGGGGCTCTCGAGTGGTTCTTCACCCTCCTCTTCACCGCCGAGTACCTGCTGCGTCTGGCCAGCATCGGCCGGCCCTGGCGATATGCCGTGAGCATCTTCGGCATCGTGGATCTGCTGGCGATCCTCCCGACCTACCTGAGCCTGCTCTTCCCGGGCAGTCAGGCCCTGCTGGTGATCCGCATCCTTCGCGTGCTGCGGGTCTTCCGAGTGTTCAAGCTGGTGCAGTTCCTTTCCGAGGCGGAGATCATGGTCCGCGCCCTGCGGGCCAGTTTCCGAAAGATCCTGGTCTTCATCTTCACGGTGTCCACCCTGGTGGTGGTCTTCGGATCGGTGATGTACCTGGTGGAGGGCGAAGCCAATGGCTTCACCAGCGTTCCTCGCGGCATCTACTGGGCCATCGTCACCATGACCACCGTGGGCTATGGAGACATCTCCCCCCAAACCCCAATGGGACAGACCATCGCGGCCGTCGTGATGGTTCTGGGCTTCGCCATCATCGCAGTACCAACGGGCATCGTCGCGGCGGAAATGGGTCGCGCCGAAGAAGGGCAGGCTGTGAGCACGCAGGTCTGCCCCGAGTGCAGCGCCGAGGGGCACGATGTCGACGCCCGGCATTGTCTGCGCTGCGGGGCGAAGCTTTGAAAGGGAAAGTAAGAGCCCCGTCCGGTTGAGCGGGGCTTTCTGATGTGCATCAGTTGCCGAGATTTACATCGACAAGCTCCGGGAACTGCGCGAGTTTCCCCGGAAACTCGCAGCGAGGAGCAACCATGCCTGTCATCGTCCGCGCCCTTCGAAGGACGCGGCTCATCCCCGCCATGCTGATTCTCTTGGCCAGTTCATCGTTCCCCACACTGGCGGCGGAGCAGTGGACGATCTCGGCGGAGGCCGCCATGCCCGCGGGGGAGCCCGGCAATGCCGACATCCAGGAGCTCCTGCGCAGGCTCGAAAGCGCCGATGGCGAGGGCCTGCCGGTCAGCACGGAGGAGTTCGGCGCTTACTGCGACCGGGCGGATCCGCGGGTGGACGTCGAGGCCCTCAAGAGGTACGCGGCCCCCGGCAGCGTTCGGAATCAGAACGTGGATCACAGCCGCTATCGCCGAAGCCTCATGCAGGAGGAGCGCGTGGCGGACGGCACTCGATTCCTTCACGAGCACAGAAGCCTGCTCAGCTCGGCCGAGAGAAGCTACGGAGTGGCGCCTCAGGATATCGTGTCGATCCTCATGTGGGAGTCGGGCCTGGGCAAGATCACGGGCGACACTCCGGTTTTCAACGTGCTCCTCGCCCAGCTCCTCTATCTCGAGGATGCACGGCGCGCCTACTCGGAGCCGGACCCGCAGGAGCTAAAGCGATTCGAGAAGCTCAAGAGTCGGGCCGTCGCGAATCTGTCGTCGCTGCTGCGCTTGTCCAAGGAACTGGGGCAGGACCCGACCGTGCAGCGCGGTTCCTGGGCCGGCGCCATCGGCTACCCCCAGTTCATGCCCGCCTCCCTCAAGTACGCCGCCGACGGCGACGGCGACGGTCTGGTCGACCTGCATCACTGGCCCGATGTGATCTTCAGCGTGGCGAAGTACCTACACGAACACGGCTACGACACGAGCTATCGCGGACGCAAGCGCGGCATTCACCGCTACAATCCCATCGACTCCTATGTAAACGGGGTCATCGCCTACGCCGATGCGATCATGGGCAGGTATCCGCAACCCTGACCAAGCCGAGTGACTCCCATCAGCCTCTGAGACTGGCGCTTTCCGAGCGGTACTGCGCTTGCTATACTGCGATTCCTGCGCGATAACTTAATCATCTCTTAGAGGTGGCCCATGGAATCCGAACGCTGGCAGCGCATCGAGCGCATCCTGGACGAACTCCTGGACAGTTCCGCGGAGGTTCGCGCCGCGCGCCTCGCCGAACTCGGCGAGGAGGATCCCGGTTTGCGTGCCGAACTCGAACGCCTCCTGGCCGCCGATTCGGCGGAGGGATCGGGCATCCTGGATCGGGGCCTGGGCTCCATGGCCGGCGGACTTCTCGGCGACGAAGGCGAGCCGTTTACGCCGGCCGGTCGGCTCATCGGTCCCTACCGCGTGCTGGACGTGCTCGGTCGCGGCGGCATGGGCGAGGTGCTGCTCGCCGAACGGGCAGACGGCGAGTTCGAGCATCGCGTGGCCCTGAAGCTGGTGCCCGCCGAAGGTCTCCGCGAGGAGTATGGCCTAAGGCTGCGCCAGGAGCGTCAGATCCTCGCTCGCCTGCGCCATCCCAACATCGCATCGCTCTATGACGGCGGCGTCACCGACGACGGCGCGCCCTTCTTTGCCATGGAAGTGGTGGAGGGCGAGGCGATCACGTCCTACTCGGACCGGGCGGGGCTTCCGGTGGCGGATCGTCTTCGCCTCTTCGACGCCGTCTGCCACGCCGTGCAGTTCGCCCATCGCAACCTGGTCATCCACCGGGACATCAAGCCGAGCAATGTGCTCGTCACCGGCGAGGGCCGCGTGAAGTTGATGGACTTCGGCATCGCCAAGCTCGTGGACGATGGTGAAACGACGCAGGCCGAGCAACGCTTCCTCACGCCGGTCTTCGCGTCGCCGGAACAGCTGCGTGGCGAGCCCACGAGCACGGCAACGGACATCTACGCCCTCGGCCTGCTCCTCTACGAACTGCTCACCGGACGCCGTCCCTATGGCGAGCGGACCGATTCGGCCGCCATGATGAGAGCGATTCTCGAGGAGGAAGCAACGCGCGCCAGCGAGCAGTCCCACTCTACGATGGGCGGCGAGGACGCGGTTGCCATCGCGGAGAGGCGCGCTTGCAGTCCCGAGAATCTGCGACGTCAGCTTCGCGGCGATCTGGATACGATCCTCGAGAAGGCTCTGCAAAAGGATCCGAGCGATCGCTATCCCTCGGTGGAGGAATTGCGCCTGGATCTGCAGCGCTTCCTGGTCTCCGAGCCCGTCTCGGCGCGCCCGGCCACGGCGACCTACAAACTGATGAAGTTCGTGAGACGCAATCGCCTCGGCGTGGCGCTGGCCGGGGTGGCCTTGATTGCCGGTTTCGCCTTCTCCTTGACCGTGGGATGGCTCTGGTCCCGCGCCGAGAGCAACCTGCTGCGCGCCCGGGAGGCTGAGGCTGCCTCGGCCCGCGAGGCCGCCACGCTGCGTGAGGTAACCGGTTTCCTCACCGAGCTCTTCGAGGTGGCCAGTCCCGAGCACTCCCAAGGCCGGGACATCACCGCGCGCGAGCTGCTCGACGCCGGCTCCGCCCGAATCGCCGAGGATCTCGATACCGAGCCATCCGTTCGCAGCTCGCTCCAGCTCACCATGTCTGCCTCCTACCGATGGCTCGGCCGCTACGACGAAGCGCTGGATCTCGCTGAGTCCGCCCTCGAGCATCGCCGAGCCCTCTACGGCGAACAGAGCGTGGAGTTCGCCGATGCCCTTCGCGAGGTGGGATGGCTTCACTACTACCTTGGCGACGTGAAGCGGGCGGAAACCACGGCCCGCCAGGTGATCGGAATCCTAGAGGCGGCCCTGCCCGCGGAGGATCCCACCCTGGCCGATCCCCTCAGCGCCCTTGGCTATTCTCTTCTGCAGCAAGGGCGCTTCGCTGAGGCGGAGCCGCTGCTGGAGCGCGTGCTCGCCATCCGCGAAAGTGAACCGACACCCGACCATGAGATGCTGGCCCTCGCCTCGAACGATCTCGCCATCGTGATGATGCAGACGGGTCGGCCCGATGAAGCCGGCGATCTCTTCGCGCGGGCCATCGAGGCGCATCATGCGGCGGGGGATTCGATCCATCCCAGCCTGGGGGCCTACCTGACCAATCTCGGGGAGATTCGCCGGCGCCAGGAGCGATTCGAGGAAGCCGAGCAGCTCATGCTCGATGCGCTGGCGGTAACGGAAGCGGCGTACGACGAGGAAAGCACCGATCTCGCCGACCGCCACAACGCCCTCGGGCGGCTCTACGACCATCAGTCGCGCCTCGATGAGGCAGAGCGGCACTACCTGCGCGCGCTTGAGATTCTGTCGCGTATGGTTCCTGAAGAGCATCCGGAGATCGCCCTGATCAAGAGCAACCTGGCCGAGGTCTACATCGCCGCAGGCCGGCTCGAGGAAGCGGAACCGCTTTGCATGGAATCGATCGAGTTGACGGCGAGGACGCTGGGGGAGGAGAGCGTCTATCACGGATTGGCTCTGTTCAATATGGCCGAGCTGCGCGAGGTTCAGGGCCGCTGGGCCGAGGCCGGTGAGCTTCACGCTCGAGGTATCGCCCTCTTCGAATCCGAGTTCGGACCGGAACATGGCAGCGTGGCCCTGCGTCTCTACTGGTATGCCCGAAATCGCGAACGCCTCGGCCTCGTCGCGGAAGCCGAGGTGCTCTACGAGCGCGCCTTGTCGATTCAGGTGACCGAGTACGGCGAGGAGGATCCCCGCAGCGTCGCCACACACGAGGCTTTGGCGGCCCTCCGGGTCGACCGACAGAACTAACGTAACTTCAGCACGCGACCCTGGGTCACTCCTCCACCGCCCCCGTAGAAGTAGAGGCCGGCCGGCACGGCACGGCCGCGCGCGTCGAGCCCGTTCCAGCGGGCCGCCAGCCACTCTCCTTCCCTTCGCAAGGGCAGCCTGTGGATTATGCGTCCCGTGACGTCGTAGACCTCCAGCTCGCTCGGAAGCTGCGCGTCGGCCGGGGCCGCCATCGCGAGGCGCGTGTCGGCGTGGAATGGATTGGGCCAGGCTCGTCCGCGGAGTGCTGCGATCCCGCCTTGCTCGGGAACCGAAACGCCGCTCACACCCAGGGATCCGTCGGCGTTCACGTGCTCGGCGTGGATGTCGTTGTTGCCGGAGCCGGCGCGGTACACCATGACGGCGCCGTGATCGATGTCCTCGCACAGGGTCAGATCGTGGTAGCCGCCCGTGCCGGAGGACACGAGTACGCCTCCCGCATCCCAGTCGGGAAGGCCGTCGGCGCCGAGACTCTGGGCCTTCAATCCGACTGTCTCCTTCCAGGTCAGCAGGCAGGTGCCCGGCTCGTCGAGGTCCCCGTTCCAGCGGATATCGACGGAACCGGTGGCCGTGTTGGTAGAGCTGATCCTCACCCCGTCCGCGGCCCAGTGCAGCGAGCCGTCGGGAGTAAGGCGCTGGGCCCAGATGCTGTAGCCATCGCGGCTGTCCTGCCAGACGATGGTGCACGCATCGTCCTCGGTGGCCGCCATGGCGACGACTTGAGTATAGGCCGCGGTGGCGATGGCCAGATCCTCGACCCAGGGATGGGTTCCATCGCTGGCGACTCTCTGGGCGAACTTGTGGTAGCCCCGCTCGAAGACGAGGAAGATCCCGCCCGAGTGGTCCGGCGCGATGTCCCAGTTCTCATGGGAGCCGACCGCATCCGCCGCGATCACGCCGGAACCCCAGGGTCGGCTGCCGTCGGCTTCGAGGATCAGGCTGGCCATCAGATGGTCGTTGTGCCAGACGACGACCACGTCGCCATTGCCGACTCCGGTGATCTTCGGGTAGTGGTGCCAGCCGGAGGCGGGCGAGACCAGTACCCCGCCCCCGGCCCACTGCGCGATGCAGTCTCCGTCGACGCGCTGGGCGTAGATGCGTTCGCTGGTCCAGCCGCGGTTGTCGCTCCAGGCCACGATCGCGCCCATGTCGCTGCCGTAGACCACTGGATCGCGCTGGCCATTGTCCGCCCCGCAAACCAGCGCGCCCCCGGGCGGGCCCAGGGCGTTCCCGTCGATGTCGACGCGCTGGATTCTGATGTCGAAAGTGGAACTGCTGGACGACGTATTGCTGGCCCAGGTGATCCAGGCGCCGCCACTTCCATCGTCGTCGATGGCGAGGTCCGAACAGTCGTCTTCCGTGGTGAGGGCGATACCTCCGGCGGCCCACTGGGGTACACCGTCGAGGTCGAGACGCTGGGCGTAAAGCAGGTACAGGCCACCCACAAGCTCGCGCCAGGCGACGATGCTGCCGCCTCCGAGGCTGCTGGCTGAGACGGGATCGGACTGACTGTTGCTGCCTCCCGCCACGATGACATCTGTGTTCGTCTCGGTGGTCCACTGGGCTGCGGCCGGAAGGGCCATCACGAGGGCCACCAGGGCTATCAGAATCGTGCTCAATCGCATGCTTCCTCTCCTTGCTCGCGGGTGCGGCTAGCGCAGACGCAGCACGCGCGCGGTCGCACTGCCCTCGTGGTCGTTCAGTCTCAGGAAATAGATACCGGCAGGTGTCGCTCGGCCCTCGCCATCATTGCCGTCCCAGTGCAGGCTCTCGACGCCGGCCGGCGCGGGCAAGGTGCCCAGGCATCGTCCGGTGACGTTGTAGATGGTGAAGCGGGCGTTCTCGGCGAAGGGGCGGCTGGCTTGCAGCAGGGTGCCCGTTCGCGTCACGGAAGGCTGGGCGCTCAGTCGGAGTCCGTCGCCAGGGACCGTTACGATATCCGGCAGGGACGTGGCCGTGTTCTCAGTCCAATCGGCTAGTACGGTCACCACGAACATGGGCAGCTCGGGATTGAAGGTGTCTGTCTTCACGAGACGGAAACTGGGCTTGATGGCGGGATAACCGTCGCGGTCGCCGCCGACCACCTGGACATCCTCGAACTCCACGCCCTGGCTCTCGGGAATCTCGAATTGCAGGCGCACAGTGGAAATGCCGACCAGTTCCCCGCCGGCGCTCAAGTGCAGCGGGTACTGGGCGAGGAAGGCCTTGGGGGTGTCGATTGGATCGGGGGGGAAGGCCAGGGGCTCCAAGGGATCCGCCCCGAAATAGCGCAGCAGCATCGCGAACTCCGCGGTCGTGAAGCCGAACTCACCGTCCCAGTGGAAGGTGGCCGCGCCCACATCGCCACCGAGCTCGTTCCAGGTGTTCCAGTTCATCGCAAAGATCGGATCGCCATCCGAGACGAGATCGCTGACCAGAATCTCCGTGGTGTAGAGGGGCTGGCCGACCATGTCGAATACGTCGAAGACCAGGGGCGGCGAGGGGATGGGGGGTACCTGGGAATCGACCATCTCGGCGACTATGTCCAAGGGCTGAGAACCGTCGCTGCGCAGGCGGAAGTCGTCGACGATGTAGTAGGCGGGGTGATCCTCTGAGACGAAACTCAGGAACAGATAGGTCGCCTCGCTGGGATCCAGGCCCCCGAAAGCGAAGTCCTCGAGATCCCAGGTGAATACCTCCGAGCCGCCGTTCGCTGTGAGAGGCAGGGTGACGTTGGTCGCATCATCGCCGATGCCGGCACGGATCGTGGTTCCCGCGATCGCATGGGATACGTGCAACTCCAGGCGATCGACGCTGCCACCCATGGTCAGATCGGCAGGGTAGCCCCACTCCCAGTTGATCAGGCAGTCACCGTCGGTGGGAAGGGAGACGGCGACTTCGCCGAAATCCGTGGACCAGGCGCTTACCACATCGCCCGAGGGCCCGGGCGTGAGCCACACTCGACGTTGGGAGGTGATCGCGTGGAGTTCATGATTCGGAATCGGCACATCGAGATACACCTGCTCGCTGGTCGCCGACAGAAACAGATCACCGACCTCGAAATCATCGATGGGCTGCATCGCCGCCGCCATGCCGGGCAAGAGCAAGATCAGCGCTAGCAGGGGGATACGAAACATGTATGACCTCCGGAAGTAGTGGAAACGCGCTACTACTCTCGGTCACGCAATGGGGGGCTCGATGGGGACACTCGATTTCTTCGTGAATAGCTGAGATTTTGCTACAATCCAGCGGATTCGAGATCTGGAGGTTTGCTTGTCTCCTAACGCAGATGTTACGCGACTGCTGGGTGATATCCTCGACGGCGATGCCGAGGCCAAGGGGAGACTGTACGATCTCGTCTATCAAGACCTGAGGCGGATCGCCCGCGCCCACCTGCATGGGAGGGCCACCGGAACCCTCGGCACCACGGCGATGGTCAACGAGGCCTACCTTCGACTGGCCGGCTCCGAGGACAAAGCCTGGAGCGGCCGGGTGCACTTTCTGTCGGTGGCCTCTCGGGCGATGCGGCAGATCCTCATCGATCATGCCCGGCGCAAGCTCGCCGCCAAGCGCGGTGGCGGCCAGATCCTCGTGACGCTCAACGAGGAGCGCGCGGGCGCCGAAGCTGTCGAGCTGGAGATACTCGCCCTCGATCAGGCCCTAGACCGCCTGCAGGTCCTGGACGAGCGGCTCGCCAATGTTGTCGAGCTGCGGTTCTTCGGCGGACTTTCCGTGGAGGAAACGGGGGAGGTCCTGGGCGTGACATCCCGAACCGTGAAGCGGGACTGGCGAAAGGCGAGATCGCTGCTGCACACCTGGCTGGAGGATTCAGGCGCTTCGGAAACCTGATAGGCAACCTCCTCGGCCTTGCGGCCAGATTCCTATCCCTAGTGAGACGGTGACAGTGCTGCCGGCAAGTAGAGGTGGTCCATTGATCTTGGTATCGGGGTTTTGATACAATCTGCCCCAAGAAATCCGCCTACCAGCGGATCGAGCCATCATGAGCGTGAAGGGGAGGGATGGGTGCATTCCCCTGAAGAAAGGAAGTCCATCGCGGTTCATTGACACAACCCAGACAAGTGAGGAACGAGCATGAATGTCAAATCCATCGTTGTTGCGTTCGCACTTCTCATTCTCTCGGCCGGCATCGCTTCGGCGGAGACCTACGGCAACACCACGCCATTCGAAACCCAATCCGGACATCAGCCAAACTACGTGCTCGGGACCGAGGTCGTCATTCCCATCGATCTTCAGCTCCAGAGTTTCGGCATGATGTACGGTATCGAGGGATCGGTTCCCTCGGCCTCCAACGCCATCTTCGGCCTCTACTCGTCCGAGCCCAACACGGGCCTGCCCGAGACGCTGATGGCGGTCACGAATCAGATCTACCTCGATACGCAGATGACCTACGACAACATCGCCTTCACCACGACTCCGGCCGTCGTCGCCGGCACCTACTGGATGATGGCGCTGTACGAGTCGACGGCGAATCCGCGCATGACCCTGCTCGACTCGAGTTCTCTCGTGGCTTACTGGTCGGAGGTCTACGCCAACGGAATGCCCGCCAGTGCGCCTGGAATCACGACCTACTACGGCCAGGATTTCAACTACTGGATCAACGGCCTGCCGGCCGGCACGGCGACGCATCGTGGAACCTGGAGTGAAATAAAAACGATCTACTAGGACTTAGGATTCGTCTGATTGAGGGCGGATCGAAAACCTCCGTCGCGATCCGACGGGGGTTTTTCTTCACGCTCGATTGTGAGATGCAGGTACCTGCTCCGAACGAAGGGAGGATCGATGAAGTGCCTGGCGCTGGCATTGTGCCTAGCATTCCTGCTTGGAGGATCTGCTTCAGCAGGTTCTGAATCTCCATCGATTCACTTCAATCTCGACCGGCATCGAATCCTTCTGCCCGTGAGCGTCTGCGGTTCGGAGCCCATGGACCTCATCCTCGACACGGGCATGACCTTCGATGGAGTCTTCCTTTTCCACGAGGAGCGTATCGCGAGCATCGACACCAGCGGAGCCATCGAGGTTCTCGTGCCCGGCGCGGGCGGAGGCGAAGCCACCCCAGGCATCATGATCGAATCGGGAAAGCTCCGCTTCGGCGAGGTCGAGCTGGAAGGGCAGAGGGTGATCATCGCTCGAGGCGGCCATACCCAGAGTTTCCCCACTGACGGCGTCATCGGCGCGAGCCTCTTTTCCCATGGCATCGTGCAGATCGACTATGAACGAGGACGAATCAGCCTGCATGGCCGGGAATGGTCGCCGCCGGGTGCTAGCTGGACCCAGATTCCGATCGAACTGAAGAAGGGAATCCCCTGGCTCGACGTGGTCGTCGAAGTCGTCGAGAGCGAGTTGATTCCCATGCGCGTGTACATCGACCTGGCATCGGGAGATGTGCTCGAGCTTCTTGTCGGGCCCGGGCAGAAGTTCACTCTCCCCGATAGTCTTGAAAGGGCGTACCTCGGCACGGGCCTGAGTGGCGACATCCATGGCCACACCGGGCAAAGTCGATCTCTGACTCTGGGTGGATACACAATGACCAATCTGCCCACGGCCTTCGCTCCGGCCGAGATCAGGTCCAAGCAGGTCGGAGCCGACGGAGTGCTTGGCAATGCCTTTCTGGAACGATTTCATGTCGTCTTCGACTATGAACACGGCCACCTGTACATCAGGCCGAATGTCAATCGGTAGGATGAGTTCAGCGAGCGCGAGTGATTCACCCGAGCCCTCCCCACCTTTCCATTTCCCAGCAGTCTGTGATATGCTTCAAGCAGGACACTCTCGTACGGGAAGCAATGACGGGAGGAACCGATGATTGTCGCAACTCGAATCATCAATTCCGTATCGCGACTCCTAGCTTTTCTATTCTGCTTCTTCGCCACGCCCATCCTGGCCATAGACTGCGTAAACTACGAGGACTACTTACACCTGGTCTCGGAAATCAATCTTGCCGGCGACGGCAGCCAGGTGATGGCCCGCGACGGATACGCCTACCTCGCGGCTTTGAGAGGGCACCTGAAGATCCTGGACATCTCCGATCCCAACGCTCCTGAAGTGGCAGCGACGGTGGGCTCCAATTGGACGAACACCGTTTCGCTTCAGGATGACATCGCCTACCTCACCTACACCCATGATCCGGAGTATCCCTACTACAGGGCGGGACTTGAGATCGTGGACATCAGCGATCCGAACGCGCCCGTTTCGCTGGCGACGCTGGAAACCTATCCCACCTATCTCTACGGATCCTTTCCGCTGGGGGATGTCCTCTACGTTTCGGCCGGCGACGGCTTGCGCATCTATGACATCAGCGATCCTGAAGCGCCTTTCCTGGTCGAGACCGACGCCGATATCAGCCTGTTCTTCGATATCGATCTCAACGGCGACTTCGCCACCTTCTCCCAGGGGCATTTCGGTCTGAAGGTGGTCGACGTGAGTGATCCCCTGGATCCCGTGGAGGTCGCCACCCTGCCGACGGACATGCACTCCCGCGGTATCGATCGCTCGGGCACGCTCATGGTCGTGGCCGAATCCTGGGGGACATCCGATTCCCGCCTGCGCATCGTGGACGTGAGCGATCCCTTCGATCCCGTACTCGCGACGGAAATGGACATCCCGGGTCACGCCACCGACGTCTGCATCGTCCAGAACACCGCCCATGTCGCCGCGACATCGGGGGACGTGCAGGTGGTCGATCTCGCCGATCCGATGAACCCCGTCCTGCTGGGCCGGCTATCCGTATCGGACTGGGCGCAGTCGCTGGCGCTTCACGGCGACTACCTCTGCATCGCCCAGCACAACGACGCCTGGGGAGCCAGCTCCCACAACTTCAGCATCGCGGCGGTGCGGAATCCCAGTTTCGTGCCGCTGGTTTCGAGTGAAATCGGTGGCGAAGTCGAGAGCATGGACCTATCGGACGGCTTCGCCTTCCTGGCGGCCGGCACTGAAGGGCTTCGCGTGGTGGATATCGGCCAGCTCGACAGTCCCGTGGAAATCGCCCAGCTTCCCTTGCCGGGCCATGCCGGAGACATATCCCTGTGGGGAGACTACGCCTATCTTGCCTGCGATGAGGGCGGACTGCAGGTGGTCAACATCTCCCTGCCGTCGGCGCCCTTCGTCGAGGGCTCTCTCATGGTCGAGGAGGATGCGCGTTGCCTCGACTACCGTGGCGACCACGTCTACATCGGAACCCACTCGGGGGATCTGGCCGTCGTGAGTGTCGCGGATCCGTCCACGCCGGTGGAGGTCGGCCGTATCGCGAACTACGGTGAGATCCTCGATCTGACGGTTCACGGCAACGCGGCCTACATGGCCCGGGAGGATAACGGCATATTGATCGCCGACGTGTCCGATCCCGCGAATCCAGTGCAGATCGATCTCTTCCAGTCCGGCTTCCCCTTCAAGCGCTACGTCGCCGTGTCGGGCGATCTGCTCGTCTACGCGGAGGACATGTGCGGGTACGATGACGTCGTCTATAGCGCCGTGGTCTTCAACGACATCTCCGATCCCTTCAATCCCGTGGAAGTCGGCGAGTTTTGGCTGCCGGGCTGCAGCGTCTCAGGATTGGCGACCACGGCCCATACGGCCTATGTGACCTCGGCGAGCCTGCATGTGGTTGGATTCGAGGATCCTCAGACTTCGACGCTGCTCGGAGTCTTGCCGAACTATCCCCGCGCTTTGGCCGCGGGGTACGAATACCTCGCCATGAGCGGCTTCTCCGGGGCTCCGCCCGATTTCCTCGCCTTCGCGCCCCTGCAATGCGAGGACCCGACCGGAATGCCCCATGATTGGACTCCAAGTTATCCGGATCGATTGTCGTCCTATCCGAATCCCTTCAACCCGGGTACCACGGTGGCCTTCGAGCTTCCTTCCACAGGGCGGCTCCGGTTGTCCGTTCACGGGCTGGACGGACGTCTCCTTCGCATACTGGCCGATGCTTCCATGAGCGCCGGCTCTCACGAGATCTACTGGGACGGCCGGGACGATTCGCAGCGTAGACTCGCCAGCGGCGTGTACCTGCTGAACTTGTCGAGCTCTGGTCTTCAGACTCGCGAAAAGCTGGTGTTGTTGAAGTAGCTGAAAGCGGACGGCTACTTCACCGCGCGGGATTGCACCTTCAACATCAACACGGCCACCAGCCACGGCGGCGCCGTACACGTGGAAGGCGAGGCCTGCATGTCCATGGAGGGATGCCTCTTCTTCGGCAACGCGGCACCCTATGGCGGGGCCGTTTATCTGGGCGGTTCGGAGGTCAGCATCGAAGACTGCACCTTCCACGCGAACTGGTCCACGGCCAGCGGTGGAGGAGTCTATTCCATGTACTCGGGGCTCTATCTCTACGGCTGCACCTTCTCGGAGAACCAAGCGCCGGTGGGGTCGAGTCTCAGTGTGGAAATCGTGGGCTACACCCAGATCTTCAACAGCATCTTGGCCTTCGGGGGTGGAATCGGTGAGGGATTCTTCTGGGACGGCAGCGGCTACCTCGACATCCAGTGCACCGACATCTACGGCAATGTTGGAGGCGATTGGACCCCTCCGATCATGGCCTGGCTGCCGATCAACGACAACTTGGCCGCCGATCCCGAGTTCTGCGGAATCCCGGGCTCGGGAAACTTCTGGCTGCAGAGCGATTCGCCTTGCGCCGAGGGGGACAGCCCCTGCGGACAGATGGGCGCCTGGGCGGTGAACTGCGGCCCCGTTTCGGCGAGAAGCAGTGATTGGAGTACGGTCAAGGCATTGTACTAGAGGAAAACCCCCCACGGCATGATCCGGGGGGGCTGCCGAGCGAATCGATGAAGCTAGGCCATCGCTGCCAGGCCCTTTTCGAGGTTCTCCACCGACTCGATGATCTTTTCGAGACGGGAGATATAGAACACGCCGTCGATGCGTTCGTTCGTGCCGCACAGCAACAGCTGACCTTCGGCGGCTTTGACGGACATGTACGCGGCCACCACGATGCCCAGTCCCGTGGAGTTGATCCACTTGGTCTGCGAGAAATCGATGAGGAACTTTCTGGAGCCCCTCTCGATGTTCGACTTGATTTCGGAGTGGAACTCGTCCGCGTCAGGGCCTCCGGTGACATTGCCCGTGAAGGCCACCACCGTCACATCCCCTTCTTGTCTGAACTTGTATCTCACCTCGATCTCCTTATCGATGGGGGTGGATTTCGATTCCTACTCTAGCAGGATCGGTGCTGTGGGTGCCACACCCAAAAAGAGGGTGTACCTGGGCCTGGATATCGATCTAGTGGACTATGGAAACGGCTTGAATTCCGTGGCGTTCTTGGCCCGATCTCATCATCGGATCAGAACTACTCTCTGGGTTTGAGGTTCAGCACCTTCGAATACCACTCTGGCCAGGTAGAATCCCGATGGCATCTCTCGGCCTTGATCGTCGCGTCCATCCCAGCTATAGATCTGTTCGCCCTCCGGATGAGGTCCTTGAGCGAGGGCTCGCACACGCCTGCCGTCGATGGAGAAAATATCCAGCCGACCGGTCGCCGATCGAGATAGATAGAAGGTGATCGTCGTGGAGAGGTGAAAGGGATTGGGGGTGGCTTCGATCTTCATAGCAGCATCACCGATCTGGTCCACCGAAACGGGAACCATCAACTCCTCGAATATGAGCTGCCGGATGACCTCAGCGCCTTCAGGGGTGCTGGGAACGGCGTGCTCCGTGATTTCGCCTATGAAGTACCAGTTGGTTTCTCCGGTGAGTGATTCGTAGTAGAGATTGGCTTGGTCGTCTGCGTTGGTGCTGTCATTGGTTTGAACGAACTGCACTTTCGTAGCGGGATGGCTAAAGTCGCGAGGGGCCGTGGGTGAGACCAGAGAGACCGAATCGAGAGCCGTATAGACCATATCCTCGAACTCGGGAGGAACATAGCGCTCTACGCACCAATCGCCGTTGTCCAGCCAGCCCATGATGTAGTCGGTCAGCCAGAAGCCAGCGAGTCCGTCGGGCCATCTAGAGGGATCATTCAGTTCGCCAAAAATCGCTCTAACCAGGTCTGCGACCGGAGGGCCGCCGCTCAGGATCACCATGTCGAGGTAGTCCTCAAGTTCGTAGAGTGCCAGGCCATATGCAATCTGAATGGAGCCACCGCTGTTACCGTGTGCGAACAATACTTGAGGATTGTCTATCAGGTTATCGTGCATCCACTTCAGGATGGTCGAGTATGCACCCACCGCGCGATCGTAGCCGCGAGCTCCTTCCGCATCCGTCGCCCACCCCATATCGCCGTTCCACTTGACCTCGTAGATCTCGAGCCCAAGAGAGTAGGCGTACTCGATGGTGAGTTCAGCTTGTGGCCCGTAGTTCGAATAGAAACTGGTTCCGGTTCCGCCTGTAGTGAGGATCAAGGCGCCGCTAGAATCGGTCCTACGATAGCAGCGAAGTGTAAGCTCCCGTGGTGGGAGACCTTCGCTGACCACTTCCAGGGTCTGGCACTCGACTACATGTCCGAAAGCGTCGCAGGTGTCGATGCCTAGGACGGTGACCTCGGACCGGGGCTGACCCCCTTCTACGGCGCTCGTGGATCCGGATTGGGCCAGCATGCAAAGCAGGATTGCGGCAGGAGTGTATCGCATCGGAAATCCTTCTGGAAGTGGTGCCAAGTATATCAAAAAGTGGGCCCGGCGATCGACTCGCCGGGCCCGCTCACGGACGATGCGTCGTCAGAATGCCTTGCCGGCCAGATCCACGAACCAGTCCCGCATGAAAAGCACGCGCTGCACGAGCAGGGCCACGCGACCCATGACCGTCAGGCCGAAACCCGCGCCGAAACCGATCATGAGCGTGTAGATGCCCGTCTTGCTCAGCGCCCCCAGTACGCCCTTGTGGGGCTTCGAGAAGAAGAAATAGGTCAGTGCGCAGATCACCCCGATGAGCGCCAGGGAGAAGTTGATGCCCTGGGCCAGCCCCGAAACCGGCCGGATGGTGCCCTCCACCTGCAGGAATACCGAGGTCTTGAACGCCAGGGGAATGAAGATGCCCGTGGAGATGCCCACGTAGAAGCCCAGGGCGTAGCGACTCAACCATCCCAGTTTCGGCGACAGGCGGAACCACATGAGGATGCCCAGGGCCACCGGAATCAGGTAGTACCACTGATGCCGCTGGAAGATCGGCAGGATCACCTTGTCGTTGAATCCCTGGTGATAGAGAAGCATGGTCCAATAGCCGGTGGCCACGCCCACCCAGAGCCGTTCGGCGAACTTGTAGAAGGGATTGTCCTTGTAGAGGAAGGAGAAGACCGCGAGGGTCAGGAAGACCCCGAGTCCCTGCCAGGCAAGTGTGCTCCAAGTCGGTTCCACGCGTTACCTCACCGTTCCGATCGCCCGGCGACGGGCGATGTAGCCGATGTTCGCGATGATCATCACGACGATGATCAAGAGATGGCTCGTCATCTGATAGGGCATTCCGCGGCTGGCTTCGCCCGGACGATCCAGCAGGCGCTCGTACTCGGCGGCGCCCTTCACTCCGGGCAGCAGTCCGAAGATTTGCCTCGACTGCAGATAGGGATAGTAGTCCGAGGCCATCACCCCCGTGACTCCTAGCGCCACCGGCACGCCGTACTTGGCGTTGCCGTACTGGATCCACATGTCGGCCACGTTGCCGCCGGCCATGCTGACCACGCACTCCACGTCGCTGAAGTTGTGCAGGTCCTCCATCATGGGGATCTCATCCACCGGCGTGCCGTAGTAGTCGGTGGGGAAGGGAACCCGGAAGTCCGTGCCCATGGCGAGAATCGTGATGGCCGGATAGGGCTTGTAGCCCAGGAAGGTGTAGTCGATGCCGTGTTCCTTGCCATGCTCGCCCGCGACGCGGGTGATGAGCTCATCGGCCATGGCCGGTCCGAATTGGGATAGCGTGGTCACGATGACCCGCGCGTCCTTTTCGAAAACCTGGTTGAGGATGCCCTCCGCCATGGGGTGCAATTCGGCCAGGGTGCTCGGGTCGTAGTCGATGGCCAGGTGCAGCACTTCGCCGGGCTGGAGGTCCTCGATGAAATCGTAGACCGCCCGCACCTCGCCCGAGATGCCCACGGGTACCATGAAGGGCCAGATGGCGGGGATGATCACCGCGATGGCCATGAGCAGGTAGATCCACCGGCGGTCGATGTTCAGCAGCTTATCGTACCAGGGCGCCTGCATCATTCACCTCCCATGTAGCCGCGTTCGATTCCGAGGATGATCTTCATGCTGTAGCTGATCGCCCCCAGGCCGACGCCGATGATGATGGCCCGCTTGGCCGCCATGTTCGGCACTGCGAGGATCCACTGAACCAGCGAGCTGTTCCAGCTGGACAGGGGCTCGGGCAGGGGAATGATGCGGAGCATCACGATGAATGCCGTGATGAGCAGCACCGAGGCCAGCATGGTGCGCACCCGGAATGCACGGTAGGCCGCGCTGGCGATGTAGAAGGCCAGCATGGAGAAGATGGTCGCCTGGCAGGGGATCATGATGTAGTAGAAGAGATTCTGCAGCAGCGAGCCGGGCGTGGTGAATTGCTCGCGCTGGAGCCCCGCGAGAACCATCACCAGGAATCCGGCGATGGTGGCCAGGGCGTAGAAACGCTCCTTCGGATCCTTGCGCGCCTTGTTCACCGTGCCGCGCATGAGCGAAAAGATGCCCAGCGGCAGCGCGAGAATGCCGATGACGATGACGAAGTCATTGGCGTAGGTGAACAGGAACTCGGACCAGGCGTGCGGCACGAAGTACTGCATCACCATGACGATGCCGGTGATGAAGACGATCAGAATGGGTATCGATTTCTTCATGTTTTATACCGGTGTCTGCACGAGTTTGAGGATGCCGTCCCAACTTGTGAAAGTCAGGGTGAGTATTCCCGCGACGATGAAGATGATGATGGCCACCTTGGTCCAGTCCTGGGCCTTGAGGGGGCCGATCTGCGAGGGCTCCTGGGAGAGGTAGGCCGAGGCCGCGTAGAGTTCCTCGCCGATGAGCGTGTAGTCGGTGGCCGCCACGAAGAAGGGAATCTGCGCGAGCTGGTCGGTGCCCGATATCTGGATGGCTCCGGTGCCGCTGCCCGTCTCGGCGAGCAACAGGCTCTCCGCGTGGAAGACGCCCATGTAGAAGCAGGTGGCGGGCTTCTCGCGGGTCATGAGCCCGTTGACCGCCGCCACGTAGGGAAACTGCATGGCCGACACGTAGCTCACGTTGTCGGGGTTGTAGACCTCGGGACGTCCGGCCTGGGTGTAGGCCTCCTTCACCACCTCCTGGCCCATGGCCAGCATGACCGGATCGTTCACCGGCACGAGTATGGGCGTCTGGTACTCGGCCGTTCGCTTGGCCACCCGCGACAGGATCGTGTAACCCGCGATGGTGGCGATGTCGCTGGCCGTGCCCGTGCCCAGCACGTAGAGGATGGGCGTGCCCATCTCCGTGGCGCGGCCGATGGCCTCGTCCACGGCCCCGAGCCCGGGGATGGGGCGGATGTAGAGCTCCTCGCCCCGCTTGGACACCGAGATGAAGTAGAGCACCGCGGCGCCGAAGACCAGCGTCACGATGAGGATGTTCGTCTTGCCCCTGTGGTACCAGTTGCCCTCGCCCGCGCCGGTGACCACCGGCGTCCAGGCGCTGGCGCTGCCGTCGGCGGCCCGTCCGCGAAGACGGAGGTGGACATCCTCGCCGATGGCCACGAAGGCGGGATTTGGATCGCCCTGGAGGGTGGCGTCCGAATCGAAGTAGACGAATTCCTCGCTGCCCCGGGGCACGCTTCCCACCTGGAACCACTCGGACTCCGGCGCGCCCGGCGACGGCGCGCGCCAGACCTCGTAGACGAGCAGCTCCGCGTCGTCGGGCGAGAGCGTCCAGCCGAGCAGAAGCCCGTGTCCGTTGTCGTTGGGATTGTCCGCGACGCTCAGGTTCTCCGGCGCGCGCAGGATCTGCGCGCTGGCGCCGAAAGCGAAGAGCAGAAGCATGAGGACGAGGAAAAGGAGGGAGCGGGGGCGGATAGCGAGTCTGTGCAGCCTGCTCGGCGTGATCACGGGCCCAGCCTTTCGCGATGGTTCGACGTTCGAACGCCGGCGACGCTCGCCGCCGGCGCCTGTCTAACGCGCAGCATTGTGAAGGCAGGAGAAAAAACTGACAAGCGGAATTCTGGATGCTGCGAGATTGCATGAATAAACCCGCGGCAGGATCTCGCCGCGGGCCTTTCCATCCGAGTTCGGATGCTGAGCTATTTCGTTACGGGCAGCCCCGCCTTGGCCCAGTCGATGATGCCGTATCGCAGGTTGTAGACGCGCTCGAATCCCTGATCCATGAGGATCTTCGCCGCCACCGTGCTGCGATTCCCCGAGCGGCAGTAGATGAAAACCGGCTCATCCCTGTGGGAGGCCAGTTCGTTCACCCGATACTGAAGCTCGCGGATAGGCAGCAGCTCGGCTCCATCGATATGGCCCTGGGAAAACTCCATGGGCGTGCGCACGTCGAGGATGAACGGCTGCACCGACTCGATGAGTTCCCTGGCCTCGCCGGCGCGAAGCTCGCTGTAGTTGCGGCGGCTGAACTCGTGGACGGTGATCTTTCCCTCCCGACCCTCGAGCCAGTAGTCGTACTCGCCGGCTGCCTTGAACTTGATGTAGGGCTTCTCGCCCAGCTTCGGCAGGGTTTCGGCGATCTCCAGAGCCTCCACGCGGAAATTCATCACGGCGCCGCTTTTCGTCTCGAAGTTGACGTAGTCGCCTCGATAGACGTGAAGGTGTGGGGCCTTCCCTTTCATGAGCACGATGTTGCGCAGACCGTCGACCACTTCCCCGGAGATCACTGGCTCGCCGACGCTCTCGGGGGTGGCGCAGGCCACCGGCACCAGAAGCAGGGGAAGGAGCATGGGGATGATGAGTCGTTCACGAAGCATTGGGCACCTCCGTCCGCGGATACGGACCTTGATATCGAAACAGCGGGAATTGGGTAATAAAGTGAACAACGTTAGTCAACCCCGGCCGGGGGCAGAGGGGGTGGCAGATATTCACGACCTGTGAATAAATTTCACAGTCGAAAGAGGCCGAAAACCCGTGACGTCTTCTAAGTGTCGCGGATAAAATGGATTACGCAATCGCGATTCGGCACGCTCTTGGTATGCGACTTGATGGAGTCTGGTCTCAACCAGCGAGAGTGATATGTCCCGAGCCCGAGAATGCCTCTGGAGCCTGGCGCTCCTGATCCTGCTGCTGATGCCCGTGGCGTCTGCCGGCCAGGAAAACGACTCCGCGCAGCGCAGCCTTCGGGTGTCCGCCGTGGAGATCGAAGGGGCCTGGAAGACCCGTGAAGCCGTGGTCCTCCACCTGCTCGGCCTTCGGCCCGGCGATGAGCTCACTCCCGCCGAGCTGCTTCGCGGGCGCGAGCGCCTGCTTCGATCCGGATTCTTCCACGAGGTCGACATCAGTTCCCGCGCCGGAGATGCGAAGGGCGAGGTCGTCCTCGAATTGAAGTTGCAGGAGCGGCATCGTCCCTTCCTCGACACGGGATTCGGTTACCGCGACACCGGCGGCTGGTATCTCAACCTGATCTCGCTGCGATCGGAGAACACCCTCGGTCTCGGAGGCAGAAGCACCCTCGGCTTCCAGCTCGGATTCCGCACCGCGGGCGCCGCGCTCGAAACGCTCCTTCCGCTGCGCTCCGACTCCTCCCTTGCGCTGAGGCTTCGACTGAGCGCCCTTTCGGAGGAGCGGCTCTGGTACGAGGAGGAGCCCGGCTGGGACGGTCTCTTCGATCAGTACCGTCTCAAACTGAATCGTAGCCAGGCCGATCTCGGAATCGAGTGGCGACCCAATCTGCTCACCCAATTCAGCCTTGGCCTTTCCGGGCTGAAGATGGAGCCCCGCGACGAAGGCGAGAACCGGGACCTCAAGGAAGAGGTTCCCCTGGACGATCTGCCCGCCCTGCTGATCGCTGAAGTCGAGCCCGCGATGCTCCACGGCCTGACCCTGGGCCTGCGCCTCGGTTCGGGCGGCATGGACGGCAAGCCGGGCCACTCCCTGATCGTCTCGGGCAGGCTCGTGGACGAAGCCCTGGGCGCCGATCGCGGGTTCCAGCGTTGGAATCTGGCCCTCAGCTCCACACACCGTCTCTTCGATGGTCATGATCTCGCGCTGGGCCTGCGTGCCGGCGCCATCACCGGCGACGCTCCCTGGTACGAGCGATTTCATCTGGGCGGCTCCTACTCCCTGCGAGGTTTCCGCGACTACAGCCTTTCGCCCATCGACGGTCACGGAGCTTTCTGGACGGCTTCGGGGGAGTATCGCTTTCCCCTCACCGCGTCCCGAAGGACCCGACTCGGCGGCGTGGTCTTCCTCGATGCCGGCCGGGGACATGGCCTGCCGGATGACCGCGACTTCGAGGTCGACTACGACACGCTGCAGATGGGCATGGGCTACGGTCTTCGCTACGAGATCCCCTGGATGGGGGTGCTCGGCTTCGACGTGGGCTTTCCCGTCACCCGCGGCGTGACCGGCGAGTCCACCTGGTACTACCTGACCCTGGGGCACAGCTTCTGATGGCGCGCGGACGCGTCATAGGGCTGTTCGTTACACTCCTGCTGGCGACGGGACTGCTGGCCGACGAGCCGCGGGCCGTGCGGGTGGATCCCGCGCGCAGCGGCAACTACCTGGTCGCGGATCTCGAGTTCGAGAACCTCTTTCCCCGTCCCATCGAGAACACGCTCAAGAGCGGCCTTCCCGTGGTCATCGACTGCGTCATCGAATTGCAGGGCGACGGCGGAGGACATCGCGGCATTCTGCTTCGGAGCGAGCTCAGCTACGACGTCTGGGACGGCATCTACGGCCTGAGGCGCGGCGAATTCAGCGCCATCTTCGAGGACTTCCTCGCCCTGCGCTCCGCCTGCGACCGCCTCGAAGCCCTGCCTCTCGCGCCATTGAGCGCCGTGCCTCCCCAGGCCACCTTCCACCTGCGGCTTCGCGTATCGGTCAATCCCTTCGCCGGCGAGGAGGAGGATCGCGTGGCCCGCTGGCTGGCCGAGACGGTGAGCGATCCCCGCGATCCCAGCCGCCGGGAATTCCGCGTCGATCTCGGGGGACTCATCGACGGTTTCTTCCGCAATGTCGATCGCGACAGGAACTGGGGCCAGTCCACGCGCTTCGGACCCTTCCGAATGGAGGATCTGCGCGTCGTCGAGGCCCAATCCGCCCTGGAGGGAGAGCAGCCATGAGTCTGCGCCTGCGCATCTTCCTGACCTTCGCGCTGCTGGCCCTGCTGCCGGCCCTTCCGGCCACCTGGGCGGTGCGGCAGCTCATTCACAAGAGCTTCGAGTTGGGACTCAGCGAAGATCTTCGCGCGGGCCTGGACGCCGGCGCCGAGACCGCGCGTCGATACCTTCGCAGCGAGGCCCGCGACTTCCGAGAGGATGTGCAATCGGCCCTGGCCGCCGGCCCCTTGGCTCATCGCCAGGAGTTCCAGTGGATCCGCCTTGGCGCGGATGGCCGGGCCGAATCTCGCAGCGACGATTACCTGGGAGAGAAGTCCGACGCCCTGGTGGCCGAAGCTCAGGAGCATCTGGACGAGTTGCGCGGAGACGGTGAAATGATCTCGCTCCGAGCCGCCTCGCGCAGCCGGCTGGCGGCCCTCGTCATGCGGGGCGGCGTACCCTACATACTCACGCGGCCCCTGCCCGCGGAATTCCTCGCCGATTTCGACGGCATCGTCGGCGCCCAGCAGCTGCAGGCCGGCCTCGATCTGGAGAAGGAGCGCCTGACCCGCGGCTTCCTCTATCCCTTCCTGCTGGTCTACCTGATCATCCTGCTGCTGTCGCTGATCCTGGCCGGACTGCTCAGCCGTCGCCTTACCCGCGGCCTGGACACCCTCGTGGAAGGGGCCGAACGGGTGGGCTCCGGAGACTGGAGCCTGCGTCTGGATCCCGGCGGACGCGACGAGGTCGGCAAACTGGTCCTGGCCTTCAACGACATGGCCTCCAACCTGGAAGGTCAGCAGCGGCGACTGCTCGATCTCGAGAAGATGGCGGCCTGGCGCGAGATGGCCCGCGGTCTGGCCCACGAGATCAAGAATCCTCTTACGCCCATCTCCCTGGTCGTGCAGGAGCTTCGCGATCGCTACCGCGGCGAGGACGAAAACTACGGCGCGCTGCTTTCCGAATCGGGTCGCATCATCGAGGAGGAGGTGGAGAGCCTTCGGAAGCTGTCCCGGGAGTTCAGCGAGTTCGCGCGCACTCCTGAGATGAAGAAACTGCCTTCGGACCTGAATCAGCTTCTCCGCGATCTCTCCCACCTCTACGGGTCGGTGCCGGTTGAGCTGGATCTCGACGAGGATCTGGGCGAGTTCGACTTCGACTCCGAACAGATGCGCCGCGTGCTCTCGAACCTCTTCGAGAACGCCGTGGCCGCGCTGAACGGCGTGGACGGGGCGCGCATTTCCGTGAGCACGCGCCGCGAGGCTGCGGGCCGCGCCGAACTGATCTTCGCGGACAACGGCTCCGGCGTGCCCGGGGAGATCCGCGAACGCATCTTCGAACCCCACTTCACCACCAAGGGAAGCGGCATGGGCCTCGGCCTGGCCCTCGTGCGCAGCGTCATGCTGCTGCACGGCGGCGAGGTCAGGCTCGAGGAGGGGTCCGGCGCCCGCTTCCGGCTTAGCCTGCCCATGGAGGACCGCTCATGAAGGGCCGCATCCTCGTCGTGGATGACGAGAAGAACATCGGACGCAGCATGGAGATGATCCACGAGTCCGAGGGGCACGAGGTGGTCAGCGTGCACGCCGGCGACGAGGCCCTGGTCATGCTCGAAAAGCGCGGCGATTTCGACCTGGTCTACCTGGACATCCAGATGCCCGGCATGGACGGCATCGAAACCCTCGAGAAGATCCGCGAGCGTTGGCCGGACCTGGCCGTGGTGATGATCTCGGGGCACGCCACGGTGGAGAAGGCCGTCGAGGCCCTCAAGCTCGGCGCCGCGGACTTCCTGGAAAAGGGATTCAGCAAGTCGCGGCTTCTGGCCACCACCGCGGCGGTCATGGATCGGGTGAGTCTGCGCCGGGAGAACCTCGAGCTTCGCAGGAACCTGGAGGCCGAAGACGAGATCATCGGCGAGAGCGACGCCCTGCGCATGGTGCGCGAACAGATCCAACGCGTAGCGCCCAGTCCCGCGCGGGTGCTCATCACCGGCGAGAGCGGCACGGGCAAGGAACTGGTGGCGCGGGCCATCCACCGGGCCAGCGATCGGGCCAAGGGACCTTTCGTGCGCGTGAACTGCGCGGCCATTCCGGAGACCCTCATCGAAAGCGAACTCTTCGGCGTGGTGAAGGGCGCCTACACCGGCGCCGACCGCGACCGCGAGGGCAAGTTCAGCGCGGCCGACGGCGGCACGCTCTTCCTGGACGAGATCGCCGACATGAGCCTGAACACCCAGACCAAGGTGCTCCGCGCCCTCCAGGAAGGCGAGTTCGAGAAGGTGGGCGGCGGCAAGACGGAGAAGGTGGACGTGCGGGTGCTCGCCGCCACCAACAAGAAACTCGAGTCCGCCGTGGCCGAGGGGGAGTTTCGCGAGGATCTCTACTATCGTCTGGCGGTGGTGCCGATTCATCTGCCGCCGCTTCGCGCGCGCAAGGAGGACATCCCCCTGCTCGTGGAACGTTTCCAGAACGAGTTCGAGAGCAAGTACGGACTTCCCGCCAAACGCATGGAGCCCGAAATCCTCGAGAAGCTCGCCAGGCATGCCTGGCCGGGAAACATCCGCGAACTTCGAAACCAGGTGGAGCGACTGCTGATCATGGGGGGCGAGAGCATCGGTCCCCAGGATCTGCCTCCGGAGCTGACGGGCGGCGATTCGACCGCGCGTTTCCGCAGCCTCGACGAGGCGGTGAGCGCCCTGGCGGATACCTTGGCGGGCCAGCCCTTGAGCGAGTGCAAGAATCTCTTCGAGCGGGAGATCATCCGACTGGCTCTGGAACGGCGCCAGGGCAACGTGACCCGGGCGGCTCAGGATCTGGGCGTGGAGCGCACCAACCTGCACAAGAAGATCCGCCGGCTGGGGCTGGGCGAGGGGGATGAACTGTGAGTGTTGGGAGCCACAGTGTGACGGAGAGTCACAGCCCGCGCTTTGAGGTAGGCGAGTGGCCTGAATCCGTAAACGATTGTCGTACAATGAGTAAAGAAGCTGTCTACCGCAGGAAACGGGGCCTGAATTGAGGCACGCGGATTGCGGTAGCAGGGTCGAGCCGGAAAAACAGGAGGACATACCCATGAAAAGCCGAGTTCTCAATTCCAAGACGACCCTTATGGCGCTGGCGCCGCTGGTGGCGATGATCATTTTCGCCACGGGCTGCGATCTGGCCACTCCCGTTCAGGAGGATCCCGATCTCGACATCGCCTCGTCCCTGGCGCAGTCCGCGCAGACGACGGCGGCGGTGGAGCAGAACCTGAGCCTGCTGAACCAATTCGAGAATCCTTTGAGCAGTCTCGCCGAGGATGGAGGTCTGTACGGAGATGCGGACTCGGATACTTGGTCGGGGGAGGGAGTGGATTTCCCCAACAAGAGTGTCCGGACGGCCGATGAATTTCTGGCCCTCGGCCGTCTCTCTTCGAAGGCCGCTTCCTTTCCCGCGTTTTCTCGCCGCATGATGGAGTCTCCCGACATCGGCCATGGCTGGTCCAATCGTGACGCGCCGGGCGACACCATCGACGTGCACTACTATGACGGACCCGACACCACCGGCCTGGACGCGCTGGTCTGGGTGGATCCCGAAAACGACATGGTCAAGTACGTGCAGCAGCACGAGTACGCGCCCATCATCGGACAGGTGATCCGCCGCGAGCAGGAGATCCTCATCGATATGGGCGGCACCCTCGAGGACGACAGCGACGACCTCTACCATCGCTTCGAGAGCGAAGAGGAATGGTTCGGAGGAGAGCTGGACGTCGCCATCGTGGCGCCTCTCTCCGGCGAGGGTCCCATCGAGCCCGGCGTTCAGGTTCGCGCCTACCTCCGGGTCGACGAGCCGCGCTTCCATCCCCTGCAGCTCTGGACCGAGTCCGAACTCATCGTGGATCTGGGCGAGTTCCAGGTTGAGGAGGACGATCTCATGTACTCCCTCGAGTCCACCGTGCACTGGCGCAGCGACGCCGAGCATCACGTGATCCTCGAGGATCCCCTGGGCGGTCCCATCCAGGACGGCACCGTGCTGGAGGCCCGCGGCGACTTCACGGCCGCCCCGATCAACGAATGGCTGGAATCCATCAGCGACACGGTTCGCGTGGACATGGGCGACCTGGAAGACGCCGAGGACGACCTTCTCTACGAGCTGAGCCGCCTGTCCATCTTCGACGGCACCGCCATCGACGGCGGGAGCCCCCGCAACTACGTGCACATGATCCCCGACGAACCCGTGCAGCCCGGCGAGGAGCCCTGCGGCGGCGAAGCCTACCAGGACGTCTGGTACAGCGAGGATTGGTGGCTCGTTCACCTCGTTCGCGAGGCCGACATCGAATGCGACGGTTCGGGTTCCCTCTACACACTCATGGAGTACCAGGACGGCAGCAGCTACGAGTCCTACATCGAGTGGGACGGCCAGGGCACGGCCACCATCGAGGAAACCCGCGCCGACGGTACCGAGGTTTCGGGCAGCTGGAACGAGAACACCGGGGACTACTCGGTGCTGACCACCTATCCCGCGGGCAACGATCCGGTGAGCCGCGATCAGCACGGCACTTCCCTGGAAGGCTACACGGAAGCCTGGGACATCTACACCTGGCAGGACGGACGACCCGACGAGACCTACTTCACCTCCGAGGGCGACCCCAGCGACTTCACGGCATCCGGGCATCGCGAGTATGAGGATCTCTACGAAGAGTTCACCTTCGCTTCGGCGGAGGACGACTTCGCCGAAGGCAGCTGGAGCCGCAACGACGGAGCCAGCGGCGACTTCCGCTACGAAGATCTCGAAGGCGGAGGCGGTCACCTGATCTTCTCGGCCGCCGATCCCAACGCCGAGGGCGATCCTTCGGTGGAGGGCGAGATCTGGTTCGCGCCGGACGGCAGCGGATCCGGAACCATCACCGTGACCCAGTGGGGAAACACGGTGACCTACGACATCGAGTTCGGTCCGGACGGTACGGACATGCAGATCAGCTAGGATCGGCCCCGGCCGAGGCCTCGCGAAGACCGGGCCGGCGCTTTGCCGGCCCGGGTTTTCTCGAAGGAGGACGAGCATGAGAAACTGGCGAGCCCTGACCATCGCGACGAGCGCACTGCTCGCTTTCGGACTGTTCCCGGCGAATGCCCTCGAGATCGAATCGGCCGAAGGGGCCCATCCCTGGGAGATCGGCTTCGGGATCATGGGAGGGTGGAAGCAGCTGGAAGAAGCCAGCGCCAACGATCCCTTCCACGTGGTCGACGGGGCCGGTTTCGGATTCGCCCTCACCGGAGGCCGCTGGCTGGGAAGCCGGGTGAAGCTCACCTTCGACGTGGAGAGCAGCGTTTACGATACGAGCATCCCGGAAGTGCAGGCGAACTTCGTCACCTTCACCTTCGGCATCCGCGGCCACTTCTTCGATCGCGGTCCCATCCGTCCCTATCTGCGCGGAAGCTTCGGCGGTGCACAGACCGTCATCGAGCCGGTGAGCGGCGGCGATGAGCGCATGGAGCTGTCGGGCATGACCGGCGTGGTGGGGGGCGGTCTGCACCTGGCGCCTGCGCGCCGCCTTCGCTTCGACCTGGAGCTGAACCATGCGGTCATCGAATACGGCGACGCTTCGGTGATCCTCGAGTCGGTCTACATCGGTACGCGCATCCACAAGGCCGCCAGTTCCACGCGCCTTCGCTTCAGCACTCTGTTCCTCTTCTGAACGAAAAACCCCGCCCGATCGGGCGGGGTCACCTGATTGTCGGAGGGGTTCAGGTCTAGAACTCGGACTTGATCTGTCCCCAGTTGGTGCTCTCGCTGGCGGTGGTGCCGCAGCAGACGTAGACGCCCCAAGCGTTGAAGTAGGTGATGTCTCCGCCGGCGCCGTCGCCGATCTCCAGCCAGAAGTCGCCGCCCGCGGCAGCGCCCGCGAAGGTGTCGGCGAAGCCGGCCGGCGATTCGATGGCGGGCAGGAAACAACCGGGTATGAAGTCGCCCGGGCAGTCGTACTCGCCCAGGGGCTCGGCGGCATCGTCACCGAAGGTGAATACGCCAACGACATTGCCGGAACAACCACAGCAGTCCTCGAGGGGGCAGCCGTCGAGCTGGGGACGGCAAAGCGCGGTCACGGGGCCGTAGTCGTAGTTTCCGTCGGAGTCCTCATCGTAGTAGAGGTCGATGATGAGATCGCCGACCCAGGTCTGATCGATGTCGATGGAGAGGACCACATTGGTGATGGCGCATCCGCCGGCGGTGGTGATGGGACCGAAGGCGAGAAGCCCCGCGGTGTCGTCGAAGTTGGTGCCCACCGTCATGCCGTAGTAGTCGCAGCCGTTGACGTCGCAGTCGACGCGCGCACCGGCCGGTCCGCCATCGTTCGGCACCTTCAGATCGAGATCGTTGGCCAGGACGGGGAAGGCCAGCGCGATGATGCAGAGGGCAGTTAGCAATTTCATAGAGGATCCTCCGGGTTGGACTTGTTTCAACTGCACGAAATGAAAAGCACACTTCGCGCCATTCCGGACCAGAATTCACTATAGTGATGAAATGCCAGTAAACCCTACTCGATCGATTCTCCCAAGTCAATGAAAGATTCAGATGACCGCAACGAATAAAAAAAGCCCCGGCGAGTGCCGGGGCATCATTGCGAACGTGCGGTTCTACTTCAGAAGGATGGCCTTGGAGCCGTAGGTCCCCTCCCGGGTACGGAGCTGCACGAAATAGACTCCGCTGGCCGAGGACCTCCCCGCCTCATCCCGCCCGTCCCAACTCAACTCGTGGACGCCTCGCTCCCAGTATCCCTGCGCCAGGGATATGATTCGGCGGCCCTGGGCATCCAGCACCGAGAGTTCGATCTCGCCGGCCGTGGCCAGGTTGAATCGCACCGAGGTCTTCGGATTGAAGGGGTTGGGATAGATGCCCGCAAGGGCGTCGAAGGCGGGCGCGGAACCGTCGGGAGCCGAGGTGGTGCTGTCGCCGAGCACCATCACCCAGGTGGAGCCTTCGCTCGAGGCGAGAAGCCCGGAGTCGTAGATCATGTCCACCCGGATGGCCACCGAATCGGAGTCGGCCGCGGCGGAGAAGTTCAGCGGGATCTGCACGTCGATGGTCACCGAGTCGCTGCCACCCGGCGCCAGGGCGTAGCTGCCCAGGAGATCGCCGAGCAGCCATCCCTTCTCATCGCTCCACTCGAAGTCTCCGCTCATGGGAGTGTCCTCCCGCAGATTGTGGATGCTCGCCTCCAGGGTCAGGACCTCGCCCGCCACGCCGGAGATGCCACGCTCCTGGAGGTCCACCACCACGGGATTGAACACCTCGATCTCGAACTCGAAGACCTGGTCACCGATGCCGCGGGGGGCGTCCTCGGTGGTCTGGACATTGAGCTGAGCGCTGAAGTTGCCCGGCGCCTGATCGTCGATGACCAGGGCCTGTAGCATGAGCTCCGTGCCGGCCAGCGGAGGCACCGGAACCAGAATGCCCGACGGCGACAGGGGAAGGTCCGGGCTCAGCGGCTCGACGAAGACCTGCATGGGCAACTCGGAGTTGTTAAGCAACAGGAAGGGCATGTCGAAGAGCTGCCCGCCGAGAGTGCCCGTGTAGAGCGGCGAGGTCGGCAGCTGCACGATGCCGAGGGCCGGATCGATGATGAAGTTGAACTGGGTCCAGTAGTCGAAGCCGAAATCCTCCACGAAGGTGAGATCCAGAATGAGCTCCTGGCCCACGAGAGCGGGATCCGGCGGGATGTTCAGGATGACCTGGCATTCCACGGTCTGACCCGCGGGCAGGAGCGGCGGGCAGTTCACGAAGCCGGGAAGGCCCAGGTTGTTGTTCTGGATCGCGTTGAAGACCAGAGGCTGATCCGTGGGATTCGTGAGCAGGAACGGGATCTGCGCGTTCGAATTGCCCGGCACCAGCCCGAGCGGATCGAAGGGCTCCACGATCAGCGGCAGACCCACGAAGATCTCGCCGACGGGTACCTGCGTGGGCAGGCCGTTGATCTCGGCGAAGAAATCGAGGGGCGCTCCCGCACCCGGCGGTGCCGAGATGGGCGGCACGAAGGTGATCTGGTCGTAGAACACCCCGCCCGGTTCGATGGTCATGAGCTCGGGCTCCTCGGGAAAGACCTGCCAATCTCCACCCAGATCCGATTCGTAGAAGACGTTCTCGAAATCGAGGATGCCGTCGGTGTTGTTCTCCACGCGAATGTCCAGCAGTCGAGGTTGTCCCGGCAGACCGTAGGGCGGACTGACGATGTCCACGGAAACCGGGGGATCCAGCGTGATGATGCCCTGGATGATCTGGGGCGGCCCTGCGCCGTCGACGATGAGGGTCACCGGATTGGCGAAACCGGCCGGCAGATCCTCGGGCACGGTCATCACCCATTGGGGTGTCGCGCCCTGGCCTGGGGGCAGATCGAGATTGATGGGCCCTCCGTCGTACCAGCCCTGTTCATCGATGAAGCTGAGGTTCACGGTGAGGGGCGTGTCGGTGAGGTTATTGGACAGGGGCGTCACCATGGTGAGTTCGCGCCCCGTGATCACCGGCACCACGGGTTCGGGGAGGGGGTCGATGACCGTCACCGGCACCTCGATGATGTCGCAGGGGCAGACGGTGAGCCAGATGTAGTCGTCGCGATTGGGTCCGAGGGCGTTGGTGGTCGGCTTGGTGTTGCCGTCCAGGCGCGCGCGGTCCGCCTTGCTTCGGGCCTTGCTCTCGATGACGTCGTAGAGAATGAGCGGCCACTCCGCGAGAGGGATCACCTCGAAATCGATCCGATCGTCGCCCACCCATGCATGGTTGATGAGTATGCCGTCGCCCCTGGCGACCACCACCGCCCCGGGCGGGACGGTCACGTCCATGCTCGTGTCGAAGCTCACGAAGCCGGGCGTGGGCGCGCAGACCTCGCCGATTGGCGCGTGAGCCGTCACGGATGGAGAGAGCGTCGTATTGAGCTTGCCCTGCAGGATCAGGCTCGCGCCGCCAGGAGGGCAGGCTCCGTTGATGCCGGCCGCGGCCGCCGCGAGGGGCCGGTTTCCTTGACCGGATTGCCCGTCCATTCGCCTGAGTATGCGGCGCTCGTCGCAGTAGCACTTCGAGCTGAAGACCACCTGGTTGTAACCGAGGAAGCAGCGTGCCTCCGTGGCCGCGGTCATGCTGAGCAGCGAAGACCAGCAGGTGGCCCACCAGGCGAAGGCCTGGGGGGTCTGGAAGTAGGTGGTGTAGAAGGACTGGGTCACGTCGATGTGGTAGGAGCGGATGGTGCCGTTGGTTCGCACCCAGTTGCGCTTCATGATGGTGCCCGGCGCGAAGATGCCGTTGTAGTAGTTGAACACGGAATCCCGCGCGGCCAGTCCTTGAGGCGTGGGCGGATACTGCTCCACGGAGGTGGTCGGGTTGTTCCAGCCGTGGGAGGTCACGAGCAGGACATCCGCGCTGCGGTCGCTGCAGAAGGTGAAGAAGTTCCAGATGCCTCCACCGCCGGAATTCAGATCGTTGGCGGCGTCTCCGTAGGTGGCGCCCTGCGCGTAGTGCTGACTGCCCACCACCCAGGTGCGGAAGATGCCGATGTCCACGTTGCCGAACTCCCAGAGGTTCGACGAGAAGGAGCTGAAGGTGTGGGGTCTGAAGTTCTTGCCGGGAGTCTCATTGGCTCCGGCGAGAAGGTCCGAGCTTCCGAGGGCCAGCAGCAGGAGCGCCAACGCGAACTGCACGAGAATTCGATTCGTCGATTTCATGGCCATCCTCCTTACTGGTTGAAGAGCAGGTCGGCGGCGGCGTTGCGCTGGCCGGTCCAGGCCTGCAGGCGCGCCAGTTTCATGAGTTCGCTTTCACCGGAGTTTCGAATCTCTTCGACGCGCCGGCGGAAGCTGTGGGCATTGGCGTGATTGACCGTGAGCAGATAGCTGGCTCCGGCCAGCACGGTGAAGTTGTCTTCCAGATTGCGGCGCAGGCCGTCGGCCAGGCCCCTGAGGGCTTCGTCCTCGGAGGATGCGCTGGCGTCGGCGTCACGACCTTCGTCGCTGATGGTGATCAACTCGATGCTGCCGTCCCGGTGAGTGAGGGTGAGATCACTATCGCCGGTCCATTCGGCGCTCAGGATTTCGGGGCGCTCGAGCATGCTCGCCGCCAGGCGCTGACGTGCGCCGTGCTCGTCCCCTTGTCGCGAGGAGGAAGCGAAGTCGGCGACGCCGGCCTCGAGGCTTTCGTGATTCGCCCGCTGCCGGTCGCTGGGTGTCGGTGGTGCGGCCGCCTCGCCCGGCGAGGGATACACGGACACGCCGTTGATGAGCACTTCGCCCATGCTGACTTCCACAGTGAAGGGCGGCTCGTGGACGGTGCCGAAGAGAACCAGTCCGCCGCTGTCGATGGCGTCCTGTCCTCGAGGCGTCGAGATGAAGTGGGGGATGCGCCTGCGTTCGGCGCGCATCCTCTCGCTCAAGGCGTGGGGCCGGACGATTTCTCCGTCATCCCGGAGGGCCATCCCGCTTTGCACCAGAGCCACCTGAATGGCCTTGGGTCCGAGTTGGGATGGATCGCCGGGAAAGATCACGGGGGTGTCCCCGGGAAGCGCGCTTCGGCCTGCGATGCCGGTCTCGGAATGAAGGCGGCCGAGCGCTTCGTCGAGGGTCAGGATGCTGTGGCCGGCCTCGGTCCAGGCCGCGCCGGCATGAAGGGGAATGGCCAGGAAGATGGTCAGGGACAGGAAGAGTCGGCGATGCTTCCTCGTGGGATTCATTCCGGAACCTCCGGGTTCTGCGCTTCGCCTTTTCCTCCTCCCGGTCTTCTCTCCCCAGCGCGATGGCGCGGTCAGGGTGTAACTATAGTTTCATTTCTCAGATATAACTGTAACCCAAGCGACATTTAAAGACAATCCGCCGGAATTGTAATTCCTCTGAAATCAAGGATTTACATTAATCAGGTCCGCAATGCGGGATGCTCCCCGGGGGCCCGAATCTCGCCTTCCTTTACAGGCCGGCCGGTCTCGGCTAGCCTCAAATCGTTCGTTCAGGATGACTTAGCCCGATCAAGGCGGAAGCAATGCGGGAGAAGCAGCTCGGAGCCGCGCGCAGCCCGAGCCAGAAAATCGGCCTCGCCCTCGGCGCCCTGCTGTTTGCAGGCATCCTGTTCTTCGCGGATCTGGACCCCGGTCAACCCGCCGTGACGCGCATGGCCGCCGTGGCCGCCCTCATGGCGGTGTGGTGGATCACCGAGGCCATTCCGCTCTGGGCCACCGCACTCCTGCCACTTCTGCTCTTTCCCCTCTTGGGGATCCTGCCAGGCAAATCCACCGCGCCCATCTACGTGAACAGCACCATCTTCCTGTTCATCGGCGGATTCATGATCGCGCTGACCATGGAGCGCTGGGGATTGCACAAGCGCATCGCCCTGGTCATCATCCGGGCTATCGGGGGAGGACCCGCGCGCATCGTGCTGGGCTTCATGGCGGCGGCGGCCTTCCTGTCCATGTGGATCAGCAACACGGCGACGGCCATCATGATGGTGCCCATCGGGCTGGCCATCGTCTCGCAGATGGAATCGCGTTTCGGGAAGGACGAGACCCATCGCTTCGCCGTCGGATTGATGGTCGGCATCGCCTACGCCTGCTCCATCGGCGGCATCGCCACGCTGGTGGGTACGCCGCCGAATCTGTCCTTCGCGAGGATCTTCGAGATCACCTTCCCCGGCGCCGAACCCATCGCCTTCGGCACCTGGTTCCTCATGGGACTGCCCCTTTCGATCATCCTCCTGTCGGTAGCCTGGCTGGCGATCACGCGCATCTTCTTCCGCGTGCCCTCGCAGCTTCGGGTGGACCATGGCGTCGTCGATCGCGAGCACGCCGCCCTGGGTCCCGCCCGTTTCGAAGAGAAGATCGTCTTCCTCGTCTTCGGCCTCACGGCCTTGCTCTGGGTCTTCCGCAAGCCGCTGAACCTGGGCTTCCTGAGTGTTCCCGGATGGTCGGATTTCCTGCCCTTTCCCCGATACATCGACGACGGCACCGTCGCCCTCTTCATGGCCATGACCCTCTTCCTCATCCCTTCCCGCAGCAAGGAGGCGAAGAGTCCGGCCATTATGAGCCCCAATGTCGTCGCGAGGCTGCCCTGGAGCATCGTGCTGCTCTTCGGCGGCGGCTTCGCCCTGGCCAAGGGCTTCCAGGTGACGGGCCTCTCGGCGCTCATCGGCAACGAGTTCGCCGGACTGGCCGGCGTACCTCCCTTCCTGATGATCCTCATGATCTGCCTGGTGATCACCTTCCTCACCGAACTCACCAGCAACACGGCCACCACCGAGATGATCCTTCCCATCCTCGCCTCGGTGGCCATCGCCATGAAGGTGAATCCGCTGCTGCTCATGATCCCCGCCACGCTCTCGGCTTCCTGCGCATTCATGATGCCCGTGGCCACGCCGCCCAACGCCATCGTCTTCGGCAGCGGGCGTCTGCGCATCGCGGAGATGGCTCGCGCCGGACTGCTGCTGAACATCCTGGGCGCATTGATCATCGCGGCCTTCTTCTATTTCCTGGGATCTTCGATCTTCGGCATCGAGGCGGGCGTTTTCCCCGACTGGGCGCAGAGCCTCCAACCACCGGTCGAATAGGACTGCTTTCGGGATGTATTCCGCTCCGACTCCGGCTATGATCCGCGACATGATCGGAAGCCGGCATATCTCCAGGATCGTCGCGGTCCTGCTCTCGATATCGTCCTGCGTCGCCGCGGCGGACATGAGCGAGTTCGAGACCTGGCGCATGGACGTGCAGGACACCGACGACGAGTACCCTCTCGATCACCTCTTCTCGCTCTTCGGAGAGGACTGGCAGCGCGATTGGCGAAGCGCCGAACAGGGCATGCGCCTCAGCAACAGCTGCGGCACCCACGAGAAGTGGGAGATCGGCATCGAGGCCAAGCTCCGCCGGGATCTGGGCGGGCGATTCGACATCGCCTACGCCTATCGCAAGACCGACGCCTTCAGCCATCGGATCGAGTGGAACGAGATCGCGCTGGCCTGGCATGGGCTCAACGAGCATGCAATCGGGTTCTACTATCGTCCGCGATTCGCCAAGGCCGATCACGATCTGGGACTGCGCTACGATTGGCGTCCAAAAAAAGGGCAGGGGTTCGGCATCGATCTCAATCTGCAGCGCTTCGTGGGCAATCGCATCGCGAAGAAGCGCAGCATCGAGGCCGAAGAGAGATGGATCTACGACAAGCTGCCGCGCTTCCTGAGCGCCTGGGCCGCCATCGGCGGAGAGAACGGCGGAAGGCTCGCCCTCGACGCGGGTCTGCTCCTGCCCACCGAGCGGAAGCATCACCCGCCGGCCATCTGGCTGCCCGATCCCGACTACCTTCACAAACTGGAGGGAGCGCGGCTGCGCCTGGATGTCCGGAGCCCGATGCTCGGGGCCTGGCGCGGGCTCCTCGGCGCCGGCTGGAAGCGCGGCCGGGATGAAACGATTCCCCTGGTGGAACGCGTTGTCCTGGCGAAGCGCATCGATCGGAAAACGCTCTGGCTGCGTCCGAAACTGCAGCGCGACTTGAACGAGCGGTGGAGCGCTTCCTTGCTCTTCGAATATCGCGAGCGATTCGAGGATTCCGAAGGCGAAGACCTGCCCGACGAGGGCTATCACTACGCGGCCCGGTCCCGATCCTGGCAGGCGGGGCTCGCCTGGCGAGTGAACGATCGCTTTCGGATGGACTTCGGCTACGCGGGCAGCGGAATCGACGTGAGGCCCGGTGGCGATCCGGATTGGATCGGCGAGGAGTATCGACACTTCGACCGCGACGAGAACCGTCTCTACCTGACCCTCGACTATCGATGGAAAGGCGTGGCGCTGCTCTTCACCGAAACCTTCGAGCTTGACGAGGAGCCCTACGACTCCTTCCTCTTCCACGATAAGTCCTTCTTTCAGATCATGATCCTGCTCTGATCGATCCTTCCGACAGTTTCCTTTTTCGGTATTCTTTCGCGAGGGGCCTGTGCTAGGGTTCAGATCCCTGCGGCGATCCGTCCGACGCCGCATTGCAAGGAGGGAAATCCGCCATGAGAGGAAAATCCGTTTTCCGTCACTTCGTGATTCTCGGGATCCTGCTTCTCGGCGCCTCGATCTTCGTGGGCTGCAGCGAGGAGAGCGTGACGCCCAACGACGAGATCACCGCAGACCAGGAAGACCTGGCACACCAGTCCGGCTTCCTGGCCCTCGCCATCGTGAACGCGATACCATGGATGAACGATAGTGGTCGGGCAGCTTATGAGGACTGCGACATCGATCCCTTCGAGGGATGTATCCAGCACACCACCGACCCGGAGCACATCTGGACCAATCCCGGCGAGCCCATCAGTTGGGAGCCCGAGGAACTGCCCGGCATCATGCTCTTCTTCGAATTCGATCTAGTCGGAATGGGCGACGATCCAATGCTGGCCAACGGCACGGGAGTCCTCACTCTCGTGGACTATGTGATTCACTTCACCGTCATCGACGTGGTTGTGCCCGACGATGGCTATCCCACGGGGGGAACCATCGAAGTGGTTTCGATGGATACCACCGGGTACATCACCTTCCACCCGGATGAGACCGCCACGGTGGAAGTGGGCAGTTTTGCCTGGAGCATCGATCTGGAAACTGGAGAAGTAACGCCGATCTGATCGCGTGGATCGGATAGCGAGAACTCAATACCGGGAGGATGAACATGTCCCCGAATCCCCGGAGCAAGGGCCGGCTCATGGCCGCCGCCGTCTTGCTCGCAATGCTGTGGGCGGTGCCGTCCTGGGCCGGCGATGAGACCCTCGATGAACTGATCGAGCAGATCGGCCAGTCCTACGCCGAGGGCTACCTTGCGCCCCTGATCCACGGTTTCGGCATCAACACGAACACCGGTCTCTATCACACCGCGAAGATTCCCAAGACCCGTCTCACCTTCAATGTGGGCTTCAAGGCCATGGCCACCAAGATCACCGACGAGGACAAGGCCTTCCGAATCATCGAGGAAGTCGACCTGACCCCCTTCGGCCTGCCCGGCGAGACCGGCGACGTGGTCTACGAGGGTCCCACGGTGCTCGGCGCCGAGGACGAGAAGGGCCGCGTCACGGCCTACTGGAACGGCCTGCCGGTCTATCAGGTGGATACCATCGCTTCGCTGGTGGACATGGACTACGTGCTCCTCGCCACGCCCGAGATCTCGGTGGGGGGCATCGCCGGACTTCAGGCGACCCTTCGCTGGCTCCCGACCATGACCATGGGCGACTTCGGCGACCTCGGCTACTTCGGTTTCGGCGCCGCCTACGGCGTGAGCAATCTGATGCCCACCCTGCCCGTGGACGTCCTGGTGGGCTTCTTCTACCAGAACCTCGACATCGGCGAGTCCCTGCAGACCTCGGCCACCAGCTACTACGGTGCGGTGAGCAAGAGCCTGACGCCCATCATCACGGTCTACGCCGGTGGCGCCAAGGAGTCCTCGACCATGGACGTGGACTACACCTACATCGGAGACGGTTCGGAATCCGAGCAGATCTCCTTCTCCATCGACGGTGCTCAGGGCGGTCGCGGAACCATCGGGGCCACCTTGAATCTCGGCGTGAAGGTCAATGCCGAGATGAACTTCGGCAAGCTCAGGACCTACTCGGCCGGACTGCTTTTCGGCTTCTAGGTCGGCCCATGGGTATCTCGAAACCCCGGCGCCCGCCGCCGGGGTTTTTCATGGCTTCTCCATGAAGATCGACCTGGGATCTGGCAGCCCCGCCGCTTCGTCATTAGCTTGTATCCGGCAAGTCGACCCTGGAGTGCAGCAAGGAGCGAGCAATGGACATCTTCGAATTCGCGATGCAGATGGAACTGGACGGCGCCAAGCTCTATCGCGAGCTGGCCGCAAAGAGCCAGGACGCCGGCGTAAAGGCCATCCTCGGGCAGATGGCCGACGACGAGGACAAGCACTATGCAATCCTCAAGAGCATGTCCGAATCGGCGGAACCCGAGATGGCCGAAACCTCGGTGCTCACCGACGCCATCAACATCTTCGCGGGAATCACCAAGGACGATCTGGACCTCTCCGGCGAGCAGGTCGACGTGTACCGTCGCGCCGCCGAGATCGAGGCCAAGAGCGAGGCCTTCTACGTCGAGAAAGCGGGGGAAGTGGACAACGTCGCTCAGCGCGATCTGCTGCTTCGCCTCGCCGACGAGGAGAAGCGCCACAAGCATCTTCTCGAGGGCATGGTGGACTTCCTCACCGAACCTCAGACCTGGCTCGAGAACGCCGAGTTCACGAACCTGGAAAACTACTAGCGGGAAACCGTCGGCAGGGGGCTCCCCGGTGCCGGCGCGCCGGGGTTTTTCTATTCAGGCAGGGGGTGCAGCCTCGCCGCGAATCCGCCGCCCGGAGCCATCTTGATGGTGAGGGTGTTCCCCGAATTCATCACCCGCACGCCGATCCTCAGATCGTATGGGTTGGACTTCCAGTCGGCATCGGGACCGTCGCGATAGATGGTGACCAGGTAGCGCTGATCCGGGTCCAGGAAATCGAGGTTCACCGTCAGCTGACGGCCCAGCTCGTCGGTGACGGCGCCCAGGTACCAGTCCTCGCTGGCCCGATCCTTACGGGCGATGGTCACGTAGTCTCCGATCTCTCCGTTCAGGGCCAGGGTGCGCGACCAGTCGCAGGGGACGTCGCGAATGAATTGGAAGGCCGGTTGGTCCAGGTAGTTCTCGGGCAGGTCGGCCGCCATCTGCAGGGGACTGTAGAGCACCACGTAGAGGGCGAGCTGCTTGGCCAGGGTGGTGTTCACCCGGTTGTTGGCGCGGAGTTCCGGATAGAGCAGGCGGAAGATGCCCGGCGTGAAGTCGAAGGGCCCCGAAAGCATGCGCGTGAAGGGCAGGATGGTCTCGTGCTCGGGCGGATTGCCGCCGTCGCCGCTCCAGGCGTTGTACTCCTGTCCGCGTGCGCCTTCCCTTGTCATCATGTTGGGCCAGGTCCGGCGGATGCCCGTATCCTTGATGGGTTCGTGCACGTCCAGCATCACGCCGTACTCGGCGGCCAGTTCCACGACCTCGCGATAGTGCCGCACCATGTACTGACCGTGATGCCATTCGCCCTGGCATTTGCGTCCCACGTATCCGGTCTTCACGGCGTCGATGCCGAGCTTCCGGCAATAGGCGAAGGCCTCTTCCATCTGCCGCTCGTAGTTGTCGATGTCCGCTCCGGTTTCGTGATGTCCGATGATGCGCACGCCCTTCTCGGCGGCGTAGCGGCAGACCTCTTCGTAGTCGATATCCGGGTGGGGAGTGTCGAAGAGGAAATTGCCGCCGTTGCCCCACCAGTCGCCGTCCCACCCCAGGTTCCATCCCTCGATGAGCACGCCCGCGAATCCGTTTTCCGCGGCGAAGTTCACGTAGTCCTTGGCGTTCTCTGTGGTGGCCCCGTGATTGGGACCCGAACCCCAGGTGTGGGTGCCGATGTGCATGCCCCACCAGATGCCCACGTACTTGCCCGGGCGAATCCAGCTGCTGTCCTCTATCTTCGAGGCTTCGTTGAGATGGAGGACGAGTTTCGACTCGATGAGATCGGCGGGATGTTCCGCAACCTGGATCGTGCGCCATGGCGTGAGGAAGGGCGTCTTCCCGATCACCTTCACGCCGCTCGCCCAGGGCACGAGCTGGCAGCGTAGGCGGTTCTCGCCCGCCGGCTCCAGGGTCATGCTCGCGTAGTCGGTGAGCGCGGCCTCGTGGATGCAGAGCGCGAGCCCGCTCTCGGTCTCCAGGGTGAGAGGCGTGTGCGCCTTGGGAATCCGGTTCACCGGACTTCTGCGGTAGAGATACTCGTAACGTTCGGCGTCCATGGCGGGAATCCACCAGGCCTGGGCCGGCTCGGCCAGGTTGAACTCGGTGATCTCGTCCATGATGACGAAATCGCCCGGAGCATCCTGCTCGGGCAGTTCGTACCGAAAACCGAGGCCGTCGTCGAAGAGGCGAAAGACCAGCACCATGCGCCGCTCCTGGAGACCTTCCAGGGTGACGCGCATCTCCTCATGGCGATTCCGGGCGCGAGCGAACTCGCCCCAGGGCTGAGTCCACATGGCGTCGTGGCTGGATCGATCGACCGAATGAATCGACATGTCGCGATCCAGAGGAGGACCTTCACGGAATTGCAGACCGAGGCGCGAAGGAATGACGATGGCCTTTCCGTCCAGAGAGAGCGAGTAGCTCGGGCGACCGCCTTCCAAGGAGAATGTCAGGCCCAGGCGCCCATCGGGTGATGCAAGTCCAAGGGACTCGGCCTCGGCGCCGGAGAAGGTAGGGGGGATCAGGAATGTCCACGCCAGCAGGAATCGAAAGCAGTGTTTCATGGCTCGAAGCTGAACGAGGAGGCCGGGGAAGTCAAGCGGGCGCTTGGCCTCCCCGGCCGTCTCACGGGTCGAGTGACGCTCAACGGAGCAGCACGAACTTGCTGCTTCGCCGCTGGCCGTTTCCTGTGACCGTAGCGAAGTAGACTCCGCTTCCAGCTCGCCGGCCATGCTCGTCGAGACCGTCCCAGATCAAGGGCAGTTCGCCGTCGCCGCCTTCACCGACGAAAAGTCGCCGAACCCGGCGCCCCGCAACGTCGACGATGTCCACTCGAATGTGCGTTCTTCCCGCCAGGGAGAGGCGCAATGTGGCCGGTGCCACGAGGGGATTGGCGTGGGACCAGAGTGCGAGAAGTTCGGCCGGAGCGTGGTCCGGATAGTCGCCGGCGCTTGAGACGGTACTCTCCACGTCCGTGGGATCGCTGTCGGCGTCGTAGCCGGGCTCCACCAGGTCATAGGGCTGGTTGGCCGAGCCGAACGCGCCACGTCCGCTGCCCAGGTCGAGTCCGTCGACCATGCCGAGAGGGTCATCGAATCCCGCGAGTAGGGTGCCGTAGGCCGCATCGAAGAATTGCAGCTGGGGGACGGTCTCGTCGCTCTCGTCGGTGGCCAGCACCAGGACCGGTTGCACGGCAGTCTGGGGCACGAGCTCGAAACGGATGCGTGCCTGGTCGCCATCGGCCGTGGACTCAGGCAACCAGATCCAGCCGAGGCCAGGCAGCCAATTCTCGACGATCATGGGATCGAGGTCGCGGCGGAAAGCCCCGATGACGAGGCCCAGGGGATCGTTGATCTCCTCCAGGCTCGCCCCGCCCGCCAAACCGTCGCCGGGAAAGGACAGGACGTCGGTCTTGCCGGATTCGTTCGCATTCTCCACGGGAACATGTAGGATCCTGTCGATGGGGCCGGAGTACTGGGCGATGACCGGATCGACCGAGCGAGGAAATCCCCGGGCCTGTCCGTCCTCGTCGATGCCGATCTCGTCCACGAGCACGCCGCTGCCGTCGAAGGCGAGCAGGCGTCCGATGCCGAAGGCGTCCTCAACCGGCAGTAGCACGCGGTCATCGAACCAGGGCAGGGGATCCACACCGACTTCGTAGCCCTCGATGCTCAGTCCCGCATTGACGTCTTCGACTTGGGCGAAGACCTCGCCGCTGGTCATGTCCACGTAGAGCAGGTCGGCGTCGGTTCCGAGGGGATTCTCGGTGGGCACCAGAAGTCGGTGGGGATGACTTCCCCCGCCGTTGCATACGGGCAGGAGATCCACGCCCTTCTCGAAACCGTCAAATGAGAATCCGCCCGCCGCTCCGTCGTTGCTCAGCACCCAGAGGCTGTTGCCATCTTCGTCGAGGTAGTAGATGTCCCCTTCACCCTCGTCGCTTTCCACGGGCACGAGCATGGAATTCGTGCCGCCACCGCCGCAGCCGAATTCGAAGAGTCGAAGATCCACGTCCCATTCGTAGCCGGGAAAGTCGGTGGGGCGAGTCGTGTCGGCGTTGATTTCCCGCACGCTTCGCTCGATGAGGAAGAGCGGCGGCGAAGGCACATTGGGATCGAAATCGACCAGAAGCAGGTCGGCCCCCACGGGCGAGGCCACGGGCAGGGCCAGTCGCGTGCAGCAGTTCGGAATCTCGAATGCCAGGGGATCCACGCCGGGGGCCAGGCCGGTGAGCCAGTCCACCTGGATGTTCGTGTCGCCTAGCAGACGACCGTCCGTGGAAAGAAGCGTGCAGGATCCGACGCCCACGTCGCCGAAATTGGGTCGGGCGTCGGCGTCGACGGCAAGAATCCCACGGACGTCGCCGCCGGGGCTTTCCAGGGGGAAGAAGGCGATGGCGGGTCCCGCGTAGAAGTCGTGGATGCCGTCCACGTCGGGCATGAAGCCCAGGTCGTCCAGTTCGATCAGCTCGCTGTAGCCGACCAGTCCCGCGGCATCGACCAGCAGAACGAGCAATCCGGAGTTAAGGCCGTCCGGCGATTCCACGGGCGCGAGAACCGTGCTGCCCGGGCCCAGGTCTGGCACGATGAGAGGATCGACGCCCCGCTCCAGGCCCGGGATGTCGTAGCTGAAGGTTACTCCCAGCGGCGCGCCGCTCGAGGCGTCGAGATCCATGATGCGGATTCTCGCCATCGAGCCGTCGATCGCCTGTTCGGGGATGACCATGAACTCACGCGACGGCGCGACCACGGGATCCACGTCTTCCCGCCAGCCCAGCACCTCTTCGAATATCGTGGCCGAAACGTCGAGGGGGATGAACGCAAGAACCGCGATCATCAACAGGGAGAATGCTGTTCGCGGCGAATGGGACGGCAGGGGATGCATGGGAGGCCTCCTGTTGTAGGGCCCCGCCTCCTTCAAGCGGGGCATATACAGGATAACCTCAACTATGCGGAACGAACAGGCAGTGATGTCGGACATATCTCACAAACGGTAATATAGATTACGTATTCCGAGCCGGTTTGTGCGTTAGTGCAGCTTCACCACCCTGGCGGTGCCCATGCCTGTGGGCGTCTCCAGGCGCAGGAAGTACACGCCGGCCGAGAGCTCGGGCAGATCCAGACGGCTCTCGTGGCGCCCTTCCGCGCGATCACCCTCCAGCACCTTCGTCACCAGGCGTCCCTTCACGTCGTAGAGACCGAGGCTCACCGATTCCCTCGCGTTCAGGCTGAAGCTCACCCGCGATCCGCTCTGCAGGGGATTGGGCGCGACGCTGAGGCCGATGAGTCGCGGACCGAGGGCGTCGACGATGTCGGTGCCCGTGGGATCGTAGAGCACGCGTTCATGGACGCCGTTGCCGTGGGTCGCCGCGCGGAGCAGCCTGCCGTTGGCGTAGACCTTCAGGTCGTTGATCATGGTGGTGGGCATGCCGTTCATGAAGGGGTGCCAGCTTCCACCGCCGTCCGGCGAGATGTAGCAGCCCAGATCGGTTCCCACGTACACGATGTCGGGATAGTCCGGGTCCAGCGTCACCGCCGAGGTGGGCAGGTCGGGCAGGGAGCTGCTGATGTCGGTCCAGCTGTCGCCGCCGTCCACGCTCTTGAAAACGTGTCCCGTTCCGAAGCCCATGAACACCGAATAGACGATGTCCGGATCCGTGGGATGCACGGTGAGGTCGGAGGGATAGCGGTCCGGCAGAATTCCCGTGACGTCGGTGAAGGAATCGCCGCCATTGCGCGTGCGGAAGACGCGGGCCCGGGAGTTGATGGGCGCCACGCCCACGTAGACCACGTCCGCGTCGCTGGGCGCAGCGGCCATGGAGAGGGCCGGGTTGTTGTTGTCCAGGTCAGCGCCGCCGTTCATGGTGGACCAGCTCGTGCCCTCGTTGGTGCTCCGGTAGAACTTGTCCCGTCCCGCGTAGAGCGTGGTGGGACTGGAAGGCGCGAGTACATAGGGCGCCACGAAGGCCGTGGGATTGCTCGACCCCGGAGGCGAGACGCCGCTCCAGCTGCTGCCGCCGTTGCGGGAGCGCTGGATGTTCAGATACTGCCATGATCCGTACATGGTCTCGTCGATGGCCGTGCTGATGGCGCACCAGCAGCCGTCTCCGCCGATGACCCGGCGCCAGGCGACGCCGCCGTCGTAGATGGCGGTGAGGTTGTCCTGCATGCCGCCGATGGCGCGGTTCGGCCTCGAAGTCGAATTGGCGAAGCCGTTGTAGAACTGGGTGGTCACGTAGCCGCCGATGAGGCTCTGGAAATTGCTGCCGCCGTCGGTGGTCTTGAAGACGCCTCCGTCGGAGGCGAAGAAGACGGTCTCCGGATCCGTAGGATGCCAGACCGCGAAATGATGGTCCGCATGGGCGTAGTTCGGGCCGCCGATGGGGCCCTCGGGCGGGGGCGTGCCGTAGTAGATCTCGGTCCACTGGGATCGCTGCGAGAGGCTGGTGCCGCCGTTGTTGGACTCCCAGATCTCGATGCCGCCCACGAAGAGATCCTGGGGATCGTGGGGGCTGAGCAGGACGTAGTGGGAGTACCATCCCTGGTAGGAGGCGTAGTTTGTGCTGGACAGGCGCGTCCAGCTGTCGCCGCCGTCCTGGCTGCGGTAGAGGCCGTGGCCCTGATCGTCGTTGGCGATGCTGGCGTAGATCGTGTTGGGATTGCCCGGCGCGATGGCCAGCTGCACCTTGCCGTCCCACCAGCTGGGCAGGCCGCTCGAGAGGCGCGTCCAGTTCGCGCCGCCGTCCTCGCTGCGGTAGATGCCGAAGCCCTCCGAGGCGAAGTTGCCGCAGGCGGCGAAGAGACGCTGCGGCATGAGCGGATGCAGGCGGATGTCCGTGCCCATGATCACGTCGAGCACCTGGGTCCAGCTGCCTCCCGCGTCCTCGGTCTCGTAGACGCCCTCGGTGGTGGCGGCGTAGAGATGACCCGGCGTCGTGGGATCGGCGGCGAGCATCCAGACTCCGCGGTTCTCGGCATAGCTCCAGTCGAGGCTCTTGGTCCAGCTGGCGCCGCCGTCCTCGGTCTTGAGGATGCCCATGCCGTAGCTTCCCCGGGTCACGCGAATGACCTCGCCGCCGGTGGCCGAGTCGTAGCTGTAGGCCTCGCCGGTGCCGATGTACATGATGTCCGGATCGAAGGGATCGAAGACGATGCTGCTCACGCCCAGGATGGGAAAGCCGGTGTCCACGTAGTCCCAGGCCGCGGCGCCGACTCCGCCGGTGTCGCTTCGCCAGAGGCCGCCGCTGGCCGCGCCGGCGTAGATGATGTCGGTGTCGTCGGGATGCAGGGCCAGGCAGAGGGTTCGGCCACCGATGTTGTGGGGACCGAGAACGGTCCAGGGCTCGGTGGCGTCGTCGTAGGCGCTGCTGCGCTGTCGCATGAGCCGGGTCTGTTCCCAGGCCTCGGAGAAACCGCCGGTGGGGAGAACGGAGTTGGGATAGGCACGCTGGTCCGACCAGAGCTGCAGGGCCCGCATGGCGCCGCTGAGCTTCGCCTTGCGAGGCGCGGGTTCCTCGGCGGGCATGGACAGCAGGGCGACGGCGAGCAACACGAGCAGCAGGGCGGGAAAGGCGGCATTCCTCAGATGGCTTTTCATGTGGGCGTCCTTTGAAGGCGGGGCGTGAGCCGGATTCATCCCCTCAATTCTAGCACATCCGGAGTTTTCGGAAGAAGCTCGAGCTGACTTGTGGCATAGTGCCCGCGCAGCGAGGAGGCTCCATGAAACGCCCCCGTCTCGAAGACATCCGCGCCGCCGCGGAGCGCATCGCGCCCTATGCTCATCGCACGCCGGTTCTCGCTTGCGGAACCCTCGACCGCATGAGCGGCGCCGAGCTTCATTTCAAGTGCGAGAATTTTCAGAAGGTGGGGGCCTTCAAGTTCAGGGGAGCCTGCAACGCGGTGTTCTCCCTGAGCGATGAGGAGGCCTTCCGCGGCGTGGCCACCCATTCATCGGGCAACCACGCCCAGGCCCTGGCCCTGGCCGCCCGGATGCGCGGAGTGCCGGCCTACATCGTCATGCCCCGGACGGCGCCGGCCGTGAAGCGCGAAGCGGTAGAGGATTACGGCGGCGAGATCATCCCCTGCGAACCCACCCTGCAGGCTCGTGAGGCGGGTCTCGCGGAGGTGGTGGAGGGCACCGGCGCACACTTCGTGCATCCCTATGACGACTATCGCATCATCTCGGGACAGGGAACCGCGGCCCTCGAGCTCATCGAAGAGGCCGGCGCCCTCGACATCCTGATCACCCCGGTGGGCGGGGGCGGGCTGCTGAGCGGCACCCTCCTGGCCGCCTCCGAGCTTCTGCCCGAAGCCCGGGTCTACGCCGGCGAGCCCCTGGGGGCGGACGACGCCTATCGCTCCCTGGAGGCCGGCCGCATCATCCCCTCGGTGGACCCCGACACCGTCGCCGACGGCCTACTGACTTCCTTGGGGGAGCGGAACTTCCCCATCATCCGGGAGCTCGTCGAAGGCATCCTCAGGGTGGACGATGCCGCGATAATCAGGGCCCAGAGCCTGATTTGGGAGCGCATGAAGATCGTGGTGGAGCCGTCGGGCGCGGTGCCCCTGGCCGCCGTCCTGGAGCACCCCGACATCTTCCGCGGAGGCCGCGTGGGGCTCATCCTATCGGGTGGAAACGCGGCCTTTCCCGGGCATACCTGATTTCAGGATTTCTTTGTTGCATTTCTTGTGACTTTTTTTACAATGTAGTAAACGTATGTTTACTGCCGCGGGGGCCGGATGGTGCCCGCGTCTCGCCCACGTCACAAGGAAGGAAATCATGCGCCGGAGTGGATGCCCTTGGGCGATCTGGATCGCCCTCCTGCTGCTGGTCGCCGCGCCCGCGGCCTGGGCCCAGGATTGGACCACCGAAGATTGCATCGACTGCCACGCCGAACCCGATGAGGACATGCCCGTGGTCGGCCTGGAGCACCTCGCCCAGAGCGTGCATGTGGATCTGGACTGCATGGACTGCCACTTGGACATCGAGGACCTGCCCCACGAGGAGCAGTTGCCGCCGGTGAACTGCGGCGAGTGTCACGACGACGTCAGCGAGCAGTACCTGCGTCACGGATTCGGCCGCGTGGGAGTCGATCCCGACATCCCCAGTTGCGTGGACTGTCACGATACCCACGACATCCGTCTGGTGGCCGACAAGGCTTCGAAGGTCAATCCGCTGAACCTGCCGGAGACCTGCGGCAGCTGCCACGAGGACGACACCTTCACCACGGATCACCAGATCCGTTTCAAGCATCCGGTGAGGGTCTACACGAACAGTGTCCACGGAAAGGCGGCCCTGGGCGGCATCTATTCGGCGGCCACCTGCAACGACTGCCACTCCACCGACGGCAGTTCCCACAAGATCCTTCCTCCCGGCGACGTCAACTCGCCCATCAATCACTTCAACATCTCGGCCACCTGCGGCAAGTGCCACAAGTACATCGAGCAGGACTACCGGGAGGGCATCCACGGCATCCTCACCGAGCGCGGCCAGGTGGAGTCGCCCATCTGCACCACATGCCACGGCGAGCACAACATCCTGCTCACCGACGATCCGCGTTCGCCGGTAAGCGCCAGCCGTCTGGCGGAGGCGACCTGTTCGCCCTGTCACGAGTCGGCCTACCTCAACGAGAAGTACGAACTGCCCACCGGGCGACTGCTGTCGTTCCGGGATTCGTATCACGGGCTCAAGAGCAAGGCGGGCGACCAGACCGTGGCCAACTGCGCCTCCTGCCACGGCGCCCATCGAATCCTGTCGTCCCAGGACGAGACCTCGACGATTCATCCGGCGAATCTGCAGCGCACCTGCGGCGACTGCCATCCGGAAATCTCCTCGGAGATCGCGCAGACGCCCATCCACGAGGATACGACCGGTCTTCACACGGGCGTGGCCGGCATCGTGCGGGTCGTATACCTCTGGCTGATCTTCATCATCATCGGCGGCATGGCCCTGCACTGGCTCATCGATCTTCGCAAGCAGGTCAAGGCCGTGATGAAGAAGAAGGACGTGCGCCGCATGGAGGGCGACGAGGTCGTCCAGCACTTCATCCTGGCCCTGTCCTTCACGGTTCTAGTGGTCAGCGGATTCTCCCTGCGATTCTACGACGTGTGGTGGTCCGAGATGCTCTTCGGCTGGGAGGGCGGATACGCATTCCGCGGGGATCTCCATCGCATCGCCGGCGTGATCATGCTCATGGCCTCGGTCTGGCACGTGATCTTCCTGAGCACGGAGCGCGGCAAGCAGTTCCTCAAGGACATGTGGCCCAGGATGGAAGACGCCAAGCAGGCCTTCCAGATGATGGGATACAACATGGGTCTCACAAAGACCCATCCCCAATTCGGCCGCTTCTCCTATGTGGAGAAGGCCGAGTACTGGGCCCTGGTCTGGGGAACGGTGGTCATGGGAGTGACCGGCTTCATGCTCTGGTTCGACAATCTCTTCGTCAGCTGGCTTCCCAAGGGCTTCCTGGACGTGGCCCTCGTCATCCACTACTACGAAGCCTGGCTGGCATTCCTGGCCATCCTCATCTGGCACATGTACTCGACGGTGTTCAGCCCGACGGTCTACCCGATGAATCCTTCCTGGCTCACGGGATACATGCCCAAGGAGCAGTTCGAGGCCGAGCATCCCCTGGCCATGCCCAAGGGCTCCGGCGGCGGCGAGGTCGGGGAGGCCGAGGTGGACGACGAGGCCGAGAAGTAAGCTTCGCGGATTGCCGAGAGAAGCCCCCGCCCAATGGCGGGGGCTTTTCCTTAGTCGGAGAGCACCGACGAGAAGATGATTTCGTTCTCGGCCGCGGCTTCGGCCATGACCTCCGTGACCAGTCCTCCGAAGAACTTGCTCACGAGTCCGCTGTTCATTCGAGCCACCGTCACGGTGCCGTCGCTTTTCTGATAGACGGCCGCGCGGCAGGGCATCATGGGCGTCACGATTCGGGCATCGTCGTCGGCCAGGATCCTCGCCGCATGATGGGGCTGGCAGAGCTCGATGATGGCCACCGGCGCGACTTCGTAGCCGTCTCCCGCCACCGACTTGTCGAGGCGGTAGGTCTTGGGAACCTTCCAGCCGCTGTCCTTGGCGGCCTGCTCGATGGCGGCGACGGTGGCGTCGAAGTCCATCCGACTTTCGTTCTGCAGAATCATCAGCGACGGCGCGGCGAGCCCGATCATCACGCCGTTCACGACGAGTCCCAGCACGAATCCGATGACGATTCCTATCACGATCTTCTTCATCACGATTTCCCTTCGATGGCTTGCGATGGACCGGCGGACTGGTTCCGCCCGCCACAGGATAGGTCATCGACGGAAATCGTCCAGGGGAAAACCGTGCTAACCGGTTAGCAATGTTGACGTTACAAAAAAGCCGGGGGCAGGGCCCCGGCTTCGGCAAGACCTTCTCGGATCGCCCTACTGCAGCATGATCATCTTCCGAGCCTGGCGCTCCTCGCCGTTCTGGACTTCGTAGAAGTAGACGCCCGAGGGCATGACCTCGCCCCGTTCGTTCCGGCCGTCCCAGAGGAAGTGGTAGCTGCCGCTCTCGCCGTGACTGCGTTCCACCTCGCGCAGGACCCTTCCGCCCGCGCTGATGATGCGCAGTTCCACGTCGCCGGGCTCGGAGATCTCGTAGTAGAAAGTCGTCGTGGGATTGAAGGGGTTGGGGTAGTTCTGCCCCAGCTCCAGCTTGGGTACCGGCGCTCCCTCCGGCGCGGCCGTCGGATCGTAGCGATAGAGGATGAGCTGGCCCATCACCTTCCAGTTGGGCTGCGTGTGGCCGTTGTAGTTGTAGTTGCAGTCGGCGCAGGTCTCGCCGCTGACGCAGTCGGGATTGTTGGGCGAGCAATGGTTGAAATAGGGCTCGATGTTGTAGTCGATGGTCAGGTTCTCGCCGGGCACGAGCAGTGTGGTGACGTCGTTGTCCCAGGGCACCACCTTGTCTCCCGGGCACCAGCCCGCCCTCGGATACTGCCAGGTTCCGCCCTGTGGACTGCACTCGGTGTTGGCGCAGCCCTGGAAGAGGATGTGGGTGAAGGTCTCGGACCCGGCGACCACGGAATGGTCCTTGCCGCAGAACTCCGCGCAGTTGTCCGTGTTGCCCTGTCCGTGTCCGGTGGTGGTCATGCGCACCTTGCCCGCCACGGCCTCGGCGGGGATGAGCACGTCCACGGGCGGCAGGTGGGCCTCGTGGGCCGTCTCGCCGTCGCCGTAGACGATGTGATCGTGCATCCAGAGGTTCACGACCTCGAAGGGCTGCAGCTCGTCGTAGCCGGTCACGAAGGCGAAGTCGCAGGTGATGAGCCAGCCGTCCTCGTTGCCCATCCAGGATTCGATGTAGAGCTTCAGGGTGACCATGTCCTTGAGCAGGAACTTGTAGTCGGTGACGTCGAAGACCCACTGGCAGCTCTGGGGATAGTGGGGCGGTCCCGTGATGTCGTAGGGCGTGATGAAGCGAGCGATTTCCACGTCGCGGGTGTCGCCGCCGCCGAGGTCCTCGATGAGCCGCAGCCAGGCGTATCGGTCCCAGGGATCGCAGTCGCCGGGCGCGCCGGGACAGCCGATGGTCATGAAGAGGAGTACTTCACCGTAGGCTTCCGCATCGGACGGAAACTCGAAGGTCTGCGTATGGGGTGTCGCCCAGTTGATGAACTCCTCGTCGTAGGTATGGACCCAGGTCGTGTCGGGTCTGGCGTACTCGGCCGAAGCTCCGCCCGTGACGAGCAGGAATGCCGTGGCCAGCATGACGATGGTAGGTGCGTTCATGGGTTCTCCCTGAGGCTGCTGAAAGAGGGTCAAGCGGGGATTCTAGCACATGAAGGGATAAATGGCGACAGGCCACAGCTTGAGCTCAGAAAGAACCCGGCGGCAGGCGATGGGAGTTCCTGCCACCGGGCGTGCTCGAGCGATTCACGAGCGGTGGGAGAGTAGGGCTTCTACGTTACGGAGTTGTTACCGAAGGGCTAGATGCGCCTCTCCATCTCGAACTGCCGGGTGAAAAGTCCGAAACCCGACTTCTCGAGGAAGGCCGCGAAAGCCGCATCCCGACGATCCACATTGACCGCCTTGGGGCTCACTCCATCATCCGCCTGTTCGATCAAGGTGGCCAAGAGCGCGGAAGCTACGCCGCGCCGGCGATACTCTCGCTCCACGAAAAGGCTGTGCAGCCACTGGCTTTCCGGATGATAGATCAACTCGCCGGCGAGTTCGCCGTCCAACTCTGCGCCCAAAACGACGAGCTCACCGGGAATGCGGGCGATGGAAGGGGCGCTGTTTTCCCAGGATGGCGGCCAGTCGCTTCCTCGGTGCATCTCGAGTGCCGGATCAAGGTCGATGGGAAGGATGGCGATCTTATCGACGGCCTTGGCGCGAGTGAAGGCAGCCGCCTCGAGGGCGAAGCAGTCGAAATCCCGCGCGATGGAGAAATCTGCCTTCCGATAAGCCGCCACCGCCGGCTCGTTCTCCTGAAGGACTTCGAGCAGGAAGCGCTTCACTCCGCGGCGCTTCAGCTCCGGCAGGAGAAAATCGAAGAGCCGCCCGGCCAAGCCGCCACCGCGATGTGTGGGAACGATGCCCGTTCCGGAATCGTAGGCCGACAGACCCTCGCCGTCCTCGTCCAGGCCCACCAGGGTGAATCCAACCATGCGGTCGCCGTCCCAGGCCGCGGCGCTGGTGGACAGGTCCACGCCATTCTTGGTGCAGCGATCCCGCAGCCATAGTCGCGCGGGCTTGCCCTTGAGGGCGTAGTCGGCGAATGCCTCGTCGAAGCAATCCTCGATGAGCGGGAATTGATCGGGATGCAGGGCGCTCAGGCGTTCCATTCCGAGATCAGAGTTCCCTCGAAATGGAGATGAGCTCGCCGCTGCTGATGAGTTCCGCGTTGATGCAGTCCACCCGGTTGCAGACGCCCACGCAATCGGAGAAGTTCGCCCCGGTGTCCAGGAAGAGCGCGATCAGCTCTCCCCCGCATGGGCAATGGGAATGCACGGGTAACTTCACTTCGCAATCGGGACAGAAGAGCTCGAGGAGCTGTCCCTCTTCCAGGTCGATGCCCAGGGAGATGCGCGCCTTGTCGCCGAAAACGGGGCTGAGCGCCACGAGCCCTTCGTCCTCGCCGTGGCGCACCCCCAGCATGACTCCGGCGTTTCCGTTGAAGATGGCCCGATCGTTGACCAAGGAATGTCCGTTGGGACAGTAGATCTCGCGGATCATCAGCACGTTTCCCTTGGCGGCCACGCGTCCGCTCAGGGGATTCGGGATGACCAGCATTCCCTTCTTGTCGAAACGTTTCATTTGGGCTCCTCGCTCTTTCCTCGATTATAGATGTGGCCGTCCGATCCCACAACGCGTTTCGGGACTTGGGGAAATCCGCGCGTAAGCCTCCCGTAACGCGCCCCGGATACCTTCGCGGCATAAGGTCAATCCAAAGGAGGAATGGCATGGCACGAAGGCTTCTCTCTCTGATGCTCGTGGCGATCCTGGTCGGCGCGGGCTCCGCCGTTTCCGAGGAAATCTACTATCTCTGGTTCGACGACGAGAACACCTACCTGTGCGACGATCCGTTCGTGGAGTCAGGGCTCGATGCCTGGCTCGCCGAGACCACCGACGACGATTGCTCCGGCGCGGGCTTTTGCGATTTCGGATGGTCCGAGGGGGTCATCTACATGCATCCGGTGCGGCTGGTGGTGGACCTGAGCACGGTGGGGGCCGTGGATTCGGTGGAGGTCTGGAGTTGGGTGACCGAACCGGACAATCTCCGAGTCTTCCTCTACCAGGGCGACACCATCATCGAGCAGGTGGCCAGCGACTGGTACGACGGCGATCTCACCCTCTACGGCAATGGTCAGGAATACGACTATCTGGTCATCTCGGCCTGCGACGCCGAATTCTACGAGGCCTATCTCTACGCTTCCGAAGCCGTGGACGTGGAAGACCAGGTTCCGGGAAGCCGGTCGGACCTGGCGGCCTACCCCAATCCCTTCAATCCCAAGACGACCCTTTCCTACTCTCTGCCCGAGGACTGCAGGGTGAGTCTGAGCATCCACGATCTGGCGGGGCGCAAGAAGATCGATCTCGTGAGCGGCGAGATGCGGGAAGGCGGAGAGCACTTCGAGGTCTGGAACGGAAGGGACGCGCGGGGTCGCCTATTGGCCAGCGGCGCCTACATCGCGCGACTGGTAACGCCCTACGGAAGCGAAAGCCGCCGCCTGCTCCTGGTCAAGTGACCAGGAGAGGCGACGCTGCGATTCCTAGAGATTGATCCAGCGGTTGATCTTGAGCAGGAAGACGTTGTGGGGCTCCACGTTGAACAGTTCGTCCAGATCGTTGCCCAGGGCGAACTCTCCGCGCTGGTCGTAGCCGAATCGGGACTGTGACCAGACGAGATAGAGGCTGGATCCGGGCGAGTAGGCCCAGCGGATGACCAGGTTGGAGTTGAAGTCCCGAATGTTGAAGCTCGGATCGTAGAAGTAGTAGTCGGCTTCATCGTCGCCGTCCTCGTCCACGACGTAGTACTCCTCCGCGTCGCTGTAGTAGTCCAGCTCGCCGAGCTCCGCGTAGCGGTCCTCGTAGGCGCCCGCCATGGGATCGGTGACCCTCTTGAACTGATCGTATTCGCCGGCGGCGATGAAGGGCGCGCCATAGAACTGCACGGTGAGATTCGGCGTAAGGCTGTAGTCGATGCGCAGGGACGCGTCGAAGGTTCGCTGGCTGATGCTGCCGTAGATGTATCGCGGATCTCCTTCGAAGTCCGTGGCCGAGACGTACTGCATGTCGTTCTCGCGCCAGCTCAGCGATGGATTCATTTCGATGCGCAATGCGTTGCTCGGACGCCAGGCGATGTAGGACCAGAAACCGTGTCCGCCGCCCGCGTCGTCGTCGAGCCTGTGGAACCAGCTGCCCGCGCCGCCCGACACGACCTTGCTGTGGTCGGTATTGAGGTTGGCGTCCATGTTGAAGTTCCCGGGCATGCGCATGGAGGGTCCGCCGCGCAGCTCCCAGTTGGAGATGCGTTCGTTCTCCCGGGACACCGAATAGTTGTAACGCCAGTTGTTCTTGAACTGGGCGTTGGAGTTGAGGTTGAAGGCCATGTACAGATGGCGTCCGCTGAGATCGAAGTCGTTCCACTGGTTGAAGTTGAATGACATGCGATTGAAGACGCTGAAGGGGCGGCGGATGTTGTAGCCCACCCAGGAGAACTGATTGAGCTCGTCGGCGTTGCGCACGAAGCCGAGGTCGTTGATCTCGAAGCCCGGGGAGCGCCAGGCCAGCCCCGTGTCGAAGTTCAAACTGCCCTGGGACTTGCCCATGCGGAAGGACCCCGCGTGTCCGGTCAGCGCGGTGAGCGTGGAATCCACGTCCACGCGATCATTGTCGGGACGCTGATAGTAGCGGGCCGGGGCGGTCTGGGTGTCGAGCATGGCCTCCTCGCTCCCCGACACCCGGCTCGCGAAGAGGTTCGAGGTCACGTAGTAGTTGCGCTGGTTGAAGTAGTGGAAGAAGTCCAGGGCGCCGGCATAGGCGGCCTCGTGAAGGAATTCCACCTCTTCGGTGTCGATGCTCCGGTTGACCGCGGTGAACATGCCGCCAAGTCGGGTTTCGCCGCCGCGAAGATCCTGCTGGAGGCGCCCCACGAAGTAGTTCGTCTTGGGCTCCACGGTCACCTTGCTTCGCTCGCCGTTCAATTCGATTTCGGCTTCCTCGCGTCCGGTGACGCTCTCCATCACGCCCACCGAAAGACCGCCGTCGGTCTTGCCCGTGAGCTTGAAGGCCCCGAGGATCGAGGTGTTGAGGGGCTGGTCCACGTAGCCTTCCTCGTACCAGTCCGCGCGGTAATGGGGCGAGCGGCCGATGCGCCGGGAGTAGAAGAGCCTGTCCCGGGTATGGGTTCCGTAGGCCACCGAGGGAGCCAGGCGCAGTTCGAAGATGTTCTTGCCCTCGATGAAGAAGGGCCGCTTCTCCTGGTAGAAGGTCTCGAAGGCGGTGAGGTTCACCTGCGAAGGATCGGCCTCGACCTGTCCGAAGTCGGGATTCACGGTGAAGTCCAGAGTGAGGTCGCTGGTCACCCCGATCTTTCCGTCCAGGCCTCCGCTGAATTCCCCGCGGCTTCCGTCGGCGAAGGGGTTGCCGCCTTCCGCGGGAAATGTCTCTCCCTTGGAGACCGCATAGGGAAGAAGCTCGACCTGCCGCTGCGCGGGTATGTTCCGGATGCCGCGAAGCTCGCCGAACTTGCTGACCCAGCCGTTCTCGTCCTTGGGGATGACCTGCCAGCAGGATCGTTCCTCGAGGCGATGGATGCGACGCTGCACCTGGATGCCCCAGACCTGCTCCTCCTCGCCGTTGTAGCGAAGCTGACTCAGGGGGATGCGCAGCTCGGCGGTCCAGCCGTCCTCGCAGGGCTGGGCCGCGTGATCCCAGATGGGATCCCAGCTGGGGTCCCAGTTGTGGCCGTCCTCGCTGATGAGTTCGTCGCCCTGGGTTCCCGAGAGACTGGCCGTGAATGAGAAGGCCGTGCGTCCGTCGTGATAGCTGTCGATGTTCACTTCCACCCAGTCCCCGGGGAAGTGATCGCGACGCGACAGGATGCTCGCCATCTTCTCGGGCTCGGGGTCCTTGGCGTGATAGGCCAGGTAGAGGTTCTCATCGTCGTAGAGAATCTTGAAGGCCGTCTGTCCGGTGGGCAGTTCGCCCTCGACGGGTTCGCGCTGCAAGAACTCGCTGGACCAGTTCACCTGTTTCCAAACGGCTTCATCCACGTGTCCGTCGATGCGTGGAGCCTGATCGGCGCGGACCGTGGTATAGCTTCGTTTTTCCGCGTGAGAATCCTGCGCGAAGAGCAGGATCACTCCAAGCAATGCAAGCAGGGTCGTTTTTCTCATGGTTATCCTCTGGCGATCTGCGGTCAGCGGGCAGCGGTCGTTAGAACACTTCGGGGGAGGCCGACATCTGTACGGAATGGACGTTCGGGAGTTCCGCAGGGTTTGAATCTGTTTGCGGGGCTGCTAAGCTGCGGCCATGAGTTCGATTCACGAGACCTATTTCATCCGCGAGGAGGGCGAGGGCCGTCGCCTGGGGCAGTTCGGTCGCCTGGCCGGCATCCCCGCAATCTCCCATGCACTAACGCCCAAGGGCGACTGGCTTCTGCCCTCGGATCTTTCGGTCAGCGAGCACTCGGGACGATGCGACGCGCTGGCTCGCGAGCTAGGCCTCGAATCGGCGGCCTGGCTCAGTCAGGTGCACGGGAATCGGGTCTTTTATGCCGGCAATTCCGGATTGCTCGGAGAGGGCGACGCGCTGATCAGCGACCGGCCCGGTCTCGGCATCATCGTGAGAGGCGCGGACTGTCCCCTCGTGCTCGCCGTGGCGCAGGGCCCGCGAGGACCGGCGGTGGGGGCGGCCCACGCCAGTTGGCGGGGCACCGTGGCCAGGGCCACGCAGAAGATGCTCGAGGCGCTTCTCCAGCTCTGCGGAGGCGCGGCGGATTCCGTGGTCGCGGCCATCTCACCGTCGGCCGGGCCCTGCTGCTACGAGGTGGGGGAAGAGCTGCGCGAAACCGCCATGGCCGAACTCGGATCCGGAGCCGATGCCTTCTTCGAGAGGCGGGGGGATTCCCTCTACTTCGATCTCTGGTCGGCGAATCGGGTCCAGCTTCTCGAACTGGGATGCGAACCGGCCGGGATCAGCCTGGCCGCCCACTGCACCATGTGCCGCAACGAGGACTATCCCAGTTGGCGAGTCGAGAAGGAAGCCGCCGGCCGCATGGCGGCCATCATCGGCATCCGGGCATGAGCCTCATCGCTTCCTGAACTGAAGGACGAGTGCCCCGAGAGCGAGGATCAGCGCGCCGAGGCTCAGCAGCGGAGGATGAAGCGCGCGGTATCCCAGCTCCGCGAGCAGGCCCGCCCGGCGGAAGGCGCGATTGCTCTCCCTCAGGGGCGAGAGGTCGGCAGGGATGGGTTCCACCGACACCAGATACTCTCCTGGCTCGCGCGTTTCCGCCGGCAAGGCCATGCTCGTTTCCTGCAAGGTCCGTGTGCGACTGAAACTGCCGTCGAGATTCTCCACCGTCACGCGATAGACGCGGGCCTCCGGCACTCGGCTCCAACGCAGATCGGGACTGCGCAGGCTCAACACCTCGCCTTCCACGGGACGCTCGATGCGGAAGGTCTCTTCCTCTCCCCGGTAGGGGCTTTCGCCGCTCTCCAGAGGGCTGCCGGTCATGAAGAAGAAGACCGCGAGGACCGCGGCCAGCGCGGCGGCGAAGGCGAGCAGAGGCCGATGGGCCCGCTTCAGATCACCAGTCCAGTTCTCGGCCTTGGACAGTTCCCGCGCCGCGCCGTCCTCGAATTCCGCCTGTTCGCGACAGGCGTGACAGAGGTCGAGGTGGAGATCGAGCAGTTCCCGGCTTTCGGCATCCAACTGCGGATCCTCCCGCCGCTCAAGCAGGCGGCCGATCTTCGGATCCACGCAGCGGTAGCTCAGGTCATCAGGGGTCATGAGAGGGTCCTCCTTGCGGACACTCATCCATCCATATCCAGCGCATCTTCCATGATGCGCCGAAGTCGTTTGAGGCACTGGTGCTTTCGGGCGTAGACGCCCTGCACCGAGGCCAGGCCCAGCTTCCGGCGAAGCTTGCGCACGGGCATCTTTTCGAAGTAGATCGCCCGGAGCAGGTCTCGGCAGGGCTGGTCCAGGGCGGCCAGGCCCTCGGCGAGTCCCGCGAAGATCTCCCTGTGAAGCAGGCGGTCGAGGTGGTTCTCGCCGACCCGGGGCTCCTTGGAGAGGATGCGCAGCTTGCTCTCCCGTCGGCGTCGGTTGCGTATGAGCTGAAGGCAGCGATTGCGCAGGGCGACCCGGGCCAGGTTGCGAAGATTTCCTTCGAATCGACCCTGTCGCCTCAGAAGTTCGAGGATCCTGAGCAAGGTGTCCTGGACGGCGTCCTCGGCCTCGCCGTTGGATCCCAGAATGCTCATCGCCTGGGGAAGCAACAAATCGAACAGGGCGGCGCTGAGGCGATCGTCGGCGCCGGTCTCGCCCTCGAAAAACGAATCGAGTTCATTGCGGAAAGGATCGCCATTTCCCGGCTGATGCATCGATCGCTCACTCCCCCCGTGACCGGAAACCAGTTTCAGGCAATGTCTCTCCGGGCGCAACGGCTTTCCCGACTCGTCTGGCCCAGGAACCGTCGGCTCCTGCGGGGAAGAGAGCCGGCATGGCTCTCCCCCGGGAGCCGACCTTCCTGGGTGGGTCGCTTTGCGCTGGGGTTCATTAGCGAATTTCATGGATGTCAGATTCCTCTCCTTTCTATAGAATCCCGAAGTCCCGGTCTTGAAAGAACGACATGAGAACTTTTCGCCAGATCATCCTGCTGGGAATCCTCATCACCGCCGCCTGCGGCCGGGGCCGCGAGGGCGATGATCTGCCCGATCTGAGTTCCTTCGAGGCCGAGCCTCGCCTCGCCGCCAGCCTCCAGGAGGCGCGGCGGCTACTCCGATCCGAGGGACCGGCGGGCTCCCGGGAAGAGCTCTATCGCCTCACCGACCGACTGGACACGGCCCTCAACGATCCCGCCCGCCGAGAGGGCGCCCGTGGCGAGTTCTTCCGGATCTGGGACGCCGACCCCACGAATCTGCATCTCGTGGACATGGGCGTGCGAGAGGCTCACCTGCTGGGGCGCGGAGAGCTCATTGCGCGCTGGGAGCATCCGGAGATGGCCGACACCCTCCGTCCGGCCGGGCTCTACCTTCGTGCCCGGCGCCTGGGCCGGCGCCCGGCGGCCCTGTCCGACCTGAACAGACTCTTGAGCATGGATCTGGACAGGGCGGACCGGCTGACCCTGCGCTCGAAGATCGCCTTTCTGGAGGGCGAGCTTCACGGGAACTCCGCATCGGTGGACACCCTCTGCGCGCTCCTGCCCGAGCTTCGGGAACTGGGAGGCATCCACTACGAGTCTCGGGCCTGGAAGAACCTCTGCTACCTCTTGCGCGTGACCGGCCGGCGGGAAGAAGCGCTGCTCGCCGCCGAGATGTGCGTGCTCACTTCCGGCAAGGCCGGAAATCTGGAACGGGAGCTGGGCGCCCGTATCGACATGGCCAATCTGCTCGACTCCCTGGGAGAACTGGCAGAGGCGCGGATCCTGCTCGAATCCTCCGTGGAGCGCGCCCGGGAGGAAGGCCTCAACTGGCCTCTGCTGGTGGGACTCAATTCCCTGTCCAGCCTCTACGCGAGCCTGGACGAGCTGGATCAGGCCCTGGAGTGCAACAGCGAAACCGTGCGCCTGGGCGTCGCGCTGGCCGACAGCTTCATCGTGCCCCGGGCTCTGGTGAACCAGGTGGAGAGCCACATCGAACGGGGCGAGCTGGACCTCTGTCCTCCGCTTCTGGCCATGGCTCGGCGTTGGGCCGAAGCCTATCCGCATCCTTTCACCCGGGGATTGGTTCCCACCGTGGAGGCCGAGTACTGGCTCTACCGCGGCGACTTCGAGCGCTCCGAATCGCTGCTCGAGGAGGCTGCGCATCACTCCGGGAGCAGCGCCGCCGAGGATCGCATCCGGCGCTGGCTGCTCATCGGCGAACTCGCCAAGGAGAACGGTCTCTACGCCACGGCCTTCCGGGCCCTGGACAAGCTCGGCGACCTGGAGCGCGAAGCGGTGAGCGCCAATCCCGGTCTGGACCTGCCCTTCCAGCGTTTCGTGCTCGAGGCCGACCTCCACGCCATGGTGGGCGCCTTCGATCGCGCGCGCGAGGCCCTCGGAGCTGCCGAGGATCGACTCACGACCCAGGTCGACCATCTCATGACCACCCGCCTCAAGTCCTCCTCGGCCCTCATCGAGGAACTGGCGGGGGACAGGGAGGGCGCGCTGCAGCTCCGTCGCGAAGCTCTCCAGGCCGCCCAGGCCAGCGGTCGGGCGGAGCACAGCGCCGATGCGAAGCTGCTCCTGGCGCGCACGCTCCTCGATCTGCATCGAGTGGACGAGGCCCGCGAGATACTCGAAAGCATCGAGATGGATTTCGAGCGCTATCCGAGCTATCGCCTGGTTTTGCTCAAGAGCCTGCTTCTCGCGAAGGCCGAACGCGGCGCGGGACGGCCCGGCCGCGCCACGGATATCCTGCGGGAGGCCTTCGATCGGGCTGGAAGGCGACTGGCCTCCGATCTCAGGGCTCAGCTTCTCACCGAACTCGGCCTGGCCCTTCGCGAGAGGGGCGACCTGCAGGGAGCCCTCGAGAGCTTCGTCGAAACCGAGTTCCTGCTTCGCAACTCGGGCATGCGACTGGAACGTTCGGAGCTGCGAATGATCGCCGGCGATCAGATCCGCGCCGGCTATTCCGCCTACATCTCGCTGCTCGCCGATCATCCCGAACTGGCCGGGGATGAGGATCCCGTACGTCGCACTCTTGAACTGCTCGAGCAGATGCGCATGGCTGCCCTGGGTCTCAAGGTGCCGAGGCATCCGGATCTGAGCTGTCCGGGCCTCGGACTGCACCTGCTACTCGGCGAGGACCGCAGCTATCTCTGGGTACAGCGGGATGGAGAGATCGACCTCCACTTCCTGCCGCCTCGGGAGACTCTCGAGTCCCGGGCGCGAACCCTTCTACGTTCCCTGGAGAGGCCAGGGCGGAAACCGGCCGCCACCGCCGCGGCGGAGCTGTCCTCGTGGCTGCTCTCGCCACTGGTGGAGGTCTGGGAGCCGGGCGCCCTGCTCTATGTTCATCCGGACGGCCAACTCCACGATCTGCCCTGGGCCATGCTGCCCTGGAAGGACGCAACGGTACTCGATCACGGCCCCATCGCATCGCGAAGCGGCGTCCGACTGAGCGAGGCCCCCGTGGAGAGCGCCGTCCTCCTGGCGGCGGGTCGGAACGTGTCGCGGAGAGCGGGCATGCCCGCCTTGCGTGAGGCGGAGTCGGAAGCCGCGGAGATCGCCGGAGCCTGGCCGGCGGCTACCCGTCTGCTTCTGGGAGCGGATTCCTCCGACGATTTCCTCGATGCCCTGACCGGAGGCGACTATCGCGCCGTGCATCTGGCCACCCACGCCCGTGTCCATCAAACCTTGGCGGGCAAGGCCTCCCTCTTCCTCGGCGGCGAAGGCGAGGCCGTGAGCGCCAGCGAGATCGAGGCCATGCGCATCAGCGCCGACCTGGTCTACCTGTCCTGCTGCGAAGCCTCGCGGAGCGTGAACGAGCGGGCCGGCACCTCCTTCGATCTATCGAGGTCCTTCCTGCGGGCCGGCGCCAGATCGGTGATCGCGAGCCCCATGCGAGTGGACGATGCCGCCGCGCGCCGATTGGCCTGGCTCTTCTACGAGAACTGGAACGAGGGCATGGGTCGCGCCGAAGCTCTTCGCCGGGCCCAGCTCGCCCTGAGGTCGGAATCGCGCTGGAGCGAGCCCTACTACTGGGCCTATCCGCGATTAATTCTGGGCAGGGAAGCGCCATCGGGTGAAACTCCGACTCCTACGACGCGATAGCATGGCATTCCTGGAGGCGTTCAATGTGGCAAAGCCTGCTTAAGATCACCGGCCTGGTCTTCCTCGATCTGGGTCTCGTGATCTCGCTCTTCCTGATTCCCCTCGGCATACCCGGCAACTTCATCATATTGGGACTGGCCCTGCTCGCAGCCTGGTTGGGAGGTTTCCAGGCCCTGGGCCTCTGGTCCCTGCTCATCATGCTGGCCGCCGTGCTGCTGGCCGAACTGGTGGAGGCGCTTCTGGGTTCGGCCATGGCCAAGAAGTACGGCGCCTCCTGGTGGGGAGTGCTCGGCGCTCTCATCGGGGGATTCCTGGGCGTCATCGTGGGCACGGCCCTTCTGCCACTGGTGGGCAGTCTGGTAGGCGCCTTTCTGGGCGCGGCCCTGGGAGCGGCGCTACTGGAGGCCGTAAACCTGCGACGTGTGGACGCCGACGCCATGCGCGCCGGATGGGGCGCCTTCCTGGGACGCCTGCTCGCGTCCTTCTTCAAGATGGGCGTGGGTGCGGGAATGGTGATCTGGGTGATCCTGCAGACTCACTGAGACGCGTCGTGGGGCAGCCTGAACTGATCGAGGAGTTTCCAGACCAGCAGGGCCATGGCTCCGATGTAGAATCCGAAGGAAATCCAGAAAGACCGTCCCAGGATGATCACCTCGCTGAGATTCGCCCGAATGGTGGCCTGGAAGATCATGAGCATGAAGGCGAAGGTCAGGGCGCCCATCCAGAGGATGGATCGGCCCAGGAAGGCCAGGCTCTCCTCACGGTGCTCTCCCGTGAGCCAGAACTCGGAGTTGGGAATCGAGATCCTCGACGCCGGAATGAATCGGATGAGCATCGCCAGCAGCAGGAAGAATCCCGCCGTGCCCCCCTGGATGAGCAGGCTGAACAGCCGGAAGCCCTCGCGGCTGGAGAAGCCGTCGGGCTCGCCCGCAAGGTTGAAGTGCGAGGCCACCATGGGCGGAAGCTGGGGAAAGTAGACCCGAGTCTGGTAGAGCAGTCCGAAGACCAGCAGGGCATATGCGAACAGGGGTATGCGATAGGATGAGTGTATCAACCTATACTCCTATTGTCGGTCTCGTCCTTGACGAGATAGCCTTCGTCCTGGCGTTTCCTGTTCACCGCGTTCTTCTGCATGTACATGCGGTGCACGTCCTCGGCGGAGAGTCCCATGACCTGGCAGGCGCTCACCCAGAAGTGGAGGATGTCCACCAGCTCCACCTTCAGATTCTGTTCGTCGAATAGGTCGACCTTGGTGCGCCACCATTTCCAGTTGGTGGAATCCACGAGTTCGCTGAGTTCCTGGCTCATGGCCAGGGCGTAGTTCTGGACCCACTGGTTCTGAAGCTTGCGGTTCTTGGGGATCTCGTCGTAGTCGATCTCATGACCGTTCTGCTTGAGCGTGTAGTGGTTCAACTCGCGCTGCATGTCCCAGATTTCGCCGAGAAGGTCTTTCACGATGCCTGCCTTGTTGGAGTGGACGGCGATGGTAGCAGCGCGGCGATTCCCAGGCAACACCCTCTTCGGCCCCGGGCGCTCAGTGGGCCTCGTTTCCCTTCACGAGATAGACCAGATCGCTGGGGCGCACCCTCTCGCCCACCCGGATGCCCACGCTCTCGCCGCGTCGGGCCACCTCGACGCTGTGATGGTCCATCTGCATGGAAGAGATGATCTGGGTGAAATCGGTGGTGAAGCCCAGGAAATGCAGCTTGTCGCCCAGGTGGATTTCCCCCTCGGTGACGGTGACGGCCACCACGCCGATCTTCGAGAAATAGCAGTCGACCTTCGCCACGATTGATTCAGCCATGACGCCTCCCTCCGCAGCTAGCATAGACGCGATTGGGGAGGCGGCAAGTCGCCGGAGCCGTTTCGAGGAAGGCTACTTCGCCAGTACGAGGCGCTGACTTTCTGAGCCACTCGGACCGGTGGCGTGAAGCAGGTATACGCCGCTGGACACCCGGCGGCCCTGCTCGTCGAGGCCCTTCCACCGGAACTCGTGCCGGCCCGCTTCGAGGAGGCCCTCGTGGAGCAGCGCCACGAGACGGCCGTCCGGCGTGAGAAGCTCGAGCCTCAGCTCGGCGTCGCGATCCATCTGCAGGGGCAGTGTGATCTCAGGATTGAAGGGGTTGGGATAGGCAGCGCCCAAGCTGAAGGACGCGGGGAGCTCCGGCGCATCCGTTTCCCAGGTGAGCTCGGTGAGGTAGGCCGACTCCGCCTGCCAGACGACCTTGTCTCCTCCTCGGTCCTGAAGCCAGCAGATGAGCTTGCACTCATGGGGATCCCAGGCTCCGGAGGCGTCGCCGTTGAGGTCGAACTCGCTCTCCACGAAAGCGGGGTGACGCATGATCCTGGAACCCTGATAGTCGGGGCTGGCCTTGTGGAAGGTGTTGTAGTAGGGGCCGTCGTGATGGGTGATGTCCTCCACGATCACCGCGTGCAGATAGTACTCGCCGGGGGGCAGCGTGGCGCTGCTCTGCATGTCCACACGGTACTCGCCCCGCCGCGTGAGCGGATTGTAGGTGCCGGTGATGTCCAGGCTCACGGGAGTCTCGCCGTTGTCGTAGTACTCGTACTCCCAGTGAAAGGGCAGGGAGGTCTCGTTGCTCGGCAGCCAGCCGTCGGTGCGGAAGAAGGGGATGTAGTTGATCTCGTAGAACCAGCGGCGGCCGGTGTTGTCCTCGGGATTGGCGTGGAACCAGGGATCCCAGCCGGGCCACTCCATGTGCCACTCGATGATGAGGACTTCCTCGTCGCTGTGGGCCAGATCGAACTCGTGCAGCACCGACTCCGCCGATGCGCAGAAGCTTCAGTCCGTGTTGGTGAAGAGCTCGACGAGCACCGTGCGTTGCTCGGCGATGGCTGCCAGGGCACTGGCCATGAGGAAGAGGATGGCGGCAGTGACCCGGAGGGATACGGGCATGGTGTCCTCCAAGGCTGTCGCCACAGATTCTAGCGGATTCTCCCCGGCGGAACCAGGGTATTTCATGAATTTCCGGAAGGAATTCTTGAAATGGGGCGGAACCCTACTTCATGAGCACCAGGCGCTGGCTGCTGCCGCCCCGGCTTCCCCAGTTTCGGGCCAGGTAGACGCCGCTGGCCACGGGACGTCCGCGCGCGTCTTTGCCGTCCCAGACGAATTCGTGGGATCCGGCGTCCAGCTGTCCCTCGTGGAGCAGCTTCACGCGCCGTCCGTCGGGGGCGAGAACTTCCAGCCGGATCGCTCCACGCTCATCCATTCGGATCGGAATGATCGTGCGCGGATTGAAGGGATTGGGATAGGCCGCGCCGAGACTGAAGCCGAGGGCGGTTTCGGGCGCCGCCGTCTCTTCCGCGCGAAGATCGCAGACCATGGAGGACTCGGCCTGCCAAACAATCTTGTCGCCGGTGATGTCCTGAAGCCAGACGATGATCTTGCACTCGTCGGCATCCCAGCCGCCGGCATCGTCGCCGCAGAAGTCGAAGCTGTATTCGAACTGCGCAGGGAATTCGTCGACTTCCCAACCATCGCTGTCGGGGAATGACTTGTGGAATGTATTGTAGTAGGCACCGTTGTAATGGGTGACCTCTTCGGTGAGCGCGGCGAAGAGTCTGTACTCACCTTCGGGCAATTCCTCGCTGGTCTGGACCGTCACCTGGAAGAATCCCGATTCCTCGTCGGCATCGAAATCGCCGTAGATTCCCAGACTGACCGGCGTCTCGCCGTTCTCGAAGTATTCGTATTCCCAATGATAGGGCAGGGAGGTCGTGTTGCTGGGCAGCCAGCCGTCGGTCTTGAAGGCGGGGACGTACCAGATGTTGTAGAACTCGCGACGGGCTTCGTTGTCCTCGATGTTGGCGTGGTACCAGGGATCCCAGGCCGGCCAGCTCACATGCCATTCGATGGCCAGGAGTTCGTCGTCGTCGTGCTGCAGGTCGAGATCGTGAAGCACTGCTTCGGCCTCGGTGCAGAATCCGCAACCGATGTTCCCAAAGAGTTCGACCAGGACGGTTCTCTGAACCGCCTGGCTGGAAACTGCGCTTGTAATCAGGATCAAGACGCTAAGCAGGATGCGTCGGGTGATTCCCATCCAGATCTCCCAATGTGGTGTCGAGGAGCATATTATCCGATTCTCAGCAGAAATTAAAGACTTTTCCGTCCCCTTGGGATTGTTTATGCAAATTTAGTTCCAGCAGATACTTGCAAGGCTTTGCGACCTTTCTTCGCGTTCCGGTTCAACGGCACAAACAGTTAATCATTTGTTACCGAATTGGGCCGTTTCACATGTCTCGCTCGGAAAGTCGCTTCGCCCAGGCATGAAAATGGGGAGGCATATCGCCTCCCCGATTGACTTCGAAGTGCAAGGAGGGGGGGCGTATAGGCCTCCCCTTCTAAGATTACTTCATCAGAACCATGCGCTCGCTCTGACTGCCCAGCTTGCCGGTGACCCGCGACATGTAAACGCCGCTGGCAACCTTCCGGCCGGACTGATCGGTGCCGTTCCAGGTGAACTCGTGGCTTCCGGAATCCAGGAGTCCGTCATGGAGGACGGCCACGCGACGACCGTCGGCCGTCAGCACTTCCACCAGCACCTCATCCGTGGACTTCATCCGCACGGGGACGGTGGTCTTCGGGTTGAAGGGGTTGGGGAAGTTGCGTCCGAGTTCGTAGAGCACCGGCGCCTCGGCCACGTCGGAAGCGGGACCCAGGTCGAAGACGAAGCTCTGGGCGGCCTGCTGCACCTTCTTCTGGGCGGCAGTGTCCTGCAGCCAGACGATGACGCGGCATTCCGTGTCGTCCCATGCGCCCGAAGCGTCACCGTTCAGGTCGAAGTCCGCGCCAACCGTGGCGGGGAAGTCCGACACGGACCATCCGTTGTAGTTGGGATAGGCCTTGTGCATGGTGTCGTACCAGGTGCCGCTGCCGTAGGTGGTCGCGTCCTCGGTGACCACCGCGAAGATCTTGTAGTTGCCTACGGGCAATTCGCCCGTGAGCGTCGCGGTGACCGAGAAGTTGCCCAGCTTGGTACCCGGATCATAGTCACCCGAGAGGGTGAGCATCACCGGCACGTCGCCGTTGTCGAAGTACTCGTACTCCCAGTGGAGTTCGAGGGTCGAGGAGTTCGAGGGGAGCCAGCCATCGGTCTTGAAGGCCGGCACGCCGGTGATGTTGTAGAAATTCTTTCGGCCGTTGTTGTCCGTGGTATTTGCGTAATACCAGGGATCGTATCCCGGCCAGCTCATGTGCCATTCGATGATGGCGACTTCAGTGTCGTCATGACCCAGATCGAAACTGTGCAGCGCCGACTCCGCCGACGGACAGTAGGGTCAGTTGGCGTTGGTGAAGAGCTCCACCAACACGAGGCGCTGAGTCGCGAGAGCCCCGACGCTGAGGCTGATCAGCATGACGAGCGCAAGGGTGACCTTGAGCAAAGTGCGCATGAAGAGTCCTTTCGAAAGGAGTGTTATGGGTATGATTTTACCAGATTCACGACTTCTTGTTAACCACGCATACCTGCAAAAAACTCATGTTTTGCCATCGATATGTCATGGCGGCCAAAAGGGATCGGTGGGCATGTAAAGAAAACGGGGAAGGGCAGGGCCCTTCCCCGAACGATTGGCGAAGCTCTAGTGAGGGGGAGGGCTCTACCCTTCCCAGATTCGACTACTTCATGAGCACCAAGCGCTCCATCTGGCTTCCTTCGTTACCGGTGACCCGCGCCATGTAGACGCCGCTGGCCACGCTGGAACCCGAAGCGTCCTGGCCGTTCCACGTGAACTCGTGGGAGCCGGAATCCAGGAGACCGTCATGAAGCACGGTCACGCGACGGCCGTCGGCGGAAAGCACTTCCACCAGGACGTTTCCGGCGCGATCCATCTTCAGAGGAATCGTGGTCTTCGGATTGAAGGGATTGGGGAAGTTGCGCCCCAGCTGGAAGCGGGTGGGGATCGCCGCCACGTCGGTGGGATCGCCGAGGTCTTCCAGCATGACCCATTCGGAATTGTACACTTCCTGCGAGATCGCCTCCTGCAGCCAGGCCACGATCTTGCAGTTTTCGGTGACATAGGTCGGATCCAGGGTGTAGCCGAAACTCACCTCGGCGCTCTGGGGCAGATCGCCCGTGAAGCTGACCACGTTGCCGTAGCCGGTGGGGAACATCTGGCGCATGACGTGATGGTGCCATTCGACGCCGTTCGAACCGGCGAAGTACAGGTCGGTCTCGGTGAGCGCCACGTAGATGCGGTACTGGGTGCCGCTGCTCGGGAGCTCCGAGGTGGTGGTCGCCGTGACGGTGAAGTCCACCGTGCCCGCGCCGGCATCGAACTCGCCCGAGATGTCCACGGTCACGTCGGTGGGCGTGGCGATACGGCTGCTGTAGTTGCTCGCCATGCCTCCCGAACCCACGTCGCCATTGCCGTCCACCACGACCCAGGGGACGTAGTTCACGCCGTAGGAGTTCCTACGCTGTTCGTTGTGAGCGGTGTTGTGATAGTAAAACGGATCGTATCCCGGCCAACTCATGTGGTACATGATGGCCACGACATCGTCCGGATGAGAATCAGTGAAGTTCAGGAACGCCGACTCCGTCGACGGACAGGAGGGTCAGCCGGCATTCGTGTACATTTCGAACAACACGTTCCGGTCGGCGGCCATGGATGAGGAGGCTACACCGAGAAGCAGAACGATGCCCGAGAAGAGACGCAATCCCTTGTTCATTCAGGGCTCCTTTCGGATGGGAACCCCATGATTATATCAGATCCCGAGCGGGCACGGAAGTCGTTAAATATCAAGATGATATGATCTTGTTTTCGGGGGCCTCATCGTGCATCTAGCGTTCCCGGCCCGCGTCTAGTAAGTTCACCCCAATCCCACATCGACAGGAATCACGATGCCCAGCATTCCCTCATATGGAAGCCTCTCGGCCGCGGACTACGCGGAACTAGGCCTGAAGGCCGGCCTCGAGGTACACCAGCAGCTCCTCACCGAGCGGAAGCTCTTCTGCCGTTGTCCCGCCCATCGTTACTCCGACGACTACGACGCGGAGATTCTCAGGCACATGCGTCCCACGCTTTCCGAGCTGGGCGAGTACGACGGCACGGCGCTCATGGAGTTCAAGACGCGCAAGCACATCCTCTATCGATTGAACATGGAGAGCGTGTGCACCTACGAGATCGACGACACGCCGCCCTTCGAGATGGATCCGAGGGCCCTCGAGATCGCCATGGAGATCTCGCTCCTGCTGGGCCTGCAGCCCGTGGGCGAGCTGCACGTGATCCGCAAGCAGTATCTCGACGGTTCCATTCCCACGGGCTTTCAGCGCACGGCGATCCTGGGCGTGGGGGGCGAGATCCAGGTGCAGGGTCGCGCGGTGTCCATCACTCAGCTCAGCATCGAAGAGGATTCCTGCCGCGAGATCTCCGACGAGGGACACTGGCGAACATTCCGCACCGACCGCCTGGGCATGCCGCTCATCGAGACGGTGACCGGCCCCGAGCTTCGTACTCCCGAGGAAGTGGCCGCCTGCTGCGAGGTCATCCGGCGACTGGCCCGGGCCACGGGGCATGTGCGCACCTCTTCCGGCGCGGGGCGTCAGGACGTGAACGTATCGGTCGAGGGCGGCACCCGCGTCGAGATCAAGGGCGTCAGCCGCATCCCCGAGATTCCGCGCCTCGTGCACTACGAAGCCTTCAGGCAGAAGGGCCTGCTGGACATTCGAGACGAACTTCGCGCCCGCGGCCTGCGACCCGACCGTTGGGAAGCGCCGCGTCACGAGGTGAGCGAACTGCTGGCATCCACCGAGTACCGACCCGCGGCTCGCGCCCTGGAGCGCGGCGAGGAGCTCGGCGCGATCCTGCTGCCGGGCTTCGCCGAACTGCTCACCCGGGAACTGCAGCCCGGCATCCACTTCCTGGGCGAGATCCGCGACCGCGTTCGCGTGGTGGCCTGCCTGGATCGCAGGCCGAACCTGGTCTGCAGCGAGCAGCGCGACGACGGACCGAGCCCCACCGAGTGGAAGCGCATTCGGCAGCTCCTCGACGGCTCGGACGACGATCCCATCATCCTGGTCTGGGGCGATCATCGCGATCTGCAGACCGCGTTCGGCGAGATCGAGATCCGCTGCCGCGAGGCCATGGAGGGAGTGCCCGGGGAGACGAGGCAGTCCTTCCCCGACGGCACCACGGGCTTCGAACGCATCCTGCCTGGTCCCGACCGCATGTATCCCGACACCGATCTACCGCCGCTCACCCTTCCCTATGCGAAGTGGGAGGCCATCGGCGAGGATCTGCCCGAGCGTCCCTGGGAAACCGAGCGCCGCCTGGAGGAGGCCGGCCTCTGCAGGGAGCTGGCCGGCCAGCTGGTTCGCATGCGACGGGCCGATCGCTTCCTCGAACTCATGGAGCAGGTGGAGGATCGCAAGCGCCTGGCCGTGCTGCTCACGAGCCACTGGCGGCGGGTGGAGCGCGACGGTGAAGACCTCGCCCCGGACATCGACCTGAGCTGGTACCCCGAGTTCCAGCGGCAGATGCCCCGAGAGGCCGACGAGATGGCTCTCCAGACCCTGGCCCACCGCGGCGAGAAACCGCGCATCACGGCCCCTCCTAGCGGGGAGTTGCTGCACCGGAAGATCAAGAAGCTCCTGCCCGACATCGGAGAGCCTCGCACCCGCGAGGAGAAGGCCTGGAACAACTACTACGTGGGACGCATGAAACGTCACCTGAACATCCAGGTCTCCGGCCGCGAGCTGGCCGGCATGCTGCGCATTCTCATCGACAGCCGCGGGGAGGAGATCTCATGAGCGCCGCCAGGCAAGGGTATCGCGGCGCCGGACTGGCGCTGCTGGAGAAGCACGAGGTCGGCGTCTGGAGCGAGGTCGAGGCCCGCACCACGAAGGGAACCTTCCACGGAATCGTTCTGCCGAGGAGCGAGACCAGCGACGATGTGCATCTGGTTCTCAAGCTGGCCAGCGGCTACAACGTTGGCCTGCACGTGGAAACGGTCGAGCAGCTCGTGGAACTGGGCCGCAAGGAGGCCATCTACAAGATTCCCGAGAAGGAGTTTCCCCGGGATCCCGAGAAACCCTTCGTGAAGCTCTTCGGAACCGGGGGCACCATCGCCAGCCGGCTCGACTATCGCACGGGAGCGGTGATCCCGGCCTTCAGTCCGGGTGAACTCTACGGCTCGGTGCCGGAACTGGCCGACTACTGCAATCTCGAAACCGAGAAGCTCTACGGCGTATTCAGCGAAAACATGGGATCGGAGCAATGGATCGGTCTGGCCAGGGCGGTGGAGGATCAGATTCGCGCGGGCGCGGACGGCATCGTCATCGGTCACGGCACCGACACCATGCATCACACGGCGGCTGTGCTCAGCTTCATGTTGCAGAACACGCCGGTGCCCATCGTCATGGTGGGCAGCCAGCGCAGCAGCGATCGGCCCAGCAGCGATGCGGCCCTGAACCTGATCCACGCGGCCAAGACCGCCGCCACCGGCGAGATCGCGGAGGTCATGGTCTGCATGTTCGGTCCGACCAGCGATCAGTACGGGCTGCTGCACCGCGGAACGCGGGTGCGGAAGATGCACTCCAGCTATCGCAGCACCTTCCGGACCCTGAGCGACCGACCCCTGGCGACCATCAGCCGCGAGGAGCTCAATCCCCTCTGCGAGTGCTTCCGCACCCGGACCTTCTCGACCCTCGGTCCGGAGAACCACTCGCCCGAAGCTCGCGCCGAGGCCATGAAGAACTTCAAGGTCACGCCGGTCTTCGACGACCGCGTGTCCATCATCTACTACTATCCCGGCATGAAGGCGGACATCTTCGATTCGCTCATCGAGAAGGGATACAAGGGCATCGTCATCGCGGGCACCGGACTGGGGCACGTGAATCGCGAGGTCTATCCAGCGCTGATTCGCGCGCGGGAGGCCGGCGTGTCGGTGTTCATGACCGTGCAGACCCTGTGGGGCTACGTGCAGATGTACGTCTACGAAACGGGACGCGAGATCATGGGCATGGGGGTGGTGCCCCTGGCCAACATGCTGCCCGAGGTTGCCTACATGAAACTCGGATGGGCTCTGGGCCAGAGCGCCGACCCCGCCGAAGTGGCCCGCATCATGACCGAGCCCGTGGCCGGCGACATGACGCCCCGCGAGCCTCATGATGGATACCTCGTCTATCAGGGAGGGCTTCCGGAACTGGAGGACTTCGTGAAGCGGACGAGGAAGTAGCCACGGGCTGCGAGCCGCGGGCCGCGAGCCTCGAGCCGCGAGCCTCGAGCCAGAAATGCCCCCGGCGGTTTCGTCGGGGGTTTTCGCTTTTCAGCGCTCCGGTATGCGCCTTTCGATGGAGCGATCGCTCCGGACCGAACGCCGATTCGCTCACGCCTTCCCATCGTTCCGGCGCGAACGTGACCCGAGGACGGAATCCTTCAGGAGCGCTCTCGAGACACCGATATTGCAAGGGAATCCCCATAGTCTGAAGCCGGACCTCGGTGCGGGGGTCCAAGGAGGAACCCTTGTTCAGGATCAAGACCATCGTCACGACCATACTTCTCTTCTTCGTGGCCACCGCCATGGCCATGACCGAAGACTTCAGCGGGCCGGACGCGGGCACCGTCATCGCCGGCGAGGAGCCGGGCGGCGGCACCGCCAGCGGCACCGCCTTCGATTTCTTCACCGTATCCGGTTCGAATTCCGGCGGCGGGCCGCAGTCGATCATCATCTTCGACTCGGCCAATCCCACCGGCGGTGACCTCGATCTGGGCACTCCCAACGAAACCTGCGGCGGTCCCGGACAGGGCAGCGGCGGAGAAGCGGGACAACCCGGCGAGAATTGCGTGGCCCGGGGCAACCTGCTCATCGTCGCCGAGGACATCGATGACGGCGACGACGACGGGCTCGTGGACGATCCCGACGACGAGGCCGGCGGCGGAGTCATCCGCTTCGACTTCGATTTCGTGGTGGATCTCGACGAGATCGTGATCATCGACATCGATGCCGAGACCCTCGACTTCGAGATGAGCGGTCCCGACGGATACGTAGGCGCCGGATCGGGCAGCGACTACGGCAACAACTCCTGCCAGATCATCGACCTCAGCGAATTTCAGAGCGTGACCAGCCTCGAGGTGGTTTTCAGCAGCAGCGGAGCCATCGCGGAGTTGAGCTTCACGGAGTCCGACACCAAGGCGGAAGTGAATACCTGGGGCGGCGTGAAGGTGCTGTACTAGTTCCGAGTCGCGAGTCCCGGGTTCTGAGTCTCGAGCCAGACGTCCCCAGAAAAACACCCTCCCCCGTCGATGGGGGAGGGTGTTCTAGTTCCAGTCAGCAGTTTCCTGCCAACAGCTACTTCAACAGCTCGATATTCTTCTCGCCGCAGACCTTGTGCAGCTCTTCCGGCCAGATGGTCACGCTGACCTCGCCGAGGGCCGCCTTCTTCAGCAGCAGCGAGTAGATGCGTGACTGACCGAGACCGCCGCCGATGCTCAGGGGGATCTCGTCGTTCATGATCATCTGGTGGTAGGGCATGTCCAGGAAGTCGAGCTGGTCGGTCGCTTCGAGCTGCATCTTCAGCGTTTCCTTGGTCACGCGGACGCCCATGCTTGTCAGCTCGTGGCGGCGATTGGAAACCGGGTTGTAGACCAGGATGTCGCCGTTGAGCCCGTGCATGGGGCGGCCGTCCTCGCTGGTGGTCTCGCAGATCCAGTCGTCGTAGTCGGCGGCACGCATCTCGTGGGGATAGCCGTCGTCGAGGGTGTAGCCGATGCCGTAGATGAAGACCGCCGGATGCTCCTTGATGATCTCGGTCTCGCGCTGCTTGCGCGGAAGATCGGGATACTTCGCCAGGATGTCCTCGGCGTGGATGAAGACCAGCTCCTCGGGGAGCGTGGGGTACTTGTTCAGCTGAGGATACATCTCGTGGGCCAGCTTCTCGGCGCCGGTGAGCACCTTCCAGATCTTCTGGACGGTTTCCTTGAGGTAGGGAAGGTTGCGCTGCTCGGCGGTGATGACCTTCTCCCAGTCCCACTGATCCACGTAGCTGCTGTGGTCGTGGTCGAGGAAGTAGTCCTTGCGCACCGCGCGCATGTCGGTGTTGATGCCCTCACCCACTTCGCAGCCGTACTGCTTCAGGGCCCAACGCTTCCACTTGGTCACGGCCTGGACCACCTGGGTCTCGATGCGCTTCTCGAGCCCGAGTCCGGCGGGGAATTCGACCGGCGTGCGCGAACCGTCGCGGTCGAGGTAATCGTTGAAGCCGCTGTGCTTGTCCATGATGAGGGGACACTGCACGAGCTGGAGGTTGAGCTCCTTGGCCAATCCATCCTCGATGTAGCGCTTCACCGCATAGAGCGCCTTCATCGTTTCCTTGGGCGTGAGCAGGGGCTCGTAATCGGTGGGCAGGGACGCGGCTACTTCTTCGTAGGTTCCGATTCCGGGTCCGGCCAGGTCGGCGGTCTTGTCAGCCATGTTCATCCATCCTGCGTTGATTGTGGATAAATAGGGTGAGAACTCCACCTCAAGCTAACAAGAGGCCATCGGGGGGGCAAGAGGCCGCGGGTCAATACAAGAGCTTGAGAATACTCCAGCTGGAGGGGCCGGTTTCCCCCTCGGGCACCGAGGTGATCTCGCCGCCCACGAAGACGAAGATGTCCGCGAGCTGGACGCCCTCCATGGGATCGCCGAATTCGTCAAAGAGTCGCACCTGTTCCACGGCGATGCGGGAGTACCCCTCGGACAGGGTCGCGAAACTCCAGCGGAAGAGTTCGCCTGGACCCTGGGCGTGGCAGTAGGCGTCCATGACCACGGCGAAGCCGTGCCAGCGGCCGGCGGTCTCGTCCTCGAGGTCCCACCAGATGAAGCAGCCGGTGTCCTGGAAGATCTGTCCGGGATCGCCGCCCCGGCTCTCGAGGACTTCGCCGTCGAAGTTGACGGTGAGATCGAAGCTCTTCACGAGGATGTCCTCGTCGAGGAAGACCGAAAGGGAGGCCTCTTCGGCCAGGCCCACTAGAGGGCTCTGGGGCTCGAAACGCAACACGAGGCCCATTGCAGGAGCGGCGGCCAGGAAGGCCAGAAGCGGGATAATCGGCGAAAGACGCATGACATAAGGATAGCACAAATGCCGTGGGCGAAGCCGGAGCAAAGAAGCACCCTCCTCCGACATCGGAGGAGGGCTCTTACGGGCAGCGCGCCGCTACTTGAGCAGCACCATCCTCTCGGTCCGCGACAGGGGACCGGCCTCGATACGATAGAAGTAGATGCCGGAGGCCATGGTCGCTCCCTGCGAATTCCTGCCGTTCCAGGTGGCGCTGTGATATCCGGCGGCGAGGGTCTCGTCGACCAGAGAGATCACCCGGCGGCCCTGGGTGTCGTAGACGGCCAGCCGCACGTGCTGGGCCTCGGGCAAATCGAAGCGGATGGTGGTGGAAGGGTTGAAGGGATTGGGGAAGTTCCGATAGGTGGCGTAGCTCTGGGGAAGCTCCTCGCTCTCATCCCGCTGCAGTTCGAACTCCTGGGCCAGATTGTCCGCGCCGCGGACGTCGAGCACGGGTTCGCCCAGGGAGGCTTCGCCGTCGAAGGTCACACGGAAGAGTTCGCCTTCGCCGATGAGCACCGATCCCGCGCCCATGACGGCCATGGACAGGTCGAGTTTCGCGTCGTCGTCGTTCTGCAGGAAGACCGGCGAGCTCTGATGCTGGAGCAGAGCGCCGCGCACGTGACTGAAGGCCAGGCCTTCGGGCAGGTCGAGGTTCAGCACCAGGGCCTTCAGGTCGGCGCAGGGCTCGAGAAGGGCCAGGGCCCAGGTTCGCTCGTCCACCCGGTACCAGTGCAGCATGGCAATCTCGCCGGCGCCGTCCATGACGGGGGCGGGTCCGACCACGGAGTAGTTCATGGCGAAGATCATCAGGTCTTCGAAGTCGACGATGTCGTCGGTGAGGGGAATGCCCAGACGGCTCCAGTCGTCGGTGGGTCCCACATCGATGGTGGAGTCGTAGGCCGCGTCCCCGTCGAAGGTCCCGAAAGCGGTGCTCAGGGCGGTGATGTCGGCAACGTCAACGAAGCCGTCGAACTCCACGGGCGCCACGTCGCCGAGCCAGTAGCTGGTGGCGACCGCGTTTTCGGTCACGGGAAGTCCGTAGTTGCCCGCGTCGTCCACGGGGAAGAGCTCGTAGTAGTAGATGCCGCGGTCGGGCAGGGTGTCCTGGTAGGCC
>CAYFNT010000014.1:89336-91505 GCA_964344565.1 uncultured bacterium
GGGGAAGAGCTCGTAGTAGTAGATGCCGCGGTCGGGCAGGGTGTCCTGGTAGGCCTCGACGCCCGGAGAGGTCGTGTCCACCAGGGTCCAGTCGGCGCTGGCATCCGCCGCTGTCCGGTCGGCCGGCCGGGCGGGTATCACGTTGCCCGGCAGGTCGTCATACTCGGGATAGGCCGAAACCTGGCTGCCGTCGTGCCACAGGCCCCGCCAGACTTCCACCGAAACGAGATCGGCGTCCACCGGGTCGGTCCAGCTCACGTCGATCTTGTTGTGGGCCGTGGCCGCGGCGAAGCCCGTGGGCGCCGCGGGTGCGTCGGTTTCGAGTTCGATGGAGTCGAAGGTGGCGTAGACCAGCTGGGGATCGTCCTTGAACTCGGCGTAGACAACCTTGGGACCGCCGACCGGTTCGAGGGTCCAGGGATAGGTCGCGGCGTAGGCCTCCCAGGCGGTCCAATCGGCGCCGTTGGCGCTGAAGCGCATCTCCAGGGGCGGATTCAGATCGGTGATGTCGTTGTTCAAGGTGACCGAGGTGCTGGTGGCGAGACTGTCGTCGTTGTTGATGACGAAGGTGCCCGAAGGGGGCGTCGTGTCGACGATGGTCGTGGCGTCCGCGGCGCCCGGATCCACTTCCACATTGCCCGCCGCGTCGGTGGCGATGGTATAGAATCCGTAGGCGCCGTCGCTGGGAGCCGTGAACGAAATGGGACTGGCCCCATGGGAGCCCGCGCTGGTCCATGCGCCCGCGTCGAGCTGATAGAAGAGCTCCACGCTGTCCACGCCGCTGGTGGCGTCGGTGGCCGTGTAGGCCACGTCGAAGGTCAGGGCGGTCTGATAGGTAGCCAGGGCGTCCGCGCTGGATTCCGGGTCGACGGCGTCCTGAGTGGACGATTCGACGTTGGACCAGGGCGTTTCGTTGTCGGCGTTGTCGATGGCCTTCACGCGGTAGAAGTATTCCGTGCCGTCGACGAGTCCGTTGAAGGTGAGGTTGGTGGCGGCGATCCACCCGCTGTCGACGAGTCCCACGGTGAATCCCGCGTCCTCCGCGAGTTCCACGAAGTAGAGAATCGCTCCGGTGCCGGACTCGTCGGACCAGAGAACCTCATTGGATGTGCCGGCCGTGTAGGCGGGCTCGGCGCTGAGTGTGACCGTGTTGGGAGGGTCGCAGTCGACGTCCACCGTGGCATTGTTCACCGTTGCGGTGAACTGGATGTTGTCCAGGTCGCGCAGCTTGTAGTCGGTGATGGTGGTGTTCTGCAGCCCGGTGCTTATGGGATGGAACACCACGCTGAAGAGACTGTCGGCGACCACGAGGCCGCTGGTCGGGCCGAGCAGGGCCGCACTCACCTTGAAGGTTCCGTCACCGTTGTCGGTGATGTCGAAGTAGTTGTCGCCGATGTCGCTGAGCGCGCCCAGGTCGGTGATGTCGGCCTCGCCGAAGGTGAGCCCCGCGTCGCAGCCCACGGTGATCTCGTATCCTCTCAGGATCGAATCGCCGGGCGTGTAGTGGAAGATGAGCTCGACGGTCTCGCTGCAGTTGATGGGGCCGCTGCTCCCAGGCAGGATCGAGAGTTCGGCAATCGCTCGGTCGAAGTTGGTGCCGACCTCGTTCGCGGAGGGAACCGTCGCGGCGAACAGCAGAATCAGCAGACTCAAGTGTACAAACCGGTGGATACTCGTGGCGCTAGTCACGTGCCCTCCCCTGGCCGGATCGGCTCTGTTGCAATGCAAAGAAGACGAACTCACCCAAGCCATTCTAGCACGCTAGAATATGAGCATTCAAGAAACGCGGCTCTTCAACCGCCTTCGAGTTGCAGCTATTTCGCGGTAAGACGAAGGCGATCGGATCAAGACGATGCGTCCCATGGCGATATATGGCGTGTTGGTTTTCTTACCTTTTTTTATTCTAACGTTGAACAATAATCATAATTCTCTTATAACGAATATTCGAAATCCGTGATTCATCACAAGATTGGGCGAAACCTAGGCCTTTTTCAATCCGAGGAGCCGCGAATATGCTTGTCAAGTATGCTTACTCTATGTAACACTGGCCTGCTTGAAACAAAGGAAGGATATGTGGCGAAAGTTTCTCCATGTCCCAGACATGGGTAACCCGTCGTCGCCCTTCTTCCCTTCTTGGATCGCTTCTTGTCAGGTACACAACTAAGGGGG
>CAYFNT010000015.1:0-84131 GCA_964344565.1 uncultured bacterium
GCCGACGCTCATAGATCTCGGCGAAGAGCAGCACGGCCCGCTTCTCGACGCGGGCGAGCTCGGAGAGAGTCGTAAGAAGACGCGAGTGAAGTTTCGAAGCTGACATCCCGGACCTCCGAAATGGAGCCGCGGGAGGATGTCGGGGAGAACAGCAAAGTAGCAAGCCACAGGGGCATACACAAGGTCTAACGCAAAGTCACACAAAAAGATAGCTCCCGAAGACGCGCATCTTGACGAAGGGCGTTCCGGCGAATACTATGCTCGAAAGATTCCGTTAGGGGTGGCCGCCAGGCCTGAGATCAAACCCTCGAACCTGAACCGGGTAATGCCGGCGTAGGGAAACGAAGGAAACCAAATGGCGGCGCCTTCGGTGCCGCCTTTGCGTTTCAGGGACCTTCCCGCGGGATCATCGACACGAACCCGGGAGGCAACCATGCGCCCCATGATCATCATCGCCATTCTTCTCCTACCATCGCTCGCTCTCTCCTCGACGATCCGCGGAAAGGTGGTCGACGCCGAGAGCGGCACTCCGCTTCCCTTCGCCAACGTGGTCGTGAAGGACAGCGACCGCGGCGCCATCAGCAATCGCGAAGGCGCCTTCAGCGTGGACATCCAGGAAGCGCCCAAGGCCGTCCTCCAGGTCAGCTATCTCGGCTACAAGACCCTCGAGTTCGAGGTGGAGGCCGGTTGGGGACTCGTGACCGTGGCGCTCTATCCGACGGTACTCACCGAAGACCCCATCATCGTCACGGCCACCCGGGTGCTGCCCCACATCGATCCCCTGCCCGTGAAGAACCTGGATCGCGAAACCATCGAGCAGCGCTACTGGGCGCAGGATCCTCCCATGCTCCTCGCGGAAACGCCGGGCATCTACGCCTACAACGAGTCGGGCAACGGCATCGGCAACAGCTACCTCAGCCTGCGCGGTTTCGGACAGAACCGCGTTGCCGTGATGATCAACGGCGTGCCGCTCAACGGCGGGGACAGCCACGATGTCTGGTGGGTGGACCTGCCCGACTTCGCCGCGAGCCTCAAGGACATCCAGGTGCAGCGCGGCGTCATGAGCGGCCTCTACGGCGGCACGGCCCTGGGCGGCAGCATCAACCTGGTCACCGACAGCTTCTCCCGTGAACGGCGTTTGCGGCTTTCCCATGGACTGGGAAGCTGGGGCACGCAGAAAAGCAACATCGAATACTCCAGCGGCGTGCTCGACGAAGCCCTCAGCGTGAACCTGCGCCTGAGCACCATCCGCAGCGACGGCTATCGCGATCAGAGCTGGACCAAGTCCTGGGCCTACTACGCCAACCTCTCCCACTTCGGCGAGCGCAGCACCACTCGCGTAAACTTCTACGGCGGACCCGAGAACGTGCACCTGGCCTACAAGGGCATCACCGCCGTCCAGCTCGAAAACGACCGGACCGCCAATCCACTGACCTGGGAGGATGAGGAAGACCACTTCCACCAGCCCCATTTCGAACTGCACAACGACTGGCAGATCGATCCCGACCGAAGCCTGAGCAACATCCTCTACTTCACCAAGGGCGACGGCTACTACGAACAGTTCCGCGAGGAGCGCGACGCCTACGAGTACAACCTCGTCGACCGACCCGAAGACACCTTCGACACCGACCTCGTGCGCCGGCGAACGGTGGACGAGTGGGACGGCGGCTGGATCCCCAGCTATCAGCACACCCTGGGCAATCATCGCGTCGATCTGGGAGGTGAACTGCGCCTGCACCGGTCCCACCACTTCGGCGACGTGCAGTGGGCCGAGGTCTACCCGGCGGGGCTGCCGCTGTACCAGCGCTTCTACGACTACAAGGTGAAGAAGACGGCCATGACCGCCTATCTGAAGGATCGCATCGTCCTCAGCGGAAGCCTCGCCCTGGAAGCGGTCATGCAGTTTCAGCGCCATTCCTTCGAACTCTACGAGGATCAGCGTTTCGCGGTGGGCTATACCCGCGACTTCAATCTCGTCAGCCCTCGTCTGGGCCTGAGCTGGCAGGCCGCCGAGGGCCGCTCCTTCTTCCTCAGCGGTGCATACGGAGGACGAACCCCCGCCCATCGCGACATCTACAACGCCGGCGACTTCTGGTCCGGTCCCGGCGGCGAGGTCTATCAGGAGTACTGGGGCAACGATTCCTACGTGAGCCATTTCGAAGCGTCCGGCGGGGGCCTCGACTACATCGGCCCCGAGGCCAAATCCGAGAAGGTGCTCGACCTGGAACTGGGCGGGCGCTTCAGCGGCCCGCGCTACTCTCTCGACTGGACCCTCTACTGGATGGACTTCCGCGACGAGATTGTCCCCTACGCCGGCGCGCAGGACGACAACCAGTACCCGAACAACGGCAACGCCGAGCAGAGCCGTCACGCGGGATTGGAGCTGGGCGGCAAGCTGCAGCTCGCCGAGGGCTGGGCTCTCACCGGCGCTGCCAACTTCACCCAGGATCGCTTCGTCAAGTACACCGAGTACGGCTACGACTGGGTGAATTACGAGCCCATCGTCACGGTCTACGACGACCAGACCATTCCGGGCTATCCGGTCCACTCCTGGAACCTGCGCCTCGACGGCGGCCTCGGCGCCTTCGCTCCCTGGCTCGCCGCCCGCGGTGCGGGCCGGCAGTGGCTGGACGGTCGCAACGAGGAGGCTCGCAGCGTTGAGCCCTACACGCTTCTGGACGCCGGACTCAGCATCGACCTGCCCGGCTTCACCGGCATTCGAGGCGCGAGCCTGGATCTTCGCGTGAACAACCTGCTCGACACCGAATACGAAAGCTCCGGCTATATCGAATTCGACGACGGCGAGCCCCGCTGGTTCGTGGGAGCACCACGCAACTGGTATGCGGGACTGAGCGTGGATCTCTGATGTTGCTGACCCGAGGAAAGAAGGCGGGACTGGTGCTCCTCGACGGCGATGCGCCATCGAAGGAACTGCTATGCGCCTGCCTCGACGAATGTGATCTCTTCGTCTGCGCCGACGGCGCCGCGAATCGAGAGCTTCCCCGCCGCCCCGACGCCGTGGTCGGCGACCTGGATTCCCTGAGCGCGATGCGGGATGACCTGCCCATCGTCCGCATGGATGATCCGAACCGCACCGACGGTGAAAAGGCGCTGCTACATCTCGACCGGGAGGGCTGCGATCGCAAGATCCTCTTGGGCGGCACGGGTGGACGGCAGGACCATCACCTGGTGAACCTGAGTCTGCCCCTCACCAAGCCCGGCGAGGTCATGCTTCTGGGCGAGGACTTCGCAGCGGTGGGCATATGGGACCGGCAAAAGTTCGCCCTCCCGCCGGATCGCGGGCTTTCGATCTTTCCGCTCTACGGCAGCGTGCAGGGCGTGAGTCTTCGCGGCGTGGCCTATCCCCTCGAAAATGTGGACCTCGCCTTCACTCGGGGACTTACCGCATCCAATCGCAGCTTGGATTCCCGGGTGGAGGTGGAGGTCCTTCGCGGACGGCTGCTGCTCATCGTAGAACGGCGAAACGGTGACGCACTCTGGCAGGAGCATTCGTGACCCCGGCCGCTCTGGCAGTCTACGCGGCATTTCTCGTCTACGCGGTGATGCGCCTGTTTCGCCGCGGCGAGAAGGGCGAGACCGACTACCTCGTGGCGGGCCGCGCCTTGACCCTGCCCGCCTTCGTGGCGACCACGGTTTCGAGCTGGTACGGCGGCATCCTCGGAGTGGGCGAATACAGCTACAGCTACGGACTGTCCAACTGGCTAGTCTTCGGCGTTCCCTATTACCTCTACGCGCTCATCTTCGCCCTCTTCCTGGCGCGACGCGCCCGGCGCAGCCGCATGCTCACGGTGCCCGACCAGCTCCGCGAAAGCTATGGCGGCAAGGTGGCCGTGCTCGGCGCTTCTGTGCTCTTCCTCATGACGGCGCCGGCGGCCTACGTGCTCGCCCTCGGCACCCTGCTCGTGCACATCACGGGATTGCCCCTTCTACCCGTGCTGCTGATCGGCACGGCCTTCTCTCTGGCCTACGTCTTCCGGGGCGGACTGGCCAGCGTGGTCTTCACCGACAAGATCCAGTTCGGGCTCATGTTCCTGGGATTCGCCATCCTGCTGCCCAGCGCCGCGGTGAAGCTCGGCGGTTTCGGATGGCTTCGCGCCAACCTGCCCGCCGAACACCTGAGTTGGAACGGCGGCCTGCCCTGGCAATCGGTGGCGGTGTGGTACTTCATCGCCGCGGCCACCCTGGTGGAGCCCGCCTTCTATCAGCGCTGCTTTGCCGCGCGTGACGAGGCCACGGCCGAGCGCGGGCTGCTGGTATCCATACTTTTCTGGATCTTCTTCGATTTCATGACCACCTTCTCGGGCCTCTACGCGCGGGCCGCGCTGCCCGGACTGGTCGAGGCGGGCGGCCTCGGAGCGCAGGCGAGCTATCCGGCATTGGCCGAGAGCGTGCTCCCGCCGGTGGCGGCGAGCCTATTCATGGTGGGCCTGCTCGCCACCATCATGAGCACCATCGACAGCTACGGGTTCCTGGCCGCGGTGACCTTCGGACGGGACATCATCTGGCGACTGAGAGGCAGTCGTGGCGACTCCGGACGCTTCAGCCGATTCGGTCTTTGGATCACAGGCATCGCCAGCGCGGGTCTCGCTCTGTGGCGGGAGTCCATCGTGGGACTCTGGCACGATCTGGGAAGCGTGGGCACGCCCGTGCTCCTGCTTCCCCTGGCACTGAGCTTCTCGGGTCGCAGGATATCGGCAGCATGGATCCTCGCCGCCATGATCGGCGGGGGCGGCGTGGCATTGTCGTGGATACTTCTCGCGCGGTCCGGCGCGGGCTATCCCCTGGGCATCGAACCCATCTTCCCGGGACTGATTGTCAGTGGAGTCTTTTCCCTCGCCGGATGGTTCAGGGCCCCGCGTCGCTGAACTTGATGCTGGCCGCCCAGGCCTGCGGGTCGCGCCAGAACTCGAGACTCTCGGCGAGAAAGTCGAGAGCCGCCACACGGGTCGCTTCGAGCACGGGATGGGGCTGGTCGCCCTCGGGCAGCCATCGAGGACCGCTGCGATACATGTGCGTCCAGGATCCGCTCAGGCGCGACTGTCCGCGCGAAGTGAAACGCCGGATCTCCACGCCGCTGGGCGCTTCGCGAAGAATGAACTCCAGCTCCAGATCGCAGGAACGGTAGCCCTCTCCCACGCCCAGGCTGCGCAGTCGCATCTGCTTGACCTTCACGCCCACGAAAAGCTGGGGATCGCCCGGCCAACCGTGGAGGGCGAAGCCGAAGTTCTCGAGGGTGTTCAGGAGAGAGCTGTGCATGCGATCCTGCATCTCGAAGGAATCGGGGATGGGAAGGTACCAGTCCTCGCCGAGTTCCTTTTCCTGATAGTGCCAGACCACGGTGCTGCCGCGTCCCAGCCGGCCGCTTTCCTGGAGCTGCACGCCGTCCAGTCGCAGATTGGGAAGCTGGGGGGCGTGTTCGCGATACTCCAGACGCAGGAGCGCGCCGTCCACCATGGGACCGCGCGCCGTATGGGACGCGCAGGCCGCCAGCAGCGGCAGCGAGATAAGGATTCCGATTCGTCGAAGTCCGTTCATGGATCCGAGATCTCTACCAGTGGGCGACCAGCGGACTCTTTCCCGCCGACCAATTGCCCTTCACGCAATTCTTCCCGTTGTCGAAAGCCAAGTAGCTGTACTTACCGTAGTGGGGCACTTTGCGCGCGATGGCGCCGACCTGCTTCCCTTCGGAAGCGATCACGGCCATGAGACCCCGTCCGGGTCCACGCTTCAGGGAGTATACCACGCTCCCGGTGGCCGGCTCCAGACGCTGTCCGTGGAAGACCGTGAAGAAGGGCGTGACCTGAAGGGCCCCAGGAGTTTCGGCGAAAGGCGGCGGGCCTGTGCCCAGCCAGATCACCGTGCGGGCCGACTCTCGGGCCGCGGTGTCGTCCCCGAGGGCGATGTCCGGTTCGCCCTCGACCCAGTTTGAGGCGAAGGCGCGGAACGATTCCTCGAGATCGGCGGCGAGACCTTTCTGCATGACGAAGAGAGGTTCCTGGTCGCTGAGGATCAGGCTGATGGTGGCTTCCATTTCTTCTTCGTGCAGCCGGCGGAAAACCCGATAGAGGGGATCCACCTCGAGGATGCCGGGGAAGTCCTTCTTCGGAAGTTCGAAACGCTTCTCGGCCACGTCGAGCTTCACCGTCTCGATGTTGCAATACATGCAGGAGTCGTGCAGGTGCTGCAGGCTCACCGGCACGTCCAGGTCCCAGACTCCTCCTTCCTGGCGCAGAGTGAAGCCGATGCGGTCGCCGAGATCCTCGATGTCGTCGACGAAAAGGGTCGGCGCTCCGGCCCGGCCCACCCACTGCTCGTGCAGGTAGTCCAGCTCGCCCACATGCAGGCCCGCTTCGATTTCCGCGGCGCGGAAGAAGTCGGTCCAGACGGCTTCCTTCCATTGCTTCTCCTCGATCACGCGGCGCAGCGAGGCCCGGAACGCATCGCGGCCCACCTTCTCCTCGAGCATGTGGAAGACGAACATGGACTTGCCGTATCCCACCGCGCGGGTGGCGGCGTCGTGTCGCGAGACGAATTCGGTGAGGGGGAAGTCCTTGCCGTCCTCGGAGGTGTAGCGCGTGTAGTCCTTTAGCGTGTTCTTTCTGTACTGCCGAGCTTCGTGTTCTTGCTCCATCTCCTTGTAGAGATAGTCCGCCGTGTAGACCGTTAGGCCCTCGCACCAGTTGCCGCCCTCGCCCACGAAGACGGAGTTGCCCCACCAGTTGTGGGCGATTTCGTGGCCCAGGCTCGTCTTCACGATGAAGGGCAGGCGCACCACCTGCTGCCCGAGCAGGGTCCAGCCGGGCATGCCGTAGCCGGTGGGGAAGAAGTTCGCGACGGTGGCGAACTTGGCGTAGGGATAGGGCGAGAGGAAGGACTCGTAGAGATCGAGGTATCCGGCGGTCTCGTCGAGATAGGTATCCACCAGCGCGGAGTCCTCGGGAAAGAAGTAGGTCTCGATGAGGGTCTCGCCGTGCAGTCGCGAGTCCACCCGCCAGCGGTTGGCCGCAAGGTTCAGGCCATCGGTGATGCGCGGCGCGTTCCAGACCGTGGTGGTCCAGCCGCCCTCGGTGCTCTCGCTGATCTTCTTGCCCTGGGTGAGGCTCGTCCAAGATTCGGGAAGGCGCGTGGTCACGCGGTGGGTGTAGAGGCTGCCGTCCACGTAGGGATACCAACCCTGTCCTCCCGAGAGGAAGACGCCCTCCTCGCCCACTGTGGCGTTGATCTCGGCGCCCACCTTCTCGCGGCCGAAGACGGTGCCGCTCACGTCCTGATAGGCCTCGCCGCTCCACTTCAGGACGACCTCGCTGGAAGGTTTCGCCAGTACGAGCTTCCATAGTCTGGTGCTCTCGCCGCTCTCGGCCAGGGTCACGCCTTCGGTGCTGTGAGGTCCGTCTTCCTCCTTCGCGGCTTGGTCCGCCTCGGTCAGTATTCCCTCGGCCTCGGGAGTGAAGCTGCCCAGGAGATAGAACTCGAACTCGCTGACGGGCGACTCGAAGACGAGAGTGTCGATGCCCTCCACCCAGTGGGTGACCGGATCGAGAGTCAGATCCATGGCGTGGCTGATCAGACCCGTATCGGCGGAAGCGATACCTGGGATGATGAGCGAAAGGGCGAACACGAGGATGGAAACCGAGCGCTTCATGAAAACCTCCGGGAAATCGAATCAGCCCGTAAACTAGCGAGTGCGGTCTGCGACTCCAAGCATGATTCCCGGGCGCGATCCCGAAATCGAATCCGGACGCCGGGCCGCTCAACGCTGATAACCTTCTACCAGGCGCTATTTATTGAGGCCGGCATCGGGTCAGATATTCAATACATCTTTGCTGACTTTTCGGACCCAATTGGCTATAATATTCGAGATCAAGAACTTAGCTTGTCACCCTTCCAGAGGCCGCTCCCATTCGCGAGCATCGCCCTGGATGAACCCGCGAGGTCGATATGCGCCGAACACTCTTCTTTGCCATCCTCCTCTTCGCCATCACCGCCTCCGCCAACTACATCGGCGACGTCCGGGTGGACCGCGGCGACTACGCCCACATCGCCCACGGCGAGGATATGACCGTCACCTTCAGCTACAAGGTGGATCAGCCCGAAGGCGCGCGCTTTCAGGCCTGGCCTCTCGTGGACGGTACCCTCGCACCGGGCTCGTCCTGGCAGGGTTCGCCGGTCTATCCCATGGGCGAGGGATTCGGCAGCCAGTATTGCCGCGTCAACAGCGGCGAAACGCTGGTGGACCAGATCCACCTCACCATGTGGACCGAGGATTTCGCCGATCTGCTTCTCGAGATCTACATCCCCGTCGAGTACCACATCAGCGCCAAAGGGGTATCGAATCTCTGGGCCAACGCCTCCGAGCATTCCGTGCTGCAATTCGGAACCTACCTGAGCTACTCCCACGACGTCGTCATCGACGAACCCGGGCTAATGTGGGCGAGGCTCGGAGATGAGGACGGCAACTTGTCCGACTACGGTGCCAGCGGCGGCGCGGAAATCCTGCCTCCAGGCGGCAACGCGACGCACTTCTTCACCGTCTATGATGTGAGCCAGCAGGCGGACAGGATCCACCTGCAGTTCACCGACCTGGACGACACGGAAACACTCTGGACCGGTGTGCTGCCCTACCGGGTCGGCTGGGACGCCCAGGGCATCTTCAACGTGAGCATCGACCGGGAGGAGGATCAGGTCCTGAGTTGGGAGCAGCGAGTCACCTGCACCTTCGAGTACCTGACCGATGATCCGGGAGGCGTGCGAATCTGGGCCTTCGGCGCGCGGGACGAGCAGATAATCTGGACCGACCTGTACAATCAGGGAAGCTCGCTACTCGCCGCGCCCTACGGCTCGGCCGACCGCTACTTCGGCTACGACGGCGACCAGGACATCAATCAGATCGCCTTGAAGATGACCAACGAGGATCAGTCGGAAACCTACCTCACGGTCTTCATCCCCTTCGATGCCTCCTTCCGCGAGCATGCGGTGCAGAATGTCCACTTGGAGCCCGGCGCCCCGGCGATCCTCGACTACGAGGAACGCGTCTACACTTACTTCGACTACGAAACGCCCGGCCCCAACGATCTGCGCATCTGGAATTACGGCGTGGCCCAGGGCTACTACTCCACGAGTACCGGCGGCAGTCCTCTCTATCCTCCGCCCTCGGGTTCGGGCAGCAACTTATTCGCATACGACGGTCCCGACCCAATACTGATCGACCAGGTGGTCTTCACCATCTGGGACGAGGTGGAGGAATACTACGTCGGATACTCCTGGTACCCGGCCCTGCACTTCTACGGCAGCAGCGCCGTGGCGACCACCGTGCCCGAAGAAACTCCGGAAGCGGCGACCGAACTCTTCGCCAATCATCCCAATCCCTTCAATCCCAAGACTACGATCAGCTTCTATCTGGCCGAGGCCTCAGAGGTTCAGCTCGGAGTCTTCGACGTGCAGGGACGGCTCGTGCGTTTGCTCATCGACGAGGGCAAGACGGCCGGCCCCTATGCCATCGATTGGGACGGAAGGAACGGTTCGGGAGATCGCCTGGCCAGCGGCATCTACCTGGCCAAGCTGAAGACGGACCGACACGAACAGACGCAGAAGATGATTCTCATCAAGTAGGGACGAACCAATTCATGCACGAGGCCCGCGCCCCATCGGCGCGGGTCTCACTTTCTGCGAACGAAGCAGAGCCCCGTCCAGGTGGAATCCACCGAGACGATCTTGAAGTCCACCCATCCCGCCTCCAGACCCTGGGCGCGGACGATCTTCTGATCGAGGTCGCCGGCCAGATCGCTGCTCTTCTTGGGCCAGACGATCCAGAGCCGACCCCGCTTCTCGCAGGCCCGAGCCGCCACGGCGAAACGCTTATCGAAGACGCCTCGCGTCCTGACGAAGAGCAGCACCACCGAGAAGGGTCCGCCGGCCTGTCCCGCCAGTTTCGCTCCAGGCGGCAGCTTGCCCAGGATCTTCTTGAATCCGGCGGGCGGACTCAGAAGGGCCACCCGGTCCTTGGGCTTGATGCCCAGCTTCGCCGGCAGGGGACGTCCCTTGTAGGCGGCGAATACGGAGTCGGGTGGGTCAGCGGATTGGTCCTGCTTGATCGCCTTCCTCACGGCCCCTCGCACGCGGGACCATTCGCAATAGGTGAGATTCGGAAGCAGTTCGACGATCCTGGCGACCTTCTTCGGATCGCCGCCGGCCATGACCAGAGGGATGGCCCTCGTCGCAGCCCGGTGCTTCATCGCCACGGCGAGGTCCCGCCCCTGGGACGGGCTGCGGTCCAGGTCGATGATGAGGACCGCGGGAGGATGGGCCGCCAGATCCTTGAGCGAGGTCGGACCGGTGAAGGGCCGCGCGTCGATCTCGTGGCCGGCGAGAAGCAGCGGCTTCGTCTTGCGATCGAGTTCGTCCTCCTTCCACTGGATCACTCGAAGCTTCACCTCAGTACCTCAGCTTCCGGCCGTGGAGCTCCAGGCCGTCCCGCCAAAGCGTCTTGCTCGGCTTCAAGACCTTGAGAAGCTGAACATGCCCCAGGATGTCGAAGCCCTCCGCCGCGAAGAGTGCGATGGCCTCGGCGTTCCGCGCCACGGGTCTGATGCTCAGGTAGCGAACGTCGCGGGCCTCGGCCTCCTCGCAGGCCTTTTCCAGCAGTCGCTTCCCGATGCCGCCGGATCGATGTCCGGGCTTCACGACGATGGGCTCCACCTCGGTCTCCTCTTCGGAGTGCAGCAGCCCCACGAGACCGACGATTTCGCCCTCCAGTTCGGCGAGCCAGATGCCGGCGAGTTCCTTGCGCTTCAGATGCTCGTCGAACTGCCTTCCCGGATCCTCGCCGCCGATGTCCTCGCTTTCGTAGATCTGCCGGTGCCGCTGTGTCAGATCCACCCATAGCTGCCGGCATGCCTCCTGGTCGCGTGACTCGTAGGGACGAATGACAAGGCTCACTTCTTTTCCTCCGCGGGCCAGCACCCGAGGCTTTGCCTCAACGCGACGATCTTGCCCACGTGATAGGCGTTGTGGGTGGTCATGGCCGTGTAGATCTCGCCCAGGGTGATGTCCGGGCCGATCTCCGTGCTCGGATCGGCCGCCTCGGCCGCCTCGGCGATGGCGGCGAGATCGCTCAGGTACTCCTCCACCTTCGCTTCCCATTCGGCCTCGTCCGCGGGCGCGGTTTCGGCGGGAAAGCGTTCGCCGCTCATCCATTCCTTATACATCGCCTCGCTGAGCGAGAGGATCACCTTGTGCCAACCGATCAGGTGCATCAATTCCTGGTAGATGCTGTTGGACGCACCCTCCGGAATCGCGCCGGCGGCATCCAGGGGGATGCCCTTCACGGCACGCTCCCGCGGCGGATACTCCCCCTCCAGCAGAACGTGCCTCCAGATGCTTTCCATCATTCCTCCTCGGTACCGTGCAGTTCGAAGTAGCGCTCGCGACTGAGTCGCATCATATGGACGTCCTCCACCGAGGGATCGTGGACGAAACCGAAGGCCTCGAGGAAGCGACGTCCGTACAGGTTGGCCGGCGCTAGGGGATCGTCGATGCCCGCGGCGCCGAGCTCCAGGAAGTAGTGTCGGAAGAAGCGCCGCAAGGCTTCAGCGCCGATGCCCCGTCCGCGATGAGAGGCCAGCACCTTGATGTTGAACTCGGCCACGCGGCAGATGGGATCCATACGGTGGCTGCTCACCTCGCCCACCGCCTCGCCCTTCTCGTCGAAGATGAGGAAGTAGCAGTGGCTCCCGTCTCCCGGATCCACAACCTTCTCGAACCACTTCTCGGCCTCCTCGTCGCCCATCCGGTAGACGCCTCCCACCGGTTCCATGGTCTCGGGATCCTCCCAGATCCGACGAACGAGATCGATCTCGTCCCAGCGGGGATGTCGAAGTTCGATCTTCACGGCAGCCTCACTTCGCCTGCGCGATCCAGGCGGTGGTCGATTCGCGGAACCAGTAAACGGCGAGGGTCACCATGACGGCCGTGGTCACCAGAGGCGGCGGATCGGCCTGCCAGGCGAATCCGGCGAAGGACGCGGTCATGGTGCCCATGGGTTCCGGCGTGGTCTCGTCCTCGTAGTCCATGCGCTCCAATACGTAGAAGAGCGACAGTCGCTCCCGGCTTTTCAGTCCGATTCGCCAGCGCCAGCCGAGATGGAAGAAGTCCGAGCTGATGGGACTGTCGTGATCGCTCCAGAGCAGCGCCACCGAGCTTTCCAGCCGCCACTTCGAATCGACCTCCCGCGAGTAGCGGGGACCGGCGAAGTAGCGGAGATCGTCGGGGCCCTTGGACAGTCCAAGAATCAGGCCGAGATTGTCGCCCCGGGCGTTGCTGGGACGCAGGTTGGCGCCGGACTCCAGGAAGATTCGCATGAAGGATTCCTCGTAGTGGGGAATCTCGGTTTCCCCCCCGAAGAGGAGTCCGCCTTCCAGAAACAATCGCGAGGACCTGCCCACCGGACGGGGCCTCACCGCCATGGAGGTGGATGCCAGCATGAGCAGGAGGACGAGCAAGATGCTTCTCTTCACGGCGCCTCTCCCTTCTCCCTGAACGCTGTCGATGGATCCGCGGCGAATAGGTGCACGTGATCGAAGCGTCCCCGAGCGGCCGTGGACAGCTTGCAGCCCTCCGGCAACTCGCCGAGGGCTTCGATGAATCCTTCCGGCGGGTTTGCCACGAGGATGCGCTGGCCCGGCAGCACGCGCAGTTTCTTCTGCAGACCTGATCCGGCCATGGTTTCTCCTTAGACTCCGAACCTCACATCGACTCGCTCAGCAGTTCGCTGATGCGCGCCAGGTGATGATCGTCGTGCTCGGCCATGAAGAACAGCATGTCGCAGGCGCGCATGGGCGCGTCGAGGCGCGGATGATGGGCGGCCTGGGCGAAACGCTCCGGCGGCCAGGACTCCAGGCGCGCGACGAAATCGGCCCTCACCCGGCGGAAGGCGGCGAGCACGTCCACTAGCTTCAGCTCGTTGAAGCCCGCCTCTTCCGTGCGGCGGTTGCTCATGTCGGCGGGCCGCAGCTCGGCGAGACCCTGCTCGTACTCGCCCAACCGTCCATCGAAGAGGGCCTCCACCTCGATGAGATGACCGGCATGCTCCTGGATGGACCAGCCCGATGCCGGCCGGCGGATGAGAAAATCGTGGGACAGCCCGTCCAGCCGCTCCACGAGGCGGGCGGGCGTTCCGCGCAGGCGCTCGATGAGCATGGGATAGATGTCCGCGGGAAAATCGAAGGCGAATCGGCGTTCCACCCAGAGTCTGGACACGAGCTCTCCTTTCGCGAAAGCGCTCCGAGCATAGTGCCTCCAGCACCGCGGCTTCAAGCGACCGAGCTTGAATTCGGGCTCCGCCCGCCCTAGTCTGACGATTCACCGGAGGCGCCCATGCTGCGATCCCTGAAATGGATCTTCCTCAGTCTGCTCCTTTCGGCCTGCGCAGGCCGCGAAGAGGCCGACCTGCAATTCCATGCGGCGGCCAGCCTCGGCGACGCGGCGAAGGAGCTCTGCGAGATCTGGAACGCCGGCGACTCCCTGCGGGCCGTACCGGTGCTCGCCGGTTCTTCGACCCTGGCCCGGCAGATCGTCCAGGGTGCTCCGGCCTCGGTCTTTCTGTCGGCCAGCGGCGCATGGATGGATCACGTGGAGAACAATTCGGGGCGCCTCGTGGAGCGCCGGGACCTGGTGTCCAATCGCCTCGCCCTCATCGTGCCGGTGGGCAATCCCATCAGACTCGAGAGCGCAAAGGATCTCGCCGGGCGCGACCTGCAGCGCCTGGCCGTGGGCGATCCCGGCCACGTGCCGGCGGGCATCTACGCCAGGGCCTGGCTGGAGGAGGCGGGACTCTGGGATGCGGTCGCCCATCGCCTACTTCCCGCCCGCGACGTGCGCGCGGCCCTGGCCTACGTGGAACGGGGCGAGGCCGACGCGGGCATCGTCTACGCCAGCGATGCCCTGGCGGCGGGCATCGAGCCGGTGGCCCTGGCCGATCCGCCGCGGCACATGCCCATACGCTATCCCCTCGCCCTGCTCACCCGGCCCGGCGGCGATGAGCCCCATGCCGGAGCGCGGCGATTCCATGCCTGGCTTGCCGGACCCGAGGCCCGCGAGATCTTCGTGAAGCACGGATTCATTCCCATGGGAAGCCATCGGTGAGCCCGGCGGAGTGGCAGGCCCTGGGGCTGTCCCTGAAGGTGAGCCTGACGGCCACCCTGGTCAGCCTGCCGGTGGGAATCCTGCTCGCGGGCTGGCTGGCCCTGGGCCGATCCCGCCTGCGCTGGCTGGTGGACGCCCTCGTGCAGGTGCCTCTGGTGCTTCCGCCCCTGGTGACGGGCTATCTGCTGCTGCTGATCTTCGGCCGGCGGGGACCCTTCGGCGACGCGCTGGCGCGGCTGGGCATCGAGATCGCCTTCGACTGGAAGGGCGCGGCCCTGGCGGCGGCCGTCGTCAGTTTCCCCCTGCTCGTGCGCGCGGCGAGGGCGGCCTTCGAGTCCACCGATCCGCGCCTGGCCCAGGCGGCTCGCACCCTCGGCGCGGGACCGCGGGACGCCTTCTTCACCGTCACCCTTCCCCAGGCCCGCCGCGGCGTGCTGGCCGGCCTGCTCCTGGCCTTCACCCGGGGCTTCGGGGAGTTCGGGGCCACCATCGTGCTGGCCAGCAACATCCCCGGCAGCACCCAGACCGTTCCCCTGGCCATCTTCAACGAGATCCAGGGCGCGGGCGACGGTGGAGGCGCGCTGCGTCTGGTGCTCATCTGCGTCGTGGTGAGCCTGGCCGCCATGATCGCCGCTCGCCTTCTGGACGGCCGCCCTGCCCGGGAGGACGGCGATGCTTGATCTACGTCTTCAATACCGACGTCCGCGCTTCGAGCTGAATCTGGACGCCCGCCTGGAGCATCGCGTCACGGCCTTCTACGGCGCTTCCGGTTCGGGCAAGACGACCCTCCTGAACCTCGTCGCCGGCCTCCTGAAGCCGTCGGAGGGAGCCATTCGCCTCGGCGACGAGATCCTCTTCGATTCCCGCGCCGGCCTGAATCTTCCGCCCGAACGTCGACGGGTGGGATACCTCTTCCAGGAGGGGCGCCTCTTCCCCCACCTCAACGTGGCCGGCAACCTGCGCTACGGTCTGCGCCGAAGCCGCGATGGCGGTCCGCGATTCGAGGAGGTGGTCGAGGTGCTGGAGTTGGAGACTCTGCTGGATCGGCGTCCGGACAGGCTATCCGGCGGCGAAGGTCAGCGGGTCGCACTGGGTCGCGCACTCTTGCGCGCACCTCGACTGCTGCTGCTCGACGAACCCCTGGCCAGCCTCGATGAGGAGCTCAAGGCGCGCATCCTTCCCTTCCTGGCGCGCACGGTGGGACACTTCGATCTGCCCATGATCTACGTGTCCCACTCCTCGGCGGAACTGCGCTCGCTCGCCGACCAGGTCCTCCTTCTGGAAAATGGAAAAATTGCAGGAGAGGGGTCTCCCGAGGCCCTCTTCGCCGACCCCTCCTCCTCCAGTGTCGATTCTTGATCCCCGTCGCCCCACGGCCTATTGACGCTCTTTCCGGGAAGTCTTAATCTGGCAGTCAACGCGCGTTTCCGGGCTGCGCGTAGCGGAAGGGTTCCGCCGCGTCGGTTCGGATCACAGGGCAAGGAGCGGGACAATGACCACGACATTCCAGGAACGGCTTGAGGCGCTTTTGAACAAGCGGGGAGATGTGAAGGACAACATCCCGCGCGCCCAGTTGATTCGCGAGGCCATCGACAACGGCGAGGCCGTGGCCAGCGCCAACGGCGCCCTCGTCACGTGGACGCCTCCCGAATCCACCGGCCGCAGCCCCAAGGACACGGTGGTCGTGAAGAGGCCAGAGAGCGAACACACCATCGACTGGGACGCTCCCAACAACATCCCGCTGGATCCCGAGACCTTCGACATGATCCTCGAGGACGCCCTGACCAGCATCGAGACGATGCCCAACATCTACAAGATCGACCGGTTGGTCGGCGCGGACCTGCGCTACGCATTACCCGTGAACATGGTCAGTAGCCACGCCGTCACCTCCGTCTTCGCCGACAACATGTTCCGCCCCTGGACCGACGAGGTGAAGACGAAGAGCATCTTCGGCGAGAAGCCCTTCACCCTGATCTCCCTGCCCTATCACAAGCTGGATCCCGAGCGCTACGAGGGCCGGCTGCGCATCGATCCCCGCCTCGGTCACACCTCCACCATGGCCGTGGCCATGGACTTCGACCAGCGCATCGGCGTGGTCTACGGATCGGCCTACTGCGGCAGCAACAAGAAGCTCATCTTCACGGTGATGAACTACTACCTGCCGGCCGAAGGCATCCTGCCCCTGCACTGCAGCGCCAACGAGGGCGCGGGTGGCGACAGCGCCCTGCTGCTCGGCCTGTCGGGCACCGGCAAGACCACCCTGTCCGCCGACGCGAGCCGCGCTCTGCTCGGCGACGACGAGCACGGCTGGGACGACGGCGGCATCGCCAACTTCGAGAACGGCTGCTACGCCAAGCTCATCGACCTGAACCCGGAGAAGGAACCCGAGATCTTCAAGGCCTGCTTCGCCGAGCGTCCGGTGGAGGAGCACGGCGCCGTCATCGAGAACACCATGATGTGGCCCGACGGCAGTTTCGATCTCTACGACGACCGGCTCACGCCCAACAGTCGCGGCAGCTATCCGCTGACCTTCCTGAGCAACATCAAGGAATCGTCCACGGCCGGGCACCCCAAGACCATTCTGTTCCTGACCGCCGATGCCAACGGCGTCATCCCGCCGGTCTCGAAGCTCGACCGCGAGCAGGCCATGCTCTGGTTCCTCATGGGATACACCAGCAAGCTGGCCGGCACCGAGACCGGAATCGTGGATCCGGTGAGCGCCTTCTCGCGATTCTTCGGCGCGCCCTTCATGCCCCGCAACCCCGACGACTACGCCTCCCTGCTCGGCCAGAAGATGGACGAGCACGGAACGCAGGTCTTCTTGGTCAACACGGGCTGGAGCGGCGGCCCCTACGGCGAAGGCGAGCGCATGGACCTTCCCCTGACTCGCGCCCTCTGCAACGCGGCGCTGGACGGCAAGCTCGACGACGTGGAGTACGTGGAGGATCCCTACTTCAAGGTCCTCGTGCCCCAGAGCTGTCCGGGCATCGACGACGCCAGCGTGCTGGATCCCCGGAACACCTGGAAGGACAAGGAAGCCTTCAAGGCCCGCGCCGAGAAGCTGGCCGGCGAATTCGCCACGCACTTCGACAAGGCCTACGGCGGCAAGGGGCTGGATCCCGCCGTCCAGGCCGCCTGTCCGGGCAAATAAAGGAGCGACTATGAAGAGACTATCGATCTTCGCCATGCTGGCGCTGGCGGCCTTTATCTTGGCCGCTTGCGGCGGTTCCGATGAGGAGGCGAAAGCCACGGCCGAGGCCACCTGGACCGGAGGCGCGAAACTGAGCCTCGCCGAAGCGACGCCCCTCGCCGAACTCACCGCCACCCCGGCGGACTACGTGGACATGGATCTGCGTCTGGAGGGCGAAGTGGTGGCCGTCTGCCAGGGCACCGGTTGCTGGGTGGAACTCGCCGACGAGGCCGGCAACAAGTTCTACGCTCGCAGCATGGACGAGAGCATCCTCTTCCCCACGGACTGCACCGGCAAGAAGGCCGTGGTCCAGGGCAAGATCCTGGCCCTCATGCCGGCCGGGCACGAGGATCACGACGAGCATGCGGAGGGCTCGGACCACTACTGTCCTGAGCCCACCTACCTGCTCAGTCTGGAGGCGGCCGAGCTGCTTTAGCGGCCGCAGCGGCGGGATTGACGCCCGCCCTCCACGCGACTAGAATGGCGCCGGCCTCCCAGCGGGCCGGCGTTTTTGATCCCAGCGAAAGGCGAGCGAGCGAAATGCCGCGCTACCTGATCACCATCCTCATGATGCTCATGGGCACGGTCTCCCTCAGTGAGGATCTGCTCGCCCCCCACTCCCTCAACTCGGCCTTCTCCCTGAGCCACGGGCGTCTCTGGCTCGAGGACGAGGACTATTGCGACTTCTTCGGCGATGATTTCCTGCCTTCATGGACATTCCGCTACGACCACAAGATCTGGAAGGGCCTGCAGATGGGCGCGGGGGTGAGCCTGTCGGGCAAGAGCCGCTTCACCGAGGACATCTCCCTGGGCAGCGACGAGTACCCCGTGCGCTACACCTATACGTCCTTCCAGTACCAGTGGGAGATCGGCCTGCGCCTGCGCCTGCCCCACGTGAAGCGCCTGGCCCTCTTCGGCAGCCTCTCGGCGGTCTACAGCGGACTCCATACCGAGACCACCGGCTATTCCCTGGGCTATGACGCCGGCTGGAGCGCTTACATCCCCGCCTCGGAGATCCGCCAGAGCAGCTGGGGCAGCCGCGCTTCCCTGGGCCTGGCCCGACCGATCTGGGCCAACGTGGGCGTGCTCGTGGAGGGCAGCCTCATCCGCATGGAGGACTACGGCGAGCCCCTGGACGAGCGTCCCGCCGCCGGCGCATGGAGCCACTCGGGCTGGCGCCTGGACCTGGGTCTGATCCAACAATTCTGAGCGCTCGCGGCCTTTCCGCTCGCTCCGGTTCGGCGGACCCTTTCTCTCGCCTGATCCTTCCTCCCGGCCGCCTCACAAGTCGTTTCGCGGAAAGCCGCTTCGCTTTCCGAAAGGGGGCAGGCCTGCAGTTGACTTAGATCCCGGCGTACCTACATTGAGGACTTCCACGGCTTCAAACCCGGCCCCAGGGCCGGCGATTCAAGGAGAGGACCGATGAGCGACTTCCTGAAAACACTGAAAATCGAGGACGTGAACTCCGGAGCCAGCACCGATCGCTTCATCGAGAAGCCCGGCGGCGGCGAGCTGGATGTCTTCTCCCCCGGCGACGGCTCCAAGATCGCCACCGTCATCCAGGCCTCGGCCGACGACTACGAGACCATCGCGGCCTCGTCCGTGGAGGCCTTCAAGGCCTGGCGCACCGTGCCCGCCCCCGAGCGCGGACAGGTGGTGCGCACCTTCGCCAATGCCTTCCGCGACTACAAGGAACCCCTGGGCAAGCTGGTCAGCCTGGAAATGGGCAAGATCCTCACCGAGGGTCTTGGCGAGGTGCAGGAGATGATCGACATCGCCGATTTCGCCGTGGGCCTGAGCCGCACCATCGGCGGCCCCACCCTGCCCAGCGAGCGCCCGGGACACCGCCTCATGGAGCAGTGGCAGCCCCTCGGCCCCATCGGCGTGGTTTCCGCCTTCAACTTCCCGGTGGCCGTCTGGGCCTGGAACGCCATGATCGCGGCCGTCTGCGGCGATCCGACCATCTGGAAGCCTTCGAGCAAGACCCCGCTCACCGCCATCGCCGTACAGCACATCTGCAACGAGGTGACGGCCGCTCACGACCTGCCGCCGCTCTTCAACCTCGTCGTCGGACGTGGCAGCAGCGTTGGCGAACTGCTCATCAACGACAAGCGCATCCCTCTGATCAGCGCCACCGGCTCCACCGCCATGGGCAAGCACGTGGGCGAGACCGTGGGCAAGCGCCTGGGCCGTAGCCTGCTGGAGCTGGGGGGCAACAACGCCATCATCGTGGACGAGTCGGCGAACCTCGACCTGGCCCTGCGCGCCACGCTCTTCGGCGCCGTGGGCACCGCGGGCCAGCGCTGCACCAGCACCCGCCGCCTCTTCCTGCACGAGTCCATCGCGGAGGACTTCACCGAGAAGCTGGTGAAGGCCTACGGATCGATCCCCATCGGCGATCCTCTGGACGAGTCGACCCTCATGGGTCCGCTCATCGACGAGGGCGCCGTGGACACCATGATGGACGCTCTGGAGAAGGCCAGGGCCCAGGGCGGCGAGGTCCTCGCGGGCGGCGGACGCGTTGACCGTCCCGGGCACTACGTGGAGCCCACCATCGTGAAGGGTCCCCACAGCATGCCCATCGTTCAGGACGAAACCTTCGCTCCCATCCTCTACGTGTTCAGCTACAGCGACATCGACAAGGCTCTGGACGACCACAACAGCGTGGAACAGGGGCTGAGCAGCGCCATCTTCTCGACCAATTTCATGAACGTGGAGAAGTTCCTCGGACCCGAGGGCAGCGACTGCGGCCTGGCCAACGTCAACGCCGGAACCAGCGGTGCGGAGATCGGCGGAGCCTTCGGAGGCGAGAAGGATACGGGCGGAGGGCGCGAATCCGGGAGCGACTCCTGGAAAATCTACATGCGCCGTCAGACCAACACGGTCAACTACTCCAGCGAGATGCCTCTGGCTCAGGGCGTAAAGTTCGACCTGTAAACAAGTTAACACCGTTTCATGGGGCGGGGCCGAGGGGCTCCGCCCTTCCTTATTTATGGTAAATCCGCCCGTTTATTTAATTTCTTCCCATATCTTGAAGAACGGAGCCACCTTGGGGTATAATGGGCGCGCCTTAGGCATTCCCTGGAGGGCGAATGCCATCTGGGGAATTTCAACACGTGTAGTAGCGACATCATTGGAGGAACGAAATGCTGAAGAAGTTAACCCTTTCGCTCGTCGTTCTCGCTTTTGCCGTCGCCGCCGGCGCGGGCACTCTTACCAAGGATGGCCTCGTGCTTCCTGGTACCGGTGAGAACGTCAACATCGGCGATCGCCTCGGCTTGATCAACGATGGCAGTTTCGAATTCGGCGAGTGCGATGCTGGCAGTGCCTGGACGTGCTACACCAGCACCACCTGTTCATGGATCCTCGACCCCATCGCCGTCTGGGGCTATCCCGCCTATGACGGTGTCTTTGTTGCGTGGCTCGGCGGATTCTGCGGTGATGCTAACGAGAACAGCTTCTGCCAGTCGATTTTCTTCGACGGCAGGTATCTCGATTGGTACTGGATGGGCTACGTCAACAACGGCTGTGGCTACATGTATGTGACTGTCGACGGCAACATCGTCTTCGATCACGTCATGGACCTCAGCGAACACACCTATGGCAGCTGGAACACCGCCAGCAGCTTCTGGGGTATGATTGACGTGGGCGCCTATTGCGGCATGACCGCCGAGCTCTGCCTCGGATGGCTCTACTGCGACATCGGCACCAACGACAACATGCTGGTGGACTGGGTGACCCTCGATGAGTCCTGCGGCACCGCGACTCAGGAGACCACCTTCTCCAACGTGAAGAGCCTGTACTAGTATTTAAAGGTTGTACCTGCATTAAAGCATGTTGATCAATCCGGGTAACCAAACCCGGAACTCCGATTGAGTAATCGTAGGAGCTCGACCTGCGAGAGGAGCGGCCCCCAGGGTCGCTCCTTTTTTGATCCAACTTTCCATTCCTTTCTGAGAGAAATCGGACTCAAGAAGTTTCAATTTCGGGGTTAAGTTCCACCTTGAATTGCCGATAAGGCGTATGGTAGAATTTGTTTACCGTGGCAGGACCAATGCGTGTCCTGCTTCCAATTGCACCGTTTCTGCCATGCATAAATGACTCAACTGGAGGAGCAACATGCTGAAGAAGTTAACGTTTGTCCTCATCGCTCTCGCTTTCGCTGCCAGCGCCACTGCCGGCACCCTCACCAAGGATGGCCTCGTGCTTCCTGGTACCGGTGACAATGTCACCGTCGGTGACCGTCTTGGCCTGATCAACGATGGCAGCTTCGAGTTCGGCGAATGCGATGCCGGCTCCGCCTGGACTTGCTACACCAGCACCACCTGTGCCTGGATCCTCGATCCCATCGCCGTCTGGGGCTACCCCGCGTACGATGGTGTCTTCGTGGCCTGGCTCGGCGGCTTCTGTGGCGATGCCAACGAAAACAGCTTCTGCCAGTCGATCTTCTTCGACGGTATGTACCTCGATTGGTACTGGATGGGCTACGTCAACAACGGTTGTGGCTATGTGTACGTCACTGTCGATGGCAACATCGTCTTTGATCACACCATGGACCTCTCCGAGCACACCTACGGCAGCTGGAACACCGCCAGCAGCTTCTGGGGACAGATTGACGTCGGCGCCTACTGCGGCACCACCGCCGAGCTTTGCCTCGGTTGGCTGTACTGCGACATCGGCACCAACGACAACATGCTCGTCGACTACGTGACTCTCGACACCAGCTGCGGCACCGCGACCGAGGAGACCACCTTCTCCAACGTCAAGAGCCTCTACTAGTATCGATAGCATCGACTAGGCTTGTATTTGACCCCGCGCTTCGGCGCGGGGTTTTCTATTGCTCGCAGCTTTCCCTTACCGCTCCGGTTCGACCGGTCATCCATCCCAACTCGCAACTCCATGATTGGCCGGTCTCACAGTCGCGCTGCGGGAAACTGCTACGCAATTCGAACGCGATCCTGTAGGTGAGTCCAACTCTACCGGCATAGGCTAGCAGGGAGTAGGAAGTCGGTACTAAAAAAGCCCCCGACCACGTGGCCGGGGGTAGTGTCTGGCGACTCGAGACTGGCGACTCTATATTCCGAACCTCACCATCACCGAGGCGTAGGGTCCGTCGTTCTTGTCGAGGTCCAGCTCCTGGATCAGATCCTCGTTGCCGTCCAGGTTCCAGCTTCCCGAAGAAAGCGAATAGCCGCCCTCCACCAGGATGCCGACCCAGCGAGCGAGACGGATGTCCAGGCCCGCATGGGGACGTAGCAACACGAAGTTGCGGTTGCCCCGCACCTTCACGATGATGTCCCCGTCGTCCTCCTGGGTTTCGGCCCAGATGTGGGAGGTTCCGCCGCCGATCTGAAGGCCCCCCTCCAAGAAGAATCGAGGATGAGCTGCGTAGATGCCCTTCAGGGCGAAGTAGCCGCCACTGAGGCTCCACTTGGTGCGATCTCCACCCGAGCGACTCTCCGATCCTCCGCCGAAGCCGCCGCCGCCGATGGCCACGAAGGTGCGCTCGCCGGTGCGCATGCCGCCCCAACCGGCGCCGCCCCAGTACAGGTTGTTTTCGGGGAGTTCCTCGAGGCCCTCGGCGGCGAGCACCTCATTGACCGCATCGAAGTCCATGTCGAACCAGGTCAGCGAGGGACCGCCTCCGCTGCCGGTGGCCTCGAAGAGATCGTCATCCTCGAAGAACTCGTCGTCGCTCCAGAAGTCGTCGTCCGCTTTCTCGTGCTCGCCGGCCATGGCCGCGCCTCCCGTGAAGCAGATCAGGGCGGCGACGGCCAGAACGGCGATCGTCTTCTTCCTCTTCAGGTTCTTCATGCAAACCTCCGGTATGGGGACTCAATTTCTTGGACCTCCCCTCGCCGGGAAGGGTTACGGGGGCGCTACGGAGGATCGGGATTGGTGTTTCAACCGGTCTTTAAATGGATTTCCACCACGTCGCCGTCCTCCACAACATGCTCGCGATCCACGGTCTGGCCGTCGAACTTGCCGGAACCCCAGATCTTCGCGGAGTCGAATTGATCGATGAAGTCGCGGTGCACCTTGCCCGCGAGATCCAGCACCGAGGAGCCCTCCGGAAGCATGTAGGGCTCCTTCTCCTCGGCCTTCTTTCCCGGGGCTTTCGTGTAGACCCGCACCATCCTCAGCATGGACCAGGCCGCCTCGCGGAAGTTATCGAGGCCCTCGGGCGTATTGGCGCTGCATACGATGCGGGGCAGGCCTTCACCCAGAAGTTCATCGAGGAATTCCAGGTTCACTCCGGCGTCGGGATGATCGGCCTTGTTCATGACCAGCAGGGTCGGCCGTTGATTCACGGCCTTGTCGGGATTCTCCGGATCGGGCCAGTCCACGGGGAATAGACTGCGTTCCTCGAGGCCTTCGATGATGCCCGTGATCATGTCGCAGCAATCCGGAGCCGAGAGGTCGCCGAAGATGACCAGGGCGTCGGCGCTGCGCGCCTGGTCGAGAATCCAGGAGTCCAGGGGGAAGTGGGCCACGGGAGGCGTGTCCACGAGTTCGACCTGCACGTCCTTGTATGGCATCATGCCGGGCATCGGAAGCTGCGTGCTGTAGGGGTACTCAGCCACCTCGGCGTGGGCGTTCGTGAGACCGGCTACGATGGTACTGCGTCCGCTATTCGGCGCTCCGAGAAGCAGGATCTGCGGCGAGTCGCCCTTGTGGACGAACCAGGGGTTGTGCCCGCCACCCCCCTTCTTCTTCTGCTGCTCGATCTGTTCCTGAAGCTGGGACAGCTTCTTGCGGTGCTCCCCCCAGAGTTTGTCGGTGCCCTTGTGCCGGGGCATGATGGACATCATCTCGCGCAGATGGGCGATCTTCTCGGCCGGATCCCGGGCGGCCTTGTACTTCTCTTCGACCTTGAAGTAGGGAGGAGGAAGGTTGGTGGGCATGTTGACCTCGAATGCCTGGACGTCCGGGGCCATCTTATCCGCCCGAGGTGGAGGGGTCAACGCTTCCCGGCGCCGGAGGCGCCTATCATTATTCGTGAACAACTCATTTTTCTTGTGATTATTCGGAGATGATTTCTTCTTTCCAAACTTTTTTATGGATACCCTTGATTTTTCCTAATCAGTGGATCATCCTCCTGATCTGACCGGTTTACCAGGAGGATCGACGATGAGCACCGATATGAGCGCCTACACTCAGGGAGTCCACGAGCGGGTGAAGCTCGGCCAGGAAGTCATGCGCAAGCGCGCGGAGAGCGTGAAACGCATGAAGCAGTGCCGTTTCGACACCATCTCGGTGCACGGGCTCTATGACATGGAAGAAGCCCTGGAGATGAATCAGGGATCCATCATCGAGCCGGCCTACATGTCCACCAGCCAGGGCTACCGCGACGCCGACGAGATGGAAGCGGGACTCGCCTACCTCATTCCCAACTGGTGCTACGCTCGCATCGCCAATCCCACCACCTACTACCTCGAGTGGGCCCTGGCCCTCCTCGAAGGCTATGGCAGCGAACTGGAGACCAGCGCGGTGGTGACCTCCAGCGGCATGGCGGCCATCATGAGCGCGGTGGAGCCCTTCCTGGTGAAGCTGTCGGGCGCGCCGGACGAGCCCATCAACTTCGTCTCCTCGGCCCACGTCTACGGCGGAACCTTCCAGCAGTTCAACGTGCGCCAGCCCGAGAAGGGCAGGCAGGTGCGTTGGGTGTCCGACCCCACCGACCTCTCCGCCTGGGAAGCGCAGATCGACGAACACACGCGCCTGCTCTACGCGGAACTGCCTAGCAACCCGACCATCAACTTCTGCGACATCGAAGAGCTGTCGCGCATCGCCCATCGCCACGGCATTCCTCTCATCGTGGACGCCACCGTGTCCACGCCGGCGCTCATGCGACCCCTGGCCCACGGCGCGGACATCGTGATTCACTCGGTGTCCAAGAGCCTGACCTCCAGCGGCATGGGCGTTGGAGGCGTGATCGTCAGCAGGAAGAACTTGGTGAGCGAGAAGGTCACCGACCCGCCAGAGATGATCGCCGACTTCGCGACCTGGGTGAAGTTCCTGCCCTATCGCGACAATGGCCCCTCCATGAATCCCATGCAGGCCCTGCTCGTGCTAAACGATCTGCGCACCCTGCGCAGCAAGATGGATCTGGTGAGCAGCGGCTCGCAGACCGTGGCCGAGTGGCTCGAGAATCATCCGAAGATCGAGCGCGTGGATTACCTTGGCCTGCCCAGCAATCCGCTGCATGAACTCGCCAAGCGCTACATGTTCCTGGTGGATTCGGACCTGGACGGCGGCCAGTTGCTCAACCGCTACGGCCACCTCATGAGCTTCCGCGTGAAGGGCGGCGGCGACGAAGCGCGCCGGATGTTCGACGGCTTCGAGATGATCTACCGCGCCACCGACCTCGGACGCATCAAATCGGTCGCGACCATTCCCGCCATCAGCACCCATCAGCAGCAGGGCGAGGAGGCTCGGGCCATGGCCGACGTGCCTCCGAACATGATCCGCCTGAACGTGGGCGGGGAGCATCCCGACGACATCATCGCGGACCTGGAACGCGGTCTCGCCAAGGTTTGAAGCCGCCGAGAGGCCAAGACAGGCATCCTGAAGAAGCCCCCGGCCGGCCCGGGGGCTTTCTCTTATCTTCATGATGCTCAATAACTTAGGAACCCAAAAAACAGGACATGGCGCTCTTGCAATCCGCGATCCAAAAAGCTTACTTGCTCCGATGCCGGGGCGACGGCCCGGGCCAGTCACACGCGACCTTACTCAAACAAGGAGCTGCTCCATGTCCGTAGAAAAGTTCATGGAAGGGGTCATCGCCAAGAACCCCGAGCAGAAGGAATTTCATCAGGCCGTCCGCGAGGTCGTGGAGTCGGTCTGGGATTTCGTCGAGAAGAACCCCCAGTACAAGGAAGCCAAGATCCTCGAGCGCATGGTCGAGCCCGAGCGCGTCATCATGTTCCGCATTCCCTGGACCGACGACAAGGGCGAGGTTCAGGTCAACCGCGGTTTCCGCATCGAGATGAGCAGCGCCATCGGTCCCTACAAGGGCGGACTGCGTTTCCACCCCACCGTGAATCTCGGCATCCTGAAGTTCTTGGCCTTCGAGCAGGTCTACAAGAACAGCCTCACAACCCTGCCCATGGGCGGCGGTAAGGGCGGATCCGACTTCGATCCCAAGGGCAAGAGCGACAATGAAGTGATGAGCTTCTGCCAGAGCTTCATGACCGAGCTCCAGCGCCACATCGGACCCAACACCGACGTTCCCGCCGGCGACATCGGCGTGGGCGGCCGCGAGATCGGCTTCATGTACGGACAGTACAAGCGCCTGCGCAACGAGTTCACCGGCGTCCTGACCGGCAAGGGCCTGAACTGGGGCGGCAGCCTCATTCGTCCCGAGGCCACCGGCTACGGCCAGGTCTACTTCGCCCGCGAAATGCTCGCCACCCGCGGCGACAGCTTCGAAGGCAAGACCGTCACCGTCTCCGGTTCCGGCAACGTGGCCCAGTACGCCACCGAGAAGGTCATCGAGTTCGGCGGCAAGGTCGTCACCCTGTCCGACAGCGGCGGCTACATCCACGATCCCGAAGGCATCGACAGCGAGAAGCTGGCCTGGGTCATGGATCTGAAGAACGTGCGTCGCGGACGCATCAGCGAGTACGTGGAGAAGTGGGGCGGCACCTACGTCGAGGGCAAGCGTCCTTGGGAAGTCAAGTGCGACATCGCCCTGCCCAGCGCCACCCAGAACGAGATCAACGCCGAAGAGGCGAAGGTGCTCGTGGACAACGGCTGCTTCTGCGTCTCCGAGGGCGCCAACATGCCCACCGAGCCCGAAGGCATCGAGGTCTTCCTGAAAGCCAAGATCCTCTACGGTCCCGGCAAGGCCGCCAACGCCGGCGGCGTTGCGACCTCCGGTCTCGAGATGAGCCAGAACAGCATGCGTCTGAACTGGACTCGCGAGGAAGTCGACGCGAAGCTGGACAAGATCATGTGCGACATCCACGAGACCTGCGTGAAGTACGGCAAGGAAGGCGACTACATCGACTACGTGAAGGGCGCCAACATCGGCGGCTTCATCAAGGTCGCCGACGCCATGCTGGATCTGGGAGTCGTGTAAGAGTCACTGCTGGCAGGAAACTGTTGGCAGGAAACTAAGAAGCAAGAAACCCCCGGCCGGAAGGTCGGGGGTTTTTCCTTGCCGATGACGGTCGATCTATCGCAGCAGCAGGGTCCTGCCGCTCGTCACCTCGCCGGCGGAATGCAGTCGCACCAGATAGACGCCGCTTCCCAATCGGCGGCCCTCCGCGTCGAGGCCGTCCCAGGAGATGGAGCCGCCCCGACCCGACAATTCGCGAACCAGGCGTCCCCGCACATCGAAGATGCGGGCGCCGACCTCGGCCTCGCTGGAAGCGCTGTAGGTGATTCGCGTGTTTTCGCGGAACGGATTGGGATGGATCCCCCCCAGCTTCAGACTCGAAGCCCAGGCGTCCGCCACGGCCGTGGCGTTTCCGATGATCGAGGTGTAGGTGTTCTGATTGCCTTCCCGCGTGTCGGTCCATACGGGATGCACCCGGGCCGCGCTGGAGGCGGCCAGGCCGATGTATTCGCCGATGAGTCCTGCCCGAACGCCGGCGTTGGGATCTGAGGACACGGTGGTCACCCGCTGGTTCTCCGACCAGGTCGCTCCTCCGTCCAGGGACTGGGTGAAGTAGAGGTCCATGAGGTAGTTGCTCGGATCGTTGCGACGATCGTAGAAGACCACGCTGATGGCGCCGTCGGGGCTCACGCAGAGCCAGGGATGGAATTGGTCCCGGCCGTTGCCGTAGGCGTCGTCGTTGAGCCGCACCGGCGCCGACCATGTGGCCGCGTTGTTGTCGGAGTAGCGGAAGAAGATGTCGCGATCGCTGGATTGCCGATCCATGTAGGCCACGTAGAAGCGTCCGTGATGCGGACCGCCGGTGATGTCGCAGTCCATGGCCGGGAAGGAGTAGGAACGGATGCCGCCGTTCAGATCCACCGAACCGGTGTAGAGGCTGGTCAGGGTGATGTCCGAACCGAAGGTCTGTCCGCCGTCGAAGGACCGGTCCAGGCGGATGGCGGGGCCGCCGTGATAGACCCAGGCGACCACCAGGGTGCCGTCGGCCCCCACCACCGGCACGGGCCACTGCACGCTGCCCTGGTCGCTGATGCGGATGGGATTCTCGAAGCTCTGTCCCCCGTCGATGGAGCGCACGTTGTAGATCTGCGTGCTGTAGAATCTCGCCCATGACACGTAGAGGTTGCCGTCGTGGGCTCCTCCCGAGCGGTCGCAGGCGATGAGCTGCTTGTCCTCGAAGACGCCGGGCACTCCATCCACCGCCGCGATGTGGGGTCCCCAGGTCACGCCGCCGTCGGCGGATCTGGTCACGAAGAGGCCGTTGGGAGAACTGGTGTCCTCGTAGGACAGAATCGTGGCGTAGAAGTTGCCGAACCGGTCCCAGGTGATGCCCGGATCGGAATGCCGCGTATAGTGGTGATCGGGCAGGAGGGTGTCGGTCCAGGTAAGGCCGCCGTCGAAGGAGTAGCCAACCCCCACGCGACGGTAGCCGAGCCGGAAGTCGCGCCATACGGCCACGAGGTTGTCCGGATTCAGGGGATTGATCGCCACCTGCTGCTCGTTCTGCAGCTCGGCGGTGGTGTCGCTGTTGATCTTCCAGTTGTCCCACTCGCGAAGGTAGGCGTCGTCGAGGAGCTGCATGAGGGAGTGCGGAAGCTCGGCCTGTTCGGCGAGAAGACGATCCTCGCGGGCGAAGTGGGGTTCCTCGAGGGGATCGGCGAAGGACAGGGCGGCGACGCAAAGCAGGAAGGTTAGGACGAAGCTGCGCATAGGGTCCTCCTGATGAATGGCCTCAGTATAGCAGATTCGTCGAAACTAGTCTTTGGAGAGCAGCACGGCCCCGCGGCCCCGGTGTCCGTCCAGGAGAATTTCGAGGGGCTCTTTCAGGCGGATGTGAACGAGCAGGTCCGTCTTCTCCCTGGCCTCGATGGCCGCGAGGGGATCCAGGTTGACCACGCTGTCGCGCTCCCCCTCCAGCACGCTGAAGTAGGCCACCTCGTTGGAGATCATGTTGTGGAAGAAGTGGCTTCCCTGGCTGGGATTGACCTTCACGCCCTCCATCTCGGTCTCCACCACCGCCCGTGCCCAGGTGATGTCCGTCCAGGCCACGGGAATGCCCAGCCAACGATCGCGGGTACCCCAGCGGCCGGGACCGATGAGCAGGTAGGGCTTTCCTTCGTCCGCGAGTTTGCGGTTCAGGTTGCGCACCTCGAGGGCGATCTCCGGGGTCTTCTCCCGCTGGAAGACGTCCTCGCGCACCAGGACGATGTCGCGAATGCCCTCCAGGCGCCCGTTGCCCAGCGCGTGTTCGGAATAGAGCAGGAGCCGGCTCGGATCCAGTTCCGTCTTCTCCACCCGCATCTCCTCGCGCCCTACCACCAGGGGCCTGATCTGCAGCAGGGCGAACTCGGGCTCGCATTCGCCCTCGCGATCGGGATTCGCCGCGAATTCGATTTCCACGGGAGCGGCCATGCCACGGCTCCCCAGGGTCAGGACCTTCCGGAGGATGTCCGGCAGGGGATACCAGTCCGACTTGAGCACGTGGGCGAAGCTGACCAGGCGGATGCCCTCGCGGGAAATGCCGTCGTAGACGGCGTCGTTGTCGGGCATGTAGGTGGATCCGATGGGCCAGAGGGTGCCGTCGCGCTCGGCCCGATCCAGGACATCCGTGACCAGGCTGCCGTTGCCGTCGATCTGGGCGAAGGCCTCGGGTCGGGAGAGGTCCAGCATCCAGAATTCCCGCTGTGCATGTTCCAGGAAGTCCTTGGGACCGGGAAACTGCGGAAGGATCTGCGGGTGCTGAGGCGAGAACCAGAGGGATCGCTCCCCCTCCACCACGGCCTTGCCCAGACCCAGCACCACCGAGGCCGCGCCGTCCTCCGGCTCGATGCCGTGCACGGGATAGTAGTTGTGCGACTGTCCCACGCCGCCGATGCAGGGGTAGAGCGCTTCGCCGTGCCGCCGTCCCACCACCCTCTGCAGGATCACGGCCATCTTCTCCTCCTCGATGCGGTTGGGCGTCGAGGAGATGTAGGCCTTGGCCGCACCGAAATAGGTGGAGGCGTAGACCAGCTTGATGGCGTGGATGAGCTGCTTGAGCCGGAGGGAATCGTCGGGGTGGTTGTTCGGCAGCATGTGGCTGACGTAGACCCCCGCGAAAGGCTGGTGCTGGGAATCCTCGAGAAGGCTCGAGGAGCGCACGGCCAGGGGGTATCCCACATTGGCCAGGAAGCTGCGCAGGTCGGCGAAGGCCTGTTCGGGCATGCGCGCCCGCAGGAAGGCCGCGGCGATGGCTTCGTCGCTCTGGTCGCTGAGGGCCGCGCCGAAGAGGTCGTTCTCCTCCATGAACTGATCGAAGACGTCGGTTCCGATGACCGCGCTCTGGGGCACGAAGACCTTCACGTCGGGGATGGAATCCTTGAAGTCGGAACGGCTGAACAGGGAGTTGATGAAGGCCAGGCCCCGGCCCTTGCCTCCGAGCGATCCCGTTCCGATGCGCATGAAGTTGCTGCTCGCGTCGTAGTGTCCTCGGCGGAAGTCGCTGATGCGGCCACTGGTGACGGCCTCGCGGTACTCGCCCAGGGTGCCGAGCAGGTAATCGCGCATGGTCTCCATGTCGTCGAACTCCGAGACCTTTCGTGGTCGCAGGCGCTGAGCCAGGGCGAACTCCGTGCGCGCCATGAACCAATTCGAGAAATGGTTCCTCAGGGCGTGGAAACGAAGCGACTCGGCGGGCACGCGGGACAATTGCCGCGCCATGCCCATGAGGTCGTCGGCCCGTCCCACTTCCGTACCGTCGGGCAGGGTGAAGACGAAGCGGCCGAAGCCCAGATGGGTCTTCATGAAGTGCCGCAGATCGGCGAGCAGGGTCGGAGAATTCTTGTGCAGGAATCCGATGCCCAGGGCGTGGGCCTCTCGGGCTCTCGTCTCGTTGGAGGACTGCAGGAGGATGGGCAATTCGGGGTCCTGCTCCCGCACGCGGCGCGCGAATTCGACGCCCGCCTCCGGATCCTTCTCGCCCTCCCGCGCGAACTCCGCGTCGGTGATCACGCCCAGCATGGTCTTGCGGAAGGTGGAGTAGAGACGCTCGGCCTCCTCGAAGGTCTGGGCCAGGAGGATCTTCGGACGGGCCCGCATGCGAAGGAGCCTGTCGCGGATATCGATGCCCTCCACCATGAGGCCCTGGGTCTGCCGCATGAACTCCGTGTAGAGCATGGGCAGATAGGAGGAATAGAAGCGCACCGAATCCTCGATGAGCAGCAGGGTCCGCACACCGGCGGTCTCCGTGTCGGGACCGGCGTTGAGGTAGTCCTCCATGCACTTGATGATGCCCAGCAGGATGCGCACGTCGCCACGCCAGGCGAAGACCAGATCGATGCCGGGGATGTCGGTCTCGCCGTGGGTGGCCGTGATCAGCTCGCGGGTCGAATAGACCAGCAGCACCACGGGGATGTCGGGCCGCAGCTCCTTGGCGGCTTCGCCGAAGACCTCCACCTCCATGTCGCCGAGGCGGGTCATGGTGATGACCAGATCGAAGGGCCGCTCGACGAGCCGGTCCAGGGCCTCCTCGCCCGAAGAGACGCGGGTGATGACCGGCGCGTAGCTCAGATTGAGCTCGGCGTACTCGGTCATGAGCATCTCGGTGAGATGTCCGTCCTGCTCCAGGATGAAGGAGTCGTAGAGACTCGAAACCAGCAGGATGTCCCGAATTCTGAAGGGCATGAGCCGTTCGAATTGGGAAACGCCAACCCCGTCCTCGAATGTTTCCATTGATGCCATTTGGCCTCCCGGCGAAATCCTAGCGCAGGCTCCGTCTGCAATAAAGGCCAAAGGCATGACTTGCCAAGACCTTGAAGCGCTCTAGAATGGAAATGAAAGGAGGTTGGGATGGGATCTTACGGAGATGCGAACCTTCACCACATCGTGCATCGCCATATCCAAAACTGGCAGCTCCGCCAGGAGCTTACGCGGCGACGGGAAACGGAGCTGGGCGAGACGCGCACCAAGCTGGGGCCCTTCATCACGGTGAGCCGCTACCCCTGGAGCCGGGGCGACGAAGTCAGCAGCCTGCTGGCCGAAAAGCTCGAATGGCCGCGCTTCGACAGGGAAATCGTGGAGTTCATCGCCGAGGATGCCGGCATCATGAGCCAGTTCGTGGACAGCCTCGACGAGGGCTGCCGCCGCGCCATGGACGACTGGATCCAGCTCGCCCTCGACCCCCGGTCCATGGGGCATCTGTCCTACCTGCGTCACCTGAAGCGAGTGATGTTCACCATCGCCATGCACGGCAACGCCGTCATCGTCGGCCGGGGAGGCAATTTCCTGCTCCCGCCGGAGGTGGGGCTGAGGGTGCTCATCACCGCTCCGGCCAAGGATCGCGCCCGCTGGTTCGCCGAGGCGGAGTCCCTGGGCATTCGACAGGCGGGCAAGGAGCTGGTCCTGCTGGACGGCAAGCGCGAGCAGTTCCTGAAGACCCATTTCAAACCCGGGATTCGCGAGGAGGAATGCTACGACCTCGTCATCAATATGGAGCGCATAAACCCGGATTCCGCGGCCACCATGATCGTGGACGCGTTCTACACTCTGGACCTCCGCTCCAAACCGGTCACCGACCTCCATTCGGTGGAATTGCCTTTCCAGAACTAGCATCGATCCGTTGACGCCCCGCGTCCTCCGACGCGGGGTTTTTTATTGTGCCCTCGCCCAGAGCGCGTAAACTACGGCCGAGGAGGCTCGTGAAACCCATCCGCATCATGCACGTGATCACGCAACTCGCCGTGGGCGGAGCGGAGACGCAGCTCGTCGCGCTCTGCCGTCGACTGCCCGCGGAACGATACGAGCTTCGCGTGATCAGCCTCGTCGAGGGCGGCATCCTCAAGGAAGCGCTCGAAGAGGCGGGCGTGAGCGTGCTGGAGCTCGACCGCCGCCGGGTGGGCGGTCCGGTCGGCCAGATGCGCGCCCTGGTGGCCGAACTGCGCAGGTGGAAGCCGGACATCCTGCAGACCTGGCTCCGCAAGGCAAACCATGTGGGACGAATCGCGGGAGCGATCTCGGGCCAGCGCAACATGATCGCCGGCGTGCGCGACATGGGATTCGATGCGGGCCTGGGGGACACCATCCTGGACCTGGCCGTCGAACCGCTCACCTCGCTCTACCTGCACAACTCCGAACAGGGCCGCGACGCCTTCATCCGGCGGCTGCGCCTGAGCCCGCGCCGCAAGCACGGCATTCTGCGCAACGGTATCGATACCGACAGATTCCGCCCCGATCCCGAGATACGCGCCTCACTCCGGCAGAGCATGGACCTGGCCCCCGAAGACTTCCTTGTGGTCATGGTGGCCCGACTCGACGAGATCAAGGATCCCTGGCTCTTCATGGATATCGCCCGACGGGCCCGCCGGGAAAACGAGCATGCCCGCTTCTGGCTCGTGGGCGGCGGCAAGCTCCACGGCGATCTGCAGGCCTCGCTGCTTGCGCATCCCGATCCGGGTATCTGGCTGGCCGGCGAGCGGCGGGACGTGCCCGATCTGCTGGCGGCGGCGGATCTGGCCCTGCTCACCAGCCGCAGCGAGGGCCTGTCGAACACCATCCTCGAGGCCATGAGCGCCTCGCTGCCGGTGATGGCCACCGACGTGGGCGGCAACCGGGAACTCGTGGTTCACGGGGAGAACGGGGTGCTCGTCGCAGGTCGCGAGGCGGGGGAGATGTCGACCAGGCTGCTCCAGCTCATGGGCGATCGCGAGAAGCTGGCCGTCATGGGACGAAATGGTCGCCGCCGGGTGGAGGAAGAGTTTTCCCTTTCCTCCTTGGGCGATAGGGCCGAGTCCTTCTACGCGGACATCCTGGCGCGCTAGGCGCCGTTGTTATCGTTGTTGTTCTTTTTCTTCTTCTTCAGGGAATAACCGATCATGGGAAAGGGCGCCACGGTGGCCGAGGCGATGTTCTTCAGGTGCGCCCCCACCCGCTTGTAGTAGCGCAGCAGAAGCACCAGACCCAGGTCGGCCTTCGAGACGGCTGCGTCGTTCTTGGCCCCGCCGATGATGTCCTCCATGATCGCGTCGCAATCGTGAGCCATTTTTCCATAAACCTTCATGCACCGCTTCGCCGCCTCTTTGTCTTCATCGGCAAGGGCGAGACGGGTCAGGTCGAAGACCTCGTTGCTGCGTTCGAGCTGCAGGTAGAGCGCATCCCGTCGGTCGCCCAGATCGATGTCCCCCGGGAACAGATTCACCAGGTCGCCGATGTTCTTGCTGTAGTCGCCGATGCGCTCCAGATCGATGACGATGCTCGTGAGCACGAGTCCGCCGAGCAGATCCTGACCCTTCGAGACCGCCAGATGCTCGAAGACCTTCTTGCGGATGTCCTGTTGCACCTTGTTCAGCCGTCGATCCATCTGGCGGAGCTCTTCCAGCTCCTCGTCGCTGATGTTCTTCTCCAGGGCCACGGTGACCTTGGCGAACATCTCGCGGTCCAGATCGAGCATTTCCACGGCCTCATCGAAGGCCTCCGAGAGCAGGGTCTCTTTCTCGCTGAGCAGGTTCCAAAGTTCTTTCCACATGGGTTCCTCCAGCTTACTGCGGTCAACGCAGAAGCAGCAATAGAGCGAAGGGGATCAGGTAGATTCCGAAGTACCCCAGTATGACCAGAATCGTGTTCCTCCGAGACTCAGCGCAGATCGCCGCCAATCGTTGGGCGATGGCTATGGGAACGGACCGGAACGGATACCATAGGATGATTCCGGAGATGTTGAAAAGCGTGTGAACGAGTGCGGTGGTAAGGGCCGCACGCGACGCCTCGGGAGCACTTCCCGTAGCAGCGAAGACCAGGGCCGCCATGAGGGCGGTGATGGTCGTGCCGACATTCGACCCCATCGTGTAGGGGAAGATCTGCTTGACAGTAAGGATCCCCGCCCCCACCAAGGGAACGACCAGGCTGGTGGTTACCGAACTCGACTGGACCAGCACCGTGAACAGGATACCCATGAGCATGCTGGTTCCGGCATTCTTGAAGAGCACACTGTCGATCATGCGAGCCAGGCGGTTTTCCATGATCGAGCGCATGAACTTGACCAGGAAGGTCAGCGTGGCCAGCAATAGAATGAGGGCGAAGAGGAGTCTCAGGCCATCGTGTGGAATGCCTCTTTTGATCAGATCGATGGCCGGGTCCACGACATGCTTGATCCCGTCGAATCTACCGAACTCCTGTCCCATCAGATGTCCGGTCAGCCAGGTCGCGGCCCGCTGCAGGAAGTGAGTCATCTGCTCCAGGGGAAAGATGACTATCACCGCCAGGATATTGAAGATGTCATGGACAGTTCCGGCCGCGAAGGCTCGACGGAACTCCTCGCGGTGATGCACATGCCCAAGAGACACGATGGTGTTGGTCACCGTAGTCCCGATGTTCGCACCCATGATGATGGGAATGGCGATCTCGAGGGAGAAGGCACCTCCGGCCACGAGACCGACGACCATCGAGGTCACCGTGGACGAACTCTGCACCAGGCTGGTCGTGAAAACACCCAGAAGGAGTCCGAGCAGGGCGCTCGAGGTCCCCTCGTTCAGGAACTGGGCGGCCAGCATCTTTCCCATGCCCTTGGCGCTTCCGCCCATGAGCTTGATGGCGACGAAGAAGACGTAGAGGATGGCCAGCAGGGTGATCGACTTGATGACCGTATCGGCCAGATCGCGGAAGAAACCGGAGGGAGACGCGCTCGGGGAACCGGGAGGGGTCCGGGGCTCGCTACTCACTTTGACCTCGCGGAAACGGGATGCGGGAGAAAGCGCGAGCCCAGACGGGCCCGTCCGGGACTACATATCAAGATGCAAAGATCTTGTAAAGATGCTGTGGTGAAAAAGTCGCGGAATCAGCCCGGGAATCGCGATCCGACCTGGAAAACGAGCACGGATATCACGTAGGCCAGAATCGTGATTCCGCCCCATTGCAGGAGGGCCCATGCCCAGCGCCCCGATTCCCGCCGGGTGATGGCCACGGTGGCCATGCAGGGTGTGGCCAGCAGGGCGAAAACCAGGATGGACAGCCCCTGAGCCGGGGAATAGTTGCGTCCCAGCACCGCGCGTAGCCCCTCGCTGCCCTCGCCCTCCCCTTCCATGGCATAGACGATGGCCATCTGGGCCACGAAGACCTCCTTGGCCGCGAAGGCCCCCAGGAAGGCCGTGTTGATGCGCCAGTCGAAGCCCATGGGCGAGGTGATCGGCTCGAGCCAGTGCCCGATGCGTCCCGCCAGGGAGTATTCGAGATCCTCGGCCGATCGAGCCTGGTACGCGGCCTCCTCGCTCATGGCCATGGTCTGTCCGCGCCGGGCGTCCACCCGGTACTCGCTGGGCTTGGGGAAGCTCACCAGGGCCCAGAGCACGATGGAGATGGCCAGGATGATCGTGCCCGCCTTGCGCAGATACATGGCCGAGCGGTTCCACATGTGGATGAAAATGCTGCGCTTGCTCGGCATTCGATAGGGCGGCAACTCCATGACGAAGGGCGCTTCGCTTCCGCCCAGGATGCTCTTGCGCAGAATCCGCGCCATGACCAATCCCAGCAGGATTCCAAGCAGGTAGAGCCCCCAGAGCACCGGCGCATGCCATTGCCGCGGGAAAAAGGCCGGAATCAGCAGCAGATAGATGGGCAGCCGCGCTCCGCAGGAGATGAAGGGCAGGATGAGCATCGTGATGAGCCGGTCGCGCCGGCTTTCCAGGGTGCGCGTGGCCATGATTGCGGGAATGGTGCAGCCGAAGCCGATGAGCATGGGTATGAAGCTCTTCCCATGCAGGCCGAAGCGATGCATCACCCGATCCATGATGAAGGCCGCCCGGCTCATGTAGCCCGTGTCCTCGAGGATGCTGATCCCCATGAAGAGCAGCACGATGTTGGGCAGGAAGACCATCACGCCGCCGACGCCGCCGATGATTCCGTCCACGATGAGGCTGTGCAGCCATTCGACGCGGCCCTCGGGCCAGGCGCCGGTAATCGCGCCGCCGAGCCAGCCGAAGAAGCTCTCGATAAATCCCATGAAGGGATCGCCCACGGTGAAGGTGACCCAGAAGAGCGCGTACATGAAGGCCAGGAAGATGGGCAGGCCGAGGAAACGGTGGGTCAGCACGGCGTCGGCGCGCTCGGTCTGGTCGATCCGGTCGCCGCGGGCGGGCCGCACGAGCACTTCCTTGACCAATCCCATGGCGAAGCCGTAGCGGCGATCGGCCAGAATCGTGGACAGGGTCTCGCCCCTGCGGTCTTCGATGCCCGCGGCGGCCTTCGCCACGGCGGCGCGCACCTTCTCGGGTTCGGGGTGATTGTCGGTCACGCCGAGGGTGATTTCCCGATCGCCCTCGAGCAGTTTGATGGCCCCGTAGCGTCGGGGGATGGGAAGGTCTTCGATGGTGCCGAGCAGTTCCTCGAGCCCCTCGATCTCGGCTTCGATCTCCTGACCGTAGTTGACCTGCCGAAGTTCTGCCTTCTGACCGGCCCGCTGCCGGATCACCGACTTCAGCTCCGCGACTCCACCGCCCCGATGCGCCTCGGTCTCCACCACCGGCACGCCGGTGAGTTCCTCGATCTTCGCGCGATCGATGATCATGCCCTGCCCGCGGGCGGCGTCGATCATGTTCAGGGCGATGACCAGATTGACCTCGAGCTCCATGAGCTGCACGGCGAGGTAGAGATTACGTTCGAGGTTGCTTGCGTCCACCACGTCGACGACGAGATCGGGCTCCTCGTTGATGAGATAGGCTCGCGCCACCCGCTCTTCCTCGCTCTGCGCGGTCAGGCTGTAGGTGCCCGGCAGGTCCACTAGGCTCACCTGCCCCATGCCCTCGCCGTAGCGTCCCCACTTCTTCTCCACCGTCACGCCGGGATAGTTTCCCACGTGCTGGCGCCCGCCGGTGAGTCTGTTGAAGAGGGAGGTCTTTCCTGAATTGGGATTGCCGGCCAGGGCAACGGTGACGGTAGCCGGACTCGAATTCTCGGACAGACGGTGAGCCATCAGATCACCTCGACCGCGATGGTGGAGGCCTCGATCTTGCGGAGCGAGAGATTATAGCCTTTCAGCTTGATCTCGATGGGATCGCCGAGGGGGGCAACTCGAAGAAGTTCGAGCTCCACGCCCGGCAGGAGCCCCATGTCGATGAGCCGCTGACGGATGCTGGTGGCGGCGCGAACGCTCACCACTCGCCCGCGGTCGCCGGGCTTCATGTCGGACAGCGCGATGCGGCCAGCCCGCGAACTGAAGAGCCGAACGTTCGTGCTCGGCCAATCCTCCGCGCATTTCTCTCCACGGCAGGCCATCGCTTCGACTTGCTCACCCGACTCCTGCCGAAGGGCATGTCCGTAGCAGTTGTTGAAGAGCTCGACGATGTTTCCCCCGGTCTGGGGACAGGACTTCAGGAACTCCACGAAGGCGGCCAGTCGGTCGAGGGTTTCCAGGCTGATGATGTGCTCGATGGAGCAGGCGTCGCGCTCGGCGACCTCCGGACTGACGCCGAGGATGTCGCCCAGGAAGCGGGTGATGAACTCGTGGCGCTGCAGCACCCTGTGGGCGAGTTCGGAACCTTCCTCCGTGAGAGTCACCGTCTCCCGTGCCCGATAGTCGATGAGGCCTTCCTTGGCCAGGCGCTTCATGGCGCCGGTCACGCTGGCCATGCGCACGCCCTTGCGCTCGGCGATGTCCTTGACCCGGGCCTCGCCCTTCTCCTGGTCGAGCTGGAGGATGATCTCGAGATAGTCCTCAAGGCTTTCCGATAGGTTGCTGATCTGCGCCAAAGCTCAGGGCCTCCTGTTTGAAGGAGGATAAATTAGCCTAGACTAACAACGATGTCAAGACAGCGGGGAGTGCTTTAACTCTTTGCCAGCAAGCAGGTTGGAGCGCTAGCTGGAATAATGGACCAATTCGGCCGGAAACTGACACTCTTGCCTGAAAAGGCGGCGAAGCCTATGATGGGCCCATGCCCTTCACGCGATCCAGATACCTGGCGGCCCTCATGCTGCTCTTCGCCCTCTTCTGGATCGGCGCGCCCCTCATCCATCTGCTTCACGAACACGGCGAGCATGATGAGGATGAGGGAGACCATCGCTTCTGCTCCCTCTTCCACAATTTGAGTCAACAGACCGCGGTGGAAGCTCCGGAGCCGGTTCTTGTCGCGGGATCCTTCGAGCGAATCGCCCTTTCGAAGGTCGAGCCCGCACGGAACTACGCCGAAGAAGCCCATGACATTCGCGGCCCTCCGAACTCCGTCTGAACCCGAATGCACGCACATCTTTGCCGGATGCTTCCGGCGGGTTTTCACATGCACGGAGGTCGCCATGCGCGTCACCCTTCTATTTGCGTCCATGCTCATGATCGCGTCCTTGGTCGACGCCTCGACGACGAGCACGGGCATCAGCCGGGATTTCAACCCGGCCATCAGCGTCAACAGCCTGATCCTCTATTCGTCGGGAGTCCTCGGCGAGGTGGATGAACATGAACACGATCACGAACACGGTTCGGGAGCCGGACTGCACATCCAGGAGAGCGAGCTGCAGTTCAGCGCCAACGTGGATCCCTACAGCAAGGCCGTACTCACCCTGGCCATGCACGGTACCAGCGGTTTCGAACTTGAGGAAGGATTTCTGCAGACCCGACGCCTTCCCATGAACCTGGGCCTGCGGGCCGGTCAGTTCATGTGGGAGTTCGGCAAGCACAACAGCTTCCATACCCATCAGTACCCCTTCGTGGAGAGGCCTCAGGCCTGGGACGAGCTTCTCGGCGACCATGGCCTGAGCGGTGTGGCGCTGGAGCTGAACTGGCTGAGCCCCCTTCCCTGGTTCGCGGAGCTCTCGGGAAGCGCCTTCCCCCTGAACCATGGCGTCTACGGCGAGCATGCCGAGGCCCCGGAAAATGTCTGGGGACAGTCGGCGCGCCTCAGGCAGCTCTTCGAGATCGGCGAGCGATCCACCTTCGAGCTGGGAGGCAGCTGGCTCGCCGGCAGGGTCGCCCACGAGCACGAGGAAGAGATCGAGGAGGGCGACCGCGTCTTCATGGGCCTTGACGCCACCTGGAAGTGGATCGGTCCCGGCGCGAGTGCGAAGCAGTTGGAGATCCAGGGCGAATGGCTGCGTCGCGAAGACACCCTTCCCGACGAGGAGATCGCCCACAGTGGCTGGTACCTCGCGGGACGCGCCAAGGTGAGCCGGCGCATCTGGATCGGAGCGCGATACGACGCCTTCCTTCCCCAGTCGGACGAAGAACATGAAGATGAGGAAGAGGAAGGCGAGGAGCACGGCCACCTCGAAGATGGCTCCACCATCGCGGTTTCCCTGGCCTTCGTGCCCAGTGAATTCCAGGCCTGGCGCCTGGATCTGATGCAGCGGACCATCGGTGAAGAGAGCTTCAACGGCGTTCGTCTCCAGGCGAACTTCACCATCGGCAGCCATCCGGCGCACCGCTACTAGGGGGTGCCATGAGAAAGAGTCTGTTCGCGGCGCTCGCCCTCCTGCTACTGCAGGGGGCGGCGTCCGCCGAACTCAAGGTCGTGGCCACGCTCACGGAGATCGGCGCACTCGCCGAGGAGTTGGGCGGGGAGCGGGTGAAGGTGTCCTCTCTCGCGCGAGGCGACGAGGATCCCCACGCCATCGCGGCCAAGCCCAGCCACAGCCGGCGCATGAGCCGCGCCGACCTGCTCGTCTACAACGGGCTCGAACTGGAAGTGGGATGGCTTCCCCTGCTCATCGAGGGTGCGCGGAATCCGCGCATCCTCGACGGCAGCCCCGGCCATCTGAATCTGTCCGACTTCATCGATCCCATCGAAGTGCCCGAGCAGGTGGATCGAAGTCATGGAGACGTGCACCCCCAGGGGAATCCGCATTTTACGGTGGACCCGGGCATCTATCCTAGCTTGGCGCGGGCCCTGTCGGCGAAGCTGATCGAACTCGATCCGGAGGGAGAGAAGCACTATGACCGGCTTCTGGAGTCATTCCTTTCGCGCTGGGAAGCCCGCATGGACGATTGGCGGAGTCGGCTCGAGTTTCTCGACGGTATGCATGTAGTGGCCTACCACAGCCAGTGGGCCTACACCGCTGCCCGTTTCGGTTTCGAGATCGTGGGTCATGTGGAGAATCGGCCGGGCATCCCGCCCACGCCACGTCACATCCTGAATCTCCAGCGGCGCGTCGCCGCCGAAGGGATTCCCATGCTCATCTATTCAGATCTCGTCCATGCGGAAGTGCCCGAGCGATTCGCCGTGAAGTCTGGTTGCATGGCCCTCGGCCTGCCCCAGGCCGTGGGCAGCCGCGACGGCACGGACGACCTCTTCGAGTGGTTCGAACTGTGGGTTTCGCTCATGGAAGCAGCGAAACGGGAGGGATGATATGGATCTGATCGGTCTCATGGCGGCGCCCTTCGCGGCCAGCGTCGTGCTGGTGCTCATTCACGCCTATCTGGGCGGACATGTGCTTCGGCGCGGCGTGATCTTCGTGGACCTCGCCATGGCGCAGTTCGCCGCCATGGGCGTCGCCCTGGGGCTGCTCTTCGGATTCGAACTGGAGAGCACGCCCTCCTACTACCTGGGACTGATCAGCGCGCTCACCGCGGCGGGGCTTTTCGCGGCCGCGAGGAGGCGCATCCGCCAGGTTCCCCAGGAGGCCATCATCGGAATCGCCTACGTGGCCTCCTCGGCGGCGGCGATCCTCATCGCCGACCGCGCGCCTCACGGCGCCGAGCACATCAAACAGATACTGGTGGGTTCGATTCTCTGGGTGAGCTGGCAGGAGGTGCTCAAGATCGCGCTCATCTACGGCGTTCTCGGCCTGCTGCTGACCTGGGCCCATCCGCGATTGAAGCAGGTGAGCGAAAATGCCGAGGAAGCCGCTGGACGCGGATTGAGCATCTTCGTCTGGGACTTCTTCTTCTACGCCGTCTTCGCCTTCGTGGTAACGAGTTCGGTGCGCATCGCCGGCGTGCTGCTCGTCTTCACCATCCTCATCGTCCCCTCGGTCTTCGCGGCGCTGATGGGCGCGGGAGAACGTTCGCGGCTTCCCCTGGCCTGGAGCTTCGGTATCGTCATGAGCCTGCTGGGAATGCTGCTGTCCTACTACCTCGACTTCCCCACCGGAGCGGCCGTGGTGGTGGTCTTCGCTCTGGGACTCGTACCCGTGACGCTGTTGAAGAAGGCCTAGGAGGGCGGGGCGATTTCGGCCCAGCGGAACCTGAGCAGGCCGGGAGCGCCGGATTCGTCGAGGAAGTTGACCACGCGCAGCTTGTAGTAGCGGCCGTCCTGCGCCCGGACCGAGTAGACGCGATCGTTGATGAACCACTCGTCGATACCCTGGATGTAACGATACCAGCCCTGACCCTGGTCGAAGGCGAGTGCCTCTTCGGTGTCGGAGAAATACTCGCCTGATGGGGCCGTGTCGAAGTCGAGGTATTCGGCGAAGTCCACGGCCTGCACCACCACCTGTCCGCTGCCGCTAACGCCACCGTTGGTCAGGATCCACGCGAATCGGAAGGACAGATCCCACTCGGTCGAGTTTTCGGGGTCGACCGGAAAGCGCTCCTCGCCATCCTCGAAACTGAAGAATATGGTCTTCTGGCTGTAGATGTCGCCCGCCTCCACCACGGTGATGAAGCCGCCCTCCGGATCGACCTCGGTATGCAGGGAGGGATCCGTCTCGGGGGCGGTTCCGCCGCCGCTCGTGCAGGCCGTAAGGGCCGCCAGGATCAGTACTGTGGGTATCCAGCGCATGGTACCGATAGGATGCCTCCGGCGGCATCCAGGTCGCAAGGAAAACGGCTCCGGCAGGAGCCGGAGCCGCTCGGGGTGCTCCCTGCAGATAGAGGAGATGGCTAGGGAGCGGGAATCTCTTGCCAGTCGAACACGATCTCCGCGGGGGAAGAGGAGCCCTGGGTGGAGAAGAGCGTAAGGCGCAGCTTGTAGTAGCTTCCGTCGGCGCCGTGGATCGCGTAGTAGCGGTTCTCCGCGAGGATGAATTCGTGATCGGGAGAACCAGTGTAGTTGTACCAGCCGCCGTTCTGGCCCTCCACGGCGCCCTGGTTGAATGCACGGCCGATGTCGGTGTTGCCGGTGTCGGTGATGTATCCGTCGGCCGGGGCCTGGACGAGCCCAGCATAGTTCCCGTCGTCGAAGTAGACGAGCTCAACTCCGCCGGTGCCGTTGCTTCCGCCGTTCAGGTTGATGTTTGCGAAGAGTAGGGCCAGGTCGTAGTCGTCAGCGTCATCCGGATCCGCGGGCTCAACGCCCTCGCCCGTGGCAAGGCTGAAGTAGATGAATTCGGAACCGCTCAGTCCTTCGGCCACAGCCGTGGTGGTGAAGGATCCGTCGCCGTTGTCCACGGTTGTGAAACCGTAGTCAACCGGATCGTCATCACCGGGATCGAGGCTGTCCGAACAGGCGCCCAAGATGAGGGCCAGCATGGCGGCGAGTGAGAGCAATGCGAGTTTCTTCATCCTTACTCCTTGATGAGATTTGATCCATCACTTCGAGTGCTGGAAACCCAGGCCGAAGAATACCCGGCGCGGGGCGATCCGAAGGTAGTCGTGGTCGCCTTCGTCCAGAACGTTGTCGACCCCGAGAGAAACCTTGAAGAGATCGTTGATGTCGCGGTTGAGGCGCAGGTTCACGAGGGAATAGGGATCGGCCATGAAGGTTTCCACCCCGCTGTAGGCCTCGCTGAAGGAGCGCTCGCCCACGAATGAGGCGCGCAGGACCACGCCCAGATCGAGGGGATCGATGCGGTAGTCCAGATTCAGGTTGCCCCGATGGGTCGGGCGCCCGTCGAGCACGTTGCCCGTGTCCTCGTCCCGACTGTCCAGGTAGGTGTAACCCAACTCCACGTTCAGATTCTCGAGCAGTTTGTAGCGTAGGGACGTCTCCACGCCGCGGATCCGGGCGTGAGTCACGTTGAAGTAGGTGGCCTTGAGCAGACCGCCATCGCCGACCTCGTCGGTGATCAGGCCCTGGATGAGATTGTCGAAGTCGTGGTGGTAGGCGCTGACCGATGCCCATAGCCTTTCACTGAATGTGCGCTCGAGGCTGAGGGAGTAGCTCATGGACACTTCCGGCTCGAGATCCGGATTGCCGAGGACCTCATAGCCGATGGCCGGATGGGAGAAGCGAACGTAGAGTTCCTTGAAGTCCGGCGCGCGGAATCCCTTGCCCACGCTGCCGCGGAGCATGGTCTTCTCGCCAAGCTCGTGGCTCAGAGCCAGCTTGGGCGTGAAGTGATCGCCGAACTGCGAGTCGGAATCCAGGCGCATGCCGGGCAGAACGGTGATCTTCAGGTGGGAGGGGAAGGTCCATTCGTCCTGCAGGAAGGCGCTGACTCGCTGGCGCTCGCTCTTGCCCCCATCGAGGCGCTCGGTCTCCAGATCCTCGTGGAGAGCCTCGACGCCCAGCGATACGTAGTGATGCTCGCCGAAGTAGCGATCGTACTGGATGCTTCCCTGAACGAGGCGTTCCCAGGTCTCGGTGAAGGTGTCCAGCAGGTCGCCGTCGCGCTGATCCTGCAGATACTCGTCGCGGTAGAGCGAGAAGTAGGCGGTGCCCTTGAGGCGGCCGGTCTCGCCGATCCAGAAGTTGGGGCTCGCCGAGAGTGTGAACATCTCGGTGAGATTGCTGCGGTCGAAGATGGTGGCCGATATGTCGGTGCCGCCGTCGATGCCGTCGGTGGTACGGCGCAGGTAGCTGAAGCGTCCCTCGAGCTTCGACCAGTCCCCCACCTTCACTTCGCTATGACTGGACAGGCTGAACTCATCGTAGCCGTCCACGCTGGTTTCGAGATCCTCGGGTTCGTAGTCGGCGGAATCGGCGCTTCGCCAGCCGGCGGTCACGCGGCTGGTCCAGACCTCGCCCTTGGCGCCGAGGGCGCCGCCCAGATCCATGCGACCTTCGCCGCCGGCGTTGCCGTGGAGTTCCAGTTCCAGGGGCGAGCGGCTCGCGCGGGTGATGATGTTGATCACGCCGCCAATGGCGTCCGAACCGTAGAGGGCAGACTGGTTGCCCTTCACGATCTCGATCCGCTCGATGTTCTCGACGTTGTAGCGCGACAAATCCAGCACGCCGCCCTTGCGACCGCCGGCCCTCTCGCCGTTGATGAGCACCAGCACGTATTCGCTGCTCAAGCCCTGCAGCTGCACGCCGCTGCCGAAGATGGAGTGGCTGATGGTCACGCCCGCCTGGTTCTCCAGGAAGTCGGCCAGACTCTCGGCCCCCGACTTCTCCAGATCCTTGCGGGTGACCAGTTCCGTGGCCACGGGTGTCTCGGCCAGGGGCTTCTCGGTGCGAGTGCCCGTGACGACGATGGGATCCATTTCCCAGACCGCCTCTACCGGCTCGGTCTCTTCCTTCTTCCCATCCTCACTAGCATCCTCCGCCAAGGAGATCAGCGGCATGAGGGCCAAGGCCATGAAAACCCAGCTCATTGCGAGTGTTTTCATCGGAACCTCCAGTATTCCCACTCAATGGTAAACGCCCCTTTCCCGGCTTGTGTCATTGCCCCGTCATGGGCTAACACTTTCGAACTATTGCACCTACATTGATGGAGCCTTTTATCGGAAATTGTGGTATAATCGTGCCTAACACGCAGTTTGGGTCGTCCCCTCGCACCTAGAAGACCCCGGCAATTGCCGGGGTCTTTTTGCATGCGAAAACCCTCCCGGGGGCTTGGGAGGGTTTCCGCTTGAGTCTCGCTTGGAGCGGGAGCTCCGGTGGGTAAGAGTTCTCTAGCGACTCGGGGCTTGGAGGATGCCCTACTGGAGAAGCTCGCTCATCACATCAGCCCGGCTATTGCAGGGCGTAGGCCAACCCCGCCGGGCCTGAAAGTCAATGCAGGCCAACAGATTCGGTTCCCGCCCGAATTCGGCGGTCTTCACGGGCCTTCAGATGCTGGAGAGAGTCTTCCGATTCGATCAGCCTGCGTCGGCCTCGCGCCGGCGCTGGAAGTAGAGCCTGAGGCTCATGGAGATGCTGGCCAGCTTGGTCAGCGCGCTGTCGGCCCGGCTGGTGAGCACCACGGGGATGCCTCCCCCGACGATGCAGCCGGCGGCGTCGTGTCCGCTGGTGGTCAGGGTCTTGTAGACCGCGTTGCCCGAGTCGATGCCGGGCATCACGAGGATGTCGGCGTTGCCCTGAATCTGTCCGTCGTAGCCCTTCTCCTCGGCCACGTCCAGTTCGGTGGCCACGTCGAAGCTGAGGGGACCTTCCACGATGCAGTCACCGCGCTCGCGGAACATCTCGGCGATGTCGGCGGCATCCACCGAACTCTCGATGCGCGGGTTCACCTTCTCGATGGCGCTGATCACGGCCACCTTCGGTCTCGGCAGATTCAGGCTGCGGGCAACGAAGAGCGCGTTTTCGAGAATGCGCCGTTTCTCGTCCTTGCTCGGCTCGATGTTGATGCCCGCGTCGGTGAGCAGGATGAGCCGCTTCAGGGCCCTCCGCTCGAACACGGCCACGTGGCTGTAGAGGGCGTCCTTGGGCAGGCGCCCGCGCTCCTTGAGCCAGCGGAAGGCCGGTCCGAGGATGGCCTCGGTCTTCACCGAGCCCTTCATGAGCACGTGGGCGTCGCCGGTCTCGTAGAGGTCGAGGCATCGGGCCACGGGATCCTCGGCGGGAATCAGGTCGTAGTCGGCCTGGGACAGGTCCATATCCAGCTTCTCGGCCGTGCGCATTGTCTTGTCGCGGTCTCCCACCAGCAGGAAGCGGGCGATCTTGTACTCGCCCTCCTCGGTGGCGCGAAGAGCCGCGGCCAGGGCGTCCTCGTTGTCCGAGCCCGCGATGGCGATGGTGGGCATGAACTCTTCCTGCACGCGACTGCGCGTGGCCTGGATGATCTCCTCCAGGCTGCAGAGCGGGCTGCCCTTCTTCCGGCGCAGGACAGGCTTCTTGAACACGGCCCGATCGATGAGATGGTTCTCGGCCAGACGGGCGGCGTGAAGCTTCTCGCATTCCTCGGAATAGTCGCGCAGGCAATCCGGGCGGATCAGCGAAAGAGCTCCTCCGGCCGCGAGAGCTTCCTGCTCCACGCTTCCCGGTACGCGCACCAGGGGCAGCATTCCGCCCAGGCGGCGCTCCACCATGCCCACGAACTCCTCGCTCTGGGAGAGCCCTCCGGTGACGCAGGCATAGTCGGGCTTTCCCCAACCGGCCGATGCCGACAGGATTCCCTCGGCCACCTTCTGGGCGAAGAAGTCGAGCACGAGGTCGATCTTCTCGCGCTGGGCTTCCGTGGCGCCGAAGCCCCGGAACTCGAGCAGGGTCTTGAAGTCGTTGGTGCCGGCCAGGCTCATGAGCCCGCCCTCGCGGAAGGTGGCGCGGATCATCTCGTCGAGGCTGACCTGATGCTCCTCCAGGCGCGTGAGGATCTCGTGCTGGGGCAAGAGGCCCGAGCGATTCGCCGAGGGAAGGCCGCTGAAGGCGTTGATCACCCGCACCGCCCGTCCCTTGTGATTGCGGATGAGCGAGAAGCCGCCGCCCAGGTGCACGCTCACCACGCTGGCCTCGCTCGGATGCATGCCGAACTCCCAGGCGCTGATGGCGATGACGCTCTTGTGGCTGAGATAGTGCACGCTGGTGCCGTCGGTCTTGAACTCGCGCAAGCCCGTCATGCGACTGGCGATCTCGACCTCGTCCACCACCACCGGATTGCTCACCGAAACGGGAATGTCCTTGCCGGACAGTCCCCTGATGGCCATGGCGATGGGCACGCCCATGTTGGCCGCGTGCTTGATCTCGGGATCGGCGAGATCCTCGAGCAGTTCCGGCGTGACCATGTAGGTGCCGCTGGGTACGGGGCGGAAGAAACCGCCGCGTGCGGCGATGGCGTCCAGGCTCTCCGCGTCGATGTGCCGCTCGGCGAGCCAGCCGTTGACCAGGACGCTGCGGGTCTCGGCACTGTCCTCCAGATGCGGCTGTATGTGCACCTCGAAGCCGTCCAGTTTCTGCACGCCCTGATAGAGGGCCACCTTGGTGGACGTGGACCCGGGATTGATCACCAGGATGCGCTTGTCAGCCTCGGCCAGCATGTCGGCCTTTTCCACGTCGAGCATGCGGGCGAAGAGATCGCGCCCCGAGAGCGCCGAAACTTGGATGGTCTTCATGGGACCATGAAACTACGAGGAAGCCCTAGCGGCAAGGGTGGAAATAGCTATCGACTGCGGGCTGCAAGCTGTTGGCTCGAGGGCGACTCGAGGGAACGAACCCAGGCCTTCCTGCCGATGAAGATGGCGAAAAGAAATCGGGGAGGGCAGTGGCCCTCCCCGAACGATCTGCGAAGCTCTTTGAGGCGGGAGGGATCTCCCCTTCCCCGACTTCTACTTCAGAATCACCATCCTCTTCGCCATGACCTTGCCCTCGGCCTGCAGCTGATAGAAGTACACGCCGCTGGACTGGGCGCGTCCTTCCATGTCGCGGCCGTTCCAGGTGCTCGCGTGGTCGCCGGCCTCGAGGACGTCATCCACCAGCACTGAGAGCAGACGTCCGGCGATGTCGTAGACCTTGAGGGTCACGGGACCGCTCTTCGTGAGGGCGAAGGAGATGTCGGTCTTCGGGTTGAAGGGATTGGGCACGTTCTGGGCCAGGCTCACGCGGAAGGGCAGGGTCTCGCCGTCATCCACGCCGGTGGCGTCGAAGACGCCCGCGATGAAGAAGTCGTCCACGCCGGCCTCCACGATGGAGCCTGAGCCCTCGTCGCTGGCGATGAAACGAACCTGCACGAGCCCCGGCGTTCCGAAGTAGGAGAAGAAGTCGTAGTTCATCTCCACCCAGGCGTTGGTCGAAGTCATGGTGTGCTCGAGGACCACCCAGCTGTCGTCGTTGCCCAGGTCCACGTCCCAGTAGTCGTTGTTGGGATCGTTGCCCTGATCGTTGGAGTACCACTTCCAGTAACCGAAGGTCAGGGATTCGGCGCCCGTCATGTCGTAGACGGGACTGAAGAGCGTGGTCTTGCCGCCGTCCACGTCGTTGGCGCCGTCGCTGTCGCCCGGCTGCTGCTGACCCGTGATCCAGCAGTCGGTGCCGTCGGCGCTGTGGTCGTCGCCGGGCTGCGCGCTGGTGGGATAGGGATCCACGCGAACCCAGATGCCCGTGCCCGCATCATCGTCGGCCGCTCCCTTGGTCCAACCGCGGTCGGCCTCCATGGGATGGACGAAGCTCTCGCCGGTTTCGAAGTAGAAAAGCTCGGCCGGCGCGTTGAAAGGCGCGGTGCCGTCGTTGCCGCTCACGTCCTCGGCGTAGAGGTAGTACTCCACCGCCGAACCCTGCACCTGAGCAGGGATGCTGGCGGTAAAGATGCCGCCTCCGGCATCGATCATGGTCACTTCGGTGAAGGCGCCCTCATCGATCCGGTAGTTCAGCTTCACGCTGCCCTCCGCGATATCCGCGTCGGCGTAGCCGATGGGCGTTGCCTCCACCTGATAGCTGCTGACGTAGTTGGCGGTGAAGGGCAGCGGATCGTGCTCGAAGGTCACGTTCGTCAGGTTGCCCGCCATGCTGATCAGGTAGACGGCCGGCCAGACGTTTTCGTCGAAGTAGGGCTGACGGTTGCTCTCGGAGGGCCAGAAGCTGTGGCCGATCTCGTTGGTGAAGCCGTAGATCTTTTCGTGCTCATCCTGAGCGCCGTAGTCCCAGTCGAAGGTGCCGCCGCAGACGTCATAGAGCACGTCGCCGGGCTGGCCGGGCGTGTAGCCGTTGTACATGGTCATCTGCTCGCCCATCTCGCGGAAGAGATCCTCGTCGGGCGTATCCGTGGTGGTGTAGCCCCAGGGGTAGAGCGTCAGGTCGCCGTAGGTGTGAATGCTCTGGCGGATGGTGAAGTGGCGCTCGTTGATGAAGTTGATGAAGTGCTGGGTCTCGGGCTCGCTGGCGGGCGCCGTGCCGCGATAGGTTTCGTCGCCGGGATATCCGCTGCTGCCCCAGCTGCAGCCCCACTCGTAGGGGTAGTTCCGGTTGAGGTCCACGCCCCAGGTGCCGTCGCCGTTGTTGCGGCGGTTCTTCCTCCACATGCCGCCGCCCTGAGGCTGGATCTGCTCGTTGTAAAGCACGCCGTCGGGATTGCCCATGGGGATGATGAAGATCTCGCGGGTGTCCACGAGCTGCGTGATCTCGGGATCGACGCCGTAGTTCTCGCCCAGGTACTCGCCGAGCATGATGCACATCTCGCCGGCCATGATCTCGCGGGCGTGGTGCATGGCGTCGAAGAGGATCTCGGGCTCGTCCTCGTCCACGTCGGGATTGTCGGAGACCTTGAAGCACCAGATCTCGTTGCCCTCGAGGCTCTGACCGATGGACCACTTCTCGCTGATCACATCGGGAAAGCGCATGCGCAGGCTGTCGACGAAGGCCACCATTTCGGGGTAGGTGTGATAGATGCCGAAATTGCTGCGGGAGCCCACGTACTGGGAAGCGTAGAAGCTCTCGAGGTTTTTCTGAAGCGTCTCGACGCGAAGCCCGTTGCTCTGGAGCTCCAGGATCTCTCCGTCGAGGGCGATGATCTCGACCCATTGGCCTCGCCGTCCGCCGACGATGTCGTAGTGGGTGCGGTTCTCGTCCATGTACTGCTGAGCGCTCTCGGTGTCGAGATGGACGCGGATCATGCTGTGCTCCTCCACGGCGAAGGCTGCCATGGAGATGAGCACTAGAACTGTGCTTAGGATCAGACGCATTTTATCCCTCCGGGAAATGACCGAGTATCCGGCTAATTATACCACTTTCGCCGCTTCCACGACCACCGGGAAAACACGGCCTTCTGCATGCATCTGATTGATACTTCATCCTTTAGAGGAGCATTGACAACGGGGCAGACAAAGTTCGGGGAAGGGTGGCCCCTTCCCCGAATGTATTGCGGCGCTCCTGTGTGCGGCGGGCCAGCGCCCGTTCGATCCTATTTCAGAATCACCATCCTTTTCGCCATGACCTTACCCTCGGCCTGAAGCTGGTAGAAGTACACGCCGCTGGACTGGGCGCGTCCCTCCATGTCGCGGCCGTTCCAGGTCGCGGCATGCTCGCCGGCCTCGAGGACATCGTCCACGAGCACCGCGAGCAGGCGACCGGCGACATCGTAGACCTTCAGGCTCACCGGTCCGGTCCGCGTGAGCGCGAAGGAGATGTCGGTCTTGGGGTTGAAGGGATTCGGCGCGTTCTGCGCCAGACCCACTCGGAAAGGCAGGGTCGCGCCATCGTCCACGCCGGTGGCGTCGAAGACTCCGGCGATGAAGAAGTCGTCCACGCCGCCTTCGACCAGCGAGCCCGAGCCCTCGTCGGAGGCCACGAAGCGTAGCTGCACCATGCCCGGCGTTCCGAAGTGATCGAAGAAGTCGTAGTTCTTCTCCACCCAGGCGTTGGTGGATACGTTGTCGTGCTCGAGCACGGCCCAGTCGCCGTCGTTGGCCAGGTCCACGTCCCAGTAGTCGTTGCCCGGATCGCTGCCCTGGTCATTGGAGTACCACTTCCAGTAGCCGAAGGTCAGCGACTCGGCGCCGGTCATGTCGTAGACCGGACTGAAGAGCGTGGTCTTGCCGCTGTCCACGTCGTTGTAGCCGTCGCTTTGGCCGGCCTGATGCTGACCGGTGATCCAGCAATCGGTGCCGTCCGCGCTGTGGTCGTCTTCAGGCTGACAGTTGGTGCCGATGGGATCCACGCGCACCCAGATACCGGTGCTCGCGTCGTCGTCCTCGGCGCCCTTGGTCCAACCCCGGTCAGCCTCCATGGGATGGGTGAAGCTTTCGCCGGTCTCGAAGTAGTTGAGCGTTTCGGGCGCACCGAAGGGGTGCACGCCGCTGTTGCCGTCGACATCCTCGGCGTAGAGGTAGTACCCGATGGCCGTGCCCTGACCCTGCGGGGGAATGCTCGCCGTGAAGACACCGCCGCCGGCCGCGCTCATGGGCAACTCGGTGAAGAGTCCGCCGTCGAGGCGGTAGAAGAGCTTCACGGTCGATTCGTCGATCGCCGCCCCACCATATCCGTAGGCGGTGGCCTCGACCTCGTAGCTGCTGAGGTAGTCAGCGGTGAAGGGCAACTGGGCGTGGTCGAAGGACACGGACCTCAGGCCGGCCGCGACCTCGATGAGATAGAGGGCCGGCATGAGGTTGTCGTCGAAGATGATCTGGCGTTGGCTCTGGCTGGGCCACTGGGAGGATCCAAGCTCGTTGGAGAAGCTGTAGATCTTCTCGTGAAACTCGACGTCGCCGTAGGTCCAGTCGAAGGTGCCGCCGCAAACGTCGTAGAGGATCTCGCCAGGCTGGCCGAAGGCATAGCCGTTCTCCGAGCACATGACGGCGGCGATGTCCATGAACAGTGCGTCGTCGGGGGTCGGGTTCGTGGTGTAGCCCCATGGTATCAGGGTCATGTTGCCCGAAGAGTGATAGCTCTGATGCACGATGAACTCTCGGGAATCGATGAAGGCCGTCATGGCCTGCACTTCGGGCTCGCTCTCCGCGGAAGGCCCCCGGTAGGTGGGATCCGAGGGCGTGCCGCTGCTGCCCCAGGAGCATCCCCACTCGTAGCCGTAGTTTCGGTTCAGGTCGACACCATAGGAACTGCCGTTGTTCCGGCGATTCTTGCGCCATGTGGCGCCGCCGCCGGGATAGGTCTCTTCGTTGTAGACCAGACCATCGGGGTTCACGAAGGGGATCATGTAGATGTCGTTACCGTTCACGAGATCCATGATCTCGGTATTGCCCGCGTAGTACTCCTCGGCCAGGTAGTCCGAGAGCATCAGGACCACTTCGAGGCCCATGATCTCGTTGGCGTGATGGAGCCCGTCGAACAGCACTTCGGGTTCGCCCGGCTCGTCGATCTCGGGATAGTCCGAGATCTTGTAGACGTAGAGGTGATAGCCGTTGTGCCCCTGACCGATGGACCACTTCTCGCTGACGATGTCCGGATAGAGCATGTGCAGGCTGTCCATGTGAGCGATGGCTTCGGAGTAGGTGTGGAAGTAGCCCCACAGGTCGCGATCGCCCCTTGTCTCCATTTGTGCGGCGTAATGTTCGTGCGCCTTCTCGGCGATGAGTTCGACATGACTTCCGGCCGCCATGATCTCGGCGACCTCCGAAGGTCGGACGGCGATATCGATGTAGTCCCCCACCCTGCCGGCTTCGATCTGGAATCTGAGCTGATTGGCTTCCATCCATTCGAAATCGGACGGCGTATCGTAGTGGTAGCGAAGAAGCGACAGGTGCTCGACATCCTCGGCGATCGCGCAAATCGCGATGGCCATGAGGATTGCGGTAAGGATCAGGCGCATTTTCCCCTCCCGGATAGGGCCGAATATCCTTCAGTATTTTACCACTTTCGATACAGGACCGGCCACTCCGAATAGGGGGATACATCGATTCGATCTTCAGGAGTCATGATGGATCCCGAAAAAGAATCGGGGGAGGCCGGATGCCTCCCCCGAACGATTTGCGAAGCTCTAGTGAGGGGGAGGCATCCGGCCTCCCTCGACCCTTACTTCAGCATCATCATCTTCTTGGTCTCGGTCAGCCCGTCGGTGACCAGGCGGTAGAAGTAGATGCCCGAGGGAGCCGGCTGACCGGCGCCGTCGGTGCCGTCCCAGATCACCACGTGGGAACCCGCGTCCATGACGCCGTCGACGAGAGTATTCACGCGACGGCCGTCGGTGGAGAAGATCTCCAGACGGGCCGTGCCCGAGTTGGGCAGCGCAAAGCTGATGCTCGTCTTCGGATTGAAGGGGTTGGGATGATTCTGTCCCAGCACCACGCGGTTCGGGATATCCACGGCATCGGTGCCGTCGGCGCTCACGATGAGCTGGACGGGCACGAGTACCGGTCCTCCCGGCGCGTTGTGCGCCACGCTGATCGAGGCGTTGTAGGTGCCGTCGCCCATGCCGCTGGTGTTGTAGGTCACCTGGACGTCCACGGTCTCGCCGGCGGGAATGTCGCCCGCGCAGTCGGCGGGACAGCTCAGCCAGCTCGTGTCGAATCCGAGCACCTCGACGGCGTAGCTGAGCACGGAGCCCTCCACGCCGCTGTTATGAATGGTCAACCAGTCCGTGCCCACTTCGTTGGGCGGCATGATCCGGCTCAGCGAACTCGGCGTCACCTCGCAGAAAGGAATGAGCGGCGAGCTGGTCGGTACAGCTTCAACGTGGGTGAACTTGTTGAAGGCGCTGACCGTGAGGGTCACGTCGTCGTCCTCGGGCAGGCTGCCCACGATCTCGATGACCGCCACACCGGAACCGTCGGCGAAGGCGGAGCCGTGGAAGGTGCCGCCGAAGCTGAGGGCCGCCAGGGCCTCCGGCTCGGTGTTGACCGTGAAGGTCGCGGCGCCGGGATCCACGCTGCCGTCATGACTCACGGCGAGGTTGCCGGGCGCGTCGGTGCGGACGCGCAGGCTGGGATCGCCGAAGATCGTCCAGTTCTTGAACTCGGTGCGGCCGTTGGCGCCATACTCGTCCATCATCTGGCAGGAACCGTTGAAGCAGAGAGCGCCGAAAGTGCGCTTCTCTTCGCCCACGAGCAGGTCGGTGATCTCGTCCTGTCCGCACATGGGCGTGGCCCACTGCTGGTTCACGGTGGACGCGTACATGGCCACCGCGCCGCTGGGCTCGCCGCCGTTCGTGGCGCGGAGCCAGGCCTCGGCGAAGCAGGTGCTGTAGGGGAAGTTGCCGTTCACGCAGGCCACACTCACGATGAAGGGCAGCATGTTGTCGTTGACCAGGGCGTTCACGTTGCTGTTGGAGAAGCCCGTGGTCGACCAGGCCGTGGTGCTTCCGTGGCCGGTGTAGTTGATGAAGCTGCGGCCGTCGTTCACCGCCGTGGCCACGTGGCTGGAGTAGGCGCCCGGATCGTAGATCTGATCCACGTGGGTGTAGGTGAAGTTCAGCAGGTCGGTGCGGATGTTGTTCAGGTGCACCCAGTCCGCCTCGCCGTCGTCGCCGATGCCGGAGCCTTCGGCCGAGCCGATGCCCACGCCCTTGTGATACCAGGCCGCGCCGCTCTGCGCGTCGCGCTCGTATTCGATGGCCTTGGTGACCTGGGTCTCAACCTCGCCCGCGTTCTGCGCGGAGATGCGTCCGACGAAGGCCTCGGGATAGTCGTCGCCGCCGGCCAGAAGCGCGAGGGACGGGTCGCTCGCGCCGCCGTCGTTCATCAGGTAGGGAATCTGGGGACCGTCACCCACCAGCAGTATGAAACAGACGCCGTAGGTGTCGTAGTAATTCTGCACCCAGCTCTTGATCTGGGAGCCGTTGGAACCCACCGAGGAGATGGGGAACATCTCGGTGGGAATGCCCATCTGATTCTTCCAGTCCACCAGGGGCTGGATCTGAGCTTCGAAGGCGTCGTAGTAGATCACGACCATGTTGCCGACTTCGGGCACGGAGGTGTAGCGATCGGCGCTGTCGAAGTTCAGGAAGTGGCGGTCGTAGATCTTCTCGAACTCGCCGGCGCCTCGCACGGGCGCCTGGCTGAGCACGTTGACCTGTCCGGGACCGGCGCTCTTCACTTCCACCACCACGCGGTCATAGACACGGAGCGTCTCGCCGGCGGGGTTGTAGCTGAAGGCGTTCAGCTCCACCACCACGCCGCGATGATCGCGCAGGATGTAGGGCTCGTCCAGCTTGGCCAGTTCGGACGGGAACCAGGCCTCGCCGCCGTAGAAGGCGTCGAAGCTGTAGTCGACCATGGCCGGATCGATGTTGCGCGTGATCGTTCCCTTCGACGGCGCCACGGCGAGGCCTGCGAAGTCGCGATACTGCGACTCGAGGACGGTCACTTCCATGCGCGCATCCGCGGGAATCACGATGGACTCGCGAAGAGTCGGAAGCTGCGGCAGACCGGCCAGCAGGTGATGGGCACGGTTGGCCAGATTCACCTGGTGGTATTCCTCGCCCCGGATCTGGACGGGATTCATATCGAAGGAGTTGATCCGGTATTCGAGGACCGTGCGGTGGACGTCCGACTCCAGCACCGAGATGGTGTAGGACGTCGCGGCGTCATGGATCTGCACTGGAGCGGCGAGAGCGGTGCCCGCCACCAGACAAAGAGCGAGAAGCGGGAAAAGCGCTTTCCTGAACATGTTTCCCCCAAGTTTTCAGAGACGTGCCCGAGTAAAAAGGCCGCGAACGCGGCCCGTCCCCACCATTATACCAAGTCGCTTGAGGGCGATTCAACGTGTAATTCCGGCGAGATTATCACGAAATTGACACGGAATGCCTATTGGGGATCTCACGACCCCATGACACCACCCAGTACCGTTAGAAAAATAGCACCGGGGTGCTGAAAGAGAGCGGGGAGGGCATGTGCCCTCCCCGAACGATTTGCGAAGCACTAGTGAGGGGTGGGCACATGCCCTCCCCATTCTCTACTTCAACATCAACATCTTGCTGGTGCGCTGCTCGGTGCCCGTGTCCAGCTTGTAGAAGTACAGGCCGCTGGGCAGAACGCGGCCCGCCGCATCGGTGCCGTTCCAGACCACGTGATGCTCGCCGGCGTCCATGAGGCCGTCCAGCAAGGTCATCACCCTGCGTCCGTTCACGTCGAAGACTTCGAGCTTCACGTCCTTCTCGCCGGGCAGGGCGAAACGGATGGTCGTCTTCGGATTGAAGGGATTCGGGTAGTTGCCCTTGAGCAGCAGCATGGCGGGAATCTCATCCAGGTCCGTGCCGCCGCTGAGCACGTGCAGGGTCACCGGCAGGACCACGTCGTCGCCCGGCGCATTGTGCTCGATGACGATGTTGGCCACGTAGTCGCCGGGCTCAAGACCCGCGCAGTTGAAGTTCACGTCGAGCCAGTCGTACTCGCCCACCGCGCATTCGCCGGTGGTGACCGGCATGTCGATCCAGGTGAGGGGCTGGTAGATGCAGAAGGGCGCGTCGCTGTGATCACCAACGCCTTCAGTCTGGGCCGTGATGCGAACTTCGCAATAGGGCACGAAGGGTCCGGTCACGGTCCACATGAAGCTGCCTGTGTTGGCGATGTCGTCGGCCAGCATTTCCCAGGTGAGTCCGCCGTCCCGACTCAGCTCGACGTCCACCGTGGCGATGACATCGGTCCAGGACCACTGGATCACGCGAGCTTCGCCGATGGGCCAGAGCTCACCGCCATTGGGTGCGATGATGGTGATGCTCGGACCGGTCGGTCCCTCGAGCACCATGAGGCCCTCGATGTAGTGGGGATCGCTGCCGTAGATGTCGCCCTGGATGCCGTAGGGAATCTCCAGATCGCCCATGAGGCCGCCGTCGAATTCGAGGACGACCGTGCAGGTGGCGCTCTCCTGGCCGTAGATCTGGCCCCAACCGCCGTCCGGATCGCTCCAGACCAGACGCGCGCCGTCGCCGGTGGCTCCGTTGGTCACCAGGTCGCCCGCGCTGCCGCCCACGAAGTTCGTGGAGCTGATCACGTTCACGCCCGTTGCGAAGTCGAGGGTGACCTCGCTGAGCCATTCGGTATCGGTACTGGCGTTGTAGACCGTCAGGGTGAAGGTCTCGGTGGCGCCGGGATTGTAGCTGCCGGGATCGGCCGTGAGGGTCGAGCCCGCCACGCTGCGGTCGCCGCCGCGGGGCAGGGTCGGATCCACGATGCTGATCTCGTAGGCCAGGTTGCTGCCCGCCTCGCCCTCGTTGCCGATGCCGAAGTTGCGCAGCGCGGTTCCCCCGATGCTCAATTCCACATCGAAATAGTCCTCGGTGACCACGATGGACGGCTGCTCCACGTATCCCACGGGAATCGTGGTCATGTAGGGCTCGTAGTTCTGCATCATGACCACGATGCTCAGGTCGCCGCCCGTGTGGCTGATGTTCCAGACCTCGATGTCGGCCTCGCCGCTGGCGCCCACGGTTCCCGCGCCGGCCAGGACGCCGTCCTGGGTGAGTCCCACGTAGCTGCCGGGGGCGGCCTCCACGGCGAACTCGGTGGCGTCGCCGCTGATGAAGCCCGCGTGAACCACGGGGTTCGGTCCCGGCACGCCCATGTAGGTGGACAGGCTCGGATCGCCGATGAGGTTGTAGATGTTCCAGTAGTAGGTGATCCGGCTGCTGCCGGACTCCATCACGGCGAGGTTGCCGCTGAAGATGATGGCGTCGTTGGTCACGTACCTCTGCTCCATGGCCTCGCCGTGGTCGTGGAAGATGCCGTCATAGGCGCCCATACCCGTCGATTCGTAGGGCCAGGCCGTTCCGTCGATCTGACTGGAGGAGTGGTAACCCACGCCCCACCAGTAGTCCTCGTCCCAGTAGGTGTTGTTGGAGCCGCCGATGTAGCCGATGGCGCCCTTGCCCGAGGCGCGCAGCCAGGTCTCGGCGAAGCACTCGCTGTAGTCGTAGGTGCCGGTCAGACAGCAGTTGCCGACGGCCAGGCAGTACTCGCCGTAGTTGTCGAGGTTGTTGATGTTCGACTGGGTGAAGCTCGGATCGCTCCAGCTCGTCTGGCTGCCGTGGGCCGTGTAGTTCACGTAGGCCACTCCGTCGCTGACGTTCTGGATGATCTGGGATCCGGAGCTGCCCGAAGCCGGATACAGATAGGTGTGGCTGTAGATTCCGTGGGCCGAGTTGAAGTAGTGCTCGGTGCCGTAGTTGATCTGGCCGTTGCCGTGGGTGGACGCGTACCAACTATCAACGCCGGCGATCAGCACGACCTCGCCCAGGTAGCTCGGGTCGGGCATGGTGAACTGGTCGTACATCATGGTCTTGTCGAGGATGGCCTGCAGCTGGGTCGGATTCGTGGCGCTGAGGCGGCCGTAGAAGATGTCCGGTACCAGGTCGCCTTCGACGTCGCAATAGGGACGGTCGGTGGCGTCGCCACTCATCTGGAAGGTCGGGCACTGTGCCACGTCGCCGATGAAGATCACGAAGCTCGGCGCGGGCTCGTGGGGCGTGCCACCCGCGTAGAGGTCGTGGATGTAGGACTGGATGGTGCTCGTCGTGCTGCCCACCTCGGGCGTGCCGATTACGCCGACCACCACGTTGAATCCGCGCTGGGTCTTCCAGTCCACGAAGTCTCCGATGTAGGCCTCGAATTCGGCGGGCACGATGATGACCAGGGTCACCACGTCGCGCACCAGGTCGGGATAGCCTTCATGGAAGCCGCGATAGCCTTCGATGTTCTCGTAGAGATGGTCGAAGAAGGGGCTGTGGGTGGAGGCCTTCAACTCGGCCCCGGCCATGGCGTCGCCGCCCTCGAAATGCAGGGTGAACTCCACGCTGGTATGAACGATCAGCTCGCCGCTCTGGGGCAGGTACTCCACCGGGGCGAGCTCCACGCGGCCGAGATCCACGGCGCGCATGCGTCCCTGGTCCACCGTCTTCACCAGTTCGTAGGCCACGCGATCGCCGCCGTAGCTGGCGGCGTCGTAGATGAAGGGCCAGGTGGCCGGATCGGCGTTCTTGGGCATGCTCGGCTGGGCCGGCATGACGCGGTGCTCGAATCCGTAGTCCGCGAGATTCAAGGTCGTGGTCTCGCTGCCGAGAATCTCGATCCGGGTCGCCGCGCCGAAGGGAATCTCGTAGAGCCGATTCATCTGCGGCAGTTCCGGTGCGCCTTCCACCTTCGAGGAGTGGAAGCCGGGAATGCTCAAGCGTGTGAACAGGCCCTCGGGCGTGGCCACTTCCATGGCCTCGATGGCGCCGATCTCCGCTCTGAAGGTGAGGGCGTCGCCGCGATCGCTCAGCACTTGAAGACTGGTGCTCGGGGCGTCCAGGGGAATGCGCACGCTGTCGGCGGCCGCCGGGGCGGACATGGCCAGAAGCATGCTCAGAAAGACAAGCAGGCCCTTCCTCATGATGTTCCTTTCCTATTGAGTCTGGCGGGGTGGGACCACCCCGAGGATCTATGGGGAATGAGAAGGAACCATTATACCAACTCCACCCCTATTCAGACAATCGGGTTCGAAAGCCTGAAACATGCCAAGTAAGCATCGGAAATTATGGGGAAAAGCGATGCTTGCCGAGGAACCGATGGCGGGTTAGCTTGAGCGCGAACCCAGAAAAATCTCCCGGGAAAGGGGGCTGATATGCCTATCCGTGTGGGGCTGATGGGCTTCGGAAGGATCGGTCGGAACTTCTTCCGCCAAGTCCACAACCACGAAGATATCGATATCGTGGCCATCAGCGAGTTGGGCAGTCCGGAGGCCGTGGCCTACCTACTCGAATACGACACCATCTACGGTCATTTCCCCGACGAGGTGAAGCTCGATGGGAAATATCTGACGGCCGGACGCCAGAAATCGCGACTGGTCAAGGGCCTTCGTCCCGACGACATGCCATGGGACGCCTTCGACGTGGACATCGTCATCGACACCACCTTGCAGTATCGCCAGCGGGCGGAATTGCAGGGACATCTGGAGTCGGGAGCGCCGCGGGTCATCGTGTGCCGGCCGGCCCTCGACTCCATCGACGCCACGCTCATCCACGGCGTGAACCACGACAGCCTGGGCCCCCAGGACAGCATCATCTCGGTGTCCAGCGCCACCTGCCAGGCCCTGGGCCTCATGCTCAAGGTGCTGGACGACGCGGCCGTGGTGAACCATGCCATGATGACCTCGGTGCACGCCTACACCAGCGACCAGAAGCTTTCGGACGCCATGGCCGCCGAGCTGCGCCGCGCGCGCAGCGCCGCCGAGAACCTGATCCCAAACATGTCCTGGGCCTCCGACGTGGTCACCGAGATCATGCCCCAGCTCAAGGGCCGGGTTGAGGGCATGGCCGTGAACGTGCCCGTGCCCAACGGCTCCTGCCTCGACCTCGCGGTGCAGCTCCGCAAGCCCCTGAGCATCGAGGAGATCAACGAGGCCTTCAAGACGGCCTCCGAAGGTTCTCTCGCAGGATGGCTGGGCTACGCCGCCGAACCGGTGGTGTCCAGCGACGTCATCGGCCTCAGCGAATCGGTTGTCTACGACTCCCTGGCCAGCATCAGCATGGAGGGCGGACTGGTGAAGATCATCGGCTGGTACGACAACGGCTGGGGCATCGCGGGAAGGGTCGTCGACACGGTACTCACCGTGCGTGAGTTCATCCGGAAGGGGGTGGCGTGATGAGAGTGGCGATCAACGGTTTCGGCCGCATCGGACGCAGCGTCTTCCGCATCCTGAACGAACTCGGGGGCAAGGTCGACGTGGTGGCCATCAACGATCTGGCCGACAACGAGGCCATGGCCTACCTGCTCAAGCACGATACCGTCATGGGCCGCTTCCCCGACAAGGTCGAGGTCGACGGCGACATGATGCGCACCAGCAATCAGAACGTGAAGATGACGGCCATCCCCGATCCCTCGCAGCTGCCCTGGAAGGATCTGGGCGTGGACATCGTGGTGGAGGCCACGGGCATCTTCCGCAAGCGCGAGCAGATCGAGCAGCACATGGAGGCCGGCGCGAAGAAGGTGATCCTGACCGTTCCGAGCAAGGACGAGATCGATTTCACCGTGGTGCTGGGCGTCAACGAGGACGAGCTCAAGCCCGAGCACAAGATCGTGTCCAACGCCAGCTGCACCACCAACTGCCTGGCGCCGGTGGCCAAGGTCATCCACGAGAACTTCGGCATCGAAAGCGGCGTGATGACCACCGTTCACGCCTACACGAACGACCAGCGACTGGCCGACGTGCCCCACAGCGACTGGCGGCGTAGCCGGGCGGCGGCGGAGAACATCATCCCCACCACCACCGGCGCGGCCAAGGCCGTGGGCAAGGTGCTGCCGGATCTCGCGGGCAGGCTCGACGGCATGGCCATGCGCGTGCCGATCCCGGACGGCTCCATCGTCGACCTGGTTCTGGTGCTGCGCGAGGAGACGACGGCCGAGCGGATCAACGAGGCCCTGCGCGACGCTGCGAAGACCGAGCGTCTGAAGAACATCCTCAAGTACTCGACCGATCCAATCGTGTCGAGCGACATCGTGGGCGACCCGCATTCGTCGATCTTCGACTCGCCCTGGACGAAGGTGGTCGACGGCCGCTTCGCCAAGGTGCTCTCCTGGTACGACAACGAATGGGGCTACAGCAACAGGGTGGTGGATCTGATGCAGTTGATGGACGGTATGAATAAGGGAGGGTGATGACCCTCCCTTGTTCCGGCTGCGCAAGTCACTTCGGGAGGGTCATCACCCTCCCGTTTTCCTTTCATTCCTCAGCAACTTGAGTTCCTCCACCCAACTGTAGAGAGCGGGAACCACGAAGATGGTCAGCACCGCCACGGCCATGCCGCCGAAGGCGGGAATCGCCATGGGTATCATGATGTCCGCGCCTCGGCCCGAGGAGCTCAGAATGGGCAGGAGCGCGAGCAGGGTCGTGGCCGTGGTCATGAGCGCCGGCCGCACGCGTCGGGAGGCCCCTTCTATCACACGAAGGCGTAGCTCGGCCCGATCGGCGGGCCCCTCCCCCTCGAAACGCTGGCGAAGGTAGGTGGCCATGAGCACGCCGTCGTCGGTGGCGATGCCGAAGAGGGCCAGGAAACCGACCCAGACCGCCACGCTCAGATTCACCGTGCCCATGTGGAAGATCTCGCGCAGGCCGCCGGCGGCGAGGAACCAGTCCTGGCCGTAGAGCCAGAGCATGAGGAATCCCCCCGACCAGGCCACGATGACGCCGCTGAAGACCAGCAGGGCGGTCATGCCCGAACGGAACTGCAGATAGAGCAGCGCGAAGATCAGGGCCAGGGCCAGAGGCAGCACCAATCGTAGGCGCGCGGCGGCGCGCAGCTGATTCTCGTAGCTTCCCGCGAAGGAGTAGCTGAGACCCGCGGGCACCACCAGCTCGCCGCTCGCGATCCTCGCGTCGAGCAGGGCGCCGGCCTCCTCCACCACCTGCACCTCGGCGTGGCCGTCGCGCTTGCCGAAGAGCAGGTAGCCCACCAGGAAGCCGTCCTCGCTCTTGATCACCTGGGGTCCGCGCCGATATCGGATCTCGGCGAGCTGCGCCAGGGGAATCTGCGCGCCGTCCGGGGCGGCCACGAGCACGCGCTCCAGATCCTCCAGGCTGCCGCGCCTTTCGCGGGCGTAGCGAAGGCGCAGGGGATAGCGCTCGCGACCTTCCAGGGTGCGCGTGAGCGTCTTGCCGCCGATGGCCGTCTCGATGACTTCCTGCACCGCCGCCACGCCGATTCCGTAGCGGGCCGAAGCCTCGCGGTCGATGTCGATCTCGAGGTAGGGCTTGCCCACCATGCGTTCGGCGTTGACCGTGGCGGGCTCCACGGAGGGAAGCTCGCGGATGAGCCGTTCCAGTTCGCGCCCGAAATCCTCGATGGACTGGAGGTCGGGACCCTTGATCTTGATGCCCAGAGGCGCGCGCATGCCGCTCTGCAGCATGACGATGCGCGTCTGGATGGGCTGCAGCTTGGGCGCGGAAGTCGCGCCGGGCACCTGGCCGGCCTCGACGATGAGCTTCCAGATGTCGTCGGGGTTTTCCACGCCGGCCCAGGGCTCGCGTCCCTCGTTGAGTTCCGGATCCAGGGCCGGCCGCCACAACCTGAAGGGACGTCCGCTCCTCTGTGGAATGAGCCGGCCCTCGTCGTCGCGCTCGAAACGTCCTCGAACCATGTAGGGCTCGCCGTCGCGGGCGGGCAGGGGATTGCCCGCCTCGTCGCGGAAGAGCTCGTTCTCGCCGCCGTCGAACTTGAAACGCAGCCGGCGACCGGATTCGTCCTGAAGGAATTCGGGGCGATAGTGGATCACCGTTTCCATCATCGATACCGGCGCGGGATCCAGCGAGGTCTCGGCGCGTCCGATCTTGCCCACCACCGACTCCACCTCGGGCAGCATGCTCATGCCCATGTCCTGCTTCTGCAGGATGTCCAGGGCCTCGCCGATGGAGGCGTGGGGCATGGTCGTGGGCATGTAGAGGAAGGATCCCTCGTCCAGGGCCGGCATGAATTCTCGGCCGAGATCGCTTCCGATCCAGGCACCGGCGAGGACGAGGAGGAGGGGCAGAATCAGGAACAGGGCCTTGTGATCGAGGCACCAGGACAGAATGCGCCCATAGGCGCGCTGCAGCAGGAAGAGCGGTCCCAGGACGATGAGGAAGAGGGCCAGCACGAGCAGGGCGTTCGCGATGATTCCGCGCTCGATGCCCAGAGGCATCCAGTCGGCTGCGAGCAGGAGCACCAGCACCGCGATCAGAATCAAACCGGCCGGCTTTCGCGCCCTCTCGAAACGCTGGCTGCGCATCCAGCTCGGCGGACGCCAGGAGAACAGCCCCCGAGCCAGAGCCGGAATGACCAGGATGGCGATGGCCGCCGCCGCCAGCAGGGCGAAGGTCTTGGTGAAGGCCAGAGGCCTGAACAGCTTGCCCTCGGCGGCCTGGAGCGTGAAGACGGGAAGGAAGCTGATCACCGTGGTGGACACGCTGGTCAGCACCGCGCCCCCCACCTCGCGGGTGGCGCGGAAGGTCGTGGTCAGGGTCGAGGTCTCCGGGTCCGCCTCGCGCATCCTTCGCAGAACGTTTTCGCTGATGACGATGCCCATGTCCACCATGGTGCCGATGGCGATGGCGATGCCCGAGAGCGCCACCACGTTGGCCTCCACGCCGAAGACGCGCATGGCCGAGAAACTCATTAGCACGGCCAGGGGCAGGAGCCCGGCGATGAGCAGGCTCGCGCGCAGGCGCATGACCATGAGCAGGACCACCAGCACGGTGACCAGGATCTCCTGGCCGAGAGCCCGGCTCAAGGTGCCCAAGGTTTCATGGATGAGCCCGCTGCGATCGTAGAAGGGCACCACGGTAAGCCTGCTGACCCGACCGTCCGGCAGCACCTTGCTGGGCAGGCCCGGCGCGATCTCCTCGATCTTCGCCTTCACCGCCTCGATGGTGCGAAGGGGATTCTCGCCGTAGCGCACGGCCACCACGCCGCCCACCACCTCGGCGCCTTCCTTGTCGAGGGCGCCGCGCCGGGGAGCCGGTCCCATGCCCACGCTGGCCACCTGCTTCAGCAGCACGGGGCTGCCGTCCCTGGCCCTGATCACGGTGTTCTCGATGTCTTCCAGATCCTCGATGCGCCCGAGTCCTCGCACCAGGTACTCCACCGAATTCACCTCGAGGATGCGCGCACCCACGTCGCGGTTGGCTCCGCGAAGCGCGCCGGCCAGATCGGCGAGGCTGAGATTCCAGGCGCGCAGGGCTTCGGGATCCACGTCGACCTGATACTCCCGCAGGAAACCGCCCACGGAGGCCACTTCGGCCACGCCCTCGGCCGACAGCAGGGCGTACTTCACGTGGAAATCCTGGATGCTCCTGAGTTCGTGCAGGTCCCATCCGCCGGTGGGCTCGCCCTTTTCGTCGCGGCCCTCGAGGGTGTACCAGAAGACCTGTCCCAGGGCCGTGGCGTCGGGACCGAGGCGGGGACTGGCCTCCGGCGGCAGCAGGCCCGCCGGCAGGCTGGCCAGCTTCTCGAGGATGCGCGAGCGCGCCCAGTAGAAGTCGACGCCGTCCTCGAAGATCACGTAGAGCGTGGAGAAGCCGAAGATGGAGTAGCTGCGCACGGTGCGCACGCCGGGCATACCCATGAGCGACACCGTGAGCGGATAGCTGATCTGGTCTTCGATGTCCCGGGGACTGCGCCCCGCCCACTCCGTGAAGACGATCTGCTGGTTCTCGCCGATGTCCGGGATGGCGTCCACGGGCACCGGATCCCGGGGCAGACCGCCGAGATCCCAGTCGAAGGGCGCGCTCATGACGCCCCAGAGGGTGAGCAGCACCACGGCCAGGATCACCAGCACGCGGTTCTCCAGGGCGAAGGCCACGGCGGCCTGTAGCGGTCCTCGGGGATTCAGCTTCTCCACGTCATCGTCCTAGTGCATGTGTCCGGAGTGATCCTGCGCGGGCGCGTCCTCCTTGGAGGGCCCGGCCACGAGGGTCTCGGTGAGGGAGCCGCAGCGGTACATCTGCGATCCCCAGTAGGGATTCTCCACGCCCTCGCGATTCTGCAGCCAGTCGGCGCCCTTCCAGTCGAAGGCCATGGGACAGTGAAAGAGGTGCACCGCCGAATCGCCGCTCGCGCCGAAGCTCTCGGCCAGGCTGATCATGGCCATGGACAGGGGTTCGAAGGCTGTGCGCCGGGCTTCGAGCCGCTTCTCGCCGGCGGTCTTCTTCGCGGCCTTCTCGAGGCGCGTGCCGAGCTGCTTCCACTCCTCGGACATCTCGCCCTGGAGCAGATCGCCTCGCACCTTCTTCAGCGCTTCGACCACGGGCTCGGCCTCGCCGGTCTTGTCCAGGGAGAGGGCCTCGCTCAGGGCGAAGTAGGCTCCGTAGAGCTCGTCGAGACTCGCGAGGAAGGCCTCGGGAGCTCCGCCGCTCTCGTTCATCATGGAGGACTTGCCCTGGATCTGCAGTTCGCTGTCGATCTTGAAGGCGCCCTCGCTGACCACCCGCTCGCCCTCCTCGAGTCCGGCGAGCACGATGTACTCGTCGCCGGCGCGGGGACCGAGCACCAGTTCGCGGCCCTGGTACTGTCCGCCGCCCTGGCTCACGTAGGCGATGGCGCGAGGTCCGGTGAGAAGCGGCGCGCTGGCAGGCACCAGCAGAGGCGCGGAATCGGCGGCATAGGATGCGTTCACGGTTCCCCGCACGAAGAGGCCGGGTCTCAGCGTTTCACCGGGATTGTCGGCCTCCACCCGCAGGCGCAGGGTGCGGGTGGCGCTGTCCAGAACCGGATCGATGAAGGCGACCCGTCCCTCGAACTCCTCGCCGGGCAGGGCCTCGGAGCGGAAACGAACGGTCTGGCCTTCGGCCAGGAAGGGCAGGTCGCTTTCGTAGGCGTCCATCTGCACCCAAACGCGGTCCAGTGCCGCCACGGTGAAGAGTTCGCTGCCCAGCTTGACCCAGTCGCCCTCCACCACGCGCTTCTCGAGGACCACGCCCCCCACCGGCGCTCGGATGAGCACCTGTTCGAAGACGCGCTTCTCGGTTTCCAGCATCGCGATGTCACGCTCGTCCATGCCCAGGAGCAGCAGTTTCTCTCGGGTGAGGTCGCCGGCCTCCAGGGCCAGGGACTGCAGGAACTCCTCCTGAGCGGCGATGAGTTCGGGACTGTAGAGTTCGGCCAGGGCCTCGCCCGCATCCACGCGGGCGCCGAGGCTGTTCACGTGCAGCTTCTCGATGCGTCCGCCGGTCCAGGCGCTGAGGCGGGACACGCGGCCCTCGTCCAACTCGACCTTTCCGTAAAGGGGCAGCTCGAGGCTGGCCCGCCCGCGACGCACGCGGGTGGTCTGCAGTTCGGCCAGTTGCTCGGCCCTTGGGCTCAGTCGCAACTCGCGAGGGCCCAGCTCGGCGCCGGCCTTCTCGTCCACTTCGATGAGGTCCATGGCGCAGAGGGGACAGGTGCCGAACTCGGGCTGACGTATCTGTGGATGCATGGAGCAGGTCCACTCGCCGGCCACGGCCGCGGCGGATACCAGGCACAAAAGTGCCGCCGTCAGGATCAGGGTGTACTTCATGGCTTCTCTCCTTCATGGATGCCGGCCAGGCGCAGGATGCCGGCGCGAGTGATTTCCCGGTCGCGCAGGGCGGCCATTTCGGACAGGCGCAGGTCGAGCAGATCCCGACGAACGCGCAGCAGTTCGTCGAAGCTAGCCCGGCCGTGGCGATAGTCGCTTTCGGTGAGCTTCAGAATCTCTTCGGCCCGGGGAAGCAGATCCTCGCGCTGGAGGCGAAGTCGACGATGGGCCTCCCGCCAGTCGGCGTTCAGCTTCCGCAGTTCGGCCTCGAGGAGCAGCTCCGCGTCCCGGCGATTCATCCGGGCGAGACGGTGCTCGGCCTCGGCGGCCTGGCGATCCGCGCGCAGCTTCCCTCGCCAGATGGGCAGGTTCAGGGACAGACTGAGCATCCATGGATCGCGGCCATTGTCCTCGGCGGGCGATCCCTCCAGTTCTCCGGTGATCACCGTGCTCAGGCCGAAGGTGATATCGGGGATTCCGTTTCGGGACGCCCGCGTGGCGAGCTTCTGCCGCCGGGAGATCTCGCGATCCTTCCGGGCGAGCATGGGATTGCCCAGCGAGCTCAGGGCGGGCGGCAGTTCGCGCTCGGGTAGATGCGTTTCGAGTGTCTCGAGCGAGCCCGGCGTCTCGCCCGCGAGGGCCGCGATGTGCGCGAGTTCGGCGATGCGGGCATCGTCGAGGGCGGCGAGACGATCTTCGCCGCGATGGATCTCCATCTGCAGACGCAGTAGGTCCGCCCGGGACCGCGCGCCCGTGCGCACCTTGCTCTCCACGACCTTCTCCAGGGCGGTCAGAATCCGGAGATCGTCGGTCTCGATTCCCATGGCCTTCGCGAGATAGGCCTGACGCAGGTAGGCCCGCTCGACCTCGAAACGCAGATCCAGCAGCGCTCCCCGAAGCGCTTCGGCCTCGGACTCCGCCGCGAGCTGCGCCGCCTCGGCGGCCAGGCCCAGCTTCCCGCCCATGGGAAAGGTCTGCGATAGGGTGAGCTTCTCTTCCTGGGGACCCAGACGCGTCTCCACGGAACTGAAGTAGTGCCCCCAGCTCAGTTTGGGATCCGGCAGGGTTCCGGCGGCCTCGGCTTCGAGGCGCGTGGCTTCGAGTCGGGCGCGGGCCGCGGCCAGGCGCGGACTGTCCTCGAGGGCGCGGGCCTGAAGCTCATGGAGACTCAGGGAGGCCGAGGAAAGCATGGGCACGAGCAATAGAAGGGTGAGGGTTCGCATGCCCTGACTAGCGCAAAGCTCGGGCCAAGGGCGAGCCTCTCTCGAATCGAGCTAACTTCTTTGTTTTATGGCTGTTATGGATTCACCTGAATCGCGGAACCCGAGAGCGATTGAAAGCTTCTTTCAATCCTCGGAGGATTCTTTCAAGGCGTAGTCTCGGATCTTCTTGCGGAGGGTCGGCCGGCTGACCCCCAGGATCTCGCAGGCGCGGCCGAAGTTCCAGTCGACTTCGTGAAGGACCCGGGCGATGTGACGCGCCTCCAGATCCTTGAGGCTGAGCAGCCCCAGCGATCCGGAGGAGGATTCATCGGGCAACTCCATCTCTAGAACCTCGCCGGAACTGGCCATGACGCCGGCCAGCACCCGGTTCTCCAACTCGCGCACATTGCCGGGCCAGTCATGGGCGATGAGCTTCTCGAGCAGGCCGTCGGGTATCCGTATCACCTGCCGGTGGAGCTGCCGGTTGAAGCGCGCGAGGAAGTGCTCCACCAGAAGGGGGATGTCCTCCCGGCGCTCGCGCAAAGGCGGCACCACGATCTCCAGCACCCGCAGGCGGAAGTAGAGATCCTCGCGGAATTCGCCCGCGGACACCATGGCCTCCAGGTCGCGGTGGGTGGCCGCCACGAGGGTGGCGCGGAAGGGCAGGGCGCGGGTGCCGCCCACCCGTTCGAATTCGCGCTCCTGTACGACGCGCAGAAGCTTGGCCTGGAGTTCCGGGGACAGGTCGCCGATCTCGTCCAGGAAGAGCAGCCCGCCGGCCGCGAGTTCGAGACGCCCCAGGCGCCTCTGGGTCGCGCCGGTGAAGGCCCCGCGCTCGTGTCCGAAGAGCTCGCTTTCCAGAAGGGTGGGCACCAGGGCGCTGCAATTCACCGCCACGAAAGGTTCGTCCGGCGCGATGCCGCGGTGAAGTGCCCGGGCCACGAGTTCCTTGCCCGTGCCGCTCTCGCCGCGGATGAGCACCCCCGCGCTTCCGCGGCTGGCCCTTCCGATGGCCTTGTGGAGTTCGAGCACGGCCCGGCTGCGTCCGACGATGCGATGGGGATCGGCCTCCTCGACGCCGCCCGAACCCAGCTCCACCCGCTGCTCCTCGGCAAGCTGGGCGAGGGCGCGGTCGAGTACGCGGTCCAGCTCGTCGGCGCCCACCGGCTTGTGCACGTAGTCGAAGGCGCCCAGGCGGATGGCCTCGGTGGCGCGCTCCATGTCCTGATGACCGGTGATCATGATGACCTTGGGACCGCCCGACCCGCCCTCGTGCTCGCGGAGCAGGTCCATGCCCTCGCCGTCCGGTAGCATGAGATCCAGGATGACCAGGTCGGGCGCGAGGGAGTCCCAGACCTCGCGTCCTTCGGCCAGGGTGCCCGCCGAATGCACGGCCAGGCCGCGCCCCTTCATGTGAAGTTCGAGGCTGCGGCGCACCGCCGCGTCGTCGTCGATGATGAGGATCTCTGGCATGCAAGTAATTTACAACTATCAGCGTATTATTGAAAGATATTTTCGTTGCCAGGCCAGATTCCAGGTGTACAGTGGGATCAGACCCTGAGGAGGAAACATGAAGCGATTCATCGTATTGGCCGTCGTCTCCCTCGGACTCGTCGCCTGCGGAGGCCAGGATTCCTTCACCCTGACCAGCACGGCCTTCGAGGAGGGAGCGCCCATACCCACGCGCCATGCCTGCGACGGCGAGAACCTGTCTCCGGCCCTGACCTGGACCGATCCGCCCACGGGCACGAAGAGCTTCGCCCTCATCATGGACGATCCCGACGCGCCCATGGGCACCTGGGACCACTGGCTCCTCTTCGACCTCGATCCCGCCCTTCGGAAACTCGAAGAGGCCGCGGGCAACGATCCCGATAGCGAGAGTTTCCAGGGAACGGCGGGAGGCAACAGCTGGAACGTGCTGCGCTACGGCGGACCCTGCCCGCCCGGCGGAGTGCATCGCTACTTCTTCAAGTTCTACGCCCTCGACACCCTGCTCGAACTGGAGCCTGGGGTAGACAAGGCCACGCTCTTCGAGGCCATGAAAGACCATATCCTCGCCGAAGCGCAGCTCATGGGAACCTATGAGATCGTGGAATAGGCTCGTCTAGTCGAGCGAATTGGCCAGGAAGATCCGCGCCGAGCTGCCCTCGCCCTCGGCGCTTTCCATTTCCAGAGTGCCGCCGTGGGCCTCCACGCACTTGCGAGCGTTGCTCATGCCCAGGCCCGTGCCATCTTCGCGGGTGGTGAAGAAGGGATCGAAAAGGCGTTCGAGCTGGCGCTCGCTCATGCCGCTGCCGTAGTCGCGCAGCTCGAGGGTCACTCCGTCTTCCGTTCGCACATCCAGATGCACGGAACTTCCCTGCTGCGATGCCTGCACGGCATTGGCCGCCAGGTTCACCAATGCCCGCAGCATGATCTCGGGGTCGACCTCGATGGATGCGGACCCGCGCCCCACGACAAGCTCCACGCCGGCCTCGTCGGCCTCGCCCCGCAGCTGTTCCGCGCAGCGCTCCAGAAGCGAGCGCGCGTCGACGGTCTGGATCCGAAGTTCCAGGGGACGACTGTAGTCGAGCAACTCCTCGAGCATGCGCTCCAGGCGCTCGCCCTGAGCCCGGGCGATGGCGAGCTGTTCGCGCTCGATCTCGCTCAGATCCTCGCGACGATCCAGGGCGCTGAGATTCATCTTGAGAGCGGACAGCGGATTGCGCATCTCGTGCACGACGCCGGCGGCCAGGCGCCCCACGGCGGCGAGACGTTCGGCGTGGAGCAGCTCCCGTTCGTGATGGGCGAGATCGTCCACCATGCGATTGAAGGCGGCCGAAAGGCGGCCGAGCTCGTCGCGGCTTTCGGGAAGCCCGGGCGATGAGAGATCGCCGGCGGCCACGCGCCGGCTGGCCGCCGAAAGCCGATCCACGGGACGGGCCAGCCCCCGCGACAGGAATGCGCTGAGAGCCAGCGCGCCGAGTAGGGCCACCAGGGCCAGGGCGAAGGTCTGCCGCGCCATGGCCGAGAGCGGCGCGAAGGCCTCGGCCGCGTGGATCTCGGCCATGAGGGCCCAGCGCTGCCGGGGCATCCAGACGTAGGCGCCCAGCACTTCGTCGCTGAGGAATCCTTCGTAGACCTCCGAGCCCGTAGCGCCGGACAGGCAGGCGTGCACGCCGGGGGTGGGCATCTTGTGGGTGAACTCGGGAGGATGGTTCATGTGCCGCGACGGCGAGAGCATGAGCGTGTCGGCGTCCACGAGATAGGTCTCGCCGGTGCGTCCCAGGCCGAGGGTGTCGGCGAGAATCGGATAGAGTGTTTCGGCCGGATGCATCACCGCGAGCAGCAGACCGGGCTCGCCGCCGGTCAGCTTCAAGGGCGCCGAAAGATGCGCGATGGGAATGGCCCGCGGCCCCGCGCCCACCGGTCCCATGCTCGGACCCTCGCCCTTCAAGGCCAGGGCGATGCGTTCAGGCGAGGGAAGCGGACAGTCGCTGTGCCGCGAACCGGTCTCTTCGAGGATCTCGCCCTCGCCGTCGAGCACCAGCATGCGGCGATAGGCGCCCTCGCGCCCCAGGTGCGGTCGCATGAGTTTGACCAGGTCGGTCTCGCCGCCCTCGAGCTCGCGCTCGAGCAGCAGCGCGAGCTGACCCAGATCGTCCATGCGTTCGTCGAACCAGGCGTCGAGGCGCGCGCCGCGCTCGCGGGCCAGTTCCTCCATGCGCAGCATGGCCGACTCGCGCAGAGCGCTGCGGGCCTGACGATAGGCCGCCACGCCCACGGCGCTGACCATGAGCAGACTGAGCAAGGCCAGGGTGATGAAAAGCTTGCGGCCGAAGGGGCCGAAGAGAGGCGGGCGATCGGACATGCTGGGATTATCCTCGGAGGCCGGGGGAAGTCCAGTGTGAATCAGTGCTCGATCCGACTCAGGCCTTCAATCCGGGTCGTCCGCGAGAGTTTCCATCTCGAAGATGTCGGTCAGGCTGCCGATTCCCTCGGGAGCCGTCGTTCCCGCCAGGTAGCGACGGAAGGGCTCGGAGTAGGCGTTGCCCCGGTTCGGCCACCACACCTCTCGTACTCCCGGACTATGATAGTACTTGCGGAGCATGGTGTCCCAGCCCTGCCATTGGGACTTGTCCAGTATCTTCGCGTTTCGCTGGTACCAGCCGTTCTCCAGAAGTTTGAAGAAGGAGAACAGGAAGTAGTGCGCCATGATCCGCTCTTCCCGGCTGGCGGAATGCCAATCCGCTACGGCCTTCGATAACGCCGTACCCACATCGGGGGACTCGATGGCTGGCACATTGATCGCGGCGATGGCTGCCGCGAGGGAATCCACGGCGACGACCTTCTGAGATCGCGTATTCTGCCGGATCGAGATGATGAGAATGATGAGCGTGAGAGCGACCGATAGCGCCGCGACGATTTCAGCGATCCACACCCAACCCTGAAGCTCCATCTAGCGGTCTCCTTCGAAAATGGTTCCTGCTCGACAATTGATCAGTAGAGCTTCTTGATCATTCCCCAGTCCGCACCGGCCGATGCCGTCGGGCAACTCGCCTCGTAGGTGATCACGCCCGTCAAGGTGTTGGGCTCCTCGCCGTAGAGACCGAGCAGGGTCCAGGCGATGGGAATGAGGCCGCAGGGGCACTCGTAGTCGAGTTCCACGGTGAGCCAGAAGGGACCGCTGTCGCCGGAGACCATGTGGGAACCGATGTCGTCGGTGGGATGCCACCAGCGTCCGATGTGGGGAGTAGTCGTGTCGAGGGCGTAGAGCCAGAAGTTCGACGCGCCCGTATCGTCGTAGCCTCCGGTGAGCACGGTGACGCAGGGATGGAACTCGAAGATGATCTCGTCGAGCACCGCCCCGTCGGGACTGCCGTTGCCCACCTCGAAGCTGAAGGTGACGATCTCGCCGTTGTCCACGGTCCAGGGCCCAAGGAAGGTCACGAAGGAACCGGAGATGTCCGCCGCGGCGACGGAGGCGATCAGCATGAGGATGGCGGCAAGGGCTCTGAACATCGGAAGCTCCGGTGGCTGCTGGCTTCTGGCGGGCCGCGGGTAGCGGGCCGCTAAAAACGCCATTTATGCTGAGATTCCTTTAAATACTAACAGATGCCCCGCTCGGAGGCAAAGATTCGCCAGGGACGGCCGATGGCCAAGATTCCGATAACTGCAATGAAATATAGAGCTTGCACAGGGAATGCCGCGGCGTAGGCGGCTGGATCGAGGAGATTCAGGACGAGCAGGCCGGCGGCCAGGACGATCCAGCATCCCTCGCCGGCCCGAAGCCAGGCCCCCCAGCGCTCCAGGACGGCCAGACCCGGCAGGATCATCGCCGCCGCGGCCAGCACCACCAGGCGCTGCACATTGGAGGCCAGCAGGATCTGGGCATAGGCCAGCAGGAACAAGGGCAGGAAGCGCAGGAAGATCTCACGGGGCCTGCGAAGGATGAAGAAGGGCAACATCAGGGCCAGCGGCCCCCAGCTCCAGATGCTCATCTCCTTGAGATTGGTGAGGGTGGGCGAGGTCAGGCGAGGCAGACCGTGTTCGCGCCAGAGGTATCCCATGTCGAAATCCGAGACGCCGTGATGCACGGCGCGCAGGTTCTCGGGAAGGGTGGCCAGGTAGGCCGCGTCGCCGTTGCCCATGGGGATGGCCATGCGCAGGGATGCCAGCAAGGCCATCGCCGGCAGGGAAAAGAGGATCGACTGCAGCAGGAGGCCGCCGTCGAAGAGCCGCCGAGTGCGGAGCGTGTAGAGCAGCGGCGCGGCCACGATCACCGACTCTTTCACCATCACGCCCAGGGTGAGAAGTGCCGCCGCCCAGAGCATGCGCCGCTCGAGGGTGAGCAGGATCACCGCTCCCACCATGGCAAGGGCCAGCGCATCGCTGAGCCAGAAGTGCATTAAGTTGTACTTGCTGGCCCATCCCAGAGAGAAGAAGAGCAGCAGGCCGGCCGCCGACAGGCGAGGTGAGAAGCCGAAACGTCGGGCCGTCAAGTAGAGCATGAGCGCCGCGGCGATCAGGCCGAGCAAGGCGAGGATCAGGAAGCTGTCCCGATGTTCCAGGGGCAACAGGTTCACCGCCAGGGGCACCCCCACCCGCCAGCAGAAGGGCGCAACGCGGAACTCGAAGACCCCGCCGTCGGCCATGTGGATGTACTTGTGGTGATCCCAGGGCCGCTCGAAGTCCGGGTGCCCCGCCTCCACCAGATCGCTGCGGGCGAGCAGCGCGAGCACGGCCAGCAGGGCCAGCGCGGCGGCGAAGAGGCGCTCCCGCCATCCGATGCTGCCGGCGCGCAGCTCAGTCATAGTAGTCGACCTTGCAGCCGCAGCCGTCCCACATGCGCTCGTAGATGTCCACGCGACCTTTGATGAATGCGTTCAGGGCGAACTCGCTGGAGAAAGCGCGCAGGATGATCTCGCCCTTGTCGCTGGTTTCCCGCGCGAGCCATTCCTCGCCCGCGCGGCGGATCTCGATCCTGTGATCCAGGGATGCCTCCTCGATCCGCACCTCCTCGGAGCCCGCCGTCACGGCATCCCATTCCTCCGCGCTCAGGATGCGATGACCCTCGCGGGCCTCGGCGATGAGCTTCTCGAACTCCTGCATGGCGATGCGCCTTTCGATCTGGCGGCTCCTGGGTGGCGGGCAGCCTACTCTAGCCCGGCGGCCCGGCTTTGCAAAGCATCTTGAACGGGGCCCGCCGGGCGGTTATGCCTTGTGTCTATGGATCGCTACTCCCGACAACGACTCTTCGCGCCCCTGGGCGAGGACGGCCAGCGCCGACTGGGCGAGTCGACCGTGCTGCTCATCGGCGTGGGCGCCACGGGTTCGGCCCTGGCCGAATCCCTCGTGCGGGCGGGCATCGGCGAGTTGCGCCTCTTCGACCGCGACCTCGTGGATGAGGGCAACCTGGCGCGCCAGGCCCTCTACACCGAAGAGGATCTGGGACGTCCCAAGGCCGAAGTGGCCCGGCGGCGCCTGTCGGCCATCAACTCCGAAGCTAGAATCGAGGCTCAGGTGGCCGACGCTCGGCCGGGCATCCTCGAGCCCTGGCTGGAGGGCGTGAATCTGCTCCTTGACGGCAGCGACAACTTTCGCACACGCTTTTTTATCAACGACTTAGCGCTGCGCGAGGGCATCCCCTGGATCTACACGGCGGCCCTGGGCGAAACGGCCATCTGCATGCCGGTATTGCCCGGCGAGACGGCCTGTCTGGAGTGCCTCTACCCCGACATGCCCGAAGACGGCCTCAGCTGCGACACCGGCGGCGTGCTCCATCCCGCGGTGCTGGCGGCCGCGGCCATGAGCGCCGCGGAGGCCCTGAAGATCCTGGCCGGACGGCCGGAGGCGGTGATCCGCAAGCTGCGCCATCGGGAGGTCTGGAGCGGGCGGCGGGCGAACCTGTCCACCGAGACCCGGCGCGAGGGCTGCCCCGCCTGCGCGGGAAACTATCGGCACCTTCAGCCGATAGGCGATGACCTGCACGTGGTCGCCCGCTGCGCGAACTCCTGCCAGATCAGTCCAGCCCCCGGCATGTCCCCGCCTGATCTGGATTCTCTCGCCCGGCGCTTCGGCGCCCGGCGCGGTCCCTACGCGCTGGAAATCGAATTGGACGGCGTCGCCTTTCGCATTTTCCCCGATGGACAGGCCATCGCGGAAGGCAGCGGGAACCGATTGCAGGTGGCCTCGCTTTATCGCAGACTCATGGACGAGGAGGCCCCATGATCCAGGGTTGGATGAAACGCCTGAGCGGCGGCAGACAACGAGCCGAAAGATTCCCGGGCGATCTCGTCTGGTCGCGCGCGCTGGCCGCCGCCTTCGGCGGACTCTTCATCTTCCTGTTGCCCGCGGCCTTCGGCGGACTCAGCGTCCTCGGCGGATGGCTCCAGGCCGCCGCCGCCGTCTTCGCCTGGTGGTCGGCCATCACCCTGCTCTTCATCGACACGCGGGCGCGGCTCTTCTGGATGACCTGGCTCGGCCTCTCGGTGGCCATCCTGCCTGTCACGGTGACGCTCGGATGGTCGTCCTTCCCCTCGGGCATCATGAGCCTGATCTTCCTGATCTTCCGGAAGTACCAACCCCTGCGCCTGCTCAGTTCGAAACGCCGCGCGCTGCTCGGCGTGATCAGCTTCTTCTCCATGCTCATGGTGGCCGGCGGCGTGAGCGGTCGCGCGAGCGGCCTTCCCGGCGACATCGTGCAGTGGGCCGGCAACTCCGTGGGCTTCTTCTGGCTCTTCATCTTCCTGGGCATGATCCTGGGCACGCGCCTGCACTTCCTCAGGCTCAAACCCAAGCTCGCCGTGGTCGGGCTGCTATTCTCCTCGGCGCTCATCTTCGTGGTCATCCTGGTCACCCTGCTCAGCTTCTTCGCCCTCGGCGGCATCCAGGCCAGCCGGGGTCGGGAACTCTTCATGGAATTCACGAAGAACGCTTCGCGCGGGGAGATTCCCGTGGAGCGCGTCTTCGACACCCAGTTCAGCGCGACCCTGATCCCCGACTCCCTCACCGCCCCCGGCGCGCCCGGGTGGCTGCCCGAGTTCATGGACATGCTGCACAGGCCCCTGCCCGACAGCCTCGAGGTGGAGAACACCCAGGGCGAGACGGTCATCGTCGCCCGCGATCTGCAGCCGAACGTGTTGGATGCCGCGCCCTACGGCTACTGGGTGGCCAAGGACACCACCGCCTTCTTCGCCGTGGGCAAGGAAGTCTGGTACATGCGGCTCGAGGGATTCGGCGGCGAGGCCCCCACCCTCGACGGCTGGCTGGTGAACGAAAGGCCCCTGAGCTACCTCTCGAGCCTGCTCCATCAGGACGTGAACATCGTCAGCAATCCCGGTCTCACCGTGGAGATGAACGACAGCCTCATTCTGCGACCCGACTCCACCCGCGAGGCCTTCAGCATTCAGGCCACCTACATGCCCGAGGACGCGCCGCCGGACTCCCTGGCCACGGGCTTCGGCTGGAAGCCGCTCGCCAACGGTTTCGCGAACCTCAACGTGATCCACATGAGCGAGGAGTTCTTCCGCGTCGACGTGCTGGTGATGAGCTTCGCCATGCGCCTGAAAGCGGTGATGGAGGACTTCAGCCCCGACAATAACTTCTTCACCAGCGCCATCATGATCAGCCTGGGCATCCTGGGCATCTTCCTGCTGATCATACAGATCATCGCTGGAACCTTCGGCGTGCGCATCACCGCGGGAGTGACCGGAGCGGTGCGCTCATTGCACGACGGCACCAAGCGTCTGGCCGAAGGCGACTTCGACACCCAGATCGACGTGCCCAACGAGGACGAGTTCGGCGACCTCGCCGACTCCTTCAACACCATGGCTTCGGCGGTGAAACGCGGACGCGAAGAAGCCGTGGCCCGCGAGCGCCTGGAACGCGAACTCGGTCTGGCGCGGGAGATCCAGCAGCGCCTGCTCCCCCATCACATGCCCGAAGTGCCCGGCTTCGAGGTGGCGGGTCTCAGCCTGCCGAGTCGGCAGGTGGGCGGCGACTACTTCGACTTCATCGATCTCGAGGAAGGACAAATGGGCATCGCCGTGGCCGACGTGTCGGGCAAGGGCATTCCCGCGGCCATGCTCATGAGCAACCTGCAGGCGAGTCTGCAGGGCCAGCTCATCCACTCGAACCGCGCCGCCGAGATCGTGGAGCGCATGAACGAGCTGCTGGTGCGGGCCACCGAGCCTCACATGTTCGCCACCTTCTTCTGCGGCATCCTCGACCGCAGCAAGGCCCGCTTCACCTACACCAACGCGGGGCACAATCCTCCCATGCTCTGCAGCGCCGACGGCAGTTGCCGCGAACTGCAGGCCGGCGGTCTGATCCTGGGGATGCTTCCCATGCAGAGCTACGGCCAGGAAGAAGTCACCCTCGCGCCCGGTGACGTCATCGCGCTCTTCACCGACGGCATCACCGAGGCCGCGTCGACCGAAGACCCGGAACCGGACGAAGAGGAACAGTTCGGCGAAGCGCGTCTGCAGGAGATCGTGCAGGCCAATCGCCACAAGTCAGCCGGCGAGATCAAGGACGCCGTCATGCGTTCGGTGGCCGACTTCACCCACGGGGTGAGCCAGAGCGATGACATCACCCTGGTAGTGATCAAGCGGGTGGAGGGGTAGGTTCTCAAATGGCTCTTGTTGTTTTCGGACAAAGCAAGTGCGCGCTATGTGGGAAGACTCTCGAAAGAGACGATGAGATTTTGGGTTTCCCTTGTGTGGGAATCCTGGAGCCTCGGTTCGTTCGCCTCGATGACTCTTGCATTCACCAATCCTGCCTCGACGAGTGGAGCGAACGGGATAATTTCGTGGAATATTGGAACAGGAACCATTCAGGAATAGTTGGCGACAGGAACTGGTTCCAACTGGTCATCGACGATGAAGGGCGGACCAGCTATGCAAAATGAGCCGACAGCACTAGTCTAGAACCAATATCTTACTTTCCAGATTGAAACCTGGTGCAAGCGCTCGACAGAAATAAACACCTGTTGCGACCTTCTCTCCAGATTCCTCCAGTCCATCCCATGTCATCTTGCTGCTGGCATGGATCTCACGGACAAGTCGACCCCTCAGATCGAAGATCTCGATGTCGACGGGTTCATGATCGCCCAATGAGAATCGGACCTGCTCCCTGAACGGATTCGGCCAGGCCACCAGCCGCGGCTCGCCCAGGGGCATATCCACCGAAGTCACGTCGTCGTCCACCCGGGTGGAAAACAGCGCGTCCGGCGCGGCGATGGGCCGGGTTTCCACGCGGCCGCTGTAGTCAGCGCCCCGCACGTAGTACTCGAGTTCGGCGCCGGGTTCGGTGCCGGGGATGAAGGCTTCGAGGCTGTCCGGCGCTGCCATGGGCATGAGCGGCACCTCGTTGAAGAAGGCGTCGCCCGCGCGGCGCCAGAAAAGCGAACAAGCGCTGTAGTCCAAGCCCGTCTCCGAGCGATCGTCGATGAAGGCACGCACGGCGTAGGGCCCGAAGGGAATCTCCGCGGGCGGCGGGGCCACGTCGACATAGAGCATGCCGCGATCGAAGACTCCCATGGTGCGGCAGTGCAGCGCGTCGTAGTCGTACCAGCTTCCCGTGAAACCGATCACCTCGTAGCCGGGCATGGCCTCGGCGATGACGGCGGCCGCGTCGGCGTCCTGGGGGATGCCTTCGAAGGGCACGAGGATCTTCTTCCCGAGAATCAGCGAGTTCGTGTAGGCGGGCGAATCACCGCCGAAGGGGCCGCATTCCACGCGAACGATCTTGTAGGGATTGCCATAGCAGCTGGTGCGGGCGGCGAGCTCATCCACCAGGGCCTCCACGGCCCAGTAGTCGGCGTGCCCGGGGTTCAGGCGCTTGCAGAGGATGGTCTCCTCATCGAGCATCTTCGCCACGCAGTCGATGTGCTGGATGCCGTAGCTCTCCCAGTTGGGCAGCACCACTTCCTCCGTGATGCCGAAGTACTGCTCGAGGCCGAGCCGCCAGTCGGCCTCGCTGATGCCCCAGTCGAGGTTCTCGTCGAGTTGTACACGTGTACAGAATCCCGTGCCGTGGCCGTCGGTCATGTGATTGCCGCCGGTGAGCACGATGGGCGCTTCCCAGTTGGCCACGCCGAGGTGCGCGGCGAACTCGGCGTTGGTGTCGTCGTCCTGCTCCCAGCCGCGGCCCTCGCCTTCGCGGGGCACCCAGGGATAGCCGTCGAAGAGCGGATCGCCCAGGCCCCAGTCGCCGTTGCCGTCGAAGACGAATTGCGGGCCCCAGTCGCGGGTCCAGTGGGAATAGGTGTCGGCGATCACCCACTCCACGTTGTCCATGTTCACGCCGTAGTTGTAGTAGGCGCTCGTGGCCTGGTTAATCTGATACTCGCGGATGAGCGTGTAGACGATGGCGTCTTCGCTCATCTCGGCCACGAGTTCCAGCGAGATGCCCAGGGGCCAGCGAATGAGCACGCCCTCCACGGGCTCCCACTCGGCGCACTGGCGCAGGGGTTGAGGTGGAATGGCGACCGCGCTCAAGGCAAGAGCTAAGAGCAAAAGCGACAACAGGCTACGTCTCATAGGTGCCTCCTGGGAGGTGTCATTATACCACAGATTCACAGGGTCTTGAAATTCGCACTTCCCTTACCATACTTCCATCAGGCAAACCCATCCGGCAGCGTCCAAGGAGGAACGATGGCCCACGGAATCTTCAAGCTCCCCGTCCCCGTCAACGAGCCCATCCTGGGCTATGAGCCCGGCAGCCCCGAGCGCGCCTCGCTTCAGGCCAAGTACGATGAACTCGCCGGCAAGAAGCTCGACATTCCGCTGGTCATCGGCGGCAAGGAAATCCGCACGGGCAAGACGGCGAAATGCGTGATCCCCCACGATCACGGGCATGTGCTCGCCGAGTATCATCTGGCCGGCGAGAAGGAAGTGAAGATGGCCATCGCCGCCGCGGCCGAAGCGCGCAAGACCTGGGCGAAGATGCCCTGGCAAGATCGCGCCGCCATCTTCCGCCGCGCCGCCGACCTGCTCAGCACGAGCTGGCGCGACACGCTCAACGCCTCCACCATGCTCGGCCAGAGCAAGAACGCCTTCCAGGCCGAGATCGACGCCGCCTGCGAGCTCATCGACTTCTTCAATTTCAACAGCTACTACATGCAGGACATCTACCAGGAGCAGCCGCCCTACAGCCCCAAGGGCACCTGGAACCAGCTCGAGCAGCGTCCGCTGGAAGGATTCGTCTTCGCGGTGACGCCCTTCAACTTCACCTCCATCGCGGGCAACCTGCCCAGCGCTCCGGCGATGATGGGCAACGTGGTTCTCTGGAAGCCGGCCTCCAGCTCGGTCTACAGCGGATGGTTCCTCATGAAGCTCTTCGAGGAAGCGGGCGTGCCGCCGGGGGTCATCAACTTCGTGCCCGGCCCCGGGCGCGTGGTAGGTCCCATGGTGCTCGTGCACGAGGACCTGGCCGGCATCCACTTCACCGGCTCCACCGCAGTGTTCCAGAACATGTGGAAGACCGTGGGCGAGAACATCGCGGGATACAAGACCTACCCGCGCATCGTCGGCGAGACCGGCGGCAAGGACTTCGTCATCGCGCATCCCAGCGCCAAGGCCGATGAGGTCGCCACGGGCCTGTTGCGCGGCGCTTTCGAGTATCAGGGACAGAAGTGCTCGGCCGCCAGCCGTGCCTACATCCCCAAGAACCTCTGGGGACGCGTCCAGAAGAAGCTGCTCGCGGACCTCGAAACGGTGAAGATGGGAACGCCCCGCGACTTCACGAACTTCCACAACGCGGTCATCGACAAGAGCGCGTTCAGCGACATCACCGCCTACATCGACTACGCCAAGAAGAGCAGGAAGGCGAAGATCATCGCCGGCGGCAAGTACGACGACAGCCAGGGCTACTTCATCGAGCCCACGGTGGTCGTCACCGAGGATCCCCACTTCAAGCTTATGGAAGAGGAGATCTTCGGACCGGTGCTCACGATCTACGTCTATCCCACGGGCCAGTGGAGGAAGGCTCTGGAGCTGGTCGACGGCACCAGCCCCTACGCGCTCACCGGCGCCGTCTTCGCCCGCGACCGGCAGGCCGTGCTGGAAGCGCGTGACGCTCTGGTGAACTCGGCGGGCAACTTCTACATCAACGACAAGCCCACCGGCGCCGTGGTCGGCCAGCAGCCCTTCGGCGGATCCCGCGCCAGCGGCACCAACGACAAGGCCGGCAGTCACCTGAACCTTCTGCGCTGGGTCACCCCGCGCACGGTGAAGGAGAACTTCCTGCCGCCGACGGACTACCGCTATCCCTTCCTCCAGGAAGACTAGCGGACGATCGTTTCGGGACTGCGAGGCGGGGCCGGTGGGCCCCGCCTTTTTCATCTAATAGAGGCGCTTCAGTCGACTCCAGCTGGTGTTCTCGACCACGGGCCAGCAATTGCCGCATCCCACGCCCTCGGCGCCGATGCCCTTGGGTACGCAGGGCGAGTCCTCGCAGAGGGTGAAGTTGGCCATACCGTAGTCGCAGAAGAGCGGGTGTTCGTTGATGGTGGCCGTTTCGGTGCCTTCCAGAAAGTCCGACTCGGTGTTTCCGAAACTGCAGGTGGCATAGAAATCGGCGTTGGAATCGGTCACGGAGCTCGTCGCGCTCCCTTCGTTGAAGGCGATGATGTTCGCGACGACGTCCAGGATGGACCATCCATAGGAGAAGCCCGCTCCGTCCATGGCCGAGTTGCCCACGACGGTGTTGTTCACGAAACTGCCGTTGCTTTCCCATAGTCCGACCCCGCCGCCGGAACAGAATCCGGAGGAATCGTCGATGACCTGATTGTTGTAGATGAGACAGCCAACCACCTCTCCGAGGTTCAGCCCGTCGAAGGCCAAACCTCCTCCGCTGCCGGAGGCCACCGTGTTGTCGTGGAAGCTGCAATCGAGGATCTCCCCGCTATAGATGCTTCCGAAGAGCCCTCCGCCCATGTGGGTGGCGGTATTGAACGCAAGTTCGGAGCTATAGAGGTCGACGGAGGCAAACAGAAAGACTCCACCTCCACGTCCCTCTTCGCCGTCCGCCGTGCAATGACGGATTGCGCAATCGGAAATCACGACGGGACCCTTGGCGTAGATACCCCCACCCTGGTTCGCCCGGCAATGTTCGATGCTGCAGTTGAGAATCGTGATGCCAACGGAGGCATCCACGTAGATGCCTCCGCCCATGGACAGATCCACTCTCTGATCGAACACCGGTGCGTTCCCGTATTCGATGCGGCAATACTTGAGGATGGATCCAACGAGACCCGGTGAGATGCTGATGTGCCCCCACTCCATCTGGCCCTCATTGCGAGAGAACAGGATCGAGTCGTTCACGGTGCCTATCGCCGACAAGGAGCCGTTCACGTCGAGTGTGTAGGGCCCATCGAAGAGAACCTGCACGCCAGGCTCGATGGTCAGAGTGGCCTTCGGCTCAACAGAGATGTTCCCCAGGACGATGTAGGGCGAACCTGCCGCGGTCCAGGTTCCGGAAACGTCGCCCGGCCCGACGTCCGTGGCGACTGAAGGAAGGGAGAAAAACAGACAGATCAGGAGCGGTATTCCTCGAAGCGATTTCATAGTCACCTCCGAGGCGACTATGCCCTCGAAACCACCCCCGATCAAGACTGGATAGTCCTAAATCGTGCGACCGAGCCGATCTGACAGCTTGTCCTAG
>CAYFNT010000016.1:0-81778 GCA_964344565.1 uncultured bacterium
CCTAGAAAAACCCGGCGGAATCATCCGCCGGGTCGATGGATCGGACGAAGGCTAGTAGAGAACCTTCAGGTCGCTCCAGGTCGTCATTGCGGTGTTGCTCTCACCGCAATCCACGAGTTCGCAGCCCACCTGAATGCCGCAGGGATTGTTGTCCGGCGCGCATGGCGAATCGGATTGCAGGGTGTAGATGCCCGTGCCGAGGATGCCGCAGAACTCCGGATTCAACCAGAAGTTGTAGGCGATGCCGTCCCAGGGGGCCATGCAGTCCACCCAGTCGCCGCCGGGATTGCCGAAGATGTCGCAGCAGGCGATATCGAGGGTGCCGGGGCTGTTGCACTCGATTCCCGCGGCGCCGTTGTTGAAGGCCACCAGCGAAGTCCACAGGCGCATGTCGCCGCTGTGGATGGCGATGCCGCTGCCGACGCCGGCGCCGTTCTCCGCGAGGGTGCAGCACTGCATGAACAACTCCGCGCCGGGTACGGCGAAGTTCTGGCTGACCGCGCCGCCGAAGGTGGAATTGTTCCTCGCGAAGAGGCTATGCCGGATCCGCTGATCCTGGTCCGTATGCGTGCTGGGTTGAATATAGATGCCGCCGCCCTCGTTGTAGGCGAGGTTATCGACGAAGATGCATCCATTGATGTCCAGTGCGCTTTCCCATGCGGAGAGGCCTGCACCGTTGTTCGCGATGTTGCCCTGGAACAGGCAGTTCTCCACGATGCTCTCCGACCCCCAGAAGAAGATACCGCCGGCATCGATGCCGCTGTTGCCGATGAAGTGGCAGTTCTGGATTTTGGGAGAGGCGGTCCACACGTAGAGCGCGGTTTCCCCTGCGTTGACGAAGCTCACATCCCTCAGGACCGTGTCGGAGTCTTCCCCGAACCAGAAGACCATGCCCCAGTTGCCCCGGGGGAGAGTGCGGCCGTCGGGCATCTCGGGAATCGGCCCGCGCGGTCCGAGGCACCGTCCCACTCCGCCGGGCTTGGTGGGATAGGACGGCGCCGCGAGTGTGCTGCAATCGATACGGCAGGCCTCGGGATCGCCGCTGACCGAGCGGATGGTGATCTCCCGTCCGGTGGTGTAGATCTCGCAGTTTCCCGGGCCGGAGAAGGTTCCGTCCTCGAGCCAGACCGTGCCGCCTTCGGCCACGGCCCAGACCGCATCCTGGATGGTCGGGTAGGTCCCCGAACCCGTGGGGGAGACCCAGACCTGGGTCACCGGGTCATGCTCATCGACGACCATCTGGTAGAAACCGCAATCGCTGGCGTAGCCGTCCACGACGATGTAGTAGACGTGACCGCCCCGAAGTTCAAGGTTGAGGATGGCCGAGGTGTAGTAGCGGCAGTAGTCGTCGTAGTAGTAGTCGTCGTTGCAGGCGTAGGGAGCGCCCGGAGTGACGGTGTCTTCGTAGACGTAGACCTTGCTGTCGAAGTGCGATCCGCAGAGGTCGATGTCGATGTGCGTGCTGAAGGGCGGCGCGATCGAGTAGACCACGTCGCCGGAAAAGGATCCAGAGAAGGGGCATATCTCATCGTAATCGTGGAACCAGGCGCAGGTGTTGCCCCACCCGACGTAGGGGAAATCCGTGATGGGCGTGGCCGTGCTCGTCACGTCGCCGCCCGTTGTCCAGTTGGAAGGCTCTATGAGCATCTCGTAATACCCGGCGTCGCCCCAGTAGCCGTCGATGACGATGTAGTAGGTGTTCCCTTCGCTCAGGGGCAGGTTCCAAATCGCGGAGACGAAATCGCCGCAGGGATCTCCCCAGCCGTAGAAGTCGTCGTCGCAGGCATAGGGCGAGCCCGGGGTGTAGGTGTTTTCGTAGACGTAGACCTTCGTGTCGTAGGTCGAATAGCAGAGGTCGATGTCGACCAGCACATCGACTCTCGCCGTGAAGGAGTAGACCACGTCCGGCGACCAGGAATCCGTGAAGGGGCAGACCTCGTCGTAGTCGTGAACGTTGTCGGAGGTGTTTCCCCAATCCCAATAGGGAATGTTCCAGATGGGAATGGCGGTCTGGATGGTTTCGCCGCCTTCGCGGCCGTCGGGAACTCCCGGATTCTTCCCCACGTGGGCCTTGCCCTTGTCCCAGTTCAGATTGGCGGCGTGGACCGCGGGGACGAGTAGAATCATCAACAGCGTGAAGATCCGGATCATCATGTCGACCTCCTCATCACGACAGCTAACCCTTGCGAAGATCCCGCAAGTAGAAGCTTAGCACCGCTTTCCGTGAGCTGGACCTTCCGCCACAAAAAAACGGAGGGGCCGGATGGCCCCTCCTAATCGATTCAATCTAGGTAACTTAGAAAGGCTTCGCGTAGCTCAGGCCGAGGGTCATCTGGCTCATGTGCAGATCGGCTTCGCCGCCGCCCATGCCGGGAGGATTGCCCGGAGGGATGGAGTTCTCGCCCTCGAGGACGACCTCGGGCGCGTACATGAAGCCGAAGCTCAGCTCGCAGCCCTTGGGCGTGGTCCAGGTTCCGCCGAAGGTGTAGTGGCTTTCGACCACTCCCGGGGCGAGCATGTTGAAGAGGGTCTCGCCGGCGGGGATGGGCTGGGCGCCGTGGTTGAAGCCGGCGCGCAGGTCCAGGGTCTCGCTGGCGGGATAGATGAGGCCGACCTTGAAGACGTCCATGTCTTCCCAGCCGAATCCGGGACCGTCGTCGCCGCCGAGGGGGTTGCCCTCGAACATCTTCGATATGGGATTGGAGACCGAGACGACATCCGTGTAGTTGATGCGCGCCCAGTCGAAGGCCAGTGTGGCCACGCCCGCGTCATAGGCGAAGCCCGCCACGTAGCTCGAGGGAATGTCGAAGTCGCCCGCTTCTGCGAAGAGGCCGGCGTATTCATCGAATTCGGACATGTTGGTCTTGCCCTGATAGGCGAATCCCACCGAGAGCGCCTCGCTGAACTGTCCCATGTAGCCGACCCGGAAGCCGAAGCCCGTGGAGGTGCTGGCGTCGTTGTCGGTGAGATTGTCCGGATCCATGGTCGCCGCGGCGAAGCCCTGCAGGCCGGTGGCCTCGAAGCTCTGCCAGGCGTAGTTGAATGTCGCGCCGATGGCGTGGCCGGGCATGAGCTGCATGGCCAGGGTGGGGGCGACGAAGAGCTGGCTGAGATTCACACCGGCATTGGTTCCGCCGTTCACCGGATCGATGAAGAGGCCGATGGGCGTGGTGTAGCTGGTGTTCATTCCGCCGTTGCCGTAGACCGAGAGGCCCAGGGCGAAGGAATCGTTGAGGGGCCACGAAAGCCCGAATTCCGGAATGAAGAACTGAGCCGTATCGTTGGCGTCGAATTCGCCGTCGACGCCGAAGTCGTTCCCCGTGATGGAGCTGCCGCGGTCGGGGCGGAAATAGTCCACGCCGAGTTCCACACGACGTTCCAGGAAGGCGAAGCCCGCGGGGTTGTTGCCGCCGGCCATGGCATCCTGCGACAGGGCGATTCCTGCACCGCCCATGCCCTTGGCCTTGATGCCGACCCCATGGCTGAAATAGCCGTTGGTGGCCAGCGCGAGGCTGGGCAGAAGGACGAGAGCGAAGATCACGATCATTCTTTTCGAGGTCATTATCATCCCCTTCACTTGGCTTTATAACCAAATAGGCTGATGAGGCGATCTTATCGCCCCGCATGCGAACATATTCGGATTACAAGGCCTGGATGTCAATGTAGATTGCTCTCGTGAGCGTTGTTTCAAGTTTCTGAATATAACAAATAGGAGCCCGAGGAATATCGCTCGGATGAGGGCTTTCCTGGCCCCGGGAGCGGACGGGGAGTTATAATTGAGGTGCCCGGAATCCCATCTTCATCCGCTTGGAGCGCGCATGAAGATTCCCGAAACGATCCGCATCTTCTTGATCCTGCAGCTCTTGATTGCCGGAAGCGCCGTCGTGCTGGCGGAGTCATCCTCTAGCGAAGCACTCGAAGCGATCCGGCAGGGCATCGCCCTGCGAGGCGAGTCATGGACGGCTCGCGCGACCCCTCAACTGGACATGTCTCCCGAGCAGTTCCGAACCATGCTCATCCCCCTGGAAGACCTGGAGGGCGAGGGTCCCTCGAACTACCTCCCCCGAGGATACCCCAGGGAGACGGATAGACTGGATTGGCGCGATCACGGCGGCGATTTCGTCACGGGCATCCGAGCTCAGGGCGAGTGCGCATGCTGCTGGAACATGGCAGCCTGTGCGGTGATGGAGAGCGCATTCCTCATCGCCACCGGCGACGGCAGCGGACGCGACTTCGACCTGTCCGAGCAACATGTGCTCTCCTGCCTCGACGATTTCGGAGCCCCCGGCGGCTGCGGTTCCGGTTCGCCCTACAACGTGTTTCGTTTCGCGGCCGGGTGGGGGATGCTGGAGGAAACCTGCATGCCATACCAGGGTGATCCCACCATTCCCTGCGGGCAGGAGTGCAGCGGCGCCGACATCGGCACCTATTTCTTCGGAGAGCAGGGCGAGGTCACGGTACAGGGAGTCGACGTGGACCTGATCCGCGACGCCCTTCACAATATCGGTCCCCTCACCGCGACCATGTCCGTTCACGAAACATTCCGAGCCTATGGCGAAGGGATCTACGTGGCCAGCGGCGAGTCGGTGAGCGGACATCTGGTCACCATCATCGGATACGACGCCCCCGGGGAGTACTGGATCGCCAAGAACAGCTGGGGCGAGGACTGGGGCATGGACGGCTTCTTCTACATCGCCTGGGAAAGCGGATGCAACTTCGCCTCGAGCACCCGTTGGTGCGCCTTCGATCCAGAGGGGCCTCCCCGCGCGCGCATGGAACATCATCCCGCCAAGCCGCTCGCTTCGGAATCCGTGGGTTTCTATGATCGGAGCCTGCAAGTGGCTCCGGGTTTCGGCGAGCCCATCGTCCACTGGCAATGGGATTTCGATGGCGACGGAATCTGGGATGCCGAAGGCCGCGGTCCCCATTTCCACGCATTCCAGGAGGCCGGCGACTACGAGGCGCGTCTGAAGGTGACCGACGCGGCCGGCCGAAGCGCAGAGACCTACGCGCAAATCGATGTGGGGCTTCTGGGCATGGAAGCTCCGGATCCCGATGCATGGACGCTGCATGCCTGCTTCCCCAATCCCTTCAACGCCCGGACGCGCATCGTCTACGATCTGCCCGAAGAGGGCGGACAGATACGGCTCGCCATCTTCGATTCCGAAGGTCGACTACTGAGGGTTCTGGTGGAGGGATGGAAATCAGGCGGACGCCACTCCATCAGCTTCGACGGCCTGGACGCGTCCGGCGAGCCGCTCTCCTCGGGTATCTATCTCTATAGACTGCAAGGTCCCGAGACGATGCTCACGCGCAAGATGTCGCTGCTTCAATAGCTGCTAGGCCGCGTTTCTGCTAGAATCGGGATCCCGCCCCAACCCGGAGGTTCCGAGATGCGCCACGCCGTCAGCTTCCTCGCCATCCTGCTCCTGCCCTCCGTCCCGGCCTTCGCCGATGGCGGAGACATCATCTGGACATTCCAGGGCATCGAGGACATCCGCTGCGTCGCGGAGCTGCCCGATCAGAACGACGACGGCGCTCCCGAAGTGGTCATCGAGACCTACGACGCGGGAGCGGTGGGGGATCATCTCTACTGCCTGTCCGGAGGAGATTCGGGTTCTCCGGAGATCCTCTGGTCCATCCGCCCCGAGAGCGGGGCCAGCAATGGTGGTGGCTACAGCGACGACTGCCTCATGAGCGTGCCGGATCTGTCCGGAGACGGCTATCCTGACGTCATCCTGGGCACCGCCTGGGGTAATCGCTCGGTGCATGCGGTGGACGGCATGGCGGGCACCGTGCTCTGGACCTTCGACACCTATCTGGAGTTCGACTCCGGCTGGATCTACTCCGTGGACGCCTTCCCCGACCGTACCGGCGACGGCCTGCCCGAGATCGCCTGCGCCGTGGGCAGCGACAACAACGCGGGCTACCTGCTCGACGGCGCCGACGGATCGGTGATCTTCCGTTTCGTGGATCCCTTCGACGCCCTCTACATGACGCGTGTGCTGCCCGACGTGAACGACGACGGCGTGAGCGACGTGATCTTCGCCGCCGGCGACAACGACTACAAGGTGTACTGCGTTTCCGGGGCCAGTTCCGTGTCGGGTCAGGAGATCTGGTCCGCCAACACGGGAGGCAGCAACTACGCCCTCTGCCTCACCGGCGACGTCGACGGCGACGGCGTCGACGACCTGGTCACGGGCACCTGGACCTCCAGCAATCAGGTGAAGGCGCTCAGCGGCGCCAGCGGCGCCCAGCTCTGGACATTCAATGCGGGCAGCTACAACTACATCATGCGCCTGGTCTCGATCAGCGACGCCGACGGCGACGGCTTCCCCGACATCGCGATCGGCTCCTGGGACAACGGGCTCCGCGTGGTCAACGGGCGGACCGGCGACCTGATCTGGGTGTCCTACGCCGGCACCACCAACGGCGGCGACTTCTGGGCCCTTGACCGGGTCGACGATCTCACGGGCGACGGCGTGGACGAGGTGGTGGGCGCCTCCTTCGACACCAAGGTCTATCTCTTCAACGGCGCCACGGGAGACACCCTCTGGATCCGGACCACCGGCCGGAGGCACTACACGGTGCGCGGCGTGAGCGATCTGAACGACTCGGGAGCCGCCGACCTGGTCGCCGGACAGCAATACCTCGGCGGCGGCGGATTCGCCTACGCCCTGGAGGGTGGATCGGCTACCCCCGTGGAGTCCTGGCCGTCCGTGCATGCGAAGGCCCGTATGAGCCCAGCCGGCGGCGTGAGCCTGTCCTGGACCTGCGAGGACGCGCTGCCCTTCTTCGTCTATCGCCTCGATGAGGCGGCCGGTCGGGAAGCCGGGCGAGAGCTCATCGCGCGGGCTCACGAGAGCGGCCGGCTCGGAGCTTCCGAGTCGGTGGACCTGATCCGATCCCAGGAAAATTCCTATTGGATCCGCCTCAATGAGCTTCCCCTCCTCGGCGACGACGGCTACACTTTCGAAGATTATTCAGGCGGCCTCGAGTCCCACTATCGCCTTGCCGGACTCATGGACGGCGAGGAGTTGGTGCTGGCCGAGATCCGCGTCTCGATGGACGAACAGCCGGTGAGCTCCACGCTTCTGCGCGCGGGAATTCATCCCAATCCCTTCAATCCGGCCACCGTCATCCGATTCGAGTTGCTCGAGAACGCAGATCTGAGACTCATGGTCCACGACGGTTCCGGCCGGCGCGTCGTGGCGTCTGCCCTGCGCTCCTTCCCCGCCGGTGAGGGCGAGTGGTCCTGGACGGCGCCGGAGCCTTTGCCTTCGGGTGTCTATTTCTTCACCCTGGAAGGGGCGGGCGAGCGCCGCACCCTCCGGGCTGTCCTGGTCAAATGACCGGAAAGGAAGAAACATGAAGACCGGAATTCGCCTTCTCGCACTGGCCTGGATCCTCGCGAGCTTCTTCTTCCCGTCCTTCGCCCAGGCACTCAACGGCTACGTGGGATGCTCCTACTCGGACAGCGCCGATCCCTTCGATCTGGATTCCTACGAGTTCGGACCCAGCATCGACCTGTTGCCCTACGGCGATTATCCCTATGACGCCACCATCCGCCCCAACGGCTCGGAACTCTGGATCCCCGGCGCGTCCGGGGACGGCGTGGTGGTCGTCGATCGCGACACGGGGCTGATCACTCACACGATTCCCGTGGGCGAGTATCCCGTATCGGTGGCCTTCTCGGCGAACAACGCCTTCGCCCTCGTCTCATGCCGCGATGGCGAGGGTCTCTGGAAGGTGGACGCCACCACCTATTCCGTGGTGGCCACGACGCCCCTGCCCACCGGATACCAGGGAGCCGGCAACATCGCCCTTGACCCGGTGAGCGGCCTTTTCTACGTGGTGGACTGGTACGACGAGCTGCTCTACGAGATCGCCGCCGACGGCGAGACCCTGCTCCGGCAGGTGAACCTCGGCGTTTCACTCTGGCAGTTGGTGGTCTCGGCCGACGGCACCTACATCTACGTGACCGACCGGGGCACCGACCAGGTACGCGTGCTCGACCGCGCCTCGCTCACCGAAATCGAAGTCTGGGACGTGGGCGACGATCCCTGGGGCATCGACATCACCCTGGACGGCAGCACCCTGGTGGTGGCTTGCGAGGACAGCCACGAGGTCTGGCTGCTGGATCCGGAACTGGGTCCCGTGGATCTCGTGTTCCTCCACGCCCAGGCCGATCCACGCGACGTGGACATCCTCGACTACGATGGGCTCGCCTTCGTGGCGGGCGGCCAGATCACCGGCGCCGATCCGGTCTATCTCCTGCAGATCAACGGCAGCGCCCTGCTCGTCGTGGACATGCTCGACGCGCCCGGATCCAACGCCAACGTCATCGCCGTGCAGCCTCAGATGCCCTGGGACGGATCCGACGTGGCGGAGTCGCCTGGAGTTCTGCGCTTGTCGGCTCATCCCAATCCCTTCAATCCGAAGACCGAGATCCGGTTCAATCTGGATTGGAACTCGAACCTGAATCTGGCGATCTACGATTCCTCGGGACGAAAGGTGCGGGAACTGGCCGGTGGCTTCCACGAGGCCGGCGAGCATCGCTTCGAGTGGGACGGACTGGGCGATGCTGGCGATCGCCTGGCCAGCGGCGTCTATCTCGTGAACCTGAGCGGGGATTTCCAGTCCGAGCGCAAGAAGGTCGTCCTGCTGAAGTAGGACTCAGTCCTCGAGCCCCTTGCTGGCGTGATAGAGGGCCTTGTCGAAGAACAGCACCACTCGGCGGCTAAGCTCCATGACCCGATAGACGTCCAGGGGGCTTTCCAGGACCTGATGGCTCCTGGCGAAGTTCCAGATCTCCCTGCGAAGCAAGGTGAGCGCGCTCAGAACCTCCGCGGTGGAGAATCCCTGTTCGCGCCTCTCGCGTCCCAGGGCGAAGTAGAACTCCGAAAGCTCCCGATCGTCGCCGTCGGCGACCAGCCAGTGACGGAAGCGGGTCAAGGCTTCCAGAGCCCTCTCCTGGATCTTCCACTGCTCGATCTCCGCGTAGTTCGGCGTGGAGGGATTGCTCCGCACCGACAAGACCCAGTTGAGGCTGATCTCCTCGGCCTTGTCCCGTACGAGTTCCAGGAGGGCATCCGAGAGGACCTCGGCGTCTCCCGCCTGGTCGAAGCCCCGGAACGAGTCCTGGATGGCCCACTCCTCCCGGTGAAGGCGGGCGCAGACATCCACCGCTTCTCGATGGGGGGAGAAGGCCAGTTCGGGAAGGCGGTCGATGGGATACCAGGCGATCTCTTCGGCGTCGTCTCCCGCCGTCGCCTCTCCCTGAACATGCTCCACCTCGAAGATCACGAAGAGCAGATCGCCGTAGTAGTCATCGGGGCTGGAATCCGCGCTGAGCATGCGCATGACCCGCCCGGAAAGACCCGTCTCCTCGTTCAATTCGCGAAGAGCTGCCTCGGCGATGGTCTCGCCGCTCTCGGCGAAGCCCGTCGGCAGGCACCACATTCCCTTGTGCGGCGCGTTCAAGCGCTTCACCAGGAGCACTTCGCGCTTCTTGTTCAGCACCACGGCCGCCGCCACGGGCAGGGGATTGCGATAGTGGACGAAGTGGCAGGCCGGGCATACGGCGCGCTCGCGCCCCTCGATCTCCTTCGTCTCGAGGATGGCGCCGCAGCGATCGCAGTAGACGGGATCCGGATTCATCGGGGTCTCCGGCAGTAGAATGCGCAGTCGTCCTTCTCGATGGTGATCCTGCCATAGCGGTCCAGAAAGGCCATGCTTTTTTCCGCCATTTCCCGAGGGAGGGGCGACTCGGAATCGTAGCGTTCATCGATGAGCGGCAACTTGAAGCGCAGGTACTCGAGGAAATCGCCCAGGTCCTGTCGATAGAAAACGAGCACGTTGCGGTAGATGACCTTCTCCACCTCCCGGAAGTGGGGCTCCAGCATTGCCTCGCCGTTTTCCGTGGAGAACTCCCGCAGCAGCCTGGCCAGGGTCGTACCATCGGGATCCATGTCGATGGCCCGGAAGATTCCCTCGAAGCTCGTTTCGCTGTGGGTGAGCGTCCAGAAGACGCCCTCCGGATGCAGAACGCGGGCGATTTCTCCGATGAGTTTCGGGAAGAAGTACAGGGAGTAGGAACTCATCACCTTGTGGAAGCGGTCATCCTCGAAGTGGAGGCGATCCTTGAGCCGGGCGCGTTGGAACTCGGCGTAGCAGTCGCGGGACTGGACCCGATAGAGGTAGGTACGGCGATTGGAACTGCAGGCGTCCAGCCCGACGATGCGCGTTTTCCGAGGACTGCGCTTGGCCATCTCCTCGGCCAGGAACCCGAAACCGCAGCCGAGGTCCAGGATCTCCTGAGGCCGGCTGAAATCTAGGGATTCCAGCGTGGCTTCTCTGACATCGGTGAGGTGGGTGGAGTGCCGCCGGATCAGAGCCGAGATGGCGGCGTGCTGCGCGGGATTCGCATAAGTCTGATGCAGGCTCGGCGGCATGGATCCATTATCGCGCTGGGAGGGAAAATAGCAAGCTGACCTTGTTTCCGGGAAGGAGAGGCGCTAGAAATTGAAACAGGGGACGGTCCCCATCGTATTGGCCTTCGTCCCCACAAATCTTCCCGGGAGGAACGAAGTGAGAACCTTGGCGAGCGCAATTCTTGTGCTCCTGCTGATCCTGCCCGTCACGGCGGCGGATCTGCCGGAGCTCGAAATCGAGAAATACACCCTTCCCAATGGCCTGGACGTGATCCTCCACGAGGACCACTCCGTGCCCATGGTGGGGGTGAACGTCTGGTACCACGTGGGATCGAAGAACGAGAAGCCCGGCCGGACCGGATTCGCGCATCTCTTCGAACACATGATGTTTCAGGGTTCGGAAAATCACGATACCGACTACTTCATGCCCCTTCAGAAGACCGGCGGGCGCGTGAACGGATCCACCACGGAGGATCGGACCAACTACTGGGAGAACGTGCCGGCCAATCAGCTGGAGCTGGCTCTCTGGCTGGAGGCCGACCGCATGGGCTTCCTCATTCCCGCCATGACCCAGGAGAAGTTCGAGAACCAGCAGTCCGTGGTGAAGAACGAGAAGCGTCAGGGGGAGAACCGTCCCTATTCGCGGGCCTACTCCCTGGTGCAGGAGCTGCTCTTCCCCGAGGAGCATCCCTACTCCCACACGGTCATCGGCAGCATGGACGATCTGGACGCGGCCTCGCTGGAAGACGTGCAGGATTTCTTCCGCCTCTACTACGCGCCCAACAACGCGTCTCTCTGCGTGACCGGAGACTTCGATCCCGACCATGCGAAGGCGCTGATCGAGAAGTATTTCGGCACCATTCCTCCGGGCATGCCCGTGGAAAGGCTCGAGGGCTGGCAGCCTCGCATCCAGGAAGTCAGGCGGGCGGTGGTGGAGGACCAGGTGGAACTGCCACGCCTCTTCGTCGAATGGCACGCTCCGGCCATGTACACCAGAGATGAGGCCGAACTGGACCTGATCTCCGAGATCCTCACTCGCGGGAAGACCAGCCGGCTCTACTAGAGCCTGGTCTACGAGCAGGCCATCGCCCAGGACCTCTGGTCCTACGTGGATTCGAGGGAACTCTGCAGCACCTTCAACATCACGGTGACCGCCGCACCCGGTCATAGCGTCGAGGAGCTGGAGGCCGCCGTGGACGCCGAACTGTCGCGACTCCTCGCCGAGGGCGTGAGCAAGGACGAGTTGGAGCAGGCCCAGACCAGCTACGAGACGGGCTTCATCCGCCGCTTGCAGCGCATGGGAGGATTCGGTGGCAAGGCCGATCTGCTCAACAACTACAACACCTTCCTCGGCGACCCGAACATGCTGGCCTGGGATCTTCAGCGCTATCGCGAGGTGACCCGCGAGAGTCTGCTGGCCGCCGCTCGGGAATGGATCACCCTGGACGCTCGTGCGGTCATCCACATCGTGCCTCAGGGATCGCTGGGGCAGTCCGAGCTGGTCGTGGATCGCAGCGGCATGCCCGCCCCCGACCTGGAACCCGGATTCGAGCCTCCCGCCATCCAGACGGCCGAGCTGGACAACGGGCTGACGATCTACCTGGTCGAGAAGCACGATCTGCCCCTGGTGCAGATGGATTTATCGGTGGCCAGCGGATGGTCGGCCGATCCGGCCGGTCGCCCCGGTTGCGCCTCGCTCACGGCCGAGCTTCTCGACGAAGGCGCGGGCGGACGCAGCGCCCTGGAGATCGCCGGAGAGGCTCGCGGATTGGGTGTGAACCTCGGCACCGGCAGCGACTTCGACCGGCTTGTCGTGAGGATGAACGTGTTGAGGAAGAAGCTCCCCGAAGCCATGAATCTCTTCGCCGACGTCGCCCTCAAACCGAACTTCCCCGAGGAGGAGCTGGAGCGTCAGCGGAAGATCTACCTGGGACGCATCCAGCAGGAGAAGAACCAGCCGCGGGCCACCGCCATGAAGATGCTCCAGAAGGCGGTCTACGGCGAGGGCCATCCCTATGCCCAGCCCTACACCGGAACGGGAACCGAGGCCTCCATCAACGCCCTCGAACGGGACGATCTCGTGGCCTGGCACCGCGAGCACATGGTGCCGGGCAATGCCTCCCTGCTCATCGTCGGCGACGTCGACATGAAGGAGGCGCGCAAGCTGGTGGAGAAGAAGTTCGGCAAATGGAAGGGAAGCGATCCCCACGCGGTGGCATTGCCCGCGCCCGCTCCCCAATGGCCGGGCGCCAGGATCATCCTGGTGGACAAGCCCGGAGCCCAGCAGAGCATGATCGCCTGCGGCAAACTCGGCCTGTCCCGAGGCGATGTGGACTATCTTCCCCTTCGCATTTTCGACAGGGCCCTCGGCGGCAGCTTCATCAGCCGCATCAACATGAATCTGCGCGAGGACAAGGGCTACACCTACGGAGCCTACAGTCAGCTCAACGCCCTGCGCGACGGCGGCGGCTGGGGAATCGTGACGGGCGTGGATACTCCCAACACGGATGAGAGCGTGAGCGAGATCCTGAAGGAGATGATCGAGATCCACGGTGAACGCCCTCCGGGCGGACAGGAACTCGAGGAGTGCCGCATGAGCATCAGTCGCGGATTCCCACAGAATTTCGAGACGCTCGGAAACATAAGCGATCAGCTTTCCGAGATCGTGCAATACGGATTGCCACTGGATCACTGGAGCGACTACCAGAGCACCGTGGAAACCTGCGACGATGTCTGCGTCCGGGAAGTGGGGGCCAGGTGGCTGCAGCCCGAGGACGTCGTTTTCATCATCGTGGGCGATCGCGCGGTCATCGAGGAACCTCTGCGCGACCTGGATCTGGGCGAGATCAAAGTATTGGACTCGACCTCGCTCTAGATGGCATGATCGCGGCCCCTCCGACCTTCGTCGGAGGGGCTTTTCCTTTTCCCGCTCGGAGGTGCGCCATGCCTCGTCGCCGCAAGATTCAAGCGGACGATCTCTTCCGGATGAAGCTTCCCGAAACTCCCGCTATCAGTCCCGACGGCGACCGCATCGTCTATGCCGTCCGATGGATGGACCGGAAGGAGAACAAGTACCACTCCAATCTGCATCTGCAGGCCTTTCGCGGCGGCCGTTCCCGAGTTCTGACCCGCGGGAGGCAGCTGGACACGGCACCTGTCTGGAGTCCCGACGGCAAGCGCATCGCCTTCACCTCGAATCGCGACGGCAAGCAGGGCATCTGGATCATACCCGCCGACGGCGGCGAGGCCGAGCACCTGGTGGACATGGAGGGCGTCCTCTCGGGGCTCGAGTTCAGCCCCGACGGAAGGCAGCTGCTCTTCCTCTATCGCGAGATGAAGAAGGAGACTCCCGAGCAGCGCGAGAAGCGGGCGACCTACAAGCACATCACCGAACTGCGTCACAAGATGGACGGTTTCGGCTTCTACCCCGAGCAGAAGCAAGGTCTCTGGACCGCCAGCGCGATTTCCGGTCGCGCACGCCAGCTGGACGACGGCAAGTTCGACATCGAAGAAGCGCATTTCAGCCCCGACGGCAAGCGCATCGCGCTCAGCGCCAACCGCAACGCGGGGGCGAAACACGAGCACACCCTCACCCAGCTCTATGTCATGCCCGCCGCCGGCGGACGTCTTCGCCAGATCACCGAGGGCTACGCTCACCGCTCCTTCTTCCGGTGGGCGCCCGAAGGCAAGAGCGTCCTCATGGTGCAGCACTTCGGCGGACCGGGCGAGTGGATCATGCATCCCTATCAGATCTGGGAGGTGTCGCTGCGGGACGGAGCCTCCACGAACCTGACCCCCTGGATGGACGACTGGCCCTTCAACTTCGTGCTCAGCGACACGGTCATGGGCGAAGCCTACCTCATCGCGCCCTATCGCGAGGGAGCCGGATGGCGCATCGCCTTCGTGCAGGGGCAGAAGGGCGCCTGTCGCATCATGTCCATGGCACGGGACGGCAGCGACGTGCGCGAGGAGTTCGGCGGCGCGCGCAATAGCTACGGGGTGAGCGTCGACAGCGAGGGACGCGCGGCCACGGTCACCAGCGAGATGATGGACATCGGCGACATCTACTCTCTTCGCCTCGACGGCGGGGGCGCGGCCAAGCGTTTGACCCGCGTGAACCGCGCCTTCCTCGAGAGTCTCATGCTGAGCGAACCCGAGGAATTCTGGTTCAAGAGCGGAAACAAGAGGGTGCACGGCTGGCTGCTGAAGCCTCCCGGCCTTCGCAAGGGACGCAAGGTGCCCGGTCTGCTCGAGATCCACGGCGGACCCATGGGACAGTACGGTCACGTATTCTTCCATGAGATGCATCTGCTGGCCGCCCAGGGCTACGCGGTCGCCTTCGCCAATCCCCGCGGCTCCTGCGGCTACGGCACCAGGTGGATGAACTGCATCCGCGGCAAGTGGGGCGGCGTGGACTACGACGATCTCATGGCCGTGACCAGCGCCCTTTCCCGCAAACCCTATGTGGACTCGAAACGCCTGGGCGTGCTCGGGGGAAGCTACGGCGGGTTCATGACCACCTGGATCCTCGGCCACAACAAGCGCTTCAAGGCGGGGGTGACCATGCGGCAGGCGGGCAACCGTCTCACCCAGTTCGCGTCCAGCGACTACAATTCCATGGAGTACCACAGCTTCGGCGTGTGGCCTTGGGAGAAGCCCATGGCCTACCTGAAGCAGTCGCCGAATCTCTACGGGCACAGGATCACGGCGCCGACCCTGATCATCCACAGCGAGAACGACCTGCGCTGTCCCATCAGCCAGGCCGACGAACTCTTCACCATTCTGAAGTCTCAGGGGCGCACCGCGGAGTACATCCGCTTCGAGGGCGAGAGCCATGGCCTGAGCCGAGGCGGCAAGCCCCTGAATCGGCTGGAGCGGCTGAACCGTATCCTGGACTGGTTCCAGCGATACCTGTAGAAAATGCTGCAACGCCTTGCAATAGCTATGATTGTGGCGTCAGTAGCCGCCCAGTCCCAGCCCGCCGACACCCCCGGCGCCGAGCCGGATACCCTGGTCTATCACCTGCTCGAGGCGGTGGAGGTGACCGGTGATCCCCTGCGTCTGCCGGTGGAGGCGGGCCCCGTGGAACTGGACGCGTCCCGCATCCGCGACGCCGGAAGCGCATCCTTGGCCGCCCTCGCTTCCATGCTTCCCTCCACGCGGATCACGGTGAACTCCCGGGGCGAAGGGCTCTTCATGTTGCGGGGGGCTCCCGAACGCCATCTGCCGGTCTTCCTGGAAGGCATTCCGCTCACCCTGCCCTGGGACGAACGGGCCGACCTGTCCATGCTCGGCACTCTCGCCTTGGGCGGACTCTCCGCGCGACGGGGAGTGGAATCGGCGCTCCAAGGAGCTGGGGCTCTGGCCGGGCGGGTGGATCTTTCGGTGCTGCGCGGTTCGGAGGAAGAGCCCGGCACCCGAATCGGTTTTCGCGCCGGAGAAGGATCGGCCTTGCAGCTGGGGCTGGTGCGCCTCGGGAAGAGCGAGAACTGGGATTGGACCGGCGCGGCCAGTCATCGTCGCCGGAGGGCCTGGAATCTGCCCGATGCCTACCAGGCCGAGTTCAACCAGGCCGACGAGAGCGCACGAAACAATTCAGACCTCGAGCAGACCGCGGTCCTCCTGCACGGAAGGCGGGCACGGGCCGGCGGCGGTCACTGGTCCCTGCTGCTGCACGCCCTGGACGGCTCCAAGGGCGTGCCGCCGGAAACCCATCTCGCCGACGCGCGATTCTGGCGTTTCCCCATTCACCGCCGACTCCTCTTGGGCGGACGCGTGGTGACGCAGAATCCACTCTGGCGAAGCGACGCGTCACTCTCGGTGGATCTATTCGGCCAGAACATCCGCCCCTTCGAGGATGCGAACTACGAAGGCGGCGATCCGGAGAGCGGACAGGAATACGAGCAGGACCGGGATTTCACGGCCTTTCTCTCCTTCCGACTGGATCGTAAGCTCGGCGCGGGACTCGGCGCGGGAATAGTGAGCAGCGCCCGCTATGCCCGCCACAAGGAAAGCCTGATCTGGCGTGGATCCTGGCAGGCCAAGTCGCAGGCGCTGTTCTCGAACACGGTGGAGCTTCGCGGCGGTGGCGAGGGAGCCTGGCGCTTCCGTGTCGGACTCGGCTTCGAGAACTCCAGCACCCCGGAAACGGGAGAGGCCGTCGATCGCGAGGGAAACCGCGCCGGCGTTTTCCACGCGGGCCTTACCCGCACACTCGGACAGAGGAGCGAGCTGAAGTTCGCCGCTTCCCGACGCAGCCGCTTCCCTTCCATGCGCGAGATGTTCTCCACGGCCCTGGGGAAGTTCCATCCCAATCCCGACCTGGGACCCGAGACCCAGAACCTCGCGGAGCTCGGCTGCTCCATGCGCGGATCTCGAGGTGAAGCATGGCTCGGCGTCTTCGCCAGTCAACTCGAAGGCGGCATCGAGAAGATTCCCTTCGAGGAGGAGGGCGCGCGTTTCATTCGCGTGAACCGCGATGAGATCCGAGTGGCGGGTCTGGAGTTCATGTTCGGCTGGCGTCCTCGCCCCGGACTTCACCTGGGCCTGCAGCACAGTCATTTCCACTCGAGGGCGAAGGAGGCGGGCGGCGAGGAATTGCCCGCGGAGGATCGTCCGGACTACCTCTCGCGGCTTTCGGTCGCCTGGACCCGCGGGGCCGGCCTTCGTCTGAGATTCGAAGCCGCGGTCACGGGACCGAGACAAAGCGCTCATCCCGACGAGGGATTGGTGCAGCTCCCCGCCGAGGGCAGCGCCTCCTTGCGAGTCGCGCGGGTGTTTCGACTCGAGCGGTGGGCTCGCGGTTCGGATCTGGAAATCTATCTGCGCATGGACAACCTTTTCGACAGCGTCCTGCTTTCCCAGATCGGCCTGCCCGAAGCGGGCCGAACGCTGCAGGCGGGGTTGAATCTGGCTCTACGAAACTAGCTCGAGGTGAAATCATGGATCCGCGACTCTCGCCACTGGCCGAAATCTTCAGACTGAATCAGAGACTCTTCCTCATGGCTCTCGATGGAGTGAACGACCAACTGGGGCTTCAGCGGCAGATGGAGCGCGGCAACTCCCTCAACTGGCTGGCCGGTCATGCCGCCGCCTCGCGCCACACCTGGGCCAAGCTCATCGGCGTGAAAGACGACTTTCCCCACCCCGAGCGATACGATCGCGGGGCGGAGCCGAACTCGGATCTCGAGTATCCGACCCTCGCCGAACTCGCCGAAGCATGGCGCGATGTGAGCGACAAGGTCGCAAGGGCTCTGGAGGATGCGAAGCCGGAAATCCTCGATGCGCCAGCGCCCTTTTCCACGCCGGCCGAGGACGATTCGGTGCTGGCGGCATTGGCCTTCTTCGCCCTTCACGAAAGCTATCACGTGGGGGAGATGGCCTACCTGCGCAAGCAGCTCGGTTTCCCCAGTCTGGTGGGATGAAGAACGGCGCGCCGTAGTGGCGCGCCGCAGGATTCGCAATCGCCGCGTGTCTAGTAGAGCTGCTTCAATGTGCTCCAACTCGTCGACTGCGCGGCGGACTCTCCGCAGTTGTCCGGCAATGCGCCGATGAGCTGTCCGCAATCGTTGTGCGCGGCAAGGCAGGGCGAATCGCTCTGCAATTCGAGGTTGCCATTGCCGATGATCCCGCAGAACTGCGGGTCGGCCGAGAAATTACCGTCGACTCCATAGTAGTCCGACAGGAACTCCACCCAGTCTCCGCCCACATTGCCGAAGAAGTCGCAGCAGGCGAGATCCAATGCCTCCCTCGGCGGAATGATGGGTGAGTAGTAGAACGCGCCGCCGCTCTCGCTGAATGCGATGATGTTGAACCAGCAACGCATCTCCCCATCACAGAAGATGCCGCCCCCGCTGTCGGAAGCGATGTTCTCGGCGAAGGTGCAGTGCTGAACATCGGTGAAGCAGTTGGTGTAGGACGATAGCCCTCCGCCGGAATTGTAGGCTTCGTTCTGCAGGAACACGCTATTGTAGATGCTGCATTGCGACATGTCGTAGACGTCGACCGCGCCACTGTAGTCGTAGCCCACGTTACGATAGAAATAGCAGTTGTCGATGAGCGGATCGCTGAACTCGCGGCCCACGCAGATGGCTCCTCCGTACATGGATTGATTGTTCTCGAAGCTGCAGTTCAGGACTTGGGCGCTGCTGGTATAGAGCACCACCGCGCCGCCCTCGCCGTCTGCGAAACAGTCTCGGAAATGGCAGTCGCTGATGATGGGGGAGGTGTTTTCCACGAAGATGGCTCCGCCAGAGAAGGTGCTGTAGCCGTTCTCGAAGGTGATGCCCGTGATCTCCGATCCGGCCGGACAGCAGGCGTCCATTCTGATGCCGAAGTTATCCACGTCCCGACCGCCGTCGGAAGGTCGGGGCTGGCCGCGGCGCCATCCGGAAGCGCGGGGGGTGGGGATCCCTTCATTGATCCGGATCACACAGTTCTCCGGCATCAGCGAATGAGACTGGAGCGACACCATCTTGCCGGGCCAGACGATGTTCGAGTTGCCCGATCCCTCGAAGATGCCGTCGGCCAGGTAGACGGTGCCGCCGTCGGCCACTGCGTCCAGGGCGTCCTGAATCGTGGGGTAGGCGCCGCTGCCGTCGGGGAACACCGTGATCTCGAAGGGCTCGCTCAGGGTGAAGAAGTCCACGAGCATGTTGTCGCCATAGCCCTCGCCGCAACCCGCGTTGGAGTTGCCGATGCAGAGTTCGTGGGTACTGCCCGCGTAGGGCTCCACGTTGACGCCGAAGGGCGAGGCGATCTCATCGCTGGCGGGATTCCAGGTGCCGTAGGTGTGTTCGGCGGGTGTCATGAGCTGCTCCCAGACGAGATTCCCGTCGATGCGTATCTCGATGACGCTGCAGCCTACATCGTTGACGAAGCCCATCCACCACCAGTCGAGATAGCGTCCGTCGAAGTAGATGTCCTGGCAGAACCAATCCTCGCTGGGAGAGCCACCGCAGAAACCTCCGACCCATGCGGCGAAGACTCCGTCGTAGGCCGGGTATCCCCAGGCGCCCGTGGGATCGACGATCCACTGGCAGGTCGTGGTGCTGGTGCAGGTCCAGTCGCTTCCTGCCCCGCACTCGCCATTCTCGAAGCTTCCGTCATTGATGAGACCCGAGCGATCTCCCTCTCGTGGCTGCACCCCTTCCGAAGGAACTTGCCGCGCGGCGGAATCGGGCGTGAGCGAAGGGCCTTCCGTCGCGAAGGAGGGATAGGCGAAGAGGATGATCGCGAGGAGTGCGGTCGATATGCGCATGGGACACCTCCAGGATGGGAAGATCCTAGCAAAGGCCCTCGGGCAAAAAGAAGGAAAAAAGATCCCGGGGTCCGGATGGCGGGAGCATAGAGAAACCCGGCGGTGAAGACCGCCGGGTGAACTCGAGGCATCGTGGATCTAGTACAGAGTCTTGATCTCGCTCCAGGTCGCGGGGCGGGAAGCCGACGTGCCGCAGCCCTGGGGCATGGAACCGACCTGCTGAGCGCAGTCGTTGTTGGCGCCGAGACAGGGCGAGTCGGACTGGAGCTGCAGGTTTCCGGTGCCGATCTGGCCGCAGTATTCGGGATCGAGAGAGAAGTTGCCGTCCACGCCGAGCAGCGAGGCCATGTCGCCGGTCCAGTCGCCTTCCACGTTGCCGAAGAAGTCGCAGCAGGCAACGTCAGGCAGGACCGTGCGGGCCGTGCCCGGCACCCAGGCGAAGGCGCCGCCGTCGTAGCCGTAGGAAATGATGTTGAACCAGCAGCGGAAGTCGCTCTGCGCGTAAATGCCGCCGCCCCAATCCGCGGTATTCTCGGTGATGGTGCACCAGCGGATATCCGCAGTGCAGCCGCCCTCCACGGTGATGGCGCCGCCCCAGGTCGCATCGTTCATGCGGAACTGGCAGAAGGCGATGTATGGATCGGCGTCGTCGAGGATGTCGATGGCGCCGCCCATCTGCGTGCAGTCGTTGTTCACGAAGTTGCAGTCCGTGACAGAGGGAAAGGTCCCCACGCCGCGGATCACCATGCCGCCGCCCCAGGCGTAGGCGAAATTGTTGTGGAAGAAGCAGCGCTCGAAGGTCGGCGATCCGTACTTCACGTGAGCACCGGCGCCGTCCAGGTAGGAGGTGCAGTCGCGGATGATCACGTCCTGGATGGTGGGGGAAGCGCCTTCGATATAGATGCCGCCGCCGAAGTTCGCCGCTCCGTTCATGATCGTCAGACCGCGAACCACCATGCCGGGGCCTTCGCCGTCTCCGAAGAAGAGGCCGCGTGCGTCGACATCCCGGTCTCCGGACAGGTCGGTGCCCGCAAGATGGCTCTGCAGGTCCCAGCCGCCGCTTCTGCCGCCGGGAGGCGGAGTGCCGCAATCGATAACGCAGGCCTCGGCGATGAGACTCTGGGAGCGGAGGGTGAACTCCTTGCCCAGGAACTCGATGTTGTTGTTGCCGGGTCCCGTGAAGACGCCGTCGCCCAGGTAGACGGTTCCACCCGATACGATGAGGTCCACCGCATCCTGGATGGTGGGCACGTCACCGGTTCCGTCAGGCAGGACGGTCAGCTCGGTCTCGCCCGCGCCGAGAACGTAGACGCCCCAGTCGTAGAGGTAGGTGTCGTCTCCGCCCGCTCCGTCGGCGACTTGCAGGTAGAAGCCTCCGCCGGATTCGGCACCGAAGAAGCCTTCAGCGAATCCGACGACGGATTCGAAGGCGGCCTGGAAGCAGCCGGGCGTGATATCCGTGGGACAATCGGCCTCGCCCATGGGGGCGGCGCCGTCGTCACCGAAGGTATAGACGCCGTCGATGTTGCCGCTGCAGCCGCAGCAACCGTCGAATCCGCATCCATCCAGCGCAGGGCGGCAGAGTGCGGCAACGGGTCCGTAGTCGTAGCTGCCGTTCCCGTCTTCGTCGTACCAGAGGTAGACGACCAGATCACCGATCCAGGTCTGGTAGATATTCAACTCCAGTACCACGTCTTCAATGACGCCGTTGAAGTCCACTTCTAGAGGTCCGAAGGTCAGGAAGCCGCCGGTGTCGTCGAAAACGGCATCTTCGGCGCGCCAGTCGTAGGCCCAGCCAGCCACATCACAGGAGACCCTTGGTCCGGCGATGTCGCTGTCGTTGGGGATCTTCATTTCGTTCGCGAGAGTTGGGCCGGCCACCATCATGGCCAGGATGACGATGAGGCCCGCGATTTTCCTATCCCTGTTACCCATAGCTTCTCCTCCAGTGCAGGACGAATTCACCATAGCAAGAGGAATCGGCAATGGAAACAGAAAACGAATTGCGTAAGGAAAAACGGACGTCAACTTCCGTTTATGAAGGTGGCGGGAAGGTGTGCGTAAGATTAAAAAAACCGGCGAGGGAGCCCCGCCGGTTCTCGTGAAGTCTCATGCCGAGTCGCTAATACAGGCTTTTCACCTCGCCCCAGCTCGCCGAACGCGCCACCGTGTCGTCGCAGCCTTCTGGAAGCGCGCCGATCTGCTGTCCGCAGTCGTTGTTCGACGGCAGACAGGGGGAATCGGATTGCAGTTCAATGTTGCCGCTGCCGATGAGTCCGCAGTACTGAGGATCCAGATCGAGATTCCCGTCCGTACCGAGCAGGGGGGCGAGGTCTCCGATCCAATTGCCCTCGACGTTGCCGGCGAAATCGCAACAGGCGATGTCCGGCAGCTCGCTGACGGGAGTCATCCACCAGCAGGCGCCGCCGTCGGTGCAGTAGGAGATGATCGTGAACCAGCAGCGGAAGGTCGGGGCGCTGGCCCAGATGCCGCCGCCTTCGAGGGCGGCATTCTCGGTGAAGGTGCAATGGCGGATGTCGGCGAAACCGGACGCCTCCAGGCCGATGCCTCCGCCCCAGCTTCCCGAGTTGGCCCTGAACTGACAGAACTCGAATGTACCCTGACCCTCCGACCAGATATCCACCGCGCCGCCCGTCGCATCGCAGGTGTTGCCGATGAAACTGCAATCGGTGAAGACCGGATGGGAGCCCAGGCCAGCGATGACGGCGGCTCCGCCGTAGCCGCCGCTGTTGCCGACGAAATGGCAGCGGGTGAAGCTCGAAGAGCTATGGTTGAGATAGACGCCGCCGCCCTCGACCGCGTAGCCGCCCATGAAGACGCAATCTTCGAAGCTGGGAGAGGAGCCGTCCATGAGCGCACCGGCGCCCACTTCGCTGTCCATGTAGGCGTGGTGGATCCCGATTCCCCGTATGATGGTTTCCGGGCCCTCGCCGCTCACGAAATTGAAACCGCGAAAGGGCGGGAGCCGGTCGCCTTCCGCGAACTTGCTGGAGGGCAGGCTGGGGTCCAGATGGACGCCTGAACCCGATCCCCGCGGATTCGCCGGGCCGCCGCAGTCGATGACGCAGAGTTCGGGATCCAGGCTGATGGAGCGCATCGTGTAGTTTTTGCCGAAGGAATCCAGGTAGCGATTCTCCGAACCCGTGAACACTCCGTTCCCCAGATAGATGGTTCCGCCTTCCGCGATCAGACTCACCGCTTCCACAAGGGTGGCCACGTCACCCGAGCCGTCGGGATTCACGACGAGTTCCATGGGGGCCAGTTCGCCATGGAAGGTCAGGTAGTCCACGAGCATGTTATCGTTCTGGGTATCGACGCAGCCGTCTCGATTCCAGACTAGGCAGAGTTCCGCCGTGGTCCCGGCGTAGACGCTGAGATCCGCTCCGGAAGGAGCCGCGATGGACTCGGAAGCCCGAGTCCAACCCGTGCCCGCCGTGTCGTCGGGCCAGTCCATGTAGTGATCGAAGACCATGTTGCCGTCGACCCAGATCTCCATGGCGGAGCAGGCGTCGTTGAGCCAGCCCTCCCAGAACCAGTCCAGATGCGTGCCGTCGATGTAGACTTCCTGGCAGTAACTGTTGGTATTGGGCTCTCCGCAGTAGCCGCCGAGCCAGGCCGCGTTGATGCCGTCGTAGGCCGGACTCCAGCCGTAACCTTCGGGAAAGGCGATGATGAAGTCGCAGCCGGTGTTGGTGGTGCAGGTCCAGGCGCTGCCCGATGCGCAGGTGCCGTCCTCGAAACTGCCGTCGTTGACCGGAACATCGCGAGCCCCGGCCACCTGCACCGCTGGCTGGGACAAGCCGGCCTTCGGCGAAACGACTCCATCGGGGGTAGGGCTGATCTGCGAGGCCGAGGCGGCGGTGACCAGAACGAGTAGGATGACGCACGAACTAAATGTTATCCGCATGAATTGACCTCCGGGGCGAGGCGTCATCCTAGCAAAGGGATCTCGAGATTTGAAAGGGGAAAAGGAGCAGATTGTCCGATACGAAGACGGGCCCGACGAATCGTCGGGCCCGCATGCTGTTTCGAGTGCGTCTGCTAATAGAGGGTCTTGACCTCGCTCCAGCTCGAACTGCGCGCCACGGTATCTTCGCAGCCCTGAGGGAATGCGCCGATCTGCTGTCCGCAATCGTTGTTCGCGCCGAGACAGGGGGAGTCCGACTGCAACTCCAGATCGCCGCTGCCGATGAGCCCGCAGTACTGGGGGTCCACGGCGATATTGCCGTCCACTCCGAGCATGGGCGCGAGAATTCCGGTCCAGTCACCTCCCACGTTGCCGAAGATGTTCGTGCAGGCGAACTCGGGCAGGCCGCCGCCGCCCGTCCAGAAGAGGACTCCGCCCGTCTCGCCGAAGGAGAAGATGTTGAACCAGCTCCGGAAGGGGGCGTCCGCCCAGATTCCGCTGCCTTGAATGTCGGCCATGTTCTCTGAGAAGGTGCACCATCGGAAATCGGCGAAGGGTTCGAATCCGCCCCAATAGATGCTCGCGGCTCCGCCCCAACTGGATGTGCTGTTTCTGTAGAAGCGGCAGAACTGCACGTCGACCACTGCCCCGTCGTAGACGTTCAGCGCGCCTCCATCGTGGATGGCCAGATTTTCGAAGAAGTTGCAGTTCTCGATGGTCGCGTTGCTGCCCGGGCCGAAAATCTCGACAGCGCCTCCCCAGTTGGCAACGTTGTGATAGAAGGTGCAGTCTCGGATCGTGGGCGAGGACGATTCGGCGGCGATGGCGCCGCCGCCCCAGCCGTCCGCCACGTTGTCGGAGAACTGGCAATTGATGATGGTGGGGGAGGAGCCGAACATGTAGATGGCGCCGCCGTAGTAGTCCCAGTTCAGACCCCGGGTGAAGCCGATGCCCTCAACGGTGAAGGCGGAGCTTTCCCCAGAGAAGAAGTAGATGCCGATGGTGAGGGGTACCCGATCGTCTACGGGGAAGACGTGGGGGCCGCTGTAGTTTCCTGGCTCCTGGGGCCGTCCGCCTCGGGGAGCGGGAAGGATGCCCTCGCAGTCGATGATGCACAGCTCGGGATTCAAGCTCGAGGACCGGAGGGTGAGATCCTTGCCCCAGGCGTTGAGGTTGTTGTTCCCGGTGCCCGTGAAGACGCCGTTGCTCAGATAGACTGTGCCGCCCGGCGCGATGAGGTCGATGGCGTCCTGGATGGTGGGTACGTCGCCCGTCCCGTCTGGATTCACGGTGAGTTCCATGGGCGGGGGCGGGCCCCAGAGGCCCACGTAGTCGATGAGCATGTTGTCGTTGCCATCGGCGCCGCAGAGGCTGCGGTCCCACACGAAGCAGAGTTCGTGGGTTCCTCCGGCGTAAGCGCCGACGTCCAGGCCGTCCGGGCCGACGATCCATCCGCTGGCGCTGTTCCAGGTTCCGTAGGTGTGATCGCCCAGGTCCATGGCGTAGTCGACGAGTGGCGTGCCGTCCACGGTGACCAGGACCGAAGCGCACTCGTTGTTCACGTAGCCCATCCAATACCAGTCGAGGTAGTTGGCGTCGAAGTAGATGTCCTGGCAGAAGCTGTTCTCGTTGGGATCCCCGCAGAATCCTCCCAGCCAGGCCGCGTTGATGCCGTCATAGGCCGGGTAGCCCCAGGCTCCCGAGGGATCGGTGATCCACTCGCATCCGGTGCTGCTGGCGCAGGTCCAGGCGCTGCCGCCTGCGCAGTTCCCGTCCTCGAAACTGCCGTCGTTGACGAGGCCTTCTCTCGCGCCGTCGCTCGTATTGGCGGAACCTCCTCCACTCGGGATGAAGCCGGGCGCCGGCGTCTGTTCCCAGGCAAGGGCAGGCAGGGCGAGCAGCAGGCATCCGATGAGAAACAGTCTCTTCGCATTCGTGACCATGGGGCCTCCTTATTGTTGAAACCACGCTAGCAAATCCCGAGTGGTCGTGAAAAGGTGAAAAGGGTAAGCGAGATGACTGGTTAGCGGCGGTCTGGCGAGCTATCATCGTAAACGGAAGGGGGCCGTATCCATGCCACGGCTTGTATTCGCCATCATGCTGGTAGCTTATGGGATCGCCGCGACGGCCGTGGAACCCTATCCGTGGATTCCGGGCAATCAGAAAGCGCCCGAGCCCGTCTACCCGGAAATCCTCATGGAGGCGAAGGAGGCCATGGAAGCGGTGGCCGCCGGTCGACTGCTGCCGGTGGACCTTCGAAGCGCCGACTCTTTCGCCACCGCTCACCTGCCTGGCGCCGTGTGGAAGGCGCCCGCGGGGATCGATGCGGGAGCGCTGCTCCTCTACGGCGATGATTTCATAACCCTCGGATCGGCCTTTCTTCGCCTCGACGGCGATCCCGCGCCGCGCATTCTCGTGGGCGGTCTCGACGCCTGGATCGCCGCCGGCGGCGAGACGGAATCCGGAGCCGCCCGGGAAGCCTCCAACTCGCGTCCAGCCTTCGCGCCCGCGGCGCGGGTCGGTGGCGACCTCGTCATGGAGGCCTTCGGTCGGGACGGCTATGAGCTCATCGACCTCCGGGGTTCGGAGGCCTGGGCCCGGGCCTCCGAATCGAGTGGAGCTCGGGCCGGCCACATTCCCCACAGCCTTCCCTACGACTTCGATACGCTCTTTCTCGGCAAGGTCTGGCCCGACGCGGAGACGGCCCGGATGAAGTTCCTCGAGCTGGGACCCCGCGAGGGCGATCGCGTGAACCCCCGGGCGACCTTCATCCTCTACGGTGAAGACGAGAACGAGGTCGAACTCGGTCTGGCCTATCTGATGCTGCGTCTCATGGACATCGAGGCGCGAGTCTATCCCGGCGGATGGAAGGAGTGGCGCATGGACCCCGCGAGTCCGGTGGTGCGCATCCTTCCCACCGAGGAACTCGAGATCCTGCTGCGCGTGGAGAATCGAAAGCTCCATGACGACGTGCACTACGAATCGCTGATGCTTCTGGATCTGCGCGGCAATCTCGATTTCCGCCGCCGCCATATTCCCGGCGCCCTGGGCCTGCCCATCCATCTCTTCGAGGACACCCTCTCCGCCATGGCCGAGGAGCACTGGCCGAAGGTCGATCGGGAGAAGGTTCCCTTGATTCTCTACTGCTACGGACCCGACTGCATCCGCAGCCGCAACGGCGCGAGCTGGGCCGCCAGGGACGGCTTCCGAAACCTGCTCTGGTATCGCGACGGAGTGGAAGGCTGGCGCCGGGCGGGACTTCCCCTTCCCAAGGGCGAGCGAGAATAGTTGTTGAGTTTCTATAAGCAGGTCTATACTGGGATCAACGCGGCCCGGGGCTCGTGGCCCGCGGCCCATCGCCGGGAGGGGACCATGCCTGCAACCATCCGACCCGTTGGATATTTCTACGCCACCGTCAAGGATCGTCCGGGAGAGGCCTATCGCCTCCTGTCGCGTCTCGCGCGGGAGGAAGTGAATCTCCTGGCCTTCAACGCCGTGCCCCAGGGACCGGCCCACACCCAACTCGTGATCTTCCCCCAGGAAGAGGCGGCCCTGGCCCGGGTGGCCGAGTCTCTGGGATTGGTCCTCACCGGACCGCAGAACGCCTTCCTCATTCAGGGGGACGATGAACTCGGCGCGCTGGTGGAAGTGCACGAGAAGCTCAGCGACGCCAACATCAACGTGTTCGCGTCCAACGGGGTCACCGACGGCCACAGCGCATTCGGCTACGTCATCTATCTGAGGCCGCAAGACTTCGACGATGCGGTGCGCGTGCTGGGAATCTAGGCGAAGATTCCCGGGATCTTCGAGCCGCAATCGGGGCAGGCTCCGTCCGTCCCGATGCGAAACTCCTCGACGGCGAATCCCTTCCGGAGGATGAGTCCGCCGTCGCAATCCGGACATCTCGTGCTCGCTCCTTCCGGATCGAACCTGTTTCCCGTGTAGACGAAACGCAAACCGGTCTCCAGGGCGAGATCCCTCGCCCTCCGCAGGGTCGACAGGGGCGTCGCCTCGAGATCATTCATGCGCCAGGCCGGTCGGAAGGCCGTGAAGTGAAGGGGCACTTCATCGCCGAGTTCCCCCGCGATCCATTCGGCCAGGGCGCGCAGTTCCTCGTCGGAATCGTTCCTGCCGGGAATCAGCAGGGTGGTGATCTCGGTCCAGACCTCGGTCTCTTTCACGAGATAGCGAAGGGTGTCGAGCACGGGATCCAGCCGCCCCGAGCAGATCCGTCGGTAGAATTCGTCATCGAAGGATTTCAGGTCCACGTTGACCGCGTCCATGTGGCCGAAGAACTCACGGCGTGGCTCCTCGCAGATGTATCCCGCGGTCACCGCGGCCGTGCGGATGCCCAGTTCGTGGCAGGCCTCGGCCGTATCCACGGCGAACTCCAGGAAGATCACTGGATCGTTGTAGGTGAAGGCCACCGACTCGCAGCCCATGCGCTGGGCGGCCCGGGCGATCTCCTCCGGGCTGGCGCTCTCGGAAAGCCGGTCGGTCTCCCTCGACTTGCTCATGTGCCAGTTCTGGCAGAATCGGCAGCCTAGATTGCAGCCCGCCGTGCCGAAGGAGAGGATGTCCGTGCCCGGCAGGAAGTGGTTCAGGGGCTTTTTCTCCACGGGATCCACCGCGAAGCCCGTGGAGCGTCCGTAGGCGTCCAGCCACATCTCGCCGTCCCGGTGGGCGCGGATGAAACAGAATCCGCGCTGACCCTCGGCCAGTTTGCAGAAGCGCGGACAGAGGTCGCACTGCAGGCGGCCGTCTTCCACACGATGCCAGTATCGCGCGGGAACTCCGGTCAACGGGGCTTGCGCCATGGTCCTCCTCGGGGCACACTCTCAGTGTAGAACATTCTAGCTCCGCCGCTCCAGGCATCAAGCGGTAGGGAGGAAGCCATGAGCCAGATCCGAGCCGCCGCCGTCGCCGGCGCCTTCTATGACGAGGATCCCGAGGTCCTCCGCGATCTCGTGGAGTCGCTCGTGAAGGGCCAGTCCAGCAAGGGGCCGCGACCCAAGGCGCTCATCGTTCCCCACGCGGGATACGTCTATTCCGGACCCGTGGCCGCCCTCGCCTATGCCCGCATCCGGAAGCACGCGAAATCCATCAAACGCGTGCTCCTCATCGGACCGGCACATCGCGAACCGGTGACGAACATGGCGCTGCCCTCGGTCAGCGCCTTCCGCACGCCCCTGGGCGACGTGCCCCTCGACATGCCCTCCATCGCCAAGCTGACCGGCTGGCCCGAGGTGCAGATCTCCGATTTCGCCCATGCCGAGGAGCACAGCCTCGAGGTGCAGCTGCCCTTTCTCCAGGTGCTCCTCGACGACTTCATGCTGCTGCCCGTGCTCGTCGGCGACGCCGATCCGTCCATGGTGGAGGCTCTCCTCCACGAATTCGGGGGAGGCGAGGAGACCCTGATCGTCGTCAGCTCCGACCTCAGCCACTTCCTGGAATACGATGCGGCCGCCGGAATCGATGCGGCCACCTGCCGCGCCATCGAGACCCTGGACACGGAGGGTTGGACCTGGGAGAGCGCCTGCGGGAGGATTCCCATCCTGGGATTGCTCAGATTGGCCCGCCGCTTGAATATGGAGGTCGAAACCATCGATCTGCGCAATTCGGGCGACACGGCCGGCGGGCGGGACCGCGTGGTGGGCTATGGCGCCTGGGCATTCCACGAAAGGTCAGATTCGGCTTGATGACTCTCACCCGCGAAGAACGAATGCTGCGCATGGCGGCCGAGGCAATACTTCACGGACTCCGGACTCGGCGGACCATCCGCGTCGAGAACGTCGAACTCGGCCCGGAGCTTCGCGGGCCGGGGGCCTGCTTCGTAACCCTGGAGCGTCATGGGCAACTGCGGGGATGCATCGGCTCGGCCGAGGCCCACCGTTCGCTGGGGGAGGACATCCTCCTGAACGCCCACAACGCCGCCTTCAACGATCTGCGCTTCCCGCGCCTGGACGAGAGCGAGCTGGATGGATTGGAGCTGGAACTCTCGATCCTCACCCCGCCCAAACCCATCATCGCAATCGACGAAGAGGAGCTGCTCGCTCAGCTGCGCCCGGGCGTGGACGGCCTCATCGTGGAGGACCGGGGCGCCAGGGCCCTCTTCCTTCCCTCGGTCTGGGACTCCCTGCCCAAGGCTCGCGATTTCCTGGCCAATCTCAAGCGGAAGGCCGGCATCGGCCATCGTGCCCTCTCTCCCGGCTTCGCGGCCTGGCGTTTCGAGACGGAGAAGATCCGTTCATCCGAAATCGATGCGAGCAAGCCGCTTTGGGACATGGACTGAGTCTGTTATAATTCCCGGACAACCCACTCCTCAGAGGTCGATATTCATGCGATTCGCGAACGCCTTGCTGGCGATTTTTCTGCTTGCCTGCACCGTTTCCGTCCAGGCCGAAACCGTAAGTCTCGACGAGGCGCGTCGCGCCGGTCGGGCCTTCCTCGATGAAAGACTGTCCATGTCCGATGGCTGGACGGACCGGGCCGCCCAGCCCGGCGAGGTCCGGCCCCTCGTGCGCGACGGGCGCCTGCTCGGATACTGGATGCCCGTGGAGCCGGTGGGGCACCTGGTCCTCTCGCCCCTGCGCGAACTGCCCGCGGTGAAGGCCTTCTCGGATACCCACGATTTCCAGCCCGAGACCGAGGGCTACGCGGATCTCATCCTGGACGTCTTCGAACTGACCCTGGACTTCCTGGAGGAGACCTACGGCGACCTCGAGCGCCTTCCCGCGAACATCGCTCCGGCCAGCAACCGCGAGAGCTGGGATCGCCTGCTTTCCGGCGCGCCCTCGGACCGCGATGCGGTCACCGTGGGGCCGCTGCTGGAGACGGTCTGGCATCAGGGCGCTCCCTACAACGATGACTGTCCTCCCGGCGACGGCGGCACCTGCGTGGTGGGCTGCGTGGCCACCGCCGCCGCGCAGATTCTGACCTACTGGCAGTATCCCGAGATGGGCGAGGGATCCTTCGGATACGATTGGGACGGCGACGAGTCCTGCGGCGGCAACGCCGGTGGAGGATGGCTCGATGCTCAGTTCTGGGATCCCTACGACTGGGACAACATCCTCAACAGCTACGGCGGCGGATACAGCCCCGAGGAAGCCGCGGCCGTGGCCGAACTCAACTACGAGATGGGCGTGGCCTTCCTCATGGACTACGGCGTCTGCGCTTCGGGCGCATACCTGCAGCAGGGCCTGAACGTCTATCCCGACTACTTTCGCTACTCCGACGATCTGAGCTACGTGAACCGCAGCGAACACAGCCAGGCCGAGTGGTGGGAGGTCATCAAGAACGAACTGGATGCGGTGCCGCCGCGCCCCATCTCCTATGGCATCCATAGCCACGCCATCGTCTGCGACGGCTACATGGAGGACGGCGGCGAGTACTACCACATGAACTACGGCTGGGGGGGTGGGTCCAACGCCTGGTACGCCCTGGACAACGTCTACTGCCCCTGGGACGGCTGCGATTTCCTGGTGGAGAACATGACCATCGGAATCGAACCTCTCGGGCACTTCACCGTTCACCAGCCCGACGATGGCGTGGTCTGGACCCATGGCGAGGCCATGACCGAGATCGCCTGGTTCGACTGCGAGGGTTCCTTGGTGAGCGCCGATCTCTACAGCGGTATGACGCGCCTGGTCCGCCTATTCGAGAACAGCGACAACGACGGAACCGAAACTCCCGTCGGCACCGTGGCCGCCGAATGGGGCACCGGCGCAGACTTCCGCATCAAGGTGCTCGACGAGGACGGCAAGTTCGGCTGGAGCGACGAGTTCGCCATCTACGCGCCGGCCGAGTGGTCCGACGCCAGCTCGCCGCCGGTGGACGACACGGGTCGCGGCCAGGCCGTGGCCTGGGGCGACTATGACGGGGACGGTCTCGCCGATATCTACCTGTCCAACACCGATGACGGCAACTGCCTCTTCCGCAACGAGGGCAGCGGGCTCTTCGAAGACCGCCTCCTCGATCCTTTGGGCGTGGCGGGCGAATGCCGAGGAACCGCCTGGGCCGACATGGACAACGACGGAGACCTGGACCTCTTCCTCACCCGCACCAGCGGCGAGAGCAACTTCCTCTTCCGCAACGATGGTGACGGTTTCACCGACCTGACCACGACCCTGCTGGCAGGATCGTCTTACAGTTCGGGAGTCGCCTGGGGCGACTACGACGCCGACGGTCTGGTGGATCTCTACGTGACCAACGTCTATGCCCCCGATCGTCTCTTCCACAACGAAGGCGACGGAGTCTTCACCGAAGCCACGGCCTCTCCCATGGGAGACGCGGGCTACGGGCGTTCCGCCACCTGGACCGACTACGATGAGGACGGCGACCTGGACCTCTACCTGGTCCGCTATTCCACCAACCGGCTCTATCGCAACAACGGCGACGGCAGCTTCACCCGCATGAACGCCAGCGCGTTGGCCGACGGAGGCGACGGCTACGGCGCGGCCTGGGGCGACTTCGACAACGACGGCCACCTGGACTGCTATCTCGTGAACAGCGGCGCCAACAAGCTTTTCCGCAATCTCGGCGGGGGGGAGTTCGTCGACGTGACCGCGCCTCCACTGGATGACGAGGGCGCCGGCCGGAGCGCGGCCTGGTGCGATACCGACAATGATGGCCACCTCGACCTCTTCCTGGCCAACTACGGCGCGAACCGCCTCTTCCACAATCTGGGAGACGGCAGTTTCGTGGAGACCACCGACGCACTGCTCGGCGACGGCGCCGACACCAACGGCGCGGCCTGGGCCGATTTCGACGGAGACGGACGCGTCGATCTCTATCTGGCGAACAACGCCGCGGCCAATCGTCTCATCCGCAATGAACACTCCGGCGGGAAGCACTGGATGCACGTCGATCTCCTGGGCACCGCTTCCAACGTCTCGGCCCTCGGCGCGCGCCTGCGTCTGGTGGCCGGCGGCATGGAGCAACTGCGGGAGGTGGGCAGCGACACGGGCTATCTCTCCCAGAGTTCGCTGCGGACGGAATTCGGTCTGGGAGACGCGAATCTGGTCGATTCCCTGGAAGTGTTCTGGCCCTCGGGAGCCTACTCCCTGCTCACGGATTTGAGCGCGGATCAACTAATCGAAGTCACCGAATCCGAAGATCCGACCAGCGTGGATGAAATCGCACCACTTTCATTCACTTTCTTGGGGGCATTCCCCAACCCCTTCAATCCCAGGACCGAAATCATATTCGAATTGGCGAATGAAGAGTTCGTGAAGCTCGAAATCTATGACGTTTCGGGCCGAAAAGTCCTTACCCTGTCTCAAGGAGTTCGTGGAGCGGGCCGTCATGAGATCGCCTGGAATGGAACTAATTCCCAGGGGGTGGCGATGGGCTCGGGTGTCTATCTGCTAAGAATCTCGGGCTCTGAATTCGGTTCGGAAAGCAAATTGGTGCTGTTGAAATAGTTGATGCAACTAGGAAGTGAATCTCACCCGGCTCCAGTGGGGCCGGGTTTTCTCGGCTCTGGAAAGGACTGCCGAACTCCCCAATGCCCATCGGGGAGTGGTTTGAGGGAATCGGTCTGGGCATTGCATATGTCTTGTGTTAGAATACTCGACAGTCCGGAATACATGGATTTCCGCTCAGGGAGTTTGCTTGAAGGCTAGGTTCCTCACCCTTGCGATCGGCATCCTCATCCTCCTCGCGGCTTCCGCTGCGGCAGAGGTACGGGTTTACCAATTCCACTCAAATCTTCCCGAGATCCAGTCCATATCCGAGGGGCTGAAGATCCTCATGCCCGGCGCCCCTTCCCTGGGACAGCCCGGCGAACCTCTCCTGCCCAAAGCTCCCTTCAGACTTCTCCTCGCTCCAGGTGAGAAGGTGAGCCGCGTGGAAGTGCTGCCCCTGGAGACTCGCACCCTGAGCCACACGCGGCCGCCCCTCGTCGCCCAGGCTCCCCAGAAACTGAGCCAGCCTCTGGCCGCCGAAATGATCGAAGGAATCCAGACGATCTATGGCGGCGCAGACTTCTGGCCCGCCGATCCGCTGGTCTCCTGGCGGGAGGATGTCTTCCGCGGGCACCGAGTTCTCACCCTGGTGCTCAGTCCGATTCGGTATCGTGGCGTGGATAGACGGTTGAACTGGCATCCCCGGCTCGAGTTGCGCGTCCACACCGAGATGGACGAAGACGCGCGGGAGGCCAGCGCGTCGATGTTGCGCAGCGACGAGCGCACCCGGTCCAGGCTGGTCTCGCTCATCGACAATCCCGAGATGCTGAGCCTCTACGACGGATTCCCCTCGAGCGACGGCAGCGCGCGGAGCTTCGGCGAACTGGACTACCTCATCTTGACCACCCAGACCTGGGCGAGCCAGCTCGAACCCTACCTGGAGTTCCTTCGCTCCCGCGGTCATCAGGTCGAGCTCTATCTTCGCGGTTGGGTCAATGAGAACTACGAGGGGCGCGACGAACCGGAGACGCTTCGGAACTTCATCAAGGACGCCTACCAGGGCACCGGGGCCGAGTATCTGCTCCTGGTAGGGGACACCCGAGACGACAACGGCATTCCCCACCGGGGGCTGTTCTGTCAGGCCTACAGCACCACCGACTACGATCTTCCCGGCGATATCTACTATGGAGCGCTGGACGGCGACTGGAACGTGGACGGCGACGGCCGCTGGGGCGAACCCGGTGAGGAAGACCTCTTTCCAGAATTGGCCGTGGGCCGAGCCTGCGTGAGCGACGCCGAAGACCTGGACAACTTCATCCGCAAGCAGATGCTCTACCAGGACGACCCCGTAGCCAAGCACGCCAACCGCATGCTCATGATCGGCGAAAAGCTCTGGACCAATCCGCTGACATGGGGCGCCACCTACAAGGACGAGATCTGGTACGGCTCGGACGCCAACGGAATCGTCACCGCCGGAGTGCCGAGCACCATGGCCGTGGGCGGGCTCTACGAACGGGATTGGGCCTGGCAGAAGGAACACCTCATGGTGATCATGAACGACGGCCTGGGCATCGTGAATCACCAGGGGCACGCCTACTACAATCTGGCGGCCAAGCTCCACAACAACGACCTGCCGCTACTGAGCAATGACGGCATCGACAACGCCTACGGATTCTTCTACAGCCAGGGATGCTACTGCGGCTCCTTCGACGACAAGGCCAGCTACGGCGGATACCCGGCCGACTGTTTCGGCGAGCGACTGACCACCGAGTTCGGCGGCGCCGTGGCCGCGGTCATGAACTCGCGCTACGGCTGGGGCGACGCGGGCGGCACCGCGGGTCCCTCCCAGTACTTCGATCGCGAGTTCTTCGACGCTCTGTTCGGTGAGGGCATCCACGAGGCTGGCCACGCCAACGACGACTCAAAGATGGACCTGGCCTGGATGGTGGACTACCCGGGCATGCGCTGGTGCCACTACGATCTGAACCTCTTCGGCGATCCGGCCATGAAGATCTGGACCGGCCAGCCGCGCCCCATGTCCCTGATGAACCTGCTCGGACTCAGCGCCTACTCCCAAGAGGTCAAGTTGCGCGTGCTGAGCGATGGCGCTCCGGTCAGGGGAGCCATCGTCACGCTCTACTCCAAGGATTTGGGCGTCCAGGTCAGCGCCGAGACGAACATCTCGGGACAGGCCATTCTCGCGGTGCCCCCGCTGCAGGAAGGCGTCTACACCCTGACCGTCCATCATCAGGAATTCCTCTCCATCCGTTCGACGCGCGCGGTGCGTATCGATGATCAGCCGGGCGAGGAGCCCGCCGATCAGGACGGGAATGCCGAGGGAAGCGGCGCCCCCCTCGATAGCGCGCCGCCCCGATTGGCACTCGGGCCGAATCATCCCAACCCCTTCAATCCGAGCACGACTCTGCGCTTCGAACTTCCCGAGGACGGCGAGGTCTACCTGGCCGTCTACGATGTGGAGGGACGCCGAGTGAGGACCCTGCTGACCGAGGAACGCTTCACGGCCGGACTTCACAGCGCGGTCTGGGACGGCCTCGACGACGAGGGACGCGAGCTCGGCTCGGGCGTCTACTTCTCGCTGCTTATCTCGGGCGACGTATCGGATACGGGCAAGATGCTGATGCTTAAATAATGGGGAGGGCTGTGCCCTCCCCTCATTCAAGCTTCACATTTCATTCGGGGAAGGCTCTGCCCTCCCCGTTTTCACGATCCCTACCGGTCAGCCGCAGACCGTCTCGATCATCTTCGCGCAGGCGGCGTAGGGGTCCATGTTGGCGTTGGGTCGACGATCCTCGATATAGCCCTGCTCCGCCTTGGCCACGTGCCAGGGGATGCGCACGCTGGCTCCCCGGTCGGAGACTCCCGCGCGGAAGGTGCGGTAGTCGCAGGTCTCGTGCAGACCGGTCAGACGCATCTCGATGAATTCGCCGTAGACCGCGATGTGCTCCTCGGTCTTGCCCTCGAGCTTCTTGATGGCATCCCAGCAGGCGTCCAGGCTGCCGCGCATGGCTTCGGTGCTGAAGTTCACGTGGGCGCCGGCGCCGTTCCAGTCTCCCGCGATGGGCTTGGGATGCAGCTTGGCGTTCACGCCGTAGTCCTCGGCGATGCGGTAGAGCAGCCAGCGCGAGGTCCAGAGGTCGTCAGCCACGGTGAGACCGTCGTTGGGCCCGACCTGGAATTCCCACTGGCTGGGCATGACCTCGGCGTTGATGCCCGCGATCTGGATGCCGGCGTTGAGGCAGGCCACCATGTGACGCTCCACGATCTCCCGTCCGAAGACCTCGTCGGCGCCGATGCCGCAGTAGTAGTTGCCCTGAGGCGCGGGGAATCCGCCTTCGGGCCAACCCAGGGGATGGTTCCCTTCGAAAAGCGTGTACTCCTGCTCGATGCCGAAGAAGCACTTCTCGCCACCGTGCTTGTCTTCCTGCTCGCGCAGGAGGGCGCGCGTGTTGGTGGGATGCGGCGTGCCGTCGGGATCGAAGACCTCGCAGAGGACCAGGCGCGATTCTCCGCCGCGGATGGGATCGGGGTAGACCTTCACCGGCTTCAGCACGCAGTCCGAATCGCTGCCCTCGGCCTGCTGCGTGGAGGACCCGTCGAATCCCCAGACGGGCGGGTGATCGGGATCTGCCGTCAATACCTTGGTCTTGCTGCGAAGCTTGGCGGTGGGCCGCTGCCCATCGATCCAGATATACTCCGCGAAGGCGTACTCAGTCTGTTGAGTGACGTTCATGGGACCATCCTTTGGGGGTTAGAATCGGGCCGATGGGCCTCCAAAGCGGGCAGGTTAGGCAGGCTTACGCGTCCTGTCAATCGAGGATTGACGACTCGAACCGGAGTCCGTCCTCCACTTTAAAACTCTGGAAAAGCCGGGGTTCAGGATCTAGTTTCTGGGCTGCCGGAGGTGAGCATGGAAGAGCGCGATTTCCGCTGGATGGACCTGGCCCTCGCCGAGGCCATGAAGGCCTTCGAGGAGGGCGAGGTGCCCGTGGGCTGCGTGGTGGTGCAGGGCGATCGGGTGATCGGACGCGGCCGGAATTCCGTGGAGCGGCTGCAGGATCCCACCGCCCACGCGGAGACCCTGGCCCTGTCCGCGGCCGCCAATACCCTGGGTACATGGCGATTGACCGACTGCGAGCTCTTTGTTACCTTGGAACCCTGCACCATGTGCATCGGCGCCATTCACTTGGCCCGGATCAGCCGGGTGGTCTTCGGGGCTTCCGATCCCAAATTCGGAGCCTGCGGTTCCATCCTCGACGTGCCCGCGGAGCCGCGCTGGAATCACAGCGTGACGGTCCTCGGGGGCGTTCGGGCCGAAGACGCCGCCCAGCTGATGCGGGATTTTTTTAGGCAGCTAAGGCACTAGTGCGGACAGGAGAGTTGCGAGAGCGGTCGAATCGGCACGACTGGAAATCGTGTGTACCGAGAGGTACCCTGGGTTCGAATCCCAGACTCTCCGCCTTGATCGACAGCAGTACAGGAGAGGTGCCGGAGTGGTTGAACGGGGCGGTCTCGAAAACCGTTGAGCCTTCGCGGGTTCCCAGGGTTCGAATCCCTGCCTCTCCGCCTTTTCGAACAACCGGTTCGGGCCAGGTCCCACGCAATCCGGATTTTCCAACCCCGTCAGGACCGGAAGGTAGCAGCGGTACGAAAACCCCCGGATGTGCCGTGGATCAACCTGGCCTTTTTCATTGAAAGGATGCGCGTGGACTATCAGGTGCTGGCCCTCAAGTGGCGACCTCAGCGTTTCGAGGACGTGGTGGGGCAGGACCATGTGAGTCAGGTCGTCGCCGGCGCCATCGAGCAGGACCGCGTGGCCAACGCCTATCTCTTCAGCGGCCCGCGGGGCTGCGGCAAGACCACCGTGGCGCGCATCCTGGCCAAGGCCCTCAATTGCGAGAAGGGGCCTACCCGCGAGCCCTGCGGCGAATGCGCTTCCTGTAAGAGCATCGCCGCGGGAACGAGCATGGCCGTCCTCGAACTCGACGCCGCCAGTCGGGGCGGCATCGAGGACATCCGCGATCTGCGCGAGAGCATCGGCCTGAGTTCCCTGGACGGCCGCTATCGCGTGATCATCCTCGACGAGGCTCATCAGATCACCGGGGCCGCGGCCAACGCCTTCCTGAAGACTCTCGAAGAACCTCCGCCGGGCGTGGTCTTCGTGATGGCCACCACCGAGTACGACAGGATCATTCCGACCATCCGCTCGCGCTGTCAGCGATACGCCTTCCGCCTGCTCCGCAGCGAAGAGATCGCCGGTCGCATCGAGCACATCGCCGCGAGCGAGGGCATCACCCTTGGCGAGGGCGCGGCCATGGCCCTGGGCCGCAAGGCCGAGGGCAGCATGCGCGACGGACTCACGCTCTTCGATCAGTCGGTCTCCTCGCTGGGTCAGAGCCTCGATATCGACTCGCTCATCGAGCTGCTCGGCCTTCCCCGATACGAACACTACTTCACCCTCACCGAGGCCATCATCGAAGGCGACGGCGCCGCGGCCCTGCAGTCGCTGGACGCCTCCCTCGACGCCGGCGGCACGCCCCACGATTTCGTGGCGGGACTGGCCCGGCACTTCCGCAACCTGCTGGTCCTTCGCATGAACGACCAGCTTCTGGAAGGCGAACTTCCCGCCGAGGACATCGAGGTCTGCCGACGTCTTGCCGAAGGCTTCCAGGACGAGGACCTGCTCTACCTCACCCGCCTCTCCGGCGACCGGGCCGAGCAGATCAAGCGCGCCAGCCAGCCCCGCATCCTCACCGAGGCCTTCGTGGTGGAACTGACGCGTTTCGAGAAGCGGGTGCTGTTGTCCGAGGTGCTGTCGATTCTGAAGGGCGGGCAGGGGGTCTCGAGTTCAGAAGCGCCAGTCCCCAGTCCCCAGTCTCCAGTCACCAGCCGGAAGCCTGGCAGCACACGAGGGCAGCGAGGACCAGACAGCGGGCCGCGGGAAGCGGTCAGCCGACCGCCGGCAGCGGGCAGCGGCGCAAAGCCACAGGCCGCTTACGCCCTCAGCCGATCCGGCCTGGAGGCGGCCTGGCCCGAATTCGTGGGGGCGGTGAAGCAGTCCAGCATGATCAAGGGACAGTTCCTCGAGAAGGCCCGTCCCGGCGGCGTGGATCGCGAGAGCTTCACCCTTCACCTCGACAGCCATTTCCGCACGCTGCTCGACAACCACGAGGACCGCCTGCTCCTGCAGGACAAGTTCCGCGAGATCTTCGGCGAAGGCCGCGACGTGCGGCTCACCGGTCCCGAAGACGAAGCCGCACCCGAGCCGGCCGCTCCGCGGGTGACCCAGGCCCGCGCCGACGACGCGCGACGCGAACGGTCCCTGCAGGAACACTCCGACAATGCCCTGGTGCAGGATCTGCTCAAGAAATTCGACGGCGAGATCGTCGAAGACCACTAGATGGAGTCAGCATGAAGAACATCGGCAAGATGATGAAACAGGCCCAGCAGATGCAGGCGCAGATGGCGGAGATCCAGCGGGAGCTGGAGGCCACCGTCTTCGAAGGCGTAGCCGGGGGCGTGGTCACCGCGAAGGTGAACGGCGCCATGGATCCGGTGGAGATCAAGATCGCGCCCGAAGCCTTGGAAGACGCCGACGCGGAGATGCTCGAGGACATGATCCTCGCGGCCCTGCGTTCCGCCCAGGACGCCGCCAAGCGCGCGAGCCAGGAGAAGATGGGTCCCCTCATGGGCGGCATGCCCGGCTTCTGATGGAAAAGATCAGCCCCTTACTCGCACGACTCGTGCGCCGACTCACTCGCCTGCCGGGCATCGGCGAGCGCAGCGCCCAGCGCATCGCCCTGCACTTGCTGGGGCAGGAGGAAGCGGAAACCCGCGAACTCGCGCGCCTGCTCATGGAGACCCGCGAGAAGCTGGGTTTCTGCGAGCGCTGCGGCTTCTACGCGGAAGCCCGCTACTGTCCGATCTGCTCGGATCCAAAACGCGAGGGCGGCAAGCTCTGCGTGGTGGAGCAACCGGTGGAGGTGCTCAGCCTGGAGCGCAGCGGCATCTTTCGCGGCCTCTACCACGTGCTCGGCGGGGTGATCAGTCCCCTCGACGGAGTGCATCCCCAGGACCTCAGCATCGAGCAGTTGCTTGCCCGCGTGGAGAACGAGCAGGTCGCCGAAATCATCCTGGCCCTGTCTTCCAGCGTGGAGGGCGAGACCACCTCGCTCTACCTGGGGGAACAGCTCGATGGTCTGGGCCTCAGCGTCACGCGCCTGGCGCGGGGATTGCCCGCGGGCAGTCGACTGGAGTATCTGGATGAAGCCACGCTGTCGCGCGCCTTCGAAGGCCGCGTGAAGCTGTAGCCTGCAAACACGCACGGAAAGGAATCCGGCATGAGAAACCTGCTTCGCTTCCTCGGCAGCACGGCCTTCACGGGATACTTCCCCATCGCTCCGGCCACGGTGTCCAGTTTCCTGATCGTGCTCATCCTCTGGTTCTGGGGGCCGAGCAGCGCCGGGCTCTGGACCTTCTTCCTGATCTCACTGGTGGCCTCGGTTCCGCTTTCCTATTACATGGAAAGCCAGCATGGGAAGGATCCCAGCGCCTGCACCGTGGACGAGGTGGTGGGCATCCTGCTGCCGCTGGCCGTCCTCGGCGAGCCCCTGAACGTGCCCGGCACCTGGAAGCTGCTGCTCGCAGCCTTCTTCCTGTTCCGCTTTTTCGACATCGCCAAGATCTGGCCCGCGAGCCGGCTCGAGAACCTGCCCGGAGGATGGGGCATCGTGCTCGACGATCTCATGGCCGGCGTCTACACGCTCATTTCATTGAAGTTGCTCACGCTGTGGTTCCTCTAGATCTCGGCAAGCGCCTCGCACGCCCCCTGCGCATCGTCGCCATCGGCGACGAGCTCATGCGCGGGGACCATCCCGACACCAACTCGCCCTGGCTGGCCGAACGCCTCGCCCAGCTGGGGGAGATTCCCGATTCCGTGGAGCAGCTTCCCGATCGCGCGGGCGCGGCCGAGGCCGCCGTGCGACGCTGGAAGGAAGAGGGCGGCACCCTCTTCCTCGAAGGCGGACTCGGGCCCACCGAGGACGATGCCACCCGCGAGGAGATCGCCGCGGGACTGGGCGTACAGCTGGTCGAGAGCGCCGAGGCCGCCGAGATGATCCGGAATCTCGAGTCGAGGCGCGGAAGAACATTCACGGTCTACACCCATCGGCAGGCGCGCATGCCCGAGGGCTGCAGGCCCTTGAGCAATCCCGTGGGCACCGCGCCGCCCATCCTCTGCGAGAACGAGCGAGGCTTCCTGCTCGTGCTGCCCGGGGTGCCGTCGGAGTATCGCGCCGTCCTCGAGTCGCTGCTGCCCCTGTCCGAAAACGGCCTCGGCGCTCAGGAGTGGCGCCTGGCCGGACTGGGCGAGGACAAGCTCGCCACCGCCCTGGAAGGTATGCCCGGCCTGGAGCGGCTGGGTTTCTATCCCAACCGCGAGGGCATACGTGTGCGCGTGCCCGCCTCAGAGTTCGATCACGAGGAACTCGCAGGGCGGCTTGAACGGCATCTCGTCTCACGCAGGGGAGAGGCCCTGGAGGAGGTCGTGGCGGCGATGCTTCGCGAGCGCGGCGAGACCCTGGCCGTGGCCGAAAGCTGCACGGGCGGACTGCTGGGCGCGCGAATCACGCGTGTGTCAGGGGCCAGTGAAGTCTTCCTCGGCGGGGTGCAATCCTACGCCAACGAGGTGAAGGCGTCACTGCTCGGCGTGCCCGGTGCGATTCTGGAAGAGCACGGCGCGGTGAGCGAGGAGTGCGCGAGGGCCATGGCCGAAGGCGCGCGGGGCCGGCTCGGCGCCGATTGGGCCCTGTCCATCACGGGTATCGCGGGTCCCGGTGGTGGCACGGACGAGAAGCCCGTGGGCACCCTGCATATCGCACTGGCGGGGAAATCGGAGACGCGGCACATCGCGCGACTCGCGCCCTGGGGACGCGAGGACAATCGTCGCTACGCGGTTCAGGAGGCCTTGACCCTGCTCTGGATGATCCTGCGCGATCAGTAGCCTTCGACGGCGAGCAGTTCCGCGGCCAGCTCGTAGCGCTCCGTGACATGATTTTCCAGGTATCCCAACTCGACCATGAAGTCCGCCGACTGCACCAGATAGCTGTAGCCGGGCTGTTCTCCGTCGTCGCCCACCACGTAGGGCTCGATCATGGCGTGGGTCTGCTGATAGATGGGTGTCATGCGCGAAGGCGCGAAAGCACCGTGGATGATCTCATCGAGCAGCGTGAGGTAGCGATGCCAGTAGACCTCGTCCTCGACCAGGAAGTTGATGAGGGGCCAGCCGTCCTCCACATCGCTGAAGTCCAGGGCGACGGCGCCACCATTTTTGCCCGGCTGCAGGGTTTCGTTGTGATCCCAGGGAATCCAGCTCAGCACTTCGTTGCCGGGCTCGTTGTATAGATAGTAGTTGTGGAATTCCTTGCCGTAGCTGTCCCAGTTCTGGATGACGGTATTCACGGCCAGCCAGCGGATGAAGCCGTCCATATCGAAGACCGAGCCGAGTTGCCCACGCCAGGTGGCTGGCTCGCTGGTGCGCAGGTTCGAGTGCAGGGCCTCGTAGACCGCCGCCACGTCGCTCCAGTCGGAGCTGTCCTCGTTGCTCTTCTTGTCGAAATCGGCCTCGTCGAATGAACCCGCCGCGAAGGTGGCTCCCGGACCCTCGGGTTTGTAGAGGTTGCCGCCGTCTGAGAATTGCGTCTCGATGACCGTGTCGTCGACCACTTCCACCATGGTGTAGAGGCCGAAGTAGAGGGGGCCATCGCCATGGTCGATGAAGATGCGACAGGGAACGGTGTGGGCCACGGGCACTCCCGCCTCGCGCAGGATGCCCGCCGCCAGGTGCTCCCGCATGAGGGAGGGATCCTCGTAGCCATTCGAGAGCGAGAGCTGCTTGAAGCCGTAGAAGCGCTGGTTGTCGATCTCGGTCCAGGTGTCCTCGAACTCGTCGAAGTCGAGCTTCAGGGCCATCTTCCAGATGCCCGCCCGCCAGGCCGAGACCAGGCTCGAGTTCCCCTTGAAGCGCACGCCCACGTGGTACCACTCGATGCCCTCATGGAAGACCGAGCAGGGCACCCAGATGGGATTGTCGTCGGACGGCGGGGGTGGGAAGCCGCCCTGTCCGAAGGGGCCGTAGTGCTCTTCCATGTCCTCGAGCATGTCCTGCCAGTAGGCCGGATCGATGACCAGGTCCAGGCGCTGCACGGTTTCCTCGGGGAAGACCACATCGAAGTTCGGCGGCGTCGAGTTGCCGTGGGTGGGCTCGGTCCAGTCGGGCAGACCTTCCCATTCCACCGGGTCTGTGCTGGTCTCCCCGCAGGCGACAACCAGTAGCGGCAGCAGGATCAGGGCGGCGATGACTTTGATCGACATGGCGGTGACCTTTCGACGGGATCCGCGCAGGAGGTATTCTAGCAGGACAAGTGCCAAAGCCCAAATGCGGCGCCCGATTGTGCGGACACTATGGAGTTGTTATCCTGTTTTGACCAGCGAACTTAGCCCCTGGAGGGTGCATGCGGCTATTTGTCGGACTTCCCCTGCCGCCCCAGCAGCGACAGACTCTCGAGCAGCATTTGGCGCCTTGGCGGACCGAGTATCCTCGTCTGAAGTGGGTCGATGCGGCCCTCTACCACTTCACCCTTCAGTTCCTGGGCGACGTGGATCCGGATCGGGTGCCTTCGATCATGAAGGCCCTTTCGGAGCTTCGCAGCCTGGGCAGCTTTACCCTGGAGACCGGCGCCGCCTTCGCCATGCCTCCGGGAGCCCGCGCTAGGGTGCTGGCCCTGGGGCTCCTCTCCGGAGTGAAGTCGCTGCGGGATCTGGCGGCGGCCGTGCAGGAGGCCACGGCCGGCGTCGGATTCGAGCCCGAGCGCCGCGACTTCAAGGCCCATCTGACCTTGGCGCGCGTTCGCCGGGGAGAGAAGCTGGAACTGGATCCCGATCTGATCGGCACCCCGAAGGTTTCTTCCTTCCAGGCAGACGCCTTCCATCTCTATGAGAGCCAACTCCGGCCGCGGGGGCCCATCTATCGCTCGCTATTGGAAGTGCCCTTGAACGACCGCTGAGTTTGGTCCGGCCCAGACCTCTGTGCTATAATTGATTATTCCACAGGAGTTTGCTTTGGCCAATCGACTGCTTCTCCTCGCCCTGCTTTTCTACCTGTCGCCGGTTTCGGCCCTGGTGCTGCACGTGCCCGCGGACATCTCCGAGGTCGAAAGCGCCATGCGTCTCGCCGACTACGGCGACACGGTTCTGGTGGCGTCGGGCATCTACTATGAGCATTCGGTTCCGCTCTTCTCCGGCGTCACGCTGCTGGCCGAAGACATGGAGCAGGGCGCAACGGTGATCCACGCGGAAGACCATACCTTCGTGATCGTGGCCGAATACGTGGACGCCTCCGCCGTGCTCCGCGGCTTCACCCTTCGAGGCGCGGCCGGCAGTGCGCTCTTCCTGGACCAGTCTCATCCTCTCATCGCCGACTGCCTGTTCACCCAGAACGATGGATATGACGGTGGCGGAGCCCTGATCTGGGGGAGCGAGTCGCGCTTCGAGCGCTGTCGCTTCAGCGGCAACATCGCCTATCGCGGCGGCGCGGTACACATGATCGAAGGTGATTCGGAGCCGAGCTTCATCGACTGCGAGTTCTACTGGAACACCTCGCGGGAAGAGGGGGGCGCCCTCTGGGCCGAGGGCGCTCGGCCATACTTCGAGGACTGCGTCTTCTATGGCAACGAGAGCTTCATCGACGGCGGCGCGCTCTTCCTGCGCGAGTGCCCCTACGGAGAGCCGGTCTTCGCGGGATGCGTTTTCGCGGGGAACCACGCGCCGGGTCTCGGTGGCGTCGGATACCTCGACTTCAACTCACCCCTCTTCGAAGGCTGCACCTTCGTGGACAACGCCGCGGGCGGCGGGGCCCTCTTCCACCTGGACATAGCCTTCCCGCAGGTGGAGCGGTCCATCCTGGCCTTCAACGGTCCCGGTGATCTCATGGACTGCCACACCCTGGGCGAGCCGAGGATGTCCTGCTGCGACCTCTACGGCAACGAAGGCGGCGACGAGGTCTGCGGCCTCGATCTCGGCGGAAACTTCAGCGCCTATCCCTATTTCTGCGACCTGGACGGCGACGATTGGTCCCTCGCCGCGAGCTCGCCCTGCCTGCCCCTGGGCAACAGCTGCGGCGTCCTCATCGGGGCCCGAGGGCTCGGATGCGAAGATCCTGTGGACGCGCCGGAGGCGGCGCCGGCGGGAACGCTACGACTCACGGCCTTTCCCAATCCATTCAATCCGTCGACAGAGATTCAAGTCAGGGTCGATAAGAGATCGAAGTTTGAACTTGAGATCTATGATATCGCGGGTCGGCGCATCCGACGGTTGCATACGGTCAGCACATTGGGAAAAGGCCTGCACGAGTTTGCCTGGGACGGTGTGGATCAGGAGGGTCGTCCCGTGAGTTCGGGAGCCTATCTCCTCAGTCTTCAGCAGGATGGACGGCGGGAAACGCTTCGGCTCATATTGATTAAGTGAGGTTTGCCGAATCCTGACTCACCTCCTAAAATAGTTCTTATTACTCCGAGGGTGTGATAGAATACCGGGGTCAGGGGGTGTGCGATGAAGCTGTTCCTGTCGATTCTGTTTTTCTTCCAGGCATCGTTCTCGGTCGCTCTCGGTGCCATCATCCACGTGCCCGCCGAGGAGCCTACGATCCAGGACGGCCTTTGGGCGGCCCAGGTGGGAGACACGGTACAACTCGCGCCGGGCATCTACTCCGAAAGCGCGCAGCTCCGCGAGGGTGTGCTGCTACGCGGAGATCCTCTCGATCCTTCTTCCGTGCAAATCGACGCGAGCAACGAGTATTTCGCGTTTCTTGGGCACTCCATTTCAGAAAACCCACCGGCCGGGATCGAGGGCATCAGCATCTCGGGTGCCATATCCAATGCGATTGTGGTGTCGGAATTCAGATTGGAAGTCAGATACTGCCACTTCCTCGACAACGGCCAGTTCGATTCGGCCTTCTGGGGTGGCGCGATCTCCTGCACGATTAGTTCTCACCTTAGCGTGGAGTACTGCGTCTTTTCGGGGAACCAATCCGAGCGGGGCGGAGCCGTCTACATTGCGGCTGCGGACTATTCCGAGAATGCCGGCATCGAGAACTGCACCTTCTTCGGCAATCAGGCGCAATACGGTGCGGGCATCGCCGTGGAAGGTCCTCTGAATATCAGCCTGAGGAAATCCATTATTGCCTTCAACGAGGGAGGTGGGGCTGTTTTCGGCTTGCCCTACGACGCCATCGTCACTGGTTGCGACAGCTATGGGAACGTGGGTGGAGATGAGCTCGAGGGATCAGGGGGCGGCAACTTCAGCGCGGATCCGCTTTTCTGTGAGGCCGGCCTGGGGGATTTCCGATTGCACGAAGACTCTCCCTGTCTGCCCGAGAACAACGATGGGGTCCTGGTGGGAGCCTACGGCGAAGGGGAATGCGAAGCGCCAATCTGCGAGACCCTGCTCGTCCCCCAGGAGTATTCGACATTGTCCGAAGCTCTAGCGCACACCTACGCATGCGACACTGTGCTCGTGGCTCCTGGTACCTACTACGAGAATATCCGGCTGCGCGCTGGAGTCGTGCTGGTCAGCACCCACGGTTTCGAGTCGACAATCATCGATGGGCAAACATCCGGCACAACCGTCACACTCGGCTTTGATCGCGAGGCTGATCGAGTTTCCGCCCCAATCGTAATAGATGGATTTGCGATTCGAAACGGCAGCGAATCGGGACTTTCGCTTTGGGGTGTTCACGCGGAGATCCGAAACTGCTGGATCACACAGAACATCTCGTCCCATCGGGGAGGAGGCATCTACATCCGTGATTGTGATCCGGTAATCTCCGACTGTATCATTTCCAGAAACACCTCCTTTGAGGGTGGCGGCATCTTCCTATACAATTCCGATGCCGAGGTTTCAGGAACCACGATCGTGGGAAATGAAGCCGCGACCGGGGCTGGAGTCGCCAACTTCATCGCCTCCTGGCCCAGTTTCCAAGGATGTCTCATCGCCTTCAATTCCATCGGTGAAGGTGTGAGTTGCTGGTCACCGATGATCAATCTGTCTTGCTCGATCCTCTACGGCAATACTGGTGGTGATGAGTTTTGCGGTATTGATGGTGGCGGCAACCTCTGGGAAGACCCTCTTCTATGTGATTGGGCGGAAGGCGATTTCACTCTCTATGCCGAATCACCATGTCTTCCGGAGAACAATTCCTGCGGCATCCTGATCGGAGCTGGCGGAATAGGGAATTGCGATCTCCCGGATTGCGATAAGATCCTAGTCCCTCAGGATTACTCCAGCATCCAAGAAGCTCTGAGCATGACAGGCATCTGCGATACGGTGCTGGTCGAACCTGGCTACTATACAGGCAATATCAGCATTCCAACGGGTGTCGCTCTCATTTCAACCGGTGGCGCGGACCTCACGTTCATCACCGGTAACGGCGAAGGATCCGTCATCGATATCGGTTTGTCGATAAGAGAGGACAGGGAGGGAGAAGTCTCCACCCTCGAGGGTTTCACCATTTCAGGGGGCACGACCTCTGGGATATCCGTCCATTTCGAGGACGCGATAATCCGTGGGTGCATCATCGAAGGTAATTCGACCGAGGAGAATGGCGGAGGTATAAAATGCCTTAGCGCGTCGCCAACCATCGAAGACTGTACGATCAGGGCGAACTTCGCCCAAGCTTATGGTGGCGGAGTATTCCTTGGAGAGTATTCCTCGGCCCAACTCCTTCGCTGCGTCATCTCGGAGAACCGCGCCGCGCGAGGTTCGGCGCTATTCGCGACCGGAAGTTCCTATCCCCGCTTGGAGTCCTGCACGCTGGTCGAAAACCTCGCCATGAGCGGAGAGGGTACGATCTACTCACAGGATCTCTCCACGCCCATAGTGGACCGCAGCGTGATCGCCTTCAACGACGGCGGTGAAGCCATCCATTGCGGGGACGATGGATCCGCCCTCATCCTATGCAGTGACCTTTTCGGAAACATGGGAGGTGACGAGCTCTGTGGGATCGACGACGGCGGCAACTTTTCTGCCAATCCCCTGTTCTGCGATCTCGGTGCCGACGACTACCGCTTGAGCGTCGATTCCCCCTGCCTGCCCGAAAACAACGAATGCGCGGAGCTGATCGGAGCTCGAGGCCTGGGCGACTGCGATGCGCCGGACTGCCGCGTCCTGCGCGTACCCGAGCAGTTCGCCACCATCTGTGAAGCGCTCGAGCTGGCCGCCTATTGCGATTCCGTTCTAGTCGGTCCGGGAATCTATGCAGAATCGCTGGTCATGCCCTCCGGGGTGACGCTGCTGGGTAGCGGTCCCGACTCCACGATTCTCGAGGGGCAGGGATCGGGAACGGTGCTGAACATCGGCGGGAGGTCAGATGCATCGGCGGACAGCTCCACGACCTACGTCGCCGGCTTCACCATTCGCGGCGGCGGCGATTCGGGACTGGTGATTCGCAACGCTTCCCCAACCATCGAGAACTGCGTGATCCGCGACAACACTTCCCCTGACAGGGGTGGCGGCGTGAAACTGTGGATGTCCACGCCGACCTTCATCAATTGCAGAATCGAAGAGAACCTCGCCATCGAAAGCGGGGGCGGCGTCTGGATGGACGCGAGCACTTCGAGTTTCCATGGCTGCATGATCGCCGGCAACCTTAGCGAGGGAGTGGGCGGCGGGCTTCATACCGTTGATGCCGCACTCGTATTAAGCAATTCCCACATCGAAGACAATCAAGCCTTCAGAGGCGGTGGGCTCTACGGCGATGGAAGCCTGACGATTACGCCGGATGTGGTGTTCAGTGGAAACGAGGCTAGCGAGAACGGCGGTGGCATGTACCTGACGCTCCATGAAGATCGCGAGCTAGTCGGAATGAAGATCGTCGAAAACTTTGCCGGCGGAGAGGGCGGAGGCATCTACATCCACTCTTCGTCTATGCATAGCAACCTCTTCAGCGAACTCCTCTTCGCCCGCAACGAGGCTTCGCTCGGGGGCGGCGGCGTGGTGGTGGATCACGGAGCGCTCACCATCGAACGATGCACCTTCGCGGCTAACCGAGCCCCGGAAGGCAGCAACCTGCGGCTTAGCCAGGGCAGCAATCCCTATCTGGATCGCTGCATTGTCGCCTTCGGAGAGCTCGGTGCTGGCATCCAATGCGAGATGCCCTCCAGCGTCGATGCCGATTGCTGCAATGTCTTCGGAAACGAAGGCGGCGACGAGATCTGCCTGGGTGAAGGCGAGGACAACTTTTCGGAGGACCCATGGTTCTGTGATTTCGAGGGTGGGGACTACACGCTCGCCTTGGGATCGCCCTGTCTACCTCCCGGAAATGATTGCGGCGTCCTGGTGGGAGCCTTCGATCAGGGCTGCGACCTGCCCGTCGATGGACAGTCCCACCCGCCACAGGGCCTGAGCCTGTCCGCCTATCCCAATCCCTTCAATCCATCGACATGGATACGTTTCAACCTGGAGACGGACTCTGAAGTGCGCCTGGGCATCTATGATATCGCCGGGCGAAGGATCCAAACGCTGTTTCCGGGTACGAAGCTGGTTGCCGGTGGGCATCAGATCGTCTGGAACGGTCGGGACGATCGTGGGAGAGAGATCTCCAGCGGGATCTACTACCTGCGTTTGGAGACCGCCGAAGCGATCCTTAGCCGGAAGCTGGTGCTCCTGAAATAGCGTAGCGGTTGTCGGAGGACCGGCCTCCCGCCGCCGATGTTGACAGAGCCGCTCCGCAAGACCCTGGGGGGACTCGGTTTCCCCGCGGCACGATCCTTCCAGCGGCCGCACTTTCCGCGGAAATCCCGCAAGAATCCATTTTACGACCCCGCCGGGGAAGTGCTAAGTTCGCCCCGGAAGATGGGCCGCAGCGCGGCGGATGGATAGGTCCGCCTTGTCCAAGGAGAGAAGCATGCCCAACCCCGAAAACAACGGCCGCGAGAAGGCTCTCGGCCTGGCCGTCTCGTCCATCGAAAAGCAGTTCGGCAAGGGTTCGATCATGCGTCTGGGCGACCAGGCCATCGAGACGAACATCCCGACCATCTCCACGGGCACCCTGGCCCTGGATCTGGCCCTGGGCGTGGGCGGCGTGCCCCGCGGGCGCGTGATCGAGATCTACGGCCCGGAGAGTTCCGGCAAGACCACCCTGGCCCTGAGCATCCTGGCCCAGGCCCAGAAGATCGGCGGGGCCGTGGCCTTCGTGGACGCCGAGCACGCCATGGATCCGGTCTACGCCCGCAAGCTGGGCGTGAACGTGGACGACCTCCTGGTCAGCCAGCCGGACACCGGCGAGCAGGCCCTCGAGATCACCGAGGTGCTCGTGCGCTCGGGCGCCCTCGATGTGATCGTGGTCGATTCGGTGGCCGCCCTGGTGCCCGCCGCCGAGATCGAGGGCGACATGGGCGACAGCCATATGGGCCTGCAGGCCCGGCTCATGAGCCAGGCCCTGCGCAAACTCACCGCGGCGGTGTCCAAGAGCCACACCTGCCTCATCTTCATCAACCAGATCCGCATGAAGATCGGCGTCATGTTCGGCAACCCCGAGACCACCACCGGTGGCAACGCGCTCAAGTTCTACAGCTCGGTGCGCATGGACATCCGGCGCATCCAGGCCCTCAAGAGCGGCGAGGAGGTCATCGGCAACCGCACCAAGGTGAAGGTCGTGAAGAACAAGGTGGCCCCGCCCTTCAAGATCGCCGAGTTCGACCTCTACTACGGCGAGGGCTTCAGCCTGGAAAGCGACCTCATCGACCTGGGCGTGAAGGTCGACATCGTGCAGAAGACCGGCACCTGGTTCAGCTATGGAGACGTCCGGCTGGGACAGGGCAAGGAGAACGCGCGGCAGTTCCTCAAGGAGAACGGCGAGGTCCGCGACAAGCTCAACGGCGAACTGCGCCGCCATCACGGCCTGGACGCCGCCACCGAGGAAGCGCTTCCGGCCGAGGAAGAGCCCGCTCCCGAGAAGGCGGAGAAGAAGCCTGCCGACAAGAAGGCGGGCGCCGCGAAATGAGTTCGCCGCGCCGGGCCCGGGATCCCTACGCCCGAGTGCTCGACTGGCTGGCCCGCCGCGACCGCAGCGAACGCGAGGTGCGCGACAAGCTGCGGGAGTGGGGGACCGAATCCGAGGAGGCCGACGCCATCCTCGTCAATCTGATCGACAAGGGCCTGGTCGACGACCGGGCCTTTGCGCAGAAACTGGCGAGCTGGCACGAGCGCCACGATCCGGTGGGGCCGCCCCGGCTCGTGCGGAAGATGCGTCAGCGGGGGGTGCCCTCCGAGTTCATCGACGAGGCGGTGGAACCTCTCCGCGACCTGGATCTTCAGCGGGAGCTGGCCCGGAGGCTTGTCCTCAAGCGGCTTCCTTCCCTTCTTCCCCTGGCCCCGGAGGCCCGGCTGCGACGCCTCAGCGGCTATCTCGCCCGGCGGGGTTTCGCCCAGTCCCTGGTGCGGGAGCTTTGCCATCCCCTCCTTCGGGAGGATCTGAGTCTGGAGGATTACGAACATGACCCATGACGAACTGCGCCGCGTCTTCCTGAAGTTCTTCGAGGACAAGGGCCACAAGCACGTGGCCAGCGCCAGCCTGATCCCGCGGGACGATCCCACCCTGCTCTTCACCACGGCGGGCATGGTGCAGTTCAAGTCGCTCTACTCCACCACGGGCGAGCTGCCCTATCGGCGGGCCATGAGCATCCAGAAGTGCATGCGGGCCGGCGGCAAGGACTCCGACCTGGAGAACGTGGGCCGCAGTCCGCGTCACCTCACCTTCTTCGAGATGCTCGGACACTTCAGTTTCGGCGACTACTTCAAGAACGAGTCGGTGGCCTACGCCTGGGAGTTCTTCAAGGACGTGCTGAAGGTCGATGTGGATCGCCTGTGGGTCTCGGTCTACGAGGACGACGACGAGGCCGAGGAGGCCTGGAAGGCCGTGGGGTTTCCCGCCGAGCGCATCGTTCGCCTGGGCGCCGAGGACAACTTCTGGGGCCCCGCCGGCGACACCGGCGCCTGCGGCCCCAGCAGCGAGATCTACTGGGACCTCGGCCCCGAGCACGCCGGCGGCGAGGTCGGAGGCGGCGTGGGCTTCGACGATCGCTACGTGGAAGTCTGGAACTCGGTCTTTCCCCAGTACGACCAGCAGCCGGACGGCAGCCGTCCCCAGCTCGCCAATAGGGGCATCGACATGGGCTCGGGCTTCGAGCGCATGCTCATGATGCTGCAGGGCAAGACCAACGTCTTCGAGACCGACGTCTTCCGCAGCATCATGGACGGCATCAAGGACATGACCGGCTTCGACGGCGCCGAGGAGGGCGAGGCCCTCATCGCCCTGCGCCGGGTGGCCGACCACGCCCGCACCCTCACCTTCACCCTCAGCGAGGGCCTGGTGCCCAGCAACGTGGGGCGCGGCTACGTGCTGCGGCGCATCCTGCGCCGGGCCATGATGGGACTGCGAACCCTGGGCGTGCACGAGCCCATGCTCTACCGGGTCACGGGACTGGTGGCCGAAGTCATGGGCGCGGCCTATCCGGAGCTTCGCGAGAAGGTCGAACGGGTGGCCCTCACCGTGAAGGCCGAGGAGGAACGCTTCCTGAAGACCCTCGAGCAGGGCGTGGCCCGCTACCGCGAACTGGTGGACGAGACCCGCAAGGCCGGCGGCGACAGGCTCTCCGGCGAGGGCGTCTTCCGTCTCTACAGTACCTTCGGCATTCCCTGGGAGATGACCCGAGAGATGGCCGAGGAAGAGGGCCTGGGCGTGGACGAGGTCGGCTACGAGGAGGCCCTCGAGGCCGACCGCCGCCTGAGCCAGGAGGCCAGCCGTTTCGACGACGAAGGCGCCTCCTACGGACCCTTCCTCGAGTTGATGCCTAGCGGAACGGATGCCGTTTTCACCGGCTACGATACCGAGAACCTGAGTTCCGCCGTGGTGGCGGGTGAGTACAGGTTCATCGATGAGGAGTGGATGGAGGTCGCGCTCAATCAGTCTCCGTTCTATGCGGAGGCCGGCGGTCAGAGCGCGGATCAGGGGATTCTGGCATCCGGCATCTACGAGCTGCCTGTCGAGAACGTGATACGCCGCGACGAGCGAATCATCCACAGGGTCCATGTCGAGCCCGAGTACGATCGTGAAGACCTGGTCGAGACGCTGAAGAACGAAGAGGTGCACGCCAAGGTCGACGTGGAAAGGCGCAGGGCCATCGCCCGGGCGCACACGGCCACCCATCTCATGCACGCGGCCCTGCACTCGGTGATCGGCGAGGGCGCGACCCAGGCCGGCAGCTGGGTGGGGCCGGATCGCCTGCGCTTCGACTTCAATCATCATCAGGCGGTCACGGCCGAGGAACTTCAGGCCGTGGAGGAACAGGTCACCCGCTGGATCCTCGACAACCTCGAGGTGGGACACGAGGAGATGTCCTACGAGGCAGCCCTAGAGGCCGGCGCCATGGCCCTCTTCGGCGAGAAGTACGGCGACGAGGTGCGCGTGGTGCGCGTGGGGGGCATCTCCACGGAACTCTGCGGCGGCACCCACCTGGACCGCAGCGGATCCATCGGCGTGTTCACCATCATCGCCGAGACCAGCGTGGCCAGCGGCATCCGGCGCATCGAGGCCCTCACGGGCCTGGAGGCCGCGCGCCTGCAGGGCTCGCGGGCCCGCACCCTCTCGGCACTGAGCCAGCGTTTCAAGGCCAAGGAGGACGAGGTTCTGGGCAAGGTCGAGGAGTTGGCCGCCGCGCGACAGAAGCTGCGCAAGGAAATCGAGGATCTGCGCGCCAAGCAGGCCGCCGCGAGCAGCGGCGATCTGCTCAGCTCGGCCGGGAGCTTCGGAGGGGTGGAACTCTTCCGCGGCGAGATTAGCGCGGAGGATCCCAAGAGCATCCGCGCCATGGCCGATTCCATCCGCGGCAAGCTGAAGGACGGGCCGGCGCTGCTCAAGGCCGAGGCCGGAGGGAAGCTGTCCTTCCTGATCCTCGTGCCCGACGCCCTTGCGGGAAGCATCAAGGCCGGCGAACTCGTGGCCCATGCCGCCCAGGCCATCGGCGGACGCGGAGGCGGAAGCCCGACCCTGGCCCAGGCCGGACTGCCCGACGCGGAGAGCTTCGAGAAGGTGCTCGAGGCCGTGGGCCAGGCCCTGGCGGCGAAATGAGAATCCTCGTCACGGGATCCGGAGGCATGCTCGGACGTCGCCTGGTGGAGACGGGCTGGCGCCGCGGCCATCACGTGATTCCCGTGGATCTGCCGTCCTTCGACTTGGCGAAGCCCGAAGAGGCCGCGGCCATCCTGCGGGCCGAAGCGCCGGAGGCGGTGATCCACGGGGCGGCCTACACCGACGTGGACGGCTGCGAGACCCGCATCGAAGAGGCCATGGCCATCAACGGCGAGGCCGTCGGTCCCCTGGCTGCTGCCGCCGCCGAGATGGGGGCGCACTTCCTGGTCATCGGCACCGACTACGTCTTCGACGGTGGGAAGGGCGAACCTTACCTGGAACTCGATCCGCCCAACCCGCAGACCGTCTACGGGCGCTCCAAGCTGCGGGGGGAGACCCTGGCACTGGAGGCCGGCGGCGCGGTGGCGAGGCTGTCCTGGCTCTTCGGACCGGAGGGCGGGAATTTCGTGAAGACCATCACCGGGCTTTTGGAGGACGGCAAGGAGCTCAAGGTGGTGGACGATCAGTTCGGGCGCCCCACCTACTCCCGCGACGCGGCCGAGGCCATCATGGATCTGGTCGAAACGGAGTCGGCGGGGATCTGGCACGTCTGCAACGAGGGCGAGTGCAACTGGTTCGACTTCGCCGTCGCCATCGCCGAGAATCTGGGACTGCCCGCCCGGGATCGGGTTCGCCCCTGCACGACGGAGGAGTACCCGCGCCCCGCGCCCCGTCCCGCCGACAGTCGTCTGGACACGAGCCGCCTGACGGAGCTCATTCGTCCCATGCCCCACTGGCGGGACGCCCTGAATCGATACATGGAGGAAGAGGGATGGCTGGTGAAGTAAGCGATCTGATCCGCGCCCATCTGGACGGTCACCGCGAACTCTTCGCCCGCCTGGACGATCTCGCCGGCGAGTTGGAAGCCGCCGCAGGTCGCGTGGCGGAGTGCCTGTCCGGCGGAAGGCGCGTCTACCTGGCCGGCAACGGGGGCAGCGCCGCCGACGCGCAGCACATCGCGGCCGAGATGGAGGGCCGCTACCTGGTCGACCGTCCCGCCCGCGCCGTGCACACTCTCGGCGCCAACAGCTCGACCCTCACCTCCATCGGCAACGACGACGGTTTCGACCGCGTCTTCGCCCGGCAGGTGGAGGGCTTCGTGGAGCCCGGCGACCTGCTCATCCTCATCAGCACCAGCGGCAAGAGCGCGAACCTCACGGGCGCGGCCGAGGCGGCCCGCGATAAGGGCGTCTTCGTCATCGGGCTCCTGGGCAAGGGAGGCGGACCGCTGCTGCCCCTCTGCGATCAGGTTCTGCTGGTTCCCTCCGATCACACGCCCTGGATCCAGGAGGCTCACATCGCCCTCGGGCACCTGCTCTGCGAACTCACCGACCACCTCATGGTCGAGTCCTAGACGGCCAACGAATCGCTTGTCGCATTTTCGGGCCTTTGCTAGCTTGGGCCTTTCGAGCAGGCGGCTGCTCAGGGGAGAGTTCATGAAGGGACCCGTCGTCATCGGCCTCGCCGGAGGATCCGGCTCCGGCAAGACCAGCGTCGCTCTGAAGGTCCAGAGCCATTTCCCCTATGAGCGCGTGGTGATCATCAGCCACGACTCCTACTATCGCGACAACTCGGAGCTGCCCATGGAAGAGCGGGCGAAGATCAACTACGACCATCCTGCCGCCTTCGAGACCGAACTGCTGCTGGAGCATCTGGACATCCTCCGCGAGCGCGGTACGGTCATGCAGCCCCGCTACGACTACGAGACCCACTCGCGCCTTCCCGAGGGCGATAAGGTGGGGCCGGCGGAGATCGTGCTGCTGGAGGGCATCCTGGTCTTGGAAGACTCGCGGCTTCGGGAGCGCATGGACATCCGCATCTTCATCGACGCGGACGCCGATGAGCGCTTCATCCGCCGCCTGCAGCGCGACGTGAAGAGCCGCGACCGGGACATCGATTCGATCATCGGGCAGTACACGGCGACCGTGCGCCCCATGCACCTGCAGTTCGTGGAGTCGAGCAAGCGCTACGCGGATCTCATCATCCCCGAGGGCGCTCACAACGAAGTGGCCATCGACCTCATCGTCACCAAGGTCCAGGACATTCTCAACCGCAAGGACGAGGACAAGGAGTCGGACGCATGACGACCTTTTTCGCACTTCTCGAAGGTCTGCGCCCCAAGCAGTGGACCAAGAACCTGTTGCTGTTCTTCGGCGTGGTCTTCGCCCAGCGGGCCGGAGACAGCACCCTGCTGCTGAAGAGCCTCGAAGGCTTCCTGATCTTCTGCCTGCTCTCCGGATCCATCTATCTCTTCAACGACCGGCTCGACGTGGAGCGGGACCGTCTGCATCCGGTGAAGAAGAACCGCCCCCTGGCCTCCGGACGCCTGCCCGAGGGCCTTTTCCGCGTGGGCTTCGCCTTGATCTCGTTGGGAGCGCTCTTCTGGAGCTGGCAGCTCGGCCGCAACTTCTTCTACGTGGCGCTGATCTTCTACTTCCTGAACATCCTCTACTCCCTCTGGCTCAAGCACCAGGTCATCCTGGACGTCTTCGGCATCGCCCTGAACTTCGTGCTGCGAGCGGTGGCGGGCGTGGCCCTTCTGGCCGAGCACCTGGTGGCGGGCATCGAGGCCGGCGGCGCTCCGGAGGGCAGCGCCTTCCTGAGCCCCTGGCTCCTGCTCACCACCTTCTTCGGCGCGCTCTTCCTGGCCTTCGCCAAGAGGAGGGGAGAGATCCGCCTGGAGAACGCCGACAAGCACCGCAAGGTGATGGCCTTCTACACCAAGCGACTGCTGGATCAGCTCCTCTCGCTCACCGCCGGCGTGGTGCTCCTGGCCTACGCCCTCTACACCCTCTGGCCGGCCACGGTGGCCCGACTCGGCCAGGACATCATCATCTCCAACATCTTCGTCACCTACGGGATAATGCGATACTTCTACCTGGTCTATCGGGAGAAGCTGGGTGCCGATCCCTCCGAGCTTCTGCTCAAGGATCGCCCGCTGGAAGTGGGCGTGCTGCTCTGGGTGGTCACGGTGATCGTCTGCGTGGGGAATTGAGATGTCCACAGCCCGCATCCTGCGCGCCTTCGCTCCCGCGAAGATCAATCTGGGTCTGGAGGTCATCCGCCGTCGGCGCGACGGTTATCACGACATCGAGACCATCTTCCAGACCCTCGACTTCTGCGACGAGCTGCACTTCAACGAGAGTTCGTCACCGGGGGAGTTCCGTCTGGACATCGAGGGACTGCCCGCGCCCAGGGGCGCCGACAATCTGGTCTCCCGGGCCTGGGAGATGATGCGGCCCCGAGCGGGGGGAGAGGCCCGAGGGCTACGTCTGAAGCTGGTCAAGCGCATCCCCCTCGGAGCCGGACTCGGCGGAGGCAGCAGCGACGCGGCGGCCATGCTCCTGGGTCTCGATCGCTTCTGGAGACTGAATCTGGCTCAGGAGGAATTGTCGGCCATGGCGGCCGAATTGGGCAGCGACGTGCCCTTCCTCCTGCGCGGCGGCACCGCCATCGGACGGGGTCGCGGAGAGCGGCTCGAGGCGCTTCCGCCCCTGGGCAAAGGCGCGTTCTTGCTGGTCAATCCGGGCATAGCCATAGCCAGCGGATGGGCTTACGAGCAAATTAAATTGGGCTTGACACGAAATCCCTATCGGATTAGTGTTGAACAAGTTAAGGCATTTCTTGCGCGCTTCCCCGCCGCGGGCATGGTTCTCAAGAACCGCCTGGAGGACGTGGTTTATCCCGCTCATCCCGTTTTGGGCGAGATCGAAGAGGCGTTGAGCGAGGCGGGAGCCGTCCAGGTGTCCATGAGCGGGAGCGGTTCGACGCTCTTCGGGACCTTCCCGGACGCGTCTCGTGCGGAAATAGCCCGGGAGGGCTTGGGGGACAAGTGGATGTCCTGGGTGGCCCGCCCCCTCCCCGACGGCGTCCGATTGGAAGAAGCCTGACGCGCCGAGAGGCGCGACGACACCCTGGGAGCGGCCATGGAAATCACCGAAGTCCGCATTTCGTTGAGAGAAGATGACAAGCTGAAGGCATTCGCCTCCATCACTTTCGATGATTGCTTCGTCGTTCGCGGACTCAAGATCATCGAGGGCGCCCAGGGAACCTTCGTGGCCATGCCCAGCAGGCGACGGAACGACGGCACCTATCAGGATGTCGCCCATCCCGTGAATAACGAGATGCGACAGAAAATCGAGGCACGCATTCTGAGCGAGTACGCCAGGGAGCGGGCCCGGGCGGAGGCGGGAGAGATTCAAGCCCTGTCTGGCACCGACGATATCTAGTCAAACGATATTGGGGCGTAGACAAGTGGCAAGTCACCAGTTTTTGGTACTGGCATTCGCAGGTTCGAATCCTGCCGCCCCATCCTTTTCATACTGAGTTCATCGCACCGGCGTGGCCGGTGTTTTTCTTAGCCGCACGGGGCAAGGAGGGGCATGTTCGGCAAGCGGGACAATCTGCGCCTGATCTCGGGAAAAGCCACCAGCGACCTGGCCGTGAAGATCGCCAAGAACCTGGGTACGCGTCTCACCGAGGTGACCAGCGAAAGCTTCAGCGACGGCGAGATCCACATCCAGATCGAAGAGAACATCCGCGGCGTGGACGCCTTCATCATCCAGTCCACCCCGGCTCCCGCCGAGAATCTGCTCGAGCTGCTACTGCTCATCGACGCCTGCCGGCGATCCTCGGCCGACCGGGTCACCGCCGTGCTGCCCTACTTCGGCTACGCCCGTCAGGATCGCAAGGACCGCCCCCGCGTGCCCATCACCGCCAAGCTGGTGGCCAACCTGCTGGTGGGGGCCGGCGTGGACCGGGTGCTCACCATGGACCTCCACGCGCCCCAGATCCAGGGCTTCTTCGACATCCCCCTCGATCATCTGCTCGCCGCGCCGGTGCTGCTGGACCACGTGCGCAGCATGCACCTGCAGCCTTCCTGCATCATCGCTCCGGACGTGGGCAGCGTGAAGATGGCCCGGGCCTTCGCCAAGCGCCTGGGCGCCGATCTGGCCATCGTGGACAAGCGCCGCGCCGCGCCGAATGTTTCCGAATCCATGAACCTTATCGGCGACGTGGAGGGTAAGCACGCCTACATCCTCGACGACATGATCGACACGGCCGGCACCCTGGTGCAGGCGGCCGAACTCTGTGACCTCAAGGGAGCCTTGAGCGTACACGCCACGGCCACCCATGCCGTGCTCTCGGGCCCGGCCAAGCAGCGCATCGACGAGTCGCCCATGGCGAGCCTCGCCGTCACGAATTCTCTCGAGCTGGACGCGTCCAGAATGCCTGAAAAATGTACGGTTCTGGACGTGGCCCCCTTGCTCGGAGAAGCGATTCGGCGTATTCATAATGCCGAATCGGTAAGTTCCCTATTCGTTTGACCCGCCGCGATCTGCAGGATCCGGCGACCATCCCGGGCCCGAGGCCCGGGCGAGACCGCTTCGCGTATCCCGGCTGCCCGTGCTGGGGCGCTGAAGACGAGGAGGAAAAATGCAGACCGTCAGCCTCCCGGCCGAGCGCCGTGAAGGAATCGGTAAGTCGGTGACCCGCAAGCTGCGCGTCGCCGGAACCATCCCCGCCAATCTCTATGGAGTGGGCGGCGACCCTGTGACCATGCAGGTGCAGAACGCCGACCTCATCCAGATCTTCCGCCACCACGGCTCCAATGTGCTCATCGAGCTGAACTTCGAGGGCGAGGATCCCATCCTTTCGCTCATCCGCGAGCATCAGGTGCATCCGGTGAGCGGCAAGTCGGTCCACCTGGACTTCCAGCGCGTTCAGCTGGGCAAGCCCCTGAACGTGGAAGTGCCCATCCACGTCACGGGCGTCGCGCCGGGCGTCAAGGATTTCGGCGGCATCCTCGAGCAGATCATCCGCTCGGTGGAAGTCAGCTGCCTGCCCCGCCAGATTCCGGACTTCATCGAGGTGGACGTCTCCGAACTCCAGATCAACGACTCCATCCACATCGGCGATCTGAACGTCCCCGATATCGAGTTCCTCGTGGACGACAGCCAGACCGTCGCCCAGGTGACTCCGCCGCGTCTCTCCACCGAGGTCGAAGAGGCCGAGGGTGAGGAAGGCGAGGAGGGCGAAGGCGCCGAAGGTGAAGAGGGTGCCGAGAGCGCCGAGGGCGATGCCGAATCTTCGGATTCTTAGGCTTTTTCGGCGTTCCCAACTTCGATACGAGGGCCTGGACGCCATCGTCCTGGGCCTGAACAATCCGGGTCGTCGCTATGCGGCGACCCGGCATAATATCGGGGCCAGGGTCCTGGCTCGTATGGCGGAGACCCGGGGCTTGCGTTTCCTACCCGGGAAGGGTTCCTTCGAGGGCGTCCGTCTCGAGGAGAGCTTCGGTCGGGCCATGCTGGTCCTGCCCAGCACCTTCATGAATCGTTCGGGCATCGCCGGACGGGAACTCTGCGAGCTTTCCGGCCTCGATCCCGGTCGTTGCCTGGTGGTCCTGGACGACCTTGACCTGCCCGTGGGTCGCCTGCGTTTTCGCGCCGGCGGCGGCAGCGGCGGACATCGAGGACTGGAGTCGCTGATCTACGAATGGGGCCGCGAGGACTTTCCGCGGCTCAGACTGGGAATCGGACGGCCCGAGAGCGGGGAGATCCCCGATTTCGTGCTCTCGCCCTTCCCGGAAGAAGACCTTGACAGGGTAAACAGGATTGTCGAGGCTGCCGCCGACGCGGTCCTGTTTTACCTGGAATTCGGCCTGGAGCGGGCCGCAAGCCGCTTCAATTCCCTGAATATCGACTGATTCAGCTAGCGCAGACGAGGGGTCGAAATGGAGATAATTCTGGTTCTGATCGCGGGGGTCCTGGCCCTCCTGTTCGCGGCGTACAAGTCCGCTTGGATCAATCGCCAAAACCCGGGCGACGAGAAGATGATGGAGATCGGCAAGGCCGTTCGGGAAGGCGCCATGGCCTTCCTCAATCGCGAGTATCGCGTGCTGTCCATCTTCGTGATCGCCGTGGCCGTCCTGCTCTTCTTCGCCAACAACGGGCGGGGCACGGGATTCGTGGCCCTGTCCTTCGTGGTGGGAGCCCTGTGCTCGGGGCTGGCCGGCTTCTTCGGCATGCGGGTGGCCACCGCGGCGAATACCCGCACGACCCAGGCGGCTCGCACGAGCCTGCCCGCGGCCCTTCAGGTCGCCTTCTCGGGGGGAGCCGTCATGGGCATGGCGGTGGTGGGCCTCGGCGTGCTGGGTCTCAGCGCTCTGCTCTGGCTCTATAGCGGCATGTACGGCGACGACGTCGCCACCCTGCCCAAGGTCATGGAGATCCTCTCCGGCTTCGCCATGGGCGCCAGCTCCATCGCGCTCTTCGCGCGCGTGGGCGGCGGCATCTACACCAAGGCCGCCGACGTGGGCGCGGACCTGGTGGGCAAGGTCGAGGCGGGCATCCCCGAGGACGATCCCCGCAACCCCGCGACCATCGCCGACAACGTGGGCGACAACGTGGGCGACGTGGCCGGCATGGGCGCCGACCTCTTCGAATCCTACGTGGGCTCCATCGTGGGCGCCATGGTCCTGGCGGCCGGCGCCTCGATGGCCTCCGGCATCGGCGCGAACCTGAACTACGTGCTCCTGCCCCTCATCCTGGCCGGCGTGGGCATCATCGTGTCCATCGTCGGAACCTTCTTCGTGCGCACGAAGGAGGGGGGCAATCCCCAGGCGGCACTGAACATCGGAACCTTCGGCGCGGCCGGCCTCATGGTGGTCGTGAGCTGGTTCATCATCCAGCGCTACGCCACCGGCACCGGCACCTGGTCCGCCGGAAACGTCTTCGGCGCCACGGTGGTGGGCCTGGCCGCCGGCGTGGCCGTGGGCCTTCTCACCGAGTACTACACGGCCGAGAATCGCAAGCCGGTGCACAACATCGCCAAGGCCAGCGAGACGGGCGCGGCGACCAACATCATCGCCGGACTGGGCACGGGCATGCAGTCGACGGCCTTCCCGGTCATCGCCATCGCCCTGGCCATCGTCTTCAGCTTCCAGCTTGCCGGGCTCTACGGCATCGCCATCGCGGCCCTGGGCATGCTGGCCACCACGGGCATCCAACTGGCCGTGGATGCCTACGGCCCCATCGCCGACAACGCAGGCGGCTGCGCCGAGATGGCCGAGCTGCCTCCCGAGGTGCGCGGACGCACCGACAAGCTGGACGCGGTGGGCAACACGACCGCGGCCATCGGCAAGGGCTTCGCCATCGGCTCGGCGGCCCTGACCGCCCTGGCCCTCTTCTCGGCCTTCGCGACTACCGTGGGCTTCGCCGAGAAGGGCATCGAGATCTCCATCCTCGATCCCAACGTGGTGGGCGGACTGCTGGTGGGGGCCATGCTGCCCTTCCTGTTCAGCTCCTTCGCCATGAACGCGGTGGGCAAGGCGGCCTTCGAGATGATCGAGGAAGTGCGCCGCCAGTTCCGCGAGATTCCCGGCCTGCTCGAGGGCAAGGCCCGGGCCGACCACGCCCGCTGCGTGGACATCTCCACGGCGGCGGCCATCCGTCAGATGATCGTGCCGGGGCTCCTGGCCGTGCTGACGCCGGTCTTCTTCGGCCTGATTCTGAGGAACCCGATCATGCTGGGCGGCGTGCTGGCCGGCGTGACCTCCAGCGGCGTGCTCATGGCCCTGTTCATGTCCAACGCCGGCGGGGCCTGGGACAACGCCAAGAAGTACATCGAGGGCGGCGCTCACGGCGGCAAGGGCTCCGATGCCCATCACGCGGCCGTCACCGGCGATACGGTGGGCGATCCCTTCAAGGACACCGCCGGTCCCAGCCTGAACATCCTCATCAAGCTCATGAGCGTGGTCAGCCTGGTGCTCGCTCCGCTCATGAAAAATTTCCTGTAACCCTTTACAGGTACAGGCGCTTAGGGTATATTGCTCGGCCGGGAGGAAATCCTCCCGGCCCTATTCAATTCATATCGATGCCCGGCCGGGCCACCGGCCACACCCTGCTCCCGAAGTCCGCTCCGGACGGTCGGGGGCCTCATGTCCGAAGGGAGGACGGCATTGAAGGCCTACGAATGCCTTTACATCGTTCATCCTGCCGCCCAGGAAGCTGAGCTCAAGAGCTCCTCGGAGAAGTACAGCAAGATCATTGCTGACAACGGGGGAACCTTGAACAAGGCCGAGGTCCTTGGTAAGCGGCAGTTGGCCTATCGCGTGAACAACGTGCGCGAGGGCAGCTTCATCCTGCTCCGATTCGAGGGCGTCAACGAGACCCTCAACGAGCTGGAACACAACATGCGCGTGGATGACAGAGTCTTCCGGCACATGGTCACCTACGAGATCCCCGAAGGCGTCGGCTACAACGACGAACTCATGGTCCTCACCGAGAAGAAGGATCGCCCCCGCCGCGGCGGGCGCCGTCGCTTCCGCGGTGACGACGGTGGCGGCGGTGGCGGCGGTGGCCGCTATCGCCGGGACGACCGTGACGATCGCCGCGACGACCGTCTTGACGAGCGTCGTGACGGACCGCCCGCGGCCGCCAAGCCCGCCGGCGAAGGCGCGCCCGAGAGCGCTCCCGCCACAGACAGCGCGCCGGCCGCAGAAGCGCCGGCTCCCACGACCGAAGGGGGGAGCGAGTAATGGCCCAGCGCAGGAAGAAGAAGATCCGCAAGCCTTACGGCCGGAAAAAGGTCTGTAAGTTCTGCGTCACGAAGATGGATCAGCTCGACTACAAGAACTCTGAACTCCTGGGACGTTTCGTGAACGACCGGGGTAAGATCGCTCCGCGGAGAGTGACGGGTACCTGCGCCAAGCATCAGCGCATGCTGGTTCAGTCCATCAAGCGGGCCCGCTACATGGCCCTGCTGCCCTTCGCGCGCGAGCACTGGCGTTAGCCGCAACCGGGAGGCATGCACATGGAAATCATTCTCTTGCAGCATGTGGAAGGTCTCGGCGACCGCGGCGAAATCGTCAAGGTGGCCGGAGGCTACTATCGGAATTTCCTCGGGCCGAAAGGCATGGCCGTGCTGGCCACCGACGGCGCCAAGAAGCGTCTGGTCGAGGAAGATCGCGTCCGCGAACTGCGGAAGAAGAAGCACCTGGATCTCGCCGGCAAGGCCGCCGAGGAGATCAACGGTACCGAACTGGAATTCAAGATGAAGGTGGGCGAGGACGGACAGCTCTTCGGTTCCGTCAGCTCCCTCATGATCGCGCAGGAACTGGGCCGTTTGGGCAAGAAGGTTCCCTCCAAGAACGTTCTGCTCGAAGAGCCCATCAAGACGCTCGTCGAGGAACCGGTGGACGTCACCGTCCGCTTCCCTCACGAGGTCAGCGCGGTGATCAAGATCAAGGTCGTCGCCGAGTAGTTCACCCGTCAGGGAGAAGGAGCGATCTATGGACCTGCCGGCTCACATTTTCCGTGAGTACGACATTCGCGGCGTCGTGGGCAAAGACCTCGACGCCGCGTCCTATCATAAGCTGGGCGCCGCCCTGGGTTCGAGATTCCTGGAGGACGGCGCCAGCGAGGCCGTGATCGGCCACGACAACCGCCTGCACTCCCCCGAGCTGCACGCGGCCCTGGCAGACGGCATTCGCTCGACGGGCCTGGACGTGGTCAGCGTGGGCCTGGTGCCCACCCCGGCCCTCTACTACGCACTGGCCCGCCGCGAGAACGGCTGCGGAGCCGTGGTGACCGCGAGCCACAATCCGCCGGAGTACAACGGCCTGAAGATCGTCTCCCAGGGACGGGCCCTCTCCGGCGCGGAGATCCGCGAACTGCGCGAGCGGGCCCTGGGCGATCTGCCTTCGGGCGAAGGCGCCTACCGCGAGGAGCCCGTGCTCGACGAATACGTGGCCGAGCTCTCCGGGAAACTGAAGCCCGCCCGCAAGGTGAAGGTGGCCCTGGACTGCGCCAACGGCACCTCGGGCACCGTGGCCCGCCGCCTCTTCGAGGCCTGGGACGCGGATTTCGACATCCTCTTCGAGGAGCCCGACGGAACCTTCCCGAATCATCCCGCCGATCCCGTGGTGGCCGAAAACCTGGTGGATCTCATCGCCAAGGTCACCGGCGAGGGCTACGAGGCCGGCATCGCCTTCGACGGCGACAGCGACCGCGTGGGCGTGGTGGACGAGAAGGGGCAGATCCTCTGGGGCGACCAGCTGCTCGCCCTCTTCTCGCGGGACATGCTCAAGGAGCATCCCGGCGCCAAGGTCATCTTCGAGGTGAAGTGCTCCCGGGCCCTGGCCCAGGATATCGCCGCCCACGGCGGCGAGCCCGTGCTCTGGAAGACGGGCCATTCGCTCATCAAGGCGAAGATGAAGGAGTCCGGCGCCAAGCTGGCCGGCGAGATGAGCGGGCACCTCTTCTTCGCCGACCGCTACTACGGTTTCGACGACGCCCTCTACGCCGCGGGCAGGTTGCTCGAGATCCTGGCGGCGGAGGATCGTCCCCTCAGCGAGCTGCTCGCCGATCTGCCGAAATACAAGTCGACGCCGGAGATCAAGGTGTCCTGCCCCGACGAGTCGAAGTTCGAGGTGGTGGAGGCCCTTCGCGACCGCCTCGCGGCCGACCACGAGGTGGTGGACATTGACGGCGTGCGCCTGGAGATGCCCGAAGGATGGGGGCTGGTGCGCGCGTCCAATACGAGTCCCACGCTGGTGATGCGATTCGAGGCCGAGAGCGACGAGGCCCTGGCGCGCATCCGTGCGATACTGGAGGGCGAGTTGAACGCCCTCCTTGCGGAGAAGGTTTAGCGATGGCCACGCACCTTCTGCTTCTGGCAGGGGGAAAGGGCAGCCGCTTCTGGCCCCTGAGCCGGGAGAAGCGCCCCAAGCAGCTTCTGCCCCTCACGGGCGAGAAGAGCCTGCTGAGCGAGACCTATGGCCGGGTGAAGTCCCTGGCCGGGGCCCATCGAACCTGGATCCTCGGCGCCGCCGCCCTGAAGCGCGCCACCCTCGCGGAGCTTCCCGAACTGCCGGCCTCACGATTCATCGGCGAGCCCGAGGGGCGCAACACCGCCGCCTCGGTGGCCCTGGGCGCGGCCCTGGCTCTTGCCGAAGACCCCCGCGCGGTGCTGGCCGTCTTTCCCAGCGACCATCACATCGCCGACGTCGCGGCCTTCCGGCGCGCGGCACGATTGGCCCTGAAGGCCGCCCGCGAGGAAGATGCCCTGATCACCCTTGGCCTGCCCCCCGATCGCGCAGAGACCGGTTACGGATACATCCGCCTCGGAGGCAAGGCGAAGCTCGATACGGTGCAGAGGGCCGAGGCCTTCATCGAGAAGCCCGGGCCCCGATCCGCCGAACGCTTCCGCGCCGACGGCCGTCATCTCTGGAACAGCGGGATGTTCTTCTTCCGCGCCTCGGTGCTGCGGAAGGCCTTCCACGCCTCGGCTCCCGAAATCTGGGAACCCGCGGAAGCCCTGGCCGCTTACTATCCCGGCGCCGGATTCGCCCGCAGGCTCCGAAGCGTTTTTCCGACAATTCCCGCCCGTTCCTTCGACGTGGCCGTCATGGAGAAGGCCGCCGAGCTCCGCGTCGTGCCCACGAACATGGGGTGGAACGACGTGGGCAACTGGGAGGCCCTGGGCAAGCTGCTCGACGAAGTGGGGGACAACCGCGCCCGCGGGCGCCTGGTCTCCCTTGACTCGAAAAACAACATCGTCATGGATCCCGAGGGGCTCACGGCCCTGGTGGGGGTCGAGGACCTGGTCGTGGTGAGGGACGGAAAGCGTCTGCTCATCTGTCGCCGCGATCGGGCTCAATCGGTCCGGGACCTGACCGAACTGCTTTCCGAAGAGGATCTCTAGCCTCAGAACTAACTGGAGGAATCATGCGCAAGTTGCTGTTGACAATCATTTTGACACTTCCGCTCCTGGCTGCCTGCGGCGGAGGGGCCGAGAATGGCGAGACCCAGATGGCGGAGGGCTCCGACGAGGTGCTGGCCACCATCGCCGGCAAGGAGATCACCCGCGCCGACCTGGACGCCGAGCTGGAGAAGATTCCCCCCTTCCAGCGCCAGGAGTTCGAGTCGCCCAAGGGGCGCGCCCAGTTCCTGGATCGCATGCTCGACATGGAAGCGCTCTACGCCGCCGCCAAGGAAACCGGCATGGAAGATGACCAGGACGTGCTGGACGAGCTGGACTACGCCCGTCGTCAGATCATGATGAAGCACTACTACAAGAAGCACATCGAGGGCGAGGCCACCCCCGGCGAGGACAAGATCGCCGACTACTACCAGAACAACCTCGAGCAGTTCGCCGAGAAGGAGAAGGTGAAGGCTCGGATGATCCTGGCCGACAATGCCTCCGCGGCCGAAGCCCTGAATGTGCGCATCAAGGGCGGCGAGGACTTCGTCTCCCTGGCCGGTAGCGAGAACATGGACGGCTCCCTGAAGAACGAGCAGGGCGACCTGGGATGGTTCACCCGCGACGGCTACGTGCGCAGCGTGGGCGTGAACAAGGAATTCACCGAGGCCGTCTTCGAGCTGAACGCCGGCGACGTGGGCGGTCCCTACGAGATCAAGGACAAGGGCTGGGCCCTGGTGAAGGTGGAAGAGAAGCAGGCCGCCTACCAGAAGGAGCTCGATGAGGTGCGCGAGGAGATCGAACGCCGCCTGCTCCCCCAGATCCGCGAGGAGTACTACAAGAAGCGCCTGAAGGATCTGCGCACCCAGTACGAGGCGGTCATCATCACCGACTCCCTGGACGAGATCCAGAGCCCCGAGGAGCTCTTCCAACTCGCCCAGGACACACGCGATCCCGAGGAACGCATCGGCTTCTACGAGAAGCTCGTGGAGAAATTCGGCGACTCCGAGCAGGCCGACCGCGCCCAGTTCATGATCGGCTTCGTCTACTCAGAAGAGCTCCAGGACAGTCTCAAGGCCAAGGGCGCCTTCGAGGACTTCCTGCAGAAGTATCCCCAGAGCGATCTGGCCAAGGACGCCGAGTACATGATCCGCGCCCTTTCGGGCGAGGCGCAGGAGTTGGAGCCCTAGTGCCGGTGTTCGAACTCGCGGACCAGAAGCCGAAGCTGGCCGATGAGGTCTGGCTGGCGCCCGATGCCGTGGTGGCCGGCGACGTCACCCTCGAGCCGGGCGTGAGCCTCTGGTTCGGGGCCGTCGCCCGGGGCGACATGGCGCCCATCACCGTGGGCGAGGGCACGAACGTGCAGGACGGTTCGGTCCTGCACGTGGACACCGACACGCCCCTGACCATCGGCAGGAACTGCATCATCGGCCACCGGGCCGTGGTGCACGGCGCCACCCTCGAGGACGAGGTCCTGGTGGGCATGGGCGCGATCATCCTCAATCGTTCGCGCATCGGTCGCGGCAGCCTCATCGCCGCCGGAGCCCTGGTACGCGAGGACATGGTCGTGCCGCCCTTCAGCCTGGTGGCGGGAGTTCCCGCCCAGGTGAAGCGCAGCCTGGCCGAGGATGAGACCGTCGAGGCGCGCCGGCGTCATGCCGCCCACTACCGCGAGGCCGCCGCCCACTACGCCGCGAATCTGAAGGAGATCGATCTTTGAGGCGCTCCTGGCCGCTTCTGCTTCTGGCCCTGATGGCCGCCTGCACGCCCCGGGTGAGCGAGCGGCCCCAGCCGGAAATCGAAGCGGAGGCGCCGGCGGATCGCGAGTCCGACCTGCGCCTGGCCGAGGTGGAGGAGGCCTTCCGTCAGGGACAGAAGGCCCAGGCGCGGGTCCTGGCCGTGAACTTCCTGGACGACTATCCCCGCCATTCCGGCGCGCCCGGCATACGCCTGCGACTGGCCCAGGGATATCTGGACGACGCCCGTCCCGATCTGGCTCTGCACCACCTGGGCAAGCTCGACGAGGACTATCCCCAGAGCGAGGCCTGGAAAACCGGTCAACGCCTTCGCGCCCTCGCCCTGGCATCCCGGGATCAGAGACTCGCGGCGGCGAGCCTCCTGGATCAGCGCCTCGAGGAAGAGGCCCTAGGCGACCAGAGCGGGGCGGCCCGGTCCGAACTGCGCATGCTTCTGGACCGCGGCCTCTCCGAGGACGAGCTCCGCGAATTCCTGCGGCGGCGTTCCGACTCCCCCGAGGCCTCCCGCGCCCGTCTCGCCCTGGGGCGGAGGCTCATCGCCTCCCAGCGTCGCGAGGAAGCCGAACCCCATCTCGAGGCCGTGCTGGCCGATCCCCGAGCCGGCGATCTGCGAGGCCAGGCCCGCGATCTGCTGGCGGGCCTCGGCGCCGAGCTTCCCAGCTACAGCGAGCTTCCCGCCGTGGAGACCCGCTCCGACCTGGTGGGCGTGCTGGTTCCCCTGAGCGGCCGATTCAGCGTCTACGGCGAGGCCTTTCTGGAGGGCGCGCGCATGGCCCTCTCGCGGCACAACGCCCTGGAGCTGAGCAACCTCGAGATGGCCGTGGCCGACACCAAGGGCGAACCCGTGTCGGCGGCCCTGGCCGCCCGAGATCTCATCCGCGGCCGCGGGGTCGGCTGTCTTCTGGGCGAGGTGCTCACCAATCCCACCGTGGCGGCGGCCGTGGAGGCCAACGCGCGGCAGGTGCCCCTGCTCTCGCCTTCGGCGACGGCGGAGAACATCCACGAGGTGGGGGACTGGATCTTCCAGAACAGCATCACCTCTGAGGCCCAGGTGCTGGCCCTGGCGCGGCACGCCTTCTTCGAAGGGCTGGCCGCCCGCTACGCGGTGCTCTACCCGAGGCAGGGCAAGGGACAGGATCTGGCCCGATACTTCGGCGACATCGTGCAGGAGCTGGGCGGCGAGATGGTGGCCTCGGTGGCCTACGAGGTGGGCATGACCGATTTCACCGAGCCCCTGGAGCAGATCCGCGACGCCCAGCCCGAGGTGCTCTTCCTGCCCGGCGAGAGCGACCAGCTGCTGCTCATCGTGCCCCAGCTGCACTACCACGATATCCACGGACAGATCCTCGGCAACGAGGCCTGGAACTCCCGGCGCTTGGCGCGTCTGGGCGGACCGCGGGTGGAGGGAGCCATCTTCCCCAGCGATCTGCTGCTCAGCCGTGACCGTCCCCTCTTCCGCGAGTTCTCGCAGCTCTACGAAAGTCGCACCGGACGCGAGGCCAATCCCATCGCCGCCCGGAGCTTCCTGGGCATGACCACCCTGCTGGAGATCCTGGACGACGGCGCGGCCAGCCGCGGCGAGATCCGCGAGCAGCTCGCACTGCGTCTGGACGATCGGGGCGAGAGCGAGGTGCGCCGCGAAGCCCTCGCCGAACAGGTCACCTTCATGACCATCCAGAGCGGCGAGATTCGGAGCTACGGCGACGAGGATTTCTTCCGCCTGGATTAGCCGCCCGCTGGCCCCGGCAATCGTTGACGCCCCGCGTCCCCGGTGATAACCTGGAAGACCGAAGCAGGCGCTGCCCGCCCAACGCCTTTCAAATCAAAGGGTAGTGCCGATCATCTTCAGGAGTGCTTGAGCGCTCCCCAGGTCGAGACGAAAGCGAGATCACGTGGCCGACCTGAAGTCAGCCCTGAGGGCCATCCCCTCGGTGGATCTGCTCCTGACCCAGCCCCTCTTCGAAGGCCTCGCCGCCGACTGGCAGCGCGACGGCCTGCGTCGCTTCCTGCAGATGAAGCTGGACGGCTATCGCGAGCAGCTGCAGGGGGGAGCCAAGGGCCTGGACCGCGAGGGGATCCTCGCGAAGAAGGCGCCGGCCTGGGCGGCCGAGTGGAAGCGTCTCACCGGCGGACCCACCCGCCGCGTGATCAACGGCACCGGGGTGCTGCTCCATACCAATCTCGGGCGCGCAGGTCTCGGCGCGAGGGCGCGCAGGGCCCTGTCCACCGCGGCCCGCTGGCCCGTGGACCTGGAACTCGACCTGGACGACGGGCAACGCGCCTCCCGCACACGCAAGATCGAAACCCTGCTTCGCATCTGGAGCGGGGCCGAGGCAGCCTTCGCCGTGAACAACAACGCCGCCGCGCTCACCCTCGCAGTGGACACCCTCGCCCGCAAGCGCCGGCTCATCGTGTCCCGCGGGGAGCAGGTGGAGATCGGCGGCAGCTTCCGCCTGCCGGAGATCCTCGAGCGTTTTGCGGGGAAGATGGTGGAGGTGGGCACCACCAATCGCACCCGCCTGGCCGACTACGAGAAGGCCATCACGCGCAAGGGCGACGTGCTGCTGAAGGTGCACCGGAGCAACTTCCGCCAGATCGGATACACCCAGGAGGCATCCCTGGAAGAGATCGTGGCGCTGGGTCGATCCAAAGGCTCGCCGGTGATCTACGACCTGGGCAGCGGACGATTCGACGCGGGCATGGACTGGCTGGACGAGCCCGTCTTCGAAGTGGCCATGGCAGCCGGCGCTGATCTCGTGACCTTCAGCGGCGACAAGATCTTCGGAGGGCCCCAGGCCGGCATCATCCTGGGACGGGCCGACATGGTGACGCGCATGCGGAAGAACCCGCTGGCCCGCGCTCTGCGTCTGGACAAGTTCACCCTCGCCGCCCTGGGCGAGACCCTGGTGGAGCGCCTTCGCAACGAGGGCGACCTGCCCGCCCGCGACTTTCTCTCGCGATCCCGCAAGGAGTTGGAGCGCTCGGGCAAGGCCCTGGCGAAGAGCATCCGCGCCGCGAGGATCGCCGGACTGAAGCTGTCCCTGGAGGAGAGCGAGGCCCGTAGCGGCGGGGGGGCGGCCGCGGAAAATCCCTGGCCCTCCATGGCCCTGCGCCTGGAGGCGAAGGACCTTCCCGCCGGCCGGCTGGCCACCCAGCTTCGCGCCGGCAAGCCCGCCGTCCTGGGCACCGTTCGCAAGGAAGCCTTCTTCCTGGATCTGGCCGCCCTGGACTCCGAGGAATTTCCGCTCATCGTGAAGGCCCTGAGCGCCGCCCTGCGGAACAAGGCCCGCCGTGCCTGAGCAGCGAAGCTGGCGGGCGCCCCGCAAGAAGGAGCGGGGCCTGGAGCTGGACAAGCTCATGGCCGAGCTGGACCAGTGCCAGGCCGATGGGCCTCGGGTCATCGTCTTCGAGATGGACCGGCGCACCCTGGCCGAGGTGCACCGCCTGCTGGGCGAGCTGGTCCAGCGCTGGAAGATGCGCGAGAAACGCGTGCTCATCGTGGACGCCCACTCCGTCGATCCCTTCATCAAGTTCGAGGGCGCTCCTGCCGAGGGCTTCGGCGAGATGCTCCACTACGGTCTCAGCCCCGAGAGCGTGATGGCGGAATTCCCGGGCCTGCAGGCCGGATTCATCGGCGCCGGAGGCATGGGGGACCTGGCCCCGGCCGATCCCGCCGAACCCGCCCGGACCCTGCGCCGCCTGGCCCGCGCCGCCGACAGGGTGATCCTGCTCGTGGACAGCCGCGACGGCGAAGGCCTCCTCGAGAAGATCAACGCCGAGGCCGCGTTCCGCCTGAGACTCAGCGACCCGGAACTGGACGAGCACCTCGAGCGCCTCGCCGCCCGCCGCAGCGCCGGCCGCATGCGCATGCTCTTCATCCTTGGCATTCCGCTTCTGGTCGCCCTCATCTACATGCTTCTGCCCGACGAGGAGAACGGGGAGCAGTTGCGAATCGACGAGCCGCCGCCGCCGACCTCGCACAGGGTGCGGACCCTGCCCGAAGAGGAAGAGCTTCCCTATTTCGGTGGAGGCCAGCAGCGCGTGGCCGCGGTGGACAGCGCCGAAACCCAGGTGGATCGAGCACCGCAGGAGGATGTCGTCCCTCCCGCGGACAGCTTGCCCGCGCCCACGGAGGAGGCGCCCTCGGAAGGCCACACCGATACCGTCACCGAGGACGAAAGCGAAAGGGCCGAGCTTCCGAAACCCGCGCCCACCGTGGCCCAGCGCAGGGGCGAGAGCCGTTCGACCTGGAATTCAGCGCTTGACCATATGGGCAGCTTTCACGTACACGTGAGTTCTTTCAGGGACAGTGCCCGTGCGCTTCTGGCCCGGGAGAGAGAGGGCTTCGGCGATCTGCCCTTCCGGCTACAGCCGGTGGATGTGGAAGGCCGGACATGGTACCGCGTCCTCGTGGGCGAGTTCACCGATCTCTCCTCCGCCGCCGCGTTCCGGGACTCCCTGCTCGATCAGGCCGGTAGAGACTTCTGCGTCATCGGCATCGACCCCGAACCCTGATCCGCGCCCCCGCCTCGGAGGAACCATTGCGCCTGGCCCGCCTCGAGATGCTCGGCTTCAAGTCCTTCATGAACAAGGCCGACCTTCGCTTCGAAGAGGGGATCACCGCGGTCCTGGGTCCCAACGGCTGCGGCAAGAGCAACATCGTGGATGCGCTTCGCTGGGTTCTGGGTGAACAGAGCGCCAAGCTGCTCCGCGGCTCGAAAATGGAAAACGTCATCTTCCAGGGCACCAAGAAGCGCCCGCCCATGGGACTGGCCGAGGTCACCCTGACCTTCACCGGCGCCAGCGAAACTCTGGCCGTGGACTACGACGAGATCAGCATCCGGCGCCGCGTGAGCCGCGGCGGCGGATCGGAGTACTTCCTCAACGGACAGCCTCACCGCCTCCGTGACATCCACGATCTGCTGGCCGGCAGCGGCATCGGCAATCACGTCTACGCCATCATCGAACAGGACATGGTCAAGTCCATCCTCGCCGACAACGGCGAGAAGCGGCGCATCCTCTTCGAAGAGGCCAGCGGAATCCTGCGCTACAAGATGCGGCGCAAGGAGAGTCTGTCGAAGCTGGCCTCGGTGGAGGGCGACCTCACGCGGCTCGAGGACATCCTCGAGGAACTGGGCCGCAACGTGCGCTCGCTCAAGGTGCAGATGGGCCGCGCCCGCAGCTATCAGAAGCTGCAGGAGGAGCTGAGATCGGCGGAGGTCCATTCGTCTTCGCTGAAGCTCCACGACATGTGGATCCGCGATCGCGAACTGGGTCGCCGGCTGGAAGGCATGAGCGCCGAGAATCTCGGCGACGACAGCCGTCTGGCCCTGGGCGAGGAAGCTCTCGCCAAACTCCAGGCCACGCTCCTGGAGGCCGAGACCGCCTACCAGGATGGACGCGACGCCCTGGAGCGTGAGGCCGAAGGCCTGCGTAAGCGCGAGGAGGAGGTGGCGGTCCTCGAGGAGAAGGCGCGATCGGAGGGCCGGCGCGCCGAAGGCTTCGAACAGGAGATCCGACTGGCTCGAGAGGCCCTCGACAAGCTCGAGGAGGCCGGCCGTGAGCTGGGCGCCCGCATAGAGGAGGACGAGGCCAGCCTCAAGACCAGGAAGACGGAGCTGTCCGGGGAGGAAGCCGCCCTCGGCGAACTCGCCTCCCGCTACCATGAGCGTCGCAAGCTTCTGGAAAAGGAGAAGCAGCTTCAGCTCGACTTCGTGCAGAGCCGCGCCGAGGCCGGCGGCGAGGTGGAGCGACTGGGCGAGCGCATCCAGCAGACACGGGAGACCCTGAAGAAGCTCGAGGAGGAAGCGACGACCCTGGCCAGCCAGCGCGGCGAACTCGAGGCGCAGCTGCGCAGCCCCGTGAAGAGCCTCGCGGCCCTGGAAGGCGAAATCGCCGAGAAGAAGAGCCTGCGCGACGCGGCTCAGGAATCCCTGCGCGAAAGCGAGTCGGCCCTGACCGAGAAGCGCGAAGCCCTGCAGACCCTCCAGGTGAAGGAGGGCGAGCTGGGAGCGCGCCTCGAATTGCTGGAAGGATTGCGCGAGGAGAGGGCGGGCTATCCCGAGGGTACCCGCACCCTGCTCGAAGCCCACGGCGAGGAAGAGGGAGTGCTCGGACCCCTCGCCGACTCCCTGCGCGTGGCGCCCGAACATCGGCTGGCCGTTGAGCTGGTCCTGGGACGGGCCCTGAACGCCGTGGCCCTGAACGACGCCTCCCGCGGTCTCGCCTGGCTGACCGAACTGTCGGAGGGCGAGAGCGGGCGCGCCCTGCTGCTGGATCTGGGCGGCGAGGGATCCTCCGTGAAGCGCGTGGAGGGCATGCGTCCCGTCATGGATCTGGTGCGCTCCGAAACCGAACTCAAGCCCGCGCTGTCGCGGCTGCTGGGCGACGCGCAGTTGGCCGCGGATGCGGAGTCGGCCCTGGCCGCCGCGAAGAAGCATCCGCAGCTTCGCTTCGTCACCGCCGACGGTTTCCTGGCCGAGGGCCGGGGGCTCAGCGAGGGCGGATCGGCCGGCAGTTCCGCGGCGCCCCTGGGACGTGAGGAGGAGATCGAATCCCTGCGCGAGAAGCTCGGGGAACTGTCCGCCGAGCAGAAGAGCGCGCAGGAATCCGTGGAGGGAGCCAAGGATCTGCTCGATCGGCGGCGCAGCGAGCGGGACGCCGGCGAGGCCGCCCTCGCGGCCCTGGGAGAGCGCAAGGCGGAAGTCGATCTGGAAAAGACCCGTCTTGAGACTCGCCTGCAGCGCCTTGGCGAGGAGAGCCAGGGTCTCAAGGCCGAACAGGAAGTGCGAAGGCGCCAGGAGAAGTCGCTCGGCGAAGCGCTCGCCGAGGCCGAACGGACCCTGCTCGAACTCAGCGGCACCGAGAAGCCCGAGAGCGCCGACCTCGGCGAACTGGAACGGGACGTGGCCTCCCTGGAGCGGGAGCGTGACGCCGAACAGGCGCGCATCGCCGAGATACGACTGGCCCTGGCCGCCCAGAACGGAGATCTCGAGAACCTGCGTCTGCGCGAGGAGAATCGTCGCCGGGAGGCGACTGACCAGGAGGCCCGCTTCGCCCGGGCGGGGGAGGGACTGTCCGAGAGCCAGCGCGCGTCCTCCGAGGCGCGGGAGCGCTCAACCTTCCTGCGCGAGGGCATGAAGGACGAGCAGGACGCCCTGGCCGCGCGCCGCGAAGAGAGCCACGGCCTGCTAGAGGACATCCAGATCCAGCGCGAGAACATCCAGGAGAAGCAGCAGGAGGTCCGCCGCCTGCGTGACGAGCGCCACGAGCACGAGCAGGCCCTGCACCAGCTCGAGATGGAACGCAATACCCTGGCCGTGCGCATGGACGGCATCCGCGAGCATCTGCGCGAGACCCACGAGGTCGAGGCCGACGCCTCCCGGGATCCCGCCGCCGCCGAAGACGCCTACGAGATTCCCGAGGGCAAGAGTCTGGAGGAGACCGTCGATGAGCTGCGCGAGAAGATCCGCCGTCTGGGCAACGTGAACCTGCTGGCCCTCGAGGAATACGAAGAGAAGAACGAGCGCTACGAGTTCCTGCTCAAGCAACGGGACGATCTCATCGAGGCCCGCGACGGCCTGCTCGAAACCATCCGGCGCATCAACCGCGAAGCGCGCCAGAGGTTCGACGAGACCTTCCAGGTGGTGCGCACGAACTTCATCGAGATCTTCAAGGCCGTCTTCGAGGGCGGCGAGGCCGACCTCAGCTACAGCACCGAGGACGATCCGCTGCAGGCGGACATCCTCGTGACGGCCAGGCCCAAGGAGAAGAAGATCGCCGACATCAGCCAGCTCTCCTCGGGAGAGAAGACCCTGACGGCGCTCTCGATCCTCTTCGCCATCTATCTCAGCAAGCCCAGCCCCTTCTGCGTCTTCGACGAGGTGGACGCGCCGCTGGACGACGCCAACATCGGGCGCTTCCTGCGCCTGCTGCGCCAGTTCAGCGAGCGCACCCAGTTCATCCTCATCACCCACAACAAGAAAACCATGGAAGTGGCCAAGCATCTCTATGGCGTGACCATGGAAGAGAGCGGCGTGTCCAAGATCGTGTCGGTGGCCTTCGACGAGGTGCCCGACGACCTGGAGAGCGAGCCGCTGGTGGCCGAGAAGGGCGCGTAGATGGGCGTATTCGATCGCTTCAAGAAGGGACTGGGACGGTCCCGCGAGAATCTCGTGGGCAAGGTGGCCGAGCTGTTCACCGGACGCGAGAACTACAGCCCCGAGGTCTTCGAATCCCTGGAAGAGCTGCTCATCGAATCGGACCTGGGCGTGGATCTCTCCCTGGATCTGGCCGAGCGCGTGGAGGCGCGGCTGAAGAAGAACAGGATCTCGGGGGACGACATCGACGCGGTGCTCGATCTCATGCGTTCGACCCTCGGTGAGGAACTCGACCGGCTCGCCGCCACGGAGGCGCCGTCCACGGGTTCGCCCCACGTGATCTTCCTGGTGGGGGTCAACGGCGTGGGCAAGACCACCACCGCCGCCAAGCTGGCGCGCCGATTCCAGAACGAGGGCAAGAGCGTGCTCCTCGCCGCGGCCGACACCTTCCGCGCCGCCGCCGTGGAGCAGCTCGGCATCTGGGCCGAGCGTCTGGACTGCGACATCGTGGGGCACAAGTCGGGGGCGGATCCCTCCGCCGTGATCTACGACGCCCTCAGCGCCGCCCGCGCCAGGAATCGGGACGTGGTGCTGGTGGACACGGCAGGCCGCCTGCACAACAAGCAGCACCTCATGGAGGAACTGGCCAAGATGCGCCGCGTGGCCGCCCGGGAAGACGAATCGGCGCCCCACGAAGTGCTGCTGGTCCTCGACGCCAACACGGGACAGAACGGCATCCAGCAGGCCCGGGTCTTCAAGGAGGCCACCGACCTCACCGGTCTCGTGCTGGCCAAGCTGGACGGCACGGCCAAGGGCGGGGTAGTCTTGTCCATCGGTCGCGAGCTGGGCGTGCCGGTGCGCTACGTGGGACTCGGCGAAGGCCTGGACGACCTGGAGCCTTTCCAACCCGAACTCTTCGCGGAGGCCCTCCTGGCCCGGGAGTGACGCATGCCCTTTCGCAAGCTTTCGCCCGACGCCAGTTTCTTCCTCGCGCTCGTCCTCCTGGCCGTCGCGCTCTACGTTCCCGCCTTCGGCATCTTCTTCAGCCTGGACGATTTCGAATTCCTGCTGCGCGCCGCCGGGCATGAGCCCTGGCCCGAGGGGCTCCGGCGCCTCATCTCCACGCGACTCTTCTTCGAGGCCGGATGGTCCCTCTTCGGCGAGAGGGCCGGCTACTACCACGGCGTGCAACTGGCCCTGCATCTGGCCAGCGCCTGGATGATCCTGCTGCTGGCCCGCCGCCTGAAACTGTCGCCCGCCGGTGGACGCATGGCCGCCGCCCTCTTCCTCGCGACCCCCGTGGCCTTCACCTCCCTGCACTGGATCAGCGGCGTGCAGGAACTCGCCATGGCCTTCTTCGCGCTCCTGGCGGCCTGGCTCGCTCTGGGGGATGGTCGCGCGAGAGCCCTGGGCGCCCTGGCCGCCTTCACGGCGGCCCTGCTCTGCAAGGAGTCGGCGGTGCTGCTCCTGCCCGGCATGGCGCTGCTGCTGCCCATGCCTCGTGAGCGACGCATGACGCTCGGAGTCGGCGGCCTCGCCCTGGCGATCCTGATCCTCTTCGGGGGCGGCGCCTTCTCGCCCAAGCCGAGCGGCGATCCCTACGAGACCGGCTTCGGACTCAATCTGCTCTGGAACCTGCTCACCTATTCGGCCTGGCTCGTCCGCCCCTGGGATTACTTCCCCGACCGCGCGCCTCAGTTCCAGCAGGGCCTCGCCCTCTGGGGGCTCCTGCTCCCCACGCTTCTGGCCTTCGCCTTCTGGCGACTGCGCGATGCGCGGGGAAGCCTGATGCGCGCCACGGCGCTCTTCCTGCTGCTGCTTCTGCCGGTGCTGCCCCTTCTGCGGCACAGCTACTTCTACTATCTCTATCTGCCTCTCATTCCCATGTGGCTGCTCGCCGGAGAGGGACTGTCGCGCCTCGCCGCCGGTCGCCGCTGGATGCTCTTCGGACTGATTGCGGTGTTCGCCCTGGGCACCGCACTGCTCGGATCGGAACGTCGCCACGCCGAAATGGGCGGCGGCCTCATCGACGACCCGATGATCCGCTACGCCACCCTGGCCGAGACCGCGGTGGCGACCATGGAGGCCGACGAAGCTCCCAAGCGCGGCGACCTGCTCATCCTCGTTCCCTTCCTCGGCGGCGTCCAGGATCTGGGAGGGGACGCCGAGGGCGGCGTGAAGGTGCAGTTCCTGCCCGTGGACCGGGCCCTGCTCGGAGGGCGGGCGCTGAAGCTCTTCTTCCCGGAGATCCGGTCCGCGCGCTTCGCCCACGACTTTCCCGAGAGCGACGCCTGGCGCCGGCAGTCACTCTGGTGGACCTACGGGCAGGGGAATCTCGCTCCCCTGGGCGAGGGCGAAGGGGGGCGTCACGTGCTGGCCCGGCTCTTCTTCGAGAAGGGCGCGCCCGCGAGGGCGGGCAAGCAGCTGCAGGCCCTGCTCGAGCTTCACCCGGGCGATCCCAACCTGCTCTACGATCTGGCGCGGGTGGCCCTGGCCATGGGCGAACGGGAGCGGGCCGAGGAGATCCTCGGCATCCTCGCCCGCGGCGCCGGGAGGGAGGGCCCGTCCTCGAGGGCGGGCCGCGCCCACCGGGATCTCGAGGCTCTGCTCGAGGGGCCCTAGCCCGCGGAACGGGCCTGAGTTTGCGATCCGATTTACATGTTAATCGATTTCCCGCCATCAATTGGTTAAATGGGGTATACTGGTCTTCATCATTTTTACTCGTATCCTCGATCCGCCCCGATAGGAGTCTACATGCGCAACCGGAATCGTTTCTCGATCTTCGTCATGCTTCTCATGGCGGCCCTGCCTGCGGCGGCCAGCGTCATCACGGCCTTCGAGGGCGCTTACGGGCCGGGCCTGGACAGCATGTCCTTCAACGAGGTCGTCACGCCCGCGCCCGGCAACGACGACGTCGCCGGGCCCTCGCCCAATTACGTCTCGATCAACCAGAAGGCCTTCGCGGCGGTGGGGATCATCGACATGGTCTTCCTCGTCGAGGACTTCGGCGTGCCGAGCACCGAGTACATGATCTACGAGGGCGTCTTCAACGGCACCGGTGAGGACTGGATCGGCTACGAGATCAAGCTCGGATACGGGATCGGCGCGGACTTCGAGCAGGCGGAGGTCGGTGGGGGCCTCGATCTGGACGCGCCCGACTACAACTCACCCATCGTCTTCGATCCGCCCTACGCCTTCACCATGATCGGCGAGACCGTCCACAACGCGGTCGACGGCGTCTTCACGGCGGGAGCCTTCCACACCTTCCAGTTCGCCGTGGACGTTCCCAACGGGATCAGCGAGTTCACGATCCGCCAGGAACCCCGCAACGAGCCGGTGGCCGCCATGCCTTCGGCCTGGAGCGAGGTGAAGGCCCTCTATTGATCCGGCAATTCTGTCGGGTTCGTCGCTAGCGCAGCAGGACGATGCGCCGGGATTCATGCACTCCGAGGGTGCGCAGTCGTATGAGGTAGACGCCCGAAGGCAGGGCTCTTCCCTTCGCGTCCCGTCCGTCCCAGCTGAAGGGATGGCGACCGGCCTCCCGATGCCCCGTGGCGAGGGTGCGCAGCAGGCGACCCCGCGCGTCATGGACGCTCAGGCGGGCCAGCCCATTCCGCTCGAGCTCCACGCTCAGTCTGACCAAGGGATTGGCCGGATTCGGCCAGGGCCGGCCCAGGTGGGCGACGGGCCCGGGATCGGGCAGGGAGCTGACGTTGTTCTGGAATAGATGCACGCATCCGTCGCCGAGACCCACGAGCAGATCGAGATAGCCGTCCTGGGCCCAGTCGCAGACGAAGGGGCGGCTTCGGGGATTGTCCGGATAGTCGATGGGGGAGCCCCCCGCCTCGAGGGAATCGCATGCTCCGTAGATCGGAACCGCGTCCGTGCCCTCGTTCAGGTAGACCAGAATCTCGCCCGTCTTGTTGCCGCTGAGCAGGTCCTTTCGGCCGTCGCCGTCCAGGTCCATGACCACCGGACTGGCGCGTCCGTTCAGCACCACGAGATCGCCGTCCCCGTCCTGCACGAAGCTCACGGAATGGAAGTCCGGATCCGTGTCGCTGCCCTCGTTGAGGAAGATGTGCAGGCGGCCGTCGTAGGCTCCGACCAGAAGGTCGCGCAGGCCATCCTCGTCCCAGTCCACGAAAACGGGCGTGGCGATGCCGCCGACGCTCAGCACCGACTTGCTTTCGGGAGGGCCGACTTCGAGCAGGGTGCCCGCGGCCAGATCGGGAGCGCCGGGTTCGCCTTCGTTGAGAAAGAGCGTGACCTGTCCGTAGGCGTCGCCCACGATGAGATCGGGAAGCTCATCGTCGTTCCAGTGGACCACCCTGGGGAATGCGCCCAGGCAACCGCTGCCCGGCACCTGCAGCTCCGAGCCGCCGGCCATGAGGTGGCTGAAGCCGGCGAAGACGGGAGCGCCGGGTTCTCCCTCGTTGAGATAGAGATGCACGGTGCCCTGATAGATCACGCCTCCCTCGCCCACGAGGAGGTCGGGCAGGCCATCCTCGTTCCAGTCGAAGAGGCAGGGCGCGCTGTAGGCGTCGACCTGGATGTCGCCGCCCTCGGCCTGGACGAGGCTTTCGAATCCGAGTTGAAGAGTGAGAGCGGAGCTTGCGGAGGCGGCGAGCAGGAGCATGGCGAGCACGAGCTTAGAAGGAAGGCGATCCATCGGCTTCTCCCTTGTCTCGAGTCCTGGCAGACAATGGAAGCTTAGCACCGAACGCAGGTTTGGCGAATTGTCCAGGAATCCACACGTCAATTCGAGGAGTCGGCTCAGGTGGGTAAGCGTTTCGTCACCGGAGAGTCGCAGTGCATCCCCATCGAAAACGGCCCCGGCATGGCCGGGGCCGAACTCTCGCGGATCGATTCTCGGATAGAACTAGACAATATGGAACGGCCGGCCTCCCGGTTACCGCGGGTTGTGCACCGTGGTG
>CAYFNT010000017.1:0-5432 GCA_964344565.1 uncultured bacterium
ATGATTGACTAATAGGGTCCGTTTATCGTAAAATTGCCTGAAGGTGCGCCGCATCTTCAGGGTGCACGACATATCGAAGGCGCGCCCTTCAGCTCCACAGAGTTGCAACCACGGGGTTTGAATCCCCACGGAGTTAGAGAAGCATCACGAAAGGAGCATCACCAATGAGGACATTGACATTCCTGGCCATAATGTTGATCGCTGCCTCGGCCTTCGCCATGGACATGCGTACCGGAACGCAGAGCATGGTCGACTGGCCGAGCGATCGCGACGCCTACAGCTGCGACAGCGAGATCTTCGACAGCGGCTTCTATCAGGACATGATCATCTACGGCAACGCCTTCGACGTCGGCGCGGGCGGCATGCTCACGACGGTCGAGTTCTGGCACTACGCCTGGGGCGAAGTGGCCGGTCCGTACGACTACACGCTCTTCGTCATGGACGAAGCCACCTGCGCGGTGCTCTGCCAGTTCGATCTGCAGGCCGCCGACTCCATGAACGATCACGTTCTGGAAGTCGTGGATCTGTCGGCCGAGGGCTGCATGGTCTCGGGCAACATCGTCGTCGGCGTGCTGCCGCTGACGGTTTCACCCTATGGCTACTACCATCCGACCCTGGACTTCGAGTACAGCCCGCTGGATGGCTGCATGCGCCAGGTTGTCGACTTCGTGGGCTGCGACACGCCCCTGGACAACGGCGACTTCCTGCTTCGGATCACCGTGGAAACCACCACGGCCACCGATGGCGTCAGCTTCAGCACGGTCAAGGCCATTTACTAGTTTCAGTTGGGTTGCATGAGAAGGGCCCGCCGATGGCGGGCCCTTTTTCATTCGATCACATCGCTCCGACTCACTTCAGCAGAACGAGTTTCTCCCAGCGCTCGGCGCCATCGTATCTTCCTCGCAGCATATAGACGCCGGACGCCAGATGGACGCCGGCGGAGTTGCAACCGTCCCAAGTGCAGATCTGCTCGCCCGCCTCCAGGATTGCACCCGTGTACAGTTCCCGAACGAGTCGTCCCGCCAGATCGTAGACGCTCAGATGCACGGGCCCCGGCGATTCCAGCACGAACCGAATTGTCGTGCTCGGATTGAAGGGATTGGGATAGGCAGCGAGATTCGCGGTCGCGGCAGGCGTTCCCTCAGCTCCCGTGGGGAAGTCGCAGCCCAGACCGAAGGCTCCCATGAGCACGCCGCAGCTGTTGTTCTCGGGCAGGCAGGGAGAACCAAGCGCCAGGCTAAAGTCACCGGCATCCTGGTCGCAGAACATGGGATGGCTCGAGATGTTGCCGTTGATGCCGGTCTGATCCTCCATTTCTCCTGCGTAGTTGCCCTCCTCGTTCCAGTAGACATCGTTGCAGTAGGTCAGGATGACGGGATCCCCACCTTCGGCGCTGGCATTGTAGATACCGCCGCCCTCGGTGCTGAAGGCCACGATGGAGTTCTCCACGAGCAGCGTGTCGTGGGCCACCCAGATGGCGCCGCCGGTCCACTCGGCCCAGTTGCTCACGAAGGTGCAGTTTCGTATCACCGGGTTTGCATTGCTCCCGTCACTGAAGAAGGCACCGCCCCAGAACTGGGCTCCGTTGTCGATAAAGAGGCAATCTTCGATAAGGGGAGACCCTCCCAAGCGATTGAAAATAGCGCCGCCGTCGGAAGCGTAGTTGCCTCGGAAGAAGCAACCTTGGATGAGAGGAGCACTATGAGAAATCTGGATCGCTCCTCCCCCATATTCCCCTTCATTATCAAGGAAATCGCACTCCAGTATTTCGATTTCCGAATCCCACATGTAGATTCCCGCGGCGATACTCGTGAGGTTCTCAGTGATGATGCAATTCGAGATGCGCATTTCAGAATACGCCGCGCGTATCGCTCCTCCCTGATCGCTGCCGCCGCGAATGGTGAGCCCTTCCAGGCGCACCAGCGAATCCACATCTTCGCAGAAGAAGACGCGGCCCAGTCCTTGGGCGTCGACGGTCACGCAGTCGGGATCGCCGCCGAGGCTTCGAACGGTCAAACCCGGCCGCAGGACGATGTCGTGTTCGTAGTAGGTGCCGCAGTCGATGAGGATCGTGTCGCCGAGTTCACCGGCGTCGACGCCGGCCTGGATGGTGGGTTCGTCGGCGGGCACGTGGATGGTCGCGGAGAAAGCTGGGAGAACGAGGACCATCAGCACTAGCGTGGCAAGACACTTCGACATCTTTCACCTCCCTGAGTGTATTTAACTTTAGCAGACCTGGGGGCACTTGTCGTCAGTTCGCTGCGGACCAGGAATCTCGCCTCTCGCGGTCGAATTGACAGAGCCCTTGTCCTGCATCATGATGGGTCTTATCGGGAGGTACATTGAATGGAATTCGAGAGTCTGGTCGAACAGCTGGAAAAGAACGGAAAGCGCCTGATCGCGCTGGCCGGAGATCTCGACACGGAAGCGGCGCGCTGGAAGCCCGACGAGAAGACCTGGTCCATGCTCGAGATCATGGCCCATATGTTGGACATCGAACGGGAAGACTTCCGCGTCCTGTTGGATCTGAGCTTCCATCACCCCGGAAAGAAACGGGATCGCATCGCACCGGAAGCCTGGGTCACCGAGCGGAAGTACAACGAGCGAGACCTCACGGAAACCCTCGCTGACTTCGCCAATGAGCGGGCCGATTCCCTGGCCTGGCTGCGGAATCTGGAATCCCCAGACTGGGATCTCAGTTACGAGATGCCCTGGGGCACGATCCGCACCGGGGATGTCATGGCCGCCTGGGCGGCCCACGACATCCTGCACATGCGGCAGATGGTCAAACTGCTCTGGTTAAAGAGTCAGACCTTTGTGCCCCCCTATTCGACCCAGTACGCGGGCGAGTGGTAAGGAAAGCGAATTCTTGGCCTTCCGCGGCTCTAGGCTTCCTTCCGCTGACCTAAATGTGATAAAATCGTCTTCAAAGTGTTGAATTTGGCACTACCCCACGACCAAGTCGAAGGGAAGCGCGATGAAATCCTTGCTGATCTCCTGCATCGCGATCCTGGCCCTCGTCAGCGCCGCCAGCGCCCTGGACCGGATCGTGCACTACGAACACTTCACCGCCGATTGGTGACCCACCTGTCCGTCCGTCGCAGTTGCGATGACCGACTTCATGGAACTGCATGACGAGAGCGAAGTCTGCGTCGTGCAGAACGACTATGACGATGCTTTCAACTCGGATCGCGTTTCCTTCTGGGGCGTGTCCGCATGGCCCACCATCGTCGGCAACGGTCTCGAAGACGTCTGGCCGATCAGCTGCATCGAGGGCGACTACGCGGCCAACGACGCCGTTCCCGCCTTCATGACCATCGACATCACCGAGAACGGCATGGGCGATTTCTCGGTGCACCTCTACACCGAAGAGGACATCACCGGCGGATCCTTCTGCATGGTCGTGACGCTGGACGAATGGGTCCAGGGAGCGAGCGGTCTGAGCCATCTGCCCCATCACGTGAAACTGCATCTGACCGATTCCCGCTGGGGCGATCCCTTCACCCTTCTAGCAGGCGAGAGCGTGGACATCAGCCACACCTTCACCGTGGATCCGGAATGGGACTACGGCATGATGGGCGTCGCGGCTTGGGTGACCCGGCAGGGCGGCACCAGCGTGAGCACCTGCACATACGGCCCCATCGGCAATCCGAATGAAGTGCTCCAGTCGCGTTGGGTCCCGACGACTCCCACGGGCGTCGAGGAGACCGGACCCATGGCCTTCGGCGTGAGCATCCAGGGCGCGTTCCCAAACCCCTTCAATCCGAAGATCACGATCCGCTTCGCCGTCGAGCGCGAGCAGAGCGTTCAGCTCACCGTGCACGACTTCAGTGGTCGTCAGGTGGCCGAACTCGCGCATCGCTTCTTCGATGCCGGCGAGCACTCGATCAACTGGGACGGCACCGACGACGCCGGACAGGCTCAGTCTTCGGGTGTGTACTTCGTGAAGATCAAGAGCGACTCGGCAGAGGATTCCCAGAAGATGATGCTGCTGAAGTAGCGCAAGCAATGGCAATGCAAAGCCCCGGAGATACCTCCGGGGCTTTGTATTAGTAACCCGTTCGCCCACACCCCTTTCGACTCCAAACCATCAATGCGCCGGAAAAGCATGAATTCCGCAGCCCGCTTTATGCACGGCCAGGGATTTGATTCGGGCAATCCCCTACGATAGAATTGAGATGACCGCTCCCTGCCGAGGGGTCGGCACTCTCGAGCAGGCGGTGGTCCGATTCCCTTGTGGCGGTGCGCGCCGCCCCGCTCACGAGAGATGGTCGTGAGAGGTTGGGGAGGTGTGACATGTTCGGTCTCAAGCCGCAGGCCTTCGCGCTTGTACTCTTCTTGCTTTTCATCTTTTCCCCATCAAGTGGATTTGAAGCGACCCATCCAAGCCCCGAGGAGGCTCCGGGCTTCAATGGAGTGACCTCCGAATCGCCCTCCTCAAGAGATGAGGACGCGGATTGGGAATCCACCAACGGACCCTGGGGAGCCGTACCCTATTCCATGGAGACGACTTCCTACGGCACTCTTCTCGTGGGGACCGAGAACGGTGGGCTCTATCGCTCGGAGGACGACGGCGCAACCTGGACTGCATCGAACGACGGCCTTGACTGGCCCTGCTGCAACTACAATGTCAGCGCATTGAAGGCCACGGCCCAGACCTGCTATCTGGGGACCTGGGGCGGTGGCGTCTTCCGATCCGATGACGATGGCCTCTTCTGGTACCCCACCGGAACCGTTCCCGGTGACGGCTATCCCATCGTGCGCGCGCTCGCGGCCTGCCACTTCGGCGAGACGGTCTACGCGGGCGGCAACTTCGGCGTGGCTCGGTCCGATGACGGAGGAGCGACCTGGTACAAGGTCAATGACGGCCTGCCCGGTTCCTGGGTCACCAGCCTCGCGCTTCGCGGGCCCGTACTCTACGCCATGCTCAGCGAAGGCGTTTACAGACTCGATCCGGACAGCTCGACTTGGAGCGAGTGGAACGACGGCCTCTTCGCCACCTACGGACAGCAATCCCTGTGCGTGACGGCCGAAAGCCTCTTTCTATCGACCCACGAAGGCGGCGTCTTCCACCTCGATTGCGGGGACGCCGATTGGATCCCGCTCAACGACGGACTCTGGGACGACAACGCGGACGCCCTCATCGAAGTCGATGGCCGTTACTACGTCGGAACCATGGGCAGCGGCGTCTTCGCCTGGAACGTCGAGACCGGCGCCTGGGACTGGAAGAGCGAAGGCCTGAGCAACACGGACGTAAGGCTGATGATGTGCCGAGGACTGACGCCCTACGCGGGCACTTACGGCGGCGGCGTCTTCGCCTACGACTCCGAGGTCGAATTGTGGAGCGCCAGCAACGTCGGACTGTCGGCGTCGTTGGTGAGGGATCTCGCCTGCGATGGTACGAACATCTACGCGGGCCTGATCGGAGGCGG
>CAYFNT010000017.1:5532-7143 GCA_964344565.1 uncultured bacterium
TCCATCGTGCATGACATCGTGATCGCCGGAACGACGCTCTACGCGACGACCATCGACCAGGGCGTCTGGAGGCTCGAAGACGGCGAAAGCACCTGGGTGGCCATCAACACCGACCTGCCCGAACTCAGCACCTGGACCCTGATCCAGCACGAAGGAGAGCTCTTCGTCGGACACCACAGCAGCGGAGTATCGCGCTGGAACGAGGGCAGCCAATCTTGGGACGCCACCGGAATGAGCACGGGCACCGTCTTCTGTCTGGCGAGTGTGGACGGATGGCTCATGGCCGGAACCTGGGGCATTCTCTATGCGACGGAGGATCTCGGCGGCACATGGATCGATGCCGGCAATGGACTGCAGCCCTGGCTGGCGATCCAGTCCATCGCCCGGTGCGGCGATCGGACCTTCGTGGGAATGGACGGCAGCGGCGTCTGGCGTTCCATCCCGCCCACGGCCGTCGACGAAGCGGAGGATTCGGACCACTTCGGGCAGGGCAGAGATCGACTGCGAATCTTGCCCAACCCCTTCATCGATGGTGCGCGCATCCTGTTCCAGTTGAACAGGCCCGAGCGGGTGACGCTTTCCATCTACGACGTGAGCGGACGTTTGGTGACAAGGCTTGCGAACGGCAGGCTGGAGGCTGGCGAGCACGAAAGGACCTGGGACGGAACCATGCCGGGCGGCAGCCGGGCCGCGGCCGGCATGTACCTGGTGAGGCTCCAGGCAGGAGGTCGAGAGTCGATCACAAAGACCGTGAGTCTGCGATAGCGCTTCGGTCCTCGCGGTCTGCATCGGTTTTGATGGGTTTCCACGGGAAATCCCGTTAGACTGGCAGGGACCCTTGACGGGAGGTTGAGATGGATCGAAGTGCCGGAGGGACCACCAGACTCGCCCTAGCTTTTTCCCTCGTTGTCGTATTGGCCGGAACCGCGCTGAGCGACATCATACGAGTGCCCACCGATCAACCCACCATCGCACTGGCCCTGTCCATCGCCATGCCCGGCGACATCGTGGAAGTCGAGCCCGGCGTCTACTACGAATCGGGATTGAGCGTGCCAGCCGGCGTCACCCTGCGAGGGGCGACCGGAGATCCGAGATGCGTGGTGATCGACGGAGGGGGCGAAGGCAGCGTATTGCTCATGGCGGGAAAGGGTGCCGCCAACACCGTCAAGGACATCACCATTCGGAATGGCAGCGCAGCCGAAGGCGGGGGAGCCTTCATTTTCGACCGCCAGGTCACCATGATCAACTGCATCCTCACGGCCTGCACCGCCTTGGGATACGGCGGCGCCATCTACGCGACGGGCCCATCCTGCCTGCTCGACATCTTCGCCTGCCTCTTCATCGCAAACATGGCGGCCAGCTACGACGGGGGCGCAATCTACGCTAACGCCCAGGCGGCGATCATCCTGACCGCCTGCCTGTTCCAAGGCAACACGGCCATGCGATACGGCGGCGCGCTTTACCTGTACTGGGTGACGGCGAATATCCTGCGCTGCACCTTCTTCGACAACTACGGGGAGTTCGGAGGCGCCTGCATCGGTCTCTACTCGACGGTGGTCCCCATCATCGCCTGCATTCTCGCCTTCAGCCAGTGGGGAGAGGCCATCTTCG
>CAYFNT010000017.1:7243-79728 GCA_964344565.1 uncultured bacterium
GTCCCCATCATCGCCTGCATTCTCGCCTTCAGCCAGTGGGGAGAGGCCATCTTCGCTGAATCCGATTCCCGGAACGTCGTGACCCTGAGTTGCACGGATATCTTCGGCAACCCGGGCGGAGATTGGACGCCGCTCATCGCGGACCAGCTAGGGGTGGACGGAAACATCAGCGAGGATCCGCAGTTCTGCAGCAGCGACGGAAGCGGGGACAATCTGTCGCTTCAGAGCGACTCGCCCTGCGCCGACTGCGAGGGTGAAGTCATGGGCTGCTACGAGGTGGCATGCGGGGAGTCCGCGGCGACGGTCAGCACATGGGGACAGTTGAAGCTGATGTATTGAGTGATCGAGTATCCTCTTCCGAGGACGGCGCTCCCGAGTTGAGTCTCAGGAGGCATCGGCCTCAGAAAAGACTCTTCACGCGACTCCAAGTCGTTTCCTCGGAGCCTCCGCCGATAGGCACTGAGGTGGCGTTTTCACATCCGAGTCCGAATGCGCCCATCCGCACTCCGCAGTCGTTGTTTTCGGGCAGGCAGGGAGATCCCAAGGCCAGGGTGAAATCGCCGGCTACTGGATCGCAGAAAAGCGGATGGCTGGAGATGTTTCCGTACAGACCTTCGAGATCAGGAATCTCGCCGCCGTAGCCGCCGTCCACATTGCCGTAGACATCGCAGCAGGCGAAGTTCAGGTATGCGGCATCGTCGTGCACATAGATCCCCGACGATTCCCGATTGAAGGCGATGATGGTGTTCTCGATGTCGAAGGCGCAATGGTCGGCGCTGAACAGTCCGCCGCCCGCCCAGCCGGCGGCGTTGTTCACGATGGTGCAGGCGCGCATGACCGGGCCTCCCGTATCCCCCGTGAGCTCGAGCCCTCCGCCCCAGATGCCCGCCTCGTTGTCTGCGAACAGGCACTCCTCGATGAGGATATCCGAGTAGAGGATGCACGCGCCTCCGCCATCCTGATCGACTTGATTTCCGATGAAGCTGCAGCGACTCAGGATGATGCCGTCGCCGTGCTCCAGGTGAAGGCCCGCACCGGTGCCGCCAGCGGAGTTGGCGAGGAACTCGCAATCCTGGATGAGGCCAGTGCAGCTTCCGGCGTGCATCCCGCCGCCGGCCCCCGCGTAGTTCGAGGTGAAGCGGCAGTCGAGAACTTCGATGCTGGAGTTCTCGATGTGGAGCCCACCGCCCAATTCGGAGTTCTCTACCTGTCCGCCCATGAAGGTGAAGCCTCGAATGACCGTGGAGGTACCGGCATCGCTCAATGACATCACCCTACCCAGGCTCTGCGCGTCGATACTCACGCAATCGGGGGTTAGGGATTCACTGAGAAGAGCGACTCCCGGCTTCATCTCGATGTCGTGCTCGAAGTAGTTTCCGCAGGAGACAATCACGGTATCGCCGGCATCGGCAGCGTCGATGCCCGCCTGGATCGTCGCCTGGTCGGCGGGCACGTGGATGGTCACGGCGTAAACAGCGGGGGCGGACAGAAGTACCGCGAGTATAGAAACTCGGATGGACATCAGTACCTTCCGGAATAGGCTATAAGTTTACCATTATCCGTAGCGGCTGTCATTGTGGCTTCGACCGCAATTGTTCTCCCCAGTTAAAGCGGACCGAGACTCTTCGGCACCCTGCCCGAAGGAACCATTGTGGAGATCGCGGAATCGAGCAGCACGGAACCATAAATGTAGCGGCTACGCTGGACATTCCGCTCCCAGTCTATGGTGACGGAATCACAGCAGCCATCGAGGATGTTTTGTTCGCTGTTCAGTTTGATGAATGGAGTCAGGTAGGCCAATCGTCTACCCGATTCTTTGCGTGGCGTGGTCATATCCCGCCCCTGATCTCAGTGCAGCATTGCTCACAAGCGCCACCCATGCGCCCGCGCAGGTGAGCATGGGAATCTGCGCATTCCGGCGGGATGACACGAGTGCCGCAGCGCTGAGCTTTGGAACTCTGAAGACAGTGTACGATTATGTCGTGCTGGCGAAGCTGTGAATGGATGTCCGGCTGAAAGCTCTACCTAGCCAAGAAAAGGGCCCGCCAATCGGCGAGCCCTTCTCACTGCGTGCTTTTTCGGTACGCCACCAGGGATTCGAACCCCGGACCGCCTGATTAAGAGTCAGATGCTCTGCCAGCTGAGCTAGTGGCGCACAGGGCCTCAGATTAATCAGCCCTCTTACCTCTGTCAATAGACCCGCGCTAGAAGGGCAGGTCGTCGTCGTCCTCGAATCCGCCGCCGCCGGTCTTGGCCGCGCCGGTGGGTTCGGGACGCTCCTGGTTCATCTCCTGGCCGCCGAAATCGCCGCCGCCGGAGTCGCCCGCGCGGCCGAGCATGACCATCTGGTTCACGCGGATCTCGGTCATGTACTTCTTCTGACCGGTCTCCTTGTCCTCCCAGTTGCGCGTCTGCAGGGAGCCCTCCACGTAGAGCTGCTTGCCCTTCTTGCAGTAGCGCGCGAGGGTCTCGGCGGTCTTGCCGAAGAAGACCAGGCGGTGCCACTCGGTGTGATCGTCCCACTCGCCGTCGCGGTTCTTCCGCCGCTCGGTGGTCGCGATCGTGGCGTTGGCCACGGCCGTGCCGCTCTGGGCGTAGCGGAGTTCGGGATCGCGGCCGAGGTGTCCGACCAGAATGACCTTGTTGACGCCTGCCATGGAATCCTCCCGGTTTGTGTCCGCTCTCACCCGGCAATCGGGATGCCGAGACGCGCCCCGCGGCAAGTTCCCTCATGCCAAGGGATTAAACGGCTCGCCGCCGCGCGAGGCCCGGCGGGCCGTCGCTTTCATAGACGAAAAAGGGCGCCGGTTGTCAACCGAGGCCCTCAGGGGTGGGTGACGGGGCTCGAACCCGCGACAACATGGACCACAACCATGGACTCTACCAGCTGAGCTACACCCACCATGGTGCGGGCAAATGCCCAAGGGAACCGAATTTAGCAAGGGTTTCGGGGGGTGTCAAGGCGGCCCTCCAAGCTTCAGAGTTTCAGTTCCTTGACGACCCCGGCCGCCACCTCGGCATCGGTATAGACGAAAAAGTGGACCCCGGGAACTCCATTATCGAGAAGCTCCCGGGCCTGGGCGAGGGCGTGGCCATGGCCGATCTCCTTGATTTGCTCAGAATTCTTGGCGGCCAGGACCTCTTCCACAAGGTGATCGGGAATGTTCACATGGAAGTTCCTCGGCAGCAGGGTCAACAGCGACTTGCGTGTGAGCACTTTCAGACCGGGAATGATGGGCACCTCGATGCCGGCCGCCCGGCACCGGTCCCGGAATTCGAAGAAGGCCGCGTTGTCGAAGAACATCTGAGTGATGATGTACTCGGCTCCCGCGTCGACCTTGCGCTTGAGCTTCTCGATATCGTAGGCCTGGCTTGGCGCTTCGAAGTGCTTCTCGGGGTAGGCGGCCACGCCCACGCAGAAATTGGTGGGCACCACGCCGGACATGGAATGGAGATACTCGCCGCGGTTCATGTTCATGATCTGATGGACCAGGTCCACGGCGTACTTGTTCCGAACTCCAGGACGGATTTCCTTCCAGTCGGTCTGGTCGCCACGGAGAGCCATCACGTTGTCGAGCTCGAGGAAAGACACCTCGATGAGCGCGTCCTCGGTCTCTTCCTTGGTAAAGCCCACGCAGAGGATATGGGGAACCGTCTCCACGTCGTAGCGGTGCTTGATGGCGGCGCAGAGGCCCAGGGTACCGGGACGCTTCCGCGTGATATGGCGGATGAAGTTCCCCTCCCCGCTCTCCTCGAACCACGAGTCGGCCGCGTGATTGGTCACGTCGATGAACGCGGGGCGAAACGGCATCAGCATGTCGATGACCTCGTAAACCTCGCTGATGCTGGTACCGCGCTCGGGGGGCGTGAGCTCGAAACTGAAAAAGGGATCGCTGCGCTCCGCGAGGATTTGGGCTATTTTCATCGTCTGTGCTCCACTATGGTACAATCGTTTCGGAATCGCGGGATCATAGCAATCCGCAGACCGCCGCGCATCCGTAAAAGTGCCTCGGTATCCCGGAGGAATGGATGAAGTTCTTGGATCTGGTTCGCGAGAAGGTCCTCGTCCTGGACGGCGGCATGGGCACGGGCATCCAGTTCCGTCAGCCCGAGCCGGAGGATTGGGGCGGGCACGAGGGCATGAGCGAGTGGCTCAATCTCACCCGACCCGATCTGATCGGCGACATCCATCGCAGCTTCCTCGAAATCGGTTGCGACGCGGTGGAGACCAACTCCTTCGGGGGCTTCCCGGTGGTCCTCGACGAGTACGGCCAGGGCGCCCGCGCCCAGGAACTGGCGGTGGCCGCGGCCCGTATCGCCAGGGAAGCGGCCGACGAGGCCTCATCCTCGGATCGGCCCCGCTTCGTCATCGGCTCCATTGGCCCGGGCACCAAGTTGCCCAGCCTGGGCCACATCTCCTTCCGCGATCTTCGAGACAGCTACGAACCCCTGGTCGACGGTCTGGTGGAGGGCGCGGTGGACGCTCTCCTGGTCGAGACCTGCCAGGACATGCTCCAGTTGCGCGCCGCGGTGGAGGCCGTGCGCCGGGTGCTGGCCCGACGCCGCCTCGAACTGCCGATGGGTGTGCAGATCACCGTGGAATCCACGGGTTCGATGCTCCTGGGCACCGAGACCCATGCGGCCCTCAGCGCCATCTTGCCCCTGCGCCCCCACTGGATCGGCATGAACTGCGCCACGGGCCCGGAAGCCATGACCGACCACGTCCGCACCCTGTGTCGCCACGCGCCGGTGCCGGTCAGCGTGCTGCCCAACGCGGGACTCCCCCGAAATGTAGACGGTGAGATGGTCTACGACCTCTCTCCGGAACTCTTCGCCGACATCCTCACCGGATTCGTGGACGACTTCGGCGTGAACATCGTCGGTGGATGTTGCGGAACCGAGCCGCACCACCTGAAGGCCCTGATCGATCATCTCGAGGGACGCAGCCCGGCCCCTCGCGAACCGGTCCCCCTGCAAGCCCTTTCGAGCCTCTACCAGTCGGTGGATCTGGATCAGGAACCCCGTCCCCTGCTCATCGGCGAACGCACCAACGCCAACGGTTCGAAACGCTTCCGCGAACTCCAGGGCGCCACCGACCTCGACGGCATGGTCGCCCTTGCCCGGGAGCAGCAGAACGAGGGAGCCCATCTGCTCGACGTCTGCCTGGCATTCGTGGGACGCGACGAGGTCGCCGACATGGCGGCCCTCATGCCCCGCCTCAATACCGAAGTGCAAGTTCCGGTGATGATCGACTCCACCGATCCGGCCGCCGTGGAAGCCGCTCTCGAGCGCCTGGGCGGACGCTGCATCGTGAACTCCATCAATCTCGAGGACGGAGAGGACCGGGCCCGCGAAATCCTGGAACTCTGCCGCCGTTTCGGAGCCGCCGTGGTCGCCCTGTGTATCGATGAACATGGCATGGCCCTCAGCCCCGAGAAGAAGCTGGAGATCGCCGAGCGCCTGGTCGATCTGGCGGCCGAGTACGGGCTCAGCCCCCGGGACATGCTCTTCGACCCGCTCACCTTCACCTTGGGTAGCGGCGACCCGGAGTACCATGACAGCGCCCTGGCCACTCTCGAGGGCCTGCGCCTCATCAAGCGAGAGATTCCCGGCGCCCGTACGCTCCTGGGCTTGAGCAACGTGAGCTTCGGACTGAAACCCAAGGTGCGGAAGATCCTCAACAGCGTGTTCCTTCGGCGGGCCCTCGAGGCCGGTCTGGATGCGGCCATCCTTCATGCGGGGAAGATCCTGGGCGCCGACGAGATTCCCGCCGAGCTTCTAGACGCCTGCAAACGACTCATCGACAATGACCGCTCCCGAGGCGAACCGCTCGAGATCCTGCTGCAGTCCAAGGGCGTGGCCTCGGTGAGCGAGACCGCGGCCGACCTGCCCCCCGCCGAGCGCCTGCACCGGCGAATCGTGGCCGGCGACCGCAAGGGCCTGGAGGACGATCTCGACGACGCCCTCGCCGAGCGCGAGCCTCTCGAAATCATCAACGAGATACTGCTCGGAGGCATGAAGGAGGTTGGCGATCTCTTTGGGGCCGGCAAGCTGCAATTGCCTTTCGTCTTGAAGTCGGCCGAGACCATGAAGGCCGCGGTCCGGCATCTCGAGCCGCACATGGAGAAGAGCACTGCCTCATCCCGCGGCGAGTTCGTGGTGGCGACGGTGCAGGGCGACGTTCACGACATCGGCAAAAATCTCGTGGACATCATTCTCACCAACAACGGCTTCAAGGTGTACAACCTGGGCATCAAGGTTCCCGTGGATCAGATCATCGAAGCGGTCAGGCGTGACGCTCCCGACGCCGTGGGCATGAGCGGCCTGCTGGTGAAGTCGACGATCGTGATGAAGGAGAATCTCGAGGCCTTCAATCGTGCCGGCCTCGACCTGCCCGTCGTTCTCGGCGGTGCGGCGCTGACGCGGAAATACGTGGAGGCGGATCTTCGGCGGGTCTACGGGGGTTCGGTGTACTACGCCCGAAACGCCTTCGACGGTCTGCAGTTGCTCGACCGTATCAGCGCGGGCGATCCTCCGCCCGCGGAGCCGCGCGACACCGGCGAGGACGCCCAGGCGACGGCGAAACTCTCCGCAGAACCTGTCCGCGCAATCGAATTGCCCGAGACCATCCCTGCCCCCACGCCTCCGTTCTGGGGCACCCGCGTGAGCGAGAACATCGATCTCGAAGCGGTGTGGCCTCTGCTGAATCGCAAGGCCCTGGTGAAGGGGCGCTGGGGTTACAAACGCGCAGGGCTATCCGACGAGGAGTACGAAAAACTCGATCGGGAACAGATCGAACCCGCCCTGGCGACCCTGCGCGAGAGTTCTCTCGTCGGGGGCTGGCTCAATCCCGCTGCGATTCACGGGTGGTTCGCCTGCCGGCGCTCGGGTGACGCGATCGAGGTCTTCGAAAGACCTGAGGACAAGAATCCATGCTGGCGTCTGAGCTTTCCCCGTCAGGCAAAGCCCCCCTTCCGTTGCCTGGCCGACTGGTTCCGGGAGGATCGCGACCTGCTCGGCGTCATGGTGGTCACCATGGGCAGAGAGGCCAGCCGGCACTGCGCGAAGCTCATGGAAGAGGATTCCTATCAGGAGTACCTGCACGCCCACGGTTTCGCCGTGGAAAGCGCCGAGGCCCTGGCGGAGCTGTGGCATGCCCGTCTGCGGGCCGAAATAGACATCGGCAGCGACGACGGAGCCGATCCGGCGGCTCTGATCCGGGGACAGTATCGAGGGCGACGCTTCAGCTACGGATATCCGGCCTGCCCCGACCTGGAGCAGCAGGCCATCCTCGCCGAAATGCTCGACTGGTCGCGCATCGGCATTGAACTCACGGAGGGATTTCAGCTCGTCCCCGAGCAGAGCACCAGCGCGCTGGTCGTTCATCATCCGAAGGCGGAGTACATGTCGGTCTGAGATCGGCGATCGACGGTAATTTCTAACGATACATCCAATAGCGATTCACACGATAGAGGGCGCGCCCGGAAGGATTCGAACCTTCGACCTACGGCTTAGAAGGCCGTTGCTCTATCCGGCTGAGCTACGGGCGCTGGCGTTTCTGAATTCCAGGTCGGGGCGACTGGATTCGAACCAGCGACCCCCTGCTCCCAAAGCAGGTGCGCTACCAGCCTGCGCTACGCCCCGATAGGCGCACAATAGGCAGCCGTCGGCGAACTGTCAACGAAGGGGAAGCAGGTCTGCCAGAGCCTGAAGTGCCCTAAACCGATGACTGAGCTGGTTTTTCTCGGCCTCGCCCAGTTCAGCCAGGGTCTTGCCGAGCTCCGGTATCAGGAAAATGGGATCGTAGCCGAAGCCGCCCTCGCCGCGGCGCACCTCGGTAATACGACCCTCCACGCGTCCCTCGGCGAAGACGCAGTCCTCGCCCGGGCCCTGGCAGAGGGCCATGACCGTGCGGAAGCGCGCCCCGCGTTCGGCCTCCGGCACGCCCGCCAGTTCGCGCAATGCCTTGGCAACGTTGGCGCGGGCATCCTGCTCGGGGCCGGCGTAGCGCGCGGCGTGATGTCCCGGGGCGCCGCCCAGGGCGTCGATCTCCAGGCCCGTGTCGTCAGCCAAGGCAGCGCAGCCGCAGAACTCGGCGGCCTCGCGGGCCTTCTTGGCGGCGTTGTATTCGAGGGTATCGCCATCCTCCACGGTCTCGGGCAGGTCGGCGGGAGGCGCTTCGATGCTCAGGGGCATGCCCAGCTGAGCGCAGATGGCGCTGATCTCTTCCACCTTGTGGGGATTCTTCGTGGCGATGACGACCTTCACAGCCCCAGGGCCTCCCGCTGAAGCCGCGCCAGTTCGGCGTTGCCACCTGCGGCCAGGTCGATGAGCGCGTCGAGTTCCTCGCGGCTGAAGGTCGACTCCTCGCCCGTGCCCTGCACCTCCACGAAGCCGCCCCGCTCATCCATGACCACGTTCATGTCCACGGCGGCAGCCGAGTCTTCGCGGTAGTCCAGGTCGAGCACCGCGTGCCCGTCCACCACGCCCACGCTCACGGCGCTCACCAGCCGCGTCATGGGGTGCTCCTTCAGCTTCAGCGAAGCCAGTGCGTCATACAGCGCCACCGCCGCGCCGGTGATGGACGCCGTGCGCGTGCCCCCGTCGGCCTCGATGACGTCGCAGTCCACGGTCACGGTGACGTCGGGCATGAGTTCCAGGCGCGTCACGGCCCGCAAACTCCGTCCGATGAGCCTCTGGATCTCCATGGTGCGCCCACCGGCGCCCCGGCGTTCGCGGTTGATTCGCTCGCTGCTGCTGGCGGGCAACATCGAGTATTCGCCGGTGACCCATCCCTTGCCCTCGCCCATCCAGCGGGGCGTCTCGTTCTTCACCGAGGCGGCGCAGAGCACGCGCGTCTTGCCGAAGCTCACCAGCACCGAGGCCGGCACGTTCTTCAGGAATCCCCGCTCGAAGGAAATGGCGCGCAGCTTGCCCGCCATGCGCCCGTCGTGACGCTGAATGGCCATCAAGCCTCCTTGCCGTCGGCCAGCCGCAGGTCCGCGATGGGCTCGCCGAGAAAGAGTTCGCCCACCTGCCGGAAGCGCAGGGGCAGATCGCTCACGAAGGCGGACAGACCGCCCTCCGCACCCTCCGGCGCGAGCAGATCGCGGGCTTCCAGTTCGCGGGCCACTTCCCGCGCGGTCTCCTCCGCCGAGTCCACCAGGCCCACGCCCTCGCCCATGACTTCGGCGAGCAGGGGTTTGAGCAGCGGATAGTGGGTGCAGCCCAGCACCAGGGTGTCCACACCGGCGGCCTTCAGCGGCGCCAGATACTCCTCGGCGGCGAGCTTCGTGGCGGCGTGGATCAGCCATCCCTCCTCGACCATGGGCACGAAGAGCGGACAGGCCTGCCCCTCCACCGAGAGCCCGGGACGGATCGATCGCAGGGCCGCCGTATAGGCGCCGCTGCCCACCGTGGCCGGCGTGCCGATGACTCCCACGATGCCGGTCCGGGTGGCCGCCGCCGCCGCCTTGGCCCCCGGTTCGATGACGCCGAGCACGGGCAGGTCGAGGCCGGCGCGCAGTTCGTCCAGGGCCACCGAGCTGGCCGTGTTGCAGGCCACCACCAACAGCTTCACGCCGCGCTCGATGAGAAAGTCGCTGTTCTGTTTCGCGAAGCGGCGCACGGTCTCGGCGCTCTTGCTGCCGTAGGGCACGCGGGCCGTGTCGCCGAAGTAGAGGATCTTCTCCTTCGGCAAAATCCGACGCACCTCGCGCACCACGGTGAGTCCGCCCAGTCCCGAATCCCAAATGCCGATGGCCGCGTCGCGCATCATTCCTCCAGTGACAGCAATCCGCCGGTGTAGAGATGGCCGCCCAGGGATTCCCGCTGCTCCCCCGCCACGAGTATGCGCATGCGCTTCAGTTCGGGAAAGTTCACCTTCAGGGTGCGGCGCAGGGCCGCCATGCTCACCCGCTCCTCCAGGCTGCCCGCCCGAGCGAGGCGCCGGGCCGTGGTCTGGCTGAAGTCCACGGTCACGGTGCCGTCGCTCTCCACGAAGACCTGCTCGATGCCGCAGCCGAGGGGATAGGCGCGTCCGTCGACCTCGCGGGGGCCATCCAGCATTGCGCGCAAGGTCGATTCGATCCTTGCTGCGGGATCCGCCTCAATCTCCAGGGCGCGAGCTTCCTCGCGCCAACGCAGATCTATAGATCCCTCCGCAAAGTAGAGGACGCGCACCTGATTGCCATAGCCTTCCCACACTTCGGGCAGGTCGGGAGGCGGCTCGGCCGCTTCGCGGGAGCAGGCGGCGAGAATGAGCAGCGGCAGCAGCCGCAACAGCTTCCTCACGGGCGGCCCTCCTTCTCCCAGCGCTCCGACTCCCGGGCGATGGCCTCGGCCAGGGCGCGCAGTCGCCGGGCGCGGGTGGGCGGATCCTCCCAGGCGGCGCGTTCGACGTCGCTGTCCAGGTTGCCCAGCTCGAGCATGATGGCGGGCATGTCCAGGCCCTGCAGCACGGCGCTGTTCTCGCGGCGAATCCCCAGCTGCCGCCAGTCGGTCATGGGCCGCAGTTCACGCTGGATGTCCAGGGCCAGCTCCAGGCTGGCGCGGCGGTGCGCCCCCTGCACGGCCTCCCAGGGCTGCAGGCCCTTGCCGCTTTCGGCCAGACCCGGCTCCTGCAGGATGATCTCCATGCCCGGCGAGCCGCTGCGGCTGCGGCGGGTCCAGTGCAGCGACAGATAGAGGTCGCCGCCGGCCACGTTGGCGGCCTGGCTGCGGTGACTCATGGCGTGGGCCTCGTCGCGCTTGCGCGTCCAGACGAGTTGGAAGCCCTGCTCCTCGAGGAAGGGCGCCAGCCAGCGTGCGGCTTGCAGGGTCCAGTCCTTCTCGAGGATGCCGTCGGGGGTGATGCAGCCGGACTCCGCGCCTCCATGCCCCGGATCCAGCACGATGCGCGTGAAGCCGCCGGGACGGGCCGGTGCGGGCTCGTCCTCGGGCAGGTCCTCGCCCAGAGGTGGCTCGGGCAGGGCCGGACGCTCGGGTAGATCCACCGTGAGCACCCAGCTGCGGCCCTCGGTGTCGCGGCGATGGCGGAAATCGCGGATGGGCTGCGAAATGTGGAAGTCGAGCTGCGCGCTTTCCTCGAGCTGCTTCACCCGGAAGGAGTCCAGGGGCGAATCCACGGGCAGGCGGCTCCAGGGATAGTCGGCCAGGCGCCCGCCGGGAATGCTCGCGCGGAGCCATCCCTCGCCGAGCTGCTCCACCCGCGGCGTCAACTCGCCCGCAGTGCGTACCAGCACGCGCAGACTCTCGCGGGCGTGCACCCACTCCAGGCCCAGCAGGTTGGGCGCGCCGGGACCGGCGATGACGCGCAGGGCATCGGGATCCAGTTGCAGGGGCAGATCGGGGAACTCGGCCAGAAGGGCCGGCCAGAGATCCAGCGGCAGGTAGAAGCGCCCGGACACGATGCGGCAGGGTTCGGCCAGCTCCCGGGCGCGACCGTCGAAGAAGGCCCAGGGCAGGCCGTCGGTGAGCTTCACCCGGCTCTCGCCGATGCGCAGGAGCACCTTGCGGGTGACCGGATCGAAATAGCGCGAGGCCTGGAGCATCTGGCTGAGGTCCCAGAGGTCCATGTAGGGCAACTGGGCGTCCTCGAAACGATAGAGCGGGAAGTCGCGGGCTTCGCGGCCGGCGCCGGGGGCGAACTCGAGGCTTTCTTCGGCGATCTCCGGACCGGCTTCCAGGGGCGGAAGCTCCGCATCCTGCGAAGAGGCCGTGGCGGCGAGGGCGAGAAGCAGGATCAGCGCTCGCCTCATTCCCAGTCCCTTCGCTTGGCCCGGGCCGCCGCCCGGTCCGACTCGCGCTTGGCGATGGCCTGGCGCTTGTCGTACTTGGCCTTGCCCCGTCCGAGGGCGATCTCGATCTTGGCCCATCCCCGGTCCGTGAAATACACCCTCAGGGGCACCAGGGTCAGGCCCTTCTCGTCGAGCTGCCGTTTCAGCTTTCGCAGTTCCCGGGCGCCCAGCAGCAGCTTGCGCATGCGCTCGGGCTCGTGGTTCGCCCGATTTCCCTGCTCGTAGGGGCCGATGTGCATGCCCACCAGCCAGAGTTCGCCGTTCTTGAAGCGCGCGTAGGAGTCCTTCAGGTTGGCCTTGCCCGCCCGCAGGCTCTTCACCTCGGTGCCGACCAGCACGAGTCCCGCCTCGAAGGTATCGAGGATATGATAGTCGAATCGCGCCTTCCGATTGGCGCAGACCTGTTTCTGCTTCTCGCTCATGGGAAATCTCGACTCGTGGCGGGCCGGCCCCCTCGGGGTCGGCGAAACCCTGGATGATCCCGGCAAGCTAGCACCCTCCCGAGGCCGTATCAATCGAAAACGCTTGCGGCCTCTTGACATAGGCCCTGTCAGTTTCTAATCTGCTGGTCACCTGCCGAAGTGGTGGAATTGGTAGACGCGCTACGTTCAGGTCGTAGTGAGCGAAAGCTCGTGGGAGTTCGAGTCTCCCCTTCGGCACCTGACTCTGGCGGCCCTGCGATGCGGGGCCGCTTTCTTTATTTCGGGAGGCGATGATGCTCCGTCTTTCCCTGTTCTCAGTTCTGGTTCTGGTTCTCGTTTCGGCGGCTCCGGCCGCCGAACTCTGGCCCGACTCGCTGCTCCACGCGGGCCTGGCCGAGCTGGACATCGGTCCCCACGAGCCCGACCTCTTCCCCGAGGTGAACAATGCCGATCCATTCCGCCTCGGCTGGATCACCGAGGCCATGGAAAGTCCCATGGAGCTCTCCGGGTTCCTGGCCTCGCGGCTCGAAATGCTCGAGTTCTTCGACGAGGCCGACGCCCGCAGCGATCTGAGCTGCCTTTCGGCCCTTTCACCCATCCTATTCGGCGACGAAAACGACGCGAAGCCTTCCGGTGAGATCCTGCCGACCGATCCCCGGCGCGAGACCGATCCTCCCCACCGCTGGTTCGAGAAGAAGCTGCGGGACGCCCTTCCCGCCAGGGCGGCGGCCGCCGGCGATCTGCGCGAGTTCGAACTCGACTTCCTCCTGCGCCAGGGGCTCAGGGTGCTCGACGAGGCGGACACCCGCGACATCGTCGATCTCTTCGAGCTGCGGGCCCGGGAGGAAGAGTTCGCCGAGCGCTCCGACTCCATCATCACCCTCTGGTCGCGCCTGGATCGCAAGGTGCTCCTGGACACCCAGGTGGATTTCGTCCGCGAGGCCGCGAACTACTCCTACCTGCTTCACGAGCTGGTCTACGCCGCGGCCGGCGAGGCCGAGATGACCGGCGCGGAGTTCCCCGACGGATCCTTCGCCGAAGGACCGCTGCACTACGCCAAGGCCACCGCCTTCGGCAACTTCGTGGTGGGCGCCGCGGGACGGAACCGCTACGAAGGCGACTTCGCCTACATCCTCGAGCTGGGCGGCGACGACGAGTATCGGCTGCTGGCGTGCCGACCCCGGAACGATGGCGACTTCGCGGCGGATCCCGGCGGCTGGCGGCTCATCCACGACCTCGCGGGCAACGACCGCTACACGGCTCTGGAGGACGCGGCCGTGGCCGGCGCCTTCATGGGCGCTTCGGGGCTCATCGACGAGACCGGCGACGACATCTACGAGGGACGTTCCTTCGACCTGGGCGGCGGATGGTGCGGCCTGGGCCTGCTCGTGGACCGGGCGGGCAACGATCTCTATTCCGGCGACCGGGTGACCCAGGGCGCCGCGGGCTGCGGCGCGGGCATCCTTCGGGACGAGGGCGGCGAGGACGTCTATCGCGCCCACCTCTACGCCCAGGGCTTCGGCTTCGTGGGCGGCCTGGGCCACCTCTACGACCTCGCGGGGCCCGACAGCTACCTGGCCGTGCCCCACTACCTCGACATGCTCCGCTACGAGGACCACTCGGTGACCCTGTCCCAGGGCTTCGGATTCGGATGGCGCCCGAAATGGTCGGGCGGATTCGGCGTGCTCAGCGACAAGGAGGGCAACGACAACTACGTCGCCGACATCTACGGCCAGGGCACCAGCTACTGGTACGCGGCGGGCCTGCTCGTGGACCGCGCCGGGAACGATCACTACGGACTCTGGCAGTACGGGCAGGGCGCGGGCGTGCATCTGGCCCTGGCGGCGCTCGTCGACGAATCGGGCAACGACAGCTACGCCTGCCACGGCGTCGGGCAGGGTTGCGGTCACGACCTCGCCCTCGGCGTGCTCTACGACGCCGAAGGCAACGACCGCTACAGCTGCGACGACCTGAGCCAGGGCGCGGGCAACGCCAATGGCATCGGCGTGCTCCTGGACGCCGCCGGATCGGACGGCTACCTCGGCAAGAACGCCAACGCCTCGGGCTACGGAAACCGCCGGCGCCACTTCGGCAGCCTTGGCCTTTGCGTGGACGCCAGCGGCGAGGACTGGCGCAGCGAATTCGTGGAGCCCGGGGCCCGGCGGGGCAGCTTCCGCGGCGTGAAGCTCGACATCGACGGTCCCGTGGCCGGCCCGGCCTGGCAGCTGGCCGAGCCCCTGCCCTACCAAGGCGGCCGCCGCACCTGGGACGAGTACTTCACCATGGCCGCCGCCGGCGAACCTCGCTTCGCGAACTGGAGAAATGCCGGCCACGATTCACTCATCGCCCATCCCCAGGCGGCCATTCCCGTGCTCATCGGGCACTTCAACACGGACTCGGCACGGGAGCGGCATACGCTGAAGAACCTCATGCGCGAATTCGGCGAACTTGCGGTGGATCCCCTGCGCGAGGTGCTTCGCGAGGGCGTGCCGAGCTTCTGGCGCTTGGCGGCCTGGAGCCTCGAGAACATCCGCGATCCACGGGCCTTCCCCGAACTCATGGCCCTGCTCGCCGATCCCCGGGACGCCCGCGACCAGGTGAGCGCTCTGGCGGCTTTGGCGCGCCTGGAGGGATTGTCCGGAGGCGAACGCGAATTGCTGCGTCGCTATTGCGAAGCGCTCATGGCCGAGCCGGACACATCGACCCTCGTGCTCAAGGAAGTCGCCTACACCTTCCACGCCCAGAAACTCGGCTCGGCGAAGACCCTGCTGCGCCTGGCCGTGCACGAGAGCTACGCCGTGCGCTGGGCCGCCGAGGAAGCCCTTGCCGCCCGCGGCGGATGGGGCGATGATCTGGCCCGCGACTGGCGCGAGGCCGACTCGGCCGAGGAGTTGACTCGTCTCTCCGCGCTGCTTCGTTATCGTCCCGCGAGAGAGCTGCGCGTGCGCCTGCGGGAGGCACTCAAATCAGAGTTCGCGGGCGACATGCGGCTTCGCGCCGCGCTCGCCCACGCCCTGGAAGATCACCCCGAGTCCGCGAGCTCGCAGCTGGCCGGACTTCTGAGCAGACTGGGAGAGTGATATGAGCCGCATCGTTCCCTTCGAAGTACCCTCCTCCGACGGATACCCTCTTCGCGGCAAGATGCACCTGCCCGAAGGCGGTCCCGCACCGGGCGTGCTGCTCGTGCATGGCTTCAAGGGATTCATGGACTGGGGATTCTGGCATCTGCTCGGCGAGGCCCTGGCGGGCGCCGGCCTGGCCGCCTGTCGCTTCAACCTCTCGGGCAGCGGCGTGGGCGAAGACGGTGAGACCTTCAGCGAGAAGGATCGTTTCGAGGCGAACACCCACAGCCGCGAGGTCGCGGACACGCTGCTCATGGCGGACCTGCTGTCGCGAGGCGAGGTTCCCGGCGCGCCGACTCTCGCCGGCGACATTGGCATCCTCGGTCACAGTCGGGGCGGCGGTGCGGCGGTGCTGGCCGCCGCCAGCGAACCGCGCATTTCTCGCATCGTCACCTGGGCCTCCATCGCCACCGTCGCGCGCTTCGACGAGATGCAGGCTGCAGCCATCCGAGAGCAGGGATTCTACCGGGTCGAGAATGCCCGCACCGGCGACGTCTTCCACATCAAACCCGACCTGCTCGACGACATCGAAAAGAACGCCGAGGACCTGGACATCCTCTCGGCCGCCGCGAGCCTGTCGATTCCCGCCCTGGTCGCCCACGGCAGCGCGGACGAGGCCGTGCCCTTCGCCGAGGGCCTGGCCCTGGCCGGAGCCTTCGGCGAGCACGGAACCTTCCTGCCCATGGAGGGCGAAGGACACACCTTCGGAGCCACCCATCCCATGCCGGATGAGCTGCCTGCGGGTCTGGTGAAGGTCATCGAGGCCAGCGTGGCGCACCTGGCCGGCAAATAGAAAACGGGCCCGCGTCGCGGGCCCGTCTTAGTCTAGTCAGCTTGGAGAACTAGACCAATTTATGTTTAGGGACACTCGACGCAATCCGAAAACACTTCATCGCAGAAATTGGTCTGCCCACAGTCACAGTTTTCATCGACACAAACAATCACGGCTTTGAACTCATACTCGTCGTCTCCAAGACAACCAGAGCCTGGTTAGAAATCGTTGAGTTGCTGCCCAGTTTCTCCAGGGATTGAAATCCACGTCGATGCTCCACAGCACCTATAGGACCACGAGAAAACAGGGGTATCGCACTCAGCCTCTACGTGATAGGTCGTATGGCAATCGTACTTCGAGCCATCACAGTAGACTGTAATGTGTTGAACTGTAAACCAGCAATCGGGTCCTCCTGCAGCAGAGAACGACGGCGAAAGCATCACACAACACATTGAAGCAATGAGTACTAGGTGTTGCATTTCACTACCTCCATGTATTGGTGACTCCCCCCATCACCAGAATAGCTTAACTACTGACTCCGTCAAGGATGGATCAATGCATTCAATTCTGAGGATGCTCGAATCCGCTTGTATACACTTCTACTCAAGGGAGAGGACAAGAATCTCCGCTAGCTTATCCAGTCCTTCACGATCAATATCATCGAAACGGGCGAGCTCCGGAGAGTCGAGATCCAGGACGCCGAGAAGGTTCTCGTTCCGGATCAGAGGGACTACGATCTCCGATCGCGAGGCGGAATCGCAGGCGATGTGGCCGGGAAAGGCGTGCACGTCGGGCACGAGCTGGATCTCGCCGGTGGCGGCGGCCGTGCCGCAGACCCCCTTGCCCATGTCGATGCGAACGCAGGCGGTCTTGCCCTGGAAGGGTCCGAGCACTAGCCCCCCGTCCTTGTAGAGATAGAATCCCGCCCAGTTGATGTCGGGAAGGTGCTCCCAGATGAGCGCCGCGGTGTTGGCGGCATTGGCGATGAGGTCAGTCTCGCCTTCGAGCAGGGCTCTCAGTTCGGCTTGCATCTTCGCGTAGCGTTCGCTCTTGCTCACGGCGTTCACAGCTCCTTGCTCATGATCACGCTTCGATAGTTGGTCACTTCCCAGTCGGCCTCTCCCACCAGACGATATCCCCAACGTTCGTACATCTCGATGAGATGGGTCGCTCCCTCGGCGGTGTCCAGGGCCAATTCGCGGGCCCCCCGTTCCCGCGCGAGGATCTCGGCCCGCTCCAGGAGCCCGCGGCCGATGCCCCGGCCCTGCCATCCTGGTTCCAGACCGAACTGCTGGAATTTGGCGACGCCTTCCGATTCGTAATACGGCGCGCCCCTCGCCGGATACTCCAGCAGCAGGGTGCCCACGATGCGTCCATCGACTTCGGCCACCAGACACTCTCCGCGGCCGACGCGCCGGCGGGTGATCTCTTCATCCTGCCAGGTGGCCACGTAGCGAAAGCCCATGTCGGCCAGCTGGGCGTAGGCGCGATTCAGGATCTCCGTGAGCGCGACGAGGGAGTCGCCGTCTCCGAGAGGGCGAATGGTCACCTCGGAGCCGGATTGTACACGTGTACAGTCCGCCGATTCAGCGTTTTCCCGGGCGATGGTCGCGTTGCGCTTCATGCCCTCGAGCCCCGCGCGCATGACCGGGGTGCCGGCGAATCGATCGAGGAAACTCGATTCGTCCAAAGAAAGCAGCTCGGACAGGAGCGGCGCAGTCACCTGGGGCCTCGGCTCGAAATCGGCCTCGCCCGTGGCCGGGGCCTTCTGGTTCCAGGGACAGACCTCCTGGCAGATGTCGCAGCCGAAGACGTGATCGCCCATGGGTACTGCGAGTTTCACCGGCACCTTGCCCTTGTGCTCGATGGTCAGATAGCTGATGCAGCGGCCGGCATCGAGAACTCCCGGCTCGGGAAAGGCTTCCGTGGGACAGGCATCCAGGCAGGCCGTGCAGTTCCCGCATCGATCGGCCACCGGCGAGTCGGGCGGCAGGTCGAGGTCGCAGAGCAGCGCGCCGAGGAAGGTCCAGGAACCGATCTTCTCGTCGATGAGCAGGGTGTTCTTGCCGATCCATCCGAGACCCGCGGCGGCCGCGAGGGAGCGCTCGAGCAGAGGCGCCGAATCCACGCAGATGCGCGTGGCGCCGGCGCCGAACTCCTCGCGCAACATGGACTCGACCCTGCGAAGCCGACCGCGCAGCACCTTGTGATAGTCCCGCCCGCGGGCGTATCGACTCACCTGACCGCGACCCGGCTCCCGCCTATCTTCTCCGGGCCAGTGATAATTCATGGAAACGAGTATCAGCGATCGGGCCTCGGCGAGCAGTTCCCGCGGATCCTCCCGCAGGCAGCAGTTCCGGTGCATGTATTCCATGCCGCCGGCTTGGCCCGCGTCCAGCCAGGCCTGATAGCGATCATAGTCCGCCACGCGCTCGGCCGCCGCGAAGCCCACGCGGTCGAATCCCAGAGCGAGAACTTTCCCGCGAAGCGTTTCCGTCGCCGTGAGGTCGAGGGTCACCGGGCCTCCGTTAGCGGCTGAGTATGAGTTTCTGAGACACCCGCTCTTCGCCCGACTGCAGCACCGCCATGTAGACGCCGCTGGCCAGATCCACCGGTCGCCAGTCCACCGTGCGGATGATGCCGTCGCCGGGCACCGTGGCCACGCGTTCGATCAGGCGGCCGCGTGCATCGAAGATGCTCAGGCTGGTGGACGCTCCCGCGCGAGAGGCGAAACGAAGGGTCGTGGAGCCCGCCACCGGATTGGGATAGGGCGCATCCAGCATGAGACGGCGGGATGCCGCGCTCCAGCCCTGATCGCCCACCGATGTGGGCTCGGGCAGGTTGATCTCCCATGCGCCGCGCCCGTAAGTGCCGGCCACGAGCTTGCGCCCCGCGCCGTTGATCTCCAGATCGAGCACCTGCACGTGGGGCAGGCCGTCGCCGTGGGGCGTCCAGTTGGCGCCCGCGTTGTTCGAATACCAGACGCCGGTCTCCGTGCCGATGTACCAGTCGTTCGGCCGGAGCGGATCCACGGCGATGCAGTGGGTGGGATGGGCGGGCAGGTCTCCCGTGGCGTCGAGCCAGGTGTATCCGTAGTCGTGGCTCACGGCAACGCTGGCGTGGTCCTCGGAGTAGCCGTAGAATGTCACGAAGACCGTGGCCGGATCGCTGGGGTGAGCCGTCACCTTCGAAGCCCCGAAGGTTGCGAAGCCGAAGGTGTTGGCGCTGAACCAGGTGTCGCCACCGTCTTGAGAGCCCTTCACCAGATTTCCGCTGACGGTCCAGACCACGTCGCCGTCCACGGGGCAGATGCTGATCCACTTGGCGCCGTGTCCGGCCACGTTGTACCACCAGCTGCCGCCGGTGGTGGTCTTGAAGATGCCGTCGCTGGTGGCCGTGAAGAGGGTGTGGGGTTCGATCTGGTTCTCGGCCGTGGGCGCCACCCAGGCGCCGTTGCCCGTGAGGCCGTTCATGATCGTGGTCCAGCCCTGTCCGCCGTCATAGCTGCGCACGTGATTGCCGAACTGCCATTCGCTGTAGACATGGTTGTGATTGAGGGGCGAGATGTTGGTGACCATGCCGTCGGCGTAGAGCGTAGAACTGAACCAGCTGTCCAACTCGGTGCGGCCGGGCACGCCGTTGTCCTGGGTGCCGCCCATCATGAAGATGGGATCGGTCTGCGCCACGGCGATGTCGTAGAACTGATAGGTCACCAGTCCCGCGCGTCGCTCCTCGAAGTTGAGTCCGTCGTCTTCGGAGCGCCACACGCCGCCGTCGGTGCCCACCCAGATCACGTCGCTGAAGCCAGGCTGGTAGACCGCCGCGTGATGATCCACGTGCACGTCGGTGGCGGTGCCCATGGTGTCGTTGCCGCCGGTCTCCACCCAGTTGACACCGCCGTCGGTGCTGCGATAGAGCCGCACCCCGCCGGCGATGAGCACGCTGCTGTCATCGGGATCCACGGCCATGGTCACGTTGTACCAGCCCTGACCGCCGGTCATGTTGACGGTCGTGTTGCGCGCCTCCCAGCTGGCACCGCCGTCGGCGCTGCGGTAGATGCCCAGGGTCTGGCTCGTGTTGCGATTGACGAAGTGCACGTAGACCGTTTCGGGATCGTCCGCCGTGACGCCCAGGCGCGAGTTGCCGATGACCGTAGCGCCGGGCTGTCCCGTGCCGGCCAGCGCGAAGCTGAGACCGTCGTTGGTGGACACGTAGACGCCCGCCTCGCCGATATAGAAACCCTTCACGGCGTAGACCGTGTTCGGACCCCCCGGCTTCCAGACCACGTCCCACCAGGGTCCCTCGGCGATGCGGAACCAGTTCTGGCCCTCATCCAGGCTGCGCCATAGGCCGTCCCTGGCCGCGGCCAGGATGGTGCCCGTGGTCGGATTCACCTCGATGGCGTTGAAGCCGTGCCCGTGATTGACCTCGTAGCTGAGGCTGGTCTGTTCCCAGGTCTCGCCGGCGTCCTCGGATCTGAGCATGCCCAGGCCCCAGACGCCAGCGCCGTTGCCTTCCCCCGAGCCCAACAGGACCACATCGGGATTCCAGGGCAGCACGGCCACGGCCCCCACTTCCAGCACCGGCAGTTGGTCGGTGCTCGTGGCGTAGCTCAGTCCGCCGTCGACCGACTTCCAGAGACCGCCGCTGGCCGAGGCCACGTAGAGGATGTCCGGATCCGTCGGATGGAAGGCGATGTCCAGGATGCGCCCCGACATGCCGGTGGGCCCCACCGAGAACCAGCCGCGCAGAGCCTCGGCGTCGCGAAGGTTTTCCCGTTCGCGTCGAGCCTCGGAGACTTCCCAGCGTCGAGCCGGATCGGGCAGTCCGCCGTTATCGAGGCGATCCTCGTAGAACCATTTGGCGCGGTTGTAGGGCTTCCATCCGCTGCCGGGTTCGCTCTTGAGCTGGGGCTTAGCCTCGTAGAAGGCCTCCATTTCGCTCAGCCATGTTCGGACTTCGAGACTGGCTTCGGAAGTCGTGGCGTAAGCGGTCGATGAAAGCAGAACGAGGGCGAACATGCAGATGCGGATCGCGGCCATGATGGGGCATCTCCCTGGTAGGAAAGGGAAGCTGGGTGCCTTAATGCTATCACAGATCAAGGGGCCCATAAAGCGAGCCCGGCAGCTAGGCGTCGAGCACCTCGAGCACATCGTAGCGCTGATTGCGCAGGGCCGGCGTGAAACCCGCGTCGCGGATGAGACGCTCGATCTCCTCGCGGGGCATCAGGAATTTCGCCCCGGCCTGGCTGACCACGTTCTCCTCCAGCATGAGGCTGCCGAAATCGTTGGCGCCGAAACGCATGGCCACCTGTCCGATCTTCGCGCCCATGGTGACGTAGCTGAGCTGGAGGTTCTCGAAGTTGTCGAGGTAGAGCCGGCTGAGGGCCAGCACCCGCAGGTACTCCACCGAAGTCGCCTTGGGTGTTTTCAGATGCGTGTTCTCGGGCTGGAAGGTCCAGGGGATGAAGGCCGTGAAGCCTCCGGTGCGATCCTGCAGTTCGCGGAGCCGGTCGAAGTGCTCGAGGATGTCCGTATCCTCCTCCACGTGGCCGAACATCATGGTGGCCGTGGTGCGCATGCCGATCTCGTGGGCGATCTCCATGACCTCGAGCCATTCGTCGCTGCTGTCCTTCAGGGGCGCGATCTTCTTGCGCACGGGATCCGACAGGATCTCCGCGCCGCCGCCCGGCACCGAATCGAGCCCGGCCTCGCGAAGGCGGATGAGGGTTTCCTTCACCGAGAGATCGCTGAACTCGGCGATGCGCCGGATCTCCACCGGACTGAAGGCGTGCACGTGGATCTCGAAGTGGTCCTTGATCCAGCGCAGCATCTCCTCGTACCAGTCGATCTTCAGGTCGGGATGCACGCCTCCCTGCATGAGGATCTGCGTGCCCCCCACGTCGAGGGTTTCCTGAATCTTCTGGCCCAGCTCCTCGAAGCTGAGCACATAGGTCTCTTCGTGACCGGGCCTGCGATAGAAGGCGCAGAACTTGCAGTACACGTTGCAGACGTTGGTGTAGTTGATGTTCCGGTCGAGGATGAAGGTGACCTGCTCTTCCGGATGCATGGCACCCCGCCGAGAATCGGCGGCGCGACCGAGATCGAGCAAATCGGCCTCGCGGAAGAGCGCCAGTCCCTCTTCGCGGCTGAGCCGTTCACCCTTCGCCGCCTTGTCGAGCAGGGCGCGCAGGTCCGCCTGGGTTTTGGCCTCGCTCAATGCCATGCGCGCACCTCCTCGTAGACCGTGTTGCGTTCGACGGGAAGCCGCCCGGCCTTACGAATGAGGCGCACCAATTCCTCCTGATGGATGTGCTCCGGTGTGGTCCCCCCCGCGTCGTGCGTGATGCGCTCGCGCACCACGGTGCCGTCGATGTCGTTGGCGCCGAATCTGAGTCCCAGCTGGCTGAGCTTCTCGGTGACCATGATCCAGTAGGTCTTCACGTGGCGGAAGTTGTCCAGGAAGAGCCGCGACACGGCCAGGGTGCGCAGGTCGTCCAGCCCCGTGGTGAAGGTGTCCACGGGAAGCGGGTTGTTTTCGGGGTGATAGGCCAGGGGGATGAAGGCCTGGAAGCCGCCGGTCTCGTCCTGGAGCCTGCGCAGGCGATCCATGTGATCCACCCGGTCCTCCAGCGATTCGATGTGTCCGTAGAGCATGGTGGCGTTGGACGGCAGGCCCAGCTCGTGGGCCGCCCGATGCACCTCGAACCAGCGGTCGGTCCAGCTCTTGTGTCCGCAGAGCTTCTCGCGGATTTCCTCCTGGAAGATCTCGGCGCCGCCCCCGGGCAGGCTGCCCACGCCGGCCTCTCGCATGTCCACCAGAACCTCTTCCACGCTGAGGCCGGTGAGCCGTGTGAAGTGGTCGATCTCAACCGCGGTCCAGGCCTTCAGATGCACTTCCGGATGGGCCTCGTGCAGCAGGCTGATGATGCCGCGGTACCAGTCGTACTTCTTGCGAGGATGAATCCCCCCCACGATGTGTATCTCCCTCGCGCCCTCGGCCTCCATGCCGGCGGCCGCCTCGAGGATCTGTTCGTCCGACATGGTGTAGCCGTGATCGTCCTTGAGCGTGGCGGCGAAGGAGCAGAACTGGCAGCTCTTCGTGTAGACGCAGACGTTGGTGGGATTGATGTGCCGGTTGATGTTGAAGTAGACCTTGCGGCCGTTCTTCGCCGTGTTGACCGCATCGGCCATCTCGCCCAGGGCGAAGAGATCGTCGCTGCGATAGAGGACGAGGGCATCCTCACGACTGAGACGCTCGCCGGACTCGATCTTGGCGCGGATGGAATCGAGGCTCATGGGGACTTCCGTCGGTGAAGGGGTCCGGAGAATATACATGCGAGGGCCCGGGGCATCAACGATTGACCGGGGGCGCCGAGCGAATTAGCCTCGGGCCATGAAACGATCCCTGATGCTTTCGCTCTTTCCGATCCTCATGTCCATAAGCGCCTGCGGCGAGGCCGACCGCTGGGAGGCCGTTCTCGAGCGCAATGCCGATGGGCTCTACCCCGTCGCCGTCATGGACTCGATCCTCGCGGCCGAGAAAAGCCTGCCCACGGCCCGGCGCATGGGTCTCTGGGCGCGGCGGTTCCTGGACGCCGACGAGTCGAGTTACCTCTTCGGCCTGGCCGAGGGCGGATACGTGAGCGAAGGGCTCATCGTGAGCGACCGCGTGCACGACTGCGTGAGCCTCACCTATCGCGTGAGCGAACTGGCCCGAGCATCCAGCGTCGAGACTGCCCTTCGCATGGCCCTGGGCACGCGTTTCGCGGGGGCGGAACTCGACTCGGTGATCGGACCCGACGGACGGGCCGACTACGATCGCCCCGAGCACCTGGACTACAGCCTTGACATGATCCGCACCGGCCACTGGGGCCGAGACGTCACACGCGAACTCAGCGGCGCCGGACCCGACGGCGTGGGCAGCAGCCGCTATCCCGCCGATAGTTTCTGGTTCCTGCCCCAGGGCTCCATGGTTGAAGATGAACTTGCCGAGGGCGACATCGTCTGGCTGGTGCTGAGTCCCTACCACGAGTCCGCGCGGAAGCTGCGCAAGGAGTACGGCCTGGTCATCGGCCACATCGGCATGATCATCGTGGAAGAAGGTCGTCCCTGGCTCGTGCACGCGGCCTCGAGCTCCCTGGACGGATGGTACGAAGGCGGCCGGGTGGTCGCAGTGCCCCTGGCGGAGTATCTCGCGCGGGTCGAGCGCTACTACGGGGTGATGGTGACGAGATTTAACTGATCAGCTTCCCATTTCTGGTGAGCTCGCCCTTCCGACCTCTCGATCACATTTGCGCGAAGCACGGCATATCTTATTAGTTAACATTGCCTTAAGCATTGACAGCACCCAGGCTTGTTAGTATTATTCAGCCTTCCCCACACCCTCCTCCCATTTGCACAACAGGAGGGAATCCATGCCGCGACGACCCGCACGACACATCCACGAATCCCTGCTCGAGGCGCTCTCAGCGCTGCGTCGAGCCGAGCAGAATGCCGTACTTCTCTTCGCCGAGCTGTTGAAGCATCGCCTCTATCGAGATCTCGGCTATGCGACTATCCATCTTTATGCGAGCGAGGCCTTGGGGTTTTCACGAAGGAAGACCTATCAGTTCATCCGTCTTGCGAACTCTCTGGAGCAACTTCCAGAGTTGAAAGCCAGCATCAAGAAAAACGATCTGCCCTGGACCAAGGCTCGCGTCATCGCGGACCTTGCCACCCCCAAGACTCAAAAGCGATGGATCGCGGAAGCCAGGAAGTCGAGCCGCCGCGAGCTGGAAAGGAAGGCAAGACTTGCGCGGGCGAAAACGAAATCAGGTATCGAGCAGCCTGCGCTCGAACTCGGCCCGAAAGACGACCTACCGGCCGCTCCCGTCGATATTCGCCTCCGTTTCACGCCTGAGCAAATCTCGCGGTTCGAAGCCATCATCGAAGTTTTTCGGAAGCGGGGCAGGAATGCCGCGAGGGAAGACCTGATTCTGGAAGCTCTGGATTCCCTGCTCGGGGATGAAGAGTGCACCCGGGTGCACTCTTCAAGTTCCTATCAAATCATCGCCTATCGATGTGACGAGTGCGGAAGGACGAGCCTGAAGACCTCGAGAGGAAACCTGCGGATCGACAAGGCAAGAACCGAGGTGATAAGCTGCGATTCGAAGACCCTGACACATGGAACGAACCGGTCGAGTATTGCCCCGACTCTGCGTGCGCGAGTCCTTGCACGCGATGGACATCGCTGCAGCACTCCTGGCTGTCGGCATCGTCATTTCCTGGAAGTTCACCACAAGAAGCCGAGATCTAGAGGCGGCGGCGATCAGATCGACAACCTCATCACACTCTGCTCTGCCTGCCATCAGCAGGCCCACCGCTGAGACTAGGGAGCCGTCAAGGTGTCGAGCCAGGCCTCGCCGCGGACCTCGCCGAACCAGGCGAGGATCTCCGCGAAACCTGCCCAACGCACATGGGCCACGCCCTCCCGCTCGCACCAGTCGGCAAGGCTTCCCTTGGCGAAGAGCAGATCGGCCCGGGAACCGGGACAGCGGTCCGTGGTGCCGTCGCCGATGTAGATCACCGGATCGGGAACCTGCGACAGGTGCCAGCTCTTGCAGTGATTGCAGAGGGCATTGATGCGCGGCGTGGTGGCGGGAACCACCCGCCATCGGCCGTCCGGCTCGAAGCTGAGATCATTGGCGAGCACGGGCAGGCGCTCGAGGCCCTGCGACGCCATCACCGATTCGATGAGGGGGCGCAGGCCGCCGGATATCACCGTGATGGGCCAGCCTCGCGACTCGCAGAAGTCGACGAACTCCGTGAAGGCCGGGTCCACGGGCACCTCGTTCAGCACAGAGGTCAGGGCCTCATCGAAGGGTGCCGTGAGCAGTGCGATCTCCTGGCGGAGCCCCTGTTCCTCGCTGAGGGAACCGTCATCCACCCGGTCCTCGATCTCGTACCAGCTCTCGCCCACATAGCGGTCGAGCAGGTGCACGAGGGTGTCGCGCTCGGTGACGGTACCGTCGAAATCGGTGTAAACATGTGGCTTCAAGCGTCTTGTCTCCCTGGTCCGAATGCCCTAGGATACGCGGGAAAGGAGCGCCATGCGCTGGATCGAAGTAGACAGCCCCGACGGAGTCCTGGGACTATTCGCATCCGACCAAGGCCTCGTTGCCGTGGGCACAAGCAAGAAAGAAAATGCCGCTTACAAGAAGGGCGCCCTTCCGGCGAACTTCCTGGCGCCCGGCAAAGCCGAAAGCCATCTGGTTGCTTCGCGGGATTGGCTGTCCCGATACTTCGAGGGCGAGAATCCCGGCAAGCTTCCACCCTTGGACTATTCAGGTCAAGGGGAGTTCGGCGCGAAGGTCCTGAAGGAGTTGGCCAAGATTCCCTGGGGATCGGCCACGACCTACGGTGAACTCGCCAAACGTATCGGCAAGCCCGGAGCTTCCCGCGCCGTGGGTGGAGCCGTCCATCGCAATCCGCTCTGGCCCTTCGTCGCCTGCCATCGTGTACTGGCGGCCGGAGGCAGGATCGGCGGATTCGCGGGGGGCCTGGCCGCCAAGCGCAGGTTGCTCCGATTGGAAAACATCCCGGTTCCGAAATCCTGACTCCGAATCCCCATCCAAATCTTACGGAGAACGCAAGATGTCCGACAAGAAACCGCAGCCGAAGTATTTGAAGGATTACCGTCCTTCCGAGTATCTCATCGACACCCTGGACCTGCGCTTCGAGCTCGGCGAGAACGGCACCCTCGTCACCGCCACCAGCGCCTTCCGCCGCAATCCCGAGGGCGAGGCCAGCGGATCGGCTCTCTTCCTGCACGGGCGCGAACAGGAACTCATCTCGCTCAAGATGGACGGCGCCGAGATTCCCCTGGACGAGATCGAGATCGACGAGGAAGGCCTGCGCCTGCCCGCGACCCCCGACGCCTTCACTTTGCAGACGATCACGCGCATTCACCCCGAAACGAACACCAGCCTGGAAGGGCTCTACAAATCCGGCGGCAACTTCTGCACCCAGTGCGAGGCCGAGGGATTCCGGAAGATCACCTACTTCCTGGACCGTCCCGACGTGATGACGCGCTACAAGGTGCGGGTCGAAGGCGAGCGCGAGAAGTATCCCGTGCTGCTGTCCAACGGCAATCTCATCGAGGAAGGCGAGCTGGACGGCGGCCGGCACTTCGCCGTGTGGGAGGATCCCCATCCCAAGCCCAGCTATCTCTTCGCCCTCGTCGCCGGCGACCTGAGGGCCCACGAGGACCGCTTCACCACGCGCTCGGGCCGCGAGGTCACCCTGCGCATCTGGGTTCGCGAAAACGACCTGGATCGGGTGGAGCACGCCATGCGCTCCCTGATCAAATCCATGAAGTGGGACGAGGACGTCTTCGGCCTCGAGTACGACCTGGACATCTTCAACATCGTGGCGGTCAGCGACTTCAACATGGGCGCCATGGAGAACAAGTCGCTGAACATCTTCAACTCGAAGTACGTGCTCGCGCGGCCGGAAACCGCCACCGACGGCGACTTCGTCAATGTCGAGGCGGTCATCGCCCACGAGTACTTCCACAACTGGACGGGCAACCGCGTCACCTTGAATTCCTGGTTCCAGCTCAGCCTCAAGGAAGGCCTCACGGTGCTGCGCGACCAGCTTTTCACGGCCGACATGAACTCGGCGGCGGTGGAGCGCATCGACAGCGTGCGCACGCTTCGCGCCGGCCAGTTCCCCGAGGATGCGGGCCCCATGGCCCATCCGGTGCGGCCCCAGAGCTACATCGAGATGAACAACTTCTACACGGCCACGGTCTACGAGAAGGGCGCCGAGGTCATCCGCATGATGCGCACCATCATCGGACCGGAGGCATTCCGCGCGGGCATGGACCTCTACTTCGAGCGCCACGACAACGCCGCCGTGACCACCGACGACTTCGCCCAGGCCATGGCCGACGCATCGGGCGTGGACCTCACCCACTTCAAGCTCTGGTACGATCAGGCGGGCACTCCGGAAGTGAAGGTGAAGCGTCACCACGACGCGTCCACGGGCGTCTACACCCTGACCATCAGCCAGGACCTTCCCGACACGCCGGGACAGACCGGCAAGAAGCCCATGCACATCCCCGTGCTTACGGCCTTGTTCGACGCGAAGGGTCAGCAGCTTCCCCTGCAGTTCGAGGGCGAGGATGCCCCCATGGGCGGCGAGCGTGTGCTGCATCTGAAGCAGGCCGAGCAGGAGTTCCGCTTCGTGAACCTGCCGGAGGAGCCGGTGCCCTCTCTGCTGCGCGGCTTCTCGGCCCCGGTGCGCCTGAACACGGATCTCACCCACGAGGAACTGAGCTTCCTCATGAGCCGCGACAGCGATTCCTTCAATCGCTGGGAGGCCGGACAACAGCTCGCCACCGATCTGCTGCTGTCCCTGGTCGAGGACCATCAGGCCGGCCGCGAATTCGAGTGCGATTCGGTCATCGTGGAGGCCTTCTGCGAGATCCTCGGCAACGAAGATCTCGATCCGGCTCTCGCGTCCCAGACACTCACGCTGCCGGGCGCTGGCTATCTGGCCGAGCTGGTGGACGTGGTCGACCCCGAGGCCATCCACGAGGCGGGACAGTTCCTGCGCCGCAGTCTCGGCGCGGCGCTGCGCTCCGAGTTCGAGGCCGTCTACGCCCGCAATCACGTGGACGCGCCCTTCGACATCGACCCCGCGTCCATGGGCCGCCGCGCCCTGGCCAATACCGCGCTGAGCTACATCATGACCCAGCGAGACGAAGCCGCCCGGACCCTGGCCAAGAAGCAGTTCGACACGGCCGACAACATGACCGATTCGCTTGGAGCCCTCGGCATCCTCAGTTTCCACGAGGTGCCCGAGCGGGCGACGGTTCTGGCCGCCTTCGCCGAGAAGTGGAAGGACGACGAGCTGGTCATGGACAAGTGGTTCTCGACCCAGGCCTGGTCACCCCTGCCCGGGGCCCTGGACGAGGTGAAGGCGCTCATGGAGCATCCCGCCTGGGACGCCCTCAATCCCAACAAGGTTCGCGCCCTCATCAGCGCCTTCGCCTACGGGAATCCCCTGCGATTCCACGCTGCGGACGGTTCGGGCTACGGTTTCATCGCCGACCAGATCATCGCGCTGAACAAGACCAACCCGCAGGTGGCCGCCCGCCTGGCCGGATGCTTCAACCGCTGGACCAAGTTCGATGCGGATCGCCAGGCCCTCATGAAGGCGGAACTGGAACGCATCCTCGCCGAGCCCGAACTCTCGGCCAATGTCTTCGAGATCGTGTCGAAGGCCCTGGAGGCGGCTCCCAGCGAGCAGCCGGCCTAGGCTTCGGAGAGCAGTTCGAGTAGCGCCTGGCTGGGGACGGCCAGGCGTTTTTCGTATTCGACCAGGAAGTTCGGGAGCTTCTCGGAATGGGAGGGCGTGAACCAGAGTGATGCGAACTCGTAGGCGTCGCGACCGGCGCCCGAGCGGGCGGCGAGCTGCTCCGAGCTCAGGCTGCAGCGATATCGCATGAGCAGCTCGGGCTTTCCATTTTCGAGATTCTCGATGAGGGCGAGGATGCTTCCGTCGGCGAGTTCGGCGGGCTCCAGGGCGAGCTCCTCCTGAAGCTCCGCTTCCATGGCGCCGAAGAGATCGGGGATGCCGCCTTCAAGATCCCGTTCGGGATCCGGATGCCCGCCGGGCACGTGCAGCAGCCCGGCCCCCTCGGTCACCTCGGCGCTGCGCTCCTGGAGCAGCAATCGATCGTCGGCGCAGATCAAGGCGGCGCAACTGGCCAGTGGCCGGCTGATCGAAGAGCCGTTCTCGCGGCCGGCGGCGTAGGTGAAGCGTCGGTAGCTCGTGCGACTCAGCACCAGGCGCAGGCCGTCTGCCGAGTCGACCTCGTCCAGATTGAAGAGCCCGCCGTCGAAAAGCCGCTGGCCATTCCTACGGGCCCCATCCAGCGCTCCATCCCAATGGGCGTCGATTTCGGACTCGAGATCGCCCGGCAGAGCGAGCATCTCGTCCCTGAACTCGACCCGCAGATCGTTTCGGTCGAAGGGACCTTCGGCCAGTGTGCGCCAGCGCTTCAAAGGGTCACCCATCGGTCGCTCCCAGCCGCTTCGCGGGCGGCGATACAGACCTGAAGGGCCGAGTAGCCTTCACCCGCGGGAATGGGGTTTTCGGACTCACCCTTCAGATAGGCATGCCAGTCGGCCAGCAGCAGGGGCAGGGTGGGCAAAGGATCGAATTCGGCGATGATTTCGATCTTCGCGCCTCGGATGAACTCGACCTTCCCGTGAATCTGATCCCCCACCAGGGTGCCCTCCGCGCCGACGAAGGCGTAGCGACCGCTGCGGGCCGCGCCCACCTTGCTCACGTCCACGGTGCCGGGCAGGTCGCCGGAGAGCCGCAGTTCGCCCAGGAAGTGATCCTCGAGATTCGGGTTGTGGCGCCGTCGCGAGCCGCCGCGCACGGCCTCCACCTCGCGCGCCGTGATGAAACGCAGGGCATCGAAGAGATGTACGGCCGTGTGCAGGATCACGCCACCGCCGGCCACGGCGGGATCCTCCAGCCAGGGATGGGTCGAGGGCTCCAGGCGCTGGTCGGCGCTGAAACCGTAGAGCTCCCCCGCGCGGGGAAGCTCATCGCGCAGGGCGCGAATCACGGGATTGTAGCGCAGGGTCTGGGCGATGGTGACGGGCACCTTCGCGGCGGCGGCCATGACGCGATCGCCGGAGGGAGCGTCCAGGGCCAGGGGCTTTTCCAGCAGCAGCGGCTTGCCCGCGGCGGCGCAGGCCTCGGCGATGAGAGCGTGAAGATCGGGGGTGACCACGGCGATGATGGCCTCGACCTCAGGCTCGTCCACGAGAGCGCGCCAGTCGGTAAGCCATTGGCAATTCCACTCGCGGGCCTGGACCTCGCCCTCGGCGGATCGGCGCGAGATGGCCACAAGCTCGAGCTGAGGCAGTTCGTCAAGAATGTGCCGCGCATAGCGCGCGCCGTGGGTGCCCGTGCCGATGATGCCGACTTTCATACGATGGACCTCACGAAAAAAGGGCCCGGAATGAACCGGGCCCTGGGGGGGTCGCTTGTGGGGATTGACGCGACTCTTGCCGGGAGGTGTCCCGACAAAGGGTGCATCGACACTCTCCCCAGGGGCCTTAACTCATTTCTTTTCAACGGCCAAGGCAGCATGGCGATCAATAGAAGAACATGGGCATCCCCAGGACACCCTCCACCTTCGGCCGGTACTCGGCGGTATCGTAGAATTTCCCGACGTTCACGCGCTTGGTGCCCGTGATGGTGTAGGAAAGGGGCACCTTGTCGTAGCGGCCTTCGGACAGGCAGACCATGTTGCCCCAGTGTCCCTTGCGCAGCAGGTCCACGGCCAGGGCGCCGAAGTTGCGGGCGACCATGCGATCCATGGAATCGGGCGCACCGGACCTCATGAGGTAGGCGAGCTGCTGATAGATGATGTGGCTGCCCGTGCGCTTCTTGATGTGCTGCGCCGTGACCTTGCCGATGCCGCCGAGCTTGCGATGGCCGTAGGCGTCGGCCTCGCCTTCCTCCATGATCTCGCCGCGCTCCATGCGCGCGCCCTCGCTGATGGTGAGCACGGCGTAGTCGCTGGGATTGTCCCGCTTGTCTTTTGCGAGCAGGTCGGCCACGCGATCGGGATCGAAGGGCGCCTCGCTGATGAGGGTGCGGTCCACGTCGGCCAGCCAGCTGCTGACCAGGGCCGTCTCGCCGCTGTTCCGGCCGAAGAGCTCCACGATCATGATGCGCTCATGGCTGCCGGCCACGGTGCGAAGATCATTGATCATGTTCACGCTGCGGGTCACGGCCGTGGAGAAGCCGATGCAGTAGTCGGTGCCGAAGACGTCGTTGTCCATGGTCTTGGGGATGGCCACCACCTTCACGCCCTCCCGGTGCAGACGCTCCGAGTAGCTCAGGGTGTCGTCGCCGCCGATGGTGACCAGGTAGTCCAGGCCAAGGGCCTCGATCTTCTCGAGCACGGCGGGAGTGGTGTCGACCATGCCTTCCTCGCCCGCTTCGAAACGGCCCTGAAGGTGCTCGGGCATCTCGTCGGGTTTGACCTTGCCCGGATTGGTGCGGCTGCTGTGCAGGAAGGTGCCGCCCTGGCGGCTCACGGTGCGAACGGCCCCGAGGTCGAGGTGGTGCAGCCACTCGTCGCGGGACTCCTGGATGTCGGTCTCGATGTTGAGCAGGCCGGCCCAGCCGCGGCGCAGGCCCAGCACCTCCATGCCCTCTTTCTGGGCGCCTTCCACCACCATGCGGATGGCCGGGTTGAGGCCGGGTACGTCGCCCCCGCCGGTCAGGATGCCAATCCTCTTGGACAATTTCGTTCCTCCGATTATGCTACAGACGTTCGGCGCGGACGCGCCGCATCGCGGGCATAGTAGGTCAGACCTGCCCGCCCTTCAAGCCGGACCTGCCGGAAGGAGACGATGTGAGAAATCTGGCGCCCTTCCTTCTGCTCTTCGCGGTGGCCTGCTCCGGCATCTACGCCAGCAACGTGGGCGAGCCCACTTCCGTGGAAAAGACCCATTTCACGCGGGATCTGGCCCGCCTGGAGCTGGGCATGCCCGAGGATTCGCTGCTGGCCCTCTTCGCCCCCGCCGAGGAGCCGGGCGAGGTGGGCATCCTGCATCGCTCGCGGGTGAGCTTCGACGGCTTCGAGCGCACCACCTACCAGCTGGGATGGAAATCCGAGCCCAAGCACCAGGGCGAGTACAAGCGCGCCGAGGATATCGACCAGGTATTCGCGCTGGTCGAGGTGCGGGATGGGAAGATCCACCGGATCAATCGCGATGTGAAGTAGCCGGTGCCGGAGCTGAAACCGGAGCCGAAGCAAGAGACAGTAAAATCGAGGAGTCGGAATGAGCTACCCGGTCAATGAGAAACAGGTGATCCGCGACTGCCAGATCGGCGAGGGCACGAAGATCTGGAACTTCGTCAATCTCTACGAGTGCAGCATCGGCAAGGACTCCATGGTCGGCACCTTCGTGGAGATCCAGGCCGGGGTCACCGTGGGCGACCGCACGCGGATCCAGAGCCACAGCTTCGTCTGCGAGATGGTATCCATCGGCAGCGACTGCTTCATCGGCCACGGGGTGATGTTCATCAACGACACCGCACCTCCGCAGCCCGAACGGGAGAAGTGGAAGGAGACGGTGATCGAGGACGGAGTCTCCATCGGCTCCAATGCCACCATCCTGCCGGTGCGCATCGGCAAGGGCGCCATGATCGGCGCCGGCGCCGTGGTCACCAAGGACGTGCCGCCGGGCGCCGTGGTCGCGGGCGTGCCGGCGAAGATTCTGCGTTATCGGGAAGAGTAGCTGGGGAGCGACATTCGCAAGTCCACCCGGGTGGACAAACAGGGAGAGCCGAAGCTCTCCCTGTTTCAAATGCTGTCTAGTTCTACACTTCTAAGATATCCGGATACTGCCTCAGCATGAACTTGTCGAATTGAGGTACCGTGAAAGCCGCATATCCGTGACTTGGCGTATAAAGCAAACCTTTCTCGATCAATCTTGAACGGATAGCTCCTACCTGCTCCGTTTCCTTATGAAGCTTTTGAGCAACATCACTTGCCCGGTGCGCCTGAGGACCGAGTTTCGCCATTGCAAATAGGTACCGAAGCTCCTGTTCCGTCGTTCGTTCAGCGCGAACTCGAAAAAAGCTTTCGTCAAGTTTCGCTTCTACAATTGGGAGCACAACTTTGACATCCTCCAAAGTGATGGGTGAGGTCGATGTCTCATCCCAAACGATCTTGCCGTACTCTTGAAGAAAGTATGGATACCCTTGCGTGTAATCGACCATGAACTCGACGGCCTTCGACTCAAACTCGATGCCTGACTCCTTGGCCGGAAGAGCGAGTGCATTCCGGGCATCACTCTCAGCATCAAGTTTTCCAATGCGCGGAAATTGGAACAATCGTTCACTGTATGATTTTGCCTCGCCAGCTAATCTAGGGATCTGCGGTAGGCCTGCCCCCACTAGGGTGACTGGCAAAGATCGCCTTGAGCACTTGTGCAAGGCCATGATCATTGCTTCGAGTTCCACCAGCTTTAGATATTGAATTTCATCGATGAGAAAGACAACACCTGGACCCTTTTCTTGGGCCGCTTCTCCGAGTGCGACGAAGAGATCCGTGAGATCTTCTGACAAGGCACCGCTGTCTCCTGAGCCCTCTAATGCCTCGACATCTAAACCCGCAGTTACGGCACCCTCTGGATTGAATGTGATGGTGAATGACTTCAAGATGGCGGCGGCTTTTTTTGCTCGATCAGACCAACGAGCTTTGGGATCTATCTGCAATAGAGCCCGTCGAACTTGCGTCGCCATTTTCGATTCGAACGAGGTGTTCTTTTCGACTTCCCACTCGACGGTAGCCCAGTTTCGCTTTTCGGCCTTTTCACGAAATACATCAAGCAACACAGTTTTCCCGACCCCTCTTAGGCCGGTGATAATCATGGATTGCTCGGCGAATCCATTTTCAAGACGCTCAAGCAATATCGCGAAAGATTCAATGAACTCATCACGGCCAACGAGGGCCGGCGGCTTGGTTCCGGCACCCGGAGAGTAGGGATTCTGTCTTGGATCCACGATAGCCCCTTTTCAGTCTAAACAGGCTTTTACAGAATTTGATAAGTTCTGTTTAGTTTGTAAAGGGAAATGGGAGTACACCGTGCTAGAAAGCACCAAAGGGCCGTAACTTCTTCATTTGTAAACTAGTACACTTCCACGACCGAGCATTGAGCGGCCGCCACTGTGCATAATACCTGAGCTGCTGTCCACCCGGGTGGACAAACTGTGAGAGCCGAGGCTCTCCCTGTTTCGTTTCCGAGTTTTCTCTGATTCTGCCTATGAACACCCCATGGAGTTGCCGCAGTTGTGGCAGCGATAGCAGTTGCCGTTGCGCACGGTGATGGACCCGCAGACGTCGCAACTGGGCGCGTCGGTCTGATAGTGGGCGAACTGGGCGTCGGCGCCGTCCGAGCGTACCGAACGCTGGGCGACCGCCTCGGGCGAGGCCGCCACGGCCACGGTGGACTGACTCGCGGGCGCCTCACCCTCCTCCTTGGACTCTTCGACCGCAGTGGGCTCCAGCTTGATCTCGGGCTCGTCCTCCTCCTCGTCCTTGGGCGGAGCGCCGATGCCCTGGCCGAATCCTTCCACGAATTCCCGGCCCAGCCAGCGGAAAATGTAATCCACCAGGCTCTTGGCCATGGGAATGTCGGGGTTCTGGGTGAAGCCGCTGGGCTCGAAACGGCTGTGGATGAACTTGTCCACCAGCACCTTGAGCGGCACGCCGTACTGCAGGCCCAGGGAGACGGCCGTGCCGAAGCTGTCCATGAGGCCGCCGATGGTGCTTCCTTCCTTGGCCATGGTGATGAACAGCTCGCCGGGAGCGCCGTCCTCGTAGAGACCCACGGTCAGGTATCCCTCGTGCCCCTGGATGCTGAACTTGTGGGTCATGCTGCGACGGGTGTCAGGCAGGCGATGGCGCGCGGGCACCGAAGCCAGGGCCTCGGGCACGGGGGCGGCCGCGGCCTCCTCGACCTCGTCCTCCTCCTTCACCGTCACGGGCTGGCTGCGCTTGGAGCCGTCGCGGTAGATGGCCACGGCCTTGAGCCCGAGCTTCCAACCCTCGGTGTAGACCTCGGCGATCTCGTCCACGGTGATCTCGTTGGGCACGTTGACGGTCTTGGAGATGGCGCCGCTGAGGAAGGGCTGGGCCGCCGCCATCATGCGCAGATGCGCCATGTAATGGATGCTCCGCTCGCCGCCGGAGGGCTTGAAGGCGCAGTCGAAGACGGGCAGGTGCTCGTCCTTGAGATATGGCGCGCCCTCGATGGTGTCCTTCTCGTCGATGTAGTCCACGATGGCCTGGATGGCGCTCGGCGTGTAGCCCAGCACCTGCAGGGCCTGGGGCACCTGGCGGTTCACGATCTTCAGCAGACCGCCGCCGGCCAGCAGCTTGTACTTCACCAGGGCGATGTCCGGCTCGACGCCGGTGGTGTCGCAGTCCATCATGAAGCCGATGGTTCCCGTGGGTGCGAGCACCGTGACCTGGGAGTTTCGATAGCCGTGCTCACGGCCCAGTTCCAGGGCGCGATCCCAGCTCTCGCGGGCGGCGTCGTGGAGTTCTTCGGGCACCTCGTTCTCGTCGATGAGGTCCACGTGGGCGCGATGCTTCTCCATGACCCGCAGCATGGGCTCGCGGTTCACCGCGTATCCCATGAAGGGCTCCTTCACCTCGGCCAGCTCGGCGCTGGTTGCGTAGGCCTCGCCCCCCATGATGCCCGTGATGGCGCCGGCGTAGGCGCGCCCTTCGTCGCTGTCGTAGGGCAGGCCCAGGCTCATGATCAGGGTGCCGAGGTTCGCGTAGCCGAGGCCCAGGGGACGGAAGAGGTGGCTGTTGCGGGCGATGGGCTCCACCGGATAGCTCGCCCGGTCCACGATGATCTCCTGGCAGACCGTGAAGAGCCGCACCGCCTGGCGGAAGCGCTCCACGTCGAAGTCGCCGTCGGGCATGCGGAACTTCATGAGGTTCATGCTGGCCAGGTTGCAGGCCGAGTCGTCCAGGAACATGTACTCGCTGCAGGGATTGCTGCCGTTGATGGGCCCCGAGTTCGGACAGGTATGCCAGTCGTTGATGGTGCTGTGATACTGCACGCCGGGGTCGCCGCAGATGTGGGTGCCCTCGGCGATGAGGCGCAGCAGGTCCTTGGCCCGCTGGCGGTCGATGACCTCGCCGGTGGTGACGGCGCGGAACTCCTGGTCGCGGTCGGCCTCGACGGCCTGGAAGAATTCTTCCGTGCAGCGCACCGAGAGGTTGGCGTTCTGATACATCACCGAGCCGTAGGCCTCGCCGTTGAAGTCGCCGTCGTAGCCCTGCTCGATGAGGGCCCAGGCCTTCTCCTCTTCATCGCGCTTGGCATTGATGAAGTCGACGATGTCCGGATGGTCCACCTTGAGGCTCTGCATCTTCGCGGCCCGGCGGGTCTTGCCGCCGCTCTTCACCACGGCCGCGATCTGATCGTAGACGCGCATGAAGCTGAGGGGTCCGCTGGGAATGCCGCCGCCGGAGAGCTTCTCCTTGGAACTGCGAATGGTCGACAGGTCCGTGCCCGTACCCGAGCCGAACTTGAAGAGCATGGCCTCGCTGGTCGCCAGGCGCATGATGTCTTCCATGTTGTCGTCCACCGACTGGATGAAGCAGGCCGAGAGCTGCGGGTTCACGTAGCCGGCCTCGCTGCGCTCCATGGCGCGGGTCTGCGGATTGTAGTGGTAGCCGGCCGGGCTGCCCTCGATGCCGTAGATGTGGTGAAGGCCGAGGTTGAACCAGACCGGGCTGTTGAAGGCGCCGTACTGGTGCACGCAGAGCCAGGCCATCTCCTGGTAGAAGTTCTCCGCGTCGGCCGCGCTTTTAAAGTAGCCGTCCTCGAATCCCCAGTCGGCGAGGGTACGCGCCACGCGGTGCACCAGCTGCCGCACGGAGTACTCGCGCTCGGGAGTGCCGATCTCGCCGTAGAAGTACTTGGAGACCACGACCTTGGTGGCGAGCATGGACCAGTCCTTGGGGACCTCCACGTCCTTCTGCTCGAAGATGGTCTCGCCCTTCTCGTCGGTAATGGTGGCCTCTCGCCGTTCCCACTTGAGTTCGTCGAAGGGGTGCACGCCTTCCTTCGAGAACTTCAGGGGAATCTCGAAGCCACGCCCGCGATTGCTCTGTTTGATGACCGCTTCGGATTCGGCGGGAGGGCTGCTCGGCGACTGGCTGCTGGTGCTGGCCATGGATGGCTCCATTCTCACGGAAGGGTGATTCAGTTATAGCAGGTCCGAGACGGCGGGAGAATGGACCCGGGGCAAAGGAAGCCGCGAGCTGCTCTAGATATGTCGGATTTATTTTGGTATTTCTGTTGGCCTTGGGCCAAGTAATGCGGAACCCTGGCGAGTCCCGCAAGACCCTGCAATACCGCAAGTTCCGTTCTCTCGCCGCCCCACAACATCTAGGGGTCGCCTTCGTTTTTACCCCCAGATAGGGCATGGGTCAAGACAATTCGGAGCGGGTCGCGATTTTTCGGGAGAGGGTCCGAAACAGCCGTTTTAAGGCAAAAAAAAAACCCCGGAATCATGGGGATGATCCCGGGGATGCGATTGATTCTAGACAGAGCCCCGGTCTGCGGGCACAACCGCCCGCCACCGGAACAGAGGCGAGTATATCACGGACCGAGCCGAGCGGTCAAATAAGCCTTACTTGACCTGGGCCAGGCGGCCCGCCACACGGGCGGCCAGATCCTCGAGGGCGGTCTTGTCCCCCTCGGAGCTCTTCCAGGGGCTGTGGAGCGAGTCCCCCTTCCAGCGGGGAAGGATGTGCAGGTGGAAGTGGAAGATCACCTGGCCGGCGGCCTCGCCGTTGGACTGGTGCAGGTTGAATCCGTCAGGGCCGAGCTCATCCATCAGGGCCTCGCTCACCCGCCGGGCGGTGGACATCACCGCGTCGCGATCGGCGGCCTCGAGATCGAGGAATCCCTCGGCGTGGGCCTTGGGGATCACAAGGGCGTGGCCCTCGCATCCGGGGAAGAGGTCGAGGAAGGCGAGGGTTCGCTCGTCCTCGTGGAGCTTGAACGCCGGCAGCTCGCCGGCGACGATCTTGCAGAAGATGCAGTCCATGGTCACCTCCTGGAGCCTGCCCGCGCATCCTGCCTCGCCGGGCGGCCGCCGTCAATTTGATTGCGAGGGCGAGGGCGCGGAGGCTATCCTGCCGGTGCAATGAAAGGACGATCAGGAGACATGCCGAACACCCGATTCAGCAGCATCCTCGCGGCCTTGCTCATGGCCGCGTTTTTCGCGACCGACAGCCGGGCCGCCGAAACCAGCCAGGGCAGCATCGAGACCCAGACGCGATTTCTGGAGTACGACGCGTCCCGGGGAAGCCTGGTCTACGAAGTCTCCCTCCGCAACGTGGGCAACCTGCCCGTGTCCTACATCGACCTGGACAGCGATCCGCCCAGCCTCGAGGGCACCTTCTCGGTGGACGAACTCACCACCGGCGACTGGGCCCATCGCCGGTTCTCCTTCGAACTGAAGAAGGGACAGCAGATCTTCCAGCCCCGTTTCCGCCTGGCCTTCACCGACTACGAAGGTGAGCGCATCAAGAGCGAGGAGGAGCGCAGCCCCCTGGTCGCCAACGTCGACTTCAGCTACTGCGACATCGCCACGGGCTGGGTGGACATGGTCTTCACCCTCACCAATCTCGGCGAGGAGCCCATCCTCTTCCTGGAACTCAGAAGCGAGAATCCGGGACTGCCCCAGGGCGTCATCGAACACGACAGCATCAGCCCCGGCGACTCCTTCAGCTGGACCCTCGAATTCCAGCTCGAACCGGGCGACACCTTCTTCAACCCCACCCTCTACCTGAGCTACCATAGCTTCAGCGTATCGGGCACGCGCCTGAAGAAGAAGTTCTTCACCTTCCTGCAATCGGACCTGAGCAAGGTGCAGGAAGCCCTGGCCGCCTCCGCGAGCCGCTAGTCTCCAGTTTTCCGGAAGATCGGGGCGGCAGGCCCCTATTAAGACTATCCCGATCGGGGCCGATCGGGATAGCTAACCACTCCTCGTTGGTCTTGCCAAGCAACCCTTATGACTTCAAGTAGAAGAAAGGGCAGGGAGGAAGAGTCCCCATAGTCTCTCTTCCTCCCCGTGGTATAATCAGGAATTATACCGGATACTCGGGCACAGGGGGTATTGCAGGAGTCGTGCCAGATCCAACCGCCCGCCCTTCGGGACCACCATGACAAACAGCAGATAATAAAGGACTTAGAGATGCTGTTGGAAATAGATATCCAGAGCGCCCAATCCGATAGGCATATTCTGTCAAAAAAATTGCAGGCTGTAAAGAACATTTACAGCCTGCATAGTCTAAATGGGTGTTTTGTCTAGTCGAGCTTCTCGTTGTGTCCGGTGACATCGCTATCGAAGCTGACGAACTTCACCTCGAGAATCCGGTCATGAAGTGTCAGGGGCTCATGTCCGGCACTGACCCAGACCAGTTTCACCGGGCTTTCGGTGGCTTCGCCCAGGAGATGAATGCGTCCGTGGACACGGATCGGGGAGATTCCGTCGAAGTACAAGCGGATGCGCTCGGGCGTGATACAGAAGAAATCCTGCCCGCCCATGGTGAACTCGGTATAGCCCGGGTCTAAAACGATGACGTTCAAGGGATTAGTGTCGGCGCCGGCAATGGACGCCAGGCCGAGTGCCCCGAGAGCTAAGACTAGAATCAGCAGAACTTTGCGCATCTCCGCACCCCTTTGCTTGGATGAACGCTTAATCATAACCCGTCCCTGAGGGCGCTTCAACCCTTTAGGGAAGAGCCCTCATTGTTTTTTGAATCCTCGCCGCCTTTGAGCCGGGAATAGAGGGTGGGGCGGCTGATCCCCAGTAGTTTCGCGGCCCTCACCTTGCTGCCCGTCCTCTTCACCACATGGCGCGCCACGCTGCTTAATAGTTTTCCCTCCAGGGGCTCGGACTCCGAGAACTCGTCCGAGTTGGCGATCATCTCGGCCAGCTCATCCAGGCTGCTGGAGAGAGAGCGCGGCCGGGCCTGCTGCAGGAAATCCTCCGGCAGATCCTCCAGGCCGATGAGATCGCTGCGCGCCAGGATCATGCAGTTTTCCAGCACGTTCTGAAGCTGCCGCACATTGCCCGGCAGGGGATGGGTGAGGAAGATCTGCATCACCTCCTCGGACACCCGCTTCTGCGGGATGCCCGAGTTTCGGGCGATGCGCTGCAGGAAAAAATCCATGAGAAGCGGGATGTCCTCCCTCCGCTCGCGCAGGGGCGCGATGTGGACGGAGACCACGTTGATCCTGAAGAGCAGATCCTCGCGGAATCGTCCGGCGCCGACCTCCTCCTGGAGTCGGCGGTTGGTGGCCGTGATCACCCGGGTGTCGGTGGAGATCTCGCGCGTGCCCCCCACCCGGGTGAAGGCCATCACCTGCAGCACCCGCAGCAGCTTCGCCTGCATGGCGGGACTCATCTCGCCGATCTCGTCCAGGAAGATGGTGCCCCCGGTGGCCGACTCGAAGAATCCGATGTGACGATGGGTGGCGCCGGTGAAGGAGCCCTGCTCGTGGCCGAAGAGCTGGCTTTCGAGTAGCGTCTCCGGCAGGGCCGCGCAGTTGACCGCCACGAAGGGGCGATCGCCTCGACGGCCCCAGTAGTGGATGGCCCGCGCCACCTCCTCCTTGCCCGTGCCCGAGTCGCCGGTGATGAGCACGCTGTTGTCCAGGTCCTTCACCTGGTTCACGAGCTTGAGCACGCGCTCGAGATCCCGTCCCCGCCCGACCAGATTGACCTTCTCCGAGGCGGTCTTGACCTTGGACGCCGATCGCGGAGTCCGCGGGGGCTCGGCCTCGATCTGGTTGAAGAGTCCGAAGGAGAGCAACTTGCCCAGGGTTCCCAGGTAGGCGCGCCCCTCCTCGTCCAGAGTCTCCTCGCTCTCCACGAAGAGCAGGCCGCGGGGACGATCTCCCTGCCGAAGGGGAAGGAAGATGAGCCCGTCCTCGTGATAGGGACTTCCGCTCTTCATGCGCTTGAGGGATGCCTCGGCGACCTTCCCCGCGTCGGGGAAATCTCCGTGCAGCACGGCACGCTCCTCCAGTTCGGCCTGGCTGCTGTTCTCACCGCCCAGGAAGAGGGCCGACCGCCTCAGGGGCAGGACCAGGGCGAGCTGCTCCAGGGCCAGCTCCGCCCGGGCGGCCTGATCGCCCCGCATCTCCAGGGTCTCCAGCAGTTGGAGGAAGCCGGCGAGACGCCCGCGACTGTCCTGCTCGCCCAGGTTCTCGATGAGCTTCTCCCGCCGGCTCTGGATGCGCGCCTGGAGACTGTCCCACTCCTGCATGGGCACCGTGATGCGCCGTCGCTCGATGATGCCCGAAGCCTGCTGCAGCAGCTCCTGGGCGCGGGCCTCTCGCCCCGCATCCAGATGGATGAGCCCCATGCGGCTGTAGATGCGCGCCAGCCATTCCATCTTGTCGAGCACCGAGAGCAGATCGGCGGCCTTCTCCAGGGACTGGAGCGCTCCATCGGCCTCGCCCTCGCGCTGCCTGCACTCGCCCTGATAGACGAGGATCTGCGCCTCCTCGAAGCGGCTGCCCACTCGGCGCGCCTCGTCCAGGCCCAGAGCGATGGTCCCTCCGGCGGCCTCGAGCTCTCCCCGCCCCAGGTGCACCGCGGCCAGGCGCCGGTACATGGAGGCGAGCTCCGTGCGCGCGTCGATCTCGCGGCAGACGCGGATGGCCTCTTTCAGTCGCTCCCCCGCGCTGTCGTATCGGCCGTCCACCAGATCGATCTCGCCGAGCAGGCCCAGCACCTCGGCACCCAGCTGGATGTTCCCTACCTGTTCGTTCAGCTCCAGGCACTCCTCGCCCTGCCGCCGGGCAGTCTTCAGGTCGTTCATCTCGAAGCTGCTGAGCGCAACGTTGTAGAGGCTGATGAGGTAGCCCGCCTCGTTGCCCTGTCGCCGCTTGATGTCCATGCTCCGCTGGAAATACTCGATGGCCAGGGGCAGTCGCTCCAGCATGCGATAGAGGTTGCCCAGGTTGTTCAGGCTGGCGGCGACGCGGGTCTCGTCGCCGCTCTTCTCGCGCAGGGCGAGGGCGCGCTGATAGTAGGCCTCCGCCTCCCGCCAGTTGCCCAGGGCCCATTGGGCCGCGCCGAGGGTGTTGAAGGTCTGTCCCAGTTCGGCGGGATGATCGCTGGCATTGAAGAGGCGCTGAGCCGTTTCGCATCGGTTCACGGCCTCGCCGTGATCGCCGCGACGGTAGAGGATCCAGGCCAGCTCGTTGTAGAGAGTGCCCCGCTCCCGTGCCGCCAGGTTTTCGCTGTAGGCGTCCAGCAGACCTTCCAGGATCTCCCCCGCCCGGGCGAACTCGCCGCGAATCTCGCCGATCTCCGCCAGGGCGCGGATGATGGCGCTGATGGCCGAGAGCAACTCCGCGTCCACACGGCGGGACAGGCGGGGCCGTCGTCCCAGGCGCAGGTCGCCGATGAAGTCCTCCTGCCCCGTGAGGGAGACCAGGCCGTCGAGATAGGCGCCCTCGGCGCCGGGCAGATCGTCGCGGCGCAGGCGCAGGCTTCCCCGATAGAGAGCCAGCTCGCGCAGGTCCGCGGGGGAGAGGTCCCCGTGGTCGCCCTCCAGGAGCAGGTCGGCCGCGGCTTGGGCGGCCAGATCCAGGTTGTCGTCCCGGAGTCGATCGAAGAGGGCCAGCCCTTCGCGGATCATGGTCTCGTCCCGCCTCGCGCCCCGCCGGTGGCTGAGACGACAGAAGGAGGAAACGAGTCCCTCCGGCCGGGTGCGTTCCAGGAGCCCGAGAATGAGCAGGTGCAGCTCGCGTTCCCGATCCGGATCGATCCCTCCGCGGATGCTTTCCTGAAGCTCCGAGTTGGAGACGCAGACGCGCAGACCGCACCGCCCTCCTTCGATCTGTCCGAAGACCCAGTCCAGGGTCCCCCCCCGTTCGAGCCGGTTGAGCAGGGAAAAGAAATCCGCCTCCTCCACCTGAAGAAGCTCGAGGAGAAAATCCAGGGGAACGGCTTCGTCCATGAGGGAGAGCAGTTCCAGGAAGGAGCGGGCCTCCTCGTCGGTGTCCTCGGGAAGCTGGGCGGGAAGCGCCGCGGCCAGGGCGGAGAGGTCCGCCGTCTCGCGCTTCAGGGATTCGATCTCCTCGAGCTGATCCTCCACCCGAGCCTGCAGAGTCTCGTCGGCGGCCAGGGAATCGCCGTCCACGATCAGCAGGAAGGGCCCCGCGCCGGGATCTCGGGATTTCCAGATGAAATTGATCAGGGAGGAGGGCCGGCTCATGTCCTCGAGGATGCACAGGGGTGATCCGGAGTCGGCGAACTCCCGTTCGCCCTCTTCGCGGAACCAGGCGTCCAGGGCGTCGCGCCACTGGGACAAGCCACCCGGCCGCCCGCAATGAAGGGTCAGCAGGGTGGACTCACCGGCCCGCCAGTCCTCCAGGATTCGGGAGAGCAGGGGAAGGATCTCCTCGGGCGGCCTGGGCAGGGTGGCGAAGGCGAAGTCCGGATGGATGGCATCTGTGAGCGGCTCGCTGCGCACGGGGTCGATGAGCGCAGACGGAGGCAGGTAGAGGGGATCTCCGTGATCGTCGCGCCAGATCATCCGCCGGTCGGCTCGGGGCGGACAGAGACCATCCTCGGCGCAGGCCTTGCGGTCCTTGTCGAGCCGGTCCAGGAAGGCCGGGTCGGCGGCCTCTTCGTCCAGGGCATGGGCGGTCTGGGGAATCTCGCAGAGCAGGGTGAGGCTGCGCTCCTCCACGCCGAGTCGCAAGGGGCAAAGCCTTTCGCCCAGAATCTCCCGATAGCGGGCCAGGCGCCAGGCCACGCTGCTGCGATCGAGGGCATGTCCTTCGGGATCGGGCGGATACATGAAGAGCAGGCTGAGGCGCTTGTTGATGATGTCCTGGACCATCCAAGACTGCCATCCCTTGCCCTGGGCGAGTTCGGACTCCACGCGGTAGCGGGACTGGAAGATCTGGCCGATCATGGGGGCCTCCGGCAAGTAAAGTATTTTGACAGTTCAATACCTTAGCAGAGCCCGGAGGATCCGGCAAGCCCCCAAAGGCTTGCCCGGTCACGATTTCCGCTGGATGCGGGACCGGTCAGACACTACAATTCCGGGGCCTCAAAATCGAAAGGAATCCCATGAAAGCGTTTCGTCGCCTGGCCCTGGCGGCCCTGGTCATAGGCCTGGCGGGCTGCAGCCTGGACGACCCCTACGAGCCGGAGCCGGAGGAGAGCTTCGAGAACCACTACGTGCCCGGCGACTACGCGAGCATCGGCGATGCCGTCGCCGCCGCGGTCACCTGGGACACCATCCGCGTGGCACCCGGCGTCTACGAGGAGAGCTTCACCCTGCCGCCGGACGTGCTGCTCTTCGGCGCGGCGGCCGACCGCTGCTCCATCCTCGGACAGGTGACCATCGCCGGCTCGACCCTGGACACCCGCTTCGAAGGCGTCTACGTGAGCAACGAGGCCGGCAGCGGGCTCGTGCTTCAGGACGCCGACGTGCAGGTGAGCCACTGCGCCTTCGAGGACTGCATGGACGCGGGCATCGAGATCGTCGGCAACAGCGCCAGCGAGATCGACGGCTGCCTCATCACGGGCAATGGCCGCGGCCTGCTCATTCGCGACGCGGACCAGCCCGGTCACTACTGGGATTTCGACCACGATTTCGGAACCGCGCCCAAGATCACCAGCTCGAACCTCTTCGACAACGGCGGCGAGGGCGAGGAGTCCATCAACATCGTCTTCCAGAACATCAGCGCTCCGGACACCATCGGCGTGAGCGGCAACTTCTGGGGCTACATGCCCGCGGGACCCCGAACCGCCGACCTGACCATCTACGACGCCAAGGACGGCCCGCCCCACGCCAACGGCTACGCCGACACCGAGAAGGAGGGCGTGGGCTTCCTCACCAGTCCTCACACCCTGGATTGGGAATGGGACGACTAGTCGCGGCGTTTCTCGCACTGGCTCTCCTCGCCTGCGCACCGGGAGAGAAGGAGCATCGGCGGGACTACGCCGTCATGGGCACCCAGGCCTCCTGTCGCGTCTTCACCGATGACGCGGGTCTGGCCGCCGAGGCCTTCGACCGGGTGGCCGCCGTCTTCGATTCGGTGAACACGCTCATGAGCACCTGGAGCGCCGACTCGGAGATCTCGCGTCTCAACCGCGCCCCCGCCGATTCGGCCTTCACCCTGTCCCCCTGGATGGTCGACTGCCTGCACCTGTCGGTGAAACTGCAGAGGCGCACGGGCGGAGCCTTCGACGCCACCGCCGAGCCGCTCATGCGGCTCTGGGGATTCTATCGTCGGGAAGGGCGCCTGCCCTCCCCCATGGAAATCGCCGGCGCGCGAAAGAGCATGGGACAGTTCTACCTCGACGATGCCTGGGGCAAGCTCACCAAGAACGCCGACGCCACGGCCTTCGACCTGGGCGGCATCGCCAAGGGTTTCGCGGTGAAGAAGTGTGAAGAGGCCCTGGCGGATCTCGGCCTGGCCAAGGCTCTGGTGGATCTGGGGGGCAACATGGCCTGCCTGGGCGCGCCGCCGGGCAAGACGGCCTGGAGCGTGGGCATCCGCGATCCGCTGCGCAAGGACAAGCTCTTCGCCAGGGTCGAACTGTCGGGCGAGTCGGTGGCCACCAGCGGCAGCTACGAGCGTTTCGTTGAGATCGACGGGCGCCGCTACGGGCACATCATGAACCCGGCCACGGGACGTCCCGCCGAGGGGCTGCTCAGCGCCACGGCCATCACCGCCGACGCGGCGCTGGCCGATGGGCTGTCCACCGCGCTCTTCGTGCTCGGGCCCGATGGCGCCCGGGGATTGCTGGCGGAGGCCTATCCCCAGGTGGATGCGGTACTGGTGATTCCGGCGGACGATGGCGACATGCCGAATGTGTGGATCACACCGGGATTGCAGGGGCGATTCGAGTTGCTACCGGATTACGAAGGCGAGTACGTGATTGTATCCCCGAGGGAGGCGGAGCAGGACTGAGTCGGTGACGGGGTTTAACCCAAGAGATCCAGGAGGGCACCGTGAATCGAATCGCGATCCTAACTCTCTTCTTGGCCGTGATCCAGACGGCCGCTTTCGCCACCGCCCCGCCTCTGGGCGCGTTCGAGGGACGGCGACTCTTCAACTCCCACTGCCTGCTCTGTCATGGTCCCGAAGGAAGGGGCGATGGGCCCCTCGCCAAGAAACTCGGCCTTGCACCCGCCGACCTCAAGGTGACGGTGCGGTCCCGCAGCAACACCATCCTGAAGAAGATCATTTCCGGTGAAGGAGGACAGACCATCACCGGCAGGGACCGGCACAACCTGGTCACCGAGTCCATGCCTGAATGGGGAAACGTCTTCACCGAGGATCAGATCGAGGCGATCATCGCCTACATGCGCTTCATGGGACGGTCCAAGCACCCCCTGGCCGGCGATCCGGAAATCGGTCAGAACCTCTACCGCAAGTACTGCCTGATCTGCCATGGTGACGAGGGCATGGGCGATGGAATCATGGCGGGGCTCATGAACCTCTATCCCAGGGATCTCAGCAATCCGGTGCTGCTCGACGCTCGCAGCAATGGGGAGTTGAGGACCGCCATCCTCGATGGAACCGGGGAATACATGCCGGGCTGGCGGGACCTGCTCGACGAGCAAGAGGTCGACGGTCTGATCAGCTACATCCGGCTTCTGGGGCAGTGAGACCGTTCAACCTGCGATTTCCCGCGCGATCCACAGTGGCAGGATGATGTAGAGGATCGTGTCCCGCACGAGGTAGTAGAGGAAGATCGCCGCGCCCACCTTCCATCCGTAGCGCTTGAAGTAGTAGGCCATTTTCGCTCGGACCTTGCGATAGCGCCGGCCCAGGAATCCGCCGCGAGGCTTCTCCTCACTCGGCGATGACTTCATACTTCTCCACCTTGGAGGTGAGCAGCATGTTGCCGTCGGCGTCGCGGAACTCGCCCACGCGCTTATGCCCCTCGCGGAACTCGGGACTGTCCACCCATCCCTTGAAGCTCTCCTCGTTTTCCCAGTGGGTCACCACGAGGTATTCGTTCTCCGTGGTGGATTTCAGGATCTCGGCCCGGAGGAAACCGGGGCGGCGATCCACGGCCATGGCCCGGGTGCCGAAGTAGAGTTCGAACTTTTCCCGATGGGAATCGGGCACGGTCATGCGGTTCATCATGACGAACATGGGGCTCCTTCCGCGAACTCGCTCGTGACAAGTTCGTGAACTAAGGTGTAGTTATTCCAATTTAATTTACGGCCCCGGAAAATCAATACCCCGGCCTGGGTGACCGGGGTTTGCCTGGCGACTGGAGACTGGAGACTGTCGTCTGGCGACTGGAGACTGGCGACTGGAGACTGTCGTCTGGCGACTGGAGACTGGCGACTGGAGACTGGAGACTGGCGACTGGAGACTGGCGACTGGAGACTGGCGACTATTCAGGATCCATCTTGCAGAGCACGCAGTTGCCGCAGTCCATCTCCCGCGGCGGCTCGTAGGCCTCGCCGGCGCGGATGGCGCGGCGCTCCTCGAGCTTGTTCATGCCCGCGAGCAGGAATCCCAGGCCCAGGAAGGCGCCGGGGGGCAGGATCATCACCAGGAAGGGCGGGAAGGCGGGACCCATGATGGGCCAGCCGAGCAGGGTACCTGAGCCCAGCACTTCGCGCAGGCCGCCCAGGACCATCAGGCTCAGCGTGAAGCCCAGGCCCATGCCCAGGCCGTCGGCGAGCGAATGCACGACGCTGTTGCGGCTGGCGAAGGCTTCGGCCCTGCCGAGGATGATGCAGTTCACCACGATGAGCGGGATGAACAGGCCCAGGCTCTTGTGCAGCTCGTAGAAGAAGCCGTGCATGACCAGGTCGACCACCGTGACGAAGCTCGCGATCACCACGATGTAGGCCGGGATGCGAACCTTCTTCGGGATGAAGTTGCGCAGCAGCGACACGATGAGATTGCTCATCAGCAGCACGAAGGTGGAGGCCAGTCCCATGCCCAGGCCGTTCTCCACCGAGGTGGTCACGGCCAGCACCGGGCAGAGGCCCAGCATGAGGCGAAGGACCGGGTTCTCTTTCCAGATGCCCCTGCTGAAGATGCTCGCGAGGCTCATGCATCCACCTCCCCCGCCGCCGAAAGCCGCGGCAGATCTACCTGGAACTGGCGGAGGGCCCGCTCCACCGCGTCGGCCAGCGCGCGGCCCGTGACCGTGGCGCCGGTCACCGCGTCGATGTCGCCGCCGTCCTGCACGACACGCCAGTCGGTGCCGCCGAAGGTCTTGCCCCCGAAGAAATCGGCGAGCATGTCGGGATCGGCGTAGTTCGAGCCCAGGCCCGGCGTTTCGGCATGGCGCAGGATGCGCATGCCCGCCACCGCGCCGGCGGCGTCCACGCCGATCATCACTTCGATCTCGCCGGAGTAGCCCAATTGTGTGAGCCCGCGGAAGGCCCATCCGATCACTTCCTCGCCTTCCATGGCGGGATAGTACTCCCGGTCCTCCAGGGTCACCGCGCTGGCTCCTGGATCGTTGTCATGGGCGGGCAACACCGCGATGACCGCCTCCATCTTGGCCGCGTACTCCGCGGCGGCGATGGGCTCGGCGGTGAAGCTGGCCACCTGGCTGAGGGCCAGGGCCGCCACCGCGCAGATCAGCGCCAGGCGCAGCGAGAGGTTCATGGCTTCCTTCATGCCGCCTCCTCGTAGATCTTGCGCGCGGCGCCGAAGACCTTGGGCTTGGTGGCGCGGTCGATGAGCGGCGTGGCCGCGTTCATTAGAAGGATGGCGAAGCTCACGCCCTCGGGGTAGCCGCCCCAGAGTCGAATCACCGCCGTGAGCAGGCCGCAACCGATGCCGAAGATGAGCATCCCCTTGCGGGTGACGGGGCTGGTGACCATGTCGGTGGCCATGAAGAATGCGCCCAGGAAGAGACCGCCCGAGAGCACGTGATAGACGGGGCTGGCGTAGGCGTCCGGCGCCGCCCAGTGGGCGATGCCGGTGATGAGCGCCACCGTGGCGATCATGGTCACGGGGATCTGCCAGCGGATGAGTCCCTTCCAGAGCAGGAAGATGCCGCCAAGCAGCAGGGCCAGCACGCTCACCTCGCCGAGGCTGCCGCCGCGGGCGCCGATGAGCAGGTCCCAGATCGGTGTCAGCTCGACTTCTCCAAGCGGCTTGCCCAGGGCGATGGCCTCGCTGAGCGCCCCCAGGGGCGTGGCGCCGGTCTCCGCGTCGATGACCGTGGGGCCGGCGGGGCGCGCCCAGGTGGTCATCTGCACCGGGAAGGAGATGAGCAGGAAGACGCGGGCCACCAGGGCCGGATTGAAGGGGTTGGTGCCGAGGCCACCGAAGACCTGCTTGCCCATGATCACGGCGATGAAGGAGCCGACCAGGATCATCCATGTCGGCACGCCGGAGGGCAGGTTCATGGCCAGCAGAATCGCCGTCACCAGCGCGCTGCCGTCGCCGATGCCGCCGGGACGCCCCAGCAGCTTCAGGAAGGCCCATTCGAAGACCAGGCAACCCAGCACGGCCACCATGGTCACCCGCAGGGCCTGAAGGCCGAAGAACCAGAAGCCCACGAGCAGAGCGGGCACGAGCGAAATGAGCACCAGGCGCATGATGCGCGGCACGTCCATGCCCGCGTGGATGTGGGGCGAAGAGCTGACGATCAGCTCGGGAGTTTTCTTTTCTTCGTCGCTCATCAACTCGCCTTCTGTTTCATCTGACGAAGTTCGGCCTTGCCGCGCCGGAAGAGCTGCACGAGGGGTCGGTAGCTCGGGCAGACGTAGGCGCAGCTTCCGCACTCGATGCAGTCGAGCACGTGGTAGTCGTCCATGTCGGCGAAGCGACCGCGCTCGGACTGCACGCCGAGCACGCTGGGCACCAGTCCCATGGGACAGGCATCCACGCAGTTGCCGCACTTGATGCAGGGGCCGGCCAGGAACTCGTCCACCTCGCTCTCGCGCAGGCAGAGGATGCCGCTGGTGCCCTTGATGAGCGGCACCTCCAGGCTGTGCTGGCCGGCGCCCATCATGGGTCCGCCGAAGATGATCTTGCCGATGCCCTCGGTCAGGCCACCGCAGAAATCGATGACCTCCTCGAGGGGCGTGCCCACGCGGAAGAGCAGGTTCGTGGGCCGCGCGATGCCCTCGCCGGTCACCGTGGCCACGCGTTCGATGAGGGGACGCCCCTTCTCCACCGCTTCGTAGCTGGCCAGGGCCGTGGCCACGTTCTGGACCAGGCATCCCACGTCCATGGGCAGTCCGCCCGGCGGCACCTTGCGGCCGGTGAGGGCGTAGATGAGGTGCTTCTCCGAACCCTGGGGATACTTGGTCTCCAGGGCCTGGAACTCGAGGTCCAGGTCGGGCGGGCAGGCGGCCTTCATGGCGGCCAGCGCATCCATCTTGTTGTCCTCGACGCCCACGTAGCCCTTGGTGACACCGAGCACCTTCATGAAGAGCCCCACCCCTTCGAGGATCTCGCGGGGGCGCTCGAGCATGAGGCGATGGTCGCTGGTCAGATAGGGCTCGCACTCGGCGGCGTTGAGCACGAAGGCGTCGATCTTCTTGTCCTTGGGCGGGCTGAGTTTCACGTGGGTTGGAAAGGTCGCGCCGCCCATGCCCACCATGCCGGCATGTTGGAGCAGGCCCTTGATGATGTCCGCGTCCATGCTGCGCCAGTCGCCGCGGCGCGCGATGTCGTCGGCCCAGGCATCCTCGCCGTCGGCCACGATCTCGATGGCCTCCTGCACGTTTCCGAAGGGATGAGGGAAGGCCTTCACGCTTTTCACCTTGCCGCTGGTGGGCGCGTGGACCGGTGCGCTGACGAAACCCGTGGATTCCGTGAGGGCCTGTCCGCGCATGACCTCGTCGCCGCGGCCCACGATGGTCTTGCCCGGCGCGCCGAGGTGCTGGCTCACCGGCACCAGGTAGCGCTCGAGCAGGGGCATGGCCTCGGTGGGCGATTCGGCGGTGATCTTCTGATAGCGCGGGTGGATGCCGCCCTTGAATTTCATGGCCGCCTCCTAGTGCACCGGGTCCGACGGCGATTTCAGGTCCAACACGGCGATGGCTCCCGTGGCGCATTCGTCCACCAGGGCCGGATCGCTGGGAGGATCCTCGTAGTTCACGTGAGCTAGGAAGTCCTCCACGTAGATGTGCTCCTCGCCGGCCGCCTTTACGCACTTCTTGCAGCCGATGCAGGCGGCCGAGCAGGCCTTCTTGGCCGCGGCGCCCTTGTCCTTGTTGCTGCAGAGCACATGTACGGCGGCGCTTTCGGGCACCACCTGGATGAGGTCCTTGGGACAGGCCGCCACGCACTGCCCGCAGGCGGTGCAGCGTTCGGGAAAAACGTGGGCGATGCCTTCGGGTGTCATCTCGATGGCGCCGAAGCTGCAGGCATCGGCGCAGTCGCCCATGCCGAGGCATCCATAGGTGCAGCTCTTGGGACCGCCGCCCAGCAGGGCCGCGCTGCCGCAGGAGGCCATGCCGTTGTAGCGGAAGCGGTCGGGTGAGCGCTCACGGGTGCCCTGGCACATGATGAGCGCTACCTTGCGCTCCTTCTGCTCGAAGTCCAGACCCATGACCAGGGCCACCGAGGCCGCGGTTTCGGCGTCGCAGACCGGGCAGCCGTCGGGCGTGGCCTCGCCGCGCACCACGGCGGCGGCGAAGTCGGTGCAGCCGGCGTATCCGCACCCGCCGCAGTTGGCGCCGGGCAGGGTGTCGGAGATCTGCTCCTGCCGCGGGTCGACTTCCACGTGGAAGACGCGGGCGGCGATGGCGAGGCCCAGTCCGCTGACGAGTCCGAGTCCTGCGAGTACGGCTGTGGAGATCAGCATGGCGCTCCTCTACTTGACCAGGCCCGCGAAGCCCATGAAACCGAGGGACAGGATGCCCGCCGTCACCAGCGCGATGGCCGTGCCCTTGAAGGCGCGGGGCGTGTCGGCCAGGTCGAGGGTTTCGCGGATGCCCGAGAAGAGAAGCAGGCTGAGCGCGAAGCCCAGGGCGCTGGCCGCGCCGAAGACGGTGGTCTGAATCAGGCCGTGGTCTTTTTGGATGTTCATCACCGCAACACCCAGCACCGCACAATTGGTCGTGATCAGGGGCAGGAAGATGCCGAGGGCCTGGTAGAGGCCGGGACTCAGTTTCTGCAGGGCCAGCTCCACCAGCTGCACCATCGACGCGATGATGAGGATGAAGGCGATGGTCTGCAGGAAGGCGAGGTCATAGGGCGCCAGCAGATGGTGGTAGACCAGCCAGCTGACGATGCTGGCCAGGACCATGACGAAGAGCACGGCGCCGCTCATGCCGACGGCCGTGCTGGTCTTCTTGGACACGCCCAGGAAGGGGCAGATACCCAGGAAGCGGGCCAACACCACGTTGTTGACGAGGACGGCGCTGATGACGAGAAGGATCAGATCCATCGGGCCCCCTTGTGAATCATTTCACCCGAAGGCAGACAATTAAGCCATGGAACTCCTGTACATCAAGCGCAAATGTGAGTGGTGTTTACGGTATTGCGGGCCTCGGCTGGGAGTGCACACGTGTACAGTCCGAGCGCTAGAGGTATGTCCCGCTCCCGTCAGGAAATCAGGCCTATACGCTTGATTTCTGGAGAGCGTGAGAGTCCACCCGGGTGAACAGCAGAAACGAGCTGACCCCGACTAGGGAAACTCCCAGCCGTCCCCCTCCAGACGCGTGGTCCACCAGCCCAGGCCGTCCGGCTCGAAGAAGATCTCGAACTCGGTCCCGCCCGCGATCACCCACATCCCGCCTTCCAGGTAGACGGAGCCGCCGCCGGTGTCCTCGGCCATCAACCAGGTCTCGATGACTTCGACCTCGGGGCCCGAGCTCCAGACGAAGTCGTACTGGGCGTCGATGTAGTAGGCGTTGGTTCCCATCCTCGTGACGCTCCCACCGCCGCTTCCCTCGAGATAGGGGCTGTCGATGGAACTGGTCTGGTACTCCACCTCGTTCCAATCGGTGAGCAGCCCTCGGATCAAGCCCAGGAAGGTTCCCCCGCCGTTCAGCGTGGTCTCGCGGATGCCGTCGCCGTCCAGGTCCAGGCTTGCGCTGCCGGAAACGGTGGGGAATGTGGATTCGATCTCCACGCCATCGACCTCTTCGCCGGCCAGGGCGCGAAGCAGTCCCAGGTGCCCCTGCAGTATGCCCGTCGTCCAGGTCGCGGCGTTGTCCTCGAAGAAAGCCTGAACGTCTTCCGGAGTGACTTCCGTCGTGCCGCCTGGCCCTCCGTCACCACCCCCACCGCAGGACAACAGGACCGGTATCGTCAAAAGAATCGCTATGCTCAATAACATGCCGAATCTGCTGATCATGACATCCTCCTTGTCGCGGAAAAGGATTGTCCACGATTGTGACCGTGGATCCCGAAGCTGTCAAACGCGACGGGATCACGAAAGAGGACAAGCTTTGCCGAAATCGCCGGCGGGACGGACTCGCCTTGGGAAACGACTCAATCGCAGGGGATAGCCGCCCAATCGTCCAGGATCGGGGATACGGAATCGATGAGGAGATATCCTTCGACGTAGGTTCCCAGTACGCCCTCGCGCGCGAGGATTCCGAAGTAGCCCTGCTCGTAGTCGACGAAGGGGTAGGCGCCATAGGCTCCGGGGCTGGAGATCCGGGTCGGTTCGGGGCAATCGAACAGCTCGCTGTGACACTCGATCCAGCAGCCGAATCCGTAGTGCCAGTCCTCGCCGATCCCCTCCCAGGCGGGCGAGTAGGCGATGCTGGCATCGGCGATCCGGTCGCTGAGCATGAGGGCGAGCAGTTCAGGCGCGAGAAGGCTTTCCTCCTGGATGGCCTCGAGGAATTCCAGGTAGTCCGATCCGATCCAATGCATGCCGCCGGCAAGCCGGGGATTGCTCTCCGAGGGAAGATCATAGGCCGAGTTCGGAAAGAGCCCGGTGGCATCTTGGAAATGCTCGAAGACCTCACTCCACGAATCCACGCCGAGTGCTTCGATGGCCATGAGACCCGCCACCTGCATGTGCGAAGATCCGTAGTGGAACTCCGATCCCGGCGTCTGGGACAGCTCGAGGTTTCGATCCAGAATGGTCTCGACACAATCCTCGTAGTCGGAGTTCGGAAGGCTGATGCAGATAGGATCCTCCACCAAGCCCGAAGTGAAACTCAGCAGCTGCGACAGCAGGATCTCCGAGGTCCACCCGCTCTCCGGCCAGAAATCGATGTGGTCCTGGGGATGATCGTCCAGCGCGATGAGGCCCTCGTCGACGAGCAGCAAGATCACCGCCGCTGTCACCCACTTCGAGGTGGAGGCCGACCGGTAGCTCGTTTCCGCCGACGATTCGCCGACACTGTGCTCGAAGACTCTTCCGCCCGAGGTCTTAAGTAGAAGCGTGAAGTCGGCGTCGGCCGGATAGGCGTCCAGGTGCGCGCGAATGGAGGCCTCGAGCTCGGCAAGCTCGCCCTGGCATTCCGTTCCGGAGTCCCCGTTGCTGGCGCTTGGGTCGCATGCCGGAATGGCCAACATGCAAACAAGCAGCAGAATCGGGATTTTGCCTGAGCGAAGTACCATCAACGACCTTTACGCAAGAAGCTGAATTCGGAAAGGAATCTATCCACGCCAGTCCTTCTCCGGCTCTGGGCGGTTGCCGAGAATCTCGTCGATGCGCTCGAGCACTTCCGGCGTGAGACGCTCGGCCACCTCGAGGGACTTCATGTTCTCCTCGATCTGCTCGGGACTGGACGCGCCGGTGATCACCGTGCTCACGTCGGGATTGCTCACGCACCAGGCGATGGCCAGCTGTGCCAGGCTGCAGCCGAGTTCGTCCGCCACGGGGCGAAGTTCTTCGGTCTTCGCGATCCGAGCCTGACCCTTTTCGCTCTCGAAGCTGTCGCGCAGCCATTCGTAGCCCGGCAAGGTGATCCGGCTGCTCTCCGGTACACCGTCCGCGTACTTGCCGGTGAGGATGCCGCTGGCCAAGGGGCTCCAGATCGTCGTGCCCAGGCCGATCTCCTCGTAAAGGTTCGCGAACTCCTTCTCCACCTTCTCCCGCTTGAACATGTTGTACTCGGGCTGTTCCATGGTGGGCGGCACCAGGCGCTCGTGGCGAGCGATGCGGTAGGCCTCGCGGATCTGCTCGGCCGACCACTCGCTGGTGCCCCAGTAGAAGGCCTTGCCCGTGTCCACCAGGTAGCTCATGGCGCGCACGGTTTCCTCGATGGGCGTGGTGATGTCCGGGCGATGGGCGAAGACGAGGTCCACGTAGTCCAGCTGGAGGCGGGCCAGGGCGCCGTCCATGCCCTCGAGCAGATGCTTGCGTGAAAGACCGCGATCGTTGGGGCCCTGTCCGCCCCAGAAGATCTTGGTGGAAATCACAAGATCGCTGCGTTTCCAGCCTGACTTCTTCAACACGCGACCCATGATCACTTCGCTCTCGCCGCCGGCGTAGACCTCGGCGTTGTCGAAGAAGTTCACGCCGGCGTCGAGGGCCGCCTTCATGCAGTCGTGGGCGAGCGTGTCGTCCAGCTGCGGGCCGAATGTGACCCAGGAGCCGAAGGAGAGGGCGCTGACGCGAAGGCCCGAGCTGCCGAGATGGCGATATTCCATGATCAACTCCTGGCTGTTGGCTAGTCCTTGATTTCGACGGTGTCCCCCGTCTCGAAGCCGCTCCCCGAAACCGCTTCGACGGTCGTGATTCCGTCCTCCACCTCGGTGGCCTTGACCACGCCCACGGTCTCGTAGATGACCTTCAGGACCTTCCCGGTGGTCGGATGCTTCACTTCCTTGGTCTTCCGCTTCACCTCGAACTTCATCCCGCTCTTGATGCCGAGTTCCGTGCCTCCGTCGATGAAGAGAAACTCATCGGCGGTGATGAGAATGCCCTGCCATGGCAGCGCGGCAACCTGCTCATCGAGCTTCTCGACGATGGCGTCGATGACCTTGCGTGTCGCCTTGCCCACCACGTGATCGTCGAAGGCGTCGCGATCTCCGAAGCTGAACTCACGGGTGCCCAGGCTCAGGGACTTGGAGGACTCGCTCTTGTCCACCGAATCGGCCCAGAGCACTTCGGAACTGCCGATGTGGATCAGGCGCAGATCCACCGCCACCCGACCCGAGTAGTTGCCCACGCCGGCCTTGACGCCGAATTTCTTGAGGGTGCCGCCGGTGTCGCTCTTCTTGTAGCCGAACTCGGTGATGGTGGCCTTCACCAGGATGTCCCCGATTTCCAGCTTCTGCTGGGCACTCGCGCTGGGGTTCGCGAGATCGCTCATGCTCATGTTCTTCTCGCGAAGCAGTTCGTCGAGAGCCGCCCGTTCGAAGACGCGGAACTTGCCGCTCTTGACCAGTTCGGTGATGAGCATGTCGGCCATGCCGCTTCCGGGACTGGGCCCGTGGTACCAGCCGTGGCTGGCCTTGTTCTCGAACTCTCCCACGATCACGCGAAATTTGATGCCCGGCGCGTCGCCGGCGAATGCGGGTAGTGTGAAAAGCGATACCAGAATGAAAGCGAGCAGTTTCCTCATCACCATGGACCTCCTCGATCTATGAAAGTGGAATCGGATCAAGTCTATCAGACGTGCTTCAGGAATCAAGTCGACAGGAGGGATATCCCGCGACTAAGCGCCGGAGTCCCGCACCGCCGCGTCCACGAAGGATCTCAACTCGTACATCTGTTCGCTGCTGAGACCCTGCCCAATGAATGCCGCGCCGTAGATGAAGGCGATGAGCGCGATGGAAACGGGCGCTGCCCAGACGGCCCATGGCGATCCGCCGAGTGTGAGTTGCGCGAGCCCGTAGACCAGGCCGATGAGACCTAGCATTCCGAGAATGAAGAATAGCGCCATGAACCCGGTCCAGACATTCGGGCGCGGAGAGAAGCGCCCGTGCAGAATCGTCTCGCCATCCTCCTCGATGAGTTGAAGATTGAGATGGGGCGAGAGCAGCGTACAGCGCTCCTCGGGAAAACGGATGAAGGCGCTGGGGGCCTTCACCTGGCCGATCAAGTCGATGTCGGGATCGGCCAGTCCACGGGAAAGGAGAGCGAACACGGAAAGCCCATCCCCCACCAGGGGGATATCGAATACGGGTCGCATGCGGGGGCGGGTCATGGGGCGATTATCCTGGACACTGCTCCCCCGTGCAAGCATCCATGCGCCCTGGTTCCGGACCATCGACTCTGATATAATCGGCCCAATACCCAGGGAGGCGCTATGAATGCGAACGGCAAATGGATGACCTACTGGATACTCATTGCGACCTTGCTCGCAACATGCCCCGCGACCGCAGAGATCTGCGTGGATAGCAGACTGCCGGATCCGGGTAGAGCTCTGGATACGAGGCCCGGTGAGCTTCCGTTGACGGGCACGGATCTGGGCCTTCGCGAGGGTTGGCCCGTCGATCTGAGTTGCCCGGGGGCAGGGCTCCCCTACACGCCGACGATCATCGATTCCGACGGCGACGGATCCGCGGAGATCTTCCTCACAGGCCTTCACACTTTCGCGCTGGACGGCTTCGGCAACTTCCTGCCCGGCTGGCCCACCAGCGAGCAGGCCTATCTGGGGTATGGAACCAACGGAAGCATGCCAGGTCCTTCGGTGGCGGACGTCGATCTGGATGGAGACATGGAGGTGATGTGGAGCACCCGCGACTGGTGGGCGGGCAGCGCGGCCATTTGGTGTTTCAATGGTCGCGAGTTGAACGGCGCAAACATGCAGGGCTATCCCCTCTTCGCACCCGACGACTACTCCAACGCCCTGGATAGCCCTTTCGTCCTGGCCGATACCGACGGCGACCTGGACCTTGAGGCCTGGTGCGCTCACACCTACGGCAACACCGGCATCTACTATCGCATATCAGTTCTGGATCACCTGGGTAACATCTTGAACACGACCGATCTGAATCCGGCCGAAAACATCGAGAATCTGTACTACGGAGATCTCGACGGCGACGGCTCCCGCGAGATCTTCTCGGTCACCTGGCTCTCGCCCAACTACCGCCTCTACGCCTTCCATGGAGATGGAAGCGTGCAATCGGGATATCCTATCACCCTCTATACTTTGCCGAGCGGCTATCTCGCTCTCGGCCCTCCCGTCCCCTACGACCATGACGGCGACGGAGACCTCGAGATCCTCATCGGGTATAACCTCTCCGGCGGAAACGCCACGGCCAACTGTCTGCATCACGACGGTTCAACCGTGGAGGGCTTTCCCTTTCCGATTTCGAGCAACAGCCAGATCCTCTACCTGGGGCTCGGCGACATCGACGGGGATGAAGAAACCGAGATCCTGGCCATGGTCAACTATCTTTCGGGAAACTATCTCATCCAGGTACACGAACCGGACGGAACCATCCTGTGGAACTATCCGCTCATGAACTGGCCGAAGAGCTATCCCACGGTGGCCGATCTGGATAGCGATCAGGTGCAGGACATCAGCTTCGTGACCGACGGTGGGATGGCCTATGCCCTGCACGGCCCCACCGGCACTCTCATGGCGGACTTCCCCAAAAGCATGGCCGCTCCCTCGGTATCGGGTACCGCAGTGGGTGACATCGATGGTGACGGCTACTACGAAATGGTGGCAGCGACCTGGGACGGATGGGTCTACGCCTGGGACCTCAACGCGGATGCGGGCAGCTCTAGGGCCGATTGGCCCATGCGCGGCATCAACCCGCTCAACTGGGGCGTCTTCGGAGAGGAGTGGATTCCCAGCTCCGCCGAGGAATGGCAGATCGAGGATCCCGCACTCCGCCTCGCTCTGAATCCAGCGAAGGGCCGCGTCGAATTCCTCCTCGATGCCTATGCCGGTTCCATATGGCTGGACATCTACGATGTGGGTGGCCGGAAGCTCGAGAGCATCCTCATGAATGGGAGCGACAGACTCGTCTGGTCACCGGGCACCCATCACGGTTCTGGAGTCTACCTGGCCAGGCTGAGGGGACAATCATCGAGCAGGGCCGTCAAGTTCCTCTACCTACGTTGATCCGGATCGAGAAGACGCGTTAACGTCAACGAAAAAGGGCGCGGCCGAATGGCCGCGCCCTTCGATTCGATGAGTGGATCCTACTTGATCATCGTCATCTTCTCGGTCTGGATGCCGAAGTCGCTGGCCACGCGGTAGAAGTAGATGCCGCTGGGCATGCTTTCTCCGGAGTCGGACCTGCCGTCCCACTCCACGCTGTGGCGGCCGGCCGGCATGGACGAATTGAGCAAGGTGCTGATCCTGCGTCCCGAGACCGTGAAGACTCCCACGTCGACCTGGCCCTCGGAGGGAAGGTCGAACTGGATCTGAGTCTTGGGATTGAAGGGATTGGGCACGTTGCCGAAGACCTTGAACTGGGTGGGGACGCTGTCCTCGCCCACGGCGGTGCTGCCGCAGTTGCAGTCGTAGTTCTGCATGATGATGGCGGCGTCCTGTTCGTCGAGAACCCAGTCCCGGTTGAAGTCGGCGCACCAGACGGAGTAGGGCTCGTAGCCGTCCCAGAAAATGTCGGTGTCATGACTGTTGACCAGCCCGTCGCCGTCCAGATCCAGGGTCTTCATGTCGAGGCGGAAGTAGAAGATGCAGTCGCCGGCGCGGATCTCCCAGACGATCTCGCAGCAGAGGCTGATGCAGTCGGGCACGTGCAGCTTGAAGGGCATGCAGCCGTTGGCGTCGGTGCTCGGCGCGTCCGGGGCCAGGGTGATGCCGCTGCTGTCGCCGTCGCAGGTGTCGTTGATCCGCGTGACGGTGAAGTCGCTCGCATTGAAGCTGAGAGGCAGGCCGTCGCAGTCGGCGAGGCAGAAGATGTTGTAGGGATCATCCCAGATCAGGCCCGGGCAGTGGTTGAACTCGTAGTTGTAGGTCTGCGTGGGATTGTCCCAGTAGCCGATCTCGCCGAAGGCGTCCACGTTGCAGCAGCCGATGTCCTCGTCGGCGCCGACGCTGAGAATCAGATCGATGCGCTCATAGCTGCCCTCGTTCATGGCGCAGAAGAACCAGCGCATGGCGCCCGCGTTCTCGCCGGGACCGTAGAGACCGTGATTGTTCATGAGCGTGTCGGTGTTCTCCACGTCGATGTGCAGACCGGCGGCCGGCTTGCCCACCGCGTGGCCGATGTAGTCGCCCAGGCCGTAGCCCGACGGCGCCTGGAGGGCGTGAAAGGCGATGTACTCGCGACCGAGACCGCCGTGGTTGCCGCCGTAGGCGGAGCGCTGGGTGATGTCGTGGATGTAGCACTGCTGCTGGGGGAAGACGGAGTCCGCGTAGGGGTAGAAGGCGTTGTCGTAGTCGATGTAGGTGTCCTGCCCGTCGAAGTCCTCGGAGGGATGCCCGTGCAGGAAACGATAGTAACAGACGTTTCGCAGAGGTTCGGGGGACCAGGAGATGAACTCGTAGGTCTCCTTCAGAATCCACCGCTCGCTGATCACGGAAGCGCCCGTGCCCAGACCCAGGCCCATGGGCGTGCGAGCGTCCACGAACTTGTGGGTGATCTTGATCATCAGATCGCCGTTGGAGATCTCCGAGTAGCCGTAGTCCATGAAGGTGTCGAAATTGGAGTCGACCACGGTGAGGGGAGTGACCACCGAGAAGCTTGAGCCGGTGAGCCAATCGGGGAAGATCCATTCGGGATCCATCCAGCTGAAGTGAGCTACCCAGGTGCTCGTGGCGGGATCCCACTTCTCGTAGGAGACAGCGCCGCCCCACTCGCCCGAGAGCATCTCGTGGGAGTAGCCGCGGTAGTAGCCGAGGTAGTCGGAGTAGCCGTAGTCTGTCAGCGCGATCTCCCAGGTCGGGGAGGTCATGAGCTGAACCGGGGAACGATCGCTGCCCATGCGGATGGGAAGCTGGGGTTCGGCGGCCTGAAGGCCGGTCACGAAGAGTGCCATCGCGAGGACAGCCAGTCGCAGGAAGTTGGTCTTGAAGCGGTGCATGGTTGAATCCTTTGCTAGGGGTTGAAGAGTCTCGTACTGCTGACTTCCCCTAATCAGGACCCGTGCCCGACTCGGCGATTCGCGTATCTTGTTTTATATCATGCTTTTAAATGTTATCCCTATTTTGACAATTCATGGCAGAATCTCTATAAATGAGAGACACGCCCCACAGGGAGAGACCCAAGACTACCTGCGCGGACGCAAAATAACCGGAGCGAAGGCTCCGGCTGAAGACTGGCGACTGGCGACTGGAGACTGGCGACTGGAGACTGGCGACTGGAGACTGGCGACTGGCGACTGGCGACTGACGACTGGCGACTGGAGACTGGCGACTGGAGACTGGAGACTGGAGACTGGCGACTGACGACTGGAGACTGGAGACTGGAGACTGGCGACTGGCGACTGGAGACTGGAGACTGGAGACTGGCGACTGGAGACTGGCGACTGGCGACTGGAGACTGGCGACTGACGACTGGTCCTTACTCCCCCGCCGCCTTTCGATCCGATTCGACCTTGAGCAGCTCGTAGTCGCTAAGCAGCTTCTCCTTGTCGAAGATCAGTTCCTCGCGGCTGTAGGCGGCCGTCTCGTAGACGTCGCTCATGACGATGGCTTCCTTGGGGCAGGCCTCCTCGCAGTAGCTGCAGTTGATGCAGCGGCCCATGTCGATGTCGAACACCTCGGGCACCCGCTCGCGCATCTCCTGGTCGCGGAACTCGCCGATGACGATGGTTATGGCCCGGGGCGGGCAAACCACCTCGCAGAGCTTGCAGGCCACGCACTTCTCGATGCCGTCCTCGCCCATGACCAGGCGCGGCAGGCCGCGATATCCCTCGGGCATCGACCACTTCTTCTCCGGATAGCTCAGCACCACCGACTTGCGGAACATGTTCTTCCAGGTGATCGCCAGACCGCTGAAGATGGCCGGAAGGTACAGTCGCTCGAAGATGCCCTTGCGATCGGGACGTTCGACGATCATGAGCTCACCTCCTCGCGAATGGCTTCGAGCCAGTCAAGATCCAGCTGCCGCATGCCGGCCACGAGCTGCCAGCTATCGAGTCTGCGATCCAATCCGAAGGTATTGGTCACCGTTCCGACCAGATCCACCGCCCGGCGGCGCTCCAGTATCACCTCGGCCGAAGATTCCAGGGCCTTCATGCCATGGCTCTGCAGGATGATCTTGCCCGCCTTGCTCAGTTTCTCTTCCCAGTCCTCCACGCCGGCCAGATCCACCTCGGGATCCAAACCGAAGAGCAGCAGGGCGTCCACCTCGCCGGAGTCCAGGGCCTCGAAGATCGAGTCGCCTTCCGATGCGCGAGCCATCAGGCCGCGCCGGTTGAATCCTTCCAGCAGCACGATCACGCGGGTCTCGCCGCCGCGGGCCTTGAGCCCATCGACGAGATCGGCGCCCAGCCGGCCGCTGCGGATCAGCTCGCCGTGCACCGCCACCAACATGGACTCCTCGCCTGGCATGGCATCGGCGGACACCCAAGCCACCGGATCCTCGCTCACGCGCTTCCAGCTCCGGGTGAAGTCCGAGGGAGGCGCGCTCTCGCCCTGATGCACCAGGGTCACGGCCGGTCCTCCCGGCGCGGCCAGGCGCAGGCCGAATATGGGATGGCTGAGTTCGGGATCGGCGCCCAGGACCACGGCGCGATCGAAACGTCCGAGATCGGACAGGTCCTCGAGTTCGAGGCCCGCCGAGACCACGGCTTCCGCGAAGGTCCGCTCCTTCGCCTCCGCGAAAGGATTCAGGCGGGGATTCAGATCGGCCTGCAGGGCGGCCAGGGCATCGAGCTCCTCGTTGGTGGAGCGACTGCCGGCCAGGATCGCCGTGCGCGTTCCCGAAGCGGCCATGATTTCCGCGGCCCGGGCGCGGGCCTCCGATGCGCTCACCGACACGCTCTCGCCCTGCCGGCGCACGAGGAACTGGCTCTCGGCGTCGGTCTCGGGATACTCGTAGCGCCCGCGATCGCAGAGCCACCAGGTGTTGACGGCGTGATCGAGGTCGGGGGTCATGCGCTTGACCTCACCGGATTTCCACCAGCTCGAGGCCGCGCAATGAAGCGAGCACTCGCCGCATGCGGTTTCGACCTTGCTGAGCTCCCAGGGCCTCGCCTCGAAGCGGAAGCCCTTGCTCGTGAGAGCGCCCACGGGGCAGATGTCGGCCAGGTTGCCCGTGAAGCCGCTGGTGATTTGCCCGTCCTGGAAGACCGAGATCATCGTCCAGTCGCCGCGGTGCCGCACGAAGAGTTCGTCGCGCCCGGCCACGTCGCTCATGAAGCGCACGCAGCGGGTGCAGGTGACGCAGCGCTCCGAGTCGAACATGATGTGCTCGCCCAGGCTGTAGTGCTTCTTGCCCAGGTTCTTGTGGTCGCCCATGCGGCTGTGCCCGGGACCGTGCAGGCGCGTGTAGTCCTGCAGCGGACATTCCCCGCCCTTGTCGCAGATGGGACAGTCCAGCGGATGGTTGATGAGCAGGAACTCGAGCACGCCCTGCCGCGCCTTCTCCACCTTCTCGGTGTTGGCGCGCACCTCCATGCCGTCGCCGGCCTGGAGAGTGCAGGCGGGCACCAGCTTGGGCGCGCCTTCGAGCTCCACCAGGCAGAGGCGGCAGTTGCCGTCCACTCCGATGCCCGGGTGATAGCAGAAGTGCGGGATCTCCTCGCCCAACTCCTGGGACAGGTCGATGAGCGGCGTCCCGGCCTCGGCCTCCACCTCGCGCCCGTTGAATTTCATGCGGATCTTCTCAGGCATCAGCGGTCGCACTCTCCCATGACGGGGTCAAGGCTCGCGATGATGGCCACGGCGTCGGCCATCATCGCGCCTTCCAGGATCTTCCGGGTGATCGCGAGATTGTTGAAGCTTGGACTGCGGATCTTCAGTCGATAGGGATGCGGTCCTCCGTCGCTCACGACGTAGAATCCCAGCTCGCCCTTGGGCGCCTCGATGGTCGAATAGACCTCTCCGGTCGGAGGCTTGATGCCCTCGGAGATGAGCTTGAAATGATGGATGAGCTCCTCCATGGAGCTGTAGACCAGGTCCTTCTCCGGCAACACGTAGTCGCGGTTGTCCGAGGTGATGGGCCCTTCGGGCATGCTGGCGGCGGCCTGCCTGGCGATGCTCGTGCTCTGACGTATCTCGGCCATGCGCACGAGGTAGCGGTCCATGCAGTCGCCGTGCTTGCCGCTGACGATGTCGAAGTCGAAGTCCTCGTAGTCGAGGTAGGGCGTCGCCTTGCGCATGTCGTAGGCGACGCCCGAGGCGCGAAGGTTCGGCCCGGTGAGTCCGAAGTCCAGAGCCATCTCGCTGGAGATCACGCCCACGCCCACGTTGCGGTCCAGCCAGATGCGGTTGCGGTTCAGCAGCCCTTCGATGTCGTCCATGGTGCGGTCGAGTTCGTCGCAGAAGTGCTCGACCTTGGCCAGCCATCCGCCGGGCAGGTCGCGGGAGACGCCTCCGATGCGCGTGTAGCTCGTGGTCAGTCGCGTGCCCGTGAGCTCCTCGAAGAGATCGTAGAGCATCTCGCGCATCTGGAAGGTATAGAAGAACACGGTGGACGCGCCCAGGTCCAGCGCACCGGTGCCGATGGCCACCAGGTGCGCGCTGATCCGCGCCAGCTCCGAGACGAGCGTGCGGATGCGCGTGGCCCGCGCGGGAATCTCCAGATCCACCAACTTCTCCACCGCCAGGGCGTAGGCCGTGTTGTTGGAGAGCGGGCTCAGGTAGTCCAGCCGGTCGGTGTAGGGCAGGAAGTTGTGGTAGGTCTTCTCCTCGGCGATCTTCTCGAAGCTGCGGTGCAGATAGCCCACGTGGGGCTTGGCCTTCACCACGGTCTCGCCGTCCATCTCCAGTTCCACTCGGAAAACGCCGTGGGTGGCCGGATGCTGGGGTCCCATGTTCAGGATCATGGTGCCTTCGCGGCTGGGCTCCAGGGTGGTCTCGATGACGCCCACCTCGATCTTGGGATCGTACTGCTCGCGGGGCGCGTCGCGCAGACTCTGACGGTCCACCACGCCGGACTGCAGCTTGCGCAGGGCGTCGAGCAGGGCTTCGGGACGGGGCGGACAGCCGGGCAGGTAGATGTCCACCGGCAGGATCTTGTCGAGGCCCTGCACCACCGAATAGGCGTCGAACATGCCGCCGGTGCAGAGGCAGGTGCCCATGGCGATGACGTACTTGGGCTCGAGCATCTGGTCGTAGATGCGGCGCACCACGGGAGCCATCTTGTTGGTGAGGGTGCCGGCGACGATCATCATGTCGCTCTGCCGCGGCGAGAAGCGCATGGCCTCCGCGCCGAAGCGGGCCATGTCGTAGCGACTGGCCACGGTGGACATCATCTCGATGGCGCAGCAAGAGATGCCCATGGGCATGGGCCAGAGCGAATTCCTTTGGGCCCAGTTGACGGCCTTGTCCATGGTCGTGGTGAGCACGTCCACGTTCAGGCCGTGATTCTGGGGATTGGGCTGGCTCATACGTCCTCCTGGAGGGGGCGAGGGATGTGTCCCTCCGGGCACTCAATTAAAGCAGGCCCGCAGCATAATTCCAGGCTTTCGCGGGGTCAATGACCTTGAGCTTCCGGCCATCGGAGTTCGAGAGCTTCTTGGATCAAACTGTAGACCACCGGATAGTCTCCCCGCTTGAAGTAGCGCCTCCCCGCAATGGGCGCTCCGATCTCCAGACGCAGCTCGCGGCCGCGCTCCGTGCAGGTAATCACCGTTTCCGGGCTGCTCAGTCCCCACCGGTCGAGTTGGTCGCCGCGGGGCTGCAGGGCTTCCACCCGGTAGGTACTGAGCTCCGACAGGAAGGCGATGAGCCGCGACACCTCGCGAAGCTCCACCTTCTCGCCCGACTCGTTCATCCAGACCCGATCCCCCACGCCGGCGAGTTCGATGATGCGGTCGTCCATGGTGAGGCGCGTGACGCGTCCAGGCAGGATCTCGAATAGGGTCTCGGGCATGTAGCGGGTCAAGGGCGCGAGCAGCGGCGCGCAACTCACCGAGTCGAGCAGGAAGGGACTTCCCCGGTCGGGGCTGTCGCAGAGATAGAGCTCATGGAAGGGATCGCCGATGCGCAGGCTCATGGGCAGGGGACGCCCTTCCACATACACGTCCAGCGTGGCCAGGGGATATTCGAGTTCCAGGTCCGCCGAACCCGGCGTATCGCTGTCGAGGAATCCGACGATGGTGGGACCTGAGATCTGCCTCAATAGTTCGAGCACCTCGAGCTGGTCGGCGGGAAAGGTCGCGCCGGCCAGGATCTCCCAGCCGAAATCGCTGCGTTTGAGCACATAGGCGCCGTGCCCGTTCTCGATCTGAAGGCTCACCGCGTCGAGGGCCCGAGCCAGGGGTATCGCACGCTTGTCGGACAGGTCGTGGCGATTGCGCAGGAAGTGGGTGCGCAGCAAGGTCGGCACGAGGAGCAAGGAGTCGGTCCAGCTGGCTGCCGCCCAGAGTTTCCGGGACTCGGCGTCCATGTCGCCGAAGCGTAGGGTGTCCACCGCTCCGCCCCGATGGAAACGCATCTCCAGAACCGGTTCGCTCAGCCCCAGGGACGTCCACTCTTCCCGCTCCCTTGGAGCCATGGCCAGGGAGCGCCTCTCTGAGAGCAGCACGCCGAAGATGCGCTTCATGGTGTCCCGGTCGGTGAGGTCGCGAACCGGAGCGACGAGGATCCACTGGCCGTCCTCCATGGCCACCCGGGCGCGCCGCTCCGGCGTGATGAAGTCCACCGTGGTGATCTCGCCGGGATCGTGGGGATAGAACTTGTCCCCGCGGGAGGCCTCGGTCCAGCGCAGGAGCATCACGATGGTCGGAATCAGGCCGGTGACCAGGATCAGAAAGAACAGGGCGTAGAGTCGACGCTTCAATGGACACCTTCCGATTCGGGACCGGGGGAGCTAAAGGAATCCTCGAGAGCCTGTCAAGGCGCTGCGCCCTCCGCATCTCTGGCGAGGGACACGAGTTCCCTGACCCCGGCCGGACTGGTGTCATGGGTTGCCAGCTGCCGGTTCAAACGCCGCCCCAGCCATCCCCAGGGACCCGCCACGAGAATGCTGGGCGTGGTTCCCACGGTGGCCCGCTCCATCAGTTCCTCGATGCGCGCCTCGGGCGGCGGGGTGCGCCCGATGTAGAGGTAGCCCTCGCCGGTCTTGAGCCGGGTCTCCGCTTCGAGGATGCGCATGGGGAAGCGCGCGAGCTCCTGCATGTACTCCTCGCGGGTCCAGCTGCCCAGGGGGCCGAATTCCATGGCGATGCGCTGCAGACCCATGCCCGTGGGCTCGGCTCCGTCGGGGCGGAAGAGCGCGCCCCTGCGAATCTCCTGCAGACGTTCTTCCAGCTCCTCCTCTCCGAGGTGCTCGTGGGCGGGAACGGTGACCTGGGACAGGAATCGATCCCAACGCTTCCAGGCCAGACGGATCTGATCCTTGAGCTCCTCTCCCCTGGCGATGACGCCGTCGAGCATGGCGTCGAACTCGGGGCGCCAGCGGGCGAGGGTGAGCAGGTGATGTCCCGCACGCAGGGCGGCCACGCCCTGCTCCTCCAGGGGAATCGTGCGGGCACCCTGCATCTCGAGGGCGTCGGTCATGACCAGGCCCTTGTATCCCATCTCCTCCTGAAGGAGTCCCCGGACGATGTCCTCCCGGTAGGTGGCCGGTCGCTCGTCGTCCCCCAGACGCAGGTGGGCGGTCATGATTCCCGGCACCTTCAGGCGCACGGCGCGCCAGAAGGGCAGCAGGGCCTCGGTGCGGTCCTCGGAAACCTGGGGCAGGGTGAGGTGGCTGTCCTCCACGCTGTCGCCATGGCCGGGGAAGTGCTTCACCACGGGCAGGACTCCGCCGGCCTTCAGGCCGTTCATGGAGGCCTGTACGGCCCGGGAGCTTTCCTCCGGATCGGGCCCGAAGGAGCGGGTGCCGATGACGGGATTCCGCGCGCCGTCGTCCAGATCGGCCACCGGTGCGATGACCGCCGTGACGCCCCAGGACGAGCACAGGCGCGCCATGGACTTGTGGGTGCGCTCCACGGCATCGGTGCCCGCCATGGCCAGGGCCCGTGCCGAGGGCCAGGCCGGGCGGTCGCCGCTCACCTGGATCCATCCGCCCTCCTCGTCCAGGAAGACGGGCAGAGGACGTCCGGCGGCATGTTCCAGCCGCTTCTTCTGGGCTTCGATGGAGGCGCCGCGCCGGGGAAGGTTGTCCCGGAAAAACAGGATGCCCGCCGGCGGATGCCGCTCGAGCAGGCGCAGGAAGTCGTCGTCGGGATCGGGGCCGTCGAATCCCAGGAGCCAGGGCGGCCGCAGTTCTTCGGGAGTGGTTTCGGGCATGAGGGCAGTCTATCCAGGGCCGCCCAAAGCGGAAGCAAAAAAAAACGAGCGGGTTGGTGGGTGACCCGCTCGAATACCAGGGGGGGAATGCGTCTCTCTCTGGGATGGGTATATCAAGGCGCGTGCCAATCCGAAGTTCCAAATTCGGAGCCCTAAGTGCTTGATTTTCTTGGAAAAGGAGGAGCCACTCTCCGGCGCCCCCCAGGGTCCCGCCCCCGCCAGAGGTCAGAATCCGGAGAGAGTGTCCAAAAAAGAGGAAAGCCGCCCCGATGGGGACGGCTCCTCCAGAGGCTATATGCTAGGGCCTAGAGCTTGCCCTTGAGCTGAGTGGCGGGCTTGAAGCCCACGGTCTTGCTGGCCGCGATCTTGATGGTCTCGCCGGTCTGAGGATTGCGGCCGGTGCGCGCCTTGCGCTTGCGGACGGTCCAGGTTCCGAAGCCGGGATAGCTGAAGCGCTTGTCCTTCTTGATGGTCTTGCCCATCACGTCGAAGGTGCAGTCGACGATCTCGGAGACCGCCTTCTTGGTCACTTCGGAGCTCAGCTCCTTGTGGCTCCAAACGGCATTGATCAGCTCGGACTTGGTCATGAAACACACCGCCTTTCCGGTGTTCGAGTAAGGTTGGGGTGGATTGCCCCCGAACTCGTAGTTATGACAAGTCCGAAAAACTGTCTAGTAAAATATTCGGAAAGGCCCGGAAAAACGCCTCGAAACGGCCCTCGGGTATCGGAAAGCCCCTATCCAGGCTACTTTCCGGTGTCCTGACCCGTGGGACGCCCGGTCTCAGGCCCCAGATCGATGGTCGTGGGATTCACGAACTCCATGAAGCCGCGGTCCACGGTCCACTTCTTCAGCTTCCCGTTTTCGAAATGGAGCCAGATCACGCGATCGGGCTGATCTTCCCCGCTCTCGAACAGATAGATCCAGCGTTCGCGCCCGCCGGTGCGGAAGCGATGCTGAGGACGTCCCCAGGAGAAGTAGACGTCGGTGGGACTCATGCCCTTGAAGACATGCTGCTGCGCGATGGCCTCGTCCCAATCGCTGCTGTAGTCGGCGCGCGCGGCGATGATGTCGGCGTCGGGTGCCTCCACCGAACTCAGGTAGGAACTGCATCCGACGATGAACAGGGGTAGGGAAAGCAGGCTGATGAGAAAGATGGCGCGCGACATCATGGGTCCTCCTCGTGGCAAGTCTTCACTGCCAGTCTAACCGAAGGGGGTATGCGTGCAATGAATTTGTCGAAGTCGAACATCAGTTCGCCGGAAGAATTCCGATGAGGATGCGTTCGTCGGTGAGCCAGCGGGACGCGAAGCTCGCGATGTCTTCGGCGTCGGCGTTCATGGTGACTTCCATGAAGCGCGCGCGCCGCTCGTCCATGAGCATCTGCTGACGGGCGGCCTCTTCGGTCCAGCCGAGCACGGCGCTGAGCTTGCCGGCATCGGGACCCTGTCCATCGGGCGTGTACTCCATCAGCCGATTCAGGATGCGGTCCTTGGCGCTGATCACCATGAACTCCGAGAACTCCCCCAGCCTGACCCGATCCACGATGCGGCGAAGCACGGCCTCGGCCCGCTGGCGAGCTCCCCCGGCCAGACCTCGATAGGAAATCTCGAGGTGGCTGGGACCCGCGGCGTTGAAGCGGTACCAGGCGCTGGCGGTGAGCGCGAGCTTCGCGTCGCGGATGTCCCCCTCGCTGAGCGATTGGATGAGCCCCGCGGAAAGGGCCAGAAGCGGCGCATCCGGATGGTCCGGCGCGAGGCCGGGCAGTTGAGCCAGCATGAGTTCCCGAGGCGCGCCTCGCTCGGACTCCAGGCGTCCAGCGCTCCATTGCGGATCCCCATGCCGAATCGGTCGGGGATTGGGACCCTGCAGGCGATTGAGCAGGGGCATCCATGCGTAGAGGATGCGAAGGGCGTTCAGATCGCCGGCCACCACGATCTCCACGCCGCCTGGGCTGAAGCGCTCGCGCAGGAAGGCGGCGAGGTCGTCGCGCACCGGATCGCCCTCGGCCAGTTTTCCCGATCCGAGCCCGTAGGGATGGTCGCCGTAAAGCTGCGCGGCCATGCGGCTGCGCAGATTCAGTTCGGCGCTGAGGAGCCACTTCGCTCGATCGGCCTCCAGAGATTGTCGCGCGCGCTGGAGGTCGGCTTCGCTGAACTCGGCGCGGGTCTCGAACATCCGCTGGATGCCACCCACGATGCGGGGAAGGTCTTCGGCAGGGCCGCTGAGTCTCAGAAGAGCGAGGTCCTGCCCGACGCGGACGTCGAGTTGCCAGCCCAGTTCGCTGAGGATCTCGCGAAAGGATGCGCCCTCCGGCCCGGTTTCGCCCAGCAGCCTCACCGCCAGTTGGGCGCGATCGGGATCGTCGGACACCGTCGAGACGCCGGCGGGAAAGGCCAGCACGCAGGCCGCCCATCCGCCTTCGCCAGCATTGACCACGGCGAGGCGTCCGCCCGCGGCGAGACGGCCTTCCTCCCAATCCAGGGCGGTGGCCTGCCCGGCGATCAGCAGCAGAACGAGGACGAGTGTTTTCAAGGTCAATCCTCCGGCGGATGCGGATGGGCCAGGGCGTCGGCGGTCATGTCCAGGAAGGGCAGGAGCCAGGGAAGAAGTCCCCGCTCGCCTTCCTCCTCATAATCGGCCCTCACGGCACGCAGCGCCAGGTAATAGCCGGGGCCCGAGCGCCTGATGGCCGGCTCCAGATGGAAGCCGCGGGAGGCCCAGCCCCGCCGGGCCAGGGCCGTGCTGAGGAGCCGGCCCACCCGTCCGTTGCCGTCGGCGAAAGGATGGATGGACTGGAACTCGTAGTGGAAACGGCCGGCGGCCAGGAAGGGATCCTCGCGGGACTTGCGTTCGTCGGCAAGAAGTCGCTCGAGGAGTTCGGGCACCCTCGCCGGATGGGGCGGATGGAAGACCGTTTTCCCCGCGTCCTCGCCGGACTCCTTGACGATCTTCACTTCGCGTTCGCGAAGCTCGCCCGGGCGTCCGCCGAGTCCCGACATGACCAGGGCGTGAAGGTGTCGGACCAGACCGAGGTTCCAGTCTTCGGGGACCTCCTCCATGAACTCCGCGGCCTTGAGACAGGACAGGGTCTCGCGATCGTGCCGCGTCTCGGGTTCGACCTCGCCGCGCTCCAGGCCCGTGGCGCGATCCCAGGTCAGGGGATTGCCCTCGATGGCCGCGTTGCACCAGGCGGCGTGCAGGCGCCGTCGGTCGAGGATGTCCTCATCCTCCGGTTCGCTCCACCGATCTCGTGCAGCGGACATTGCCGCGAGTCGATCGATCAGTTCGCTTTGCTCATTGCTCGAAATCAAGATTCGCCTTCGGGTTGAATACTCATCTCAGTTAGCACATTCCCAGGCCTCGCGCCAGCATGGGCGAGGTTCGTCTACGTTTCGAAAGCGGTGCAGGAGCCAGGACGCCGATCACAGTTAACATGTTGTTTTTACTGGGTTTACCCCTTGCGGCAGGCCCCCTTGTGGACTATATTGAGAGCCTCCCCGACATCCTCCCGCGGCTCCATTTCGGAGGTCCGGGATGTCTGCTACCGATCTTCATTCGCGTCTTCTTTCGACTCT
>CAYFNT010000018.1:0-78469 GCA_964344565.1 uncultured bacterium
CCCTAACCCAATGGCTTGCATCCAGAAACGGAGTAAAGAGATCGTATCCTAACTGTTTCCTTCATTTACATCAATATGACGAGCCTGACGATTTCTGGTTCAGTGAGCAGTGGTATCTTAACAACAACACCGATGAGGCCAGTGACATCGATTGGATCCGATTCTGGAACTATTGCGCATCAGACTCCACAAGCCTCTCGGTCGTAGCCCTCGTTGATGCGAGCGGAATCTTCAAGCCTTCATTCGATGCACCACCTCAAGATTCACTGTTGGCCCACAAGGATTTTAAATGGAAGAATGTATGGTTCAACCCCGCTGAGGACCAATCCCCCTATGGGGTATTTGATCGAGAGGACCTCGATGAAGAAGATGGAGATGAAGACTGGACTGGAGGGTTTCCAAGATTCACGGATGATGTCGTGGGTTGGGATTTCACAATTCGAAGGGATGGCTTCAATATTGATCTGGAGGGGCTCGGCTGTATCTATCCTGCAGGCACGGATACTTTTCCTGAATCTGCAGGATATGAAGATGGGAACCCATTTCCCCATGTTTACAAAACACACGGCTCAAGGGTCGCGGGTATCATCTCGGCCGAGACAGATTCGGATGATGAAGAAGGAATCGCGGGTATTGCGGGATTCACCGATTCCGTGAAGGTGATGTATCTAAAAACTGGGATTACCCAGCCGAAACTAACTCGCACGATTCAAGCGCTGGAGTACTGTGCAGGGATGAAGCCCGATGTCGTTTCGATGTCTTGGGGGACAGATGAAACGGGAAGCCATGCAGATGATCTACAAGAGGCATTGGCCAATTGTGCAGATTCCTCAATCGTGCTTGTCGCGTCAGGGGGTAACTATACAACTCACAACACATACGATATGCGACTTCCCGCCACCGACCCACATACCATCGCTGTGGGAGGAACAAATGATATTGACCAGTGGTGGAATGGCAGCTGCTATCTGACGACAGCGGGAGAGTCCGGAATTGACATTGCCGCACCAGGCGAGGACATCTACTCCACCTATGCTGAGTTCGCGGTTGCTGTGGGAGACACTTGCGAGATTGAGTATGGGTATGAGGCGGACGATGGAACTAGCTACGCGGCCCCCATGGTCGCCGCCGCGGCTGCGCTATTGATTTCGAGGGATCCTGACAACTTCCGCGGGGAGCCGGACCTCGTTAAAGCTCGCCTGCAGAACTCGGCCCAGAAGGTTCACGCAAACCTGACATACACCAATGGCAAATCAGAGCAACTCGGCCACGGGCGACTCAACTTGTTTTACGCCATGTACTACAACGATCCAGACAGTTCCCGGACCATCCTGGAGTCACCCGACAGCACTTCGCTCTTCATCTGTCCCGGCGAGGCGGATATCGATCTGGAAATCAAAGTCGAGATACGAGACGAGTTCGGAAACTTGGTTTCGGGTCATCCAAGTGAATTCGCCAAGGCAATCAGCCTGGAACCCTTAGTAGGAGAGCAGTCTGCCCTCACCTTTGATTCTCTGACGATCGACAGTCTGACCATCGACAAGGATCTTCAAGAAGACCTGGAAGCAATCTTCTTTCCCGGAGCTGAAGACTTCATCTATCTGGAGAAGGCCACGGTGGCAAGTGGTATCTATTCAGAAGAGTTCGACCACTTACTTGGCTGGGGAAAAGTCCAAATTGTTGCGACAGTTCTAGATTCCGATCTCGACCGAGTGACAACGGAAGGCACCCCAGGTAAGTACAAGATGCACTCCTCCTACCTGTCTCGAATCATCGGGGAAAGCCTAACCGTGACAACTGTCGACCTGGACAACAATGGCGTGGTCAACATCGCCGACTATGCCAGCTTCTCGTCTCACTACGGCACCACGGAGAGCGACCCGGGCTACCTTCAGGGGGTCGACTATGATGATGACGGGGACGTCGACAGCGTAGACCGGGATACTTTCCTCGATCACTATGGCCACTAGACTGGGAGATGCGACATGAAAACCTTGAGTCACTCGATTCGAATCGCTCAGTTGCTCCTGCTCTCGCTGGTCGCCATGGCGGGGGCCTGGAGCCTTGAGATCTTGGAGGAAGACTCGCAGTCGATCCGCTTCGCGCTAAGGAGCGCTGCTGACCAGCCTTTCACCGCAGTGGCCGTCGAAGCGGATGTTCAGGGACTTCAATTCACGGGCACGGAAGACTCCTATTCCTCAGCCGAGGGAACTCTTCTCAGCGTTCGTTGTGGCGAAGGTCGACTGCTGGTGTTGTTGGCATCGCGAACCTTGTCCGCCGAGGTGCCGGAAGACGGAGGCAGTGAGGTGTACGCCCAGTTTTCACTCGCCAAGACGGAAGCAGATTGGTCGGTATCTGGCTTCAGTTTCGAGGTTCTTGCCGCGGGACCGAGCGAAATCGTTTTAAGCGAGAACTCCGAAGACGAAGAAAGCTCTGCACCTGGACCGGCGTTCTCGGTGTTTCCGAACCCGGCGAATGCCAGCCTTGTGTTCCAGATCAGCAGTGGACCGAATGAACGATGGGACATCTCGGTCTTCGATGTCCAAGGGCATCGGATTGCCGACCTGGGCACCATTGCGACAGGCGTGGAGGGGATGGCTCAGACTCGATGGAACGGGCGGTCCGACCGGGGTGAAGAACAGTCGTCGGGAGTCTACTTCGTCAGGGCAGACAATCCCCAACGTGGGCACATGAATCGGAAAATACTTCTATTGAAGTAGTTGGTCAGTCGGTGCGGCTCGTCTCCGGAATCGTCACCACCACGTCGCCGGTGAGCTGGCACTGGCAGGCCAGCCGGCTCTCGTTGGTCACCTCGAGGGCGCGGTCGAGGGTGTCCTCCTCTTCGGGGTCCATCTCGCCGATGTGCTCTCCGCCCTCCTCCACGATCACGTGGCATGTGCCGCAGTTGCAGGATCCGCCGCAGTTGTGCTTGAGGGGAATGTCGAAGTTCTCGGCCGCTTCGAGAATGGTGCCGCCGTCGGCGATCTCCACCACGAAGTTGTCGGGAAGGAAGGTGACCTTGGGCATGGTACTCCTTGACGGGAATCAGGTGGCCGTCTGGCCGGCGTGATCTTGGGAGGCGCCTCGAAGTTTCCGCACTGCTTCGATTACCATTTTGAGCGCACGTTCGCAATCCTCTTCCGTGCTGAATCGTCCGAATCCGAAGCGCAGGCTGGCCTGGGCCAGTTCGGGGTCGAGCCCCATGGCCATGAGCACGTGGGACGGGTCGGTGCTGGCGAAGGTGCAGGCGCTGCCGCTGGACACGGCCAGGTTGCGCAGGCCCATGCGCAGGGCGTCGCCGTCGATGCCCTCGAATACCACGTTCAGGTTGCCGGCCAGGCGTTCGTCGGCGTGTCCGTTGAGTTGGATGTCCCCAAGCGCCTCTTCGAGGCCGCGCCAGAAAGCGTCGCGGAGACCGAGAAGGAAGGCCTGCTCCTTCTCCATCTCCTCGGCGGCGAGAGTGGCCGCCTTGCCCAGCCCGACGATGGAAGGCACGTCGTGGGTGCCGGAGCGGATGGCCTCTTCCTGATCGCCGCCATGGAGCAGCGGCGTGGGTCTCACCCGCGGATTGCGGCGTCTCAGATAGAGCGCGCCCACGCCCTTGGGACCGTAGATCTTGTGTCCCGAGACGCTCATGAGATCGATGTTCATGGCGCCCACGTCCATGGGGAACTTGCCATAGCCCTGGGCCGCGTCGGTGTGGAAGAGTGCGCCCCTCTCGCGGGTGAGCTTGCCGATCTGCTCGAGTGGATGGATGACGCCGATCTCGTTGTTGGCGGCGGCCAGGGTCACCAGCACGGTGTCGTCCCGAAGCGCGCCGGCCAGCTCGTCCAGATCGATCATGCCCTGGTCGTCGACCTTGAGCCAGGTCACCTCCCAGCCGTGCACGATGAGATACTTGAGGGGCTCGAGCACTGCCTTGTGCTCGGTGGGGCAGGAGATGATGTGCCGGCCCTTCTTGATGTAGGCCTCGGCCACGCCCTTGATCGCCAGATTGTTGCTTTCGGTGGCGCCGCTGGTGAAGATGATCTCGCGGAATCCGGCGCCGATGGGTTCGGCGACGTCGCGTCGGGCCTGGTCCACGGCCTCCTTGGCCATCCAGCCGAAGCTGTGGCCGCTGCTGGCATTGCCGAATCGCTCGGTGAACCAGGGCAGCATGGCGTCGAGCACCCGGGGATCCACCGGGGTCGTCGCCTGATAGTCCATGTAGATTGGCTTGTTCACGAGATTGAGTTTAGTGGATTTTGGGCGGGAAAGGCAATGTACGACCCCGATTGAGCCTTGAGACCAACAACTATAGACTAGGAATTCCTAGAACTCTTGTAAAGTGGGTAGAAGTTAGTGAGGGCTCACTCCTTCTGGCTCGGGGCTCGTGGCTCGGGGCCCGTTGCCCTCGGCTCGCGGCTGGCCGCCAGCAGAATCATCCCCGCCAGGAAGAACAGGGCCGTGGCGAGCACCGACCAGCGAGATGATCCCGTCATCTGATGGATGAAGGCGAAGAGGATGGGCCCCAGGATCGCGCTGAACTTCGCGAAGATGGAGTAGAAGCCGTAGTACTCGGCGCTGCGGCCTTCGGGAATGTAGCTGCTGAACAGGCTGCGGCTGAGGGCCTGGCTGCCGCCGAGGCAGAGGCCCACGCCCGCGCCGAGTATCCAGAACTCCGTGGCCGTGCGGATGAAGTAGGCCCAGGTCACCAGGGCCGTCCACATGAGGAGGCTCAGCAGGATGGCCTTGCGCGCGCCCCAGAGGCCCGCCAATCGCCCGAAGGCCAGGGCGCCGAAGATGCCGATGGCCTGCACCAGCAGCAGGGCGCCCATGAGAGTGCCGCGGCCGAGTCCCATTTCCTCCGCGCCGAAGATGGAGGCCATCTTCACCACGGTCTGGATGGCGTCGTTGTAGAGCAGGAAGGCGGCGAGGAAGAGCAGGAGGTCGCGATAGCCCATGGCCTCGCGCAGGGTCCCCAGGCTGCGGCGGATGGCCGTGGAGAAGATCTCGCCGACGGGCGTCCTCGCCTGCTCCGGCTCTTCCAGGCCGCGCCAGGCCAGCAGCCCGAAGCCGCTCCACCAGAGGCCCGCCGAGGCCAGGGCCAGTCGCACGGCCGTGCCCGATTCCAGGCCGAAGGCCGCGTGCTTCTGCACGAGGATCAGATCGGCCAGCAGCACGAGTCCGCCGCCGAGATATCCCCAGGCGTAGCCCCGGGCGCTGAGCCGATCGCGTTCCTCCGGTCCGGCGAGGATGGGCAGGAAGGCGTCGTAGAAGATGTTGGCCGAGACGAATCCCATGGACGCCACGAGGTAGAGGCCGAGGGTCCAGGCCACGCGTCCTGGCAGGGCGGTGAAGAGCATCACCGTGGCCAGCGAGCCCGGCAGGAAGAAGGACAGGAGCCATCGCCGGCGATTGCCCCGCAGGTCTGCCATGGCGCCGAGCAGGGGCGCGGTGAGGAAGACGAGCAGGGCCCCGAGACCCGAGGCGTAGCCCCAGAGGCTGGTGGCGCTCCAGTGGGTGCCCATCCAGGTCACGCCGCCCTCGGGCACCACGGCCTCGGCGAACCACACCGGCAGCAGAGCCGCCAGGATCACCGTGGCGAAGGCCGAGTTCGCCCAGTCGTAAATGACCCATGAGCGCCGGGCTTTCCGGCTGGAGGCTGGGGACTGGCGACCGGAGACCTTCATGGTCGATCCTTGTGGAAGAACTCGTAGATGTCGGTGGCCTCCGCCGTGGCCACGACCAACTCGCGGGGACCGTGGGCGCCCATGACCAATGTCTTTTCGATGTCGGCCGTACGGCTGGGACCGGTGATGAGGGTGAGGGCATGTCCGGTCCGCCGGTGCCAGGGGTGGGTGGGCAGCTGCAGGAAATCGCCGAGGGTATCGAAGACCGCGTTCTCGGCCACGAGCGCGTAGTGGGTCTCGGCCAGTATGGCCGCACGCCGCGCCCCCAGGCGAGAACCCGTGAGGATGACAGTTCCCGTCTCCGCGATGAGTCCGTCGGCCAGGGTGAATCCCTTCTCGCCTTCGCGCACGTGGGAGAAGGGCGGGCGATCGAGTCCCGCCCGGAAGAGGAAGCTGCGCAGATCCGCGGTGTTCTCGCAGACGATCCAGCGGGTGCCGTTCTCGCGGAAGCGCAGCTTCAGCAGCTCTTCCTGCTCGAAGGTCATGAGCGCCTCCTCTCGGCCAGCAAGGTTCGGAAGCTGGGGCCATGACCTCGTGGCAGATTGCGGCCCTCGGACCAGGCGGGCGTGAGACCGCGCAGGAAGGCGCCGGGAAGGCGGCGCCCCAGCCATCCCAGAAGGCGAAAGAGCCGAGGTCTTCCGGTGAGTTTGCCGAACAGTCGCCAAGCCGCACGATGGCCCCAGGGCTCTCTCGCGGCCTTCTCGCCGCGGGCCTCGCGTATGAGATCGGGCAAGGGGATCGAGACGGGGCAGATGTCCGCGCAGGCATCGCAAAGGGAGCAGGCGTCCGAAAGACTGTCGCCGGGCTCGTGCCCCTCGGCGCCGTCCAGCAGGAAGGGCGTGGTGAGGATGCCGATGGGCCCCGGATACACGCTGCCGTAGCCGTGCCCTCCCACCAGACGGAACAGGGGGCAGACGTTCAGGCAGGCGCCGCAGCGGATGCAGGCCAGTGCCATGGCGTCGGACCGGGCCGCCAGCTTGCGGCGACCGTTGTCCAGGAAGATCATGTGCACCCGCTGTGGGCCCGAACCTGTGGGCGCCGGCGCGGTGATCATGGACACGTAGCTCGTGGCCCTCTGGCCGGTGCCGTTGGCCGGCAGCATGCGAAGGACGATGTCGAGGTCGAGGGTGCGGGGCAGGATCTTCTCGATGCCCGTGATCATGATGTGCAGGGGCGGCACCGTGCTCGACAAGGTGATGTTGCCCTCGTTCTCCACGATGACCGCCGTGCCCGTGTCGGCCACCACGAAATTGGCGCCGGTGATGCCCACGTCGGCCTGCAGGAATTTTTCGCGCAGGTGAGCGCGGGCGGCCGCCGTGAGGGTTTCGGGATCCTCGCTGTAGGGAATGCCCAGCTTCTTCTGGAAGAGGCGGCCGATCTGCCGGCGGTTCAGGTGCAGGGCCGGCGCCGTGATGTGGCTGGGCGCTTCGCCGCGAAGCTGCACGATGAATTCCCCGAGATCGGTTTCCAGCACCTCCAGGCCAGCGGCCTCCAGCGCTTCGTTGAGACCGATCTCCTCGCTCACCATGCTCTTGCCCTTCACCACGAGCCTGGCTTCCTCGCAGAGTTCCGTGACGATGCGGCGCGCCTCGGCGGCGTCGGCGGCCATGTGAACGCGGATGCCCGCCGCCTCGAGACGGTTCGCCGCCTCTTCGAGCAGCTCCTCCATGCGCGTCACGCTCTCCTCGCGGATCTTGCCGAGCTGTCTGCGCTGGATCTCGAAGTTCCGGGTGGTCTCGGCGACCTGGTTGCGTTTCTCGATGCTCAGGCCCGTGGCCCTGTGCAGGTTCTCGTGCAAAAGGGGATCGCGCGACGCCTCGCGGGCCGCCAGGCGGATGTGCAGGTCAGCCTTCATGGGCCTCCCCGGCGAGCACCTCGGCCAGATGCATCACCCGAAGGGGAAGCTTCCGATGTTCCGCCCGGGACTGCAGGTGCATGAGGCAGCTCGGCTCCGTGCCGATGAGCACGCCGCATCCGGACTCTTCGGCGGCGGCGAGCCTCGCGTCGGCCTGCATCAGGGAGAACTCGGGCATCTTCACCGAGTAGACGCCGCCGAATCCGCAGCAGTCCAGATCCGGCTGATCCACCAGATCGAGCCCCTCCACGGCGGACAGGAGCATGCGCGGCTCCTCTCGCAGGCCCAGTTCGCGCAGGGCATGGCAGGAGTCCTGGAAGGCCGCCCGCGCCTCGAGCTTCGCGCCGAAGTTCACGCGGTGCAGGCGCTCCACGAGGAAATGGGACAACTCGAAGACCCGCGGCACCAGTTCGGCCAGGGCGCTGGCCTCGCCGGGATGCAGGCCCTCCATGGAGGGGTAGCGACGCACCATGGCCACGCAGCTGCCCGAGGGCGCCACGACGGCGTCGAAGTCGCGGAAGGTCTCGAGGAAGTGGCGGGCCGCCGGCAGGCATTCGGCGGGGTGCCCCGCGTTGAAGGCCGGCTGTCCGCAGCAGGTCTGATTCTCGGGATAGTGCCAGTCCAGGCCCATGCGATCCAGGAGCCGGGCCGTGGCCAGGCCGACCTGGGGACGCAGGTGCTCCACGAAACAGGGAATGAATAGCCCGAGTCGCATGACGCGAGACTAGCGCAGGGAAGCGCCTGCAGGAAGAGAAACCGGCATCCTTGACTTGGGAGCGACAACTGGCTTGAATGGTGCCTTCCTCCCGCTCCGCCTCGAAAGGTCCCCGGTTCCGTGCGAATTCTGATCGTCCTGTTCTGCCTCGCCGCCGTCGCGGCTCCGGCCCTCGCCGAGGAGAGCGCCGCCGAGGGCGATAGTCTGCCTACGGCCTACTTCTACCGCGGCCTGGACTACGGCTCGGAGTCGAACATCCACCCCCTGCAGCTCATCCTCAACGGCGGCTTCGGCATCATGCAGATCTCGAACCGGAGCAACCGGCTCGCGGACGTCGACTTCGAAGGCGGCTGGGACCTGCTCTGGAACAACATGTTCGATCCCATCGGGGCCATCGAGAACGAGGGCTGGGGAGATTTCGTGCGCAAGGAGATCCTGCCCTTCGCCACGGGCATCGAGAGCGCGCGCTACTGGCCGAACTACACCCAGCACCTCATCGGCGGAGGCATGAGCTATCGCATGATGATCGAATGGTACCGGCATCACGGCTACGGGCATCCCAAGCTCTGGTCGGCCGGAACCATCACGGTCTATCACCTGCTCAACGAGGTGGTGGAGAACAGCTACCTCGAGGGCTACAGCACCGATCCGGTGGCCGACCTCTACCTCTTCGATCCGCTCAGCTGCGTTCTGTTCAGTACGGACCGGGTCTCGCGCTTCTTCGGCGAAACCCTGAACATGCGCGACTGGTCCTATCAGTTCGCCTACGATCCGGGCAATGGAAGCATCGAGAACATGGGGCAGAACTTCTCCATGAAGTGGAAGCCGCCCTTCTGGGACAGGACCAGCTTCTTCTACTACTTCGGCACCCACGGCGAGGGAGGATTGAGTTGGGAGCTGGATCGGGGCTACAGCTTCTCCGCCGCGGCGGGCTTCAAGGCGGCCGAACTCTTCGACATGGATGACGGCGCGCTGGGCGCCGAACTGGAGGGCGTGGCCGCGCTCTTCCTCGACCGGAACGGTTCGCTCATGGCCTCGCTCATGCTCGCCAGCACCAAGGACTACGCCATGCGCGTGAACCTCTATCCGGGCCTCATCGATATCGGCGGCTGGACACCCGGCATGTTCGTGGCCCTGAACCGCGACGAGAAGTGGCTGGCCGGCATTCACGTCGCCTGGCCCTCCTGGCAGCCGGTGGCCCTGGCAGGCGGCTTCTAACTCCAGCTCTCCCGGTGCACCCGCTCCGGGTCGTACTGGCTCCGCGACTCCTTCGTCTCGGCCGGATGGCCGATGGCCACCAGACTCAAAATCTCCATGGAATCGGGAATGCCCAGCAGCGGCCGAATGGCGCGCTTGCGTTCCTCGCGGGGATGCATGCCCAGCCAGCAGGAACCCAGACCCTGGGCCGTGGCCGCCAGCAGGATGTTCTGCGTGGCCGCCGAGCAGTCCTGGATCCAGTATTCGCCGTAGCAGTCCGGATCGCCCAGCACCGCGATGCAGAGCGTCGCCTCGCTCAGCATGGCCGCATAGGGATGCGCTTCGGCGATGGCGTCGAGTTTCCCGCGATCGCGGATGACGATGAAATGCCAGGGTTTCATGTTGCGCGCCGACGGAGCCGCCATGGCCGCTCGCAGGAGTTCGAGTTCCTGCGCATCGCTCACGGCCTCGTCGCTGAAGTGCCGGATGCTCCGGCGCGCGAAGATGAGATCGAGGGACATGCCAATCCTCCCGCGTTGAAGGCTCCGAGCCTAACTCCGGGAGAGGATCCCTGCAAGATCGGTGAGACTAGCCGACCTTGGCCGAGAGCATTTCCTGAAGAACCGACCACTCCTTGCGCAGACGGTCGAGGGCGGACGCCGACTCGTCGAGCTGGTCCTCCGCGCCCATCTGCTCGAGCTGGTAGGACAGATCCGCCACGCGTTCGGCTCCGAGCTGGGCCATGCTGCCCTTGAGGGAGTGCGCGGCCTGCCGCAGGGCGGGCGCGTCCTGGTCGCTCACGGCCTGCACCACAGCTTCCACCATGGCGGGGGCTTCCTGGAGGATCATCTCCTGCAGCATTGCCAGCATGTCGCGGTCGCCGGCAAGGCGTTCCAGGGCGAGGTCTTCGTTGAGGATCTGCACTTCTTTCTCCTTTTTCGATTCCGAAACGGCCGGCTCGCTCGCGGGCGTCTTGCCGACCTGTCTTTCCATGACTTTGCGCACTTCATCCACTCGGATGGGTTTGCTCACGTAATCGTTCATGCCCGCCTTGAGGAAACGCTCGCGGTCGCCCTTCATGGCGTGAGCCGTCATGGCCACGATGGGCAGGTGCATCCAGAGCGGATTCTTCCGAATGGCCGCGGTGGCTTCCAGGCCGTCCATCACGGGCATCTGGACGTCCATGAAGATGAGGTCTGGCAGTCCCTTCTCCAGCGTCTCCAGGGCTTCCCTGCCGTTGGCGGCCACGCGCACCTTGTGTCCGGCCTTCTTCAGCATGGTGCCGGCGACCTTCTGGTTCACCGGATTGTCCTCCACCAGCAGCACGTCCAGTTCTCCGAGACTCGTCAGGCCCATGGGCTGAGGCGGCGCGTCCAGCCGGCCGGTCTTCGACTCGACCCGCCTGAATTCCCGGCTGAGTGCGGTGATCAGGTGGACCCGCCTCACCGGCTTGGTCAGGTGCGAGGACCAGCCCATGCGTCGATTCCGCACGACGGTGCCGAGGTTGTCGAGGGTCGCCAGCATGATGACCGGCGGCGGAACGTGCTCGAGGTCGAGGCGAATGGCCTGGAGTACGTCGAGCCCACGCATGTCCGGCAGTTGGGCCGACATGAGGATGAGATCGGGGCAGCGTCCCTTTTCGTGGCAGGCCTCCAGGCGGGCCATGGCATCCTGGCCGGTCTCCACGGTGAAGGCGTCGCAGCCCAGACTCTGAAGCATTTCGCGGATGTCTTCCCGGCTGCGCGATTCGTTCTCCACCACCAAGATGCGCCGGCCGCGCAGGTCCACGTCGCCGGCGTCGGCCATCTCGGAGTCGGCCTTGCGGAAGACCGCGGTGAAGTGGAAGCTGCTGCCCGAGCCCACGGCGCTTTCGGCCCAGATCACGCCGCCCATCTTCTCCACGAGATCCCGGGAGATGGCCAGGCCGAGCCCCGTCCCGCCGTACTTGCGGGTGGTGCTGCTGTCCGCCTGGGAGAAGGCTTGGAAGATGGTGTCCAGCTTGTGGGCGGGAATGCCGATGCCCGTGTCCACCACGCTGCAGTGGAGGCCGGCCTTGACCTCGTCGTCGCTGGCCAGCTTCACCTGCATGAGCACCTCGCCCTTCTCGGTGAACTTGATGGCGTTGCCCACGAGGTTCAGGAAGATCTGCTGCACGCGATGGGGATCGCCGAGCAGGCGCTTGGGCAGCTTCGGATCCAGGTTCAGGATGAGATCCAATCCCTTTTCCTTGGCCTTGCCCGACATGATTTTCGAAACCCGGTCCAGGGTTTCCTCGAGATCGAACTCGATTTCCTCCAGGGACAGCTGTCCGGCTTCGATCTTGGAAAGGTCGAGGATGTCGTTGAGCAGGGTGAGCAGGTGGTCGGCCGATCCCTGGATGGTCGACAGGTAGTCGCCCACCTCGTTGTCCCGATTCGATCCCAGAGCCAGTTCGGTCATGCCGATGATGCCGTTCATGGGCGTTCGGATCTCATGGCTCATGTTCGCCAGGAACTCGCTCTTGATCTGATTCGCGCTTTCCGCTTCCTTCAGGGCCGCGCTGAGACGGTCATTGGTCTCCTGCATCTGCAGGCGCGTATTCTGGCGATAGGAGCGATTGCGTCTCAGGAAATAGGCCCAGATGCCCATGCCCAGCATGCCCACCGACCAGAGCGCGAGATGGATGGGGAATATCGACGCCCGATGTTCCTGCGATCCCCTGAGGAAGGGTTCGAGATCGAGGGAAAGGCTGATGCCGCCGGCGATGCTGCCGACTTCGTAGTACTCGCTCTTATGACAGGACAGGCAGGCTTCGGTGGTGGGTGAGGGCAGGAAGTAGCGGAATCGAGGCCCCGACTCGGTGTCCACCGCGCCCCAGGCTTCCGAAGCGCCGGCCCGCAGGTCGAGCATGGCCTGATGCTCCCAATCGTCGGGTGCGTTTTCGGGCAGGATGGGATCGAGGGATACGTTCCGGGCCCTGAAGTGCAGAAGCGCGTTGGGCAGTTCGTGAATGGATCGCGCCATCTCGCCGCCGGCTAGTTTCTGAAGTTGGGATCCATCCGGCGTTACGAGGAGTTCCTTTCCTGGAATGGCTTCGTGGTTCTCGCCGATCTTCACGTAGACTCCGCCCACGTGAGTGTTCCAGTCGCGAATCTGCCTCTCGTGGCGCGCGGAGATCTCGGCCGCGATACGCGCGCTTTCCAGGGTTTCGGAATTCTGATTGCGGAAGTTCCAGAAGAGAGAGGCCAGGATGGCCGCCGACCACATGAACATCAGCAGACCGGCGTAGCCGATGCTGTGCCTGATGAAATGTAGAAATCTGCGCTCGGACATGCGGGGCCGTTCCCTGTTCGGGGTGCTTGCCGGTGGCAACATCAACATCGGTGCCAGCTACATGGGATTTCGGCCCCTACTTGCCTTTCCTAAACCCTTGTGTTTCAGTGAGTACTAGCAATCCGGACGAAGTCGCCCTGAATGAGGCGAATTGGAACGCTCACCCCGATTTCAGCCTGGGCAAATCCGGCCGCATGAGGGAGAAAGATGGAAGAAAATTCCCCATGAGGGAGCGTAGGGTATCGACGCATGAGTGACGGATCCGAGACATGAAGAAACAGACGCGAGCCACGATTCTCGCCCTGGCCGCGGTGGCTCTCTGGTCCACGGTGGCCACGGCCTTCAAGCTCACGCTCCGCTCCGCCTCTCCGGTGGAGATGCTCCTGGTGGCCGCTCCGGTCTCCGCCCTGATCCTCGGCGCGGCGCTGCTCCTGCGGGGCGTGTCGCCCGCGGGTCTCTTCGAGGCGCGGGGGCTTCGCCGCTCCGCGCTCATCGGACTGCTCAATCCCTTCCTCTACTACCTCATCCTCTTCGAGGCCTATGACCGGCTTCCCGGACAGGTGGCCCAGCCTCTCAACTTCACCTGGGCCATCGCCCTCACCTTGCTGTCGGTGCTCATGCTCGGACAAGTCATCCGGGCGGCCAGCTGGGCGGGCATCCTCGTGAGTTTCTTCGGGGTGCTGATCCTGTCCACGGCGGGCGATTTGCGATCCATGGACTTCGGCGATCCCCTGGGCGTGGCCCTGGCCCTGTCGACCTCGATCCTCTGGGCGCTGTACTGGATTCTGAACATGAAGGACCCGCGGCCCCCGGTGGAGAAGCTCTTCCTGGGATTTCTCTTCGGTTCTATCTACGTGTGGGCCTACGCGGCGCTGCGCGGAATGGAGATCTCCATTCCCGCCGAGGGACTTCTGGGCGGCGCCTATGTGGGCGTCTTCGAGATGGGCCTGACCTTCCTGCTCTGGCTTTCGGCTCTGGAGATGTCCGAGAACACCGCGCGCATCTCCAACCTGATCTTCCTGGCGCCCTTCCTGTCGCTGGTGCTGCTGGGCGCGGTGGCGGGGGAGCGCATCCTGCCCTCGTCCATCATCGGGCTCGTCTTCATCGTGGGGGGCATCGGAATCCAGCGGCGCTGGGGCTAGTCGCGCCGGCCGCCGAGCTGCGAGAGCAGCATCCCCGCGAGCATGATCGCGCAGCCGGTGAGCTCCCGCGCGCCGAAGCGTTCCGACAGCAGGAGCCATCCTCCCAGCAAGGCGAAGACCGTTTCAAGGCTCAGGAGAATCGCCGCGTGGCTCGGATGGGCCCGACGCTGGGCTACCACCTGCAGGGTGTAGGCGATGCCCGTGGAGGCCAGTCCCGCATAGAGGATGGGCCAGGTCGCGTCCAGCACCGCCGGCGTGCTCCAGGTCTCGGTGAAAGCGCCGGCGAGCAGGCTCAGGATTGACACCGTGAAGAACTGGGTGGATGCCAGTGCCAGCGGATCCTGTCGCGCGACGAAACGGCCGATGAGCTGCACATGGAGGGCCCAGAACACCGCGCCGCCGAGCACGAGCAGGTCGCCGCCCGCCATGCGGAGGCCCTCCTGCACGCTGAGAAGGTAGAGCCCGATCACGGCGAGCAGGGCGCCTGTCCAGGTGCTTCGCCGGGTGGGTTGACCGAGGAAGAGGCCGAGGATGGGCACGAGAATCACGTAGAGCCCCGTGATGAATCCCGCCTTGCCCGCGCTGGTGGTCACGATGCCCCACTGCTGCAGGGATGCGCCGCCGAAGAGCACGGCACCGGCGAGAGACCCGTCTCGAAGAAGTCTCCAGTCTCCAGTCCCCAGTCTCCAGTCTCCAGTCCCCAGTCTCCAGTCTCCAGTCCCCAGTCTCCAGTCCATGCCTCTTCGGCGCCAGACGATCAAGGGCAACAGCACGGCGCCGCCGAGGGCGAAGCGTACGCCGTTGAAGTAGAAGGGCCCCAGGTGCTCCATGCCCGCGCGCTGAGCCACGAAGGCGAATCCCCAGATGGCCGCTGAAAGCAGCAGCAGGATGTCGGCGTTGAGGGTTTCGCGTTTCATCTCATCCCGCCAGCTTCGCGAATTCGACGCTGAGACGATTCAGCGCCAGCCAGGCGAAGAGCAGAAGCGAAAGGATGAGACCCGCGTTGGCCAGGAGCCCGTTCTTCAGTTCGCCCAACTCCCGGCGATTGTTCATGACGAGCAGCGTGCCCGCCAGGAATGGCATGAAGAGCGCCCCGAGGGCGGCGTAGGCGATGACCAGCCACACCGGCTTTCCCAGGAGCAGGAGGAGCATGGGCGGAAAGGTCATGAAGAGCACGTAGGCGCGGTAGAGGCGACTGCGTGCGTCGGTGTATCGTGGCATCTCGCCGGCGGTCGCGCCGCGCATCAGTCCTACGTAGTTGCCGAAGAGATAGGGCACGCCCTGCCATACGCCGAGCAGGCTCGTGGCCACCGCTCCCCAGAATCCGATGAGAAAGACCAGCTCTCCGGGACGCCCGAATCGCTCGGCCAGGATCACCGCCATCTCCAATACGCCCTTGCTGCCGCTGATGGTGATGCCGCGGGGCAGCAGGATCATTCCGCCGAGCAGGATGATCGCGATGCCGAAGAGCCCGGTGAGCAGGTAGCCCACGCCCAGATCCACGCGGGCGCCGCGCATCCATTCGCGTCCGCGCCAGCCCTTTTCGGCGAGCCAGTAGTTGTAGCTGAGCAGGGTGAGGGTGCCGCCCACGCCGCCGATGACGCCCAGCACGAAGATGGTGGAGCCCTCGGGCAGGGCGGGGATGAAGAAGCCGCGCAAGGTTTCGGCGGCCGGCGGAGCCTGCAGGGCAGCGCTGCCCACGATGGCGAGGAACATCACGCCGATGGCCCACTTCATGGCGTTTTCGAAGAGACCGTATCCGCCCCGCCACACGAAGGCCAGGCCGGCCAGGGCGTGGAGCATGGCCCAGACGTTCACGGAGAGCTGAGGGAAGAGCGCGTGGGCGGCCAGTCCGCAGGCACTCATGAGGGCGGCGGAGACGATGAAGGTCCAGAGCAGTAGATAGGCGAGGAAGAGGACCTTCACCGGGCGGCCGAGCATCTTCATCCAGCCCTCGAGGATGGTCTCGCCCGTGGCCAGTTGCCAGCGGGCCACGCCCTCGGCCAGCACGAACTTGAGCAGGGCTCCGAGCACGGCGGTCCAGAGCAGGGGAAGTCCGTAGAGTGCGCCGGCCTTGGCCGCGGCCACCAGATCGCCCGCGCCGACGCCGGTGGCGGCCACCACGAGACCCGGTCCCACCATGCGCAGCGTGTCGACGAATCTGCGCGGCGGGGCTTGGCTCATGGCGTCCTTTCGGATGAACTAGTAGGCCTTGGCGAAGAGCACGCGGCGCTTGGACGGCTTGCCGCTGTAGACGCAGACGCCGTCCTCGAGGTCGTCGTCCAGAGGGATGGCGCGGATGGTCGCCTTGGTCTCTTCCTGGATGGCCTCTTCGGTCTCGGTGCTGCCGTCCCAGTGGGCGTAGAGGAAGCCGCTCTCCGAATCGAGCACTTCCTTGAACTGGTCCCAGCTGTCCACCTTGCGGGTGTTGTCGGCGCGGAACTGAACCGCGCGGTCGAACATGGCCTGCTGGATGGTCGCCAGGCGCTCGTTCACCGCCTCGACCACGCCGTCCACGGGGAAGCCCTTCTTCTCGCGCATGTCGCGACGGGCGCTGAAGACCGACTTCTTCTCCAGATCCTTGGGGCCGATCTCCAGGCGCAGGGGCACGCCCTTCATTTCCCACTCGGCGTATTTCCAACCGGGCTTGAAGTTGTCCCGGTCGTCCACATGCACGCGAATGCCGCCCTCGGTCAGGACCTTGCCCACGCGATGGGCCTCGGCCACGGTGGCGCTGCGCTCTTCGTCCGACTTGTAGATGGGCACGATGACGGCCTGGATGGGCGCCAGGCGCGGAGGCAGGATGAGCCCGTCGTCGTCGCCGTGAGCCATGACGATGGCGCCCACGAGCCGCGTGGACACGCCCCAGCTCGTGGCCCAGACGTGCTCGCGCTGTCCGGCCTCGTTCTGGTAGGTCACGTCGAAGGCCTTGGCGAAGTTCTGTCCCAGGTTGTGGCTGGTGCCCGCCTGCAGGGCCTTCTTGTCGCCCATGAGCGACTCGATGCAGTAGGTGCGCACGGCTCCCGCGAACTTCTCGCGTTCGGTCTTGAGGCCCTTGATCACGGGCACGGCCATCTCGGTCTCCGCGAAGTCCGCGTAGACGTCGAGCATGCGCAGGGTTTCCTCTTCGGCCTCCTCGGCCGTGGCGTGGGCCGTGTGGCCCTCCTGCCAGAGGAACTCGGTGGTGCGCAGAAAGAGACGCGTGCGCATCTCCCAGCGCACGACGTTGGCCCACTGGTTGATGAGCACGGGCAGATCGCGGTGGCTCTGGATCCACTTGCGGTACATGTCCCAGATGATGGTCTCGCTGGTGGGCCGCAGGACCAGAGGTTCCTCCAGCTTCTTCCCTCCGCCATGGGTGACCACGGCCAGCTCGGGGCTGAAGCCTTCGACGTGCTCGGCCTCCTTGGACATGAAGCTTTCGGGGATGAGCATGGGGAAGTAGGCGTTGACGTGCCCGGTCGCCTTGAAGCGCTTGTCGAGGCCGTCGCGCATGTTCTCCCAGAGGCCGTAGCCGTAGGGGCGGATCACCATGGATCCCTTCACTGGCGAGTAGTCGGCCAGCTCGGCCTTCTGAACGACGTCCGTGTACCAGCGCGAGTAATCTTCGCTCTGCTTGGCGATGCCCTCTGCCATGATCATCATCCTTCTGTGGGCCCATATCCCAGGGCTCGGCTCAATATGAATCAGCCGGGAGTGGTCCCGGCGGGCTCATAGTAAGCGGCAAGTTCTTCTATTTCAAGGTTTCCAGGATCCTGGCCTCGCTCAGGAAGTATTCTGCTATGAATACCCTGGCTATCTCGAAATTCTTTTGGTATGGATAATTTCAATAAACACTGTTAAACTCGATGCCTTGGCCGTTCCTGGGACGGCCTAGACTCAATACGCAAGGCATACAATCAGGAGGATGAATCATGAGAAAACTGCAGCTAGTGCTTTCGGGCGCGCTCATTCTGGCGGCATCGTCCATGGCCGCCTCGGTGGACAATCATGGGGTGGAGCCGGTCCTGGCGGGTCCCGACGCGGATGATCGTTCCATTACCAACTATACCGATTACGCCACCTGGCTCAGCGACTTCGGCGCGTCCGTGGCGGAGAACCGCTACGCTGAATTGGGTGACGGCGTGATCGTGACATCCCAGTACTCCGGCGTCGGGGCCACTTACACCGATGGCGACGACGTGACCTTCGGTTACGGCGACTCCACCGACGGTATGCTCCTGGACGGCGACGGCCGTATCCACATCAGCTTCAGCACCCCTCAGACCGCCATCGGCGTCAACTTCCCCGGGGCCCTGCAGATCATCGGCTACGACGACAGCGGCAACCAGGTCTTCGCGAGCGATCAGTTCGCGGGATCGGGCACCTTCCACTTCGGCGGGGTCATCTCCACCGAACCCTTCACCAACGTCGAGCTTCTAGACTGGTACGATGATACCGTCTACGTCGACGATGTCTTCTACGGCGGCGATCCCACCGCCACCCAGGACAGCGACTGGAGCTTCATCAAGGTTCTGTACTAAAAGAACGCTCGATTCATTGGATGGGGGAGGCGATCGCCTCCCCTTTCTGTTTGATCAGATCAGCGCGAAGGGACATGTGCTCGGACTCCGGGCCGATCGGGAGTGGGAGGCCGGCAGTGTATCAGGACCGAAGACGGCGGAGGCCGAGACCTCGATGACGCCGTCGGCGCGGGACCACTCGCAAGGATTCCCGACCTGCGTTCACCGAAGGTGCTGTGCCTAGCTCTCGTGGGCAGCCTGCCGCTGTTCGGCGCGTGGACCGTCCTGGGGAAGGGGATTGGTCCGCTTTTCAAATTCCGAACTAGGTCATCCAGGTTGGCCGAGGCGACTTCCGGGCACAAAAAAATAGCAACCGCGCCAGTCATTCGTTGTCGCGGCTGCTATCCTAATTACCCCTGCTTGTCCTGGTATATTGCAGGCCGAGTGCCAATTCGATCGGTTTGAGCACTTTTTTTAGGGCCTTGTAACCGACTGTTAATGTTTCACTTACCATGACCCTCAAGCCGGTTTTCAGGGCCCGTGGAAAAAGCCCCTTCCGGCGCACGGGCTTCTGTCCTTTCATGGGGACAGGCTTCGATTGGAAAAGGGGACAGTCTCATGGAGCATCGCAAGACCGACACGGGCTACTTCCTGCGCTTCGAAGGGGGCGAAGATGTCATCGCCGCCCTCACGGGTTTTCTGGCCGAGAAGAAGATCGCCTTCGGAGCCCTGCGGGGCATCGGAGCCCTGGACAAGGCCGAACTCGGTTTCTTCGATCGCTCCTCGCAGACCTATCTGCGGCGCGAATTCGCCGAGGACTTCGAGATCGCGAGCCTCATGGGCAACGTGAGTCTGGTGGACGGGCATCCCTTCGCCCACGTCCATGTGGCGCTTTCGGATTCCGAATACCGAGTCGTGGGAGGGCATCTCTTCCACGGTCGCGTCTCGGTCACCTGCGAGATGGATCTCACCGTGCATTCCGGCGAAGTGCATCGCGTCGACGACGGCGGATCGGGGCTGAAGCTGATGGAACTATGAACTATGAACTAAGAACTGAGAACTGAGAACTGAGAACTATGAACTGAGAACTCAGTAGATGCTGCGGATCATTGTCCAGCTCGTATTCTCCGAAACGCCCTCGGGCACCGAGGTGGGTCCCCAGCCGCCGCAGCCGCTCTGCTGGACTCTGACCTCGGTGAGGAATCCCGGATCCACGATTTCGAATTCGGTGACCCAGACGAGTTCCGCCTCGGTCTGCCACCACTGAAGGCGCCAGAGCTGCAGGGTGTACTCGCCGGGCGCGAGGGTGAAATCGAAGATGAGGTCGAAGGGGCAGACGCAGTACTGAGGTTCGAGCAGAACTTCCAATTCCACCAGGGTCACGGTGCCGCACTCCAGATCGAGGTCGCACTCGATGACCGATCCGCAGTTGAACTCCGCGCCGTTGTTCAGAACCCGAACGTCATGGCCCGAGATTTCCAGGATGAATTCCTCCGCCGAGGACGGCAAGGCCAGCAGCATCGCGAGGCACAGGACATATCTCAGCTTCATCGTTCACCTCCCTGCGGATGCGCCCCGAGTATAGGCGCGACCGGCTGGGACGGCAACTCACCCGATCCAGCGGCTTATCTTCAGCATGACGGTATTCTCGGGCTCCAGGCGGAAGTTCGCCTCGAGGTCGCGCCAGGGCCGGAAATCGAGCTGCTGGGTCTCGATCCAATCGAAGTGGGAGCGGGCCCAGACGAGGTAGAGGGTCGAACCCGGTCGATACTCCCAGCGCAGCACCGCGTTGAGGTTCAGGGACTCCATGGTGAAGTCGTAACCGGGATCGCCGTATGGCGAGGACGTGAACTCGCGTGTGCCCTCGGCCACCAGCAGCCGATAGCGTTCGTAATCTCCCCAGAACATGAAGGGCTGCAGATAGGTCTCGAGGGTAAGCGTGTTGGAGAAGTTGTAGTTGAAGCGCGCCGTGAGATCGAGGGAGCGCTGCTCCAGTTCGGCGAAGATGAAGTCGCCTCCGTCCTCTTCCACGAATTGCGCGTCCTGGGTCACGTGCCGCCACTCGGGCTCCACGGTGAAGTTCAGGGCGTCGCCCAGCCGCAGTCGCAGCTCGCCGCCGGTTCGATAGCCGCCGCCTCCGTCGCGGAAGCGCTGCACGATGAGGCGATAGAGTCCGAATAGCTTCTGTCGCGGCGGACTGTGGGCCCAGAGCACCGCCCAGTGGTTGCCGCGTCTGAGGGTGCGCGGGCCCTGCTTGCCGTCCGAGTCCCAGGTCTCCCAGTCGTCGTAGTGCTGGTTCTGCAGGCCGGCCTCGATGCCGAACTCCCAGAAGCTCTTGAGCTCGAAATCCGTTTCCACCCGGATGCCGTGATCCAGCTTGTCCCAGTTCCAGCCCGCGTCGTAGTTCATCTCGACGTGGCTGTCCATGGAGTTGAATGGGCCGTGGGCGTCATGGGCCTGGATACTCAACCAGATGCCGTTGCTGCGGTAGGCGTTGCGGTTCAGGTATCCGAGATCGTTGAGCTCGAGGCTGGGGCCCACGTGATGGGTCCAGGTGCCGAACTTCACGTTGCGGCCGCCGCCGTCGAACCAGGCGTTCCATCCCAGACCGTTCCGGCTCTCGTGATCCTCGACGACGCTGCTGCCCACGATCGTCTGCCCCGTGCTCTTGAATCCGTCCACGCTGCGCCATGAGTTGCCGAAGCTGAAGGAGCTGGAGGCGAAGTCCCGCTTCCTCAGGATCGAGGTGCCCATGAGCCGGATGCGGTGGCGTCCTTCCAGGGACTCCTTGGCGACGTTGCCCACGAAATAGTGGCTGAGCGGCTCCACCAGACGGTCCCGTTTCCGGCCGCCTCCGTCCACGACCCGGGCGAACTCCTCGTCGGTGAGCGCGCTGATGATGCCGAAGGTGGCGCCCCGGTCGGTCTTGCCGGTGATCTTCGCCGCGCCGAGGATGGTCGTGTTCTCGGGCCACTCGAGGACCTCGTCCTCGTCCTCCACCTCGTAGCGTTGTGGCTCCCGCCCGATGCGCCGGCTGTGGAAGGCGTTGAGGTAGGGATTGGTGGCGAAGATGTCGCGCCCTTCGATGAAGAAGGGACGCTTCTCCGGGAAGAAGGTCTCGAAGGCCGAGAGGTTGAGCTCCGCGGGATCCGCCTCCACCTGTCCGAAGTCCGGATTCACGGTGGCGTCCACGGTGACGTTGCTGCTCAGGCCCCACTTGAGATCCGCGCCGGCTCGAAAGCGGCTGTCGGGATCCTCACCGGGCTCGGTGTGATGGGAGGCGGCCAGGTAGGGCAGGGCTTCCAGGGCCAGGCTGGCCCGCACGCCTTTCAGTCCGACCAGGTGTCCCGCCCGCGAGACCAGTCCCGGCTCGCCCTTCTTCATGGGCATCCAGAAGATCTCTTCGTGCAGCCTGGCGATCTCGCGCTTCACGTGGATGCCCCAGACCATCTCCTCCTTCTGCACGAAGCGGAAGAGCTTGAAGGGCAGTCGCATCTCGCCGCTCCAACCGCCTTCATGCCTATGGACCGCCGACTGCCACACAGCGTCCCAACTCGGGTCGTCGCTGCTGTCGCTGCTCAGGAACAGGTCGATCTGAGTGCCCGCCGCGCTGAGTCCGAAGACGTAGCTGGAAAGATGGTCGTGGCGCGAATCGAAGGAGATGAAGATGGCGTCGGACTGGTTCTGATTGTCCCGGCGGCCGGCGTTGGCCACGACGGCGGAGGGCTCGTCGTCCAGGCATTCGAATCCCACATAGAGGGCTTCGTCGTCGTAGAGGAAGCTGACCCGGGTCGCCTGGCTGGGCGCCGCCCCTTCCACGGGCTCCAGCTGGATGAAATCCTCGATGGGCTGGGCCCGGCTCCAGGCAGCGTCGCCGAGTTTCCCGTCGATGCTAGGTGGCGAAACGATGCGCTGGGCATGCGCCACCTTGCCGACCTTCGTGTCGGCATAGGGCTCGCCGGGATCCATGACGTATTCCTCCGCGGCCACGGCGGCAGCAAGCAGCACCGTCATCAGAAGGACGAGAATCGATCGCATGGAATTCTCCGGGCCGGGGACAGGCGAAGGAGACTAGCGGCCGACGCCGGATCTTTCAAGCGGCATGAAAATCCCCTCCCCCCGGGCGGGGGGAGGGGCTGGCGATTGGCGACTGGCAGCTAGTAGAAGGGCCAGGCTTCCTTCTCGATGAGGATGTCCGCCACCTCGCGGCGCAGCGTCACCGTGTTCACGGGATTGTGCTTCACCGTGCGGCGCAGGCCCGCCAGGGTGGTGGTGAGCATGTCGCCGGCCACGGCCGTGGCGAGCACGTCGCGACCGCGGATCTCGATGCGGTGCATGGCCTCGTTGCAGAAGATCTTCGTGAGCTTGGCCGCGATCTGCGCATTCTCGTCCTCGCCCCGGGCGGCCAGCTTCTCGCTGCGCTTCACGGCGGAATCCATGCCGTAGAGATCCATGATCATGTCGGAGAGGAAGCCGAGGATCTCCTCGTGTTCCATGGGGTTCTTGAGCTTCTCGCCCATCTCCTGGGCCACGGTGCCGAGGCCCAGGAGCACGGCCTTCTTGGCCTTGCCCACCAGCTCCTTCTCTTCGGACATGAATCCGTCGTCGGTGTCCTCGTCCATGGAGGGCATGCCCATGAGCTCGTCGAGCAGGGCCTTGGCCTGGGCGAAGACGGGCAGCTCGCCCTTGGCGCCCTTCTTGAGCATCTCGCCGGCGATGATCATGCGGTTGATCTCGTTGGTGCCCTCGAAGATGCGGTTGATGCGGCTGTCGCGGTAGAATCGCTCGGCGGCGTACTCCTGGGAGTACCCGTATCCGCCGTAGATCTGCACGGCCTCGTCCACGCAGTAGTCGAGCACCTCCGAGCAGAAGACCTTCATCATGGAGCATTCGGTCATGTACTCGCGAACGCCCACGTCGATGGTCTGGGCGTCGTACTTCTCGTCGCTCTTGTCCAGGGTCGAGATGTTCTGGTCGATGTATCCCGCCGTTCGATAGACCATGGACTGGGCCGCGAAGCAGCGCGCAGCGCCCTCGCCGATCTTGTGCTTGATCATGCCGAAGTTGGTGATGGGCTGGCCGAACTGATGGCGTTCCTTCCCGTAGGCAACGGCGTCGATGATGGCGTGGATGGCTCCGCCCACGGCTCCCGCGCCGAGCTTGAAGCGCCCGACGTTGAGGATGTTGAAGGCGATCTGCGCGCCCCGCCCGATGCGTCCGAGCACGTTCTCCACGGGGACCTTCACGTCCTCCATCACCAGGGTGCGGGTGGACGATCCCTTGATGCCCAGTTTCTTCTCCTCGGTGCCGGTGGAGAGGCCGGGCATGTCCTTGTCCATGATGAAGGCCGTGAACTTCTCGCCATCCACCTTGGCGAAGACGATGAAGATGTCGGCGAAGCCGGCGTTGGTGATGAACATCTTCTCGCCGTTGAGCAGGTAGTGGCTGCCGTCCTCGCTGAGGATGGCCTTGCTCTTGGCGTTCATGGCGTCGGTGCCGCTGCCGGCCTCGGTGAGGGCGTAGGCGCCGAGCAGTTCGCCCGTGGCCAGTCCCGGCAGGTACTTCTGCTTCTGCTCCTTGGTGCCGAAGTAGACGATGGGCAAGGTGCCGATGCCCGTGTGCGCGCCGTAGGCCACCTGGAAGCTGCCGCTCTTGGCCAGCTTCTCGGCCATGAGCATGGACACGGCCTTGGTCTGCGCGAATCCGCCGAACTCCTCGGGGACGTCCACCGAGAGCAGTCCGAGCTTGCCGGCTTCCTTGAGCGTGGCGCCCATGGCGCCTTCCTTGAGCGATTCCAGTTCATCCAGCTGCGGCAGGACGCTGCCCTCCACGAAGTCGTAGATGAGCTTGCCGATCATCTTCTCTTCGTCGTTGAATTCCTCGGGAATGAAGACCTTCTCCAGGGGATGGTCCTCGGTCAGGAATGAACAACCCTTGATGATTCCGTTCTCCGACATCTCGCGTCCTTCTTTCTACTGCAGGTTCTCGAAGATTCCCGCGGCGCCCATACCGCCGCCCACGCACATGGTTACCATAGCATAACGGCCGCCCCGCCGGCCAAGCTCATAGAGAGCCTGGCAGCTGAGCTTCGCCCCCGTGCAGCCCAGGGGATGCCCCAGGGCGATGGCGCCGCCCTTGACGTTGGTGATTTCCGGATTCATGCCCAGTTTTCGCATTACCGCGAGACCCTGGGCCGCGAAGGCCTCGTTGAGCTCGATGAGGTCGATGTCCTCGAGCTTCAAGCCGGCCTGCTCCAGGGCCTTGGGCACGGCGTAGACCGGTCCGAGGCCCATGAGTTCGGGCTCGTTGCCCGCCACCGCGTAGCTCACCAGGCGGGCCATGGGCTTGAGGCCCTTGGCCTTGGCGAACTCGGCCTCGCAGACCATGAGCGCGGCCGCGCCGTCGCTCATCTGGCTGGAGTTTCCCGCCGTCACCGTTCCGCCCTGCTTGAAGACCGGGCGCAGTTTCGCCAGGGCCTCGAGGCTGCTGTCGGCGCGGGGGCCCTCGTCGGTGTCGAAGGTCACTTCCCGGCTTTCCAGCTTGCCTCCCTTGCCGCTGGGTTTGGTGACATCGAAGTTCAGCGGCGTGATCTCGCTTTCGAAGAGCCCGCCTTCGATGGCGGCGGCCGCCCGCTGGTGGCTCTGCAGTGCGAAGGCGTCCTGATCCTCGCGGCTGATGCCGTCCTGCTCGGCCACGCGCTCGGCGGTGAGGCCCATGTTCAGGTAGCTGTCGGCGTAGTCGTCCACAAGCTTCGCGTTGGGACGATACTGGGCCCCACCCATGGGAATCAGGCTCATGGACTCGCTGCCCCCCGCGATGACGCAGTCGGCAGTGCCCGAGCCCACCTTGAGGGCGGCCAGGTGCACGGCCTCCAGTCCGCTGGAGCAGTAGCGGTTCAGGGTCATGGCGGTGGTTTCCTTGTTCAATCCACCCAGGAAGACCACCTGGCGGGCCATGTTCAGGCCCTGCTCGCCTTCCGGGAAGGCGCAGCCGAGGATGAGGTCGTCCACGAAGGCTGGATCCAGGCCGCTGCGCTCCATGAGGCCGGCCACCACGGCGCCGGCCATGTCGTCGGGACGCACATGCGCCAAGGTTCCTCGGGGCGCCTTGCCCACCGCGGTGCGAGTGGCGGCGACGATGACGGTGTCTCTCATTTTCATGCCTCCTAGTTCCGCAGCGGCTTGCCGGTCTTGAGGATCGCCTGCATGCGCTCGAGGGTCTTGCGTTCGCCGAGCAGCGACAGGAAGTGTTCGCGTTCGAGGTCGAGCAGATACTGCTCGCTGACCTTCTGATGCCCGGTGAGATCGCCTCCGCAGAGGATGGTTCCCACCTTCAATCCGATCTTGCGGTCGTGTTCGCTGATGAATTTGCCGTCCTGCATGTTGTGAAGCACCGACTCGAGAATCGCGATGCCCGAGCGACCCATCACGGGAATGTCCGTGCGCGGACGTCCCTGCTTGAAGCCTTCCCGCGCGATGGACAGGACCGTCTGCTTGGCGTCGCCGATGAGCCTCTCCCGATTGATGGAGAAGTCGTCGCTCTCCCGCATGAAGCCCAGGTCCTGGGCCTCCATGGCGCTGGTGGCCACCTTGGCCATGCCGATGGTCTCGAAGGTCTTCTGCAGGACTGGCAGCAGGTCCTTGGAGTTGCTGTGGCGCTCGAGGTTGCGCAGGTACAGCTCCTTGCATCCGCCACCGGCGGGGAGCACCCCCGCGCCCACTTCCACGAGGCCGATGTAGGTCTCAGCGCTGGCCCGGGTGCGCTGTCCGTGCAGCACGAACTCCGCGCCGCCGCCCAGGCATAGACCGTGTGGGGCCACTACCGTGGGAACCGGCGCGTACTTCAGGGCCATGGTCGCCCGCTGGAAGGCGGCGATCATGATGTTGAGATCATCCCATTCCTGCTCCAGGGCTTCCTGAAGCACGAGCATGAGATTGGCGCCCACCGAGAAGTTCTCTCCCTGGTTGGCGACCACCAGGCCGTCGAAGTCCTTCTGCACCTCGGCCACGGCCTTGCCCACCATGCCGATGATGTCCGGGCCGAGGGTGTTCATCTTGGAGTGGAACTCCAGGCAAGCCACGCCGTCGCCCAGGTCCACCAGGCTGGCGCCGGCGTTGCCCTTGACCGTGGCGCCCGCGGCCTTGAGGTGGGCGAGCTTGAGGCGTCCCGGATCGGTCGCCCGTTCGACATAGTCGCCCGCGGAGGGATCCCAGACCGAGAGCTTGCCGTCTTCGAGTTTGTAGAATCCGGCGGCCTTCTTTTCGAGCATGGTCTCGATCCAGGCGGGAAGCTCGAGGCCCTCTTCCTTCATGCGGCCGGCGACCTCGGCGAAACCCAGGGCGTCCCATTTCTGGAATGGGCCCAGTTCCCAGCCGAAGCCCCAACGCATGCCGTCATCGATGGGGGAGGGGTCGTCGGCGATCTCGCCCACGCGGAATGCGCAGTACTGGAAGAGACGGCTGAGCGTGCGCCAGGTGAACTCGGAGGCGCGGCCCTTGCTGCTCAGCACCGCCGGCAGGCGCTCGGCGACGTCGTCCATGTTGCGGATGGCTTCCAGTTCGGGGAACTTGGCGCGCTGCTTCTCGCGGTACTCCATGCTTCCGAGGTCCAGGGTCAGAATGACGCGCTTGCCCTCGGCGTCCTTGCTCTTCTTGTAGAAGCCGCCGCCGCTCTTGTCGCCGAGGTAGCCCGACTCGAGCATCTTCTCGAGCATGGGCGGCGTGGCGAAGATGTCGCGGGACTCGTCGCCCTCACAGCCGTCGTAGACGTTGCCCGCCACGGCCACGAAGGTGTCCAGGCCCACGAGATCGGCGGTGCGGAAACTCGCACTCTTGGGATGTCCGACGATGGGCCCCGTGAGGAAGTCGATCTCCTCCACCGTGAGGCCCTGCTCGTCCATGGCCTTGATGGCGTCCATCATGCCGAAGACGCCGATGCGATTGGCCACGAAGTTGGGCGTGTCCTTGGCCACCACGATGCCCTTGCCCAGCACGCGATCGGCGAATTCGGTGAACTCGGCCAGCAGGTCGGGGTCGGTGTCGGCGGTGGCGATGGTCTCGAGCAGGTAGAGGTATCGGGGCGGGTTGAAGAAGTGGGTGCCCAGGAAGTGGCGCCGGAAATCTTCGTCGAGGCCCTCGGCCATGGCCGTGATGGATATGCCCGAGGTGTTCGAACTCACCAGGGTTCCGGGTCGCCGGTGCTCGGCCACGCGGGCCAGCACCGAGCGCTTGATGTCCAGGTCCTCCTTGACCACCTCGACGATCCAATCGGCCTCGGAGATGCGCTCGAAGTCGTCGTCGAAGTTGCCGATCTCGATGAGTTCGGACAGTCCCTTCCTATAGAAGGGCGCCGGACGCGCCCTCAGGGCGGCCTTCAAGGCCCGTTCGCTGAAGCTGTTGCGGAATTTCGGATCAGCCGGATCGTCTCCCTCGCCGGGCTTCGGCGGTACGATGTCCAGCATCAGCGATGGAATGCCCGCGTTGGCAAGGTGTGCCGCGATGGCGCTTCCCATCACTCCACTGCCCAAAACGGCCACTTTTTCGATATTCAGGGCCACGTCAATCCTCCAATTGAATTTCATTCAACCCCATGGACACACCGAAGTCTCCCGCCAGTGGCATGCCACTCGCAAGAGAAATCTGTAGCAAAGATCGTGAAGAATACTCAGTCCGTGACGAATTGATCGTTTTTGCTTACTTTCAGCCAAGCTATAGGATAAGTTCTCACTTCTGCTTGGGATCCAATGCGCGAGGTTAGGTGGGATGGACGCCGCTGAATGCATCGATCTGAACAACAAACGTGAACGAATTCTAAACGCTGCAATCAACGCTTTCAGCAGCCAGGGATTCTACCGCACACGCATCACCGACATCGCCCGCGCCGCGAAGGTGGCCGACGGGACGGTGTACCTCTATTTCGAAAGCAAGGAGCAGCTTCTCGCCGCCATCTTCAACGAAAGCATGAAGAGCTTCGCGGCCAACGACGAGAAGGATGCACGGGAAATGGAGGATCCAAAGGAGCGTCTGCTCCATGTGTTGCGGATTCATCTCCAGAACATCGGCAGGGACCGGCAACTCGCCACGGTGTTCCAGGTGGAGATGCGTCACTCCGCGCACTTCATGAAGGAGACCAGTCGCGCCGAACTGCGCGACTACCTCAAGGGCATCCAGGAGATCATCGAAGAGGGCAAGGAACGCGGAATGTATCGCGCCGATCTCGATTCCTGGTTCGCGGCGAAAAGCATATTCGCGCTTCTGGACGAAGCCGCCACCAACTGGGTGCTCAGCGAGAACGACTACGCCCTCGAGGACGAAGCCGATCGCATCATGGAGTTCATCACGAAAGGAATGAAGTAAACAGAACGGATGCCGTGCGCCCGCGCGGCAGATCCTTCTCTTCGCGGATATTCCTGCCCCTTCCGCTCCCCTGTGCTACATTGTTCGCCTAGCCCCGCGAGGTGAACATGCGCCGTCTGCTTACTCTATGTCTGCTCCTGTCCGCCATGGTCGTTCACGCCGAGTGGACGTGGCCCCCCGACGCGGAGACCTCGGCCCTCGTCGAAGAGAATCTCTCCCGCCACTACCAATCCGACCGCTTGCGAAGCTGGCTGGAGAGCGCGCCGGCGGACGAGCGCAATGCCATGGAGTTCCTGCTGGCCTGGCTGCCCTCCTCGGATCTGGGATCCTGGCCGGCGGACATGCTCATCGAAAACGTGAGGCTGGCCCTGGAGGTCCGCCGTCCCGGCACCGACGAGTTCACCTTCCATGCCTTCGTCCTTCCCCATCGCGTGAGTCAGGAGCCGCCCTCGCGCTGGCGCCCCGAATTGCGAAACATGCTCGCCGGGCGCGTGGCCGGTCTGGACGACAACGAAGCGGCCCTCGAGGTCAACCGATTCTGTCGCGAGTGGGCCACCTTCAAGCCGTCCTCCCGTCGGGATCAGCCGCCCCTGACCACCATGAAGCGCGGCATCGGCCGATGCGAGGAGGAGACGATCCTGCTCGTCTGCGCCCTGCGCAGCGTCGGGCTGCCCGCACGGCAGTGCTACACGCCCTTCTGGACCACCGGCGACAACAACCACGCCTGGGTCGAGGTGCTGGGGGAGGACGGCTGGCACTACCTGGGGGCCTGCGAACCCGACGCCTGCCTGGATCAGGCCTGGTTCACGGGCACGGCCCGGCGGGCGGGGCTGGTGCTGTCCATCGGATACGGCGAGGCGCCGGTGCCCGAAGCCCTGCGGGGATTCCTCTACCGCCAGACCGGCGGTTCCACGGTGCTCAACAGCTGCGACGTCTACACGGAGGCCGGGTGGCTGATCGTGAAGGGCCCCGGCGACGAGCTCGAAGCCGAGGCTCCCTGGGCCTGGGTGCACGTGTTCAACTTCGGCGCGCCCATGGTGCTCGGCCGCACGCGCATCGGCGACGCCATTGCGCTGGGGCCGGGGGACTTCCTCGTCAGCTCGGAAGTGGCCGGCCGCCCCTGGACGGGCCTGGCCCGCATCGAGCCGGGCAAGACCACCGAACTGCGGCTTCAGCGGGGACACTACCTGCTCGACGGTCCGGTGTGGCTGCGCTATCCGGAACCCGAGGGCGCCGCCGCCGGCGGATGCGAAAGGGGCAAGGACGATCCGGCCTGGATCGCCCATCGCGAGCGCCTGTCAGAGCGCGACGCCGAGCGCGCGGGCCGGGCCGAGGTCGGAGAGGCCTGGCGCAAGCTGGCCGAGGAGCATCCCGAAACCGAGGATCTCGTGGCCAAGCTGGAAGAGGCGGGAGCCGCCCAGGCAGAGTGGGCCGAGGCCGTCCTCGCCCTCTGCTGCGAGCAGCAGTCCCTGGCCCTCGAACTCACCCTGCAGATGGACGTGAAGGATTTCTACGAGATCGATCCGGTGGCCCTGGAGGATATTCTCGAGGAGATCATGCCTTTCGCCGAAACCACGACCCTGCCCGACAGTCTATTCGACGAATTCGTGCTCTCGCCGCGCATTCTCTTCCAGGCGGGAACCATGGACTGGTGGACCGACCTGCCGAGCTTCGCGGACGCCTCGCCCGAGGATCTGCTCGCGCGATTCCGCGAGCGCGTTCAGAAGGCCGAGGACACCCGGGGCGGCCAGGTGGCCACGCCCGCCCAGACCTGGCGTTCGGGCTGGGCCGATCAGATCTCGGCCCGGGTCTGTCTGGCCGGCCTGCTGCGCCGTCACGGATGGCCAGCGCGGGTGGAGCGCGGCCTCCAGGGCGTGGACGTCTGGGACGGCGCATGGCGCAGCCTCCTGCCCTTCCCACTCGAAGAGGACGAGGAGGAGATCGCTTCCGCTCCCGAAGCCTACCTGGCCGTGGACTACTTCGCCGGCGGCGCGCGTTTCGACAAGATCGAGACCTGGCGCCAGACCAATCTCAGCCGATTCACCGACGGCCACTTCGAGCCCTGGTACACGGGACAGATCTCCGAAGGCGAGGGCCTGGTTGACTGGGAACTTCCCGCCGGCCAGTGGTGGGTCTTCGCCGGACAGCGCAACGGCCGGGGCGAGCCGCGATTCGTGTCCCGCGACTTCAAGCTCGCAGCGGGCGACAGCCTGCGCTTCTCCGTGGATTTCGGGATTCCCCTGGACGAACTCGAAGGGGACGACCTGGTCCGCCGCGAATACGACGCCTCGCGAAAGCTCTACCTGAAGCGCCGCGGCGAGAGTCGGGCCCTGGGCCGCTTCGCCCCCGGCAAGGCCAAGCTGCTCATCGTGGGGCTCGCCCAGCACGAGCCGACCATCCGCCATCTGGAAGCCCTGGGAGCGCCCGAAGGTTTGGCGACGATTCCCGTGATGATTCGCGAGAAGGGGCACAAGCCTGGCAAGCGAGCCTGGACCCTCAGCCCTGGCGAGGCGGCGCGCCGCTTCGGGGTGAAGAATCCCGAGCAGCAGCTGCCGATCAGCATTCTCATCGACGAGAAGGGGGAAACGCTGCTCTGGCTGCCGGGGATGCGCCTGGATCTTGCCGGGCATCTGGCCACGCTCGATCGATAGGAGCCGAATGCGAAGGTCTTGAATGCGAATCGCCGGGCGATCCATCGCCCGGCGATAGTGCAAGCGAATCGGTGTGACCGGATTCGCGGGTATCAGAATCTTCCCTTGATGTCCGACCAGCTCTGGGCCTCGGCGGCGGTTTCTCCCGAGGCCGTGATGATCAGGCTGACGCCATCGTTGTAGAAGTGGCAATCCGGATCGAGTGCGATACCCAGAACACCATCCAGCACGAAGACCTGCGCGTCGTCCACCAGGTCGAGCTGCGAGAAGAAGTAACTCAGATTCTCCACGGTGTCGGCGCTGTTCTCGTCCTCCCATGCGGCGATGAGGGGCCCCATCCCATCGAAGTGATCGGCGGGATCCTGATCGTCGACGCCCGTGGACACTCCCATGTCCGCGTCATCGAGAAGGTGGATGTAGAGCACGTTGGTCTCGTCGTCCCAATTGCTGATGTTCTCGAAACGCAACTCCACCTCTTCGATGAACCTTCCCTCGAGAACGGTCACATCGATACCCCAGGTGTACCACTTGAAGTGATCGAGGTCCTCGAGGTCCGCCGGATCCGGAGTGAAGGTGAAGACTTCCGAAGCGCTGATCGTTGCGGCCGTCAATCCCATGAGCGCCACCACCAGGCAAAAGATCTTGCGCATGATTCCATCCTCGCTGTACCGACGGCCCTCATGGCCGTCGACGGGATTCTGCAATGCGCATTCCCGTTTCCGGCTCACCGCCGAGCGGATGGGGGCATTTCGGATGAGGCGACGTCGACGCCCGGAAGGGTCGAAAGGGTCTTTCGCTTCCCCCGTCGAAGATCGTTCAGAAACCAGGTCAATCGACATGGGAAAAAGAGGACGCCCGCACCGGGGCGTCCTTTCCGATCAGAGCGCTTCCACCGCGCCGGCGGGCACCCATCCCTCGAGGTCGGCGCCCAGGCTGACGCGCAGCCAGTCGCCCCGCTTCTCCAGCAGGCGCAGCTCGGCGCCCTCGTGGAGTTCGAAGAGGGTGATGTAGTCCGCGCCCGGTCCCGACTGGGCGGCCACGGCCGCGGCGGTGAGTACGCCCTCGCGGCCGCTCCAATCCTCCCATTCGGCGCGCCAGGCGCCCACGCTGAGGAAGATCAGCAGCAGGACCGCGGCGATGAGGGCTCCGCGCAAACGCGTCCAGCCGGCCCGGCGCAGGATGCCCATGAGGGTCAGGGCGGCCGCGATCCAGAGGGTGGCCAGGCCCATGACGGCCATCTCGCCGGGGGAGAGGCTGCGCCGCGTCCAGGACCAGATGCGGGCCAGGCCGCCTCCGTCCTCGAGGTTCAGCGATTCCCGACGCCGAGCCCGCGCGATCTCGAGGTTCTCGCGGATTTCCTTGTCGCGGGGGGCCAGGCGCAGCGCTCGTTTGTAGGCGAGGATGGCCGGGCCGATCTCGTCCTGCTGGAAGTAGGCACCGCCGAGGTTGTACCAGAGACGGCTGTCTTCCAGGCCGGCCTCGGCCAGGGTCTCCCAGTGGCGCGCCGCGGCGGCGAAGTCGCCCGATTCGTAGAGGCGGGCCGCCTCGCCCATCAGGGCCTCAGCGCCTTCCAGGGCCGGCGCTGAGGCGGGCAGCAGCAGCAGGAGCAACATGCCCACGATGACCGAACCGCGCCCCCTGCCCTTCACCCGGTCCAGATCGCCGATGACGCCCTCGGCCCGCTCGAGAAGCTCGCGCATGCGCGCGTCGTCCTTGGCGCCGGGGGCGAAGCGGGCGAAGTCGCATTCGGACAGCAGTCCCCGCACCCGGTCGCGCAGGATTTCGTCCACGCCTCCGGCCGACAGGCGGGCTTCGATGTCCTCGCCCGAGAGTCCGGCGGCCGAGGCGCCCAGGCGGTCGGCGAGGTAGCCGCGCAGTCCCCGCGCCAGGGCCTCGCAGAAGCTCTCGAAATCTCCCGCGCCCAGCGCGGCGGAAGCTTCCTTCAGGTGGCGGCGGGCGGCCTTGCCCGCGCCGCGGGCGCGATGGGCCGTGGCGTCGGCGGCGATGGCCTCGCGTCGGCGCCGCAGGAACCAGGCGCCGGCGAGAACCGGCCAGGGCAGGGCCAGGGCCGTCCAGAAGGCCGCCGAGCGGGGGAAGCGTTTGCCGTCGCCGGCGAGCAGCGGGTCCGTCTTGATGTGGTGAATGCTCCTGGCCAGGGTTTCCACGCCCTGGGACATCTCGGTGAAGACCACCGGTTCGGTTTCCGAAGCGCTGGATGGGGCCACCTGCAGTGGCAGGGCCGAACTCTCGGCCATGCGGTAACGGCCTTCGGCAGGATCGAACCAGGGATACTCCAGGGCCGGAATCTCCAGGGCGCCTTCCCGCTGGGGCACCAGCACCCAGGTGAAATCCTTGCGCACGCGGATGCGGTTCTCGTCCACCGAGACGCGGCTCTGCAGGTCGGAATCGTAGTCGCGGAAGTCCTCGCCGATCTTCAGCTCGGGCATGGCGAAGGTGCGCGGGTTGCCGTAGCCGGTGAGGGTGACGGTGAGGGTGACCGGCTGTCCGGCCTCGTAGGGGCCGGGATCCAGGCGGGCCTGAAGATCGAGTTCCCGCGCCACCGTGCCCCCGAATCCGGCGGGACGCCCTTCCTCCGGCAAGGGCAGCACCTCGATGGGCACCGACTGGGTCCGCAGGATCTTCTCGCGTCCTCGTCCGAAGGTGAAGAAATCGTCCCGATAGGGATCGTAGAGGGTCACGCGCAGGGAGGCCGCGCCCACTTCCAGGGGACCGGGCTCATGGGGGAAGAGAGCCGTGCGCAGTTCCGTGACCGCGAAGTCGCGTCCCTCGATCTTCTGGAAGCCGCTGATCTCGTCGCCCAGGGATTCGGCCCAGAATCCGGGAGTCTCCGGCGCCTCGTACTGGGGATTGCCCCGGAAGCGCACCCGCGCGTCGCGGTAGAGGGCGAAGTGGTGGGTGACCTGCTCGCCCACGAAGACCTTCTCGCCGTCGGTCCAGCTGCGGATGAAGACCTGTCCCGACTGGTCCCCCGCGCCGGAGGCCTGCTCGGGCGCGGGAGCGGACACGCCGGAGGGAGAATCCACGGCGGGAGCGCCGGCGCCGGGGTGCACGGTGATGTCGATGGGCTCGGTCTCGTAGACCTCGCCCTTCACGGTCACCGGGATGGCGGGAATGACGTAGTCCCCCGCGCTATCGGCGATGAGATTGTAGTGGTAGATCTTCTCGTTGCGCGTGCGACCGTTGATGAAGCTGAAGTTGCTGGAGCTGGACGTGCCCACCAGGAAGAAGTCGACGAGCTCGGGCAGCTCGGGCGCCTGGATGCCGCGCAGGGGGCCTTCCACGCGCACGGTGAGGGTGAAGGACTCGCCCTCCACGACGCGGCGGGTGTCGATCTCGGCGCTGACCTTCACGTCGGCGGCCAGGGCGAAGGCCGCGGCGAGCATGAGCGCGATGAGGGCGATGCGAAGGGTCATGGCTACCAGTCCTTCTCCACGTCTTTCTTCTCCTCGATCTCCTGCCGGGCGCGCATCTCCTGGAATTCCCGCTCCTCTTCCATCATGGCGTCCAGTAGACGCTGCGCGTCCTCCTCGCTCATGGGCTGCTCATCCTGTTCGCCCGGCTGAGGCTGTGGCTCTTCCTGCTGCTGATCCTGGGGTTGCTGCTGTTCCCCCTGATCCTGCTCTTGCTGCTGTTGGTCATGGTTATCCTGCTGTTCCTGATACTGCCCGTCCTGCTGTTGTTCCTGCTGGTCCTGGTTCTCGTCGGAGTTCTGGTCCTGGTTCTGTTGTTGTTCTTGTTGTTGTTCGGATTCTTGCAGCATCCGCTGCAAGAATTCGATGTTGTGTTTTATATCCATGTCCTCGGGGCTGAGCATGAGGGCTCGCGTGTACTGCTCGAGGGCCGGCTCGAGCTGTCCGCCCAGGGCCAGGGTGTTGGCGAGGTCGTAGTATACCCTGGCCTGCTCCTGGCGTCCCTCGGCGAATCGCAGGGCCTGGCCGTAGGAGGCCAGGGCCTCCTCGCCCAGTCCGGCGCGGGCCAGAGCGCCGGCGAGATTGCGCTGTAGGATGCCGTTCTCGGGCCGCTTGAGGGCCTCGCCGCGGTAGAGTCCGGCGGCCTCCTCGAACTGACCCTCGGCCACCTTCTTGTTGCCCTCGGCGTTGGCCCGGGCGGTGGACAGGGGTACGCGCTCCTCGGCGAAGGCGCCGCCGGCCGCGAGCAGGGCGAGGATGGCTAGAATCTTCCGGTCCATGCCGCCTCCTTTCCGCGCCGCTCGGGCAGGGCCGCCTCGAAGATGAGGGCCGCCAGGGCCAGGGCCACGAACCACTGGAACCGTTCGATGGGCTTACGCGCCTCGCGGCCGGAGAGTTCGCGGGTCTCCATGTTCGAGATGGTTTCCTTCAGGTGATCCAGATCGAGGGTGGCGCCGCTGCTCTCGTAGTAGGCGCCGCCGGTGAGGGCCGCCACCTGCTGCAGGGTCTGGCGGTCGAGACGGCTGAACACCGGACGTCCCTCGCGATCGCGCAGGTTCTCCTTGAGTGTGCCGGTGACCTCGTCGCGCAGGGGCACCGTGTGTCCCTCGGGCGTGCCGACTCCGATGGTGAAGATCACCACGCCCTCCTCGGCCGCTTCCTTCGCCGCGTCGATGGCATTGCCCTCGTGGCTCTCGCCGTCGGTGACCATGACCAGCACCTTGAATCGGCGCTCCTCGCTGCGGAAGGCCGCCAGGGAACGGCGGATGGCCTTCTCCAGATTGGTGCCCGGCACCGGGATGCTGTTCACGCTGATGCCGTCCAGGAAGAGCGTGGCGGCCGAGGCGTCGAGGGTCAGCGGCATGTTGGCGAAGCTTTCGCCGGCGAAGCTCACGAGTCCCATGCGGTTGCCGCGGAGGAGTCCGAAGAGGTCCTCGATCTCGCGCTTGGCGGCGTCGAGGCGATTGGGGCGCAGGTCCTCGGCCAGCATGCTGCGGCTGGTGTCCAGGGCGATGATCACGTCGAGGCCGCGGCGCTTCACCTCGGTGAGTTCGCTGCCGATCTGCGGTCGCGGCAGGGCGAAGAGCAGGGCGGTCAGGCCCAGCAGGGCAAGGGCGGCCTTCCAGCGGAGTCGGGAGGGTTCGTATCCCTCGACCAGTCGGGCGAAGAGGGGCGCGCTCATGAGCCGCTCACGGGCGGTGCGGCCGCGTCGGGCGGCCCAGACGGCGGCGGCCACGAGCAGGGGCAGGCCCAGGTAGAGGAAGATCAGGAGGCGCGATTCGCCGAAGCTCACGGCAACCTCCTCAGCAGGGTGCGCGAGAGCAGGAACTCCAGCAAGAGCACGATGGCCGCCGGTAGCAGGAAGAGGCTGCTGGCCTCGCGATAGTCAACCCGCTCGACGCTGGCGATCTCGGTCTTCTCGAGCTTGTCGATCTCTTCGTAGATGTCGGTGAGAGCCTCGGAATTTTCGGCGCGGAAGTACTGGCCCTTGGTCACCGAGGCCACCTCGCGCAGGGTTTCCTCGTCGAGGTTGGTCTGCATGTACTGGTAGCGGCGGCCGAAGAAGGGATCGTCCACCGGGTAGGGAACCTTGCCCTGCTTGCCCATGCCGATGGTGTAGATCTTCACGCCCATGGCCGCGGCGGCGCGGGCCGCGCTGAGGGGATCGACGCTGCCGGCGTTGTTGTCGCCGTCGGTGAGCAGCACCAGCACCCGGCTGTCGGCCTTGCTCTCGCGCAGGCGGTTGGTGCCCGTGGCGATGGCGCTGCCGATGGCCGTGCCGTCCTCGATGAGGCCCATCTCCAGGCCGCTCAGGAATTCGCGAAGCAGTTCATGGTCCAGGGTCAGGGGACACTGGGTGTAGGCCTGCCTTGCGAAGACCACCAGTCCGATGCGGTCCTGCTCGCGCTTGGCCACGAACTGCTCGGCCTGGGCCTTGGCCTCCTCCAGGCGATTGTTGGGACGGAAGTCCTCGCCGGCCATGGAGGTGGAGATGTCCAGGGCCAGGATGATGTCCACGCCCTCGCTGGTGATCTCGCGGCTGTGGGTGCCGAACTGCGGACGCGCCAGGGCGAAGACCAGCAGCAGGAGACCCGCCACCCGCAGGGCGTAGGGAATGTGCCTGAGCCGCGCCAGTCCTCGCCCCGATTGCGCCGCGTGGGAGCGGGTGTCGGAAACCCGCAGCACCAGCTGGGCGCGGTCGCGGATCCACCAGCGCCAGGCCAGCATGGCGGGCACCAGGAGCAGCAGCCATAGCAGATGGGGATGGGCGAATCGCTCGATCATGCCGCGCCCTCCTCCCTCGCCGCCCGGGGGCGGGTGGCCAGGATCAGGTCGCGGGCGAAGTCCAGGGAAGCGTCGCATTCGGCGGCCGTGGCCTGGCGCTTGGCGAACTTCACGAGGTCGCCCCGGCGCATGAGTTCGAGCAATTCGCCGGCGAGCTTCGGGTCGGCCACCGCCCGCGGCATCTCGGCTTCGATCTCCTCGGTGGTCCAGTCGGTGAAGGGCAGCGCGGCCAGACGTCCCAGGTAGCGACGCATTATAATGGACAGGCGCAGGTAGAAGGCGTGGAAGGCGCCGTCGGCGGGCAGCTTCTCGCGCTCCAGTTCGCGTAGGGCGGCCAGGGCCTCCTCGTCGGCGGGCACGGGAGGAATCTCGGGGATGGGCCGCACGCGGCCCATCCACCAGCGCAGAAGCAGCAGGAGGGCCGCGAGCAGGATCAGCCCGGGAATGCCCCAGGCAAGCAGCGGAGTGATCCAGTCGCCGCGCAGTTCGCCGGGGGCTTTCCAGTCGCGCAGGGCGGCGCTGTCGGGGGCCGCCGCCAGCACCGACATGCAGGCCAGTTCCAGGGGCGCGGTCTCCATGCGCCGCGAGCCCTTTTCGCCGGGCACGGTGTAGTGGAAGGCCTGTCCGGGAATCGTCAGGGTGTCCGGGGACAGCAGGGTGAAGGGCAGGCGGAAGCGCAGGGTGTCGCCGGCGACTTCCCGGGTGATGAAGTCGGCGAGGCCAAGGGAGTCGGGGGACTTGCCGGCAAGCTGGGCCAGCAGGGCCTCGTCCATGGTTTCGGGATCCGTCCAGGGCACCAGCGGCGAGCCCTCGCCGAACTCCCAGCGCAGCCGGACCAGCTCATGGTCCTCGGGCAGGACCAGGGACCAGACGAGTTCATTGCGGTCGCCGATGGTCTGCAGATCCCGGGCGAGGAAGCTCTCCACGAAGAGCCGGCCGTCGTTTTCGCTCAGGCGCCGGGGCCTGCCGGCCGCCGTCAGTTCGGCGGCGCTGGGCTCGTCGAGCTTCTCGATTTCGCTCCGGGGGATGACCGGAATCTGCGGCTGCCCGCCGGGGACTGGAGACTGGGGACTGGGGACCGACTGCTGCGCCTCCACGCTTGATGCCGCCAGCATGATTCCCAGCAGCAGCACGGGCGCCACCCTTCTGAATCCACGGGCCAGCCGCTTCATGCGGCGCTTGAAGAATCGCGTGAGCGGCAGCACGTAGTCCTCGCTCACGTTCAGGGCGATCTGGTCCACCGCGTTGCGGGAGAGCAGTTTCTCCAGAGCCAGGCGGCGACCGATGGCCTCGGCGCCGAAGGCCGTGCGGATGCCCTCGCTGCGGGTGTCGATCCAGTGGTCCTCGCCGGTCTCCGAGTCGCGCAGGTGGAGCAGGCCCACGTCGGGCAGGCGCTCTTCGAGGGGATCGTGCACGCTCAGGGCGATGAGATCGTGACGGCGGGCGGCCAGGCGCAGTGGCGTCTCGTAGCCCTCGTCCATGAAGTCGCTGACCAGGAAGACCACGGCCTTCTTCTTCTGAAGGCGCGAAACGGTCTCGAGGGCATTGCCGATGTCGGTGCCCTCGCCCTCGGGCTTGAAGTAGAGCAGCTCGCGGATGATGCGCAGCACGTGGCGCCGCCCCGAGGCCGGAGGGATGTATTTCTCCACCCGGTCGGTGAAGATGAGGCATCCCACCTTGTCCTGGTTGCGGATGGCGCTGAAGGCCAGAACGCTGGCCACCTCGGCGATGATCTCGCTCTTGAGGCGGTCGGCGCTGCCGAAGAGCCCGCTGGCGCTGGCGTCGACCACCAGCAGCACGGTGAGCTCGCGCTCCTCACGGAAGCGCTTCACGAAGGGACGTCCCATGCGCGCGGTGACGTTCCAGTCGATGCTTCGCACCTCGTCGCCGGGCATGTACTCCCGCACCTCGTCGAATTCCATGCCGGTGCCCTTGAACACCGAGTGGTATTCGCCGCCGATGAGATCCTCGACCAGGCCGCGGGTCGACAGCTCGATGCGCCGCACCTTCTTGAGAATCTCGGGAGGGATGCGTCCGTTCTCAGACATGGCGTCTAGGGAACCTCGACTGCGTCGAAGAGGCGCGCGATGACCGCGTCGCTGTCCATTTCCTCGGCCTCGGCCTCGTAGCTCACGATGATGCGATGGCGCAGCACGTCCAGGCCGATCTTTTTCACGTCCTCGGGGGTCACGTAGCCCCGCCCCCGCAGAAAGGCATGGGCCCTGGCCGCCTGGGCCAGGTAGAGGGTGGCCCTGGGGCTGGCGCCGTAGGTGATCAGTTCGCCCAGGCCCGCGCTCTCGGGCTCGCGGGTGGCGAAGACGAGGTCGATGATGTAGTCCTTCACCTTTTCGTCCATGTAGATGTCGTGGATGAGCCTGCGCCCCTCGGCGATCCTGTCCGGATCGGTCACCGCGGCCACCGTGGGCATGTCCAGACCGCCCATGCGGCCGAGGATCTGCTTCTCCTCGTCGCGGCTGGGGTATCCCACCTTCACCTTCAACATGAAGCGGTCCACCTGGGCCTCGGGCAGGGGATAGGTGCCCTCCTGCTCGATGGGATTCTGGGTGGCGAGCACCAGGAAGGGATCGGGCAGGGGATGGGTCTCGCCGCCCAGGGTCACCTGGCGCTCCTGCATGGACTCCAGCAGCGCGCTCTGCACCTTGGCCGGCGCGCGGTTGATCTCGTCGGCCAGGATGAAGTTGGCGAAGATGGGTCCCTTGCGCGTGTGGAAGTCGCCGCTGCCCGGATCGAATATCTGGGTGCCCACCAGGTCGGCCGGCAGCAGGTCGGGGGTGAACTGGATGCGACGGAATTCGGCCTTCACGGCGCCGGCCAGGCTGGAGACGGCCAGGGTCTTGGCCAGACCGGGCAGCCCCTCCAGCAGTACGTGGCCGCCGCAGAGCAGTCCGATGAGGAGGCGGTCCACGAGGTAGCGCTGGCCCACGATGACCTTGCCGACCTCCTCGCTGATCTCCCGCGCGAAACGGCTCTCGCGCTCCACCCGCTCGTTGAGCACCTCGATGTCGTAATTCGTCTCCATGGGAAGGCTCCCTGATCCTGAAGGTTACTGTTTGTAAGGGTTTGCCCCGCTGAGGAAAGGGCGCGCATCTACGCCGGGGGCAGGGGAAAGTTCCGGCATGATATAGCACAGCGGAAAGGGCTCGGCAAGAAGTTGGGAAGAAAGGATTTGCCGAAAAGAGGGGGGCGATCGGAGGGACTTATTAGATTATAATTACAGCCCGTTAACTCTCTAACCTGGCCTTTATTGATATAGGTCGCGCAAGTCTTGAAAACTGGGCGACTTCATCCGGCGTTTACCTTAATTCTGAAGGCCCGGAATTTTCTTCAAAAAAGTCCTTGTGATGGACCTGAGGGTCCGGGCTATGGTGGCAATCGCCGCGCAGAGTACCCTTTAGGAGGACCCTTACTTGGACAAGCTCCAGCCCCTGAACGCCCAGAACTTCGACGAAGTCATCTCGGACTCGGAAACCCCTGTCATTGTTGACTTTTGGGCAGATTGGTGCCAGCCGTGCAAGTCCATGGAGCCCATGCTCGAGGAGATGAGCGAGCTCATGGGGGGCAAGCTCCGATTCGCCAAGGTCAACGTCGATCAGGACCGCGACCTGGCCATTCGTTTCGAGGTGAAGAGCCTGCCGACCCTGCTCGTCTTCGAGAAAGGCCGCCCCGTGGACACCATCGCCGGCGTTCCACCGCGTTACAGCTTGATCTCTCGGCTCGAAAAACACCTGTAAACAAGGCCTAATCCATAAAAAAACCCCCTGCCTGCCGGCGGGGGGTTTTGCGTTCCGTGCAGGGGCTCACGGCGCAACCTAGGCGGACAATTCCCGCCCGAAGCGGAGTTCAGGATCGTGGGATCCCGTGAACACTAAGGCTGTTGAGAAACGCGCTCCCTTGTGAAATATTGTCGCCAAGCAAACGATTCACCCTCACCCCAAACGGAGGCAATCCATGGCACTGATCGAAGCCGGCGCGAACGCTCCGGATTTCAGCCTGGACAGCCACTTGGACGAGATCGTCAAGCTCTCGGATTTCAAGGGCTCCAAGAACGTGCTTTTCGTTTCCTATCCCCTAGACTTCACGCCCACTTGAAGCATCGAGATCCCTGGCCTCAACGCTCTGCTCGAAGAGTTCGAGGCCATCGATACCCAGGTTCTGGGTATGAGCGTGGATTCGAAGTTCACCCACAAGGGCTGGGCGGAAAGCTTCGGCGGCATCAAGTTTCCCCTGATGGCCGATTTCCATCCCAAGGGCGATGTGTCCAAAGCCTACGGCCTGTGGCTGGATGAGGCTGGCATTTCCGACCGCGCCACCATCCTGATCGACAAGGACGGCAAGGTCCTCTGGTCCGAGTCTGTGACTCCCGCCGGCGCGCGCCAGCCCATGGAACTGCTCGCCAAGACCAAGGAACTGGTCGGCTAGACCGGCGAGCGTCCGAACGCAAAACCCCCGCCGGGCGGCGGGGGTTTTTCATGGGCGGGTGATTGCGATCACGGACAGATGCACTCGTGGTTTCCGTCGTGATAGTAATGCGATCCGAAGATGGCGAAGTCTGCGATGTCCGTGACCCCGTTGCAGTCGAAATCGCAGCATGCGTCATAGGGGCCGAAAAGGCAGGTGGCGAAGATCCCGAGGTCGGCGATGGTGATGGCCTTGTCGCCGTTGAAGTCGGGCGTGGTCCGGCCCGAGCCTGTGGTGCTCACGAGGATGTCGCCTTCCAGGGGACAGCAGAGCCAGCAGCCCTCGGGCTGGTCCCCCCCGTCGATCACGAAGGACAGGCTGATCCGCTGCATGGTGAGGGGATTGATCATCTCCTTCCAATCGCCGTCCCAGTAGAGGGCCGTGCCCTGGAAACCTGCGACGCCCGCCACCTTCCAGCCGATGGCAAAATCGGACTGATCGAATTCGAGCTCGAGCCAGTACAGGGTTGCATACTCCTGATGGAAGGGCTCGACGATATCGACGATGTTAATCTGATGCCAGGATTCGTGATTGTTCTCCCAGAAATTCCCGGCCACGAAATCGAACCAGCCCTGTATATGGTCTTCCATCGGCCGCACGGTGTACTCCGAGGGGTCGAAGAAGCGTTCCCACAGGAGCTGACCAGGAACGGGGTAGCCTCCAGGCCCGTTAGGATCATTGGACCAGATTCTCACCCCGATCAGGCCCACTGGAATGACGATATTGTTGCGCCAGGATACCCAGACATGGATTTCGTCGACCGGACCAGACTCGATGCAGCCCCAATCATCGGCCAATCGCGTGTTCGCGAATGCCACATCGATTCCGAATTCGGAGGGATAGACCAGGTCATAGGGAAGCTGGGGGAAGTGCATCTTGTGCCCGTCGCCAGGATCCCAGTGGGCCAGCACGGACATGGCAGAGAGGAACAGGAAGAGGGCGAGTGCGAGCGAAACGTGTGGCGTTCTGGGCATCGGGCGCCTCCAATTGGATCGGATCACCGAACGGCCCCTGAGGCCATCGTCGGCGATGATGAGATCAACAGGATCAGTGCGCAGCGGAAAACATGAGGTGATTCATGATTGCAGAATGGGCCGAATCCACCACACCACTCGATCCAGACAACTCGGCGATTCCGTAAGAAAAGTATAGCTCGGTTCTGGGCGGGATCAACGCCGGCATCCCAGGGCCACCGCCCCATTGCGTCATGCGGTTCAAGAGCTTAATTGGACCGAATCCGCTAGCGATCCGACCAGACGGCCAGTTCGTTTCCGGCGGGATCGGCGAAATGAAAGCGACGTCCGCCGGGAAAGGAGAAGATCTCCTTCACGAGGACACCACCGGCCGCCAGAACCTCTTCGAGCACCCCTTCCAGATCCTCGGCGTAGAACACGATGAGGACGCCGCCCTCGCTCGCTTTCGACGCGAGGGGCGCGCGGTAGAAGCCGCCGTCGATGAAGCCGTCGTTGAAGGCGCGATAGTCGGGACCATAGTCGGTGAAGGTCCAGCCGAACACGGTCGAGTAGAAATCCCTGACGGCGTCGAGATCCCGGGCCGGGAGCTCGAGGTAGTTGATCTTCTTGCCCCGAAGCAAGCTCACCTCCTTGGAATGCCGGATTGTCGCGAATGCTATTTCTTCTTCCCGTCGTAGACGGACACGAACCAGACCGCGGCAACGCCGATGAGCAGCAAGCCTAGACCGATAAAGAACTGACCCAGCATGGCGAGTTGATGCATGGATTCCTCCCTTGGCTCGGGCTGGTAACCCGAAGACTCTTCCCATCATCGCCCTCGATCCTAGCACAGGGCTGGCGGCTTTCGACCTCTTTTTGCTACATTCCCGCCCATGAGCACCACGTCGCGACTGCTGTCCTACCTGCGGCCCTACTGGCGCCGCTGCATCCTGGCCCTGGCGGCCATCTTCCTCTTCGCGGCCATGAACGGCGTGTCGCTCACCCTCATCGTGCCCTTCCTGGACAACCTCTTCAAGGAAGAGCCCCCCGGCCCGGTGCAGATCGAGCTCAGCGATCCGGTGGCGGTGGACCCGAACATCGTGGACAAGGCCGGCGCCTGGAAGGATCGCACCCTCGCCAGCGCCCGCGGCTGGCTCGACCAGGGCGAGCGCCGCGAACGCCTGCTGCGAGGGCTGCTCGTCATCCTGCTCGCCTATTTCCTGAAAAACCTCTTCGACTACATCCAGGCCTATCTGGTGCATTTCCTGGAGCAGAAGAGCCTCTTCGACATCCGGCGCGACCTCTACGGTCATCTGCAACGCCTGCCCCTCGGCTTCTTCCACGGACAGCAGACCGGCGTGCTCATCAGCCGCGTGGTCAACGACGTGAATACGCTCAAGGGCGCCATCGTCGGCGCCACGGCCTCCTTCTTCCGCAACGGGCTCATGGTGGTGGTGGGCCTGCTGATCATCTTCGCCATCAGCTGGCGGCTCAGCCTGCTCACCTTCCTCATCGTGCCGGTGAACGCCCTGCTGCTGCGCACACTCGGGCGCCTGCTCAAGCGCGACAGCACGCGCATCCAGGTGCGCATGGGCGACATGGCCGCGGCCATCGGAGAGACCGTCACCGGCGCCCGCGTGGTGAAGGCCTTCGGCCGCGAAGCCGACGAGGTGAAGCGCTTCGGCTATTTCAACTGGGACTACTTCAAGAGCTCGGTGCGGCTGCGGGCCCTGGGCGCTCTCAATGCGCCGCTCTCCGAAATGCTCGGCAGCCTGTCGGTGGTCATCATCGTGGGATACGGCGGCGTGCAGGTTCTGCAGGGGCACATGGAGGCCAGCCACCTGGTGCTCTTCGTGGTGGCGGTGCTCAGCATCGTGGGTCCGCTCAGACGCATCTCGGAGTTGAATCAGATCGTGCAGGAGGGCGTGGCCGCCGGCGAGCGCATCTTCCAGATTCTGGACGAGCCCTCCGAGCGAAAGAGCCTGGACACGGGCGCAGCGCCGGGTCCGATGAGGGAAGCCATCCGCTTCGAGTCGGTGGATTTCGAGTACCGCAAGGATCTGCCGGTCATCCGCGAGCTGAACCTCGAACTGTCCAAGGGCCAGGTCGTGGCCCTGGTGGGCCCCAGCGGCGGCGGCAAGAGCACCCTGGCCGATCTCCTGGCGCGCTTCTACGAACCCGCAGGCGGGCGCCTTTCCATGGACGGCCGGGACCTGCGCGACTTCTCCCTCTCGGCCTGGCGCGACAAGTTCGGCATCGTCACCCAGGACGTGCTGCTCTTCAACGACAGCATCCTGAACAACATCGCATACGGGCGTCCCTCGGCCAGCCGCGAGATGGTGGAAGAGGCGGCGAAGGCGGCGCGCGCCCACGACTTCATCCTGGAGGCGCCCGAGGGATACGACACCGTCATCGGCGAGCGCGGCCTGCAGCTTTCGGGCGGCCAGCGCCAGCGCCTGGCCATCGCGAGGGCCCTGCTCAAGGATCCGGAGATCCTCATCTTCGACGAGGCCACCAGCGCCCTGGACACCGAGAGCGAATTGCTGGTGCAGGAGGCCATCGACCGCCTCATGGCCGGCCGCACGGCCCTGGTCATCGCCCACCGTCTCTCGACCATTCGCGGCGCGGACCGCATCGCCGTGATCGAGGACGGCCGTCTCGTGCAGGAGGGCCGCCACGAGGAGCTCATGTCCGCCGGCGGACTCTATCGCCAGCTCTACGAGATGCAGTTCTCCCAGCAGGAGAAGGCGCAGGCGTCATGGCCCGAGGCCTGATCTTCGATCTGAAACGCTTCTCGGTGCATGACGGTCCGGGCATCCGCAGCACGGTCTTCCTGAAGGGTTGCCCCTTTCTCTGTCCCTGGTGTCACAATCCCGAAAGCCGCGCCGCCGAGGCCATGCTGCACTTCCGCGTCGAGCTATGCCTGGGCTGCGGTAAGTGCGTGGAGGCCTGTCCCGAATCGGCCATCGCATTGGCCGAGGGGAAGAGCCTCACCGACGAGGCGGGCTGCCGCCTGCGGGGAGAGTGCGTCGCCGCCTGCCCCACCGGCGCCCGGGAAATGCTGGGACGCTCGGTGGAGGCCGACGAGCTGCTTCCCGAACTGGAGCGGGACCGCATCTTCTACGAGGAGTCCGGCGGCGGGGTGACCTTCTCCGGCGGCGAGCCCCTGGCCCAACCCGAGTTCCTGCTCGAGGCTCTGGAGCTTTGCGGCGAGGCGGGCCTGCACCGGGCCGTGGACACCACGGGCCACGCCGAGTCCGAACTCTTCCGCGCCGTGGCCGAGCGGGCCGAACTCATCCTCTTCGATCTCAAGCTCATGGACGACGCTCGCCACCGCCGCTTCACCGGCGCGAGCAACCATCGGCTCCTCGCCAATCTGGACATGCTCGCCGACATGAACCGCCCGGTGGAACTGCGGGTGCCGGTGATCCCCGGCGTCAACGACGACGAAGGGAACATGCGTGCCACTGCCTCCCGGCTCTCGGGCATGCTAAACTTGAGTGGCGTGGTCCTGCTGCCCTTCCACGCAGGATCCCGCGACAAGCACGCCCGTTTCGGCATGGACTGGAACCTGCCGGAAGACATGAAGGCCTCGCCCGAGGGCATCGAAGCGCTCGCGACGATACTTCGGGAGGCCGAGCTTCCCGTGAGCATCGGAGGCGAGAAGGATGAATGAACGGGTCGCAGCCCTGAGGCGGGAGAGCCGCGAGACGCCGGTGAGCATCTCCATGGAGCGGGCCCGGCTAGTCACGGAGTTCTACCGCGAAAACGAGGGGAAGCTGTCCACGCCCATGCTGCGGGCGGGGGCCTTCGCCCACCTCTGCGAGCGCAAGAGCATCCATCTGGGCGATGGGGAGCTCATCGTGGGCGAGCGGGGACCCGCACCCCGGGCCGTGCCCACCTTTCCCGAATTGACCTGCCACAGCGAGGACGATCTTCGCATCCTCCGCGACCGGGAGAAGATTCCCTACTCGGTGAGCGACGAGGACATCGCCGTCCACCTGCGCGAGGTGAAACCCTTCTGGGAGGGCCGCAGCCTGCGCGATCGCATCTTCGAGAGCTTGCCCGATCTCTGGAAGTCCGCCTTCGAGGCCGGCGTCTTCACCGAGTTCATGGAGCAGCGCGCGCCGGGCCACACCACCCTGGACGGCAAGCCCTACGGGAAGGGACTCGTCGACTTCAAGGCCGAGATCGCCGCGGCCCTCGACTCGCTGAATCGCGAGGAGGAGGACGAGCCCCGCCGCGAGCAGCTGCGCGCCATGGACCTGGCCTGCGACGGCGCCATCCGCTTCGCCCAGCGACACGCTGAGCTGGCCGAGACCAAGGCCGACGCCGAGACCGACGGCAAGCGCGAGGCCGAGCTGCGGCGCATCGCCGAGATCTGCCGGCGGGTGCCCGCCAGCGCGCCGCGAACCTTTCACGAAGCCCTGCAGATGTACTGGTTCCTGCATCTGGGCACCATCACCGAACTCAACGGCTGGGACGCCATGAATCCCGGTCACCTCGACCGTCACCTGCTGCCCTTCTACGAGCGGGAACTCGCCGCCGGCACTCTGACCCGGGAGGATGCCCGCGAGCTGCTGCAGTGCTTCTTCATCAAGTTCAACAACCAGCCGGCGCCGCCCAAGGTGGGGGTGACCGCCGCCGAGAGCGGCACCTACAACGACTTCACGAACATCAACCTCGGGGGGATCCTGCCCGGCGGCGGCGACGGAGTGAGCGAACTCAGTCACCTCATCCTCGAGGTGATGGACGAGATCCACCTGCTGCAGCCCCAGGGGAACATCCAGCTCAGCCGGAAGAGCCCCGACACCTTCCTGAAGGCGGCCCTGCGCGTGTTGCGCAAGGGATACGGTTATCCCTCGATCTTCAACGCCGACGGGGTAGTCACCCAGATGCTCCGCTGCGGGAAGTCCCTGGCCGACGCCCGAGAGGGAGGCAGCAGCGGCTGCGTGGAGACCGGCGCCTTCGGCAAGGAGGCGTACATCCTCACGGGCTACTTCAACACGCCCAAGGTGCTCGAGCTGACCCTGCACGACGGGATCGATCCGCGAACGGGAGAGCGGGTGGGGCTGTCCTCCGGGGATGCGCGAGGCTTCGCGTCTTTCGACGATCTCTTCACGGCCTTCCGCCGGCAGCTCGAGCATTTGCTGGAGATCAAGCTACGCGGCAACGACATCATCGAGGCCATCTACGCCGAAGAGATGCCGGCGGTATTCCTCTCGGTGCTCATCGACGACTGCATCGAGAAGGGCCTGGACTACAACGCGGGCGGCGCGCGCTACAACACGAGCTTCATTCAAGGCGTGGGCATCGGTACCATCACCGACAGTCTCTCGGCCCTGAAGCATCATGTCTACGAGGGCGAGTTGAGCATGGCCGAGCTGCTGGCCCTGCTGGACTCCGACTTCGAAGGCGAGCCCGCGCGCCGGAAGTTGCTCGCCGAGCGCACGCCCCGCTACGGCAACGACGAGGACGCGGCCGACGAGATCATGCGCGCCGTCTTCGACGCCCTCTTCGAGGCGGTGGACGGCCGGCCCAACCTTCGCGGCGGGCGCTACCACCTGCTCATGCTTCCCACCACCTGCCATATCTACTTCGGCTCCGTGCTCGGAGCCACACCGGACGGGCGCGGCGCCGGAGTGCCCGTGAGCGAGGGCATCTCCCCGGTCCAGGGCGCCGACCGCAAGGGCCCCACGGCCGTGCTGGGATCGGCGGCCAAGATGGACCACGCCCGCACCTGCGGCACCCTTCTCAACATGAAGTTCCTGCCGAGCCTGCTCGAGGAAAAGGCGGGCGTGGAGAAACTGGCCATGCTCGTGCGGGGCTACTTCCGCCTGGACGGCCATCACCTGCAGCTCAATGTGGTGGACGCCGACACCCTCCGCGCGGCCCAGGCCCGTCCCGAGGATCATCGCGACCTCATCGTGCGCGTGGCCGGCTACAGCGACTATTTCTGCGATCTCAGCCGCGAGTTGCAGGACGAGATCATCCGCCGAACGGCCCACGAAGGCGCCTGATCGACCGAGTCGGACCCTTGCGGGAGGGCTCTCCCTCGGCTAGATTGGCGGTGTACCCAGGTCCCGAGGAGGAGCCGTGAGCGTGAACCAGGAACTCACCCAGCGCGTCGAGCGCGCCCTCGACATGATCCGTCCGGCATTGCGCATGGACGGCGGCGACATCGAACTGGTGGAGGTCACCGACGACGGCGTGGTCCGCGTTCGCCTTCAGGGCGCCTGCGTGGGCTGTCCCTCGGCCACCATCACCCTGCAGGCCGGCGTGGAAGCCACGCTGAAGGAGCAGGTGCCGGAAGTGACGCGGGTCGAGAACGTGCCGGTGATGTTCTAGAAACTGAGAACTGAGAACTCAGAACTGAGAACTCGAAACCCTCGCCTAAGCCGGGCGGGGGATTCTTTTTTGCCGGCAGGTCCCACCGGTGTACACTGAGCACAAAGAGGAGGCGGAAATGGATCTCGGAATCAAGGATCGCGTGGCCTGGGTGGCCGGCGCATCGGCGGGCATCGGATTCGCGGTGGCCAGGGAATTGGCCCTCGAGGGCGCCCAGGTGGCCTTGGGTTCGCGTTCCATGGAGAAACTCGAGGACGCGGCGACCAGGATCGAGGCGGACGCGGGACGCCGCCCCTTCATCCACGAGCTCGATCTGGCTTCCGCCTCGTCGCGGGATGCTTGGACCACCGCCTGCGGCGAAGCCCTCGGCGACGCGGAGATCCTCTTCGTGAACTCCGGCGGCCCGCCGGCGGGCAGCCACGATCAGCTCGACGAGAAGACCTGGCGCTCGGCCGCCGATCTCATCCTCCACGGTGCGGTAGGGCTGGCCGAGGTGGCGATTCCCGCCATGAAGAAGGCGGCCTGGGGGCGCATCCTCTTTCTCACTTCCGTGAGCGTGCGCGAGCCCATCGACGGATTGCTGCTCAGCAACGCCCTGCGGGCGGGCGTCACCGGCTATGCGCGGACCCTGGCCAACGAACTGGGCGCCCACGGCATCACTGTGAACTCGGTGGCGCCGGGCTACACCCGCACCGAACGGCTGGGCGAGTTGGCCGCGCGGGTGTCGGCCGACTCCGGCGCGAGCGAAGAGGCCGTGATGAAGGGTTGGGGCGAGGCCACGCCCCTGGGACGGCTCGGCGAGCCCGAGGAGATCGCCGCGGCAGCGGTGTTTCTGGCCGGCGCGCGGGCATCCTTCATCACGGGACAGGTTTTCACGGTGGACGGCGGCCGGGTTCGCTCGCTAATGTAGCGCCCGACGGCCCCGGAGCTATTCTCTCCGTCAGGTCGCCCAACCCTTTTCAGGGAGGCAATCCGTGAAAGTCATCGCGAGCGTTCTTCTGGTCATGGCCCTTCCCCTTGCGGCCGGCGCCGTGGACACCTGGGAGCCCTATCCCATGGGACCCGGTGCCATCGAATTCTACTTCACCCAGAGCGGCATCGGCATCGAGGATGACGCGGCAGGATCCAAGAGCCTCGTGCTGGGACCGGCCTGGGGCATCCACGAAAGCGCGCACCTCTATCTGTTCACGGGCATCAGCCATCCCAAGATGGGTCCGGGGGGCGTGGACTTCCTGAGCCTGGGAATCTTCAAGAACCTCTACGGCGGCTTCGAGGCGCCTCTCAAGCTGGACGCCTACTTCGACATCTCAGCCTTCGGATCCGGCCTGGACGCCAGCGGCATGATGGCCGGTCTCGAACTCAACTACGATGCGGACGGCATCGGGCTCTACGGACGTCCCGCCATGAACTGGTTCCACGACGGCGAAGGCGAGGGGGACAACGCACTTTCCCTCGCGACGGGGGCCTGGTTCGCGGTGGCCGGCATCGCCGAGCTCTTCGTCGAAGCGACCTTCGCCGAGCTGAACGAGGAGCTCGAGCACAGCTCCACGGCCCTGGGGCTCAACGTGCTGTCCACCAAGGAGGTGGAGCTCATCCTGGAACTGCGCAGCCCAGAGCCGGCCGATGGCGAGGATCGCAGCTTCGATGTGACCGTCGGCGCGGTGACGGTCTGGTAGCATGAGCGAGACCGGCGGCGGCAAACTGAAGGGGATGTTCCGCGACACGATCTTCGTGCTGCTCGGAACCTATTCCACCTACTTCCTGTCCCTGGTCATCTCCATCGTGCTGGCGCGCAAGCTCAGCAATCACAACTACGGCGTCTACTCGGTGATGCTGGGCGGCTACATGCAGGGCGCCATGGCGCTTTCCCTGGGCATCACGCCGATCATCCAGCGCTACCTCCCCGAATTCCTCGGCAAGAAGAACCGCAGGGGCGCCCTCAACCTGCAGATGATCGGCGCTCTCGGGCACCTGCTCGGCGGCAGCATCATGGTCTTCCTGGCCTGGTTCTTCCGCGACGCGCTCTCAAGCTGGCTCAACGTGTCGGAGTGGAACGGCCTGCTGCCCTACTTCGCGCTCTTCACGATTCTCAAGTTCGAGGCCACGGTCTTCGACGAGATGCTCACGGCCCACCGCAGCCAGGCCTTCCGCAATGCCGCCACCGTGGGTTTCCAGGCCATGAAGCTGACTCTCTTCATCGTCTGGCTGCCCAGCGAGGGCGACCTTCCCCTGGTGGGCACTCTCGAGAACCTCTTCACCTTCCTGGCCCTGAGCAACGCCGTCTACCTGCTCGCCTATCTCGGCCGGATCTTCGGTCTGAGCCGCAAGATCGAAGGCGGCGCCGACGAGCCCCTTCCCGTCAAGCGCATGGCGCGATACGGGCTGCTGCAGTACGCCACCAGCCTCACGCTCATCGCCCTCTACACCGACATCGACACCTGGATCATCAGCCACTACCAGCAGGCCAGCGTGGCGGGGGTCTACCGCATCGCCACCCAGATCGTCACGGCCCTCATCGCGCTGGTGCCCATGCATCTCTTGCTCAAGGTCATCGTGCCGGTCTACGTGAAGGAGTACACGGAGAAGAGGGACAAGGCCCAGCTCGCCCAGGTCTTCCGATTTTACAACAAGGTCGTCACCGTCTTCCTCTTCCCGCTGCTGGTGGGGGCGCTGATCCTGGCCGAGCCGCTCATCGTGCACATCTACGATCCCAAGTGGATCGACGCGGTCTCGCCCTTTCGCATCTACTTCGCGGCAATGGTGGCCACCCACTTCCTGAACACCATGAGCTTCCTGCCGCTCATCCTCGAACGGCCCGAGATCACGCTCTGGAGCCGGCTCTTCCTGGTCTACAACATCGTCATGGATTTCGTGCTGATTCCCCTGGACGGCCCCTTCGGCGGCGCCAATGGCGCGGCCATCGCCACCGGCAGCGCCCTGATCTTCGGATACATCCTCAGCTTCGCCATGCTCAGGCGACACATCCGCGTGCGCATTCCCTGGGGGGCGAATCTGCGCACGGTGATCTACGGGGGCCTCATGGCCCTGGTGCTCTGGCCGCTGAGCGGCTTCATCGGGGGCATTCCGACCTTGCTGCTGATCATCGCGGCGGGCGCGGCGGTCTACGGACTGCTTGCCTGGCGCTTCCACGTCTTCGATGCCGAGGAGGCCGAGCGGCTCAACGCCGCCATGGGTCGGAGAGTCTTCCGCTAGACGCTGCGCGCCGGAAGTGTACACGTGTACGATCGCTTATTCGGGAAGGTCTCGATCGCCGCGTCTCGCCAGAATGATGGTCGCAGGGGAATTCTCGCCGCGGGGCGTGCCCTTCCAATCCCCGACCACTTCGATGATCTCGAAACCGGCGCTCGAGTAGTGAGTGCCCAGTTCCTCGAGGGACCAGGGACGCAGATCGAAGGATTCCTCGTAACGGACATCGCCGCTCTCGAATCGCAAGCGGAATCCGAGACGGGCTGGAGCCCGCGAGAAATCGTAGGCCCGATGGAAGCGCGAGCCGTCCTCGAGGCGCTTTTCGGCGAAGGGATCCCGGCCTTCGCGTAGCACCTTCTCGAAATGCACCAGCTGCGCGATGAAGAGTCCGCCGGGCATCAGAACCGAGGCGAGGGCGGCCAGGCCGGCCGATAGGTCGCCGTCATCCAGCATGTGCGCCAGCGTGTTGCCCAGGCAGAGGGCCGCGTCGAAGGGCGTGCCGGGCACGCGGGCGGCGTCATGAAGACCCAGCACTTCCACGCGCCCTCGCTCGGCGAGTCGACGGTTTGCCTCGACGGCCATCTCGGCCTCGGGTTCGAGCCCGGCCACGGCGAAGCCCGCGTCGGCGAGAATCTCCAGGTGTCGCCCCGTGCCGCAACCCGCGTCGAGAACGCTCCGCGCCTCGGCGGAGCGCAAGCTTTCCACGATGAACTCCGCCTGGTCCGCGCCCACGGGGAAGAGGCGATCGTACCAGGGTGCCAGATCCGAATAGATGCCCATGGCTGCATGCTAGCACAGCCGCCGGCGATCTGATAGCTTCGCCTTCGGAGGGATCCATGGCCAAGACCTATCGAGTGGACGAAGAGAAGGTGCGTCGCCTCTGGTTTCGGAACCAGGGACTGCACAGGCCCCGAGGCGCGAGGCTCACCCGCAAGTCGCTGGTGGATCATCTCGAAAGGACCGGCGGCCTGCAGCTGGACAGCGTCAACGTGGTGGACCGCGCCCATCATCTGACCCTGTGGAGCCGCTTCGGCGCCTTCGACCGCGACAAGCTTCGCCGCTGGATCTACGAGGAGAAGCTCGCCTACGAATTCTGGGGACACGAGGCCTGCGTGTTGCCGGCTCGTCACCTGCCCCTCAGCCGCCGAAGTTTCCGCAGCTTCCAGCTTCACAGCAGCTGGTGGAAGGAGCACCGTCCGCCCGCGGGGGTCATGCGCGAGGTGCGCGGACGCATCCGCGAAGAAGGACCCATGGAGAGCGCCCAGTTCAAGAGCGCGCGGGGACGCCCCGGCCCCTGGTGGGGATGGAAGCAGGAGAAGATGGCCCTGGAGATCCTCTGGCGTAAGGGAGAGCTGGCCATCGCCGACCGCCGTCATTTCCGGCGGATCTACGATCTCGCCGAGCATGTCTATCCCGAGGGGCCGGCCGCAACTCGCCACGAGTTCGAGGACGGATGGCTCTTCACGGGGCTCTCGGGCAACGGCATCGCCAGCGAGAAGCACCTGTCCTTCTACTTCACCTCGCCCCGGCTCAAGGCGCCCGAACGTCGCGCCGTGCTGGCGCGCAACCTTCGGAAGAAGCGCATCGTGGAAGTGGAGGTGCCGGGGCACGCCGACGCCTACTACGCGCTGCCGGAGACCCTCGAGAATCTGGGCCGCCTTCCCGAGGCTCGCGGCACGACCCTCGTCTGTCCCTTCGATTCCTTTCTCTGGCAGCGTGAACGGGCGGAGGAACTGCTCGACTTCCGCTATCGCATCGAGATCTACGTACCCGCCCCCAAGCGCGAGTTCGGCTATTACGTGCTGCCCATCCTCCACGAGGGACGCCTGGTGGGACGTCTCGATCCGAAGTTCCATCGCGACCGGGGCGAACTGGAGATCAAGGCCATCCATCTGGAGAAGGGATTCAGGGCCGATGCGCCCTTCAAATCAGCGCTGGGCGATTCCCTGCGGGATCTGGCAGTATTCCTGGGCGCTCGGGAGCTGAGCCTGCCCAAGGGCTGGCGCCGGCTCTAGCTAGACTTGATTCGACAATCACTCACGGCTCAAATCGCTATCGCTCGCATGATAGCACGCCATCTGCGACTGTGCTCGCATTCCCCAATGCTCACCTATCTACGGATAGGCTCCGCTTGGGGAATGCTGCGCGCAGCCGCATCTGACGCACTCTAATGCGTTTGATCTCGTGAGTGATTGTCGAGTCAAGTCTGAAATGGCATGGACGATGCAGTGACCGGGATGAGATGGACGAAGCGAATCTCCAGCCAAGGAGCCGATCATGAAACGCCGCATGAAGACCCTCATTCTCGCCTTCGCACTGGCCGCCCTGAGCGCCGGCTGCACCACCGTGACCTACGTTCCCACCGACCCGCCTCCGGCCAAGAGCGAGGTGCGTCCGGCCAAACCGGGACCCAAGTACATCTGGGTGGACGGCCACTGGAAGTGGAACGGGCACCGCTACGTCTGGGTGAAGGGCCACTGGGTCAAGGGAAAGGCCGGCAAGACCTGGGTCAAGGGGCATTGGAAGAAGACCGCCCGAGGCCACGTCTGGGTTTCCGGGCACTGGAAATAAGCGTCTCGCATCGCCTTCGAGGGGCCCGCGCTTGACCGCGACGGGCCCCTTTTCTATTCTGCCGGAACCCCTTCAGTCTTCGAGGTGCTTCGTGACCCTGGCCCCGCTCATCGATCCCTTCGGCAGGTCCATCCGCTACCTGCGGATTTCGGTGACTCCCTATTGCAACTTCCGCTGCCTCTACTGCCAGCCCGGCGGACCCGTGCTGCCCGAGGGCCCGCGGGAGGAACTCAGCCCACTGGAATGGGAGAGGCTGGTGACCCTTTTCGCACGCCTGGGTGTCGAAAAGGTGCGCCTCTCCGGCGGCGAACCGACGCTCAGAAAAGATCTCGTGGAAATCGTGAGCCGGCTTACCAAGATCGAGGGCATCGGCGAGGTGAGCCTGTCCACCCACGCCATGCACCTGGCGCCCGTGGCCGGGGAACTGGCCCGCGCGGGACTGTCCCGCGTGAACGTGAGCCTGGACACCCTCGATGCCGAACGCTTCCGCGAGATCTCCGGCCGTGGAGAACTCGCAAGGGTCATCGAAGGCATCGACGCCGCCCTCGCCGCGGGGCTCGACCCCATCAAGCTCAACGTGGTGCCCATGCTCGGCATCAACGACGGAGAGATCACGGACTTCCTGGACCTGTCCGCCGAGCGCGGCCTGCGCCTGCGCTTCATCGAACTGATGCCCGTGGGGGTAGCGAGGGAGCTCTTCGAAACGCGACGCATGAGCGGCGAGGACATCCTCGCGCGCATGAGCGAGAACGGCGACTGGACCGAACTGGAGCGCCGCGGCCCCGACGGACCGGCACGCATGTTCCGCCGCGAGCGGGACGGACTGCGCGTGGGGATCATCCACCCCCTGGGCGAGAACTTCTGCGACAACTGCAACCGCGTGCGCATGACCCATCGCGGCGAGATGCGAGGCTGCCTCTTCGGCGCGCAGAACTTCTCGCTTCGCCACCTTCTCGAGGGCGAGGCCTGGGAGCGCGCCCTGGAGGACGGCATCCGCGCCGCACTGCTGCACAAGCCCGAGAAGCATCGCCTCGAGGACGGCGACGACGGCGAACTGCATTCCCTGGCCCGTATCGGAGGATAGATGATCGTCGAGATGCTCACCGTGGGCGCTTTTCAGGAGAACACCTTCCTGGTCGGTGATCCCGAAACCGGGAAGGCCTTCGTGGTGGATCCCGGCGGCGAGGTGGATGCCATCATCGCCCTCGCCGAGCAGCACGGACTCGAGATCGAACTTATCCTGAACACCCACGGTCACATCGATCACGTGATGGGCGCGGCGGAGCTGCAGGAGCGTCTCGACATTCCCTTCCGCATGCACGCGGACGATGGATTTCTGGTCGAGAACCTCGAGCAGATCTGCGGCCTCTACGGCATCGATCCCGTAAAGCCTCCGCGCCTGGACGAGCCCCTCCTCCACGAGGAGAATCTGAAGGTGGGGGAGCTGGAGGTGCGCGTCATCCACACCCCGGGGCACAGCCCCGGTGGCGCCTGCCTCAGCGTGAACGGACACCTTTTCGCCGGAGACACCCTCTTCGCCGGATCCATCGGCCGCACCGATCTGCCCGGCGGCGACCACGACACGCTCATGCGCTCCATCAAGGAGCGCATCCTCGACGCGCTGCCCCCGGCCACGGTTCTGCATAGCGGACACGGCCCCGACAGCAGCCTCGTGGAGGAGGCAGCTTCCAACCCGTTCCTGCGCGGGCTTTAAGATCCGGGAGTCCTCGATGGCCGGCGGCCTTGGTCCCGGCCCCCGGAAGCGGTATACTTAAGCTCTGCGCCCAATCCCATTCCACGCTCAATCGGAGGTCTCCGGTTCATGCGCCCGAACGTCCCCTTGCGTCTCGTCGCGGCCATCCTGGCCCTGGCGCTCATCGCGCCCACCGCCCTCGCCTTCATGCCCGTCGACCAGAACGACGAGTATGAGATCCTTCTTCCCGCGTTCGACTTTCACGGATACAGGTCCTTCGCCGTGGAGCAGAGCGTGTCCGCGCTAAAGACCGATCTCAAAGCCCGCCACGACGCGGACTGGGAGGTCTGGTCCTGGAACGCGCGCACCGGCACGCCCCACTACGTCTACGGCTCGCCCATCGCCATGGGCGCCCATCTTTCCGGCGAAGCCGAGGCCGAGGCGGCGGCCCGGCAGGTCATCGCCGATCACCCTTCGGTCTTCGGCACGGGCGGCGAGAACCTGCGGCTCGCGGCCGTGGAGCATGCCAGGGGCAAGTGGGCCGTGCACTTCGACCAGGTTCACGAAGGCGTCGAGGTGACGGGCGGCAAGTCCGTGGTGCTCTTCGGAGACAGCGGTTCTCTCCTGCTCATGGGCTCGGACGTCTACTCGGACATCGAGCTTTCGCCCCTTCCTTCCTTTTCGCGCATGTCGGCCGAGGACATCGCCCGCGACGCGCTGCCCTTCGACGCGTCCACCGATCGACTCGACGGCGAGTCGCTGCTTCGGGTGCTGCCCGTGGCCTTGAGCGAGGATGCGGTGCGGCACCACCTGGTCTGGCGGGTGCGCGTGCGCACGGAAGAGCCTCTGGGCATCTGGGTCACCGACGTGGACGCCCACAGCGGTGAGATCATCCAGCGCCGCAACGACATCCACTTCGCCTACGGCGGCGACACCGAGATCGAGGCCCAGATCTACGGCTGGTGCGACGGCATCACCGTGACCACGATTCCCTACATCGACCTCGACATCGCTGGCCTCGGCACGGTGACCAGCGACGAGAACGGCAACTGGACCATCGCCGGCAGCGGCGGCGACCGCAGCGTCAGCGCCGATCTCCACGGTCCCTACGTCTACGTGACAAACTACGCGGGCCCCGAAGCCTCATTCAGCGGCGTGGTGAGCGAGGATGTTCCCTTCACCGTCGACTTCGATTCCGGCAACGCGCGTCAGGACGAGCTGGACACCTTCGACGCCGTCAACGACATCCACGACTTCTTCCAGCTCTTCGCGCCGGAGTTCGCCTACGCCAACCAGCAGATCCACGCGACCATCAATCGCGACGACGGCTACTGTCCCTGCAACGCCTGGTGGGACGGCACCATCAACTTCTGCTACAGCGCCTCGGGCTGCGCCAACACGGGCGAGCTGCAGCAGGTGGTGCATCACGAGTTCGGCCACGGCGTGCAGGCGGCCATCCTGGGTTACCAGGGCGAGGAGGGCCTGGGCGAGGGCAACAGCGATATTCTCGGAAATCTGATCACCCAGGATTCGGTGATCGGCCGCGGCTTCTACCTGGGCAACTGCGTCAGCGGCATCCGGAACTCCGATAACGACCTCTGCTACCCCGACGACATGAACGGCAGCGTTCACCACGACGGACAGATCATCGCCGGCTTCAACTGGGACGCCATGGTTCTGCTGCAGGAACTCTACGACGGCGGCGAAAGCGCCTGGAACACGCCGGGCACCCTCGTGGCCGCGAGCAACTGGCACTACGGCCGCGTGCTCGGGCATCCCGAGTACCAGCCCGACCAGGTGCTCTGGACCTTCATCGCCGACGACGACGACGAGGACATCCTCAACGGCACGCCCCACGGCGACATCTACTGCGAGGCGGCCGAGAACCACTGCTTCGAGTGTCCGATCCCCGCGGGCATCGTCTTCGTGCACGTGCCGCTGGACGACACCACCGACAGCGACAACGCCTATCCCATCGACGCGACCATCTGGTCGGTGGAGGGCAACATCGACCCGTCCACCGTGAAGCTGCGCTATCGCTACGAGGGCGGCCTCTGGACTGAGGCGGCCATGAGCGACCTGGGCGGCGGCGAATTCGAGTCGAGCATTCCGCCAACCTCCGGCGGCCGCGTCGACTACTACCTCTACGCCGAGGATGACCTGGGCACGGTGGGCTATCACCCTGAAGACGGCCCCGCCGAGCCCTTCAGCTTCCTGGTGGCCTGGGCCATCGACCCGGCCGAGGAGACCGGCGACTGGACGGTGGGGGACATCTTCGACACCGCCGACGACGGCGAGTGGAACCGCATGGATCCCGACGGCACCAGCGCCCAGCCCGAGGACGACCACACCAGCGAAGGCACCGACTGCTGGGTCACCGACGGGCGCATGGGAAGCAGCGACGGCGCCAACGACGTGGACGGCGGCAAGACCACGCTCTTCAGTCCCGTCTACGATCTCGCCGGCGCCAGTTCCGTGAGCATTCGCTACTGGAAGTGGTACTCCAACGACAAGGGACCCAATCCGGGCGAGGACACCTGGCGCAGCTACTTCTCCAACGACGGCGGTTCGAGCTGGACCGCTCTCGAGGCCACGCAGTCCAGTACCAACGCCTGGGTCTCGGTGATCTTCGATCTGAACGACTGGGTGACCGAATACGGCCAGGTGCAGTTCAAGTTCGTGGCGGAAGACTCCGGGGACAACTCCCTGGTGGAGGCCGCCATCGACGACGTGTCCATCACCGCCCTCTTCGGAACAGGCGTCGACGACGACTTCGCCGTGAGCGTGCCTCTTCGTCTCGAGCAGAACGCGCCCAATCCCTTCAATCCGCGCACGGAGATCGCTTTCTCGCTACCGGCAAGCGGACGCGTGGACCTGAGCGTCTTCGATGTGGCCGGACGCATGGTCAGGAACCTCGCCGCCGGCAACATGGACGCCGGCGAGCATCGCGTGATCTGGGATGGTCGCGACGAGCAGGGCGAGCCCGTGGGAAGCGGCGTCTACTTCTATCGACTCGCCACGGAAGACGGCATGAAGAGCCGGAGAATGATTCTAATTAAGTAAGACTCGGGAATTGTACACGTGTACAGTCCGATCCTCTGACACTGCAAACACATCGGGGGAGGCGCCATGCCTCCCCCAGTTTCGTATAATCCATACGGCAGGACCGCCGACCTTCCCAAAGATTATAAAAGCATAGTATAATTCACATGCTCCACGCCCGAGTGCTGCTACTGCTGGTGGCCGTGGACATCGGCCCGCGAGTCCAGCTGGAGCACCATTAAGCAGCTATTCTGATCCATAACTAGCCATTTATCGAAGTGATCGGGAACACTGTTAACCCCTTGCGGACCGGGCTAGTTTTTATTTTCTTGGAAATTATACACCTTCTTGAATTCGAGGCGTCAGTCTCGATGAGGGGTTGGGGCCCCGATCTTCCCCATAGAACAGCAGCACGGCCCCTTCCCCGTTCCCAATTCCCGTTCATTTGTGGTACAATTATCGCCTCATCCAATCCCCATGTCCCCCTTCCATATAGGAGGCTCCCTGTGAAGCAGTCCCGCTTCAGCCTTGCTCTGACCACTCTCGGCCTCGCGCTGGTTTTGACCATCGGGCAGGCGTTCAAGGCACCGGAACACTCACACGATTTCGCCATCCCTCTCGGCACCTATGACCTCCACAACTATGAATCCTTCACGACGCTTCAGGCTAGCGCCGCGGTGGAAGAGGGGCTCGCCCACGACCTGGGCGGCAACTGGCATGTATGGTCTTGGAATTCCCAGGCCAGCACACCCCATATCGCCTATGGCAATACGGCCTACAGCGCCGGCATGCGTTCCGAGGTGGACCTGGATGCCGCCACCCTTCGTCTCTTCGACGAACAGGCCGAGCACCTCGGTGCCGCGGGCGTTGAGCTGCAGATCACAGACCGCGTGAGCTACAAGGGCAAGTGGGTCGCGCACCTCGCCCAGACCTACGAGGGCCTCGAGGTCTGGCAGGGCAAGGCCTTTGCCGCCTTCACCGAGGATGGTCGTCTGATTGCGATGGGCTCGGATCTCTTCAACGACATCGAGCTGTCGGCCATGCCCGCCATTTCCGCCGAGCAGGCCGAGCAGATCGCGCGCATGGATGTCGGCTTCAATCCCGCTGAAGATAGCGTCGAGGCCGCGCCCGAACTGATGGTCCTTCCGGTGCCCCTCAGCGAGGAGAGCGTGGAGCATCATCTGGTCTGGCGCTTGCGCGTTCACACGGCCGATCCGGTCGGCATCTGGGTGACCCACGTGGACGCTCACAACGGCGAGGTCGTCTGGCGATACAACGACGTGCACTTCCTCATCGAAGGCGACACGAACTCCGAAGTGCAGCCGGACACCTGGTGCAACGGCATTCATGATCAGGCCGTGCCCTACCTGCGTGTGCAGGTTTCTGGCAGCGGGACGGTCTACACCGACGAGAACGGCGATTGGAGCAGTCCCAGCGGCACGGCGCAGGTCACCGCCGACCTCTACGGTCCCTACTGCAACATCACGAATTCGGGAGGTCCCGAAGCTTCGTTCACGGGAACCGCCTGGGAAGGCACCCCGCTGACCATCTCCTACGACGACATGAACGCGCAGAACGATGAGCGCGACGTTTTCGATGCCGTCAACGATATTCATGACTTCTTCCAGCTCTGGGCTCCGGAGTTCGCGCTGCCGAACCAGCGGATGAACGCCTACGTGAGTCTCAACGACAACTGCAACGCCTATTGGAACGGCAGCATCAACTTCTTCACCGAGGGCGGCGGCTGCGCCAACACCGGTGAGATCCAGGGCGTGGTACATCACGAATTCGGTCATGGCGTTCAGGCCGCCATCCTCGGATGGCAGGGCGACCAGGGTCTGGGCGAGGGCAACTCCGACGTCCTGGCCAACCTCATGACGCAGGAGTCCATCATCGGGCGCGGCTTCTACCTGGGCAACTGCACCAGCGGAATCCGCAACTCCGACAACGATATGATCTACCCTGAAGACATGAACGGGCAGATCCATCACGACGGTCAGATCATCGCGGGCTTCCACTGGGACATCATGATGGGCATGCAGTCCAACTACGGCGACGAGCAGGGCACCATCAAGGCCGCCGAGCGCTGGCACTACGGGCGTCTGATGGGGCATCCCACCAATCAGCCCGACCAGGTCTTCTGGACCTTCATGGCCGACGACGACGATGGCGACCTGGACAATGGAACGCCTCACTACAGCATTCTTTCCGCGGCGGCCACGCATCACGGCTACGACGTTCCGCCCATCCTCGTGGGTGTGCTCTTCGAGCATACGCCGCTGACCGACACCGGCGACATGGACGGTCCCTACACCGTGGGCGCGACCATCTCGTCAACGGAGGGTCCGCTGGATCCCGAGTCGGCCACCATCTACTACCGTCATAATGGCGGTTCCTGGAACAGCGTGGATATGGACACCATGAACGGCTCCTACTTCTTCGGACAGATTCCGGGGCAGCAGGCAGGCCAGGTGGACTATTACATCTACGCCGAGGACACTATTGGCACCACGGGCACGTCGCCCTGGGGCGCCCCGAATGTCTTCCACAAGTTCTTCGTGGCCTGGCGCCTGGAGGACATGGAAATCGACGCCGGCTGGAGCACCGAAGCCACCGCCAGTACGGGACACTGGGAGCGCGTGGATCCCATCGGCACCACCGCCCAGCCCGAGGACGACATCAGCCACCCCGGAACCCTGTGTTGGGTGACCGGCCAGCACACGCCCGGCGAGGCCGATGACTTCAACGACGTGACCGGCGGCACGGTCACGCTGCTTTCGCCCATCTACGACCTGAGCCAGGCCACCGAGGTCTACATCAGCTACTGGTACTGGTACTACGGCCGCACGGGTGACTCCTGGACGGCGTCGATCTCGAATGATGGCGGGTCCAATTGGGTCGAGCTGGATCTCGACACCGGCTCGATGGAAGCATACTGGAAGGACAACGATTTCTACCTGCACGATCTGTTCGCCCAGCCGGGACAGGTTCAGTTCAAGTTCGTGGTCAAGGACGGCACGATTCCGACGCTCGTGGAAGGCGCCCTGGACGATCTCATGATCCACGCGGTCATAGGCGGCACGAACGTGGACGACGAGTTCACCATCGGCGTGCCCCTGCGCCTCGAGCAGAACCATCCGAATCCCTTCAACCCGCGCACCGAGATCAAGTTTGCCCTCGAGACCGACGGTCGCGTGGACCTGAAGGTCTTCGACGTCAACGGCCGCCTGGTGCGCACCCTCGTCGCGGACAGCATGCCCGCCGGCGAGCACCGCGTCATCTGGGAGGGCCGCGACCAGAAGGGCAACTCCGTGGGCAGCGGCGTCTACCTCTATCGCCTCTCGGCGAACGGAGAAGTGAAGAGCCGCACCATGGTTCTCATCAAATAGGGAGCGAGGGAGGCAGAACGCCTCCCCCTCACTAGAGCTTCGCAAATCGTTCGGGGGAGGCGTCCTGCCTCCCCCGTTCTCTATTTTCGAGAAGCGCTGTGGCTCACTGAGCGTGACTTGCGAGTCTGCGAGCGGGAACGCGAGGTGAGGCCACGAGCGCCGAGCTTCGCAAATCGTTCGGGGGAGGCGTCCTGCCTCCCCCGTTCTCTATTTCTTAGAAGCGCAGTGGCTCACAGAGCGTGACTTGCGAGTCTGCGAGCGGGAACGCGAGGTGAGGCCACGAGCTTCCCCTAGGCCCTCGCGCTGGGCGCGGATGCCGTCCACCGCGGCGCGAGCTCCGGCGAGAGTGGTGATGCAGGGGATGTCCATGGCCGTGGCGCTGGAACGGATGGGCAGCTCGTCGAAGCGGCTGGCCTGTCCCAGGGGCGTGTTGATGACCATCTGCACCTCGCCGGCCCTGATGAGATCGGCCACGTGGGGGCTGCCCTCGCCGACCTTGGCCACGGCCTCCACCTCGAGTCCCCGCTCGCGCAGATAGAGCGCGCAGCCTCGGGTGGCCACCAGGCCGAAGCCCATGGTGTCCAGCTGGCGGGCGATGGAGAAGAGCGCGGGCTTGTCGCGGTCGTTCACGCTGAGGAAGACGCGCCCCTGGTCGGGGAGGCCCTGTCCCGTGGCGAGATGGGCCTTGGCGAATGCCTCGGCGAAACTGCCGCCCAAGCCCATGACCTCGCCGGTACTCTTCATCTCAGGACCCAGGAGCCGGTCGCTTCTGGGGAATCGGCGGAAGGGAAAGACCGGAGCCTTCACGAAGAAGCCCTCCGGCGGCGACGCTTCGCTGACGCCCTGATCCGCAAGGCTTCGGCCCAACATGCATCGCGTGGCGATCTTGCTGAGGGGCATCCCCGTGGCCTTTTCCAGGAAAGGCACCGTGCGCGAGGCCCGCGGGTTGACCTCGAGTACGAAGACCTCGCCGCCACGACAGGCGAACTGGATGTTGAGCAGCCCCCGCACGCCCAACTCAACGGCGATGCGTTCGGCGTACTCCCGCATGAGTCCGAGTTCCTCGGCGCCGGAGTCATGGGGCGGGTACACGGCGAAGCTGTCTCCGCTGTGGATTCCGGCCTCCTCGATGTGCTGCATGATCCCGCCGATGAGCACTTCCTCTCCGTCGGCCACGGCGTCCAGATCGTATTCCGTGGCGCCCTCCAGGAACTGATCGATGAGCACGGGATGATCCGGCGAGACCCGCGCGGCTTCGTGGAAGAACTCGCGAAGCTCCGCGCCGTCGTAGATCACGCGCATGGCCCGTCCGCCGAGCACGAAGCTGGGGCGCATCATCACGGGGAAGCCCAGGCATTTCGCGACGCTCAGGGCCTCGTCCAGGGAGCGCGCCGTGCCGAAGGCGGGGGCGGGAATGTCGAGTTTGGCGAGGGTCGCGCCGAAGCGGTCCCGGTCCTCCGCACGATCGATGGCCTCCACGGAGGTGCCGAGCAGCGTGACGCCCGCCGCCGCCAGTTCGCCGGCCAGCTTCAGGGGAGTCTGTCCGCCAAGGGTGGGAATTACGCCCAGAGGCCGCTCGGTCTCGACGATCTGCATGACCTCTTCGAAGCGCAGGGGCTCGAAGTAGAGCCGGTCGGAGATGTCGTAGTCGGTGCTCACGGTCTCCGGATTGCAGTTGACCATGACGGCTTCGATGCCGTCCTCTCGCAGGGCCTCCACCGCGTGACAGCAACAGGCGTCGAACTCGATGCCCTGGCCGATGCGATTGGGCCCGCTTCCCAGCACGATCACCTTGGGACGATCCGTGGGGCGGCTCTCGCAGGGCCCGTCCTCCCAGGTGGAATAGAGATAGGGCGTGTTGGCGGGGAACTCGGCGGCGCAGCTGTCCACCCGACGGAAGACAGGTTCGAGCTCCAGGGCTCGCCGTCTCGCGCGCAGATCCTCGGGGGGGCACCCGCCCTGCAGCAGCGAGGCGATACGGCGGTCGCTGAAACCCTCGCGTTTGGCCTCGCGCAGGAGTTCGGCGGGCAGCTCCTCCAGGCTGAAGCTGCGCAGTCGTCCCTCCACCTCGGCCAGGCGGGCGAGGTTGTCCAGGAACCAGGGATCGATGCCCGTGATGCGGTGGATTTCCTCGGTGCCGAATCCGAGCCGCATCGCTTCGTGCAGATCACGCAGCCTGTCCGGATGCGGACGCGCCAGGGCCGCCCTGAGTTCTTCGCCGCCGCGTCCCGTGGCCGTGGAGCACCAACCGTCCAGGCCCAGCTCCAGTGAGCGCAGGGCCTTCTGCAGAGCTTCCCGGAAACTGCGGCCCATGGCCATGACCTCGCCCACCGACTGCATGCTGGTGCCGAGGCGGTCGGGAGTGCCCGGGAACTTCTCGAAGGACCAGCGCGGCACCTTCACCACCGTGTAGTCGATGCTGGGTTCGAAGCAGGCCGAGCTCACGCCCGTGATCTCGTTGGGAAGTTCGTCGAGGGTGTATCCGATTGCGAGCAGGGTGGCGATCTTGGCGATGGGATAGCCCGTGGCCTTGCTGGCCAGGGCGCTGGATCGGCTCACGCGGGGATTCATCTCGATGACCACGTGCTCGCCGCTTTCGGGATCCACGGCGAACTGCACGTTGGAGCCGCCGGTGGCCACGCCCACGGCGTCCATCACGCGCAGGGCCTCGTCCCGGAGCAACTGATACTCGCGGTCGCTGAGGGTCTGGGCCGGCGCGACGGTGATGCTGTCGCCCGTATGCACGCCCATGGCATCGAAGTTCTCGATGGAACAGACCACGATGCCGTTGCCCACCCGGTCGCGCACCACCTCGAGCTCGTATTCCTTCCATCCGAGCACGCTCTCCTCCGCGAGCACGCTGCCCTCCGGCGAGAGCGAAAGCCCCTCGGCCAGAATGGACAGGAACTCGTCCCGATTCTCGGCGATGCCGCTGCCGGATCCGCCCAGGGTGAAGCTGGCCCGCAGGATGGAGGGGAAGCCCAGCTGATCCATGGCCGCTTCGGCTTCGTCCAGACTGCGCAGGAGCAGGCTGCGCGGCGTGCGCAGACCGATCTCCTCCATGGCCTTCTTGAAGCGCTCACGATCCTCGGCCAGGCGCACGCTCCGGACGCCCGCGCCGATCATCTCCACGCCGAACTTTTCGAGGAGCCCCGATTCGGCGAGTTCGAGGCCGAGGTTGAGGCCGGTCTGCCCGCCCACGGTGGGCAGCAGGGCCTCCGGCCTCTCCTGCTCGATGATCTTCGCCAGCCGCGACGCGCAGAGCGGCTCGAGGTAGGTGGCGTCGGCCAGGCCGGGATCGGTCATGATGGTGGCCGGATTGCTGTTCACCAGAACGGTGCGCAGGCCCTCGCCGCGCAGGGCCTTCAGGGCCTGGGTGCCCGAGTAGTCGAACTCGCAGGCCTGTCCGATCACGATGGGACCCGATCCCAGAACCAGCACGGAGTTCAGATCGCGGCGGCGGGGCATCAGGCACCCCTTCCCCGGACTCTGCCGTCGCGGCGGGCCCGCATTTCGCGGATGAATCGATCGAAGAGGTAGAGGCTGTCGCTGGGGCCCGGGGCCGCCTCGGGATGATACTGCACCGAATAGACCGGCCGGCCCGGCAGCTCCATTCCCTCGACGCTGCGGTCGTTCAGGCTGAGATGGGTCAGCTCGGCCCCGGTTCCGACCAGGGACTCCCTGGGCACGCAGTAGTTGTGGTTCTGGCTGCTAATCTCGACCCGCCCGTCCGACAGGCGCTGCACGGGATGGTTGGCGCCGTGATGGCCGAAGGGCAGCCGCTCGGTCTCCGCGCCCAGGGCGCGGGCGAGGACCTGATGCCCGAGGCAGATGCCGAAGAGCGGCAGATCCGCCTCCACCAGCTTCTCGACCGTGGCCACCACCCGGGGCAGCCCCGCCGGATCGCCGGGACCGTTGCTAAGAAAAATCCCCTCCGTGGGAGGGGACGACAATGTCTCGAAATCGGTATCGGCGGGATAAACCCGCAAGCGGCACCCTCTGGCCGCAAGGCTCTCGAGGATGCTCCTCTTCACGCCCAGGTCGAGCACCGCCACTTCCCAGGGTTCCAATGCCGCCGATTCGGGCTCCAATGTCCAGGGCTCCGGGCAGGTCACCCGCGAGACCCAGTCCACCTCGCCCATGGGTGGAAGGGCGCGGGCCTTTTCCACCAGTTTCGCGGGATCGCCATGGCCGATCCAGGCCCGCAGGTTGCCCTCTTCGCGGATGACGTGCACCAGGGCGCGGGTGTCCACGTCGGACAGGGCGGGCACGCCCGCCCGGCGCAGCACCTCGTCGAGTCCGCGCTCGGAGCGGCGGTGAAAACTTCGGCGGCAGAAGTCGCGCACGACCATGGCCGCGGGCTGGATGCGGCGGGATTCGTCGTCGCCGGCCTGGATGCCGTAGTTGCCGATGTGCGAGGCGGTGAAGAGGACGATCTGCCCGGCGTAGCTCGGATCGGTGAGGATCTCCTGGTAGCCGGTCATCCCGGTATGGAAAACGAGTTCCCCGCCCGCTTCGCGCGGCGCGCCCAGCAATCGACCGCGGAAGACGCGACCGGTTTCGAGAGCGATGGTGGCCTGCAAGGGTGTCCCGTCGGGGTGGGGTTCGTCTAAACTTCCGGCACCCTAGGGGAGGGCCCCATTTCCTGCAAGGGGTTTTTGGGTCGCCGGTCTATAGTCGCCGGTCTCCGGTCGCCGGTCTCCAGTCGCCGGTCTCCGGTCGCCAGCTTCCCTATTGCCGAATTCAGCGGACTGAGTATGATCTGGCTGGCGGCCGGCTGCTGGTGGCGGGTCGCCCACCTCGGAGCTCGTCATGATTTTCGTCCGCGAAATCGTCTTCCTCGCCCTGCTGGGCGCGCTCCTCGCCAATGACTGGAAGCGGGGACGCCTTCCCTACTGGATCAGCTACCTGGGCATGGTCCTGGCCGTGCTGTCGACCATCTACCTGATCCGCACGCCGGATTTCGCCTGGTCGCACTCGGGCCTGGGCATCGTGGCGGGCTATCTCGTCTCGGGAATACTGGCCCTGGTGCCGGGCCTCATGAAAGGGCTGTCGGGGGACCGGCCCGAGAAGGAGAAACTCCTGGGCGAAGACTACGCGCTCATCGCCATGGTCGGCGCATTCACAGGACCCCTGGCCATCATTCTGATCTTCGTGCTGGCCCTGGTGATCGCGCGGCTCATGCCTCTGTTCCGCTTCACCGCGCCCTTCTCGTTCTCGCTGGCCCTGATCGCGCTGTTGGCGCGCTACCTGGGAACGCCGCTGCTGGGGCACTGGTTCGGCATCTAGACTAGTACATCGCCTTCAGGGCCGACCAGTCGGTGGGCTCTGCCGCGGTCCAGCAGAAGCCGCAGTCCTGCACGCAGTTCAGCAGGAACGAATCCCCGTAGACATCATGCTCCTGGTAGAGATGGTCCACCAGAACGAGGCATTCGCAATCATTGCCCGGAGCGATGCTCAGCCAGTAGTCCTGGCCCGGCCAGGTCTGGCCGAAGGCCAGGAACTGGAGCAGGGCGATGGTGACATAGCAGGATCCGGCCCCCTGAGGTTCGGACCAGGCGATCGCGAAGTCATGGTGAAGGTACCCGATGTAGAGGCTGGAGTAGGGAATCACCTCGATCAGTCCCAGATCCGGGTCATCCCCCGTCTCGGGCCAGTTGTCCACCTTGAATTCCGCCGCGACGATGCCACCCTCGCAGAGACTCGTGAGATGGGCGACGATGTACAGGTCCGTGATGACGTAGGGCACCAGGTCGGCGCACCGGATGGTGCCGGTCTCGTCCGCGTAGATGCCGATGCTGTCGGCGGCATGGGACATTGAGGCCAGGATCAGCGCGAGGCACAGGCTCGTCAGGAACTTCATCCCTTCTCCCTTCATTGCAGTATTAGAAGAGCAGCTTGATTTCCGACCAGCTGCTCACGGCCGTTGCGGTCATGCAATCGGCGCAGTTGACTTCGCAGTTCAGAATCATCACGTCACCCCAGTCGATATCCACGATCTCGAAATTTGAATCGACCAGGACCATGCAGCCGCAATCGTCACCGGGCGCGATCTGTATCCATCGGTCCGAGCCGATCCAGGTCGGATCGAACATGAGCAGCTCGATCTCGGCGATGATCGCGAAGTGATCATCCACCCCGACGGGCTCGGCCCAGGCGATGGAGAAATCCCACCAGAGATCGCCGATGACCAGATCCGAGGTCGGGGTCACCGTGACTGTGCCGCTTGGGTATCCGTCGTTCGTGGGTAGGTTGTCGATCTTGAATTCGGCCGCCGTGATGCCGCCCTCGATGGCGGGGAAGTTCGCGACCACGACCAGGTCCAGGGGAACGTAGGGGACGACCGTCCCGCAGTGCCACCCGCTGCCTCAGCCGCCGCCCGGATCGTAAGGGCCGCCGGCATGGTAAACGCCGATGCTGTTGGAACTTGCGACGGTGGGGATGACCAGAAGCAGAATTGCCAGATTACGCATCACATCCTCCTCGCCTGGGGCGGGAGAATTATAACACTTTTCTCGATCCCAGGTAAATCACAGGGGCGGGCTCGCCGCCTCCTCCTGGAAGAGCGCGTCCCGGCGCCATTTCCACCGGTGCAGGGTCCAGCGTACGAAGACTTCGAGGGTGAGCATCCCGTACTCCATGCTGCGCGTGAAGTTGATGCTGCTGGCCTCGCGCATGTAGCGCACCGGCACCGGCAGATCGCCGATGCGGAATCCGAAATGGACGCACTGCACGAGGAACTGACTGTCGAAGACGAAGTCGTCGCTGTTGAGCTCCCAGGGCAGCATTTCCAGAACCTCGCGCTTGTAGGCGCGAAGGCCCGAATGCCACTCGCCCAGGTTCTCGCCGGTCCAGAGGTTCTCGACGATGGTGAGCAGGCGGTTGGCGAGGTACTTGTACACGGGCATGCCGCCGTCGAGGGCCTCCCGGCGGGAGCGGATGCGGTTGCCCAGGATCACGTCGCAGTGGTCGCCCTGCAGCAGTTCGACGATGGCCGGCACGAGACTCGCGTCGTACTGATAATCCGGATGGATCATCACCACGATATCCGCGCCGCGCTCCAGGGCCTCCCGGTAGCAGGTCTTCTGATTGGCGCCGTAGCCGCGGTTCTTGTCGTGCTCGATCACCGTGATGCCGAGGCGCCGGGCCAGTTCCACCGTGTTGTCGGCGCTGCAGTCGTCCACCAGGATGACCTCGTCCACGCTGCCCGCGGGAATGTCGCTCAGGGTGCGTTCGAGGGTGCTCTCGGCGTTGTAGGCCGGCATGACCACGATGACTTTTTGCGAGTCGGACACCCTATTCCTCCGAGATGAACTGCGCGGGTAGGCTCAGAATGTAGAGATCCTGCTGCTTCTTCGGGTTCGCCACGAAGACCACGCGATTGCCGTCCGGGGAAACGCAGGGATCCGAATCGTAGTGGCCCAGATCGAGAAGGGCCTCGATGCTGCCGTCGCCCAGGTCCAGAACGCCCAGGTCGAAACCGTGATCGGGATTGCTGTTGTCCATATAGGATACGACCATGCGGCGTCCGTCGGGCAGCCAGTCCATGGAGGCGACCGTGTATCCAGGAGTGAGCACGTCGCGGGTCAGGGCCGTCAATTCCGTGTTCATGATCACGATCTTCGATTCGCGGCCCAGGCGGTGGAGCCAGGCCACCTCGCTGCCGTCCGCGTTCACGCTGGGGCTGAAGTAGCTGCCCTGCTCGCGGCCGACGACCTTGAGGGCATCCCCGTTCTTGAGACTGCTCACGGCACGGTGGTTCTCGGAATTCGTGGTCCTGCGGTTGAAGAAGAGCTTCCCGCCCAGGCGGTTCCAGGCCGGCCCGCTTTCGAGGGTCTCCTGATCGTCGATGAGCTTGCCCTCCACCCCGTCTTCCAGGCGACGGATCCAGATGGAATTGGCCGTGTCGATCTTGCGGGTCTGATAGGCGAGGAACTCGCCGTCGGGGGAGACCGCCGGCTGGGAGGCGCCGAAATAGGAGGTGGCGACCACGGTGTCGGGCTCGCCGCCGCCTGGGGACCGGCGCATGATCCGGTTGGGTCCGCCGGCCTTCTCGGCGTAGTAGATCCACTCTCCCGCGGGGTCCCAGTCGGGCATGGATTCCCGGGCCATGTCGGAGCTGAGCCGTGTCACGCCCTCGGGCAGATCCACGGCTTCGGCGGCCTTGGCCGCCTCCTCCCCGCCTCGCTTGGCCTTCTTGGCCAGCTCCTGCAGACGGCTGTGGGCGTCCACCTCGTTCTGGGCCGCCAGGGGGCCGGCGGCGAGGATCGAGGCCAGGGAAATCAGCAGGGCCAGGGTCGATTTTCGGCTCATTTTTCCACCTCTGGGACAAGGTCGCGCGGAATCTAGCATGGGGCAGGGGGCCTGGCAAGGCCGTGGCTTTCCTCTGGCATCCGCCGGGGGAATTGCCTATAGTATGCGCACCTTCCGTTCATCAATTTCCCAATGCATTTTGCTTTCACCCAAGACGCTATGTCGGAGTGTGTCATGGATGCTCGCTTGAAGAAGCTCTATGAGGAAATCGTCGAAACCCTACGCGAAGACAGCATGGGCGACGAGACCCCCGATCCGCAGGCCTTCGTGCAGGAAGAAGTGGCCCGCTGGGAGCTGGCCAAGACCAGCGACGACGAGATCTGGGTGTCCATCGTACTTCAGATGCTGCGCTTCGGTTTCAATCGCTTCAAGTATTCCCACGCCATGCAGCCCTTGATCCGGGAGAAGCTCGGAAACCTGCAGGTGCTCGCGGAAATGGAGGAGAAGGACAAGAAGGTCATGGCCGCCGACGAGGACCTCGGTCTCAACCTTCAGCAGATCCGTTCGGTGGCCAAGAACGCCCGCACGGCCGTGATGCTGCAGGGCGACTTCGGCTCCCTGACCGACCTCGTCGAATCCTTCGAAAGCGAAGAAGACCTCGCCGCGGGCATGGAGGAGATGTTCAGCTATCTCTCCGAAGACGCCACCCGCGAGTTCGCCCGCGAGATGGGGCGGCGCAAACCCGGCTCCCAGCCCGCCGTGCGAAGGGTTGTATCGAGGATGGACGACCTCGTCGACGGATCCCTCGACCTCGAAGGAATCGAGAAGGCCATCGTTGACATGGCCGCGGCGTCCGGACGCAGCGTGGAGGAAGTGGACTTCCTGCTCGAGATCTTCGCCACCGGCGACGAGCGCATAGGACTTTCTTCCATTTGCGATGTAAAATCTGCCTGCTTCCGTTGCCGTGTGAGCCGGGAAATCTGCGGAGAACGCCGATTCGAGTTCGGTTCGGCCAAAGAAATTTCGCGTGCGGAGGAATTCTAGCGCGGAGCCAGACGACGCTCCCTCTCCCTAGAATCCATCCTCTGGCTGCGGCGGGATTCCACAGGTCGTCACTGGTCGAAATCCGCCCGTCGAGGAAGCGGCGGCAATCCTGATGAAGCCGTCTCCGCTTCGGACAATCGTCCTCGCAAGGCCGACCGGCGCGCCCTGAATCCTTGCCCTAAACCGAACGCGGCCTGTCACTTTCCTTGCTCTCCGTCGGGCGTATGTGCCCGAAACTCCTCGATAGAATCAGACCCGGTGTCGAAGTCGCGCTTCGCGATCCTCGCGAAGTGTCCGCAGAGGCTCTCGTCCTTCCCTGGCGCGGAGACGAGGGGATTCTGCCGTCCCTGCTGGAGGAGGGCGCCGCCGGCGTGCTCGCGCAGTTGAGGGAGTATCCCGAAGATCGCGACATCCGACTGACCTCGGCCGGCATGCTGCCACTGCGTTTCCTGCTGCACCTCACCCTTCCCGCCCGTGGCGGAGCGAGCAAGGATCTGCTCCGCAAGCGACTGGGCGACACCTTCCGACATGCGCGCGTTCTCGCCCTGCGCGACCTGGCGTTCCCCATAGGCCAGTTCGCCGACGCGGGAGAGGATTTCGCGGAGCTGGTGGAAGCGCTCTGGGAGAGCTGGAGCGAGGAAGGCGAGGGCGGCATCCGACTGCGCATTCTGGTGGAGGAAGACGATCTCCGCGCCGAGTACCTCCGGCGATTCCTGCAGCGGCGCCGGGGAGCCGCTGCCGCCCCTCGCCAGGATTCCGGTCGCGAAATCGCGGCGGGAAATCTGGAGGGGGCCCTGAGGCCGGTGCTGCCCGCGGGGCTGGATCTGGAGCAGGCTCTGGAGAGGCTGCTCGAGGACTATCGCGACGGGCGACCTCTGGACGACGCTCTTGCACTGTTGAGCGCTCCCATGTCCAAGGCCTTCACCGGCGCCCTGGACCCGGGCGAGGAGCTCGAGGACCTGCCCGGGATTCTTCGCATCCTCGGTTCTGGCCTTCTACAGCGTCTTCCCTGGGAGCTGCTCCGGGACGGCTCCACCTTCCTGGGCGAGCGATTCATCTTCCCCCGGGGCTCCAGCTTCTTCGTACTCGGTGGACGCGCACAGTCCGGCGACGGGGCCTACTGCATCGAGGTGCGCGCGGAGGAGGAGCGCCGCAGCGGGTTGCATCAGGAGCTGCGCAATCTCCTTCATCGCGGTGGCGCGGAATTGAAGGAGGACGACCAGGGGGACTCGGTGCACAAGGTGTTCTACGCGGAAGGTCTGGACGCCTGGGAGAGACTCCTCGCCGAAGACGGCGGCGAGGGCGGCGACCTGATCTTCCTGGAGAAGCCCAACGAATGGGAAGAACCGGTTGACGCGGAAGACTTCGCGGGACGGCTGCTCGCCCGCGGTTACCGCCGGGTGCTTTCGCCCCTGGCCGCATTCCGCGACGCGCGCGAGGCGCGCATCTTCCGCATGGCCTTCTTCGAGCAGTACTTCCGCGGTCACGGCGCGGGCGGCGCCCTTCGCTACGCCCAGCGCGCGCTGCTGGAAGCTTTCGGAATCCACTCGGGCTGGTTCCTCTACCGGATATTCGGGCAGGCGGAGGACCGCACCTATGCCACTCGATCCTCGATCAGGAAGGGGATGGATCTGACCAAGATCTTCTAGGTTTCACACTCGGGGGTCCCGCTCGAATAGCTGTGGATTCGATGGCGGGAAAGGGTGGCCGGGACGACGCGTGGCGTCCCGGCTTTTTCTGTGGCCGCCCGATACCCGCTGCCCGAAAGAAAACCCCCTCGCCGAAGCGAGGGGGTTCTGGCCAATAGCCAACTACTTCTTCTTGCTCGCCTTCTTCGCCGTTCTCTTGGTGGCTTTCTTGGCGGCTTTCTTCGTGGTCTTCTTGGCAGCCTTCTTGGTCGACTTCTTGGCGGCCTTCTTCTTCGCCTTCGGCTTGGGCTTCGGAGCATGCTCCTCGGCGTACTGATGCAGGAAGGCGCCGACCACGTCCTCGATGTCCGGCCGACCGATGGGGCTCAGCTCATAGGTCACCCGAGTGCTGGGCTTGTCGATCTTCACCACCCGACGCAGATCGATGGGGGTGCCGATGACCACGGCCTCGCAATCGGTGGCCTTGATGGTGGCCTCGAGGTCCTTGACCTGCTGTCCGCCGTAACCCATGGCCGGGAGCAGCACGCCGATCTCCGAGTACTTGTCGAAGGTGTCGATGAGGCTGCCCTTGAGGTAGGGGCGGGGATCGACGGGCATGGCGCCGTGCTTGAGAGCGGCCACGGTGCCCGCGCCGAGCTTCATCTCGCCGTGGGTCAGGGTGGGACCGTCCTCGACCACGAGCACGCGCTTGCCCTCGATGACTTCGGGATCCTCCACGCTCACCGGGCTGGCGGCGTCGACGATCACGGCCAGGGGATTCAGCTGGCGCACGGTATCGCGCACGTCCTCGATATCATTGAGGCTGGCGCTGTCGATCTTGTTGATGACCACCACGTCGGCCTGCAGCAGGTTGGTCTCGCCGGGATAGTAGGCGATCTCATGACCCGGGCGGAGCGGGTCCACCACGGTGATCAGAAGATCGGGAAGGTAGAAGCTGGTGTCGTTGTTGCCGCCGTCCCAGAGGATGACGTCCGCTTCCTTCTCGGCCTCGCGCAGGATGGCCTCGTAGTCCACGCCCGCGTAGATCACGTTTCCGTCGACGATGTGAGGCTCGTACTCCTCCATCTCCTCGATGGTGCACTTGTGCTTCTTCAGGTCGGCCAGGGAGGCGAAACGCTGCACGGCCTGCTTGGCGAGATCGCCGTAGGGCATGGGGTGGCGGATCGACACGACCTTCAGGCCCATGCTCTTGAGCACGTCGACCACCGCGCGGGTGGTCTGGCTCTTGCCGCAACCGGTGCGCGTGGCGCAGATGGAGATGACCGGCTTGCTGCTCTCGACCATCGTGTCGCTGGTGCCGATGAGACGGAAATCCGGTCCCATGGCGTTCACGAAGCTCGCGGCGTGCATCACGTGCTCGTGGGTCACGTCGCTGTAGGCGAAGACGACTTCGTCCACGCCGTACTCGACGATGATGTCTCCGAGATCCTCTTCGGCGAGAATGGGAATGCCCTTGGGATAGAGTTTTCCGGCCAGGGCTGCGGGATACTTGCGGCCTTCGATATCGGGAATCTGCGTGGCGGTGAAGGCGACGACCTCGTAGTCCTCGTTGTCGCGATAGAGGACGTTGAAGTTGTGGAAGTCGCGGCCCGCCGCGCCCATGATGACGATTCTCTTGCGCGCCATTTCGGCTCCTTGATCGGGGCGGAGTCCTACCCGCGGACGGGGACTCCTCCGAGCTAGGGTGAGTTGATCCTCAATTGGATAGGAGCAAATAATACAAGGCTTTATGCGCTTGTCAAGGTGCCCTGGAGCCGCCCGGGGCCTTGCGCCGCAAGGGTCTCGGAACTATGGTAGGCCCCTATGCAGAACTCGCTGACCGGCTACTCCAAGGCCCTCTACTCCACCTGGTTCTACTACAAGCCCGCCCGGCTCATGCTGGACGCGGGGGAGGGCATATCCCAGGCCCTGGGCAAGAAGATCTTCGGCATCCGCAAGGTCTTCCTCACCCATGGCCACGAGGACCACATCGCTGGGCTGCCCAGCGTGGTCAACCTGCGCAACCTGTCCAGCGGCGACCGCGAGATTCCCATCGCGGTCTACTATCCCGAGGGCGATCCCTTCATCGGATACCTGCGCGAATACCTCGACAAGAAGCAGAAGCACCGCCTGCGTTACGATTTGGATTGGCACCCTGTCGGCCCCGGCGCTTCGGTGGATGTGGAGGTCACCCGCCGCCGTACCCGCGTGCGCGCCTTCGCCGTGGACCACACCCGCGGCTGGCAATCGCTGGGATGGCGCATCGAGGAGAAGCGCCAGTCGCCCAGGGCCGAGTTCCAAGTCGCGGGAGGCGATGAGATCCGGCGCCTCGTGCAGGAGAAGGGCAAGGAGGCCGTGCTGGAAACGGTCTGGCACCCGCTGCTGGTCTACACCGGCGACACACGGCCGGTGGAGGACATCACCGAGCTGCGCGGGGCCGAGACCCTGCTCATCGACTCGACCTTCCTGGATTCCAAGGAGATGAAGGAGAGCCGCATGAGCCATGGCCACATCGAGGCCAGCTTCCGTGCGGCCGCCGAGGCCGGGGTGAAGCATCTGGTGCTCATGCACCTGTCGGGTCGCTACCTGAAACGGGACATCCTCGGCGCTATCGATGCCGCCGCCGATCGCTACGGGCGTCCGCCCAGGCTCGGCTACTTCTTCGAGGGGCGCTACTTCGAACTCAAAGGCGCGGAAGAGGCTGACTGAGCTCCTTCACTCGCGACCTCGGAGTACAACTTCCTGAATGACATCGGATTAGGATGCTATTGTTGATCTCGGGTCTTGAGATCCTATGGAGCCGAGTATCAACTTTAACGAATTTCCTTCTATTTGTCATATCGTCTTGCTAGCTTTGTTTCGCGAGGATGAAACCATCCTCCCCTCACCAGCCTCAACAAGGATGGTCAAAGATGAAGAAAGTGATCGTGTCGATTGCCATGATCTCACTCCTTGGATTGACGGTTTCGGCCTTCGCGTTCGAGGGCACTTCTTCGCCCCTGGAGAGCAGCGAGATCGAGATTCCCGCGGAATCGCCTCCCGGTTCGGGTGAGCGTTCGAACATCGTTCTTAACGGCGATTTCGAGGCCACCACCATCGCCGCGGGTTGCAACTTCAATCTGCCCAACGCCACGGTGACCGCCGGCATGTCCGACATCGTCGCCTTCGGCGGTGCGGAGGAGATCGACGTCATGAACGACGGCACCAGCTGCGGCTACGCCAGCGCTCCGGCGAGCGGCGTGTCGAAGATCTCCATTCACAGGACTTCAGCCACCGGCGGCTTGACCGACGCCTTCTCCTTCGGCCTGTCCTCTTCCATCGTCTCGGGCACGGCCTACACCATCGAATTCTATGCTGAATCCAACCTGGACTTCGATCCCGACGTCGGCGTGGTCGAGGTGGGCATATCCGCCAGCGATGCCAGCTTCGGAACCCTGGCCTTCACCGCGGCCTCGGGCACCGGCGGCTGGACCCATGTGGTCGGCGGATTCGTGGCGCCGGTCGGCGGCGACTACCTCACCGTGCGCGTAGCCGACGGCTACGAGGCCTGGATCCACCTGGACGCATTCTCGGTGGAGGAGGAAGCCACGGCGACCGAGAACACCGACTGGAGTACCATCAAGGCGCTGTATCGTTAGATGTGTTTGAGTCGAATCGGGAGCCCGCCGGGATCGGCGGGCTCTTTTTTTGAACTAGTAGAGCGTCTTCACGGTGGTGAACGATGTTTCCTCGGTGGAAGTCACGCAGCTGGCTACCATCGTGACCCAGTCAATGAGCATTCGGTCGTTCGACTCATCAGGAAATCCATCTCCGTCGGTATCGTCACCGCAAGCGGTCCATTCAAAACACAGGTTCACCGTCTCCACGTACCACAAGCTGATATCAAGTGCACCCCACTGGCTGGCCGCGGTGTCGAACGAGCCGTAGTTGTGATCCTCTGGGGTCATTGTGTGCTCAAAAACAACTTCGCCATCGAATGTGACTCGTAGTGTGCTGCAGGCTGAGTCGATGAAACCCATCCACATCCAATCGAGATACCAGCAGGAGATGAACATCTCCTGGCACACAGAGCTGTTGATTGCCGTGTCATCACAATAACCGCCGAAATAGACTGCAAACTGACCGTCCCAGGCGGGATAGCCCCAGCTATCGATGGGATTCACAATCGGCAGGCAACTCGTACTGCTCCAGGGGCGTGTAACATCTCTTCTGTAAATTCTGTTGAGACGACCTGACCGGAGGCCGT
>CAYFNT010000019.1:0-76372 GCA_964344565.1 uncultured bacterium
ACCACGGTGCACAACCCGCGGTAACCGGGAGGCCGGCCGTTCCATATTGTCTAGGCGCATTCGGTTATTTGAAGTCGGGGGTCTTCGCGACTCCCGGCTTTTTCTATTTCAGCAGGAGCAGCTTGGCGCCATGGGCTTCTTCGCGGGAGCGGAGCCTGGCCAGATAGAGCCCGCTGGGCAATTCCTCGCCCGCGTCGTTGCGGCCATCCCAGATCCGGGAATGATCCCCGGACTCCAAGACCGAGTTCACGAGTGTCCTCAGCCTGCGGCCGGCGATGTCGAAGACCTCCAGGCGCACCGGCGAGGCCTCGCTCAGCGTGAAGAACAGGGTGGTCACGGGATTGAAGGGATTGGGATGGTTGGACAGCCTTCCCGGGAATGCCGCCAGGGGCTCGAAGACTCCGGTGCCGCTGTCGTCGACCAGGACCGAATCGCCGAGGCTTCCGCGATAGGCGAGGGGCGTGTTATCGGCGTCGCGAATGTCTATGTCGATGAACTCCAGGGCCGATCCGCCCAGTTCCAGTCCCTTGAACTTGCAGTTGGCGATGACTCCCTCGCCGGCGATCTCCCCGTTGAGGAAGGCGGCGGAGAAGTGCACGGCATCGGCGGGCTGGGGGGCGTCCTGGCTGTAGTCGTAGAAGAAGAACTCCAGCCCCGACTCCGTAAACCATGGGCCGGGCTGGATGCCCATGAGCTCCACCACATCCGGATCGAAGCCGATGGAGATCTCGAGTCCCTTGATCGCCGTGGGCCCGGGCTGGAGCCACAGGGGAATCTCGATGGAATCGCTGAGCGCAACGCTGGAGACCGGCGGCTCCCATCGGATCATGGGCCAGTAGTCCGATGGTCTTCCCGCGAGGGTTTGCCAGACGCGCTGGTTGCCGACTTCCTGGACGGCCAGGGTCAGCCGGATCCTTTCGTAGATCCAGCCCTCGTCGATGGGGGCGTCGAACTGGAACTCGTAGCTTCCCGCTTCGGGCGGATAGTCGAGTCCTTCCACCGAGGGGTAGACCGCACGGAAGACCTGGTTGTGCATCTCCAGGCCGTTGCCTCCGTGGTAGGCGATGGAATCCTCGGTGACGTAGAGATTCAATCGATAGTCGGCGGCCGGGTTCAGGGGATTCACGTTGTTCATCGAGGCGACGATGATGTCGGTGGGCTGCTCCCAGAGGATGTCGATTTCGGTGGGTCCGCGAATGACTCGGCGAGACAGGAAGATGGAGTCGTAGGTCTCGGTCTGGAATCGCGCGTCCACGATGCCGTCCACCCAGAAGTGCGGCACGAAGTCGATGCCGTAGCGCTCCAGCAGGGAATCGCTCTGCGCCTGGTTCTCGAGGTAGAGCTCGTCCAGGCCGGGCCACCAGGTGTGCAGACGGACCAGGGCGAGCTCGTCCTCGTGGGCGGCCATGGTGTCGTCCAGCAAGGTGTCCGCGGGAAGCGAGGGGCCCGACCCGCTGTTGGTGTGCAACCATCCCATGGGCATGTTGGGCACGATGTAGGTATCGTTGAAGGCGGTGGCGATGTCGTTGTCCGGGAGCCCGTCGTCCAGGAGCTGGGTCTCGGCTTCGAGGATGTAGTAGTTCCCGTCCAGGAGCAGGATTTCGGGGAATTCCAGGGTGTCCAGCTCGGCGGGGGCGATGCTGGTGTTGAGCAGCTCCGTGTACACCTCCGTGCCGGATTCGAAGATCCTCATGGTGACGTCGAAGGTTTCGACATCGCCGCCGAAGTTCGCGACGATGACCTCGGGCATGATGGATTCGCCGCCTGCGTACTGGCCGCCGTCCGGCTTCACCATGAGGGCGGCCGCGTCGAGCTGCTCGGGCACGTAGACCCGGATGTCGTCCACGAACCAGGTGTCGGCCCAGGTGCCCACATAGCGGAAGGCCACGTAGACCTGGGTCTCGCCGAGATAGTCGCTGAGGTCGACGAAGGCCGGCTCGCCATCGAACCCGTTGATCATGTGATTCTCGGGGGTCCAGTCGGTCACCATGGTGAAGGCGGCCGGATCGGTCTGACTGGTGGTGCTGACCGCGATGAAATGGTGACCGCCGAAGCCGGCCCAGTAGCGCTGCTCCTCATAGAACTCGAGGTAGACGCGGGCCCGGTCGGTGAAGTCGAGGGCCGGCGTCACGATCCATTCGTCCATGGCCACGCCTTGGGGACCGTAGTGGATGCAGGCGCTGTAGAGTCCCGAGTGACTGTCGAAATCGGTGAGGTCCCAGGTGTAGAAGGGCTCGTTGATGATGAAGGCCCAGCCGTCGGGGGGCCACATGCCCTCGAAGTCCTCGAAGATGAGGTCGGTGGGGCGTTCGGGAGCGGGTGGGTTCGGGAGGATCTGGGAGACGGGATCGTAGGGCGCGCGAGCCTGGGCGTGCCTCGCCGCCGGCGGCAATAGCATCGCGCCGATAAGGATGAGCATCCCTATCCGGGGTGTTCTCACGAGGTCTCACCCCTTTTCGCCCAAGAATCCGAAGGAGTGCCTAGAACAATTCCTAGTTTATTCTACATGTTCTATAAATGAAAAACAATCAGCCCCGCCCCCCGATCGGGGAGGCAGGGCGAGGGTGCTAAGTGCTTAGATTTCAGGGTGCAAGGAGAAGTCGAATCGATATCCCTCGGGGAAGAATTCTCCCGTGCCGGGATCCTGGGCGTAGTCTCCCTCGTACTCGTCCTCGGCGATCTTCCGCAGAAGCCCGAGGAAGCGATCGATCTCCTCTTCCGTGTTGTGGATGCCGATGCTCACGCGCGTCGCTCCTGGCACGTCGCTGCGATCGCCGTGACGGATGGCCTCCTCGAAGGCCTCTTCCTGTTCGGGCGTCACGTTGAGCATGTGCTTGATGAGGGGATGGGCGCAGAAGCATCCGTTGCGCACCGAGATGCCGCCCTCGTAGCTGAGGATGGCCGCCACCTTCGCGTGATGCATGCCCGCCACCGTGAAGGTGACCACGCCCAGACGATCCTCGAGATCCTCGGGATCGTTCTTGCCGAAGATGCCGACCTTGGGAATCTCGAGCATGCCCTCGAGCAGGCGCTTGGTTAGTTTCGCCTCATGGGCCTCGATGGCGTCCATGCCCACGCGCTCCATGATCTCGATGGCCTTGGCCAGGGCCAGCATGCCCAGGATGTTCGGAGTGCCCGCCTCCTGCTTGTCCGGCGGATCGGCCCAGATCACGTGGTCCAGGCCCACCGAGTACACCGTGCCTCCGCCCTGCAGGTAGGGCGCGGCGTCGGCGAAGTGCTGGAAGTCGCCCACCACGGCGCCTTCGCCGTAGGGCGAGTTCATCTTGTGGGCGCTGAAAACCAGGTAGTCGATGTGACAGGGATCGTCCGACTCGCAGAGGCTCACCTTGCGATGGGGAACCAGCTGCGCGCCGTCCACGGCGATCTTGGCGCCGTGCTTGTGAGCCATCTTGGCGATGTCGTGGATGGGCGTCACGTTGCCCAGCACGTTGCTCGCGCCGGTGATGGCCACCAGCTTCACCGCGCCGGCATGACGCTTGAGCCGGCTCTCCAGCCATTCCAGATCCAGGTCGCCCTGCTTGTTCGCCGGGATGTGCTCCACCTTCGCCTTGCCCCGCCAGGGAAGATCGTTGCTGTGATGTTCCATGATGGAGCTGAGAACCACGTCCTGCACCGGATCCAGATTCATGGTCATTGCCAGGAGGTTCAGTCCCTCGGTGGTGTTTCGCACGGGAATGACGATGTGCGTGCCCGGCTCGCCGCCCACGAAGGAGAGGATGCGGTCCCGCGCCTCCTCGTAGAGGTGCGTGCAGTACATGCTGTCGAAGCCGGTACCCCGATGGATGTTCGAGTAGTAAGGTTCGATCTCCTTGATGAAGTCGCTGACTTCCGCGAAGGGCTTGGTGCTGGCCGCGTTGTCGAAGAAAGCGCTTTCGATGGTGCTGCCGTCGAGCAGGGGAACCTCATGCCGGGCCCCGAGGACCTCCGGCATGTCGGTACAAGGGCGGACCTGTTTCTCCTGGGTTTTCATCCTGACCTCCGTGCGGCGGGTGAGCCCTCAAGGTAACTAGAATTCCTGGTCGGGAAAAGGTCCAAACGTCAGCCGCCGGCCGGCTGCCCGTCCCGTCGGGGATCGCTCACGGCTTCCTTTACCCCGAAGGGATGGACCCGCACGGCATTGACATCGCCCTGATAGAGGGGCCAGCGGTAGGCCGGCGCGACGGGCCAGCCCCGGGCCCGGAGTGAGTCGGCCAGGGCGGCGCGATTCCATCCGCGGGATTCCAGATCCACCGGCGAGTTGCGGCAGTGCAGACGCGGGAAGGCCACGGCCTCTTCCAGGCTGAGATCCAGATCGACCAGGGCCGTGACCACCGAAGCCACCGTGCCGATGATGCGGGAGCCGCCCGGTGAGCCAAGGGCCAGGGGGTAGCCGTCCGGGTCGAAGAGGATCACCGGACACATGCTGCTCCGCGGACGCTTCCCCGCCGGCGTCACCGGGTGGCGAAGGTTGCGGATGAGTTCGCGCCGGCTGGGATCGGCATCGTTGGGCGCCGGCGGATCGGAGGGGAACCAGTTGAAGTCGCTGAGCTGGTTGTTGAGCAGGAATCCGAAGTGCGGCAGCACCATGCCGCTGCCGAAGAGTTGCTCGATGGTGGTGGTGCAGGAGAGCAGGTTGCCCTCGGCATCCGCGATGGAGAAGTGGGTGGTGTGCCCGCCGAGCTGTCCCGCTTCGGCGCGAAGCGTCAGATCGCCTTCGGGATCGAAGGCGGCCTTCGCCCGCTCCGCGATGAAGTCGGGATCGAGCAGGCCGGGCATGTGGATGTCCGGGCTCCAATCCGGATCGCCCAGATAGGCGCCGCGATCGGCGAAGGCCACCCTCGAGGCGCGGGCCAGCCGGTCCAGGTGCTCGACCAGGATCGAGTCGTCGTGGAAGACGTCGCCGGCCAAGGGCTCGCGGGTTTCGAGAATTTCGAGGATCTCCAGCAGGGTGATGCCGCCGGAGGTCGGGGGCGGCATCGTGGCCAGTCGCCAGCCGCGGTAGTCGCCCCAGATGACCTCCCGTTCCACCGGTCTGTAGTTCCGTACGTCCTGGGCGTTGAGATGGCCGGGCCGGAAAGGGGCCCGCTTCACGGCCTTCTCGAGCTCGGAGGCCAGGGCGTGGTAGAACTGCAGCCCGCTTCCCCACATGCGCAGGAACTCGGCGTAGTCGGGATTGCGCAGGGTGTCGCCCAGGGCGTAGGGACGGCCGTCCTCGTGAAAGTAGATCTTGCGCGTCGCGGGGAATCGCCGGAGGCGATCGGCCTGCAGCTCGAGCTCGAAGGCCAGGTCGGGGCCCACGGGGAAGCCAGTGCGGGCGGTTTCCTGGGCCGCGACGAAGAGCTCGATGCGGGGCAGCCGGCCGAAACGGCGATGGAGCTCGTCCATGGCGGCCACGGTGCCGGGCACGCCCACGGGCAGGCCGCCGGAGAAGATGTCCTCGAGGGGCTGGCCCTTCTCGTCCAGGAACATGTCGGGACGGGCCGCCGCCGGCAGCTCTTCGCGGCCGTCGATGGCGGTGACCTTTCCCGTCGCCGCCTCGTAGTAGAGGATGAAGCAGCCGCCACCGGGACCGCTGCCTTCGGGCTCCACCAGAGCCAGCATGGCCTGCACGGCCAGGGCCGCGTCGGCGGCGCTGCCACCGCGGGCGAGAACCTGCGCACCGGCGTCGCTGGCCAGGGCATGTCCGCTGGCCACGGCGAAGTCCGGGCTGCGCAGCACCTTGCCCTCCACCGCGACGATCTCCTCGAAGACGAGGGAGTCGGGCATCTCGGGCGGAGGGCCGGAATCGGGCGTCCAGAGGGAGCCAAGGGCGAGGATGAAGGCGAGTAAGGGCATGGCGGCATCCTAGCGGATCGTTGCTGGATTGTACACGTGTACGATCCAGGATCCGCTTCCCCGCTGCTCGCGGCAAGAGAGCCGTCCCATGTCGGGGATGCGCACTGGACCCGAGTGCAATCCGCGGGACGCAAGTGATCGGTTTTCTCCGGGCTAGTACAGCGTCTTGAAGGTCGACCAACTCTTCTCGTCGGTCGCCGTGTCGTCGAAACCTCCCAAGGTGACCTTCTCGATGAACCACAGCGCGGTTTCGTGTCCGACATAGGAATTGTCGGCGCCGACTTTCAGGCAGACCTGAACCGTGAGACCCTCGTAGGGGCTCAGGTCGAAGCAGTCCCTGACGAAGCCGCCGGATTCACCGGCGAAGCCGGGCTCGTACTGCACGCAAGGGGACCCGTCCAGGATGCCCGGATCCGGATAGCCGCCCACGGGAAAGATGAGCTCGGGCTCACCGCCCTCGGGGATGACCTCCACATTGCCGCCCTGTCCGAAGCCCCACTCGTTGAGCAGCACGTACCAGTGGCAGATCTCGAGCTGATCGCATTCCGCGGTCACCTGCACCGGTGCGCCGAGTTCGATGCGGCTGCCTTCCTTAATGTGCTCCCAGAAGAAGTCGAGCCCCAGGACCTCGCCGACCGGATCGCCCTCGCAGTCGAGGATGGAGGGATCGTCGAACTCGAAGACCTCCCAGGGGTAGATTCCCCATGCGTCGTCGCACTGGAAGCTCGAGTACTGGAAGCTTCCGTCCCAGGTCCAACAGATATTGTCGACCTCGCAGGCCACGCGGGCGGACAGGCCCGCGGGCGAGGACAGGATCAGGGCGAGAATGAGAACGAGGGATATTCTGGGCTTCGGCATGTTTCCTCCCGGGTCAGGGTCCTTGAGCGGCCCGGGCGGAACGGATGGAAACAGCGATGGCGCCGGGCCGGTGGGCCGCTCGAATGCTGGTCCTCCCCACCTCCCGAAATTCATGAAATCAGATTATGTTCATTATTTTGAATATGTCAAGCTTCTCATCGCCGTCTTGCTTCCCGGCCCGCTTCTCTGCACACTGTCCCGTCCCGAGAGAAGAAGGAGCCCCATGCGTTTCGTAGATCTTAGAAGCGACACCGTGACCGTAGCCGACGAGGCCATGCGCGAGGTCATCGCGCGGGCCGAGGTGGGCGACGACGTCTTCCACGAAGATCCCACCGTGAACCGGTTGCAGGAGATGAGCGCCGAGATCACGGGCAAGGAAGCGGGTCTTTTCGTGCCAAGCGGCAGCATGGGCAACCTGATCTGTCTGATGGTTCACACGGAGAAGGGCGACGAGATCTACCTGGGACGGCAGGACCACATCTTCATGTACGAGGCCGCCTCGGCCTCGGTGGTGGCGGGAGTGCAGCATCGCATCTTCGAGAACCGCGAGGACGGCACCCTCGATCTGGACGAGGTCGCCTTCGCCCAACGCACGGACGACGCGCATCAGCCGCGCAGTCGGCTCATCTCCATGGAGAACACCCACAACCGATGCGCGGGTTCGCCCCTGCCGCTCGAGTACATGGCATCCGTGCGCGAGTTCGCCGACGAGCGCGGCCTGCGCGTGCACCTGGACGGCGCCCGCGTCTTCAACGCGGCGCAGGCTCTCGGCACATCGGTGGCCGAGGTCTGCTCCCATGCCGACTCGGTGACCTTCTGCCTGTCCAAAGGGCTGGGCGCGCCGGTGGGTTCGGTGGTCTGCGGCTCGAAGGAGTTCATCTACCACGCCCATCGGGCGAGGAAGCTGCTGGGCGGCGGTATGCGCCAGGTGGGACATCTGGCCGCGGCGGGCATCTTCGCCCTGGAGAATCGGGTGGAGCGTCTTGCCGAGGATCACGCCAACGCCAAGCGGCTAGCCGAGGGCCTGGCCGGGTTCGAAGCGATCGACATCGATCCCGCGCTCTACAAGTCTAACATCGTCTACTTCGAACTTGAGGGCGATCGCGATCCGCGGGGTTTCGTGAAGGCCATGGCGAAGCGTGGCGTGCGCTTCTTCAACCTCTGGGCCAAGCGCTTCCGTCTGGTGACCCACTTCGGCGTGACGGCCGATGATGTCGAATTCGCGTTGGGAGAGTTCGAGAAGGAGCTTGCCTAGGTCGCCGTATTTCCTTATTCTCGTCCCATGGCTGGGTCGATGAGGAATGCTGTCAATACGAGCGGAATCCTGCTCGCGATGCTCTTGGTCTTCCTGACCGCCTGCGCACCCGACTACACAAGAAGCGTCGAGAGCTCCCGCCCTGAGGGAGGTGCCCATCCCTTCGTGGTTCCAGTCGAGTCTGGCGATCAGCTCGTACTGGAACTCAATGATGGCGACGTCATCTACGGCGATTTCGTCGGGTTCTCCGATACCGCGCTTTGTCTGAGCAATTGCTCGATAAGGAATCGCCTGCATTTCTATTCTCCAAGGGGTTTTGCCCAAATCCCATTCGATGACATCAAGGAAATCTGGATCAGCGATCGTACACATTCGCACACCTTGTCGACAGGAATCGCCGTGGGCCTGCTCCTGCCCCTCCTTTACTTGTGGGGGAGGTAGTCATTTGTCTTTCATGAAACTCGCCCGCGGCCCGATTCTCGCCCCGATCAGCCTGTTGCTTGTCATCGCCCTGACAGCCTGCTCCACACGCAGGCCTGTACGTCTCGAGGTTCCGAATGCAGATTCGCCGAATCCTCGCCTTATGGCTTCGATACTGAAAGAAGGTGACAGGATTCGGGTGACGACTCTGGACGGGCACTACCTTGTAGGGAGCGTGGTCAGGTTCGATGATCGCTATCTGACCATGATCCTCCTGGCTTCGAATGACGAGCTTTCCGTGCGTGCTTCGAAGCGATACGCGATGCGCAACTCCCTTGTGGTTCCATGGGATGATCTGACTGAAATCGAATACGTGGATCGGTCCGGTGCCGGTGTGTCCATTGCGGGGTTCTCCGTTGGTATCGCCGTAGGCGCATTGATCATCTTGTATGCCATCGGACAGGCATTTGGCGACATGACCATCGGAGGGCGGTAGTTTGCCGTTTGCGATTTCACTTTCCGCGCGTGGATCCCACTTCGCTCTATCGCTAGCTGTGTTGTTCTCCTCGATTCTGTGCGCTTGTGCTCCGAGCTACTCACCTATCCCGCTTTTCTCGATCGAGGATGGAAAACCCCTACCAATCTATAGAGAAGTCCAGGCTGGAGAGGAGCTATGGATATCCCTGAAAGATGGCTCGCAGATTCAGGGCAAATTCGTATCCAGCCGCAATGATTCGATCTATCTAACGGTTGTTCGTACTTCAGATTCGAGTCGCGGTTGGGCGATCGGTGATTCTATTGCAGTCCACCACTATGCAATCAGCGATATTTCGTTGAAGGGCGAGACCGGGCTGTCGAGTTTTGCGATGGGCTCATTGGCGAGCATCGTACTATTGGTGGTGCTGATTCTCTAGGAGGGCATTTCCTTGACATTTGAATCCGAGAGATCAAAGGGATTGGTTCTTTGGCTGCTGTTTGTACTGATCGTATCTCTCGCGCTTACTTCATGCTCTTCGAGGCGGCCTGTGATTGTCGAGTATCGGGAAAATGGTACATCTAAACTTCTAGCCATCACTATCAAGGAGGGAGATCAGATCAGAGTCGTGACCCATGATGGGAGTACTTACCAGGGCATAGTCCGATCGATGGACCAGACCGAGATCACATTGGGAATCCGTTTAGGTGCAGGCACTCCCCGCTATGAGAGCATGGAGAGAATTGTTTGGGCAGATATCGCCAGAATAGGGCATCTTGCCCCTCCATCCAGGTGGGAGAAGACCCTGATGTTCTTCGCAGGGATGGCAGTAACGACCTTGGCGGTTGCCACGGTTCTGTCTATTTGGCTTTCCTACGCTTTTGGTGGTTTGTAACAGGGGAAAAGTTAGACCTTCTCCAGCGCCTGTTCCAGGTCGGCGAGGATGTCCTCCGCGTCCTCGATGCCCACGGAAATCCGCACCAAACCGTCGGTGAGCCCGCGGGCCTCGCGTTCTTCGCGGGGCACCTCGGCGTGGGTCATGGTGGCCGGATGGGTGATCATGGTCTCCACGGCGCCCAGGCTTTCGGCCAGCGCGCAGAGCTCCACCGAGTTCATGAGCGTGGTGCCCGCGGGAATGCCGCCCTTGAGCGTGAAGCTGATCATGCCGGAGAAGCCCTTCTCCATCTGAGCGGCCGCTACCGAATGCATTGGGTGGCTCTCCAGTCCCGGATAGGTCACCGACTCCACCTTGGGATGGGCCTCCAGGTACTTCGCCACGGCCAAGCCGTTCTCGGCATGGCGCGCCATGCGCAGGCTCAGGGTCTTGAGCCCCTCGATGGTGAGCCAGCAGTCGAAGGGGCTGGGAATCGCGCCCACCGACTTCTGGGTGTACTTCATGCGGGCCTGGATCTCCTCGTCGTTGGTGAGGATCATGCCGCCGATGATGAGGTTGTGCCCGCTCAGGTACTTGGTCGTCGAGTGCATGACGATGTCCGCGCCGTAGTCCACCGGCCGCAGGTGGTAGGGCGTGGCGAAGGTGGAATCCACGCCGAAGAGCAGGCCGGCCTGCTTCGCGATCTTGCCCACGGCCTCGAGGTCGGTGACCTTGAGCAGGGGATTGGTGGGCGTCTCCACCCAGATCATCTTCGTGTTGGGTTTGATCGCCGCTTCCACCTCAGCGGTGTCGCTGGAGTTCACGTAGGTGACCTCCAGGCCCCACTCGGCCAGGAAGTTGTTGAGCAGGCGGATCACGCCGCCGTAGACGTCGTCGCTGCTCACGATGTGATCGCCGGGCTTGAACATGCGCATGACCGCGTCCACAGAACTCATGCCGCTGGTGAAGGCCGTGGCGTACTTCATGCCCTCGATCTCGGCCATGAGCTCTTCGAGGATCTGCCTCGTCGGATTGGAGGAGCGCGTGTAGTCGAAGCCCAGGTTGCGCCCAACCTCGGGCAGCACGTAGGTGGCCGACTGGTAGAGCGGCGTGATGATCGCGCCGGTGGTCGGGTCGGGCTTCTGCGCCGCGCGCACGCACTTGGTATCGAACTTCATGCTAGTCCTCCAGGAATCCGTGCTCGCGCATCCAGGCGTCGTTCACGAACTTGGTCATGTAGTTGCGGATGGAGTCGGGCAGGATGGTCAGGGCCCGCTTCACCCCCGGTTCCTGCTTCAGGATCTCGAGCATGGCCCAGACCGCCGCCCCCGAGCTTCCGCCCACGAGCAGGCCCTCTTCCTTGATGAGCCTGCGGGCCATGTGGAAACTGTCCTTGTCGTTGCTGTAGATCCATCCGTCGATGTTGTCGTACTCGAGAACTTCGGGAATGAAATCGTAGCCGATGCCCTCCACCTGGTAGACGCCCACTTCCTCGCGGCCGCCCAGCACTGAACCCTCGGGATCCACGCCGATGATCTTGATCTTCGGGTTCTTCTCTTTCAGATACCTGGCCACGCCGGCGATGGTGCCGCCGGTGCCCGCGCCGATGACGCAGAGGTCGAGGCTCTCGCCGAAGTCCTCCCAGATCTCGGCGCCGGTGCCGTGGTAGTGGGCGTCGGGATTGTCCTGGTTCGTGTACTGGTCGGGGATCACCGAGCCCTCGATCTCTTCGTTGAGCCGCTTGGCCACGCCCAGCAGGCTCTCCGGATCGTCGTGGGCGGCCTCGGTGGGCGTGCGGATGATCTCGGCGCCCAGGGCCTCCATGACCACCTGCTTCTCCTGACTCATCTTCTCGGGCAGGGTGATCTTGAGCGGATAGCCCCTCACCGCGGCCGTCATGGCCAACCCCGCGCCGGTGTTGCCGCTGGTGGGTTCGATGAGCGTGCTGCCGGGAGAGATGCGACCGGCCTTCTCCAGGCCGTCCACCATGCGCACGGCGATGCGATCCTTTACGGATCCCGCCGGGTTCAGATACTCGCACTTGGCGTAGAGTTCGACGCCGGTGTCCGCGCCGATGCGGTTCAGCCTGACGACGGGCGTGTTACCCACGACCTTCAGGATGTTCTCGTAGATCATCGATGCCTTTCTAGGATTTTGCGGAAGAGGCCGGAGTATAGCGGCGGGTTTCGGCCTTGGGAAGCTCATCTTCCTCGCCCAGGAAGCCGTTCTCGCGCATCCACTGGTCGGAGACGAACTTGGTCATGTAGTTGCGGATGCCGTCGGGCATCACGCCGAGGATCTTCGATCCGGCGGGCAGTTCGCGGCCGACCTCGAGCATGGCCAGGGCGATGGCGCCGGAGCTTCCGCCCACGAGCAGGCCCTCCTCCTTGATGAGCCGCCTCGCCATGTGGAAGGTTTCCCGGTCGCGGGTGGTCACCAGCCGGTCGATGATGTCGAAGTCGAAGATGTCGGGCATGAAGTCGTAGCCGATGCCCTCGGTCTTGAAGGGGCGCGCCTCCTGCTGGCCGCCGAGCATGGAATCTTCGGGCTCCACGCCCACCACGAGGATGTCCGGATTCATCTCCTTCAGGTAGCGCGCGATGCCCATGAGGGTGCCGCCGGTGCCCACGCCGATGACCACGGCGTCGAGCGAGTCGCCGAAGTCCTCCCAGATCTCCGCGCCCGTGCCGTAGTAGTGGGAGTCGGGATTGTCCTCGTTCTCGTACTGGTTGGGAAGCACGGCGCCGGTTTCCCGGGCGATCTCTACCGCCTTGCCGAACTGGCTCTCGGGGCTTGTGTGGGGCACTCCGTCGGGGGTGCGCACGGCCCGCGCGCCCATGGCGTTGAGCAGGATCTCCTTCTCGAGGCTGATCTTCTGGCTCATGGTGCAGACCAGATCGTAGCCCTTCACGGCGGCGACCATGGCCAGTCCGATGCCCGTGTTGCCGCTGGTGGGCTCCACGATGGCACCGCCGGGCCTGAGCTCGCCCGATTCCTCGAGCTTCTCGACCATGCGCAGGGCCACGCGGTCCTTGAGCGATCCTCCCGGGTTGAGGAAGTCGCACTTGCCGTAGAACTCCACGGGCAGACCCGCGCCGATGCGGTTCAGACGAACCACGGGCGTCTTGCCGATGACTTGAAGGATGTTCTCGTAGATCATGATACTCCTGGCGGCTCACTATAAGGCAGATTCCGGCATCCTGCCAGACTCCATTGCGCAAACCCGGTAGCCGCCGCGGGTTCCACGGAAAAGGCGGGCCCGAGAGCCCGCCTTTCCCGGTGAAACGTCGATAACTAGGCCTTGAACATGTTCTCGTAGCGGCCGCGGCTCTCTTCGAGCACTTTCTTGTGCAGGCTGTTGCCATGGCTGTCCATGGTGACCACGCACTGGAAGTCCTCCACGCGGATGCGCCAGAAGGCCTCGGGCAGACCGAACTCGGTCTTGTAGACATCCTCCACCTCGACCACCCGTTGAGCGATGAGGCTGGCCGCGCCCCCAACGGCGTGCAGATAGACCGCCCCGTGTTCCTGGCAGGCGTCCAGGGTGATCTGTCCCATGCCGCCCTTGCCGATGACGGCCCTCACGCCGAGCTCGCCGATGATCCGGTGCTGATACGGCTCCTCCCGGGCGCTGGTGGTGGGACCGGCGGCCACGAAATGCCATTTGCCGTCCTCGTCCTGCCGGACCACCGGACCGCAGTGGTAGATGACGCCGCCGTCGAGCAGGGGACCGAGAACGGCCTTCAGCTCGGCGTCCTCGCCGGTGGCCTCGATGTCGAGCCACTCGTCGATCATGTACTTGTGCGCCGCGTCCCGCGCCGTGACGAACACGCCGCTGAGGGACACCACGTCGCCTACCTTGAGTTCCCGGATCTGCTCTTCGCTGATGGGGGTCTTCAGGTCAATCATAGCTCACCTCCCCGCCGCGAATGGTCATGGCCTGTTTCCGGGCCGCCCAGCACATGTAGATGATGGACACGAAGAAGCTCGCCGGCACCCGGTGAGCCTTGGTGATCTTGGTGCCGAGCACGGTGGTCATGCCCCCGAAGCCCATGGGGCCGATGCCCAGGTCGTTGGCCTTCTCCGTGATCTCGCTTTCGAGTCCGGCCAGCACGGAATCGGGATTCGCATCGCCCAGATCCCGAAGGATCTGCTTCTTGGCCATGGCGTAGCCGCTGCTGCGGTCGCCGCCGATGCAGACGCCCAGCACGGCGGGCCCGCAGCCCTTCCCCTGGGCATTCACCACGGCGTCCAGGATGACCTTGCGCACGCCGTCCAGGTCGCGTCCCGCGCCGAGTTCCGAGTGGGGCAGTGCGTACTGCGCGCCGGTGTTCTCGCTGCCGCCGCCCTTGAGCATGAGGTCCACACGGATCTCGTCCTCACGGTCCCACTGCTCGAAGTAGACGGCCGGGAAGTGGTCGCCGGTATTGTCGCCGCTGTTCTTCCCCGTGATCGAGTCCACCGCATTGGGGCGCAGGTAGTTTTTCGTGGTGGCCACCTTCACGGCCTCGGTGAAGGCCGCCTTGAACTGCGCGGCGGGATAGTCCCAGGGGTGCTTCACGTAGAAGACCGGCGTGCCGGTGTCCTGGCAGATGGGCGTGGAATGCTCCTCGGCCAGGTTGATGTTCTCGAGAATGGTACCGAGGGTGGCCGCGGCCGGCGAGTCGTCGGCCTCGCTGGCGTGACCCTCGGAAAGGGCGGTCCGGATGTCCGCGGGCAGGCGCGTCGACGCCAGGCGGATCAGCTCCAGGGCCCAGTCGGTCAATTCTGGAATGGTTTTCATCGATCTCCGCCTTTCGCCCGTCTGGCGGGCCCAGACAATATAGCCAGGGGAGGCAGGCCCATCAATCGAAGCCTTTGCGATAAAATCGTTTCCCGGCCCCTTGGAAGTACCGATCCGGATTGCTACTATGCCCCGTCGAATCGGCATGGGTGAAGGAGGGGATATGCCGCCCAAGACTTCCACCGCGCTGCTCGCATGGGCGAAAAAGAATCGCATCGAGGTCGTGGACCTCAAGTTCGTGGACCTTTTCGGCCGCTGGCACCACATTAGTCTGCCGGCCAGTCGCCTCGGACCCGACCTTTTCACGCGGGGCATCGCCTTCGACGGCTCCAGCGTGCCGGGCTTCAAGAAACTCGAGGCCGGCGACATGGTGCTCTTGCCCGATCCGAAGACCTCGAGCATCGATCCGTTCTGGGAAAAGAAGACCCTCTCGCTCATCTGCCAGCCCGCCGAGGCCGACACGCGAAAGGCCTTCTGGAAGGATCCCCGCGCCATCATGTACAACGCCGAGGCCTGGATGCGCGAACTCGGAATCGCCGACCAGAGCGAGTGGGGTCCCGAGTTCGAGTTCTACATCGTCGACTCGGTGAGTTATCGCAACGAGATCAACGAGGCCTTCTACCGCATCGACAGCGCCGAGGCCGACTGGAACTCCGCGGTGGAGGAGGGACAGAACCTCGGTTACAAGATTCCGCACCAGGGCGGCTATCACGCCATTCCTCCCCACGACCAGCTCTTCGACCTGCGCGCCGAGATGGTGGCCGAGATCGAGAAGGCCGGCATCGACGTGCGCTATCATCATCACGAGGTGGGTGGGCCCGGACAGAGCGAGATCGAGGTGGTCGAAGGCCCCCTCGAGCAGATGGGCGACAACGCCCTGCGCATCAAGTACATCATCAAGATGGTGGCGGCCCGCGCGAACAAGACGGTGACCTTCATGCCCAAGCCCCTCTTCAACGAAGCGGGCAGCGGCATGCACTTCCATCAGCGCCTTCGCAAGGGCAAGAAGAACCTTTTCTGGGACGCCAAGGGATACGCCGGGCTCAGCAAGACCGCCCTGCACTACATCGGCGGGCTCCTGGCCCATGCGCCTGCGCTGCTGGCCTTCACGAACCCGAGCACCAACAGCTACAAGCGTCTGGTGCCCGGATTCGAAGCGCCCGTCCGCACCTTCTTCGGATTGGCCAACCGCAGCGCCGCGGTGCGCATTCCCAAGTATGCGAACAGCGCGGCGACCAAGCGCATCGAGTTCCGTCCGCCGGACGCCAGTTGCAATATCTACCTGGCCATGGCGGCCCAGCTCATGGCGGGCCTGGACGGAATCCGCCGCCAGCTGGATCCCACGGAACTGGGTTTCGGGCCCATCGACACGAACATCTACGAGCTGTCCGATACGGAACTCGATCGCATCGGCGGATTGCCCACGAGTCTGCGCGAAGCCATGGTGGCCCTCAACGCCGACCGCGACTTCCTGCTGGAGGGCGGCGTCTTTCCCGAGGAGCTCATCGACTTCTGGATCGAAACGAAGATGGAAAAGGAGTACAACGAGGTGCGGAACCGTCCGCATCCCTATGAGTTGTCCCTGTACTTCGACGTGTAGCCGAGCGGAGGACGCATGTTCATCAACGATCCCATTCATGGATTCATCGAGCTGAACGATCTGCAGTCCTCCCTGCTCGAACTGCCCGAACTGCAGCGCCTCCAGTGGATACGCCAGCTGGGCCTGAGCTTCCTCAGCTATCCCGGCGGCGTGCACACCCGGGCGAGCCACGTGGTCGGCGTGAGTCATGTGGCCGGCGAGATGGCCCGCATCTTCGATCTGCTGCCCGAGCAGAAGTGGCTGGCCCAGGCGGCGGGCTTGCTCCACGACCTCGGCCACACGCCCTTCAGCCACGCGCTGGAGACCCTGCTTCCCGACGATCACATGGAACTCACGAGCAATCTCATCACGGGGAAGATGCGATTCAGCTTCCCCGGCGCGGGATGGGTGCCGCGGGTGCTCGAGCGATTCGGTCTGGATCCCGAGGAGGTGGGCGATCTGGTGGTGGGGCGGCACGAGGATCCGATTCTGCAGAATATCATCCACGGGCCCATCGACGCCGATCAGCTCGACTACCTTCTACGCGACAGCTACTTCACCGGCATCAGCCACGGGCAGATCGATCTCTATCGGATCCTGCACACCCTGAAGCCCGACGCCGAGGCGGGGCGCGTCTTCCTGCTCGAGAAGGGCCTGGACGCCATCGAGGAGATGCTCGTCGCACGCGATCACATGTATTCGGCGGTCTACGCGCACAAGACCAGCCGCATCGCCGAGACCATGCTGCTGCGCGCCATGGAACTGGCGGTGAGCGAGATCGAGGGCTGGTACGAGATGACCGACGGCGAGCTGCTCACGCGCATCCGCATGGCCGGCGGCGTGAGCGAATCGCTCATGGAGAAGATTCTCTACCGCAATCTCTACAAGACTGCCTTCAGCGTACCGAGCAAGGTGGCCGAAGGCGAGCGCAGCGCGCTGATGGAGCGCCTCGCCGGACGCGATCGCCAGACCCTGGAGACGGCACTCTGCGATCTCTGCGGCCTCGGTCCCGGCGAACTGCTCGTGGACATGCCCCTGGACGTGCTCGCTTTCAGCGAGCCTCGACTCACGCGCTTGGAACTGCCCATCCTGCGCAAAACCGGCGAATGGGCCGAGCTCGACGAGATGAGCACCCTGGCCCGGGCCCTCATGGAGAAGGAGTCGGCGCACACGGTCTTCGCCGTGTTCACCGCCGACGAGAACGCGCTACGTGTTCGCGCGATTCTTCAGGATTGGTTGGAGGAAGGGTAGGCTAGCTACGACCGTCTCGAAGCGGGGCGAGCTCCTCGGATTCCGACTTCCTGCCGCTACCCCAGCTGAGTATCATGTCGCGGATGGCCTCCTGCTGCACCGGCTTGCTCAGGTAGTCGTCCATGCCGGCTTCCAGACATTTCTCGCGATCCCCTCTTAGCGCATTGGCCGTCATGGCCACCACGGGTACTCTCGCCACCTCGCCGGCCATTTGCCGAATTCTCGAAGTGGCCTCGTAGCCGTCCATCACGGGCATCTGGCAATCCATGAAGACCATGTCGAAGCGCGCGTGCTCCAGGCGTTCCAGGGCCTCGCGACCGTTTCCGGCCACTTCGATCTGGCATCCCAGCTTTTCGAGCATGCAGGTGGCGAGCTTCTGGTTGATGGGATTGTCCTCCACCAGGAGGATGCGACGCCCCCTGACACTCGGCTTGGAGTCCGATTCCTCCTTCGCCGACTCAACCGTTTCGAAACCGAAGGCCGACAGGATTGCGACCTTGAGACGCTTCGGCGTGGGCGGAGGCGGCAGCACTTGGTCGGGTTCGAGAGCATTGGAGTTCTGGCGGTATTCGCGGCCCACATGGATCCAGGCCACCTTCTCGCGAATCTCTCTGAGCTGCAGGATCAGGTCGAGGTGCTCGGAGACAGAATCGCATCCGCAAGTCAACACCACGTCGATATGCGCGCTCGTGTTTTCGAGGATGCCGCATAGTTCTTCGTACTCGAGCTTTCCGGACTCGATGGGGCGCATACCGAGAAGGGTCAGCTGGCGAGCGAGAACTCCGCGCTGCCGACTCCGGCCTCCCAGGATGAGCACCTTGCGATTCTTCAGGTTCTTGCGCCATGGCGCGACAATCCTATGGCCGGCTGCCGGAACCGGCAGATCGAGGAACAGGTCGAAGCGAGTGCCCTGGCCGAGTTCGCTGCTCATTTCGAGTCGGCCCTTCATCAGGTCCACGAGTTGACGGCTGATGGTCAATCCGAGCCCCGTGCCGCCGAAGCGGCGCGTGGTCGACGCGTCCGCCTGGGTGAACTTCTCGAAGATCTGTTGGCTCGTTTCCCTGGCGATGCCGATGCCCGTGTCCAACACTGAAAACTTGATGCCGGCCGAAGGGCCTGAGCCCTGCACCCTGGCGGATAGCTCGATGGATCCTTTCGAAGTGAACTTGATCGCATTGGACAGCAGGTTCGAAAGTACCTGCCGGATTCTGACCGTGTCGCCCACCACTCGCTCGGGTAGATGGGGGTCGAGATCGAGGTGGAATTCGAGGCCCTTGTTCTGGGCCGACTGACCGAAGACGTCGGTGAGGGATTCCAGCTGATCGACGAGGTCGAATTCAAGCGGTTCGATGATGAGCTTTCCAGCCTCGATCTTCGACAGATCCAGGATGTCATTGACGATGTTGAGCAGGATCTGCGCGGAGTCGCCTGCCGTTTTCGCGAAGTCCGCTTCGCGGTTTTCGAGCTTCGAATCCCTGAGCAATTGCAGCATGCCGATCACGCCGTTGAGCGGCGTGCGGATCTCATGGCTCATGTTCGCGAGGAACTCGCTCTTTGCCATGTTGGCGGCCTCGGCCTTGTCCGCGAGCTCCACCGCCTGCTTCCGGCTCTCTTCGAGTTGGGCCAGGTTTTCGCGGAGCAGTTCTTCCTGATTCTTTTGGGTGCTGATGTCCACGAAACTCTCGAGCAGGCAATCGCGGCCGTCGAGCACCACGGGAATCACCGTCTTGAGGATGGGCACTGGATCGCCCTCGGAATGCAGGACCACCTTCTCGGCGCTCTCCACGGTCTTGCCCAGATCCGTGATAGGGCAGCTTCCCTTCTCGGCGGGGCAGACGTAGTTGTGGCAGATCTGCCCCAGCACTTCGCTTCGGCTTCTGCCCATCAGGTCGCAGGCGGCTTCGTTCACCTCGATGATCTGGTGGGTTTCCGCGTCCATGATCATCACGGAGGCCTGCAGGTTCTGAAGGATCGTCTCGATCTGCTTCTTGCTTCGCAGCAGTTTCCGTTCGGCTTCCTTCCTCTCAGAGATGTCTCGCATGGTTCCCTGGATCAGCGCCCGACCCTGAATCTTGACCAGGGACATGCTGATTTCAGCCGTGAAGGAATCGTCCAAGCCCCGTTTCAGCGGCATCTCGAACTGGACCGAACCCTTGCTGAAGAGTTCCTCGTCCACCTTGGCCCGGACCTCTTTCATATCCACTCCCGGCGCCGGGGTGTCGAAGCAGGAAGTACCGATGAGTTCCTTCCTCTTGCGGCCGAGCATTTTCAAGAGGGATTGGTTCACGTCGATGATCGTGCCGTCGATCTCGTGCACGAAGACGCCGTCGCTGGACTGACGAAAGATGCTTCGGTAGCGCTGCTGGGCATGCCTGACCAGTAGCAACATCTTGTCCTTGAAGGCTTCGAGCAGGTAGGTCAGGGCGGAAACGAGTCCGAGCAGACCATAGAGCGAGATGATGTTGATGAAACGTTGCTCGTTCGGATCCAAGGCGGTCATCAGCTCGATGCCGCTTGCCGCCAAGGCCACGTAGGCCGAGAGGAATGCGAGCACGATTCCGGTCCAGGCGAGTCCCCAGTTTTTACCCGCCATTCCCGTGGCCGCCACGGGCAGGAGCAGGTACCAGAAGATCGCCGGCGACTGGACGCCGCCGAGGAAGAAGCTCATGGTGGTCAGCACCGTGAACAGGATCCCCGTGAGCATGTTGCCGATGAAGGAGCATGCCCCCCTTCTCCGGAAGTCGAGAAGGAACAGGGGGACGAGGGAGATTCCCCCGAGAATGATGAGAGCCGGGATCGTGGCGCCGGCGAGGTGGTAGACGACGCTGTAGGGTGCGCCGAGCAGTGAGATCGTCATGGCGAAGGCCACGATCAGACGAGCGCGTCGGAAGACGTTCTCGTCCTCCGCGCGAATGGCCTCCGGGATGAACCAATCGACCCAAAGCAGCGGCCTTACTCCAATGCTCTTGAAGCTCATCATTCCATAGAGATCGGCACTATTCAGGAGATCTGAATCCGCTTCACTGGATTTATTACCAAGATTGTAAGTAATTGGATGCCAGATGTTTAGCTATCTTGCGGTAAGGAAACGCTGTTCCTCTTCCGGAGTCGGGTTGAACCTCGGATCCGAATGATTCACAGAGCGTCGGGAGGCAGCTTAGCTAAGATGTTTCTCGAAGAGATCTGACAGGCTGGAATCGAGGTGTTCCTCGCGCACCAGCCAACTCCATACGCCCGGCGCAGGCGGCATCTTCTCGGCGCCTTCCAGGTCGGGCGCTTCACCGGCTTCCATGCGGCTGAGAATCACCGAAGCGGTGGCCCAGCCGTCCTCCATCTCGTAGTTGCCGAAGGCGGCGCGCAGCTTGGCGAGCCTCTCGGCGAGATAGACGTCGTTGAGCAGCAGGAAGCGGAAGCGGCCGACCTCGAGGAGTTCTGGCACGGTTCTGCGGGGATCCTGCTTGGAGCGGATCTCCATGAGCACCTGCTTCTCGCGATGGGCCAAAGCCACGGGACGCATCTCGCCCTCGATCTCGCGATGATGAATCAGGGTACCCGGAGCGTCGCTGAAGGTGTTCTTCGCGCGAATGGGCGTCTGGGTGGCCAGGCTCGCCTTCACCGCCCTCGGGTGGATGACCTTGCTGCCCTCCTCGGCCATGGCGAGAATCTGCGCGACGCCGATCTCGTCCATGAAGGCCGCCTCGGGCACGCGGCGCGGATCGGCGCAGGCGATGCCGTCAACGTCCGAGTAGATTTCGACCACCGAAGCCTCCAGCGCCGCGCCCAGGGCCACTGCGCTGGTGTCGCTGCCGCCGCGGCCTAGGGTGCGGATTTCGCCGTCGGCGTCGGCCCCCTGAAATCCCGCCACCACGGCGATCTTCCTTTGCATGAGGGCCCGCCTCAGCAGAGAGGGGTCCACGTCGAGAATCTCCGCCTCGCCGGCCCGATCATCGGTGAGTACGCCTGCCTGCGGTCCCGTGAAAGCCTGGGCGGGCATCTTGCTCTTGCTGAGCAGGTGCGCGAAGAAGGAGGCCGAGATGGTCTCGCCGCAGCTCATCATGAGATCGAGCTCCCGCGGGGGGACAGGTTCGCCGACCCCCCGCAAGAGTCCGATGAGAGTGTCGGTGGCGTAGGGTTCGCCATGGCGGCCCATGGCGCTGACCACCACGACGATGCGCTTGCCCGCCTTGTGATGGCGACGGACCTGCGCCAGGGCGGCGGCGCGGGACTCGTCGTCCCGCACACTTGTGCCGCCGAACTTCATGACCACCAACTCAGGCAACGGGCACCTTCACCAGCTTGCGCGCGATGAGTTCGCCGGCGATCTGAACGGTGTTGAGCGCGGCTCCCTTGAGCAGGTTGTCGCTCACGCACCACATGTTCATGCAGTTCTCGATGCTCTCGTCGCGGCGCAGGCGCCCCACGTAGACCGGATCCTTCCCGCTGGCGTTGATGGCGAGCGGGTAGACGTTGTTCGCGGGATCGTCCTCGATCTCGATGCCGGGAGCCTTCGCCAGCAGATCGCGTACCTCGTCGATGTCGAAGGGCTTCTCGGTCTCGATGTTCAGACTTTCGCTGTGGCCGTTCACCACGGGCATGCGCACGGTGGTGGTGGTCACGCCGATGTTCGGATCCAGAATCTTGTGCGTCTCGTTGATCATCTTCATCTCTTCCTTCGTGTAGCCGTTGGGCTCGAACACGTCGATGTGGGGAAGAGCGTTGAAGGCGATCTGGTGGGGATAGACTTCGGCCTTCATGTCGCGGCCCTCGGCGAAGGCGCGGGTCTGCTCGTGGAGTTCGTCCACGGCGGCCTGTCCCGATCCGCTGACGGCCTGGTAGGTGCTCGCCACCACGCGCTTGATCTTGTAGGCGTCGTGGATGGGCTTGAGCACCACGAGCATCTGGATGGTCGAGCAGTTCGGATTGGCGATGATGCCGCGATGATTCTCGAGGGCTTCCGGATTCACCTCGGGCACGACCAGGGGATCCTCGTCGCTGCCCCGGAAGGCGGTGCTGTTGTCGACGCAGACGCAGCCGCGCCTCACGGCCTCCGGCGCGAGGGCCTGGGCCGCCGCTTCGCCGGCGCTGAAGAGGGCGATATCCACGCCCTCGAAGGCCCCGGGCTCGGCCGCGACCACGGTGATCCGCTGGCCCTTCCATTCGACGGTCTGACCGGCGTTCTCGGGCACGTCCATGAGTACCAGCTTTTCGATGGGAAGGTCGCTGCGCTCAAGGGTGCTCCGCATCTCGGTGCCCACGTTGCCCAGGGCTCCGACGACGGCGATGGTGTAGCTGCTCACGAGCGGCTCCTTTCGATGGCGAGTAGATCGGTGAGGATGGAGTAGCCGGTTTCGATGCGGCCGGCTCCCGGGCCGACCACGGTGACCTTGCCGAGCAGGTCGGTGTCGAAGGTGACGGCGTTGGTGGGACCCATGACGCCGGCCAGGGGGTCTTCGAGGGGAAGCATGACGGGCTTCACCGAAGCGTCCACGCCGCCGTCCTTCTTCCGCTTCACCGTGCCGATGAGCTTCCAGCGCTTGCCGCCCTTCTTGGCCATCTCGATGTCGGCCGGCTTCAGGCGGGTGATGCCGCGGCGCTTAACGTCGGCGGGCGTGATCTTGGCGTCCATGAACATGTTCGCGAGGATGGTCACCTTGCCCGCGGCGTCGATGCCTTCCACGTCGCCGGTGGGATCGGCCTCGGCGTAGCCGAGTTCCTGGGCCTTGGCCAACACCGCGTCGTAGGTCATGCCCTTTTCCATCTCGCTGAGCATGTAGTTGGTGGTGCCGTTGAGAATGCCCGAGATGGAGCTGAACTCGTTACCGGCCAGATCATTCATGCCGAGATTCAGTACGGGGGTGCCGCTCATGACGGTGCCCTCGATGAAGAAATGGGCCTTGTTCTTCTTGGCCAGACGGCTCAGCGCGGGATAGGCCAGCGCCGCCGGACCCTTGTTGCTCGTGACCACGCTCTTGCCCAGCTTCAGGGCCTCGCGGCAGTGCCCTATGGCGGGCTGCCCGGTGGCCAGATCGGTGTAGGCCAGTTCGACGACCACGTCGGCCTTGCTCTTCTGGATGGTGGTCATGGCGTCCCAGCCGTGCTTGCCGCCCTTGTAGGCGTCGAGGCTGCCCCTCTTGCGCACCGCGTCCAGAGCGCGTTTCAGGTCGATGCCCTTGGGGTCGTAGATCGATCCCAGCTTGAAATCGCTGATGGCGACCACCGCGAATTCGTACTTCTGCTTGCGCTTCAAGCTGGCCTTCTTCGTTCGGAGGATTTCCGCGAGACCCTGTCCCACGTTCCCGAAGCCGATGAGGGCGATCTTCTGCATCCCTAACCTCCTGGGACGGCTAGCAGCCGTCAGGTAGCAGCGGCAGGCTGCCGCCGCGCTTGAGTTTCGAAAGCACGAAGGAGCTCTTCACCTTGTTGACTCCCTCGATGCGGGTGAGCTTGTCGAGCAGGAACGATTCGTAGGCGCCGATGTCCGGCAACACGACTTTCAGAAGGTAGTCGTCCTCGCCGGTCAGGTGATGCGCCTCGATGACTTCCGGCATGTCCATGATGGTCTGTTGGAAATTGTCGATGGCCTCCGCGTTGTGGAAGGAGAGCGTCACGCTCACGAAGACCGTGGCCTTCATGCCGAGCATGTCCTCTTCCACCTGGGCCGTGTATCCCCGGATGACTCCGCGTTCCTCCAGCTTGCGCACGCGCTCTAGCACCGAGGGCGGGCTGAGACCCACGCGCTCGGCGAGCCGTGCGTTGGGCAGGCGGCCCTCCTTTTGAAGGATGCAGAGGATCTTCCGGTCCGTTTCGTCGATCTTGAGAGGCTTCATGGGCTTATGATAGGGAAAAGGCCGCCGAAATCAATCATCATATGGTATAGCGCAGGGAAGTCCTAACTATTGGAAGGAAACCGACGACTCAACCCGAATTCAGGGCGGCCAAGTGAGCTTCCGCGGCCAGGAGATCGGCCTCCGCGAAATAGACGAATCTAACTTCTTCGATTTCAAGGGGATGGGCCTCGCAGAATGCGCGGACCGCGCTCAGGGAGATGGGGCAGGCCAGATCGAAGGGGAAGCCGTAGACCCCCGTGCTGATGGCCGGAAAGGCGATGGAGCCGAACTCCGCAGCCGCGGCCAGTTCAAGACAGTTGCGATAACAGGCCGCGAGGATCTCTTCCTCGTTTCTCGCGCCGCCTCCCCAGACCGGGCCCACCGTGTGAATCACCGCTCCGGCCGCCAGCCTTCCCGCCCTGGTCCTGACCGCTTTGCCCGGCGCTAGTTCCGTGCCCTCGGGCACCACGCGCCTGCAGTCCTCGAGGATCTCCCGGCCGCCCGCGGCATGGATGGCCCCGTCCACGCCGCCGCCTCCCCGCATGCGCGAGTTGGCGGCGTTCACGATGGCGGCGACCTTTTCCTTGGTGATGTCGCCGGCCTTCAGGACGAGAAGGGTCTCGCCGAAACGGGCTTTCATGAGTCGCCAGTCTCCAGTCGCCAGTCGCCAGTCTCCAGTCGCCAGTCTCCAGTCGCCAGTCTCCAGTCGCGAGTCGCCGGTTACTTCAGTTTCACGACCCTGCCCGACTCCACGCCCTTGGAAGTCTCGAGGCGATAGAGGTAGAGGCCCGCGGGCAGATCGCGGCCCTTCCAGACCAGTCGATGCTCGCCCGCCCCGCGTCGTCCCGCTTCCACGGTGTCCACGCGGCGTCCGGTGACGTCGAAGATGTCCAGTCGCAGGTTCTCTTCGGCGGACAGGTTGAAGCGGAACTCGGTTTCGGTCACGAAGGGATTGGCCGAAACACGGAAGCCGCCGAGGGTGCTCTCGGGCAGGTCCGTGCTCTCGTTCACATAGAGTTCGTAGTAGAAGCTGTCGTTGGCGCTGTTCTCGTCACCGGGCAGGACGGTCCATGCTTCCATGTGGTACCAACCCGCATACTCGATCACGGTCTCCGCGACGATCACCGTGTCGACCCGAGCGAAATCGATGTCGATCATCGTCATGCCGTTGCCCATGCCGCCGCCCGCGAAGTGCAATTCCACGCCGACGGCGTCCTGCACGCCATAGTTCGAGGCGAGCACCTTCCAGCGCAGGGTGTCGCCGATGACCCACATCTGATCGGCGCTTTCTCTCGGTTCGTGAAACCCCAGCACGCCCACGTCCAGGCCCGGCGGTTCGGTCGAGCCTGGTGCGCGCATCATGCGGTCGACGCCGAACTTGCAGAGGTAGCATGTGACCCAGCTCATGTCCTCGGTGACGGGATCGGTGCTCTCGGCCACGATGCCGCCGTCGTCGTCGGTGTCGTAGGACAGCAGGGCGTCGGTGATGAGGGCCCCGAAGAAGGCATGGTTCGGGTTTCCCTCCACGTCGGAGACCGCGAACTGCGCGTTGGCGTAGGCCACGTTCCAGGCGCTGTCCCAGTCGTAGCCGGGCACGCTGTACCAGTCCTGCCAGGTCTGTAGATCATTTCCGTAAGCCGAGAGCCACTGGCGTCCATAGATGGGTTGATCGTCGAAGACGGTTTCACAGACACCCCAGAGCGCCGTACCGCTACTCATGGCCCAGTACTCGAGATTCAACCGGTTCGGCGGGTCCACGTTGAGATAGTCATGCACGTCCCAACCTTGGGCCAAGGCTTGGACCTGCATGGTCGGATCGGCCAGGGCCGTGGCGTATTGGCTCAGGTTGCCTGCGCACCATCCCTTGACGAAGAGATCCAGGCGCTGTTGCCAGACCGTGCCGTCCCAGATGTTCAGGGGGTTGTCCATGATGTACTGGGCGCAGGTCTCGGCGTACCAGTCATAGCTGTCGTCGCCCGTGGCATCCTTGTATTTGAGCACCGCCGTGAGTCCCCAGGCGCAGTTGTGGGCGCGGTAGTAGTTGTCGCCGGCCGAGCCCTCCTCTTCCCATGCGGGGAAGTTGGTGCAGTAGACCCAGGCCGCGTCGATGTTGTCGTCGTAGGTGTCTCGGCCGCTGAACTCACGGTAGCGCGACCAGCACCATATGGCCTCCAGCGTGTTGTCGGTCTGGATGACGTCGCCGAGATAGCCGTCCTCCGCCTCGATCATGCCGCCGTAGTCGGTGGAGTCGGGATCGAGCAATTGCCAGGCGGCCAGGAACTCGACGATCTGGTCGAACTCGCGAACGTAGTTGAAGGGACCCAGGGGCGGAGGCATGTCGCGTTCGCCCTGGGGACCGCCCATGATCCAGGCGTCCCAGTCTGCGAAGGGATCGGTGTTTGGGTCCGGTGCGGGGGATTGGGCGAGTGCCGGAAGGGCGAAGAGGGCAAGGCAGATTGCGAGCAGTACTCGACGCATGGCAGGGCCTCCTTGGAGGAGGCAATTGTAGCACAAAGCGATCGAGAACTGAGAACTGAGAACTGAGAACCGCGAACCCTGTGGGATCTCAGTCCTCAGTCCGCAGATTTGAGTTCAATATCTCCGCCAGCTTGCGCGCGTTAGCGACCATGTCGTACTCGGATTCCACGGTCTTGCGGGCGGCACGCGCAGCGCTCTCTCTCGCTTCGGGATGGCTGAGCGCGAAGCTCATGGCCTCGGCGATGGCCTCGGGACTGGAGCTGTCCACCAGCCATCCGCTGCTGTTCTCGGCGACCAGCTCGGGCAGGCCCGTCACCCTGGGCGCGAGCACGGGCGTGCCGCCGGCCATGGCCTCCATGACGGCCACGGGAATGCCCTCGCTGTGGCTGGTGAGTACGAAGAGATCGGCCTCGGCGATGAGCCCCGCGATTTCGCCGTGATCCAGAAGACCGAGGAAGTGCACGCGGTCGGCGATGCCGAGGTCCTTCGCCATCGTTTCGAGCATGGCGCGGCGGCCGTCCTGATCCTTGCCGACGAGGTCCAGGCGGAACCCGATGCCCCGCTCGGCGAGAATGCCGCAGGCCGCGAGCAGTCCTTCGTGATTCTTGATGGCGTAGAGGGAGGCCGTGCAGAGAAGCTTGAAGGGGCCCTCACGCCGGGCGACGCGCTCGCGGTAGGGGAAGTCGTCCAGCAGGATGCCCGTGCGATTCACGAAAATCTTCGAGCCGTCGACATCAGGGCGGAGCTCCATCATCACGCGCTTGTTGTAGTCGGACACGGCCACGATGAAGTCGGCCGCGCCCACCTTGCTCCGCAGGCTGAAGCGGCTGGGTTCGTGGACGGTGGCACTGCCGTGGGCGGTGAAGCTGAAGCTCTGGCCGTTGAGCTTCGCGGCGGCCAGGGCGGCCGTGGCCGCCTTGTAGGCGAAGTGGGCGTGCACGTGGGCGTCTTCACCTTTGATCGCCCGCGCGAACGCGATGCCGTGGAGCATGTGCGCCACGCCCTTGATGCCCTTGCTCAGCCGCTGAGTTCTGTTGTCGAAGGGGACGCGCAGCAGAAGATTCAGGAGGGCGAGGGGCCTTCGGACCAGATAGTGAAATGCGGCGCCGAGGAGTCGGCCGGGGGGCACGGGCCGCAGGGTGCGCGTGCGTTCGAGAAAGGGACGGGCCTCCTCGGGACAGTACTCGTGGGGCAGGAGGGACCAGATCTCGATCCGGAAGCCGGCTTCCTCGAGCACGCGGATCTCGTTGTAGACGAAGTTGAGGGTGTTGGCGGGAAAGCGCTCGATCACATAGATCAAACGTTTGCCACTGGACTTCTCGCCGGTCATGCCTAGTTTCCCCCCGCGCCGAGAACCTCAAGGATGGAAGGCGCGATTGTTGCATAGGCTTTCCGGGCTGGCAAGAAGGCAGCGAGACGGGCGCCGGAAGCCCTTGACCGGTTTTCAGAATCGCGCTTACTATCGCGAAACGAAGGACTTAGCCCTCTGCCGCCGCCGGCCGAACGGGATGGGGACATGCCGATTTTCTTCTTTCGAAACGATGACGTGAACATCCTGGACAGGGAACTGGTCGAGGTGACGGCCCGCTGCACCGAGCAGGGCGTTCCCATCAGCCATGCGGTGGAACCCGCCAACGTCACCGACGAGGCCGTCGCCTGGCTGAGGGAGGAGAAGGCCAAGGATCCTCGGCTCATCGAGATCACCCAGCACGGATACGACCACGAGCTGCGTGACCGTGGAGAGTTCGGCGGCGAGCGCGGCTTCGAGGACGCGCGAGACGACCTCGTCAAGGGCCGCGACATCCTCCTCGACAAGTTCGACGGCGATTTCCTCTCGGCCCTCAATTTCCCCTTCGGCATCTACAACCAGAACGCCATGCGGGCCGCCGACGCGACGGGCTTCCGCATCATCTGCGCGCACTTCAACGCGCGGAAGTCGCGGCGGGCCATGTACACGGTGGGGCGCGCGCTGCGAATGGGGCAGATCCTCGGCAAGCACGTGTCGCATCACCTCGACTTCTATCCCAAGACGGGCATGTTCTCGGTGGACGTGTCCATCAGCTTCATCGATCGCTACATCGGCCCTCACGGAAGCAACACCTGCACATTCCACTCCCTGGACGAGATCAAGCGTCGCGTGCAGATGTGGATGCCCCACACGCCGGTGATCGGACTGCTCCTGCATCACCGCTTCCATCACCAGGCCGAGCATCTCGATCTGATCAGCCGGGCCATCGAATGGCTGAAGACCATCGACGGCGCGGAATTCCGGAACATCGAGGAAATCTACGAGCGCTTCTGTCCCGAGCCGGGCAGCGGTTTTCGCAATGGCTGATCGCGCGCAGATCGTCTGCTTCGGCGGATACGACTACTGGTACAGCAACCCCGGCAGTCCCGTGCAGCTCATGGAGGCCGCGCATCGCGCCGGCCACAAGGTGCTCTGGGTGAACAGCATCGGCATGAACATGCCGCGCATGCGCCGGAGCGGGTTCTGGCGTCGCGTGGGCCTGAAGCTGCGGAGCTGGTCGCGCTGGCTCAAGGCGGCCCACCCCGACTTCCACGTGCTGTCGCCCATCATCCTGCCCCTATTCGGAATATCGGCGCTGGAGCGCATGAACGAGCGTTGGCTGGCCTTCCAGGTGAAGCTGGCCTATCGCATACTCGGACTGAAGCAGCCCATGGTGATGGTCTGCCTGCCCTCCTTCGCCGAGGTGGCCACCTCGCTGCCCAACGACGGGCTCATCTACTACCTCACCGACAAGTTCGAATCCTATCGCGATCTGAAGGCGCGCGATTCCATGATGGCGCGTGACCACCTGCTCAAGGAAAGGAGCGACCTCTTGCTCTGCTCCTCCCGAAAGATCCAGGAGGATCTCGCGCAGTTCGACGGCAAGGTGAAGTACTTCCCCCACGCCGTGGATTCGTCGCGCTACGACGAGGCGCTGGCTTCCGGCGCCGAGGAACCCGCGGATCTGGTGGCCATACCCCATCCGCGCATCGGTTACTTCGGATCCCTGACCAACGCGAACAACCTGGACCTCATCGAGTACTGCGCCACCGAGGATACGAAGCTGCAGTTCGTGCTCATCGGCCGGGTGATGGGGGATTATTCGCAGGTGGAGAAGTTGCCCAACGTGCATCTGCTCGGCATGAAGGACTACGAGGAGATTCCGCTCTACGGAAAGCACTTCGACGCGGGCATCATGACCTGGCGGCTCACCGAGTGGATCCGCTACTGCAGTCCCATCAAGACCAAGGAGTACCTGGCCCTCGGCCTGCCCGTGGTGTCGGTGCCCATCGCCGAGCACGACAAGGAGTTCAACGGATTCGTGGAAACGGCCGAGGACGGACCGCAGTTTCTGGCGGCCATCCAGAGAGCCTTGGCCGGCGATAGCGAAGAGAAGCGCGCCGCCCGTCGCGATCGGGTGAAGGGCGAGAGCTGGGATCGCAGTTTCGGCGAGATGATGAGCATGCTCGGGGAGCGTCGACGTGGCCATTGAGATTCCGCGCATCCTGAAACGCCCCGCCATGCGCCTGGTGGACTTCGCGCGCAAGACCGACTCGCTCAAGCTGCTGCCCGAACTCATGGAGACCCAGTGGTGGAGCCTCGCCAGGCTCGAGGAGCTGCAGGCTCGGCGCATGTCCATGCTCGGACGCTTCGTACGCGCCGAGGTGCCCTACTGGCGCGAGGCCTTCGCGAAGGCCGGCATCGCGGAGACCGAGGATCTGACTCCAGAGAGCATCGCCCGCCTGCCCCTTCTGTCCAAGCACATGATCCGCGAGGCCGGCGACGCCCTCAGGTCCGCGAGCTTCGACAAGTGGCAGCCCCGACACAAGAACACCTCGGGTTCCACCGGCGTGCCATTGGACTACTACATCGACCGCCCGGCCCACAGCTGGCAGTGGGCGCACATGTGGCGGGGATGGGCCCAGACCGGCTATGTGCCCGGCGATCTCTACGCATCGATCAGCGGCGGTTCGCTGGTGCCCGAGAAGGCGGCCATCAAGCAGTCGGCCTACATGGCGCTTTCCAGCGGCCTGCACTTCCCGACCTACCACATGAACGACGAGATCATGGAGCGCTACGCCGTGCGGCTGGTGAGGAGCCCGGTGAAGTTCGTCTACGGGTATCCGTCGAGTCTGGAGATCTTCTCGGAGTACATCACGGCCAGCCCGCGGGGGAAGATACCCATGCAGGCCGTGTTCACCACCAGCGAAGGGCTTTCGCCCAAGGCCCGTGCGGCCATCGAGGCGGCATTCGATTGCGAGGTCTTCGACACCTACGGTTGCAACGATGGCGGAATCTTCAGTTTCGAGTGCGAGCGGCACGAGGGCATGCACATCGGCATGGAGACCTGCTTCGTGGAGATCGTCGACGAGAAGGGCCGGCGCGTGCCCGACGGCGAGCCCGGCGAAGTCATCGCCACGAATCTGGTGATCAGGGCGATGCCGCTTCTGCGCTTCCGCACGGGGGACATCGCGATCCTCACCCGCGACAAGTGCGAGTGCGGGCGCGGATTGATCCGCGTGCAGGAACTGTCGGGGCGCGAGCGGGACGTCATCCGCACCCCCGACGGGCGCAAGATCCACGGCGCCTTCTTCACGCATTTCGAGGCGCTTCACCACGCCGACTGGATCAACCGCTTCCAGATCCATCAGCCCGACCTGAACACCTTCATCCTGAGGGTGCAGCTCCGCCGCGAGCCCACGGAAGAGGACCGCCAGTCGGTCCTTCGCGACCTGCGTACCGCCTTGGGCGACATGGACTTCCGCATCGAGGTCGCCGACGAGATGATGCTCACCCGCACCGGCAAGTTCAGGATCATCGTTTCCGACCTGAGCTGAGCGGATCCCCCGATTCCACTCTCCATCGCCGAAAGTAAATCGCGAGGCTCGTTCACCGAGTCCGTGCTAAAATGTCTGTGGATGGGAAAAGGGGGATGATGATGACGTTGAGACTGTCCTTGCTCGCCATCGTAGCGCTCGTGATTTGCTTCTCCGGAACTCGCGCGGAAATCATCCACGTTCCAGGCACCTGGGACACCATCGCCGAAGCTCTCGCCGACGCCGTGGCCGGCGACGAGATCGTCATCGCCTGCGGTACCTACTACGAGAGGTCGCTGCAGATGAAGGACGGCGTCACGATCCGAAGCAGCACGGGCGATCCTTCCTGTGTGACCATCGACGCGGAGCAGGTTTCGGAAGTCTTCCTCGCGGACACTATCGGCGACACATCGGTGCTCGAGGGTCTGACCATTTCGGGAGGCTATGCGGCCGACGGGGCTGGCATCCATATCTCGGATGCGTCTCCCACGATCAGGGACTGTGTTTTCATCGACAACGATGCCGGTTGGGGCGGCGCCATGGCGGTCTATTATTCCTCCTTTCCCGAGATCACCGACTGCGTTTTCGACAGCAACGAGAGCTGGTTCGACGGTGGTGCCGTTCTTTGCATCGATGGGGCGCATCCCGTGTTCACGGATTGCGTCTTCGAATCCAACTACTCCTCCAGCGATGGCGGAGCTTTGAGTGCGAACAACTGCAGCGTCACGCTCTCGAGCTGCACCTTCGACGACAATGTGGCCGATGATCATGGGGGCGCGGTCTCGGTCTGGAACGACAGCAACGGCACGGTCACCGATTGCGATTTCAACGGGAACGAGGCCGGCAAAGGCGGCGGTGGGTTGATCTGGAGCTTGTGCGTGAGCGGCCTGCTCGATGATTGCCGATTCTACGACAACACGGCGGACTACGGGGGTGGGCTCTACTGCTTCGTTGCCTCGCCCTCCGTGATCGGCTGCGAGTTTTCTTCGAACAATGCCGTTCCCGGCACTTGGGGGGATGGCGGAGGTTTCTACTGCGAGACCTTCGTGTCCTCGACCTTCGAGAATTGCACGTTCTTCGAGAACTCAGCGGTAGCGGGAGGCGGCGCCTACATCGATATCGACTGCGATCCCGAGTTCATCAACTGCACCTTCTACAGGAACACGGCGTCGGCCATCGGCGGCGGATTCTGCACTTGGGATACGGGCCATCCCATGCTCACCGGCTGCATCATCGCCTCCAGCCTCTCGGGCGGCTCGTTCTATTGCGGGAACGAAACGGTCGGGGCGACGCTGAACTGCTGCAATGTTTTCGGCAACGCAGGCGGCGATTGGATCGGCTGCATCGCCAGCCAGCTGGGCGAGGACAATTTCTCGGCCGACCCGCTTTTCTGCCTCACGCCACCCTTCAGCATGTTCCCTCAGACGGGGTCGCCCTGTTTGCCTGGAAATCACCCCAATGGCGAAGACTGCAGATTGATCGGTGCCCTGGGCGAGGACGCAAACTGCGACGGGCAGCCCGTCCGCAGCGAAACGACCTGGAGCAGCCTGAAGACGATGTACTGATGATTGCTTGATCCTATTCCAGCCTGGGTCTAGTGTCTGATCCACCTCGTTGTGAAGACTCGCAATCCGGAGGATCAGGATGAAGAGAATCGCCCTGCTCGCAGCAGGCTCCATCGCGCTCTCATTTCACCCCCTTCGCGCCGAGATCATCTCGGTTCCCGGCGACCATCCCACCATCGCGGAGGCCCTGACGGCCGCCGTCTACGGCGACGAGATCGTCATCGCTGCCGGCACCTATCCGGAGGGCGGCCTCTCGCTGAAAACGGGCGTCATCATCCGCGGCGCGACGGGCAACTACACCCACGTGATCGTCGACGGCGAAGACGCCCAAACGGTCTTCTTCGCCGAGGGCGTCGACGGCTCCGCGGAACTGCGAGATCTCACGGTGACCGGCGGGTCCGGAGCCAACGGCGGCGGACTGCGCTGCTGGGTCGCATCGCCGACCATCGCCAACTGTCGATTCCAGGGGAACGCCGCCGACAACGGGGGCGCCATGGCCATCCAGCTGGGGTCCTCTCCGTCGATCACGAATTGCCGCTTCGAGAGCAATCAGGCCACATGCTGCGAGGGCGGGGCGCTCTATATCGAGAACAACAGCTCGGTCCAGATCTCCGGCTGCGACTTCGAGGGGAACATCGGCCGCAACGGAGGCGGTATCCACGTGCAGACCACAGACCTCACCCTCGTGGATTGCCTCTTCGAAGTGAACACGGCGACCTTCAATGGGGGCGGCGTCAACGCCGGCACGGGCAGCAGCTGCGTTCTCATCGACTGCGTGTTCCAAGAGAACGGGGCCGGCGTCGGCGGCGGGGCCGTGGCGAGGGCCGTGGCGACCCTGGGCGATATCACCGACTGCTTCTTCGAGGGAAACACGGCGGACTACGGCGGTGCGCTCTTCTGCCGGAACGTCGTGTTCAACGTGACCGGCTGCCAGTTCCTGGGGAACATCGCCGCGCCGGGCTACGACGGCTATGGGGGCGCGGTCTTCTGCGAGTCCAATGCCGATCCCTTATTCGAGAACTGCACCTTCTACGCCAACTCGGCGGTGGAAGGAGGCGCGCTCTACGCGGAATCCAACTGCAGCCCCGGATTCACGAACTGCATCATCGCCTTCGGCGCTGGAGGGGGAGCGGTGGCCTGCGAGAGCGGCCTGCGGACGATACTGCTGGACTGCTGCGACCTCTTCGGCAACGTCGGTGGCGACTGGACCGGCTGCATCGCCGGACAAGACGGCGGCACGAACTTCTCGGCCGATCCGCTGTTCTGCCCGACGCCGCCGTCCAGCCTGTGGCTGCAGACCGGGTCGCCCTGCCTGCCGGGGAATCATCCCAATGCGGAAGACTGCGGACTCATCGGCGCACTGGGCGAGGACGCCGACTGCGACGGGCAGCCTGTCAGCGCCGTGGAGACCTGGAGCACCTTGAAGAGGATGTACTGATCAGAGGTTCTTGACCTTCGCCACGTTGGCCGGCGTGCCGAATAGCAGGAGGCGATCGCCGGCGCGCAGCACCGTTTCGCGCTCGGGCAGCTCGTAGCAGGCCTCTCCGCCTTCAGGCGAGGTGCAGACCAGCACCACCTGGGTGTGGAAGCGGCTGCGGAAGTCCAGCTCGCGAAGGGTCTTCCCCTCCATCTCGTGGGGCACCACGCACTCGCTGAGCACGAAACCGCCGAGGGTTTCGCTCACGTGGCTCTTCACCGAACTCTGCACCCGGCTGGATACTCCGCCGGCGAGATCCTCCGAAAGCATTGCCCGGTTGTAGGCCTGGATGACGTCGTGCCGAATCAGCGTGCCCAGGGGTCGGGTGGGATCCTCCGCGTCCACCACGGGCATCTCCTCGATGTTGCTCTTGCCGAACTGGCGCATGGCGAAGTCGAGGTCGTCGTCGAGGGTCACGGTGGGGAAGTCGGTGGTGGCAACGTCCAGGGCGATAAGCACCTGACCCAGCGCCTCAAGCTGGGGCAGCACGCGCTTCACCTCGTCCAGGGTCAGAATGCCCGTGATGTGCTCATGCTCGTTCACCACGAAGGCCTCGTGGTGGCTGGCCTCGGCCAGACGCGGCAGCACCTGGCGCAGGGGCATCTCCTGGGGGATCTGCTCCACGTGATCGCGGAAGATCTCGCGCACGCGCATCCTGCGCAGCACGTTGTGATCCTTGCCCTTGAGCAGGTCGATACCCTGGCGCGCCAGTTTGAAGGTGTAGATCGAGTGGCGCTCGAGCTTCTGGCTCGTGAGCGTGGCGATGACCACGCTGATCATCAGCGGCAATATGATTCCGTAGTCCCGCGTCATCTCGAAGATCATGATGATGGCCGTGATCGGCGCGTGGATCACCGCCGCCACCACCGCGCCCATGCCCACCAGCGCGTAGGCGCCGGATCCGGCCGTCCAGTCGGGGAACCAGATGTTGAAGAAGCGCCCGAGCAGGCCGCCGAACATCACGCCCATGAAGAGGCTCGGCGCGAAGATGCCGCCGGAGTTGCCGCTGCCCAGGGTGATGCTCGTGGCCACGATCTTCACGATGAGCAGCACCGCCAGCGCGCCGAAGATCACCTCGCCCTTCATGGCCGCCTCGATGGCCTCGTAGCCGTTGCCCAGGCTGCGCGGCGCCCAGAGACCCACCACGCCGATCAGGAGTCCGCCCGCCGCCGTCTTCAGCGGCGGCCAGGCCTTCACCGACTCGGCGAGGTCCTCGGCCTTGTGAAGGGCGCGCATGAAGGCCTGTCCCACGAAGGCGGCCAGGAGTCCGAGCAGCACGTAGAGGATGATCTCGCGCCCGTCCGTGAGAGTGAGTCCCTCGGGAATGATGAAGGCCGGGTCGTTGCCGATGTACGCGTGGCTGACGAGCGTGGCGATGACCGCGCTGATCACCAGGGGCGCGAAGTAGGCCACGCCGAAGTCGCCCAGGATCACCTCGGCGCTGAAGAAGGCGCCGGCGATGGGGGCGTTGAAGGTGGCCGCGATGCCCGCGGTGGCGCCGCATGCCACGACGGTCTTCATGCGGATGGAGTTCAGCTTCAACCACTGTCCGATGGCCGAACCCATGGCTGCGCCGATCTGCACGATGGGACCCTCTCGCCCCACGCTTCCGCCGGTGGCCAGGGTGAGTGCGCTGGCGAGGGTCTTGCCCACCACCGTGCGCTTGGGGATCACGCCGTCGTTGAGGGCAGTGGCCTTCATCACCTCGGGCACGCCGTGTCCCTTGGCCTCGGGCGCGACGAAGTAGATGACCAGGCCGCCCACGAGTCCACCGAGTGTGGGCACGCCGAGTTTGAGCCAGATGGGGGCCTCGCTGAAGCGGTGCACGAAGGCGTCGGGGCCGCCCCAGGCCAGCTTTCGGATCAGATCGATGAGGAACTGGAAGAACAGATTTCCCAGGCCGCCGAGCACGCCGATGAGCACGGCCAGCACCAGAAGATAGAGGTGCTCGCGGGATCGGAACTCGCGCAGTGAGTCGGCGATCCAATCTCGGCTTCGACGTTGTAGCTGCTGAAAAGACATGGAGATCAGCACCAGTCGGGGTCTGGGGTCCGGGGCGCGGCCAAACTAGCAGTGCGGCTCCGAAAGCGCAATCTCGGGCATGGCGCTTTTCTTGATATTCCTACTTGACAATATTGTTGTAAAGGAATATTCTATCATCCTCGACTCCACCACACCGGGGTCGATACCGCAGGAGAAGGTGAGAGATCGGGGAGGAGCCTTGCTCCTCCCCACCTGCCAAAGATGCCCAAATTGCCGCGGTCCGACGCCGCACTTCAGGCCCTGGCGCAGCGATTCAAGCTGCTTGCCGAACCTGTCCGTCTGAGGATCCTCGAGATCCTGGCGGAGGGGGAGAAGTCCGTCCAGGAAGTCACCGCCGCCTCGGGCCTGCGCCAACCGCACATTTCCCGCCAACTTGCGATACTCGCCGAATCCGGCGTCCTCCTTCGACGTAAGGAGGGGACTCGCGTATACTACTCGCTCAGCGATTCCCATATTTCCGCGCTTCTGGACGCTGCCGGCCGCTCGCTCCGCGAGCACCTCACCGGGCGTCTGGAGCAACTGGAGGAATGATGAAGAACCCTCTGATTCCCGTTATCGTCGTCCTGGTCGTCCTCGCCATGTTCATGTTGGTGTTCAAGTCCGGCGGGGATGGGCTGGAGAGCCTCGAGCATGGCCAGGTCATCCACGGTTTCGCCGTGGAGAATCTTTACGTGGACGGTGCCGATCGGGCCATGGGCGCGCGCTTCATCTCCGAGGAGAAGGGCTTCATCGTCGACCTGCTTCAGATCCAGTCGGTGCCCCAGGGATTCATCTGGGTGAAGAGTCCGCCGGATTCCGATCGCGGCGAACCCCACGCCTGCGAGCATCTGCTTCTGGGCAAGGGTCGTCAGGGACGCTACGTGGCGGCGCTGGAGGCCATGACCCTCGGCAACGCCAGCGCCTGGACCGCGCAGACCAACACGGTCTACCACTTCAACACCCTGGGCGGTGAGGAGAACTTCTTCGCCACCTTCGAGGCGCGGCTGAACGCCCTGGTGAATCCCGATTTCACCGACGAGGAGATTCGCCGCGAGATCGTCCATCTCAGCGTGGTGGAGGATGCCGGCGGCGAGTTGGGCCTCGAAGAGAAGGGTTCGGTCTACACCGAGATGGTGAGCAGTTTCGAGGGACCGGGCTATCCGCTCTGGGGCGGCGTGGGCGACATGCTCTTCGGCAAGGACCATCCCCTGGCCAACAGCTCCGGCGGACATCCCGACTCCATGCGCAGCATGACACCCGAGCACATGCGCGACTTCGTGGCGGATACCTACCGGCTTCCGAACATGGGCATCATCGTGTCGGTGCCCAGAAGCTTCGAGATGGAGGATCTGCTCGAGGAGTTCGAAGGCATCCTCGATCGCGTGCAGCCGGGCAAGCTCGAGAGCGATTTCGTAGGCATGAACGCCCTGAACCTTCCCCCGATCACCGACGCCGATCCCGAAGGCGCCGTGCGCATCGCCGCCTACCCCAGCGACAATCCCGAAGATCCCGGGGAGGTGCTCGTGGTCTGGCCGCCTCGGGATCCTCTGGCGAACTTCGACCGCTTCATGCTGGAGACCTTCCTGGACGGTTTCGCGGGCGGCCCCGGCACCGAGCTTTACGACCTCTTCATCAATTCCGAAACACGAAAGGTGGAGCTGGGAGCCAGCGCCGTATGGAGCTACGTGCCCGAGGAGCCCGGCTCGCCGGTCTTCTTCGGCCTGGACGGCCTGGACAACCGCAACATCGAGGGACGCAGCCTGCGGAGGGCGCGGGGGCTCATCGTGGAGGAACTGCACAAGCTCTACGAATTGGAATCGGGTTCGGAGGAGCTGGACGACTTCAACGATCGCGTGTCCAGCAATCTCGTGCAGACCCGCAAGTACCTCGAGCGCGCCTTGAATTCGCCGCCCCAGTTCGGCTTCCGCATGAGCGGCATGGCCAGACGCTGGCAGGACATCATGGCCTTCCTCGAGCTGGACGAGGGATTCCGCAAATCCCTGGTCATGGACTCGCATTTCGTCCGGGCCGAGGAACTCCTCGCCGGCGATGAGAACTTCTGGCAAGAGCTGCTGGATCGCTGGGGCCTGCTCGATGCGACGCCATACGTCATGGCGGTGCATCCGGATCCCGGCATGCTGTCGGCGGCCGAGGAGGCCAAGCGGGCCCGTCTGTCCGCGGCCATCGAGGGGATGAAGGACCGATTCGACGAGGATGAGGCCCAGGTTGCCCTGGCCAGGTTCCGCGATGAGTTCGATGCGAACACGGCCGAACTCGAGGCCATCGCCGCCGAGGAGACCCTTCCCGGATTCATGGACGATCCGCCCATGGAGATTGACGAGCAGCTCCGGTACGAGACCGTGGCACTTCCGGGCGGGGCTGAGATGGTGGCCGCCACCTTCGAGAACATGAGCACTGCGACCCTGCAGGTCAGTTTCGGCCTTCAGGCCGTACCCAGCGACAAGCTCGTCTACCTGCCCCTGCTGCCCTACCTCATGCGTGGCGTGGGCGTGGAACTGGACGGCGAGCGCATCGAGTACGACGACATGGAGAAGCGTCTGCGCGCGGAGCTCCTGTCCTACCGGGCCGACCTGACCACCAATCCCGAGACCGGCCGCGCCGAGTTGGTGTTCAGCTTCGGCGCCAGCAAGCCCGACGAGATCGATCGCGGTTTCGAGTGGATGCGCGCCTCGCTCACCGCGCCGCTGCTCGACGGGGACAACCTGTCCCGCATCGGCGACCTGCTCGACCAGCGCCTGCACCGCATGCGTACGCGCATGCAGGGCAGCGAGGAATCCTGGGTGAGCGATCCGGCCGCGGCCTATCGCTACCAGGACGATCTCCTCTATCTCAGCGCGGGATCCTTCCTCACCCAGACCCATCAGCTGCTTCGACTCAAGTGGCGCTTCACCGAGCCCGACGGCGAGGGCGAAGCGTATCTGGACGAGCTCGAGCGGCGCGGCCGCGACGCCTCGCGCGAAGAACTCTTGGCCCTGCTCGACGGAGCGCCGGAGGAAGGCATCCGGGCGGACCTCGCCTCCTCCCTTCGGTCGAGTCTCCCGGCTCTGCCCGACGCCTCGATATCCGATGATTGGGCGCGGCTCTGCGCCACACTGCGCAGCGAGCTGGCCACGCCGCCGGATCAGGCCTTCACCGACCTGCGCGCTTTGCTGGACCTGTTGGCCCGCGCCGAGAATGCCCGCCTGTCCCTGGTGTCCAACTCCCGGGATCGCGGCGAGAAGCTCGGCGTCATCGAAGCCTTCCTGGCGGACTTCTCCGGCAAGGGGGCGCCGGCCGCACAGAAACACCACCGTCGGGACTACGTGCTGGATCGCTATCGCGAGCGCAGCGGCATGACGGACAAGCCGATCTACGCGGGACTCGTGAATGAGAACACGCGCAACGGCACCCTCATCTTCTCAGCCCGCATGGCCGAAGCCTGGCAGGCCGACCGCGAGTCGGCCCTCAACGCCCTGACCGGCCGGCTCTTCGGCGGCGGCGGCGGGCACGGTTTCTTCATGCGCACCTGGGCCGCCGGCCTGGCCTACAGCAACGGATTCGGCTATCGCGAAAACACGGGCATGACCACCTACTACGCGGAGCGTTGCCCGGACGTGGCCGAAACCATGCGCTTCGTGGTGGGGGTGCTCGAGGACACGGAGCTGGACGCCAGCTTCAAGGACTATTCCATCGCCGGCATGTTCGGACGCTCCCGCGCCGCCGCAGGCTACGAATCCCGCGGGCAGGCCATGGCCGCCGACCTCACGGACGGTTTCGGGCCGGAGCGCGTCCGAGACTTCCGCGGACAGGTCATGGATCTGCGCGGATGGGGCGAACTCCTGCCCGACATGCAGTCCCGCCTGGATGCAGTCTACGGCAGCGTGCTCATCGGCTACGGCGAACCATTGTCCGAGAGTCGCGACGGCGTCTTCTTCCTCATCGGTCCCGAGCCTCAATTCGAATCCTTGGAGACCTACATCGCCACGGTTGAAGAGCCGCAGGCCGTGCATCGACTCTATCCCCGTGACTTCTGGCTCGTGGACCTGTAGCGAGATCGGCAAAGCGGATCGATTTATCTGTTGATGGGCGCCGTCTGAGCACGGCGCCCATTTTCTTGGAGGAAACTCTCGAAGGTCGAAGAGACTTGAGTCACAATCCGCTATCACGAGGAGGAGATTCTCCATGATAACTCGGATTCTCGATGTTCTCGTTTCCCGACTCAACGAACACCTTCAATCCGAGTTGGGATTGCCTTCGAATCTTGTCGGCCTCGCACCGCCGCCGAAAGACGGTTTGATGGAAAAGTCGGATCGCGTTGATCTGACATTTCTGAGCATCGAACCGGATCCGCATTCAAGGAACTCGGGGAGTTCGCCTGCTGCCTTGAATCTGGATGTGCGAGTGGCTTTCAGTTTTCACGGCGAATCCTACGGCGCGGCCCTCGATCTGGTGTATGCGGTTCTGGATTTCTTCCATCGGAACGTCGTTTTCGAAATCGATGCGCAGGAGACTTCCAACGGTCTGAGGGTGCAGGTCGAACAGCAGAGCCCATCGACCGAGGAAGTCAACTATCCATACAGGGTCGTTTACCCAACCCCGGCTCCGCGACTCGACTACCGCATTCGAATCCAGGAGATGTAATCGAAGATGGCACCCAAGAAGAGAACTGCTAGATCGCGTCGCCTGAAGACTCCCGGCGTTTATGTGGAGGAAGTTTCGTTCTCGGTGCCATCGGTGGCCGAAGTGGAAACCGCCGTTCCGGCGATCATGGGATACGTGGAGAGGGCCGACGTACTTTTCGAACCCGTAGCAGTCAAGTCCATGGTGGAGTTCCGGGAGTTGTTCGGTGGGGAGGCGCCGCTTCGCATCGACGAGGTGCGGGTGGATCAGAACCATGCCTTCGAGTCGGCGCGCATTCGCGCAGGATCTCATCTGCACGACAGCATCCGTCTCTTCTACGAAAATGGCGGCGGGGGCTGCTACGTGGTTCCGGTGGGGACCTACTCGGATCGCCCCGAACTGGAGCACTTCGAGCGCGGCCTCGCCCGTCTTGCGAAGGAGGATCGCGTCACACTGCTCCTCTTTCCCGACGCCGTGCTTCTGAGCAAGGATCTCTACGCGGTGCAGAAACTCGCCCTGAAGCAATGCGGCAAGCTCCAGGATCGTTTCGCGATCCTCGATCTCCATGATATCCGGGAGATGCCCAGTCCTCTGGTCTCGGGTTTCCGATCGGAAATCGGGATCGAAAACCTGAAGTATGGAGCCGCCTACCTTCCTCACCTCGAGTACCCGTCCGGACGATCCCTACGCTTCCGTGATTTGAAGGGAAAGCTGCGGCGAGGGGAAGAGTCGATGAGGATTGGCGATCTGATCGAGGATCGCGAAGAGTTCCGCGAGCTTGCTCAGAAACTCGAAGGGCTCATCGATGAGTATCCAGACGGCTCACCCACGGCTGAGGAGAGCGAACTGGAGACGGAACTGAGGGCCGTGTCGGCCAGGTTCGGGGCCCTGCTCGGCGAAATCGAGATGCTTCCGTCATTCGTTCCTCCGAGCGGAGCGGTGGCGGGCCTGTACGCCTTGACGGACACCACGCAGGGCGTCTGGAAGGCCCCGGCGAATGTGGCCCTGGGAGGCATCACCGGAGTGGCATGTTCCATCGACAGTCACGATCAGGATAGCCTGAACGTGGATCCCGCATCCGGAAAGTCCATCAATGCGATCCGTCCCTTTATCGGAAAAGGTTGTCTGGTCTGGGGGGCGAGAACCCTGGCTGGAAACGACAACGAGTGGCGTTACGTGCCGGTTCGGCGCTTTGTCATCATGCTGGAGAAGTCCCTGAAGAAGTCGATCCAGTGGGCGGTCTTCGAGCCTAACGATGCGAAGCTCTGGGTCAAGGTGAAGGGCATGATCGAGAACTTTCTCACCGTGAAATGGCGCGAGGGGGCCCTGATGGGCAGCATGCCGGAATATGCATACTACGTCAAAGTCGGCCTGGGGCAGACCATGACCGAACTGGACATTCAAGAGGGCCGGCTGAACATCGAAGTGGGCTTCGCGCCGTTGAAGCCCGCCGAGTTCATCGTTCTGAAGTTCTCCCACAAGATGTTAGAGAGCTAGGGGGCGCCATGGATCGCATGCCATTGCCGAAATTCCGTTTCCTGCTCAAGTGGGAGGAGTGTGCGATTTCCTTCAGCGAGGTGACGGGCCTCGACAGCGAAGTCGAAGCGGTCGAGTATCGGGGAGGCGGGGATCCCGAGTTTTCCCCGATCACGATGCCTGGATTGCAGGAATTCTCGAACCTTACCCTGAAACGCGGATACGGTGAGGGTGGACCGCTCATAGACTGGATCAAGGAGATCCGAAGCAACGTGATCAAGCGATATGCCATGACCATCCAGCTGCTGGACGAGGATTCCCGGCCCGCCATGACCTGGCAACTCACGAACGCCTTTCCGGTGAAGATCGAGGCCTCCGATTTGAACGCATCGGAAGGGGAATTCGCCATCGAAACGCTGGAGCTCGCTCACGAAGGAATCAGGATCAACACTCCCTGAGCTCTCCCGGATGGGCGTTCCATCTCGCGGAGGCCGTACCGGTAAACGCTGCTGGCCCGCTCCCGCGGGCCTTGACTTTCGGCAATAAAGAGCATATGTTCATAATCGAAAGCGAGGAGCCATGCCCCGTCCCCCCGTCGAAAAGACCATTCCCGCCGATCTCTCCGAGCGCGTCTTCAAGCCCCGCGGATTGCCGGCGAGCCGGGCCGAGCGCGTGGAACTGTCCCTGGACGGACTCGAGGCCCTGCGCCTGGTGGACCTCGAAGGGCTCTACCAGGAGGCCGCCGCCGAGCGCATGGGCGTTTCGCGGGCCACCCTGTCACGGGTCCTGGAAAAGGCGCGACGGGCGGTGGCCCTGGCACTCGTGGAGGAACGGATGCTCGTGGTGGAGGGCGGAGACGTGCGCCGCAGCAGGCGCAAGCGCTGGCCCTGTCCGGTCCACGGGCAAGGGCAGCGTCGCGGCCGAGGCTGCCGCTGCGGAGGAAGACATGGAAAGGAGGCCTAGATGCCTGGACGTGACCGAAGCGGTCCCCAGGGCAAGGGGGCCCGAACCGGCAGGAGCGAAGGCTCCTGCGGCAGCGAGAATCTCATCATCTGGAATCGGAAGGACAGGAAAGTGACATCGAAGAAGCGCACCATCGCATTGCCCTGCGCCGGCGAAGGAGGCCTCGAGGGCCGGCTTAGCGACCATTTCGGACGCTGCCGAAACTTCACCCTCGTGGATATCGAAGACGGCGCCATTTCCGGACACCGGGTGATCGCGAACCCCCTGGCCGCGAATCATCCCCATGGACAGGCTCCCCGATTCATCGCCGAGCAGGGGGCCCAGGGCGTACTGGTCCGGGGCATCGGACATCGCGCCTGCGAGATCTTCGAGGAACTCGGCATCGAAGCTCGCCTCACCGATGCGGACACCGTCTCCGCGGCGGTCGACGAGCTCCTGGCCGGCAATTCGAAGAAGGTCGAGCCCTGTACGGGCGGGCATCAGGGGCGCGGTCACGGCCATGGCCACGGACACGGTCGCCATCGAAATGCGAGATCGGGGAAACCCGAGTAGCTCAATGCCGTAAGCGAGGGGCAATCGCAGCGCCCCTCGTGCTGCCCCTGCCCGATCCCGGTTCACAGCGAAGCCCGGGGTCGGGCTTTTCGATGCAAATCAAACCGCTCGTTTCGGGGAAGTGCCGCGTCGTTCGACTCGGCTTTTCCGTTGAAGATCAGCCCCGCGAGCGTCTATACAGGTCGTGGAGGTCCTCCTTGCCCACCTACCTCACCGCCTGTCCTAGAAACTGCTATAGCACCTGCACGCTTCGCGTGGAGCTCGAGGACGGGCGCCTCCGTCGAGTTGAACCTTTCGAAGGCAATCGCGCCACGCCCGAAGGGGCCTGCCTCAAAGGCCTCAGCTACGTCGAACGGGTTCATTCGCCCGATCGCATTCTCCATCCACTCCGCAAGACGCCGGGTGGCTTCGAGCGAATCAGCTGGGAAGAAGCGCTGGGAACCATCAGTGAGAATCTGAAACGCCTCCGCGCCGATCACGGTCCGAAGTCGCTCTTCTACTACGCGGCCAGCGGCACCAAGGGCATGCTGAACGGCGCCGGCATGGAGTTCTGGCGACGCTTCGGCGGCTGCACGACGATCTACGGAGACCTCTGCTGGCCCAGCGGTCTGGAGGCCACGCGACTCACCCTCGGCGAGAACAAGCACAACGTTCCCTGGGATCTGGAGAACGCGCGGCTCATCGTGCTCTGGGGGAAGAATCCGGCGGAGACCAATGTCCACCAGATGCCCTTTGTCGAGAGAGCGCTGTCGGCGGGCGCTGAACTGGTCGTCGTGGATCCGCGGCGGACCGAATCGGCCGAGCGGGCGGGCATGCTCGTCCAACCCCGGCCGGGCACGGACGGCGCGCTGGCTCTTGCCGTGGCGAACTTGATCATCGATAGGGGTGGCGTCGATGAGCCCTTCGTGGCCGATCATGTTCTCGGCTTCGACCGCTTCGCGGAGCAGGTTGCTTCCTTCAGCCCCGATCGGGCGGCCCGGATCTGCGGAGTTTCCGTGGGGGAGATCGAACGGCTCGCCGAGCTCTTCGCCACGATACGTCCCGCGAGCATCAGCGCCGGTTTCGGCATGCAGCGATACAGCAACAGCGGACAGACCATGCGCGCACTGCTGTCCCTGCTCGCCATCACGGGCAACATCGGCAAGCCCGGCGCGGGATGGATCTACGCCAACCTTCAGAGCCACATCTTCGGCGAGAAGGATCCCGTGGCCTCCTATCCACCCGAAGGCGTGGAAGGTCCGGTGCGGGTTTCCGTCTCAACGGCCCGCCTGGGCGCGGACATGTTGGCCCAGCGCGATCCTCCATTGAAGGCGGCATGGGTGGAACGCGGCAACCCCATGAATCAGAATCCCGAGAGCGGCACGGTGGCGCGGGCCTTCGAGGCGCTCGACTTCGTGGTGGTGGTGGAGCAGTTCCTCACCGATACGGCGCGGGCCGCGGATATCGTGCTTCCCGCAAAGACCTTCCTCGAGCAGACCGACGTGATCACGGCCTACTGGCATCCCTACATCCAGCTCAAGCCCAAGGCGATGGATCCGCCTGGCGAGGTGAGGCCCGAAACGGAGATCTATCGCGGTCTGGCCCGCTTGCTCCAGGTGGATCTGGCCGGGGCGATCCCCGGCGCCGACGAGATCGAGGGCTTTCTCGACGAGCGCCTCTCGCCCCACGGCCTGAGTTTGGCGCGGCTGCGCGAGGGTCCCCAGCTTCCTCCCGGGCATCAGGACATCGCCTTCGCGGACCTCGAGTTCGAAACGCCCAGCGGCAAGATCGAATTGCTTTCCAGGGAAGCCATCGAGCGCTGGGGATTGAGCGAACTGCCCGACTTCGCCGAGGCCACGGAGTCGGCGGGCAGCGCGAAGTTCCCGCTGCAGATGCTGACCCCCAACACGAAGAACCGCATCCATTCGCAGTTCGGTGATCTGAAGCTGATGAGAGCCCTCGAGCCCGAACTGCTTCTCACCATGAATCCCGTCGATGCCGAAGAGCGGAGCATCGAGGATGGGGACCGCATTCGCGTGTTCAACGATCGCGGGGCCTTCGAATCCAGAGCGCGCTTGGGCTTCGGCATTCGCCGGGGATGCGTCTCGGCGCCCAACGGATGGTGGCGCGCGGCGGGAACCGTCAACGACTGTTCTGCGGGACGCGAGACCGACATGGGCCACGGCGCGGCATTCCACGACAACTTCGTCGAAGTGGAGCCGCTGACATGAGCCGTCCGGCGTTTCGCTTCGACCTGAATCGCTGCACGGGATGCGCCGCCTGCCAGGTGGCCTGCATCGTCGAGAACCGGTTGCCCTTCGACCGCAGTTGGAGGCAGGTTGTCGATGGCAATGCCGCCGGAAGGCCCGACGCGCCGGCCTTTCACCTGTCCCTGGCCTGCAATCACTGCGAGGACGCGGTGTGCATGAAGGCCTGCCCCGCCTTGGCGTATTCGCGGGATCCGGACACGGGCGCCGTGCTCATCGACGCGGAGAAGTGCATGGGCTGCGCCTATTGCTCCTGGGTCTGTCCCTACGACGCGCCGAGCTACGATGAGGACGCCGGTCTCATGGAGAAATGCACCTTCTGCTCGCCGGGTCTGCGCGAGGGGCAGGAGCCCGCCTGCGTGGCCTGGTGTCCCACGGGAGCCCTGGACATGGGGGAAACGCGGGAGGGATCGGACGGCCAGGGCATACCCGGTTTCGCCGAGGCTGGCCTGGGGCCGGCCATGGAAATCAGCGGTCTAGCGGAAGGACGAGTCCTTCCCGACATGCGGCCGGACCCCGAAGCCCAGGCACTCATCGATGCCATGGGCCTGCCCGCAGCGGCCGGGCCGAGGGGCTTCAGCCTGAAGAAGGAGTGGAGCCTCCTCCTCTTCACCTGGCTGGCGCCCGCCCTGGCGGGCAGCCTGATGGTGGCGCCTCAACTCGGCGAGAGATTGAATCCCTACCTCTTCGCAGGCGTCGGCATCGCGCTGATGCTTCTGGCCGCCATGCACCTGGGGCGAAAGGGTCGAGCCTGGCGGGCGATTCTCGGTTGGCGGAGCTCATGGCTCAGCCGGGAGATCATCCTCTGGCCGGCCTTCGTCGCCGCCGCGTTCATCTGCCTGATCTTCGATCTTCCTGCGCCATGGATCCTGCCGGCCTTGGTTCTGGGCGCCGCCTCGCTCTTGTCCATGGACGCGCTCTATTCGGCCATCGACGCGGGGCGCGGCCCGAAGGTCCACAGTGCATCGGTGCTGCTCAGCGGACTTCTCTACGCCGGTCTTCTGTCGGGGAGCCGCGGCATGGCCGGCGGGGTGCTGCTGGTGAAGCTCGTTCTCTACCTTCTGAAGAAGATCAGGGCTGTCGGCGAGGGTCATGCTCTGCGCCCTGGCCTGGCGCTGACGCGAGCCTTCTTCGGCTTTCTGATTCCCATCCTGGCCTTCTCGGCCATGGGCGCCTCGCTCATGGCCATGGTCCTCCCGGCCCTGCTCCTGGCCGAACTCGTCGATCGCACGGAGTTCTACTTGGACCTCGAGCTGGGCTCGCCAAGACGACAGATGGACCTCGACCTCGGGGAGAAATCCAACTAGGTAATCCGAAACACTAGTCTGCTCGGCCACTACAGCGAGAATCTCTTGAGCAGCCTGTTCCTCGTGCCATCGGCCGATGGGAACTACGTAGACGGCATGGTGCTGGAGCGCCGACACGGAGTTCCGCGGTTGGCGCTGCAGGATTCCCTATCCCGTACCCCTCACGGAGATGATCTGGAGACTCAAACTTCCCGGTAAGTAATCCTCCGATTGTTTGCACGGGAAAGGCCGACTCCCTCGGGAGCCGGCCTTTTTCTCGCTGGATCGTATCAGCAGCTGGCGTCGAGGATCTCGGCGATGTCGAGAGCCTTCATGTCCTCGCGGTCGATGTCCTTGAAGCCGTCGCTCATCATGGTCACGCAGAAGGGACAGGCCACGGCCACGGTTCCCGCTCCCGTCTCCACGGCCTCCTCGGCCCGGTTGATGTTGATGCGGCTGCCCAGGGTTTCCTCCATCCACATGCGACCACCGCCCGCGCCGCAGCAGAAGCCGTTCTCGCGGCTGCGCGGCATTTCCACGAGATCCACGCCGGGCACGGCCTTCAGAGCCTGGCGGGGCGTATCGTAGATGTCGTTGTGGCGACCCAGATAGCAGGAATCGTGGTAGGTGACCTGGCCGGGACCCTCGCCGCTGGGCTTGAGCTTCCCGTCGGCCAGCAGTTCGTTCAGGAAATCGGCGTGGTGAACGACCTCGTAGTCACCGCCGAATCCCGGATACTCGTGGGCGATGCTGTTGAAGCAATGCGGGCAGGCGGTCACGATCTTCTTCACCTTGTAGCCGTTCATCACCGCCACGTTGGCCTCCACCTGCATGGCGCCCAGGTACTCGTTGCCGATGCGCCGGGCCGGATCGCCGCAGCACTTCTCTTCCTGTCCGAGGATCGCGAAATCCACGCCCGCCTTCTTCATGAGACTGGCGAAGGCCTTGGTAATCTTCTGGCTGCGCTCGTCGAAACTGCCAAGGCACCCGACCCAGAAAAGCAGTTCGGCGTCGGGCTTCTCGGCGAGGGTGGGAATCTCGAGGCCCTCGGCCCACTTGGCCCGATCGGTGTAGGGGATCTGCCAGGGATTGTGATTGGTCTCGAGGTTCCGCAGGCTCACCTGCGCCTCCGTGGGGAAGCTGGACTGCATCATCACCAGGCTTCGACGCAGGTCCACGATCTTCTCGATGTGCTCGATGAACACGGGACAGGCCTGCTCGCAGGCGCCGCAGGTGGTGCAGGACCATAGGGCGTCGGTGCTGATCACGTCGCCGATGAGCGCGCGCTTCGCCTCGTCAGGCGCATCCTCTCCCAGTTCGCCGCCCGCCTCCAGGAGGGCCGAACCCTTTCCGATGGCGTGGGCCTTGGCGTGGTGGATGAGACCGTAAGGCGTCAGGGGCTTGTCGGTGGTGTAGGCCGGGCAGTGGGCCTGGCAGCGTCCGCACTCGGTGCAGGCGTAGTGGTCGAGGATCTGCTTCCAACTGAAGTCGGCCAGTTCGTCCTTGCCGAACTTGGTGGCCGTCTCATCGGCGAAGTCGATCTTGCTCAGAACGGCCCTCGGTCCGAAACGCCGGAAGAGGATGTTCGGCCCCGCCATGAGAATGTGCAGGTGCTTGCTCATGGGGATGAAGGCCATGAAGAACAGGATGGCCAGGGTGTGCACCCACCAGTAGATGAGCACATGGATCTCGCCGCCGCCGGAGAAGCTCTGGAAGAATCTCGAGATGGGCGACCACTTCATGCTTTCCACGTCGCCGGCGAGGTTCGCTTCGGCGCCGCGGGCCAGCCACATGAAGACCACCAGACCCAGGATGAGCGTGAGGATGAAGAGGGCTTCCTTCGGCGCGTGTTCATCGTCGGTCTCGAGACGTTTGGGCTTCTGCACCAGGCGGCGGTAGTAGCTCACGAAGATCGCGAGGACGACGGCGAGGCCGAAGAGATCCAGCAGGGCGCCGAAGGCGGCATAGCCGCCCATGCCGATGATCTGGGCGTAGGTGAAGTGGGGGGCGAAGCCTCGGATGAAGGTTTCAAGGGTGCCCAGACTCAGAATGATGAAGCCCCAGAAGATGAAGAAGTGGCCGATGCCGTCGCGCTCGGCGACCACGCGTCCCTGTCCGAAGAAGAACTTGAAGATGCCGCCGATGCGGGGGCCCCAGTCGGTGAACCGGTTCTGTTCCTCAACTCCCTTGCCGATCCGCAGGATGCGCACGAGCCGCCGCACCACCATGACGAAATAGACCAGAGTGCCGGCGAGGACGAGGGCGAAGACGAGATTGCTCGGGAACTGACCGGGCAGCATGGGAGCTCCTTTCGTAAACAGGATCGCCAGGTCAAGTTAATCGGGATGGGTAAGTTGCTCAAGTAGGAAACATGGAATGGGTCTGTACTGGAATGGGATCTCCCCCTCCGAACGGAGGGGGAGCGTTTCATTTCACCTGGATAGTCGCCGCTACTTGATGAGCACGAGCCGGATGATCTCCGATCCCTCCCCGGCCCGGATGCGGCAGAAGTAGACGCCGCTGCTCCGGTCCCGGCCGAGCTCGTCGCGGCCGTTCCAGTCGAGAGTGATTCTCCCCGGGCCGGCATGCTCATCCAGAAGAGTCGCGACCCTGCGTCCGGAGATATCGAAGATCTCCACGACCGCATGGGCGGGTTCTTCGAGACCGAATTCGATACGCGTGCTCGGATTGAAGGGGTTCGGGGCGGCGCTTGCGGCGAATTCCTCGCGGTTCATCGATCCGCAGGCTCCCCAGGCTCCCATTAGGCCGCAATCGTTGTTGTCGGGCAGGCAGGGGGAGTCGGGTTGGAGGAAGGGACGATAGTCGAAGGTCGTGCAGATGAGCGGATCCTCGCAGATATTGCCGTCCACGCCGAGGAGCTCGAGGATCACCGGCGTCCAATCTCCGGCTGGGTTTCCGAAGAAGTTCGAACAGGAGATCAGCGGCGGATCGTCGAGCCAATACTGGTAGATGGCCTGTCCCTGGATCGATCCAGCGATCAGACACTTGTCGATCTCGACATAGGCCTCTTCGGTGATGCCGATGTTGCCGCCTCCGGATACGACATTGCCGAAGAAACTGCAGCTCTCGACGCGGTGCACTCCCAGATCCAGCAGAACCGTGCTGCCGCTGTATCCGTCGTTTGCGACGAACGTGCATCCCAGGAGAGTTCCCCGGCACTTGTTCAGACTGATCGCGTGTCCGCCAGCCCAACCGTAGTTGTCGTAGAAGATGCAGTCCTCGATCAGGAGTCTGCCGGAATCGTGGGCGGCCACGCCGCCTGCGTTGATCGTCCGGTTTCTCTCGAAGAGCGAAGCGCCTATCCGACCTCGACTGCCGCTCGTCACCGCCACGGTTCCCCAGCAGCCCTGTTGGTGGTGGCCGTTTTCGATGAATCGACAGTTCTGAATGTCGACATGCGAGTCGTTGACGAAGCAGATGGCAGATCCGCCGGTACCCGCCCCGGCGATGTTGTTCATGAAGAGGGTATCCTCGATGCGGGGACGCGATTCGCTGAAGAAGAGGCCGCCGCCGGGGCTTTCGCTGCGGTTGTCGAAGATGACGCAGTTTCGAATCGTCAGTGAGGATTCAGTGAATCGGCCGGCGCCTCCGTGGAACTCGTCCGCGTGCGTGAAGGTGATTCCCTCGATGAGGGTGCTTCCGTCCAGGCCGACGCCTCGAATGCAGTAGCCTTTATCCATGGCGTCGACGGTGACGCATTCGGGATCGCCGGAACCGCTCCGCAGCGTGACGCCGCTTTTCATCTCGAGGTGGAATTCCTCGTAGATGCCGCAGGCCACCTGGACGGTGTCCCCCCGCTCGGCCAGTTCGATGCCGGCCTGGATGCTCGGCGCATCCGTTGGAACGTGGATGATCAGGGAGTTCGCCGGAACGGCGCAGAGCATCAGGATCGATAAACGAGTCAGGGTCTTTCGCATTTCAACCGCCCTTTCCCACATCAGTCTGATTATGTAGCTATTCTAGCAGCTTCCTCCCTTCGGGTAAACCGGCCCAGTATTCAATGCGCCCCCGTTAGCGGGGGCGCAGCAGCTTGAGCGATCTGGGCTTAGGCGGATTTCGGCGGGTTGTAGATCATGCAGGCGGCCATGCCGTAGATGATGAATCCGATGATCCCCGCCGCGGCATGCCAGAGCGTGACTCCGAATCCGTAGGAGGGCCAGTTCATGAAGAATCCGGGCAGGTACCAGAGCAGCCCGAGGTAGAGGCCGTAGCGGAATCCTTCCCCTTTCGCGCCGCTCATGCCCTTGGAGTAGATGAAAACGAACATGATCGAGAAGGCGAGCTGTCCGAGGTACCAGCTCCAGGCTCCGAACGCCGGCGCTTCGTATCCGCGAACGCCGATGCCGCTCAGAAGCCACATCCAAAGATGTACAAGTACAAACACGGCCAAGGATGCGATCCAGAATCTGGGACGGGTCATGCGGGATCCTCCTTAGGAAAACTTCAATGTTGGGAGAAGCAGAGCCTAGATCGCGGGTTTTGGGAAGGGAAAACTCGGCCGAATCCGAAGCCATAGCCATGGCCATGGCATGAAAAAACCCTCCCCCGGCTGTGGGGGAGGGTTCAGTTGCTCCAGCTAAGGCTATGGTTATAGCTGCTCTACGTATTTCATTCCGGCGCTCAAGGCCTCGATATTCGCATCCACCATGTTCGCCCGCTTGATGGCCTTGGGGATGGTTTGCTCCATGCCCTCGCGGGTGAGGATGCCCGTCTTCGCCATGTAGGCGCCGGTCATCACCGTGTTGGCCATGCGCGTGTTGCCCAGATCGTTGGCGATCTGGGTGGCCGGCACGGCCACGACCTCGATGTCCTCGCGCTTGGGCTCCACGTCGATGATGGTGGAGTCGTACATGAGCAGTCCGCCGGCCTTCACGTCGGGCTCGAATTTCTCGAGGCTGGGGCGGTTGAAGGCCATGAGCACGTCGGGATGGCTCACCGTCGGGCTGCCGATCTCGTGCTCGCTGATGTTCACGAAGCAGTAGGCGGTGCCGCCGCGCATCTCCGGGCCGTAGCTCGGGATCCAGCTGCTGTGGTAGCCCTGCTCCATGGCCGCGTTGGCCAGCATGGCCCCGGCCGAGAGGATGCCCTGCCCGCCGAAGCCCGCGAGTTTGATGCTGGGATTCTTGTAGCTGTCCGACTTGTACTCGCCGGGAAAGAGCTTGGGATCGGGAACGTTGAGGTCCAGGGCCTCGATGACTTCCTCGTCGCTGGTCTCGCGCTTCTTGCGATGCCAGGCCTCCCGCTCGTCCCGAATGTCCTTCTTCACGCCGAGGGGGAAGAAGGGCTTCATGTGCTCGTGCATCCAGTCGTACTGGTCCTTGGGATCCACCTTCCAGCCCGAGGGACAGGCGCTGAGCATCTCGACCATGGAGAAGCCCTTGCCGTCCATCTGGCACTGCAGGGCCTTGCGGATGGCCATGCGCGTCTTGGCGATGCTCTTGTTGTCCCAGACCGCCGTGCGTTCCACGTAGCTGGGACCGTCGAGGGTGGCCATGAGTTCGCAGACCTTCATGGGCGGGCCCTCGTTGTCCTCGTCGCGGCCGTAGGGGGTGGTGGTCGTCCTCATACCCGGCAGGGTGGTCGGCGCCATCTGTCCACCGGTCATGCCGTAGATGGCATTGTTCACGAAGAACACGGTGATGTGCTCGCCGCGGTTGGCCGCCTGCAGGATGTTGTTGCCGCCGATGGCCGCCAGGTCGCCGTCGCCCTGATAGCTCACGACGATGGCGTTGGGATTGGCGCGCTTGAGGGCTGTGGCCACCGCGGGTGCGCGGCCGTGGGCCACCTGGATGTTGCCCGTCTTGAAGTAGTAGTAGACGAAGACCGAGCATCCCACCGGGCTCACCATGATCACGCGTTCCTGGATGCCCAGATCCTCGATGGCCTCGGCGATGAGCTTGTGGATGACCCCGTGTCCGCATCCCGGACAGTAGTGCGTGTTGCTCTTGTCGCCCGGCTTGCGCTCGAACTTCTCGTAGAAGCCCTTGGGACGTTCCAGAACAAGCTTCTTGGGCATGGCTTCCTCCTAAGCGCTTAGGTCGGCGGCGGTGCCGAGATGGGATTTGGCGACTTCGTAGACTTCCTCGACCGTGGGCACGTTGCCGCCCTGCCGTCCGTAGAAATCCACCGGGATGGCTCCGTTCACCACCAGCCTGACGTCGTTGACCATCTGTCCGAAATTCAGCTCCACCGCGAGAATCTTATCGGCCGTCTCGACCACGTCGGCGATGGCCTTCTTGGGGAAGGGCCAGAGAGTCTTCGGTCGCAGCAGGCCGATCTTCAGCCCTTCCTCGCGGGCGCGATCGACCACCGAGCGCAGGATGCGGCTCACGATGCCGAAGCCCATGAGCACGAGCTCGGCGTCTTCGGTCCGGTAGGCCTCGTAGCGAACTTCCTCTTCCTCGATCTTGCGATACTTGGCCTGGAGCTTGGCGTTGTGCGCCTCGAGTTCGTCGGTGTCCAGGAAGATGGAACTCACGAGGCTGTCGTCCATGCGGAAGCCCTCCTCGAGGGCCCACTCCTTGCGGGGAAGGGGAGGCACGGGCTCGCCGAACTCCACGGGCTCCATCATCTGTCCGATGTAGCCGTCGGTGAGGAGCACCACCGGATTGCGCCACTTGTCGGCCAGATCGAAGGCCAGGCGCGTGAAGTCGGCCATCTCCTGGGCGCCGTTGGGAGCCAATACGATGAGTTCGTAGCTGCCGTGTCCACCGCCCTTGACGATCTGGTTGTAGTCGCTCTGCTCAGGCGCGATGTTGCCCAGGCCCGGGCCGCCGCGCATGATGTCGACCAGCAGGCAGGGCAGTTCGGCGCCGGCCAGGTAGCTCAGGCCCTCCTGCTTCAGGCTGATGCCCGGCGAAGAGCTGGCGGTCATGGTGCGTTCGCCGGCCGCCGCCGCGCCGTAGACCATGTTGATGGACGCGATCTCGCTCTCGGCCTGCAGGAAGGTGCGTCCCAGACGCGGGAAGAGCATGGCTCCCGCGTGGGCGATCTCGCTGGCCGGCGTGATGGGGTATCCGTAGAAGGACTGGCAACCCGCGAGCAGGGCGGCCTTCACCACCGCTTCGTTGCCCTTGATCAATTCCTTGGCCATGGATCTCCTCAGGCGGCGTCGTACTCGGCGCCCTTCTTGTAGACAGTGATGGCGGCGGGCTCGGGACAGGCATAGAAGCACATGCCGCATCCGGTGCAGCCTTCACCCGTGTAGTCGGCGGGGTGGTATCCCTTGGAATTGAAGCCGTCGATCTGGAAGAGCACGTCCTGGGGGCAGGAAATGACGCAGAGGCCGCAGCCCTTGCAGTGCTCGGGGGAGACGACTGTGATGGCTTCTTCGAGAATCTTGCTCATGGGGCCTCCGTCAAAGATGGCTTTTCGGAAGGAATACGCCTCGGGGCCGGCGGGAAGCATTCAGGAGAAAGCGACCTGAATTCCGCATGTCCGTTCAAAGTATGGCAATCAACGCAAACTGTCAAGATAGCCAGGTTTAGCCGAGCTTCTCCGCTATTGGACAAGCCAAGACGATTCAACCAGTTAACAAATAGCACAATTAAGGCGGGAATACAAGGAACTGTGGACTCAGAACTGTGGACTCAGAACTGTGAACTGAGAACTGTGAACTCGGAACTGGGAACTCAGAACTAGGAACTCGGAACTCAGAACTTATGAATTGGCCCTTCCCCGAGTGCGGGGAAGGGTTTCTCTTGTTCACAGTTCTCAGTTCTAAGTTCTAAGTTCTAAGTTCTAATGCCATCCCTCTTCGACGCTGCCTTCGTACTCGTCGAGATTCGGACGGGTCACCTTGCAGGCGTCCGAGTCGCTCTCCTCGACCTCGTCCAGGGAGATGATGTCGTCCTCGGGGCTTCCGCTGTTGCCCTTGCCTCCGAGTTCGTCCTCATCCTGCAGCAGGATCTCGCCGGTGGCCGTGAGCACGGGCGAAGGCTTGGTCACGGTGGAGATGGCCTCGGCCAGCACGCTCTCGCGTACTTCTTCGGCCGACGCAGCCGGACGCTGTTCCGCGCGCCGCTCTGTGACGATGCTCGCGAGCACCTCGTCGGCGAGGGATGCGAAGGCCTGCGCGGCCGCGCCCGCGCGATTGAAGAAGTTCACGGGCTTGCCGCGCTGGGCGACTTCGGCGAGGCGCACGCTGCGGGGCACCTGGGTCTCGAAGACCTTGCCGGGATAGGCTTCGCGCACGCGCGAGGTCACCGAATTGGCCATGCGCGTACGCAGGTCGACCTGGTTGAGCACGATGCCGGCGAGTTCGGGCAGGGGCTGATCGCCCTCGCGCATCTCGTCCATGGCGTCGAAGAGACGCGGCAGGGCCTGGAAGGCGAGTTCCTCCACCTGCAGGGGCACGATGAGCGAGTCGGCCGCCATGAGCGCCGAGGTCGTCAGGGGGCCCAGGTTCGGAGGACAGTCGAGCATCACGAAGTCATAGTCCTTCTTCACCGGGGCCAGGCCTTCGGCGAGGCTCTCCGGCGAGATGGCCGCCCAGGTGAGGAGCTGTTCCTCCTCGTCGCGGCTCCAGACGTTGCTCGTGATGAAGTCGAGATTGTTGAGACCGGTCGGCTGGATGCTCCTGGCCGGACTGCCGTCAGGATCGAAGAAATCAAGCAGTCCGAAATCCACCGAGAAGCGCTCCTGACCGAAGCTGCTGATCACACCACACTGAGGGTCCACGCCGACGACGAGGCAACTGAAGCCCTTGTCGGCGAGTGCGGCAGCGAGATTAACCGCCACCGTCGTTTTGCCCACCCCGCCTTTGGGGCAGACGACAGCCAACGAGCGTCCCATGTAACTCCTTGAATTGTATTCAATTGCATGTATGCCTGAGATGTCCCTCGGAGGGAGCGCAGATATTATCCCGTCACCTTTTCATTGGCAAGCAGTTTCCCCTCATGCAGCATGTGCATCGTGCGAATTATCGCGCCGAGCCGAGAAGGGACCATGGCCGAGATCCGACTCACGGTGAAGGGGCTGGCGGGATGGGAGGACCCTCCCCGCGTGGCTCGCATTCTGCGCGGGGTTCCGGCCGTGGAGGACGTGTCGGTGGACGCCGCCAGCGGGCAGGCCTGGGCGCGCGGTCGCGGGCACCTGCCGCTTCTCGGCATGCTGGAAGCGCTTCACCGCGAGGGTTACGAGGCGGAACCCGCCACCGAGGACACGCTCTTCCCATCCATCTTCCGCGACGAGCAGACGGTGCTCCGCAGGATGCGCGGCGCGCTTCTGTGGACCCTCGCCCTGCTGCTTGTGGATCTCCTGATGCCCGCCGGGCGCATCGCCCTGACCGCGGGGATGCTTCTGGTGCTGGGCTTTCTGTCCACCACCGGGCGAGCCCTCTGGCGGACCGCCGTGCCAATGCTGCGTCGTGGACGTTGGGGCGAGACGCCCCGCGCCGCCATCGCGCTTCTGCTGCTCAGCGTTTCGCTGCCCCTCGCCTGGATGAACGGCGAACAGGTCTTCTTCTCCCTGCCGGCCCTGGTCGGCACCCTGCTCCTGCTCTCGCGATGGCTGGAGCTTCGCTGGAGGCGCGTCCTGCGCAACGATCTGAAGGACGGCGACTCGCGCGCTTCCATCTTGCAGGAAGCCTTCGGCGGCGCCGACGCCCCCGAGGGGGCCAACAAACGGGTGGGGGACGCGCTGGCCATGGCCCTGCCCATCCTGCTGCTGCTCTGGCTGGCGATGTCGCTCGTCCTGCACTTGGGAAGCGCGGCGATTCTGCGCGGCCTGGCCGCCGTCCTTCTGGCGGGAGGCAGCCGCGGGCTGACCCTGTCCTATCCCTCGGTGATGGTGGCCGGACTGACGCGGGCGTTCTCCTTCGGACTGGTTTTTCGCCGGGCCCGCATCCTGCGGAACTTCCATCGCGCCGACATCCTGGCCACCGATCGGGTGGGCGTACTCACCCGAGCTCAGGCCGAGGTGGAGTCGGTGAAGGTGCTGGGCAGTTCTTCCACCGATCGAATCTACTCGGAGGCGGCGGGGGCCCTGGCCGAGGCGGCCCATCCCCTGCTTCAGGCTCTTCATCGTTTCCTTTCGGATCGGGCCGAGACCGAGAGCCATCCGCTCTCGGTGATCAGACGGCCGGGCGGCGGCCTCGAGGCGGAGACCGCCGGACGTAATCTGCTCATCGGACATCCCTGGTTCCTGCAGCGGGAAGGGGTGGACCTCGAGGAGGTGCGCGAAGTCCTGGAGCACTTCGGCGAACAGGGATTGTCCATCGTGACCCTCGCGGTGGACGGAAAGATGCGCGCGGTTTTCGGCCTTCGCGTTGACGCGCGCCCCGAAGCGCCGAGCCTCATACGGCGCATCGCCGAGTTCGGTCTCGCGCCCGTCCTGCTCACCGGCGAGAGCGAGGGCCTCGCCCGCCGGGTGGCCGAGAGCAACGGCATGAGCGAGTTCCACGGCGGACTGGGAAGCGACGAACGCGCCCGGGTGCTGCGGGAGAAGACCCAGGCCGGAGCGAAGGTGGCTGCCGTGGGCATCGGCAGTCACGACGCGCCCGTGCTGGCGGCGGCCGACTTCCCCGTGTCCCTCGGCCCTGAGGCTCCCGCGGAGAAGCCCGGGCTCATCCTTCCCTCGGGACGGCCGGCCGATCTCCTGGACGCCCTGGCCTTCTCGCGCCATGTGGACGCACTTCGCCGGCAGAACTTCTGGCTCGCCGGCGGACTGCTTCTGCTCGCCCTCATCCTGGCCTTCTCCGGACTCCTCGGCCCTCTCGGATCCACGGCCATGCGCGTCGTCGCCGTGCAGGCCCCCCTTGCCAACAGTCTGCGCACCCACTCCTTCCGCTTCGAATCCTCCTCTCAGTAGGTTCTTTTTACCGATTGCTCACGGCCTTCGCGTTGACGGCGAGGCCTCCTCTGTGCTTTTTCATGGGAGCTAACTCGCTACAAGGACGGACCTATGTCTCAGGATCATAAAGTCGGAATCGAATACTGCGTGGTCTGAAACTACGAACCGCGCGCCGCCGGTCTGGCGGCTGCCATCCAGAAACGCTTCGGCATAAGCACCGAGTTGATCAAGTCCGGGGGCGGTGTCTTCGAGGTGGAATTGGACGGGAACGTGATCTTCTCCAAGAATGCCACGGGCCGATTCCCGGACGAGCCTGAAGTCTTCGAGGCCATCGAGGCCCGACTCGGGATCTGATGTTTCACAGCAAAGACTACTACAGAAAGCTCGACGAGATCCTCGACCAGATCGAGGACGTCCGCGACGCGCATCGTCATCTCGCCGGCATGGTGGACCGCATCGTCGAGACCTTCAGCGACGATCTGGGCATCACCAGCGGACGCCTCTACCTGCGCGACGGGGGCGACTACAAGCTGGAGCACTGCATCGGACGGGATCCCTCGACCTTGAAGGGTCTGCGAATTCCCCTGCAGTACCCGCCCGTGCGCGCGGCCCACGAAAGCCGCATCGTGGTCATGGACGACGAGTTCCCCGGCCGCGATCCTGTCATCGAGAGCCGACTTCAGATCTCGCACTACGCGGCCTTCACCCTGCACAGCGGGGCATATCTGGTCAGCTTCGGCCTGAACTCCGAACTGGACCAGGACGATCAGGTCTTCGCCCTCAGCGCCATCCGCCACGCCCTTTCCCTGCGCTTGCGCGAGGCCAGCATGGCGGAGGAACTCGACCAGGCCGAGGCCATCCAGCTCAGCCTTCTTCCCTCCCGGAGCCCCCAGTTCGAGGGATACGAGATCGCCGCCCGCACGGAAGCGGCCGAGGCCGCGGAGGTGGGCGGGGACATCCATGACTTCATCGAGCTGGGGCCGGATATCCTCGGCATCGCGGTGGGGGACGCCAGCGGCCACGGTTTGCCCGCGGCCTTGCAGGCCCGCGACGTGGTCACGGGACTGCGCATGGGCGTGGAAAGGGAGCTGAAGATCACGGCAGTGATCCGTCGGCTCAATCGCGTGATCCACGCCAGCAATCTCTCCACGCGTTTCGTGAGCCTCTTCTACGGGGAGCTCGAGAGCAACGGGAACCTGGTCTTCGTGAACGCCGGGCATTGCGAGCCCCTCCTCCTCCTGCCGGGTGGCGAGGTGGACAGGCTCAGCTCGGGAGGCGTGATTCTCGGGCCCACGCCCGATGCCGAGTACCACCGCGGGCATGTGCTCATGGAGCCCGGAGCCCGGTTGCTGCTCTTCAGCGACGGTCTGACCGAAAGATGGGGCGGCCAGGAGGAATTCGGAGAATTGCGACTTCTGGAACTTTTCCGCGCCTGCGAGGGAATGGGCGCCGAAGAGACGATCGAACGTATCTTTAAGGAAATCAGAGACTTCGGAAAGACCGCGCCCTGGGAGGACGACGTGACGGCCGTGGTGGTACACCGAAAGTTACCTAGAGATTAAAGAAAAAAGCTCTGGTTAATAGTATTGACATCGCCCCGAACGGCTGCAAATTTCACGATTCCAGACTTTCTTCGCTTTTTTGGAGGATATGTGCTCTACTCAAAAGCCAGCGAATACGCGATCCGCGCCATGGTTTTCCTCGCCGAACAGCCCGAAGGCGAGCTGATCCAGCTCAAGGAGGTCGCGGCCAGGGAAGACATTCCCTTCCATTTCCTGGCCAAGACCATGCAGATCCTGTCTCGGCGCGGCCTGGTGCGAAGCCATCGCGGGCCCCGCGGAGGATTCTGCCTGGCCCGAGACGCTGGAGAGATCACGCTCTACGACATCGTCGATCCCATCGACCACATCACCAACTACGACGAGACCTGCATTCTCGGCATCCATCCCTGCAATGACGAGGCGGCCTGCCCGCTCCACGACGAGTGGAAGAAGATCCGTCGATCCATCCGTTTGACCTTGGAAGGCAAGAGCTTGCGGGACATGGTGGGGCGCCTCGAGGAGAAGCGGGCCATCCTGTCCGAGATGGGCTTGACCGGCGAATAAGCCTTTGGTATATTCTGGAGTGATTAGTCCAGAATATGCCGTTTCCCGGGCGGGGAAGCTGACGGACTGAGAGATCTTCGAAGACGGTTGAGGACTGGTGATGCTGTTCGCCGTGGTGAGCAGTGAGGGGTAAGCAGGAAGTCCGGTCTTCGAAGCGGTGAGGGGGTTCAGGTTTTTCCGCCCGGCTACTTCCGAGGGGAGCGCTCCCCTCGGATTTTTCATGCCCTCCGGCGCGCTTCCCTGAGAATGTGACCGATTTCGGTAAGCACGAGTTTCTCCATGGCCAGCTTGACGCCGCCGGGGGATCCGGGCATGGCCACGATGGCCTGCTCTCCCCGGATGCCCGCCAGCGCGCCGCTGAGCATGGCCGCCGCGCCGATCTCCTCGTAGCTGAGCATGCGGAAGAGTTCGCCGAAGCCGGGCACGACCCGGTCGCAGAGTTCCTCGACCACCTCCGAGGTGCGGTCCCGCAGGCCCACACCCGTGCCGCCGCTGAGCAGCACTCCGTCGCAGCCCGCGCGATCCAGGCCGTCCAGGATGGCCTCCTCGATGGCCCGGGGCTCGTCGGGAACGATGCGCCGATCCAGGCCCTGGTGCCCCGCTTCCTCGAGCATCGCCGCCATGAGGGCGCCGGAGCGGTCGTCCTCCAGGGTTCGGGTGTCGCTCACCGTGATCAGCACCAGGCGCAGCTCGCCCGGCGCTTCCCGGCGATGGCTCACATGGCTGGGGGTTTCGTTCATGGCTCCTCCTTTCGGAATCCATAGCACAAGGAGCCGCGCTGCGCTATCCTCCGGGCCATGGACAACTCCGGCACCGACAGCCTCCGCGCGAAACTCCTCGACTGGTTCGACCGACATCGGCGCCCCATGCCCTGGCGCGCCGATCCCAGCCCCTACAAGGTTTGGATCTCCGAGATCATGCTGCAGCAGACGCAGGTGAGCACGGTGATTCCCTACTTCGAAAGATTCGTCGAACGCTTTCCCTCGCCGAGGCATCTCGCCGAATCGGACGAGGAAGAGGTGCTCGCTCACTGGAGCGGCCTGGGCTACTACCGTCGCGCGCGCAATCTGCGCAGGGCGGCGCAGGTTCTGCTCGACGATCACGATGGACAGCTCCCCCGCGACCTGAAGGCCCTGCAGAAGCTGCCGGGAGTGGGGCGCTACACGGCGGGCGCGATCGCGTCCATCGCCTTCGGCATTCCCGCCCCCGCGGTGGACGGCAACCAGATCCGCGTGCTCACGAGGCTCGAGGCCCTCGATGGCGACCCCTCGCGCAATCCCCTCAAGGCCACCCTCTGGCGAAGGGCCGGGGAGTTGGTCGAAGGCGAACGTCCCGGCGATCTGAATCAGGCCCTCATGGAGATGGGCGCCCGCGTCTGCAAGCCGACTTCGCCGAACTGCGGGGAGTGCCCGGCGGCCGAGTCCTGCCTGGCTTTCCGGGACGGCCGGGCCGAGGAGTTTCCCCGCAAGGATCCGGCCGAGGCGCCGCGTCCCGTGCGAGTGGAAGTTGGGGTCTTTCAGCGTGGAGAGCGTGTGCTGCTCAGCCGGGGCCAGCGCCCCTTCCTGGGCGATCTCTGGAACCTGCCCTACCGCGTGCGCGACGGCGGGGGCTTCCGCGCCGAGGATTGGCGACAGCTGGGCCTGGACGCGCCCGAACTGCGCCACCTGGGCGAACATCGCATGAGCATCACGCGCTACCGCATCAGCCAGGAGACGGTCACCGGCGATGTGGAATTGCTGGTGGGCGAGAATTTGCCCGAGTACCGATGGTTCTCCCGCCACGAACTCGGCGACCTGGGTCTGCCCGCCTTTTCCCGCAAGCTCCTTGACCGCTACTTCGAAGGCGAAGACGCGAAAAAGCCCCGCTCCAAATCCTGAGCGGGGCCCATTCCGACTAGTACAATGTCTTCAGATGCTCCCAGGTCGTGCTCTCCGTGCTCGTCCATCCGCTGAGCAGGATGATGTTGCAGGGCTCGTAGCCGCAGGCGAAGGCCATGAGGTCCGGGGCCGGCTCCTGGCAGACGTCGTGGTCGATGTCCCAGGCCTGGAAGGTGTGCAGGAAGATGCGCTCCTCCAGCAGGAATCCGTCGCCCGCCGCATCGGCGTAGAGAAGGCAGTGGAAGCCCGGATTGCCGCAGCAATCGATGCAGAGGGCCCAGTCCGCCCAGTTCTCGCCGAATAGCGGATGATCCAGCCAGGGATCCGGCCAGTAGGTGTCATAGATGCTCGTGTCGGTCCCGTACATGTGGAAGTAGGTCTCGTAGCAGAACCAGCAGGTTCCGCCGAGGCCGAAGTGGAGTTCGGTGATCCATTCGGATCCCGAATCGGGAACGAGCACCATGCGCACCGTGGCTTCGGACTCCTCGGTGAACTCGTTGATGGTGTAGGGATCGTCGTCGGTGTCGATGTCCAGCAGGATCTGGTAGGCGCCCGCGGGAATCGAGACCAAGAGTAGCAGAATCGCGATAGTCAGTTTCATGCCGACTCCTTTCCGCGTGTCAGTAAAGTGCCTTGACCAGTTCCCAACTGGTCTCCATGGATGCCTGTCCCGGTACGGATGAAAGGGGCGAGCTCAGGTTGATCACGTTGCAGGGCCCCCCGCAGGCGAAGGCCATGAGGTCGGGGGGCGGTTCCTGGCAGATGTCATGGTCGATGTCCCAGGCCATGAAGTCGCGAAGGAAGATCCGCTCCTCCAGATAGAATCCTCCGCCCACGGCCTCGGCCGAGAAGAAGATGTGGTAGCCCGGATTTCCGCAGCAGTCGATGCAGGTGGCGCCGCCCATTTCCGCATTCTCGAATAGAGGATGCTCGAGCCATGGCTCGATGAAGGCGAAGAGCTCGCAGTCGGTGCCGTACATGTGGAAGTAGTCCTCGAAACAGAACCAACAGGTTCCTCCCAGACCGAAGTGGATGATGGATATCCATTCTCCATCTCCCTCCGGAGCCAGGATGAGGCGAACGAGGGCCTCTGCTTCGGGGGTGGATTCGTTGAGGGTGTAGGGATCGTCGTCCAGATCGATGTCGAGCAAGATCTGAAAAGCAGCGACCGGGACGGCGGTGAAGATCAGGCATATGAGCAAGACGAACAGTTTTTTCATGCTTGCCTCCTGATGCCGCTATGGGGCGGTCGCGGGTCTGTCGCGTGGATCCCGGCCGGGCGACCCGAGTGGGGATGCGCTCCCCGGCCGACCGGAATCAGTGGGGAGCCCCGCTGAGATCCCCGCGGGCATGCCGATGCGCTCTTCCCGATGCGTGGGCATCGAAGGTCGTCCTGGATTCACCTTTTGGAAGGATTCGGATCGACGCAGGCGGCGCGTGCCGCCTCGAGAGGCAGGCTGTCGGCAGGGGTGTCCTCATCACGGGTCCTCTTCCCAATTTCAAAGGAAAGCTTCCCTTTGACCTTCTAATTATATACTTTTCAGGCTTCCCTGACTAGCAGTACGACCGTTCGAGCGTCGACGAGGTGCCCTCATGCCCTACGATCCTTCGAAGATCGAGCCCAAGTGGCAGCAGTATTGGAGCGAAAACAAGACCTTCCGCGCCGAGGACGGCGGGAGCAAGCCCAAGTACTACGTGCTGGACATGTTCCCCTATCCCTCCGGCGACGGGCTGCACGTCGGTCATCCCGAGGGCTACACCGCCACCGACATCGTCTCGCGCTACAAGCGCATGCGCGGCTTCAACGTGCTGCATCCCATGGGATGGGACGCCTTCGGCCTGCCCGCCGAGAACTACGCCGTGAAAACGGGCACCCATCCGCGGCTGACCACCGAGAGGAACATCGAGACCTTCCGCCGCCAGCTGCAGATGTTCGGCTTCAGCTACGACTGGGATCGCGAGGTGGCCACCACCGATCCGGACTACTACAAGTGGACCCAGTGGATCTTCACCCTGCTCTATGGCAAGGGCCTGGCCTACGAGGCCGAGGTGGCGGTGAACTGGTGCCCGGCCCTGGGCACGGTGCTCGCCAACGAGGAAGTCGTCGACGGCATGAGCGAGATCGGCGGGCATCCGGTGGTGCGCCGACCCATGCGCCAGTGGATGCTGAGGATCACCGACTACGCCGAGCGGCTGCTGGAGGATCTGGAGGAACTGGACTGGCCCGAGTACATCAAGGATCTGCAGCGCAACTGGATCGGCCGCAGCGAAGGCGCCGAGGTGGACTTCGTGGTGGAGGGCCGCGAGGAGAAACTGCGCATCTTCACCACCCGTCCGGACACGCTCTTCGGCGCGACCTACATGGTGCTTAGCCCCGAGCATCCCTGGGTGAGCGATCTCTGCGATTCGGACTGTCGCGACACTGTGAAGGGCTACTGCGAGGAAGCCTCGCGCAAGAGCGACATGGACCGCCAGATGTCCAGGGAGAAGACCGGCGTCTTCACGGGCAGCTACGCGGTCAATCCGGTGAACGATGAACGCATACCCATCTGGATCGCCGACTACGTGATGATGGGGTACGGCACCGGCGCCATCATGGCCGTGCCCGGACAGGACGAGCGCGACTGGGAGTTCGCCGAGAAGTTCGACCTGCCCATCATCCGCACGGTCGAGCCGCCGGAGGACTGGGACGGCAAGGCCTACGCGGGCGAGGGCCTGGCCATCAACAGCCAGTTCCTCGACGGGCTCGGCGTGGCCGATGCCATCGCCAGGATGAACGCCTGGCTCGAGGAGAAGGGCCTGGGCAAGGCCACGGTGCAGTACAAGCTGCGCGACTGGCTCTTCAGCCGCCAGCGCTACTGGGGCGAGCCCTATCCCCTGCACCGGCTCGAGGACGGCAGCATCCGCGCCCTCGAAGTGGACGAGCTTCCCCTCACCCTGCCCGAGGTGGACAAGTACGAGCCCGCCGGCACCGGCGAGGGTCCCCTGGCGGCCATCGGCGAGTGGATCAACATCACCGATCCGAAGACCGGGCGGAAGGCCATGCGCGAGAGCAACACCATGCCCCAGTGGGCGGGCAGCTGCTGGTACTACCTGCGCTTCATCGATCCCCGCAATCCCGACGAGGCCTGGAACGCCGATCTCGAAAACTACTGGATGCCGGTGGATCTCTACCTGGGCGGCACCGAGCATGCGGTGCTGCATCTGCTCTACGCCCGTTTCTGGCACAAGGTGCTCTTCGACCTGGGCCTCGTGTCCACCAAGGAGCCCTTCCAGAAACTGCGCAACCAGGGAATGATCCTGGGCGAGAACGGCGAGAAGATGAGCAAGAGCCGCGGCAACGTGGTCAATCCCGACGACGTGATCCGCGACCACGGCAGCGACTCCCTGCGCCTCTTCCTCATGTTCCTGGGGCCCCTGGAACGCGACAAGCCCTGGAGCACCACGGGTATCGAGGGCATCCACCGATTCCTGGACAGGGTCTGGCGCCTCTTCCACGACGATGAGGACGCGCCCCATCCGGCCGTGCAGGATGTGGCACCCGACGAGGACACGCTCCGCCTGCTGCACAAGACCATCGCCGAGGTCACCCGCATGACCGAGGACCTGCGCTTCAACACGGCCATCAGCCAGATGATGATCTTCGTCAACGAGATGATGCCGCGGGAAGTTCGCAGCCGCGAGGCCCTGGAGAAGTTCATCCGCCTGCTCGCGCCTTACGCCCCGCACCTGGCCGAAGAAGTCTGGAGCCGCCTGGGCCATGAGGAGTGCATCGCCTACCAGCCCTGGCCGGCGTACGACGAGAAGTGGCTGGCCGAGGACACGGTGACGGTGGTGGTGCAGGTGAACGGCAAGCTGCGCGACAGCTTCGAGCTGCCGGCCGACGCCGACGAGGAGGCCGTGCAGGCCAAGGTCGCCGAAAGCGAGAAGCTGGCTCCCTGGCTTGCGGGCAAGAACATCGTCAAGACCATCTACGTGCCGGGCAAGCTGGTGAACCTGGTGGTGAAGTAGAACCGTGCCGACGAAACTCGCCATCTTCGATCTGGATGGAACCCTCGCGGACACCCTCGCCGACATCGCCCACACTATGAACGCCGTGCTGGCGGCGCGGGGCTATCCCGAGCATTCCCTCGATGACTATCGCCGCTTCGTGGGCAACGGCGTGGCCACGCTTTCATCCCGCGTGATTCCAAGCTCGGACATCGATCTGGCGCCGAAGCTGGTCGAGGATTTCCGCGAACTATACCCTTCGCGCATGTACGACAACACCGTGCCCTTCGAGGGGCTCGCCGCATGCCTCGACGATCTGGTCGAGGGGGGAGTCGGCCTGGCCGTCCTGAGCAACAAACCACATTTCCTCACGGTGCCCATGTGCGAACGGCTCTTCGCCGATTGGCCCTTCGATCCGATCTGGGGGAAGATGGACGAGTGGCCGCTCAAGCCCGATCCGGCTTCCGCCCTGGAGATCGCGAAGCTGCGCGCCGTGGATCCTGCGGATTGCGCCTTCGTGGGGGACAGCGGCGTGGACATGGCCACCGGCAAGGCCGCCGGCATGCGTTCGGTGGGGGTGCTCTGGGGATTCCGCGGGCGGGAGGAGCTGCTCGAGTTCGGCGCCGACGACATCGCGGGACATGTGGCCGAGCTGGCCGGACTCATCCTCGATGAGTAGTCAGGCTTCGAACTCTCTCTTCAGCAGTCCGTAAAGGTAGTGGTCGCGCTCCCTGCCAGCCGGATCCACCAGCATGGACTTCACGCGGCCCTCCCGCCGCATGCCCAGCTTCTCGGCCACGCGCCGGCTGGCCAGGTTCTTCACGTCGCAGTTGAGCCAGATGCGACCTGCGCCGAGATCCTCGAAGGCGTAGCGCGCGATGCGACGGCAGGCTTCGGTGCAGAGTCCTCGGCCTTGCCTGTCGGAGCGGATCCAGTAGCCGATCTCGTAGCCCATCACGGGATCGCCCAGGCGCATGAGCCCCATCATTCCCAGGAACCTGTCGTCCTTCTTGTCGAACACGCCGAGGTGCAACTCGCGATCCCGCTCGCGGCCCTCTCGTGTGAAACGCACGAAGGCCCGGGCCATCTCCAGGTCGTAGTTCGCTTCGGCCCAGAACAGGTAGGGCTGCAGCTCGTGGGAGCTGGCCTGTACGGCCTGTGTCAGGGCACGCGCATCCTGCATGCGTAGGGAGCGAAGCAGCAGGCGCCGCGACTCAATCTTGACCGGCTTCATGGGGCTCCTTCGGCGGCGCGAGTGACAGTCCCGTGAGGGCCCAGAAGAGCAGGATCACTTCGGCGTCGCCGAAGTACCATTCGAAAAGCCCCGCGACCATGAAGGCCGTCCACACGGAGATGCCGGCCAGGATCCAGGCAAGCTGTTCGGGCGGCGCGCGTTCGCCGAGCCTTCGAAGTTCGCGAAGACGCCGCCACTGCAGCCAGGGGATCGATCCCAGGAAGACAAGGGCCAGAGCCAGACCGGGAATGCCCCAGAGCACGGCGAACATCACCGGATTGCTGTGGAAGTGTCCGTAGACGATCACGTGTTCGCGGTCTTCTGCGGGCGTGTAGATCTCGTAGTAGCTACGCAGGTCGCGATCGCCAAGGCCCGTGATGGGATGGTCCTTCAGGATGCGCCAGCCCGTCTTCCACATGTAGAGTCGCTGCCAGTTGCTGGCGTACTCCTTGCCGGGGCGGAAGACCGAGGTGAATCGTTCGCGATATCGTGGCGGCGCCAGGAGCAGCGCGACGATGAGAAGCACCGGCAGGATCAAGGCGAGTCGGGGGCGTTTCAGGAGCATCAACACGAAGAGTCCTGCCAGGAATCCCATCCAGCAGGAGCGACACTGGATGAGGATGAGCACCCAGAAGCCGAGCCCGAAGGCGATGGATAGAAACAAGCCCCGCGGTCCACGGGGGAAACTCATCAGGAAGGCGAAGAGGGTCAGGGTGCCCATCATCAGGATGGCGCCGGCGGTCATGGGATTGGTGGTGAGGGGCAGCTTGCCCATGCGTTTGAAGTTCTCGGCGATCTCGACAACTTCGAAGGCTTGCAGCAGTCCGTAGACCGCGGCTCCTGCGAGCCCGAGGGCGAGGGCCGGAAGGAAGAGGCGACGCCATCGCGAGTCCAGGATCGTTTCGGCGAAGAGCCAGACGGCTGGAACGAGCCACCAGCGTTTCAGGTGGTGAAGGCTTTCCACGGGATCGGTGGCCGCGGGAAGGGTGACGAGGATCCATCCCAGCCAGAGCAGCAGCGGCGCTTCGAGACCGGTGAGGCCGGGCTTGCGCCCTCCGAAGAGCAGGGCCAGTCGCAGCAGGATCGCCGTGCCCAGGGCGGTCTGGCTGATGGCGACGGAAAAGGGCGCGGCCAGCATCACGACGACGAGCAGTCCTCCGAGGATGCCGTCCGTGATCCCGCCGCGCCCTTTCGAAGTCATGGGCGGCTAGCCCGCGGCCTCGACGATGAGGGTGGCCGCTTCTCCTCCGCCGATGCAGAGGCTGGCCAGTCCGCGTTTCTTGCCTTCCTGCTTCATGATGTGCAGGAGCGTCACGAGGATGCGGGCGCCACTGGCGCCGATGGGGTGCCCGAGGGCCACCGCGCCGCCGCGCAGGTTGACCTTGGAGCCGTCCAGGTCGAGCAGCTCGTTGTTGGCCAGGGACACCACCGCGAAGGCCTCGTTGATCTCGTAGACGTCGATGTCTTCGGTGGACAGTCCTGCCTTGTCCAGCGCCTTCTTCACCGACTTGGCCGGGGCCGTGGTGAACCACTCGGGCTCCTGGGCCGCGCTGGCCTGGGCCACGATCTTCGCCAGGGGCCTGAGGCCGCGCTTCTCGGCCTCCTCCGCGCTCATCAGCACAAGCGCCGCCGCGCCGTCGTTGATGCTGCTGGCGTTGGCTGCGGTCACGCTGCCCTCCTTGTCGAAGGCGGGGCGAAGCGCGGGAATCTTGTCGAAGCGCACCCGGCCGGGTTCCTCGTCCTTGTCGACGATGACCGGATCGCCCTTGCGCTGGGGGATGGCCACGGGCACGATCTCTTCCTCGAAGACGCCGTCCTCGATGGCCTTCTGGGCGCGCTGATAGCTCTCGGTGGCGAAGGCGTCCTGGGCCTCGCGGTCGAATCCCTTCTCGCGGGCGCAGAGCTCGGCGGCGTTGCCCATGTGGTAGTTGTGGTAGGGGTCCCAGAGCCCGTCCATGACCATGCCGTCCTTCATCTTCCAGTCGCCCATCTTGGCGCCTTCACGGCTGCCGAGCAGGTAGTGGGGGGCGGAGCTCATGTTCTCCATGCCGCCGGCTACGATGATGTCAGCATCGCCCAGGGCGATGGCTTGCGCGGCGAGCATCACCGACTTGAGTCCGGAGCCGCAGACCTTGTTGATGGTCAGGCACTCGACGCCAACGGGAAGTCCGGCTCCCAGGGCGGCCTGGCGGGCGGGAGCCTGGCCCACGCCGGCGGGAAGCACGCATCCCATGATGCACTCGCTCACATCGGCGCCGTCCACGCCCGCGCGTTCGAGGGCCGACTTGATGGCGGCGGCGCCGAGCTGGGGAGCCGGCACTCCGGAGAGGCTGCCGAGGAAGGATCCGATGGGAGTCCGCGCGGCGGACACGATGACGACGTCTCGAATTGCGGCCATGAGAGCACTCCTTATGGGGATATCCGAATCGTGGCTGCGAGGGATAAGCGGGAGCATCCTAGCTCAAGGCCATCGGCGGCGCAAGGTCGCCCTTGATTCAATGAGTGAGAGCCTCTAGCCTCGCGGCTTCAGTCGACTCGGAAGGATCGGAATCATGGACGGCCGCGGCCGCGAACCCAGCATCATCGTAGCGGGGGCCCATGCGGGCTCGGTGAAGGAGGCCTGGAAACTGGCCTATCCCACCGTGATCGGCATGCTGTCCACCACCCTCATGTGGACGGTGGACACTCTCATGCTGGGTCGGGTGGGAAAGGTGGAACTGGCGGCCGCCGGCTTCGGCGGTGTGCTGGTCTGGACCCTCTACACCTTCTTCGTGGGCATCGTGCAGGGCGTGAGCACCTTCGTGTCCCAGGCCAAGGGTGGCGGCAGGCTTCGCGAGTGCAGCCAGTTCGCCTGGCAGGGTATCTACCTGGCCTTCATCTCGGCGCTACTATTGTCTCTTTTTATCTGGAAAATGGACTGGGTGCTGGCGCTGGCGGCCCCGGAGCCCGAGGTCGTCGCCGAGTGTCTGCGCTACACCCGGGCGCGCATGCTCGGCGCTTTCTTCCTGCTCGCGTCATTCGTCTTCCACAGTTTCTTCCGCGGCATCGGCGACATGAAAATACCCATGGTCATTTCCATCGCCTCCAACGCGGTGAATATTGTCCTGGATGCCGTTCTGATCTTCGGCCTGGGGCCCTTTCCCGAGCTTGGGACGCTGGGCGCGGGCCTAGCCACCACTGCAGCTGACCTATCGGCCGCGATGCTGGGTCTCGTCCTTTTCCTGAGGCCGAAGATCAACCGCATCTACCACTCCCGGCGGGAGCACCCCTTCCTGCCCGATCTGATGAAACGACTGGTGCGGGTGGGAGCGCCCATTGGGGGGCAATTCTTCCTGGACATGGGAAGCTTCACCGTCTTCATGGCCTTGATGGGACGCCTGGGTACCGACGAGTTGGCCGCGAGTCAGATCGGTCTGCAGCTTCTGAGCTTCTCCTTCATGCCTGCCAACGGTATCTCGAAAGCGGCCACGACCATGGTGGGGCAATACCTGGGCGCGGGTCGCGCTGCCCTGGCTGAAGCCTGCGGCTGGATGGCCATGAAGATGAACCTGGTGTACAGCCTGCTTGTGGCCCTGGTTTTCTTCCTCGCGGGCGGACAGCTCTTCGCCTTCTTCAACAAAGATCCCATCGTGCTCGACTATGGCGTGAAGATCCTGCCGCTCTTAGCTCTTTTCCAGATCGGAGACGCGCTTCAGATGACCCACGCCCATTCACTGCAAGGTGCCGGAGATACGCGCTGGCCCATGATCGTGCTTGCCTCAAGCGCCTGGTTCATCTTCGTGCCCTTGGCTCTCTTCTTCGCGTACACCTTGGAATGGGGAGTGGTGGGCGGGTGGCTGGGCGGCGTGTTCCACTTTACCGTGGTGGCGGTGATCCTGACCGTCCGCTTCCGCCGTGGGAAGTGGAAGCAGATGGCGATCTAGGGCTGCCCGCTGCCCGCTGTCGGCCAGAGCAGGATTCAATACAAAGACTTGATCGTCGAGAAGCTGGTACTCAGTTCCTCGCCGCCGGGCAGGCCTGTGGCGGGACTGATCGAGATGTCGTCCAGCCAGGCCTCCGCGTAGGGCCAGTACTCGGTGTTGGGATCGGCGTCATCGGTCTGATAGCCCCATAGCTCGATGTTCAGCCGGTATTCCAGGCCCGCGTCGAGAGACACGAGCAGGCTCGCGTCGGTCCAATCCTCCGCGGCATCCAGATGAAACTGTGCGATCCAGGTGTACTCTTCCCAGACTTCCACCTGCAGGTGTCCCGAGTCCCAGCATTCCCAGGGGTCCAGGGTGCACATCTGCGATGGATCGTAGAGGTAGCGCAGATTGATCAGGTAGTCGAGGCTGTGAAGAACCGAGAAGGACTGCTCGATCCAAGCATAGGCGCTCTGAGCTCCCCAGGTGTAGTTGTAGCAGCCGCCTGTCCAGAGTTTCGCGGCCTCGTCGATCACCTCGATGCCCGCCTCGCAGGTGGTCGCCTCCTCGGGCACGTCTACGGAAAACCAGTAGTCCCAACCGTTCAGGCCGTCGGAGAAATCACCGTTGGCGATGATGACTTGGGCTGACGGGTTAGAGGCGGCGAAAAGCATGAAGACGATCATCAATCCGAGACGATTCATGACATCCTCCCCTCACTGCATCGATTATATTCCCTTCTACGCCTCAATTCAATATCACCAGTTTGTGAGACTGCAGCGATCGTTTCGTCCGGAGCCGGGCGAAGTAGATTCCGGGGGACAGATCCGCATCCAGAGTCACGTCGTAGACCTTTAGACCTGCTGGGAGTTGAACCCTCTGGACGAGACGACCGCTAACCTCGTGAAGCGTGAGAAGTGCCGCACCGGACAGGGGTTGAGACCAGCTCAGGCGAGTGGATCCGGCGCATGGATTGGGATAGGCGCGCAGGAATCTGCTATCCAGGGGTAGCTCGCTTGCCGATGTCGCGCCTCCCTCGAGGATGGCGAAGGGGGCGTCGGAGCGGTCGTTCGATTCGTCTCCACCCGTGGTGGCGCGGACTTCCAGGTAACAGTCGCTCGAGATCTCGCCCAGTATTCGCCAGTCGTATCGACCATTGTCGGGTAGGTTCAGGGCGATGGGAGTCCATGGGCCGCTTGGCCCCTGGGTGGAAAGGTAGAGATCCACGCTCGCTGGACCGTCCGTTGTGGGAACCGCGGTGGTCCACCTGAGCTCACGGATGGATCCCTGTCGGAAGGCTTCGCCTCCATCGGGCTTGACCACTCGCGTGCCCAGGGTCGTCGGTGCCTGCCAGGGTGAGTAGACACGTAGTTGATTCCGATAGAATGGGAAGCCACTCTTGGTGGCCAGCACGACGATGTCCTCGCGCCCGTCGTGGTCGATGTCGCCGTCCACGCGCAGAGCCGTGCCGTCGCCCGGAGTGGGCATGCTCCAGGCTGCATCGACGGTCCAGTTTCCCGCGCCGTCGCTGATGTAACACCGACCGGTGGGTTCGGCGTAGGCCACGACGTCCGTGTGTCCGTCGCCCGTCAGGTCGCCGAACTGAATTTGCTGGGCGTTGTAGCTGGGCAGTCCGCTGGAGAACTCTTCCCAGACTTCGGTCAGGGGCGAAAGCCTCCAGGCCTTCACGCCTGAGCTGCCGTGATCCACGAGCAGATCGTCGCGGCCGTCGCCATCGAAGTCGTTCACGTCCACCGAGTAGATGCTTCCGCTGATGCCGACCTGATGAAGCGTGAAGCCGAACTCGCCGTCGCCCAGATAGACGCTGCCCGTGCTACGTGTGCCGACGAAGTCCATGAATCCGTCCGCGTTGAAGTCTCCGGTCTCCAGGGTGTAGTTCACGTTTCCGCCGGGAAGGCCGAAGGCGTGACTCCATGTGCCGTCCCCGTGGTTGCGGTAGACCTGGATGCCGTTGCTTCCGCCGAAGGACTGCGAGACGAGATCCAGCAGGCCGTCACCATCGAAGTCGGCGAGATCTGTGGCGAACATCCCCCAATCTTCTCCGGCGGCGGGCATGCCGGTATCCCAGGGAGTCCAGAAGCTTCCGCTGCCGTCCCCGAGCCCGACTCCAAGCAGCTTGCTGCCCAATCCGGCGGAGGCCCAATCGTGGTGGATACCGAAACCCAGATCCATGTGGCCGTCGAGGTTGAGATCGCCCAGGCCCAGTCCGCCGTAACCGAAGTTGCCGAACTGATGCACGGACCACTGCCCCGTGCCGTCGCCCAGGTAGCAGATGACGCCGTGTTCGGTGGAGTTCACATAGGGATTGCCGTGGTCGCCCACGGAGAGAATGTCGAGATGGCCGTCGGCGTTGACGTCGCCCAGTTCGAGCTCGGTGTGTCCTTCCTCCCAGTCGATGGCGTCGAGGCCCGTCGACTTCTGGACAAGCGTGACGGCCTCGGCCGACTGGCAAAGGATGAGCGCGGCGATGAGTAGGATGATCTTCATCGGCCAAGTATATCAGCAATGGGGAATCGCTGCCAGCGGACCGTTATCCCGTGTAGGCCTCCAGGCCCTTGCGCAGGATCTCCATGGATGCCCGCAGGTCCTCCGCGTTCAGCACGTAGGCGATGCGCACCTCGTCCTGTCCCTTGCCGGGCGTGGCGTAGAAACCGTTGGCCGGCGCCACCATGACCGTGCGGCCATCGACTCGGAAGTCGGTGAGGAGCCAGATGGAGAACTTCTCGGCGTCTTCCACGGGTAGCTTGCACACCGTGTAGAAGGCGCCGGCGGGTTTGGGGGCGGTGACGCCGGGGATCTTGTTCAGCTCTTCGTAGAGCACGTTTCGTCGGGCGTCGTACTCGACCAGCACCTTTTCGAGATAACTGTCCGGCGCGCCGAAGGCGGCGGCCGCGGCGATCTGATCCACGGTGGGAGGGCAGAGGCGGGCCTGTCCGTAGCAGATGGCCGACTCGAGGATGTCCTCATTGCGCGTGGCGAGATAGCCCACGCGAGCGCCGCAGGCGCTGAAGCGCTTGCTGACGCTGTCCAGCACGATCACGCGATCGTCGAGGCCCTCCAGGTGGAAGGCGCTCACGAACTCCGCGCCTTCGTAGACGAATTCGCGATAGACCTCGTCGGCGAGCAGGTAGAGTCCATGTTCGGCGGCCAGATCGCCGAGGAGCTGCATCTCCTCGCGGGTATAGACCACGCCGGTCGGGTTTCCGGGATTGCTGTAGAGAATCGCACGGGTGCGCTCGGTGATGGCGGCCTCGAACTCCTCGCGTCCCGGCAGGCGGAATCCGTTGTCCACGCTGGTGGGCAGGGGCACGATCTTCACGGAGGCTGCCTCGGCGAAGCCAAGGTAGTTCGTGTAGAAGGGCTCAGGCACGAGCACCTCGTCGCCGGGATCGCAGATGGCCAGCAGCGCGAAGTTGATGGCCTCGCTGCCGCCCGTGGTGGCGATGACCTGCTCGGGAGTGATGGTCACGTCGAAGTGCTTCCAGTAGTCTGCCACGGCCTGGCGATACTCGGGCATGCCCGCGCTGGGGCCGTAGGCCAATACCGGTCCCGTGAAGTCGCGGTAGGCCTTCAGCATCTCGGCCGGGGTTTCGATGTCCGGCTGTCCGATGTTCAGGTGATAGACCTTCGCGCCCTCGCGCTTGGCCTGGTCGGCGTAGGGGACCAGACGGCGGATGGGGCTGGCGGGCGCGTTCATGCCGCGCTGGGAGAGTCTCACTTCGGTCTTCATCATGGCGATCCTCCGTTGGATGCCCTCAGAGTAAGATGTTGCGGCGCAACTTTCCAGAGGCCTGACGCCGGAACTGCCCCGCTGGCAGCATTCGTCAGGATTGCGCCATCGTGGCAGTTGCTGCGCCTGCCAGGTTGGCGGCGCTTCCTTTGGGAGGGAGCGTGGATCCCTTCGTGCTGCAATCCTAACTCATTGTCCTGGTACAGGTTCAAGTTCAAGTTCGCAGTTGGCATCTGCCTTGCGGTAGGGAGTCCGAACACGAAAACCCCGGCAAGCGCCGAGAGATCCAAAAGGAGAAAGCCATGAACATGATCAAAGTGAACAACATGCCCATCGGACATCGTCACGGTCGCCACAGCCATCCCTTCGCCGATTTCGATCGCATTTTCGGCGAGTTCTGCAACGACGAGGGTGAGTGCAAGTGGACGCCTCGCACCGATATCGTCGAGAGCGACAGCGATCACAAGCTCATCATCGAGTTGCCCGGTCTCGAGAAGAAGGACATCAGCATCAAGGTCGAGGACCGCATGCTCATGATCAGCGGCGAGAATCCGCGTAGTGAAGAGACCGACGAACTGCGCTACCGCCGTCGCGAGCGCTTCGCGGGCAGCTTCAGCCGGAAGTTCCGCCTGCCGGCCGCCATCGACGCCGACAAGATCGGTGCCGAGTTCAGCAACGGCCTCCTGACCGTGAGCCTCCCCAAGAGCGAGGCCGCCGTCGGCCGGGAGATCGAAGTCAAGTAAGTCGGTATCATCAGCATGTTTCCCCCTCCTTGTGTCAGAGCCCCCTACCTCGGTAGGGGGCTTGCTTTTGGCCAAGGATTCAAGTAGATTGGGCGACCCGTTTGAGGGGGCCCATAGCTCAGCTGGTAGAGCGCTGCGTTCGCAATGCAGAGGTCAGGAGTTCGACTCTCCTTGGGTCCACCGTGTGGGCGGTTAGCTCAGGTGGGAGAGCGCATGCTTCACACGCATGAGGTCACTGGTTCGATCCCAGTATCGCCCACCCCACAAAAGGCTCCTTCGCAACGACTTGCGG
>CAYFNT010000020.1:0-69271 GCA_964344565.1 uncultured bacterium
GCATGGAGAGCGAAGAGGCCTGAGCGATTTTACAGAAAGGAAGTTGCTTTGCCTCTTCCAACCTGGCAGTATGGAGATGAACCTGGAGGCAGTGACGGCTGGGAGGAGGTCACTGGAAGTAACAGAAAGACTGGATCGGTGGAATTTCACAACTGCTCACTCTTAGCCCCAAATCCTAAGTACGGACTTGTCATGGGCCGAGGAACAGCAGGACCCTGGCTGGAGAACATACTAGTCTCAGGTTGTTCAATTCCGGATGTGCCTGATAGAGGAACGGGCGTAAACGACATTAAGAGCTGCGTCCGTTTGAAGGCGCACAACATTCGTATTGTCGGATGCAGTATTGGATCACCATCTGGAGATGAGCAATCTTACGCAATTGAAGCAGCTGTTGCTCTTGAAGGAACGGCAGATATTCGAGGAAACATCTTGTCGGCAACCCAGTATCCTGTTCGCCTTATTGGATGGCGGAGTCAATCCGTTTCGAATGGTGGTCGGTCAGTAGAGATCAGAGCAAGTGCCCCTCCTTATAGTGATGTTCCCCCAGGCACAGACTACTTTGATGATTCAGAAGTTGGGGACATTGTGTGGAACACTCAACCTTCTAGTCATGCTGGGTGGATTTGCACAGCAGAGGGCGAGGGGGGTGTTGCTATCTGGAAGCCGTTCGGGTCTATTGATTCAGGGTAGCAACCCGGATCCAGCGACTCTCTCTAGCCGCGACCCTTGGCGGCCATCCTCTTGCTGGAGTCGTCGCCGTCGGTGCCGGTGACGCTGAGCTTGGGGTTGGCGTTGGTGGCGGGCTCACCCTCTAGGGGAACCACCACCGAGCCCTTGACGATGGCCACACGCAAGAGGCGCATGCCCGCGCCGAGCACCATGGACGAAGGCACCAGGAACTGCACGATGGCCCAGCCGCTGCCGTAGCCCGGCAGGCTCACCGCGAAGAGCACCAGACCGGCCATGCCGTGAAGCGCGGCGAGGGTCCATCCTTCGCCCAGACCGGCACGAAGCAGACGGTGGTGGAAGTGATGCTTGTCGGCCTTGAATACGCTGGCGCCGCGCCGCGCGCGACGGATGATGGCCACCAGCACGTCGAGGATGCCCACCGAGTAGGCCGCCAGGGCCAGGGCGATCACATGCCAGTCCAGACCCGACCCAGCGGGCATCTTGGCGACCAGAATGGCCAGTATGCCCACGCTGAGGCCCAGGGTCAGGCTGCCCGAGTCGCCCAGGAAGATCTTCCGGTTGGGACTCAGGTTGAAGATGAGGTAGATCGCCGTGATGACGGCGAGGATGAGCGCCGCGGGACCGAAGAGCGATCCGGCGATCATGCCCGTGACCGTCAGGGCGCCGAGAGCCATGAGACTCATGCCGCCGGAGAGTCCGTCCATGCCGTCCATGAAGTTGCTGGTGTTCATGAAACCCATGAACCAGAGCATGGTCAGAGGGAGGGAGAGCAGACCCAGATCCAGCGTGAAGGCTCCGAAGTGGATCAGATCGAGGCGCACGCCCACGTTCCAGAGGAGGAAGCTCGCCATGGCCTGCACCAGCAGGCGCTTGCTGGGGGAGACCGGACGGAAGTCGTCGATGAAGCCGGTCAGGGTGATCATCCCCAGCGCGGCCAGCACTCCGAGGCCCGCCAGGATGCCCATGCCTTCGGCACCCCGCGCGATCCACACGATGAGGAAGATGGAAATGGGCAGGAACATGCCGACGCCGCCCGAGAGCGGGATGGGCTTGCTGTGGATCTTTCGGGAATTGGGGTGGTCGACGAGGCCGATGGATATAGCCACGCCCCGGCAGAGCTCCTGGACAGCCCAACTGATACCGGCAACCAAGGGGATGAGCACGTACCAGGGAAGAGGCATGGGACCTTCTTTGCTCGAGACCGTGAGCGCTCTCGTAGGTGCGAGGCGCATCTCTCCTTGGAACCGGTGGAATCTTAGTGATTTGCCCCGTTTTGTCAACAGCTTGGCAAGGAGGTGCACTAGGGCGCTGGGGAATTAGGGATGGAATATAGACTTGCCGATAGTGGATGTCCAAAATCATCCGCCTCGGTGAACAAGTGTTTACAAATAAACGAGTAACGCTCGTAACGCTCGTGGCACATTCTCGCATTCCGGTTCGGCGGCTCCTTGAGATTCACACCTCGGCTTCACCGGGCCGCCTCACAAGTCATGCTCGATTGTCCACTTCGCGTACCGGGCAGAGGCAGATTCAGCGTTCAAATAGAAAACGGGGAGGACAGAGGTCCTCCCCGAACGATTTGGGCGCTCGCGGCCTCCTCTCGCGTCTCCCGCTCGAAGACTCGCAATGTCGCTCGTGGCTTCTCCTCGCGCTCCGGTTCGCAGACTCACAAGTCGCGTCTCGGAGAACCACTTCGCTCTCCGAGGGCAGATTCAGCGTTCAAATAGAAACGGGGAGGACAGAGGTCCTCCCCGAACGATTTGCGAAGCTCTAGTGAGGGGGGGACCTCTGTCCTCCCCGTTCGACTACTTGATGAGCTGAATCTTCTGGACCTGCGTCTCGTTTTCGCCCAGGTGCAGCCTCGTGAAGTAGACGCCCGTGGCCAGCTCCTGGCCGCTATCGTCCTTGCCGTCGAAGACGATCTCATGATCGCCGGCGCCGTAGCTGTCGCCGGAGATCAGGTGGCGCAGCACGCGTCCACCCGGGGAGACCACGTCGAGGTAGACCGGCGAATCGGCGGCCAGCTCGAAGCGTAGGGTCGTCTTCGGGTTGAAGGGGTTCGGATAGTTCGCGTGCAGGCGCATGCTGCCGTGCCCCGGAATCGTCGGCGCGCCGGAGCCGCCGGAAGGATCGGTGAGCAGCTCATAGGTGATCATTCCGTTGGACACCTGATCGCAGTTGGCGAATCCGATGTGAAGCTCGTCGATGGCCGAGAAGAGGATGGGCACGATCAGCGTGGCGCTGCCGCCGCCATCCGGCTCCATCTCGTAGAAGCTCACCGTGCCGTCGAGCTTGTCCACGATGATCTGCGGACGGTACTCGTCGCTGGTGGTGCTGCTGAAGACGATCTTCGGATAGTCCGCCTCGCCGCTCACGTTCCAGTGGCGGGCAAAACGAGTCGCCAGGTGGTTGCAGGTGATGGTTTCGGGACCCGAGGTCAGACCCACCGTGTTCTTCCAGTTCCGACGCGAGTAGAGCTCGGGCGCGTCGGGATAGCTGTGTCCGGCCTGTGCGTAGATGCCGGTCATGTCGTTCCAGCGGATGAAGTCGGCCCAGGCTGGCTCCAGGTCGGTGCCGTACTGCTGCAGCCAGTAGCGATAGCTGTTGAGCATGGTCTGGCCCATGTTGCCCACGCGCCAGTCCCAGAAGTCCACGATGATCTGGTTGCCGTAGGTTTCGCTCATCCACTGCTGCCAGAGGCAGTCCTCGTAGCTTCCGCTGCCGCCCTGGTCCAGGGACTGCTCGGGACTGTAGAGGGGGCTGCCGGAGTAGGCGATGTAGTTGTGGTAGTCGTTGACCACGGGATAGGCGACTTCTTCCATCCAGGTGGCGTCCAGTTCGACCCAGCCGCCCTCGGACCAGCGACTGCCCTTGTACTGGCTGGCGTGCTTGAATTCGTGGGCGCAGGTCACCTTGGCGGCGCCCTTCTGGTTGCCCTCGGGATCGTCGTTGTTGGGGAAGCCCAGGAAGTCGTTGTGCAGGACGATGCGAGTCTGGCCCAGGCCGGCGTTCATGACGGTCGTGTAGCCGTAGTAGGGCATGTCCTCGAAGGTGATCTGATAGTAGCTGCCCGAGGCGACGTAGGGCGCGATGAATCCCAGGTCGACGATCTCGAGCTGCCAGCTGTGGTCCATGTAGTCTGCGCACCACTCGACGAAGTCGGGTACGCCGTTGCTGTCGCTGTCGGCGCTGGGCACGGCGTTGGGGCCGAATGTGTTGTAGCTCATGAGGAACCAGCCCATGGGCGAGATGAAGGTCGCGCGGTCGCCGCGGTCATCCTCGAAAGGCGCGTCCATCTGAGCCTTGAGGTAGTCCTTCACGGACTGATCCACTTCGGGATCGATGAGGATGCTCTGGAAGACCCAGGTGCCATCCTTGTATTTCTTGTCGTAGTCGGAGGCCACGAAGAAGCGGTCGTCCACTCTTTCGGGCTCGAAGGCGAAGTAGGCCTTGTTGAGCGCGGCTTCGCTGGGGCTGATCAGGCCCTCGGCGACGGCGGCTTCGAGATTCTGGAAGGTCCGAGGCTGCAGATCGTTGTGGGCGAGGGCCGGCAGGGCCAACGCGAGGACGAGCATGCCCAGGACGAGACGCGGTAGCGTGAGACGCATGAGTATCCCCCTTCGGGATTTGGCAGTCCTGTACGGGAAGGGACGACTCGGGTATGGGCCCAGGTCGTCCCTGACCGGCTAATTTTAACGGAAACCGGGGAAAAATTCAATTGCGGACAGGCCCCCGGCCCTTGAATCTCGGGGCGTAGCGCTTGTGCACGCGTTCCAGATCGCGGATCAGTTTTTCCTTTCTGACCGGATCGGGCCCCGTGAGGGAGAGTGCTTCCATCAGTTGAAGCATCTGGCGCGTATCGGAAAGCGAAACGGCCTCGGCCGCCGCGCCCTTCTTGCCCATGTTGTGATAGTTGTCCAGGGCGATGGCCAAAGCTCCCGTGGTCCATCCCGCGAGCTGGAAGAGCGTGGCCTCGCACCAGCCACCCGGCATGAGGGCGCGCTGATACTTGAATTTCTTGTCCTGTTTCGTAAGCGCCTCGGCGGTGTCGCTGAGCCAGAGGGTCATGCCGTCGTCGAACACACTCATGCGGTCGCCCACGCGGATCACCGGTCCCAGGCCGATCTCGAAGGAGGGCAACTCGCGACTGGTCTCCATGACGATCACGGGCAGCTTCTTGGGCAACAGCTTACCCTTCACCGCTTCCATGGCGCCCGCGAACCCGACCTCCTCGCCCACGGTGAAGAGACCGTAGACGTGGGCCTTCTTCTTCTTCGCGGCGAGCTCGTCGAGGAGCGCGCAGATGAGCGCGGCGCTGACCAGGTTGTCCAGGGCCTTGGAGCGGATGCGACCCCGGCTGATCGACAGGGGCACCAGATCGAACCAGCCGAACTGTCCCGGCGCGAGGGGCTCGTCGCTGTTCACGCGAAGCACCGTGTCTTCCTTGCGGCGGTCCTTGGCCATCTTCACGGAAGTGGTCTGGGCCTTGATGCGTTTTCCGCCGGTCTCGAAGACCAGGCGGCTGCCTCTAAGGGTCTTCTCGTCCACGCCGCCGAGCAGGCGCACCTTGGCCCTGCGCCCTCGGCTCTCCATGACCTCGAAACCCGGATGATCCATGTGGCAGGTGAAGGCCACGGGGCGGCTCCTGCGTCCGGGATTCTTGTACTCCAGCAGCAGGTTGCCGGCCCGGTCCTCCTTGATGCCCAGGCCGCGCTCCTCGGCTAGCCTGCGCACGCGGGCGCGGACGGCGTCCTCGTGGAAGGGAGCGGTGGGGAGGGGCAGAATCTCGCGGAGCCAGAATTCCAGGTGCTTCGGGGACATGGGCACTCCTTAAGTCTCCAGTCTCGAGTCTCCAGTCTCGAATCTCCGGCTGGGGACTGGTGACTGGAGACTGGTGACCCAAACTAGCTCCTTCACCCTTGAAAGTCACGCCGTTCCTTACTAATATGGGTCCAGCCGGGAGCACCCGGCCCTTCACACCTTTAAATCGATCCCGCGAGGTCGAAAAGGGAGGGACATGCAAAGCGCCGAAAGAGAAACCCAGTCCAAAAGGACTCGGGCTTTTTTTTGCCCTGATGCGGCGCCGTCCCTCCCCCTGACGCGGGCGGGGGAGGCCTGATGTCCACCGAGATCCTCAAGAAATTCACCCAGAAGGCCGTGCTCATGAGCCCCGAGAAGATGGATCGGGCCCTCAAACGCATGAGCCACGAGATTCTCGAGCGCCACGAGAGCGCCGAGAACCTGGTCATCTTGGGCATCCGCCGGCGGGGCATTCCCATCGCCGAGCGCATGGCCCGCTACCTGGCCGTCATCGAGGGCGGCGCCGAGATACCCACCGGCAGCATCGACATCGCCTTCTACCGCGACGATCTGGCGCAGATCGGTCCCCAGCCCCGAGTGGGCGAGACCATCATCCCCGGCGACATCGCGGGCAAGCACGTGATCCTCACCGACGACGTGCTCTTCACCGGCCGCACCGTGCGCAGCGCCATGGACGCCATCATGGACTTCGGTCGCCCGGCCTCCATCCAGCTCGCGGTGCTCATCGACCGCGGCCATCGCGAACTACCCATCCGCGCCGACTACGTGGGCAAGAACGTGCCCACCAGCGGACGCGAAGTCGTCAAAGTGAAACTGACCGAAATCGACGAGGCGGAAATCGTCCTGCTTGGGGAGATGAGCGAATGAGCTTTGACCGAATGCATCTGCTCGATCTGGAAAGCCTCAGCCGCGATGAGATCCTGCACATCCTCGACACGGCCGAAAGCTTCCGAGAGATCAGCGAGCGCGAGATCAAGAAGGTGCCCACCCTCCGTGGCTTCACCGTGGTCAACCTCTTCTTCGAGGACAGCACGCGCACGCGCATCAGTTTCGAACTGGCCGAGAAGCGCCTCAGCGCCGACGTGGTGAACTTCAGCAAGTCCACGAGCAGCGTGAAGAAGGGCGAGAGCCTGCTGGACACGGTGGAGAACCTGCTGGCCATGAAGATGGACATCATCGTCATGCGCCACGGCGCCAGCGGCGCGCCCCACTACCTCGCCGAGCGCGTGCCGGCCAGCGTGATCAACGCGGGCGACGGCAAGCACGAGCATCCCACCCAGGGCCTGCTCGACATGCTCACCATGCGCCACCACCTGGGCGACCTGGCGGGCCGCAAGGTGGTCATCGTGGGGGACATCCTCCACAGCCGCGTGGCGAGGAGCAACATCCACGGCCTCACCAAGCTGGGCGCCGAGGTGGTGCTCAGCGGACCGCCCACCTTCATGCCGCCCAAGCCCGAGAGCCTGGGCGTGAGCGTGGACTACGACATCGGCCGCGCGCTCAAGGGCGCCCACGTGGTCAACGTGCTGCGCGTGCAGAAGGAGCGCCAGGAGGGCGGGCTCATGCCGAGCATGCGCGCCTACGCCCGCGACTGGCAGGTGGGTCTGCAGCATCTCGAACTGCTGGCCGAGGGCGGCATCGTGATGCACCCGGGCCCCATGAACCGCGGCGTGGAGATCGCGCAGGAAGTGGCCGACGGCCCCCGCTCGGTGATCCTCGAGCAGGTCACCAACGGACTCGCGGTGCGCATGGCGGTACTCTACCTGCTCAGCGAGGCCCGCAAGAAACTCGAGCGCGGACAGAGCGAAGAGAAATCCCTGGAGAAGAGCGAGGTCCTGGCGTGAAGGATTGGAACGAGATCTGCGAGAACGGCGGCTTCTGGCTCGCGAACGTGAAGGTCGTCGATCCCGAGGCGGGACGCCTTTTCGAAGGCGCGGTCAGGATCGAGGACGGCAAGATCGCCGAGATCAGCGAGAGCGGCGCCGGCGAAGGCAGGGTCATCGACGGCGAGGGCCTGCACCTGGCCCCTGGACTCATCGACCTGCACGTGCATCTGCGCGAGCCGGGCTTCGAGGAGAAGGAAACGGTTCAGACCGGCGCCATGGCCGCCGCCCGCGGAGGCGTGACCACCATGTGCTCCATGCCCAACACCAACCCCATCTGCGACGACGGATCCAAGGTGGCCTTCGTCCGCGCCCGCGCGCGGCAGGCCGGACTCTGCCGGGTGCTGCCCGTGGGAGCCATCACCCGCGGCGCCGACGGCAAGCAGCTCGCCGACCTGGGCGAGATGCACGACGAGGGCGCCATCGCCTTCAGCGACGACGGCTGGCCCGTGGAGGACGCCGGCCTCATGCGCAAGGCCATGGACCTGAGCCGCGCCTGGGATCTGCTCATCATGAGCCACTCCGAAGAGGCGAGCCTCAGCAAGGGCGGACAGATGCACGAGGGCTCGGTCTCGGCCAAGCTGGGACTGGAGGGCATCCCCCGCGAGAGCGAGGAGATCGCCGTGGAGCGCGAGGTGCGCCTGGCCAAGATGACCGGAGCGAGGCTCCACATCTGCCACGTGAGCAGCGGCGGCAGCGTGGAGATCATCCGCCGGGCGAAGGCCGAGGGCCTGCGCGTGACCGGCGAGACGACGCCCCACTATCTTCTTCTGGACCACGGCGACGTGACGACCTATGACTCCCACAAGAAGATGAATCCGCCCCTGCGCGAGAAGAGCGATCAGGAGGCTCTGGTGGCAGGGCTCCTCGACGGGACCCTGGACGCCGTGGCCACCGACCACGCTCCCCACACCGAGATCGAGAAGAATGTCGAGTTTGCCTACGCGCCCTTCGGCGTGACGGGCCTGGAGACCAGCCTGTCGGCGGTGATCACCCGCCTGGTGGAGCCCGGGCTCATCGACCTGCCCGCCGCGGTGGCGCTCATGACCTCGAAGCCCGCGGGCGTCATCGGCGTGGAGCAGGGACGCATGACTGTCGGCGCGCCGGCGGATCTGGTACTCTTCGATCCCGCCGAACGCTGGACCGTCCGCGGTGAGGAGACCGCCTCGCGCTCGGACAACACGCCCTTCGAGGGCATGCAGCTCACGGGCCGCGTGCGGGCCACCTTCCTGGCCGGCCGCCCCGTGTTCCGCCGCTACGAAGAGGATGGAGAAAGCCATGAGAGCTTCACTCCGAACCTGGCCAAGGAAGCCGCGATCGCGTAGCTCCAGGTTCATGTTCTCAGTCCAAGTTCCGAGAGCGCGCCAATGGTTGGCGCTGCTATCGTTGATGCTGCTCGTCGGCGCGCTCACGGACTGCGCGTATTTCAATACCTACACCAACGCGAAGAAGGCCTGTCGCGAGGCGGAAAACATGCCCCTGGACTCCCAGGGCAAGCTCTCGCCCCAGGCCCGTCGCAGCTACGACGTCTGCGTCACCAAGTGCCAGAAGCTCCTGGATGAGTTTCCCGACAGCAAGTGGGTGGACGACGCGCTATTCCTCATGAGCAAGTCCTACTTCCGCAGGCAGGAGTATGGACGCTGCCTCTCTCGCCTGGACGAGTTGAACGATCGCTTCCCCGATCATCCCTTCGAGGAGGAGGCCCTCTTCCTGCGCGGAGTGGCGCATCTCGAACGGGAAGAGGAGAGCCGAGCCATCGCGGTGCTGGCGAAACTGGCGGAGAACTACCCCGAATCGGAGCACCTCGCCGAGGCCATCTACCGCAGCGCCGAGGCCGAGTATCAGCTGGGCAACTGGGACGGGGCCCTCGAGGGCTTCGCGTCCCTGCTCGACCGTTTCGAGCGCAGCGATTGGAACGACGAGGCCCGGCTCAAGCGCGGGCGCATCCACGTGGACCGCGAGGACTACGAGAGCGCCGTGAGCGAATTCGAGATGCTTTCGCAGACCGCCCGCAAGCGCGGCCTGGCCTTCGACGGACAGATGCAGATGGTGGAGTCGCTGCTCGAACTGCGTCGTCTGGATGAAGCTCACGAAGAGCTCGACGACATGGAGCCCGTGGCCGAGAACTTCCAGAAGCGCGCGCAGGTGCTGCTGCTTCGGGCCCTGGCCTACGAGAAGGAGCAGCGCCTGGACGAGGCCCTGCTGCTCCTCGAGGACGTGGCCGCCGAGTTCAAGAACCAGGCCTTCGCCGCCGAGGCCTGGTATCGCATCGGCCTGATCCGGCAGATCCACCAGGACGATCCAGACGGCGCGCTGGAGGCCTTCGGCAAGGCGGTCACCGAAGGCGGTCGCGGCGTCTACCGCGATCTGGCCAGCGATCGGAAACAGGTTCTGGAAGACTTCATGCTGGCCCAGGAGAGCGCCAGCAGCGCCGAGGGCGACAGTTCCCTGGCCGAGGCCCAGTTCCGTCTCGCGGAGAACCAGTTCCTGAGCCTCGAAGATCCGGAAGCCGCCCTGGAGGTCTACGGCAGCGTGCTCGCGGATTATCCCGAAAGCGATTGGGCGCCTCGGGCGGCCTACGCGCTCTGTTACATCCACCGATACAGTCTGGCCGACACCAGCGCCGCCCTGGCCGCCGCCACGCGCCTGCTGGCCGACTATCCCGACAGCGATGCGGCGAAGTGGGTCGTGAACTGGTCCTCGGAACTGGGAGGAAGGCCTTGAGCGCAGATCTCTCCGCGGCCTACGCAGGTGGCCGCGTGCTTTCGGTCCGGCGCGACGGCCTCTATCATCATCTTTCCATCGATGCGCCCGGCCTCGTGATCTCCGAGCCCGGCGCATTTTTCATGATCGGTCTCGGCGAGGCCGATGCGCCGCCGGTCGATCCCCTGCTCATGCGCCCCATGAGCGTGCTGGATCACGAGGGCGGTCGATTGGATATCCTCTTCAAGAAGGTGGGGCGCGGCACCGAGCTGCTGGCCGCCGCCGAAGAGGGCGAGGCGATTCGCCTTTTGGGTCCCCTGGGCAAGACTTTCACCTGTGCGGCCGATCCCTCGCCGGTGCTCGTGGGAGGCGGTGCCGGCGTGCCGCCCCTCTGTTTCCTCTCGCGGCGACTCAGCGCGGAGGGCATCGACCATCGAGTACTCTTCGGCTTCAATACTGCCGCCGACATTCCCCGCGCCGCGCTCTCGAAGCTCGCGGTCGACGCCGAGCTCTTTACTATGGACGGCAGCGCGGGCGAAAAAGGTCATCCCGTGGCCGCGCTGGAAGGCGAAAGGCCCGACGGGCGCATCCAGGCCTGCGGTCCCCACGCCATGCTCGATGCGTTGAAGAAGGTACGCCGATCGGGCGAGCCCATGGAACTGAGCCTCGAGGAGCGTATGGCCTGCGGCATGGGCTTCTGTCGCGGATGCGTGACGCCGGTGAAGGACGGCGCGGACTGGCGCTACGCCACGGTCTGCCGCCAGGGACCCGTCTTCGACGCCGACCAGCTCGCGGAAGTGAACGCGGCCGGCGAGGTCTGCCTCACGGGGGAGGACGCCCATGGCTGATCTGTCCGTCCACGCCGGCGGCCTCGCGCTCAAGAATCCGCTGCTCGCCGCCTCGGGATGCTTCGGCTACGGCCTCGAGGCCGATCCGGTGATTCCGCCCTCGCTCTTCGGCGGCATCGTCACCAAGACCATCACCCCGGCGCCGCGGAAGGGCAATCCCGTGCCGCGTCTGGCCGAGACGCCCGCGGGCATGCTCAATTCCATCGGCTTGGAGAACGTGGGCCTCGAAGCCTTCATCGCCGAGAAGCTGCCGGCCCTCGAGGGCGCGGACACGAAGATCGTGGTTTCGGTCTCGGCGGGTTCGGCCGCCGAGTTCGCCGAGATGGCGGCGCGGCTCGGGGAGCAACCGCGGGCGGACGCTCTGGAATTGAACCTGAGTTGTCCCAACGTGGCCGAGCACGGACGCAACTTCGCCACGGATCCCGCGGCCGTGCGCGAGATCGGTGAGGCCGTCCGGCCCGTATTTTCCCGGCCCGTCTGGATCAAGCTCAGCCCGAATGTCACCGACATCAGCGTGGTGGCCCGCGCGGCCAACGACGCGGGAGCGGACGCCGTCACCGCCATCAACACGCTCCTGGGCATGGACATCGACCTCGCCACCGGACGCAGCCCCTTCGCCATGAACACGGCGGGGCTTTCGGGACCGGCCATCTTCCCCGTGGCCCTGGCCGCGGTGTGGCGCATCGCCAGGGGTGAGGACATTCCCACCATCGCGGTGGGGGGCGCGAGCGGCACGAACGACGTTCTCAAGTTCATCGCCGCCGGCGCGGAGGCCGTGCAGCTGGGCACGGTGCTCTTCTCCGATCCGGGATCGGCCGCACGCATCCTGGATGAATTGATCGAGCATCTCGACTCGCGAGGGCTGGCCGACCTTGCCGCCCTGCGCGAAAGCTGGAAGGAGACGGCATGAGTGCCGCGTCCCGACTCTATGTGGCCCTCGACTTTCCCGACGGCAATGCCGCCCGCGCCATGGCTGAACAGCTTGCGCCTTTGGGTGTGGGACTCAAGCTCGGCTTGCAGCTGTTCACCGCGGAGGGACCGGAACTTGCGCGCGAACTGGCGACGAAATCCGATCTCTTCCTGGACCTCAAGTTCCACGACATCCCCAACACCGTGGCCGGCGCGGTCACGAGCGTGGCCGGGTTGGGGGCCGCCGTGACGAACATCCACCTGAGCGGCGGCGAAGCCATGTGTCGCGCGGCGGTCGAAGCCCGGGACGCGGCGGGCTCGAACATGAAGCTCATCGGCGTCACCGTGCTCACCAGCCTGGGCGACGAGGATCTCGGCGAGGTCTGGGGCGCGAAGCTGGAGGCGAGCGAGAGCGCTCGGCGCTTGGCCGTGCTCGCGCGGATGTGGGGGCTGGACGGCGTGGTGGCCTCGGCCCGCGAGGCCGGCGCCATTCGCGAGGCCTGCGGCGAGGATTTCCTCATCGTCACGCCGGGTATCCGGCCGGCGGGTGCGGAGGTGGGCGATCAGAAGCGAGTGCTCACCCCCGGCAAGGCATTGGCCGGCGGTTCCAGCCACCTGGTGGTGGGACGTCCCGTGACGAAGGCCGAGGATCCCGCGGTCGCCTGCCGCGCCATTCTCGACGAAATGCAAGTGGCACCCTGAAACGAGGAACCATGAAGCGCGAATTCCTGCTCGACGCCTTTCGCGAAACCGGCGGAATGCTCGAAGGACACTTCCAGCTCACCAGCGGATTGCACAGCGATCAATACTTCCAGTGCGCGCGGCTGCTGGCCCATCCGAAGCACGCGGCCGCCTGCGGCGAGGCCATCGCGGCGAAGATGCCCGCGGGCGCGACCCACGTGATCAGCCCGGCCATGGGTGGGCTGATCATCGGGCACGAGGTCGCCCGCGCTCTCGGCGTGCCCTTCCTCTTCACCGAACGCGTGGACGGCGTCATGACCCTGCGCCGCTTCGATTTTCCCGAAGGCTGCCGCGCGGTCGTGGTCGAAGACGTGATCACCAGCGGCGGTTCGCTGCTCGAAGTGGCCGATCTGATCCGCGCCGCCGGCGGCGAGGTGCTGGCCTGCGCCACGGTGGTGGATCGCAGCGGCGACCGTGAGGTCGACTTCGGCGCGCCCTTCCATTCGCTGCTGAAGGTGGAAGTGAAGACCTGGGATCCGGCCGACTGTCCGCTCTGCGCGGAAGGAGGACAGGCCGTGAAGCCGGGGAGCCGGCATCTGGGCTGAACCGGGGAAGTCGTCCACCCGGGTGGACTCTGGTTTTCGGCCGGCAAGAACCGTGCCGCCGATAGTGCTTAACTTGTTGAAATGATTATACTTAGCCCTTGATTTGCCAGGGATGTTTTGCTATATTGCTTCTACTCTCCCCGCTCTCTTCTCCTCCCGGAGACGCTAAAACCTGGAGTGGGAAATGTCCTTACAACTTGATGCCAAGACCGTCCACGAACGTCTGCTCGCGGCCCTCGCCGCCATGCGCAAGGCTGAAAGCCAGGCGGTCACCCTTTTCGCCGAGGTCATGAAGCAGGGGCTCTATCGGAGCCTGGGCTACGCGAGCATTCACCTGTATGCCGAGCAGGCTCTGTCCTTCTCTCGCAGCAAGACCTACGAGTTCATCCGTCTTGCCGAAGCCCTCGATGAGCTGCCCGCGCTCAAGCAGGGCCTCGAATCCGGCGAGCTTCCCTGGACCAAGGCTCGTGAAGTGGTGAAAGTCGCGAAGCCCGACACAGAGCAGGAGTGGCTCGCCCTGGCCGCGAAGCAAAGCCGACGGGAGCTAGAGAAGGAAGTCGTGAAGAGTCGCGCGACGCGGGACCGCATGAAGAAGGATGCCGGCCAAACCGAGCTGATAGAGCCTGAGCGCGAGGTGCCCGCGGCGGCGACGGCGCAGTCTTTGACCCTGCGCCTGTCGCCGCTGGCGAAGGCGAAGTTCGAAGCCATGCTCGAGAAGCTGATGAAGACGCATCACTGCGATCGGGAGCAGGTGCTGCTCATGGCGCTGGAATCGCTCTGCGCCGAGTCCACCCGGGTGGACGGCGCGGCGCCCTACCAGGTGGTGGTGCAGCACTGTCCCGAATGCGAGACGAAGTCCGTGGGACCCGAGCGCCGCCGATTGAGCACCGCGGAAAGCGCGCAGATCGATTGCGATTCACGAACGCAGACGCCTGGAGGTCGCAACAGGTCGAGCATTGCGCCCTCTCGAAGACGGGCGGTGCTGCAGCGCGACGGACACCGATGCCAGGCGAATGGCTGCCGCTCTACACATTTCCTCGAGGTTCACCACATTCGACCGCGCAGCCGAGGTGGCGGCAACGGCAAGGAGAATCTGATCACGCTCTGCTCGAACTGTCACCGGCATCTGCATGAGCAGGGATCACATTGAGTCATGAGGCATGTGCCTGAGGTGCCAGGACCCTATTTCGCGCCCGCGTGCATGGCGAAGTCGGTGAACCAGACCAGGGCGGCGACGATCACCAGAACCAGGCCCTCGCGCCGCGAGAGGCTCCAGCGGGTCCGCATCAGGAAGAGCGCCAGGAAGACCAGACCGGCGAGCACGATGAGCGAGACCCGCCCCACGGGATTGATGCTCACCGGATGCAGCATGCCCGCCACGCCCAGCACTCCCAGTAGATTGAAGATGTTGCTGCCGATGATGTTGCCCGCGCTGATGGCGTAGCGCCCCTTGATGACCCCGGCCAGGCTGATGGCCAGCTCCGGCGCCGAGGTGCCGGCCGCCACCACCGTGACGCCGATGGCCCACTCGCTCACGCCGAAGCCCCGGGCGATGGCCACGGCCGAATCCACCAGGAAATGGGATCCGAGGAGTATCGCCCCCAGGCTGAGGAGCACGAGGACGCTATCCTTGGCCAGCGAGCTGGCTTCCAGATCGATGTGCTCGACCTCCTCCAGGCCCTCGCCCCGCTGCCGGAACAGCATGATCAGGTAGATGAGCAGCAGTCCGAAGAGCAGCACGCCGTCCAGGTGGCCGAGCTTCAGGTCGCTGCCCACGAGGGCCAGCAGCAGCAGGGTGGTCGCGCCGAGCACGGCGCCGTCGCGTTTGAGTAGGCGGGCTTGCATGGGGATGGCGCGCACCAGAGCGCATCCGCCGAGGATGAATCCCAGGTTGAAGATGTTGCTGCCCACGATGTTGCTCACGGAGATGTCGCCGTGCTCGCGCAGGGCGGCCAGCACCGTGACCGCGAACTCCGGCGCCGAGGTGCCCAGGGCCACCACGGTGAGTCCGATGACGAGCTCCGAGATGCCCAGCCTCGCCGCCAGGCGCGAGGCCGACTCCACCAGCCAGTGGGCGCCCAGGGCGATGAGCCCGATGGTGGCGACCACCACGAGTCCGTTGCCCCACATGGGCCAGGTGGACAGATCCAGGGCTCCGCTCAAAACTCGCTCCGGCGTTTCGGGTCAGATGTTTCGGCCCGGCCAAGCTAGCACCCGCCACGGCATTAGGCAATCGATTCGCCGGGCCGCGGCTCCTAAGTTCGTTGCCCTATTATGGACCGCTTGCTATCCTGCCCACCTTCAAAGGGAGAGAGAACCATGCGTACTTTCACGATTCTGCTAATGCTGGCCACGGCGGCGGGCGGAGTGATGGTGAACGACGGCAGCTTCGAGAACGGAACCTGCGGCAAGGGCAGCGACTGGACCTGCGTGACCACCACGCCGAACTGCGAGACCATCGTGGTGGCCGTGGACACCTGGGGTTTCCCCGCCTACGACGGCGTCTTGGCCGCCTGGCTCGGCGGCACCTGCGAGAACGTGGGCATCAGCAATGGCGTCTGCCAGGACATCGTCATCAGCCCCTCCCAGCTCAACTTCTGGTGGATGGGCTACTACAGCCTCGAGGGCGAGCAGGAAGCCTGGCTGGAAGTCCATGTCGACGACATCCGGGAATACAGCCACCGGCTCGGTCCCGAGCATCACACCATTGGAACCTGGGCCCACTCCGAGGATTTATTCGGCGTGATCGATCTGAGGAACTGGGAGGACGGCCAGAGCCACACCCTCTGCATCAGCCTCGACAACGACTATTCCAACAACGGCAAGACCGTGGCCAACCTGCTCATCGACTACATCGAACTCGAGCATCCGGTGGCCACTCAGGAGCTCAGCTTCTCGACCCTGAAGGTCCTGTACTAGCGGGAGCGGACGATGAAGATTCTCATCACGGGCATCACCGGCTTCGCCGGCAGCCATCTTGCGGACTTCCTGCTCGAAGAGCAGCCCCATGCCGAGCTCCACGGACTCTATCGCTGGCGCAGCCGGCGGGAGAACATCGGGCAGCTCGAAGGGCGCGTGGCTCTGCAGGAGTGCGACATCCGCGACGCCACGGCCACCCGGGATGTGGTCGAGGAAGTGCGTCCCGACTACATCTTCCACCTGGCGGCCCAGAGCTTCGTGCCCACCAGCTGGAAGGCCCCCCAGGAAAGCCTGAGCACCAACCTCATCGGTCAGCTCAACATCTTCGAAGCCGTGCGCAAGGCGGACCTCGACTGCCGCATCCAGGTGGCCGGCTCCAGCGAGGAGTACGGCATGGTGCACCCCGACGAGATTCCCATCACCGAGGACCAGCCCCTGCGGCCGCTCTCGCCCTACGCGGTGAGCAAGGTGGCCCAGGACGCCCTGGCCTATCAGTACTTCATGAGTTTCGGCATGAAGACCATCCGGACCCGGGGGTTCAATCACACGGGACCGCGCAGGCCCTCGGTCTTCGTCTGCAGCGATTTCGCCCGGCAGGTGGTGGAGATCGAGCAGGGAATCCGCGAGCCGGTCATCCGGGTGGGCAACCTGGAGGCCCGTCGCGACTTCACCGACGTGCGCGACACCGTGCGCGCCTACTGGCTGGCCCTGAGCAAGGGCGAGCCCGGCGAGGTCTACAACGTGGCCACGGGCAGGAGCTGGGCCATGAGCGAGGTGCTCGGCAAGCTCGTGGAACTGGCCGGCGTGGAGGTGAAGATCGAGACCGACGCCGCGCGCCTGCGTCCCAGCGACGTGCCGCGCCTGGAGGGCGACGCCACGCGCCTGCGCGCGGCCACGGGCTGGGAGCCGAAGATCCCCTTCGAGAAGACTCTCGGCGACCTGCTCGACTACTGGCGCGAGCACCTTCCGGATTGCGGAGCCCTTCCTTGAGGATTCTCGTCACGGGAATCTCCGGCTTCGTGGGACGGCACCTCGCCGCCCGACTCGCCGAGGCCGGACACGAACCCTGGGGCCTCGACCTGAACGTCGAGGCCGCCCCCGAAGGATTTCACAGCCTCGAATGGAACCTCGCCGATGCGGAAGGTCTGGCGAGGATCCTCGACCAGATCCGGCCCGAGGCGGCCGTCCATCTGGCCGGACTGGCATCCCCGGCCGCGGCCCTGGCCGATCCGGAAGGCGCCTTCGCGGCCAACGTCACGGGCACGGAGAACCTGCTCGCCGCCATGGGCGAGGCCTGTCCGGACTGCCTCACCCTGATGGTCAGCTCGGCCGAGGTCTACGCTCCCGCCGATCATCCCCACCTCGAGAACGAAGCCCCGGCGCCGGTGAATCCCTATGGCGAAACCAAGGCCCTCGCGGAAACCCGGGCCCTGGAAGCGGGCCGCGGCGGCGGACCGCCGGTGATCGTCGCCCGAAGCTTCCCCCATTCGGGGCCGGGCCAGCGTCCCGCCTTCGTGCTTCCCGCCTTCGCCAGGCAGGTCGCGCGCATGGAGGCCGGCCTCCAGGAGCCGGTGCTCCGGGTGGGAAACCTGGATCCCCGCCGGGACTGGCTCCACGTAAGCGACGTTTGCGAGGCCTATCTGGCCCTTATCGAGCAGGCCGATCCCGGCGAGATCTTCAATGTCTGTTCGGGAAAAGATCATTCCGTTCGCGAGGCTTTGGATTATCTTGTTAGCCTCGCCAGCGTAGCGCCCGATATAGAGATAGATCCCGCGCGGGTCCGGCCGGCCGATACGCCTCGCCTGGCGGGAAACGCCGACAAGCTTCGAGCGGCCACCGGATGGAAACCGTCAGTGGCCTTCGAATCGCTGCTTTCGAGCCTGCTGGATCATTGGAGAGACCGAGTCAACGAGGAGGAAGAGCGTTGAGCCGCATCATGATGATCGGGACGGGCTATGTGGGCCTGGTCTCCGGAGCCTGCCTGGCCGACTTCGGCAACAAGGTCGTCTGCTACGACATCGACCGCGAGAAGATCGAGGGACTGGAGAAGGGCAAGGTGCCCTTCTACGAGCCCGGGCTCGAGGAGATGGTCATCCGCAATCGCGACGAGGGCCGTCTGCGTTTCTCCACCGATCTGGAAGAGTGCGTGGCCGAAAGCACGGTGATCTTCATCGCCGTGGGCACCCCCGAGCAGGACGACGGCACCGCCGACCTCAGCGCGGTCTTCGCCGTGGCCGGCGACATCGCCCGCACCATGGACGGCTTCAAGGTCATCGTGCAGAAGAGCACGGTTCCCGTGGGCACCACCCGGAAGATCGGCGAGCTCATCCGCGAGAAGACCGGCGGCGCGGCCGACTTCGAACTGGTGTCCAATCCGGAATTCCTGCGCGAGGGATCGGCCATCGAGGACTTCCTGCGCCCCAACCGCGTGGTCTTCGGCTTCAACGGCGACCGCGCGCCGGACGTGGTGGAGGAGATCTACCATCCCCTCTACGCCGACGGCACCCCCATCCTGTCCACCTCGCTGGAGAGCGCGGAGATGGTGAAGTACGCCTCCAACGCCTTCCTGGCCACCAAGGTCAGCTTCATCAACGAAGTGGCCGAACTCTGCGAGAAGGTGGGCGCCGACGTGCAGGTCGTGGCGCGAGGCATGGGCATGGATACGCGCATCGGCGCGAAGTTCTTGCACGCGGGCACCGGCTTCGGCGGTTCCTGCTTCCCCAAGGACACCATCGCCCTGGTGAAGATGGGCGACAGCTTCGGCGTGGACATGAGCCTGGTGAAGTCCACCATCGGCGCCAACGAGCGGCAGAGCCGCCGCGCCGTGGACAAGCTCCGCGCCCTTTCCGGCGGCGACATCAAGGGTCTTCGCATCGCGGTGCTCGGCCTCAGCTTCAAGCCCAACACCGACGACGTGCGCGAGGCCTCGGCCCTGAAGATCATCCAGCAGCTCTGGGACGAGGGCGCCGAGGTCGTGGCCTACGATCCCGTGGCCGGCGACAACGCCAAGCGCGCCATGCCCCAGCTGGAGCTGGCCGCGGGAGTCGACGACTGCGTCACCGGCGCCGACGGGCTCATCCTCGCCACCGAATGGAGCGAGTTCCGCCTGCTGGACATGAAGAAGATCGCGTCCCAGCTGGCCCATGCCCGGGTTGTCGACTGCCGCAACATCTATCGTCCCGAGCAGATGGAGGAACTGGGCATCGCCTACGACTCCTTCGGTCGCACTTCGGTGGATGCCTGAGCCCGACCCGCCTTATCCTTGACCGCGACCGTGCCGGACCCCTAAGATGCCGCGCATGGGCAAACTACGAATAGGCATCCGAAAAACCCGCATCATGCAACTGGCCGCCGAGGGCATCGCCGCGCAGATCGCGGAGGGCTTTCCCGACATCCAGACCGAGATCCTGCCCATCGAGGCCGAGATCTCGCCCAAGCCCGACGATCCCGAAGAGAACATCCGCGAGCTGGAGGACGCGCTTCTGAAGAAGCGCGTGGATCTGGCGGTGCATCTGCTCAAGGAAATTCCCGTGGCCCTGCCCGAGCGCATCGAGCTCAAGGGCGTCACGGAGCGGATGACCCCCTTCGACGCCCTGGTGTCCAACTGCGACTGCCCCTTCCTGGACGAGCTCCCCGAGGCCGCGAGCGTCGGCGTGAGCCATGTTCGTCAGAGCGAGCAGCTCGGGCTCTTCCGCCCCGACCTGCGCTTCGTGGAGTTGCATGGTTCGGTGGACAGCCGTCTCCAGCAGATGGAAAGCCGGGATCTGGCGGGCATCATCCTCAGCGCCGCCAGCCTCGAACGCCTGGACCTGCAGAACCGCGTCACCGAGATGATCATGGGCGACATCCTGCTGCCCGGCCCCGGACAGGGCTGTCTGGGCATCCTGGGCCTTCGGTCCTCGCGGAAGTGGAACAAGATCATCGAGACCCTCGTCGACGCCACCAGCCGGCTCGAGACCACCGCCGAGCGCGCCTTCCTCTCGCAGCTCGCCGACAATCCGGAGGTGCCCCTGGCCGTGCTCGCGGCCGTGGACTCCTCGGAGATCATCGTCGAGGGTTTCCTGGCCGATCCGGAGAGCCACCGTTCCGTGCGCGACATGGTGCGCGGACCGTCCCAGTTCGCCGAAGAGCTGGGCATCAAGCTGGCCATCGAGCTGAGTCTTCGCCTGGGCGAGGACGGCCTGGTCGCCCTGGACGCCGAAGACTGAAGCCGAGCCCCAAGCCCCGGATGCCCCTTGGCATGGCCGGGGGCCGGTGCTAGTTTGATTTCCAACTCAGATTCGTGAATCACCGGAGGCGCCGAGCATGCTCGACCGCAAGACCATCCGCCAGGACCACGAGACGGTCAGGCAGGCCATCATCGACAAGAACGAGAGCGCCGATCTGGACGCCTTCCTCGCCCTGGACGCCGAACACCTCGCCCTCATCCGCGAGGTGGAGGAGCTGCAGGCCGAGCGCAATCGCGCCAGCGCGGCCATCAATGAGATGAAGAAGTCCGGCGAGGATGCCGGCGAGGCCATCGCCAGGACCCGGGAACTGAGCCAGCGCACCAAGGAGCTGGAGCAGCGTCAGGCCGAGCTCGAAGAGCGGCTTCGCGAACTGCAGCTCACCTTTCCGAACATCCCCCATCCGGACGTTCCCAAGGGCGGCGAGGAGAACAACGAGCTCCTGCGCGAGTGGGGCGAGCCCCTCGTCGAGGCCGACTTCGACCTGAAGCCCCACTGGGAGATCGGCGAGGAGCTGGGCCTGCTCGACCTCGCCCGGGGCGCCAAGGTGGCCGGTTCGGGATTCCCGCTGCTCACCGGCGAAGGTGCGCGTTTCCAGCGGGCGCTCATCAACTTCATGCTCGACGTCCATCGGGAGGACGGCTTCACCGAGCTCAACCCGCCGCTCCTGGTCAACGACATGGCCGCCACGGGCACGGGACAGCTGCCCAAGCTGGCCGACGACATGTACCACTGCGAGGAGGACGGGCTCTGGCTCATCCCCACCTCGGAGGTGCCGGTGACCAACATGTTCGCCGGCGAGATCCTCGGGCCGGAAGATCTGCCGCGCCACTACACCGCCTTCACTCCCTGCTTCCGGCGGGAAGCCGGAGCCCACGGCAAGGACACCCGCGGCCTCTTGCGCGTCCATCAGTTCGACAAGGTGGAGATGGTGAAGTTCGTGCGGCCGGAGACCAGCGAAGAGGAGCACGAGAGCCTGCTGGCCCAGGCCGAGAAGGTGCTCCAGGCCCTGGAGCTCCCCTATCGGGTCATGCTTCTGGCTTCGGGCGACCTCTCCTTCGCCGCCTCCAAGTGCTACGACCTGGAGATCTGGTCGCCGGGAGTGGAGCGCTGGCTGGAGGTGTCCAGCGTCAGCAATTTCACGGACTTCCAGGCCCGGCGCGCGAACATCCGATTCCGGCCCGGCGAGCGGGAGAAGCCCCGGTTCGTGCATACTCTCAACGGCAGCGGCGTGGCTCTTGCACGTCTTGTCGCGGCGCTGCTCGAAACGGGGCTCACTCCCCTGGGACGGGTGAGGATTCCCGAAGTCCTGCGGCCCTACATGGGCGGGCAGGAGTTCATCGGCAAGGAGGACTAGGCTGCTGAGGCGAGGCGGATTCTCTTCGGGCGAACGCGTCCGACTGCTCCTGCGGGCCTACTTTCTCGTGGGCAGCCTCGCCCTGCTGCTGGCCGCGGTGCTCTACGTGCGCGGCCTCACCGAGTCGGCCAGGAACGAGTCCAACTTCAGCGCCCAGGCCATCAGCCGCATGGTGGGACTGGTGCTCGGCGTCGAAGAGGACGAGCGCTTCTACCACCGTCTCCGCCAGCTCCTGGACGAGATCGCCGAAGAGATGCCCTTCCCCATGATCATCACCGATCTGAAGGGCCGGCCCCTCTTCTGGAACGGCGTGGAGGACATTCCCTTCGACGAGAGCTACGACTTCGACGCCCTGCGCATCATCCGGGTGGACGATCCCCCCGACGAGAACATCGCCTCGCTCATCGGGCAGGCCCGAGTGTTCCGGCGCGAGGGGAAGATGGTCCCCTACTTCCTGCCGGGCAGCGAACTGCGGAGGGTGCAGGGCTACGTCTGCTACGGCGAGAGCAACCTGGCCGGGCGCCTGGGCCGGGGCATCACCGTGCAGCTGGTGATGTTCCTGGTCTTCCTGGTGGTGGGCACCCTGGGCTGGTTCCTGGTGAAACGCTTCGAGCAGGAAAGCATCTGGGTGGGTCTGGCCAAGGAGACGGCCCATCAGATGGGCACTCCGCTCACCAGCCTGCTGGGCTGGATCCAGCTCAGCCAGGTCCGCCTGGGCGAGCGAAGCGAGGAGTGGCTGCTCCCCGTGAACGAGTCCCTGGATGAGATGACCCGCGACCTGGATCGCCTGCAGAAGGTCAGCGACCGCTTCAACTCCATGGGGGGAGCGCCCCAGCTCAAGCGCGGCGACCTGCGCCCCGTGGTTCGCGGCACGGTGGACTACTTCCGCAGCCGCCTGCCCCAGTTGCGGGTGCAGGTGGAGATCCGGGACCACTATGATGAGGTGCCCCTGACGGCCCACCATCCCGAACTGCTGGAATGGGTCGTGGAGAATCTCATCAAGAACGCCCTGGACTCCCTGGACAAGGAACAGGGCCAGATCAAGGTGGATCTCCGCTACAACGCCACCGAGGGCGGCGTCGAGCTTCACGTGCGCGACAACGGTCGCGGCATCCCCCCCTCCGAGCGCCGGAAGATCTTCCGGCCCGGCTTCAGTTCCCGCATGGGAGGCTGGGGCCTCGGCCTCACGCTCAGTCGCCGCATCGTGGAGGAGTACCACGGCGGCCGCCTCTACCTGCTCGACAGCATCGAGGGCCACGGTTCCTGCTTCGTCATGCGCCTACCTGCTTGAATAACATCGTTTTGAACGAGATTCATGTAAAGGTGAACGGGTTTGGACCGATCTCCTCCTTAGCGGGAGAAGAACGGGCGTAACTGAATGTCGTTCAACAACTCCCACGCCGCGAAGAATACCCGGACCGACGATGGACCTCCGTCCCTCGCCGGATTACGGGGGGAATGACTAGGAATCGTATCGAAAGGACCAGGCCGGATGTTGGATGGACATCTTGTCGATCATTGCAGCGCAGATCAGCTCCCCTCCCTTTCCCACGTAGCTCTGGAAATCCTGAGACTGTCCCGGGACGAGAACTCGTCCATGGAGGACCTGGCCCAGGTAATCAAGACCGATCCAGCCCTGACGGTGAAGATGCTGAAAACCGTCAACTCCTCGCTTTTCAATCTCAACCGCGAGATCACCTCCATCGGGCATGCCGTGAACATGCTGGGCATGCGCTCGGTGCGGGTGCTGGCCCTCAGCTTCTCCCTGGCCGACAGCGTCAAGGGTGACGAGGGTGGCGGATTCGATTTCGAGGCCTACTGGCGCCGCTCCTTGAGCCATGCGGTGGCCGCGCGGCTTATCGGGGGAGAAATCAATCCCCTGCTGGCCGAGGAGGCCTTCGTCTCGGGGCTTCTGGCCGATCTGGGCAGCGTGGCCGCCTGGCGCTGCGCGCCGGAGAGCTACGGCGAGGTCATGGAGGAGTGGCGACGGCATGAGCGCTCCCTCCAGACCATCGAGCTGGAGAAGTTCGGCGACCACCATGCCGCCCTCAGCGGCAAGCTCCTGTCCCAGTGGGGACTGCCCGAGACGCTCTGCGAGGCGGTGCGCTCTCATCACGGCGGTCCGGACGCAGGCAGTTCGCTTCTGGATCGCGTCGTGAGGGCTTCGGCGGATCTGGCCGATCTCTTCTGCCGCGAGATCGCCAGCACCGAGCTCGACTCGGTGAAGACCGGAGTCATCGCCCTCACGGGCATCCAACCCGAGAAGCTCGAGGAGATCCTCGAGCAGCTCGACGAGCATGTCCAGGAAGCGGCTTCCATGCTGTCCATCCAAGTGGGCGAGACCGTGGACTATGCCCGCCTCCAGATCGACGCAGCCCAGCAGCTGGCCCAGCTCAGCATGATGGCCGACGTGGACCTGCGCGCGAGCAACCGCCGCGAGGAAGAGGCCAGGCTGGAAGCCGAACGCCTCCAGGACGAGAAGGCGGCTATCCTGGAAGTCGCTTCCACCGATGGGCTTACGCAGCTGGCCAACCGCGCCGCCTTCGACAAGCGCCTCGGCGAGGAGATCGAGAGCGCCATGGCGGATGGCCGTCCCCTGGGGCTCATCATGCTCGACGTGGACCACTTCAAGAACTTCAACGACACCCACGGACATCGCGCCGGCGACGAAGTGCTGCGCAACGTGGGCGCCATCATGGACGAGGTCGTCAAGGGCCTCGGCTTCGCCGCCCGCTACGGCGGCGAGGAGTTCGCCGTCATAGCCCCCGGCCGCGAGGGTGAGGGCCTGGAGGAGATCGCCGAAAATCTCAGGCGCAGCATCGAGGAAAAGGTGGTGGAATTCGAGGGCAAGCAGCTCAAGGTCACCGCCAGTCTCGGCGCCGTGAGTCACGCCCCCTCCGGGTATCCCAAGGAATCGGATGCCCTGGTCGAGGCCGCCGACCAGAATCTCTACAAGGCCAAGCAATCGGGCCGAAATCAGGTGGAAGTGGGATAGGGTCGCAAGTCTCGGATCCCGAGTCCACAGTGCAGAGTCACCCTCCCCGGATGGGGAGGGTTTTTTCTCGGGACTGGTGACTGGAGACTGGCGACCCACAAAGCGGTTGCCCTTCCCGCGACTCCCCTCTAGTTTCCGGGACAGGTCCACGTGGGCCTGTCCGAGAGGGGCCCGAACACCATGAACCAAGCGCCACGACAGAAGATCCTCTGGGCGGACGATCAGATCGACCTGCTCAAGCCGCACATGCTCTTCCTCGAGGAGAAGGGCTACAGCCTGCGGGGCGTGGCCAATGGCGACGATGCCGTGGCCCTGCTGGAGCAGGAGGACTTCGACCTGCTCCTTCTGGACGAGCAGATGCCCGGACGCAGCGGCCTGGAGACTCTCGAGGAGGTGCGCCGCTCCCAGCCCGGCCTGCCGGTGATCATGATCACCAAGAGCGGCGAGGAGGGCCTCATGAACGAGGCCTTCGGCGGGCAGGTCCAGGATTTCCTGGTGAAGCCCGTGAATCCGGCGCAGATCTTCTCGGCCATCAAGCGCATCTTCGAGGGGCGGAAGATCCAGGAAAGCCAGCTTTCCCGGGACTATATCCAGGAATACGGTCAGATCAGCACCGAAAACATGGAAGGCGCCGAGCCGGAGCGCTGGCTCGAGGTGAACCGGTTCCTCACGGACTGGGATCTGAAGCTGGACCGCTTCGAGGGCACGGGCCTGGAGCAGACCCATCAGGATCTGCGTCGCGACCTGAATCTCGCTTTCTGCCGCTTCGTGGAGGAACGCTACCAGGGCTGGGCCCAGGCCGATGCCCGGGATCGTCCCCTCATGAGCCCGGACATCTTCTCCACCTTCGTGCAGCCCTTCGTGGAAAGCGGCCGCCAGGTCTACTTCATCGTCATAGACTGCATGCGCCTGGACCAGTGGCACGTCATCGAGGAGATGCTCAGTCCCTTCTTCACCGCCACCCTCGAGCACTACTTCGCCATCCTGCCCACGGCCACTCCCTACGCTCGAAATTCTTTGTTTTCAGGGCTTTGGCCTTCGGAAATCGCCGAGAAGCTGCCCCAGTTCTGGGTGGAGGATCCCAAGGAGGAGCTCAGCCTCAATCGTTTCGAGCGGGAACTCCTGGGCGCGCAGCTGGCCGCCAAGGGGCTCCGGGACCGTAACTACAAGTACGTCAAGGTCTCCAACATCTCCCAGGCCAACGAGCTCTACCGACAGATCGGGGGCTTCGCCGATATTCCCATGGTGGCCCTGGTCTTCAACTTCCTGGACATCCTTGCCCACGGCCGCAGCCAGTCGGAGATCCTCCAGGAGATCGCGCCGGACGAATCGGCCTTCCGCAGCCTCATGGCGAGCTGGTTCCGGCATTCGGCCCTCTACGATATCCTCAAATCCCTGGCCAAGGCCGGAGCCATGGTGGTGGTGACCAGCGACCACGGTTCGGTGCTCTGTCGCCGTTCGGCCCTGGTCCAGGGCAACCGGAGCACCTCCACGGGCATTCGCTACAAATACGGCGACAATCTGGGCTGCGACACCAAGCAGACCCTGCGTATCAAGGATCCCCTGGCCTGGGGGCTGCCCAGCGAACGGGCCACCAAGGACTACGTCATCGCCAAGGAGAACCACTTCTTCGTCTATCCCACCAACTATCACGAGTTCGAGCAGCGCTATAACGGCAGCTTTCAGCACGGGGGCATATCCCTCGAGGAGATGATCGTCCCTTGCGCCGTCCTGGATCCCAAGACCTGATCTTCACCCGTCGATCCCCCGAGGAGACCGCCGACCTGGCCGCGGCTCTGGGCCTGGTGGCCCGGCCGGGAGATTTCGTGGCCCTGTTCGGTGATCTGGGCGCGGGAAAGACCGTCTTCGCCAAGGGATTCTGCGCGGCACTGGGCATCGAGCCCGCCGAGGTGGACAGCCCCACCTTCGTGCTGCTCAACGAGTATTCCGGGCGCCTGCCGGTGTATCATTTCGACGCTTACCGCCTGGAAGGGGGAGCGGCGGAGCTCACGGAACTCGGATACTTCGACGAAAGCCTGGAAGAGGGCGTCGTGCTCCTGGAGTGGGCCGGCCGAGTGGGAAACCTGTTGCCACCCAAGGCCTTGCGACTGCGCATCGAGTGGCTGGAGGCCGAGAGCCGCCGCCTGGTCATCGAGGAGCCCTCCGATCGGATCCGTATGGCTCTGGCGCGGATCCAGGCCGATTAAATCAAGCCCATCGCCCTGCTTTTTTCTCGAAAGCTCGACCGCCAGTCTGACGTGTTTCGGGAAGAGCCTGAAGGACAGGGGTTACCCGGATTCACTCTCACACTCGGCGTTGCGCCTGTTCGCCTGGGTGCCTTTCGCCGGCCCCCGTCACTCCAAGTCGGATTGTATCCATCCGGATACAAGCAATAACCAAAGACATGTCAATAAATCAGTGCTATAGACCTGATTAATAGACAGGTCGGATCATCTATCAGCAGGGCGCCGAGACACCGGCCCGGTCACCTGACCACCGATACCCGCTCGCGAAGGACCCAGCCAGCCCTCTGCCAGACTGGCGCAGTTTTCACAGCCTCGAGGGTCACACGATTCCCTGTCCGGTGGCACATTCTTCCCCGAAGCTTCTCTCGGACATAGCGTGCGCTGGATCTCCGGGCGGAAACGAAGGCATTGAAGTCAATTCAATGAATTGCCCTCAAAGGGCTTAGGGCCAGTTCATCTGAATCTTACTCACTTCGGACCGAATTCTGCTCAGTGGCTGTGGATCTAGTCAGGCCGAGGTCGTGCTTTGGGGAGAGGCCGCCGAATGGCCGGAATCATGGACATCCTTGGAGGGTCTAAACAATGAAAACGCTGAGACTTGCAAGTTTTCTTCTCCTGCTCGCCGGCGTCGCCATGGCTGGCAACACCGCCACGCAGAACGTGGATGTGACCATCCCCGCCGTCGATGAAGTCGCCGTCAGCGGCGACGCGACCATCACCTTCGCGACGCCTTCGGGCGGTTCCGGATTCAGCGATGCGACCGACGCGTCCACGACACTGTCCTGGACCACCAACCAGTCCGGGCGCGAGATCACCATCGCCTACGATGCTGCCCACAGCGGCATCACCCTGAAGTGCGAGGCCACCTCGATCAGTGGCGGAACCAGTGCCGGGCAGATCACCCTCGGCACCTCCGCGGCGGACTTCGTGACGAGCATCGACAACACGTCGGGTTCGGCCACCCTGAGCTACACCGCCTCGGCCACCCTCTCGGCCACGACTTCGGCCTATGTGGTGACCTTCACGATTCAGGCTGCCGTATAAGCCGCTGAAAACGTGCTTTACAGGCTCTGCGCGGGGATCTAGCCTCTCCCCGCGCAGACCTATTTGGCGGTGCACGTGAGACGCTTGTTCATCCTATCCATCGTGTTGTGGCTCTTGCCCTTGCAAGCCATGGCGAACCTGTCGGTGGACGGCGACCTCATCGAGAGCTTCAACCTGCAGCCCGGCCAGGTCTTCGAGGGATCCCTCGTCATCCGCAACAGCGGCTCAGAGCCTCAATCAGGAAGGGCTTACATCACCGACTACCTCTTCGGCGCCAGCGGCTGGAATCGTTACGATCCGCCGGGCAGCCATGAACGATCCAGCGGCCTCTGGACCCAGGTCTCGCCCTCCGAGTTCGTGGTGCCCGGTGGCGGGGAGTTCTTCCTGGCCTACTCCATCGAGGTTCCGCCCGTGGACAGCCTTCAGGGCAGCTACTGGTGTTCGGTGATCATCGAGCCAGGCCTGGACGTAAGCTCCAACCAGACAACGACTTCGGACGCGGACAATCCCGATGTTGCCCTCCGCACGGTGATTCGCCACGCAATTCAGTTCTCCGTGGATCTGGGGGATGGGGCCCGCAAGGAGGTGCAGATCGTCGGCCGGAGCCTGGAGGCCGACGGTGAGGGTCTCAAGCTGGTCCTCGACGTCGAAAACGTGGGGGATGCCTGGGTCAACCCCTTGATATGGGCCGAGTTCTTCGACTCCGAGGGAACCCGGGTGGATCGCCAGGAGCAGCAGCGCGGGCGGCTCTACCCGAGTTGCTCCCTGAGACAGATTTTCCCACTGAATCTCGCCGCGGGCGCCTACGAGGTGCTGGTCATCATCGACGACGGGAACGGCGAGGCCTGGGGCGCCCAGTACAGCCTCGAGATCCCCTGAGACGCCCCCCTGAAAACCCGATAACCATTTACAATTAATCAAGTTAGCCCTTCATCCCGGAAGGTCCGAAAGGCCCGTTCCGGGGGGACTTGTGGTGCCCTTATTGCTCTGAAGGGATGGTCGTTCCTCGGAGCTTCCGAGGGGGGACCGTGATCCCTGGAGACGCCGGAGGCTAACTCCTTGTCGCTCAAGGACTCCCATTGTGGCTTCAGCTCGAGCCTGGTACTGGCCCTGGTCGGTATCCTGGCTCTGGGACAGGCGTCCCCGGGCCTGGGCGAAGCCGTATCTCCTGGGGGCATCACCATCTCCGGTCCCGACTCCCTGGCTTGCGACTCCGGAGCCACGGTTTCCTTCCTGCTCCGGGTCGAGGCACCGGCCGGCGAGGAGGGCAGCTATCCGGAGATTCTCGAGCATCCCCTGGCCTGGAAGGCCGTGCTCGGGCCCAAGATCCGCAATTTCGCCATGGAACAGGGCGCGCTCAGGCTGCTGGCATTCCAGATTCCCCTGGATACTCCCCCCGGCAACTATCCCCTGCGCTACGCCCTGGATCATCCCGAAGGCGTGATCGAGAAGCGGGTTGAGGTGCGGGTGCCGGCCCGCCCAGGCCTGAGGGTGAAGGTGCTGGATCGGCCTTCACTGCTCATCGCCGGCGAGGAGGGCCGGATCCGCTTCCTGGTATCCAATCGCGGCAACACGGATCTGGACCTGCAGCTCGAGGTCACCTGCCGCAGCGGCTGGCCGGTGGCCCTGAGCCAGAGCCGGATCCACATTCCCGCGGGCATGAGCCGAAGCGTGGCCGCCAGGGTCTGGGCTCCCACGGGCCTGGACCACAAGATGCGACCGCATATCCGTTTCAGCGCAAGGGCCGCGGCTCCCCACCAGGACCTGCGCACCGAGTCGGCGGAGCTCCTCCTGGACGCGGTTCCCCGGATCTCGCGGGGAACCGATCCCTGGCGCCGCCTTCCCACCGAGTTGCAGCTCCTGGCCAACCTGAGTCCGGACGGCACCGGACTGTCCGGCCAATGGCGGGGCCGGGGCCATCTCGACGGACAGGGTCGCCACGAGCTGGACATCCTGCTTCGCGGTCCGGATTCCCGCGGATTCGGGGCCTTCGGACGGCGGGAGGAGTATCGCGCGGCCCTCCGCAGCCCCGGCGCCACGGTCTACCTCGGCGACGGGGCCTACTCCCTTTCGCCCCTGACCCGCGGACCCCTGCGGTCCCGGGGCGCGGAGCTGTCCCTGGACACTCCAGGCGGTCTCCGCAGCGGGGCCTTCCTCATCGAGCGGCCGGGCGGGGCCAAACAGCGGGAAGTGGGGGCCTACCTGGGAAGCCGGACGGGCGAAGGCGATCGCTGGCGCCTGAACTTCCTGGGCAAGCCCTCGGGATCCGGCGGCGGCAACCTGAACGTGGGCATGGCATCGCTGGAGGCGGCCTTCTCCCTGACCGAGGATCTCGCCTCGGAGCTGGAGGCCTCCCTGAGTCGCGACGGAGCTACGGGCGGCGCCTACCGGATCCTGCTGAGCAAGCATCTGGGCTCCCTGCGCTACCGGCTGGAGCGCATCTACGCCAGCGAAGATTTCCGCGGCAGCTACCGGGACCACGACTACCTGTCCGGCGAGATGGGCGCGTCCCTGGGCGACTCCTGGAATCTGCATTTCCTGGGGCGGCGATGGAAGCGCAAGGTCTACGATCAGGGACTCGTCCACCCCGGCTGGGAGCATCGCGCTGAGATGGGCGTGCAGCATCGGCCGAGGCGGGGTGTGGTTCTCGGACTCAGCGGCATCCTCGCCGATCACCGCAGCTCGGCCGTGGGCAAGGATTGGCGCGAAGGCCTGTTGCGCATGGAATCCGGCCTGACCGGCAGCGGACTCAGCCTCGGACTTCGCCTGGAGATGGGCGAGCGCCGCGGCGATTCTTCCGGCGTGCCGAACGAACTCCTGCGGGCCACCCTTTCGGCCCGAACCCAGCTTCGTTCCTGGCTCTCGCTCTCCCTGGCCGGCACCCGCAATCGGGTGACGGGGGGCCTGAACGGAGGCACCAGCGACACCGGCCAGATCACACTGCTCGCCACGCCCAACGCGCGCATGAGCTTCAGCCTGCGGGCCTCGGCCTCCGAGTACCGATTCCAGACCCATAGCCGATACCGACAGGTGGACCTCACCGGACGCTATCGCATCTCGAGGGCCTTCTGGCTCGACATGCAGGCGCGCCTGGGCCAGTCCGGCGACCGGGACTGGGAACCTTCCCTCATGGTCGGCATCACCCGCTCCCTGGGCCTGCCCCTGGCCCGCACCGCTCGTCTGGCCCACCTGGAAGGCCGCATCGTGGATCGGGAATCGGGCCGCGACGCCGGCGTGGCGGATCTGCTGCTCCGCCTGGACGATCACACGGCGGTCACCGACGAGGATGGGCGCTTCAGCTTTCCCAACATTCCCGCCGGCGACTACCGGCTCGATCTGCCCCGGCCCTCCTTGGGCGTGGGACAGGCCCTGGTGGAGAAGGCGCCCCTGCGGGTGTCCCTGGACGAAGGCGATCGGCGCGAGATACAGCTGAGCGTGGCCCGCACCTCCACCCTGAGCGGGCACATCCTGCTCTACGCCACCAGCGAGTCGCGGAACCGCCCGGGCGGCCGCCCCGAAGGCCTCTACCTGGAGGGCCGCGGCCGAACCAACTGGAGCGAGGACGAGGGCGCCGATCCGCCGCTCCTGGACGAGAACCTTTTGGAGATGGGCGGACAGGAAGGCGTGCTGCTGCGCCTCAGCGGACAGGGTCGCATCTTCTATCGCCTCAGCGATGCCCAGGGACGATTCCAGTTCGAGGAACTTCCGCCCGGCGCGTGGCTGCTCGAGGTGGAAGACGCGCCCCTGCCCGCGAACCACTTCCTCGAGGAGAAGCTCTTCGCCTTCGAGCTCCTGCCAGGCGAAAACGCGCTGCGCGATTTTCGGATTCTGCCGTCCTTCCGTCCCGTCCGGATCATCGATCAGGAGAGCCTGCGGGCCGACGCGCCGCCGGCTGGAAAGGACCCGCGGCCTGTGCTAAGTTCCCGCCGTTCGCCTGCGGAAGGGAATCGCATTGATCCTGTCCATCGACCTGTCGTTCCGCCTGGGACTGATGAGCCTGGAGCTCCCGGACGGCCGCACCCTGGTCCGTCACAGCGACCGGCCCCGGGAGCATCTGGAGTTCATCCAGAAGGCTCTGGCGGAGCTGGCGGCGGAGGGCGGCCTGAACTGGGCCGATTTGACACGCCTGGCGGTGACCACGGGGCCGGGCAGCTTCACGGGGCTGCGCGTGGGCCTGTCGGCGGCCAAGGGCCTGATCTTCGATACGGACATCCCGCTCCTGCCCCTGCCCAGCCTTGCCGTGCCGGCCCTGGCGGCGGGGGAGTCCTCGCCGAGAGCCTTGTTCCGGCGGTCCCGAGCCGGGGAGTTCTGGACAGCCTTCTTTCCGCCGGGGGAGCGGGAGCCCAGCGAGGAAGCTCCGCGGGATATCGATGGCTCCTTGCGCTGGCGGGACTCGCTCTCCTCGCGCTGGCCGGAGTTGCGGTGCATCGGCGACGTGTCCGACGAGCTCGCCGGCATCGAGTGCCAGAGCGAGCCCGACGCGCCCGCGCAGCTGGACGCTCTGGCTGAGCTCGCCCGTCGCGGCGGCCATGAGCTTCGCGGCGTGGACCTCGATGTCCTGCAGCCCCGCTATCTCGCCGAACCCTCGGTGACCCTTCCCGGAGGCGGGAAACCGTGAGCCGAGCCTTCGAGTTCAACATCGAACATGGGGGACGGACCTTCCGCGGCCTTCCCTTCACCGCGGATCACATTCCCGAGATCATGGACCTCGAGCGGGCCTGCTTCCCGGATCCCTGGACCGAAAACCTTTTCATCCAGGAGGCCAAGCCCGAGGACCATCGATGGAATCTCGTGCTCCTCGACGGCGAGGACCTGGCCGCCTACGCGATCAGCTGGGTCGTTTCTGGAGAAATACATTTATTGAATTTCGCCATCAGGCCCGACCTGCAGGGGCAGGGTCTCGGTCGGGCCTTCTTCCGCTGGCTCAAGGAGGAGTCGCGCCGCGCGGGGGACTCCGTGTTCCTGCTCGAAGTGCGGGACAGCAACGAGCGGGCGAAGAAGCTCTACGAATCGGAAGGTCTTCGGAGGGTCATGAAGCGCGAAGGATACTATCCGGACTCGGGGGAAGACGCCCTCGTCATGATGTGCTTCCTCCAGGACGAAGAGGAGGCCGCGCCGTGAGAACCGCGCCGTCATGGCTACCGCCGAAACTGCGCAGTTCCCTGGACGGCGTGCGTCCGGCCTGGGAAAAGCTCGAGTTGCCGCAGGGCACCGCCGCGGTGATCCTGGGCAGTGGTCTGGGAGGGGCGACTCGCGATTTCCCCGTGATATGGGAGCGGGGCTTCGAGGAACTGGGCCTGCATTCGGCCGGCGTGGCAGGGCACAAGGGCAGCCTGATCCTCGCCGAGAGCGAAGGGGCGCCGCTTCTGTTCCTGTCCGGGCGTCTGCATCGCTACGAAGGGCACCCCGACGAGGCCGTCCTGCTGCCTCATGCGGCCCTGGCCCTCCTGGACCTGCGCGCCATCCTCGTGACCAACGCCGCCGGCGGGCTCGACGCCTCCTACTCCGCCGGCGACTTCATGCTCATCGGCGACATTCTCAGCAGCCAGTGGCGCGACCCCCTGCGGGGCGAGAGCGGCAAGGCGCCGGTGCCACTGCGGCTCTACGACGAATCTCTCCGGGCGGGACTCCGCCGGGCCGCCGCAGAAGGAGGCGTGACCCTGCACGAGGGCGTGCTCCACGCCGGCCTGGGCCCCGCCTTCGAGACTCCCGCCGAAGTGCGCATGGCCCGGAAGATGGGCTGCTCGGCGGCCAGCATGAGCACCTTCCCCGAGTCGGTGCTCTACGCTCGCATGGGGGCCAATGTTGCGGGTATCTCGTGCATTACCAACGTGATAGACGAGGAGGCCGGCGAGGAATTGACCCATGAGGAAGTGCTCGAGACGGGCCTGGCGGCGGCCGGACGCTTCGGGAGCATGCTGGCCGCCTGGACGAGGATCCTGGCTGAATAGGGTTGCCCGCGGGCCTGGCCCTACCTATAATCGGCCGATCCCGCAATGAATTAGGTTTAGGAGAAGGGTGGAGAATGTCCTGGCTTAAGCGCACCCGCAAGGGGCTCAAGGATAGCAGCAAGTCCTCGCGCAAAGAGATTCCCGACGGGCTGTGGCTCAAGTGCCCCACCTGCGGCGAGATCCTCTTCCGCCAGGAGCTCGACAAGAATCTCTGGGTCTGCGCCAGCTGCCAGTTCCACCATCGCGTGGACGCCCACCGCTACATGAGCTTCCTGCTCGACGAGGGCAGCTTCGAGGAGACCCATCGCGGACTCGTGAGCAAGGATCCCCTCGGATTCAAGGCCGGCAAGGACAGGTACGCCGAGAAGTCGGCCCAGGCCCGCGAGAAGACCCAGCTGGAGGACGCCGTGGTCACCGGCCTGGGCAACGTGGGCGGGCATCCGGTGAGTCTGGCCGTGATGGACTTCCGCTTCATGGGCGGATCCATGGGCTCGGTGGTGGGCGAGAAGATCGCGCGGGCCATCCGCGACGCCATCGACAAGCGCAGGTCCCTGCTCATCGTGTCCCAGTCCGGCGGCGCGCGCATGCAGGAGAGCATCCTCTCGCTCATGCAGATGGCCAAGACCAGCGCCCTGCTGGGACGCCTGCGCGAGGCGGGACTGCCTTTCATCTCGATCCTCACCCATCCGACCACCGGCGGAGTCACCGCAAGTTTCGCCATGCTCGGCGATCTCATCGTGGCCGAGCCCAAGGCCCTCATCGGATTCGCGGGGCCGCGGGTGATCCAGCAGACCATCAACGCCGAACTGCCCGAAGGCTTCCAGACCAGCGAGTTCCTGCTGGAGCACGGCATGGTGGACGCGGTGGTGGATCGCAAGAATCTGCGGAGCTTCATCGCCCAGAGCCTGCGCTTCTTCACGGGGGGACGGGCCCAGTCGGACGCCTTCGGGGGCGGCGAGTCGGGCTTCGAGTCCGGGCCCAGCGCCCAGGGGCATGAAGGTTCCGCGGGCGAGACCCCTTCGCTCTTCCGCGCCCGGGCCGCCTCGGCCGGCGGCGGCGAGGACAGCGCCTAAGACATCCCTAGAGCCAAGCGCCGTTGCCGAACCGCCAGATCAGGGCGGGACCTCCGGCTATTGCCGCGAATAGGACCAGCGCCAGGATCAGGCGCAGGGCGCCCTTCCGCATGCGCGCGAGTCCGGCTCCCTCGAGTTCGGGCAGCCTGGCTTCCGCTCGGACGGCCAGGAAGGCCGCGGGGCCGTCCATCAGGATCAGCAGGAGGGCGGCGAAGATGGGATAGCCCGCCAGGCGGTACTTCGGCAGGAAGAGACACCAGGGACAGAGGTGATCGGCATCCCCGTAGTGATAGGCCGCGAAGACCTTCACCGCGGCCGCCGCGGCCAGGGGAGCGAAGATCAGCGCGGACATGCCCAGCAGGCCCGTGCGGCGCAGGGGCGATCTGCCAGGAGCGATGAATAGCCAGGCGCCGAGCAGGAGCATCCAGGCGGCGAGAGCCCCGCTGCCCCAGAGCAGGAAGGCGTCGGAGAGCCCCGTGCCGCGGCCGGCTTCCACGGTTTCGGCCACCTGGCCGAAGACCGCGGCGCAGCAGTCCACCGGCGCGTGTTCGTCCAGGGCCAGGAAGCTGCGACCGCTGTCCAGCGCGGCAATGACGAGCACGGGCGCGGCGAGCAGCAGGATGCGCGCGGCGATGGGTCCGAGGGGCGAGCCGCCGCGGCGTCTGCTGAAGCCGTCGTGCAGACTCCAGGCGCCGAGGAGTGCCAGGGTCAGAAGGCGCAGGCCCAGGGCACGCTGGACCAATCCCTCGGAGGCCTGCACCACGCCGGTGCCGCACATGGCTCCGGGCACTGCATCGGGCAGGATGAGGGTGAGGCTCACCAGGTAGATGATCGATGCGAGAGCGAAGGCGGCCAGGGCCCATCGCGCGAGGCGCGAGGAAGAGGCTTCGCGGGTTTCGTCGTGAAGCTCCGAACCGCCGACCAGAAGACGCGCCTTGGACCAGACCGCCAGGGCCAACAGGATGATGGCGACCGCATCGAAGGCCGCGGTGGCCAGGGTCGAGGGATGGGTGATCACAGGCGCTCCTTCGTTTCGCTGGAATCGCGATCAGGATAGTGCGAGTCGGCGCCGATGACAAACGCGACGTTTACCTCGTCGCGACGGTGGACCTGCGCCGGGTCGAGTGATAGTTTGCGCCCATGGACCTCGCGCTCTCCCGTCTCGACCTCATCTCCATGCTCATGCTCGGACTCCTGGGCACGGGCCATTGCGTGGGCATGTGCGGTCCGCTCATCGTGGCCATCCCTGCGCGGGTGGGACCCTTCCGCGCCCAGGTCTACTATCATCTCGGACGGGTCGCCACCTACACCCTGGTCGGCGTGATCTTCGGCGCATTGGGCGGCGCCCTCGGGCAGCTCAAGGTGCTCGTGCACCTGCAGGTGGCCCTCGGCGCGGCGGCAGCGGTCTTCCTCCTGCTCTTCGGACTGGAACGCATCGGTCTCGTGCGCGGGCCGGCCTTCCTTCAGAACGTGGCCACCGCGAGCCTGGGCGGGCGCGGCCTGCTTCGGCGATTGCTCGCCAGTCAGCGACCCATGAGCATGCTGCCGGTGGGGCTCATGCTGGGTCTGTTGCCCTGCGGACTGTCCTACGCCGCCTTCGCCCGGGCGCTGCCCGCCGGCGGTCCCGTCGAAGGCGGCGCATTGGTGCTCGCCTTCGCCCTGGGCACGGTGCCGGGCCTGCTCGTACTCGGCACGGCGGCTTCGAAGATCATGCTCAAGTACCGCGCCCTCTCCGATCTGCTCTCGGGCATGCTCATGATCGCCATGGCCCTGAGCCTGGGTGCGGACATCCTCCAATCGCTCATCTGACCGGCCGCCCTGGCAGAGGCAGGGCAGCTCGTGCTAGCCTGCTCCCGGAGGACCCATGCCCGAGAATACCCGCCACTTCGACTTTCCCGAAGCGCCGCTGATTCCGCCGGAGACCGAGGCGGAGAAGTGGCTCTACGGCCTCGGCCGATTCGGCATGAAGCTCGGGCTCGCGAACATCCGCGAACTGGCTCGGCGCTTCGGCGATCCGCAGGGGAAGCTGCGTTTCCTGCACGTGGCGGGGACCAACGGCAAGGGCTCGGTCTGCTTCTACCTCGAGTCGCTGCTTCGGGCTTCGGAGCATTCCGTGGGCGTCTTCGCGAGTCCGCACCTGGTGCACGTGGGCGAACGCGTACGCGTGGACGGCGAGTTCCTGTCCCACGGGGATCTCGCGCGCTACGTGGAACGGGTGCGAGCCGACGTGGAGGAACTTCAGGCCACCTTCTTCGAGGCCATGACACTCATCGCGCTTCTGCGTTTCGCCGAGGCGGGCGTCGAGGTCGTGGCCTGGGAAACCGGTCTCGGCGGGCGATACGATTCCACCCGGGTGGCCGATCCCGCGGCTACCTGCATCACGCGGGTGGGGCTCGACCATACGAAGTACCTCGGGTCGACTCTCGAGGAAATCGCGGCGGACAAGATGGGCATCGCCCGGCCCGGCCTGCCTCTCTACACGGGGCAGGAGCCCGGCGATCTGCTCGAGTTCATGGGCGAGCATGCCGTTTCCGAGAACGTCGAACTGATTTCCGTGCCGCCCTTGAAACTGGAAGGACTGCCGCCCTTCCAACGAAGCAACGCGGCCCTGGCGATTCGCATGCTCGAGGATCTCGATCCGCAGCTGCTGCCCGAGAATCCGGAGGCGACGCTTCTCGATACGGCGCTTCCCGGACGCTTTCACGTCGTTCGCGAGGATCCGCTCCTGGTCATCGACGGGGGACACAATCCCCAGGCCCTCGAGGCCGTGCTCGACGAGTGGGACCGTCGCGCGCCCGAAGGGGGCCGGCTCGTCTTCGGCTGCTCCGCCGACAAGGAGGTGGACGCGCTGCTCGAGCTGCTGAAACGGAAGCCGCGACCTGTGATCCTGACCCAAGCGCAGAATCCGAGATCCCTCGCCGCCGAAGAGCTGTTCGATCGCGCCGGATGTCCGGATAACTGGTCCCTGGCCGAGCACTCGTCCTTGGCGTTCAAGGATGCGGGAAGCGGGCCGCTGCTGGTCACGGGCTCCTTCTACCTGGCCGGCGAGGCCTATCTCATGTTGGCGGCCCCAAGGGAGGACCGATCCCATGATTCATGAGGCCGCGCCTCCCAGGATCGAAGAGATCCTCAGGCTACTCGAGGCCCATTCACTGCGCTACGTGATCTGCGGATCGGTCGCGGCTCGGCTTCATGGAGTTGAGCTCGTTCCCGGCGACCTGGACATCGTGCCGGACACGGAGCCGGAAAACCTGGCGAAACTCGTACGGGTCCTCGAAGCCTTGGAGGCGCGACCGCCCGGACCCTTCGGAAAGTGGGAGTCGCTGTCGAACGGAGAGTGGAAGTGGATCGCCCGGGAGACCAGCCAGGAAGAGGTCCTGGCCTGGAGGCCAGATCCCGACGACATCCACAGCTTCGACAATCTCTATAGAACCCGGCTGGGCGACTTCGATGTGCTGCCCTTCATCTCGGGGACCTACGCGGACCTGGCGGAGCGTGCGGTCAGGCTATCGGCCTTCGGTCTCGAACTCCGTGTGGCCCATGTGGACGATCTCCTCGCGCGACTGACCCAACCGCGGCGCGAAAAAGACGCGCCGAAGATCGCGCGGCTGCGCGAGATCCAGCGCGGAATTTGATGGGCCGGCCTGGGAAGGTCGATTAGGGCTGTTCCAGGCGCTCTACCAGCATCATGGCGTTTCCGTCGGGATCGAAGAAGGTCGCCAGCTTGACCATCTCCGGAATCTCCTGGGTATCGCCGTCGAAGCGAACGCCCTTGCCCTCGAGCTCGGCGCGGGCGGCGGCGATGTCCAGAACTCCCCAGACCGGCACGCACCCGCCACCCTGCTGAACCTCTTCCCGGGTGCCCAGGCCCACGCTGATGCCATCGCCGGGGCCTTGCAGTTCGCACCAGCCCATGTCGTCCAGCTTGTAAAGAAGCTTGAAGCCCAGGGTGGCTTCGTACCACTGGATGGCGGCGTCCAGGTTCTTGACCCCGAAGGTGAGGGTGACGTCTCCCTTGTATTCGAAATTCACGCTCATGTCGGACCTCTGTGTTGGGTGGAGGGAAATCGGCTCTTCACAAATCGCCGGAAGTAGAGTATGTTAAGTATAGCAACTATAAAAACAAGGTCAAGTGCAAAGCCATGTCCAAGCAAGCACGACTCGACGGCCTCGTGGCCCTTTGCCATCGCCGATGGAGCATACCGCTCCTGGCATTCCTCGCCGAGGGCGGGGGACGTCGTTTCGTGGAATTCCAGCAAAGTCTTCCCATCGGAAGGCAGGCGCTTCGAGACAATCTGGACAGGCTCATCGAACTGGGGCTTCTGCGCCGCAATCCCGGGCATGGCCATCCCCTGAGGCCCGAGTATCTTCTCAGGCGCAAGGCCTCGAAACTCGCGTTTCTCTGCGCCGACCTGAGCGTCTTCCTCGAGCGGAAGGGCCTGGAGAACTGCGCATCCCTCAAATGGTCGCTTCCCGTGCTGGCCGCCGTGGCCGGTGGGTCGGAACGCTACGGCCAGATCCGGGAGCGCCTGGATACCATCAGCCCCCGGGCCCTCGCCATGGCCTTGCAGGAGCTGGAAGACTCGGGTCTCTTGATCCGAATAATCACGGACGCCCATCCTCCCGGCGTCAGCTATCGACTTAGCTCGCCGGGAAGAGCTCTGGCGCGCAGACTCGCGCCGATCCGGTCCTTCAAGATGCCCGAGGCTCTTGACTAGCCCTTCGCCGGATGGTGAAGTATGGGTTCATTCACACCCGAAGGAGCCCCATGGAAATCCGTCCCCGTGAAACCGTGATCCTCGCCGAGGACTTCGATGCCATGGTCGCCTGGTACCGCGACACGCTCGGATTCAAGGTCACCGACCGCTTCGAGGACGAGTTCCACTACGCGAATCTGGTTACGCCCTCGGGAATCGCCATCGGCATCGCCTCGGCGAAGGAGATGGGCGTGGAGCCGGCCGATCGCACCAAGAATACCGTCCTGCTGCAATTCGAGGTGGAGGACGTGAAGGCCTTCTTCGAACAGATCGGGAAGTCGGGGGCCACGGTCACCTTCGGACCCAGCCATAGCGAGAAGGACGACTTCTGGTACGGTGGCTTCTCCGATCCGGAAGGCAATCCCGTCTGGGTGGTCGACGGGAATTGTCCCTGATCGAAGGTTCGAGATGAGAATACGGGTCATACTCTTATCGTTGCTCGTGAGCATGGGGAGTTCCGCCATGGAAACCATGAAGGTCGAAGATCTCGCCTGGCTGACGGGAACCTGGACCCACCTGGGCCGCGAAGCCGGCTCGGTGGAGATCTGGAGCGCTCCGGCGGGAGGGACCATGTTGGGCATGGCCCGCTTCGTGAAAGAGGGGCGGACCGTGGACTTCGAGTACCTCCGCATTCGCGAGACCGAAGACGGAATGCTGGAGTACATCGCCCTTCCGTCGGGACAGGCCGAAACCGCTTTCCGCATCGTCGAGCTTTCGAGCGGGAAAGCCGTTTTCGAAAACCTCGAACACGACTTTCCCCAGCGCATCATCTACCTTCTCGAAGCCGAGGACGATCTCGTGGCGCGCATCGAGGGAAGGGTGAAGGGCGAAGAACGCTCCGTGGACTTCCCCATGCGTCGAGTTCAGCCGGGCGGAGAGGGATGATGAACCAGAGCGAGTTTGGGAACGTCTACGACGACGATCAGCGCGCCAGCGCCTACGCCACCCTCGAGTTTCCGGGCACCTACCTGCTCGCGTTCCGCGACCTGCCCGCGCTGGCCGCCAGGCATATCAAGGGAAAACGCGCCCTGGACTTCGGCTGCGGCACGGGACGCTCCACCCGCTTTCTCGCCGACCTCGGATACGACGCCATGGGAGTGGACATTTCCCAGCCCATGCTCGAGAAGGCGCGGGAATTCGATCCCCGCGGCCGCTACGAATTGGTGGGCGAGGGGGACCTCGGAGTCCTGTCGGGCGAGAGCTTCGATCTGATCCTCTCGGCATTCACCTTCGACAATATACCGACCACCGAACTGAAGGCCCTGAGCTTCCGCGCACTGGTTCAGTTGCTGAGTCCCGAGGGGCGGATGATCAGCGTGGTGTCTTCGCCGGAGATCTACCTGAACGAGTGGGCGTCCTTCTCCACGAAGAACTACCCCGAGAACCGCAAGGCCAGGAGCGGGGATACGGTCCTCATCGAGATGCTCGACGTGGAAGACGGACGGCCCGTGAAGGACGTGCTCTACGACGAGGCGAGCTATCGCGCCCTCTACGCGGAAACGAATCTGGAAGTGGTCGAAACGATCAAACCCCTCGCCACCGGCGAGGAGGGGACGGGATGGGTGAGCGAAACCGAAATCCCGCCCTGGGTGATCTACGTCCTCGGCGCATCCGAAAACAATCCCTGACGACAATGGAGGCATCAGCGTGAATCAGGAAATCATGGCCATCGAAAAGCAGATCTTCGAACTGACCCAGGAGCTGACCAGGCTTCGCAAGGCCAGCGAGGGCGAAGAGGTGCCCAACTACAAGTTCGAAACGCTTCAGGGCGAAACGGGCCTTCTGGATCTCTTCGGCGATCGCGACAAGCTGCTGCTCATTCACAACATGGGACAGGGCTGCCGCTGGTGCACCCTCTGGGCCGACGGCTTCAACGGTATCCTGTCGCATCTGGAGGCCGCCATGTCGGTGGTGCTGGTGTCCAAGGACGATCCTGAAACCCAGCGGCGTTTCGCCGGCTCCCGCGGCTGGAAGTATCGACTCGCCTCCCACGGCGGCGGCGCCTACATCGAGGAACAGACGGTCATGGAGGGCTCGGGCAACATGCCCGGCGCGGTGGTCTACGAGCGCGACGGCGATCGCATCCTTCGCAAGAACGACTGCATCTTCGGCCCCGGCGATATCTACTGCTCCCTCTGGCACCTGCTGGGCATGGGTGGAATCGGCGAGGACGAATTCACGCCGCAGTTCACCTACTGGAGCCGTCCCAAGAAGATGGACGACGGCGGCGAGAACCTGCCGGCGGATGCCTGATGATGAGGGATCTCTGCAGGCGCTACTACGAGGCCTGGGCCGCGGGGGATCGGGAGACCGTGCGGAACTGTCTCCACGAGAATCTGTCCTTCGCGAGTCCCCAGGATCGCTACGATTCGGCCGAGGCATTCCTTTCGCAATGCTGGCGTTTTTCCGAAGGCCTGACGGGAGTCCGCGTCGTCGAGGAGGTCCACGAAGGGAATCGATCCTTCCTGATCCTGCGATGGCTCGCCCGGCAAGGTGAGTTCATGGGCGCAGAGTACGTCGAGCATGCGGAAGACAGGATCACGCGCATCATCGTCGTGAACAATGATCCCGCCTTCGGCAGCATGGTCGAGATCTAGTCGTCGGCGATGGACAGGTAGGCAAGAAGGTTCTCGATCTGATCGGCCGTGAGCTCATCCAGGTAGCTGGCCATCTCCTTGCCGGAACGCTCACCGTTGCGAAACAGGACGATTTGCCTGCGAAGGTACTCGGTGTCCTGCCCCGTGAGAAAAGGCCTCGAGCCTTGGCCTTTGCCCTCCTTGCCATGACATTTGCGGCACTGCTTTCGGTAGATCGACTCTCCCTCCGCGAAATCCCCTTCGTATCGCGCCACGTTCTTGACTCGTTTCGAAATGAGCAGCTTCTCGTAGGAACTCGTTCCCGGAGCGAAGTCGGGCATGGTTTCGAACAGCTCGACTTCGGACAGGTACCGGGAGATGTCGAGCAGATCCGGCTCGGGAAGCTCCCTGTCGGTGGCCCAGATTCCCATGGTGAGGCTTTGACGTTCCTTGGATTTGAAGGCGCGAAGCTGATCAACCAGGTACTTCTCGGGGAGTCCGGCGAGTCGAGGGTATTCACCGTCGCCGCCACCTTCGCCGAATTCGCCGTGACATCCCGCGCACAACTCATTGATGTCCCGCGCGTTTTCGGGATCGTAGTCATGGATCGATTCGGACGACCGGGCTGTCGTGGGTGTCAGCCAGATCAGGCCGAGGGCGAGGACCCAATTGCAGATGAGCCGCGTTCCCAATCCGAAACCGCTCCCGGATACGAGTCGAGGGTGATGGGCCGCCAAACTGTGCACGATTGAGTCTATCGCAGATGGCCTGCGTGGTCAGCCTTTTCCATTTCCAACCGCGCGCGCGATTGTCCCGTGCTTCCTGAACCCATGGACCGGCGAGATCTTTTCAAGAGCTCCGACGACTCTCAGGCATTCGCCGCCGGGGCCATGGTCCCCGAAGGGGGGAGCCCGGCGATCTGATGCACCTGATCCAGAACGACAATGTTGAGGGGTGATCGCGATTCTCAAGCGCCGAACCATGGAAAGCGATCCATGGCCAGCCGGCGATGGAGGAAGCATCCGAGACAGAACCCGGCGAGGGCCACGCCCGAGGCCAGCGCCACCATGGTCGTGAAGATCCAGGCCGTCAGAGTCGCGCCCGTCAGGAACGCGACTTGAGCGAGTCCGAGCAGCGTGGCGGCCAGCAGGTTGTTGAATCGCATGAGGCCCTCGGCGGCGCGGGGCGATGTCTCGATTCGCCGTACGAATACACGCTCGCCAATCTGGGAGATGAGATTGCCCCGGGGTCCGAAAAGAAGGGCGAAGACGAGGATTCCGAAAAGCAAGGTGGTGATCCAGGGCTGCTGACTCACCAATGCTAGAAGCGCCATTCCGACCAGCACTCCTCGCGTCAGTGTGACGATAGGCGCCGGAACGCCAGTTTTTTCAACACTATAGTCAGGTTCGGCCATGGCTTGTCCTTCCGAGGCGGCGAGTCTTCAACGTCGGAGTATTCCAATATCGGCAATAATTCTACATATCAAAAGCAAAAAACCCACGTATGCGCCAGCACTTCATTCCTGCGTCATGCAGCTTGGCGATACTGATTGGGTCATGGCGAAGGACTCGCCATCCACCCCTGCATGAGAGTGAGATGAGATGATCAAGAGGGTTTTGATACTCGCAGCGCTGGTCCTGGCTTTGTCCGGAGGAGCTTCGGCCGGATGGCTGAACGGTGACAGTGAAAGAACGGTCACCCTGGAAGAACTCCCCTCTGTCGTCAAGGCGACGATTCTCGAGGAAGCGGACGGGCAGGAGATTCTGGAGATCGAAGAAATCCGCAAAGGGGATACGGTCTTCTATGAAGCCGAATGGATCGAGAAAGGAATGGAGTTCGAGATCAGTGTGGCTTTGGACGGCTCCATTCTGGATCGTGAAATCGAAGATCTTGATGCGGATGAAGACCACGATGATGCGGACGACGAAGATGACGACGACTGAGTTGGGATCTTTCCTTGCCGCTTAGAAACTGGCGGTCCTGGATATCTAGCACGGGGGGCCGAACGGACCCGGGCCCTGAGACACACTTGGCAACGTGGGGTCTCCCGTGCTCCTATTCAATGACAGGGAGTTCGCCACAGGTTCTGGCATTTCCGGGGAGAGCGTTGATCATGCGGCTTCTGGTCGTCGAGGACTACAGCCCACTTCGAGAATCGTTGGTTCAAGGCCTTGTCGAGGCCGGGTTCGCCGTCGATTCCACTGGGACTGGAGATGAGGGGCTCTGGCTCGCGGAAGCCGATGTCTATGACGCGATCATCCTGGATCTGATGCTACCGGCCCTGGATGGAATCAGTCTCCTTAGAAAACTGCGGGAGAAGCAGATCGGCTCCCGTGTCCTCATCCTCACCGCCAAGGACTCCCTTGAAGATCGAGTTCATGGCCTGGAAAACGGTGCGGACGACTACCTCGTCAAACCTTTCGCATTCGACGAGCTCCTGGCGCGAGTACGCGCATTGGTTCGAAGACGGTACGAGCGGGGTTCACCCATCATCGAGATCGAAGACCTTCAAATCGATACGATATCCCGCATGACGAGCAGGGCCGGTCAGCGACTGATGCTCACGGCACGGGAATACCTGCTTCTCGAGTACCTGGCCATGCGACGAGGACAGGTGGTCAGCCGTGGTGAGATCTGGGAGCATCTCTATGATTTCAACGCGGAACCCGGCAGCAATGTCATCGATGTGCATATCGGGCGCCTGCGTCGCAAGCTTGAAGCGGGTGGACAAACTCGATTGCTGCACACGCGACGCGGACTGGGCTACGTGCTGGGAGGATCCTCCTGATGAGCTCACTCCGCGCCTCGCTCCTCCGGCGCACCGGTCTCACCACAGCCTTGGTTCTGTTGGCCGCGAGTCTTGCACTGGACTACCTGGTGGGCTCGAGTCTGCAGCACCAGTTCGATCGAACGCTCTCGGAGCGAGCCAGGATTCTCGCATCCACCATTGAATGGGGGCCTGCAGGCCCAGAAGTCGATTTCAGTGATTTCGACATGAGCGAGTTCGCATCAGAGGAAGGTCCCGAATTCCTGACTATCCGGGACTTGAGCGGCGTCTCTCACTATCGTTCTTCCTCCCTGACCGGTGCGAGCCTCATGGGGCCTGCAGGACCTTCCCTTTCCGATCAGTTCTTCTCCTCCGATCTACCCAAGGGTGAATCAGGACGTGGTGTCTATTTCTCATTTTCGCCCAGAATCGAGGAGGATTGGGTAGAGGAACTGGTGGAGTCTGGGTTGGCGCTTCCCGAAGCGCCGGAGTTCACCATCCATCTGCTGCGATCCTATGCGGAGCCGCTCAAGCTGCGTATGAGATTGCGATGGATTCTTCTCATCACCTTTACCGTCACCCTGGTCATGATGTCGACCTCCCTGCTCTGGGCCGTCGGTGGGGGTCTCGGACCGATTCGCAGGACCGCTGAGGAAGTACGTGCTTTGGATGAACGCGATCTCGCCGGTCGTCTCGAAACCAAAGCGGTTCCCGAAGAGATTCGGCCCCTCGTCATCCAATTCAATGACCTCTTGAGTCGTGTGCAGACGGCGTTCGAGAGGGAACGTCGATTCAGCGCGGATCTTGCCCACGAGCTTCGAACTCCCTTGGCCGGATTGCGCTCCCAGCTGGAGGTGGGACTCTCTCGCCCCCGTTCCAGTGAAGAATACCGGAGCGCGCTTCAGCACAGCTCGGACATTGCCCTTCGGATGGAGAAGCTCGTGGGCAGCCTGCTTGCCCTTTCACGATTGGAATCCAATCAGTTTCACCTGGTCCGTCATGAGATTGGCCTGCTCGTTCTGTTGGAATCCGCTTGGGAATCGTTCGAGGCGAAAGCTTCGGCCAAGGGATTGAAGGTTCACCTAGATGTCCCTCCAGATCTTAGCCTGCACACCGACGCGGCACTCCTTGATCGCATCCTTCGCAACGTGCTCGACAATGCGGTCGAATACTCCGATCTCAACGGCGAGATCCGAATCGAAGCTCGGAGAACGAAACTGTGGATGAATCTGCACGTCAGCAACACAGGTTGCTTACTCGAGCAAGACGAAGCTTACGAACTTATCGCCCGATTCAGACGTGCGGATCCTGCGAGGTCCTCGGGCGAGGAGCATTCCGGTCTCGGCCTTTCGATAGTCCAAGAGATCACCCGAATTCTTGGTGGAAAGCTGGAGATTCAAGCTCAACCCGGTGGGCTCTACCAAGTTTCCCTCGATTTCCCCTCAGCGATTGATCCTAACTAGACTCGAATCCTTCCATCCGCGAAACTCCCAGAGCCGATGAGGAGGTGGATATGTTGGGTCGAATTCTTGTCGCCGGACTGCTCGGTGCTGCTGCTCGCCACCCTTGCCGCGGCCATGCTTCGCTTCGGCGTAGGAGCCGAGAGCCTCGGCTATCCGGGCCGGGTTGGGTTCTTCGTCCTGGCCGGTCTCTTCGCGGCCCTGGCGGAGAACCTGAGTCAGGCCGGCATCGGCGGGCTCAGCTATAGAACGGCCATGCTTCTGGGCGGACAGACGGTCATCGGCTGGCTGCTGGCCGGGCTGGTCATGGCCGCATGGCTGCGTCCGACGAAGAGGCAGAGCTAGTTCGCGAAGATTGTCCGTGATTCGAAGCGAGGTTTGAGGAATAATCCCCTCTGCCACTCCCGGAGGAGACCATGGAGAAATCATCTGAGCGGCGGCGCCTGCCTGTCGAGAAACTTCGTTGGACCTGCGATCCCGCCACCCTTCCCTTCGACGTGCACGGCGGCAATCATCGCTCCCTTGAGATCATCGGACAGGAACGCGCCCTGGACGCCCTGCGCATGGGCCTGGACATCCGCAAGCCCGGCTACCACATCTTCGTGACCGGCACCGAAGGCACGGGCCGCACCACGACCATCCGGCGCGTGCTCGAGGACCAGAACGTGAAGGTCGATCTGGAAGACCTCTGCTACGTCTTCAACTTCGACGATTTCGACAGCCCCGTGCTTCTGCGTTTCCCCGCGGGACAGGGACGCGACTTCAAGAACCGCCTGGGACGCATGGTGGCGAGCCTTCGCCGCCACGTGCCGACGCTCTACAAGAGCGAGAGCTATCAGAAGCGGCTCACGCGCCTGGAGCGCGGCTTCCGTCAGCTGCAGGAAGAGGCGGGGCGGCAGTTCTCCGAGAAGGCGCACAAGCTGGGCTTCCAGATCGTGGAAATGCAGTCGGGCGCCTACAGCCATCCCGATCTCGTGGTTGGCATGGGCGAGGAACAGCTCGAGATCAACGAGCTGGCGCACCTTGTCGAACGCGGCGACATCACCGAGGATCAGCGCACCGCACTCGTGAACGCCTACGAGTCCTTGAGCGAGGAGCTCAAGAGCGTCATCCGCGCCAACACCCGCCTCGACGAGGAACTGCAGCGCGAGGCCCGGCGCCTGGAGCAGTCGGTGGTGAGGCCGCTGATCCGCGACGGCATCGAGATCCTCCGCAAGAAGTTCGAGGGCGAGGCCGTGCAGCACTACCTGGAGCAGGTGGAGGAGGCCCTGCTCGAGGAATCCTGGGTTCCCAGGGAAGAGGAGGGCGAGATCCAGGAGCCCTTCTTCCGCTACTTCGTCAACCTCATGGTGGACAACTCCCGCCAGCAGGGCGCGCCGGTGATCATCGAGAACCAGCCCGGCTTCACACAGCTCTTCGGCAACATCGAGCGCAAGACCTTCCCCAACGGAGTCTCCTTCTTCGACTACCGGCAGATCAAGGGCGGCTCCATCGCGCGGGCCCAGGGCGGCACCCTGGTCATCATGGCCCGCGACCTGCTCGACGAGCCCACGGTCTGGCCCGCGCTCAAGCGCGTGCTGCGCAGCGAGAAGCTCGAGATCCAGGCCTACGACACCCAGAACCGTCAGGCCCTCGGCGGGCTCAAGCCCGAGCCCCTGGATCTGGACGTGAAGGTCATCCTGGTGGGCGACAGCGAACTCTACAACCTGCTTCTCCAGGGCGATCCCGATCTGCAGCGGGTCTTCCGCATCAAGGCCGACTTCGAAACCGACATGCCGCGAACGAAGAGCAACGTGCGGCGCTACGTGTCCTTCATCCGCAAGGTGCAGAAGAAGGATGGCCTGCTGCCGGTGACTCCGGCGGGCGTGGCGGCCCTCGTGGAGTTCGGCGTGCGACTGGCCGGTCGCAAGAACCGACTGTCCACGCGTTTCTCGAAGCTGGTGGACGTGCTCATCGAAGGCGACTACATGGCCCGCAAGCGCAAGGCCAAGAGCGTGGGCGTCGAGCATATCGACGATGCCCTTCTCGAACGCAACCGCCGCTTCGGCGCGGCCGAGCAGCACATGCAGGAGGCCTTCAAGGACGGCACGCTCCTGCTCCAGACCACCGGCACCGCCGTGGGTCAGGTCAACGGCCTCTTCGTGCTGGAGCAGTGGGACCATCACTTCGGGCAGCCCATGCGCATGACTGCCACGGTCTCTCCCGGCGAGGGCGACCTGCTCAGCCTCGAACGCGAGGTGGAGCTGAGCGGATCCTCCTTCGACAAGGGCCACCTCATCCTCGAGGGATTCCTGCGCCAGCGATTCGCGCAGAACAGGCCCCTGAGCCTCAGCGCGTCCATGTCCTGCGAGCAGAACTACGTGCCGGTGGACGGCGACAGCGCGACGACCACCGAGACCTTCGCCCTGCTCTCGGCCCTGGGGCGCATTCCCCTGAAGCAGTCCATCGCCATGACCGGCTCGGTGAACCAGTTCGGCGAGGTGCAGGCCATCGGGGCGGTGAACGAGAAGATCGAGGGCTTCTTCAAGATCTGTCGGGCGCGGGGTCTGACCGGCGAGCAGGGCGTGATCATTCCGGCGGCCAACGAGAGCCGGCTGATGCTGAGCAAGGAAGTGATCGAGGCGGCCAAGAAGGGCGAGTTCCGGGTCTGGGCCATCTCGCACATCGACGAGGGCATGGAGATTCTCAGCGGACTGCCCGCGGGCAAGCTTCGCAAGGACGGAACCTGGACCCCCGGCAGCGTGAACGCCCTGGTGGACGAGCGCCTGGCCGAACTGGCGGCCATCCAGAAGGAAGCTACGAAGTAAGGCGCTCGCGGCCTTCCCTCGCGTTCCGGCTCGACGGCTTGTACACGTGTACAAATCCGAGTTTTCAGGGCCGCCTCACGAGTCACGCTCGGGAAGCCGCTTCGCTATCCGAAATGGCAAAGTGTGCACGGCCACAATTCACAAGCGTAAGGCGGGCAGCCATTGGGCTGCCTGCCTTCTTTGTGGTTTGGAGCCGGATCCTTTTGTCCAATTCATGGCGACTTTGTTGTGAATAAGTTGTTGATATGGTAAAATTGATGAGTCTTATCTGAATTTCATTCAAGTCATTCACGCAAATCAGCTTAGGGGTGATCCATGCGACCCATTCGGGCCCTTCTCGCCTTGGCCTTCCTACCTTTGCTCTCCTACGCGACCACCATCCACGTGCCCGGCGATGAGCCGACGATTTCCGCCGGCCTCGGCCTCGCCGCGAGCGGCGATACCGTGCTCGTGGCCTGCGGCAGCTATGGAGAAACCTACCTGAACATTCCTTCAGGGGTGGTCCTCAGGAGCGAGGACGGCGCGGAATGCACCATACTCGGCGACATCGGCTGGGGGCCCATCATCGAGACCTACAATTCGGGACCCGGAACGGTGATCGATGGATTCACCTTCCTCGATGGCGTCGGCGACGGCACGCCCGGCGGGGTGGTACTCAGCAATTCGCAGGTGGAGATTCGCGACTGCGCCTTCGTGGATTGCGTACCCGGGCTCTCCATCGATAGCGGATCGACGGTAGATCTGATTTCCAGCACCTTTTATGGCTGCGAGGGCGGGGGTGCCCCAGCGAGCGGCGTTCAGGTGATCGGCAACTCGACGCTCGCGGCCGACAATACGATCATCGCCTTTGGGCTCTACAACCAGGCCGTGCACGTGGAGGCCGGCAGCAGCGCCGCCTTCACCTGCAGCGACATCTTCGGCAACGCCGGCGGCGACTGGACCGGCGCCATCGCGGGCCAGTTGGGCGTGGACGGTAACCTCTCCGTTGATCCGGTCTTCTGCGACGCGGGCGCTGGCGACCTGAGCCTCGAAGAGAACTCGCCACTCGCCGACGCACCGGGATGCGGGCTCATGGGTGCCTTCGACGTGGGCTGCGCCTTCATCGAATGCAGTCTCGATCCCGACTCACTCACCTTCGAATACTGGGTGGCCGGCGATCCCGTAGAGGGCACCTTCACTCTGACCAACGACGACCCGGTCCATGACCTCGTCGGCACGCTGAGTTGGAGCGGTGCGGAGTTCGACGTGATGCCCACGGCCTATGACCTGGCCCCGGGCGCGTCCCAGGAGTTCACGGTCACCTTCACGCCGGCCGATCAAGTGGACGACGTGGTGGCTATCCAGACCGGCGCCCTCTGTGGGGACCTTATCTGCATCAGCAGCTACATAGCGCCCTTCACCGACATCGAAGCGGGTCTGCAGAAGGTCTACGACTCCGGCGCGGCCTGGGGGGACTACGACGGCGATGGCGACCTGGACCTCGCCATCACCGGCAATACTGGAAGCGCGTACTTCTCCGACATCTACCGCAACGACGCGGGCACCTTCGTCCCCTTGGCCGCGGGTATCTCACCGGACCACCGATCAGCACTCGATTGGGTCGACTACGACCAGGACGGCGATCTGGATCTCTTCAAGAGCGGCCCCTCCACCGCCGCCAAGCTCTACAGGAACGATGCTGGATCCTTCGTGGAGGTCGATACCGGCGCCACCCTGCCGGCGGTCTCGGACCCCTGCCCCGCCTGGGGCGACTACGATGCCGACGGCGACCTCGACCTTCTTCATGTGGGCCAGAGCTTCTGCAGCCTCTACCGCAATGACGAGGGCCTCTTCGCATTGGATCAATCCTTCTATGGTTTCGAGTACCCCAGCGCCGAATGGGCTGACCCCGATCAGGACGGCGACTTGGACTTCTTCCTGGTGGGTTCGGGCTACATCGTCATCTATCTGAACGAGGACGCCGAGTTCACCTACCAGATGATCACCTACTATGGCTTCAATTCCAGTTCGGCCGATTGGGGCGACTACGATGCCGATGGCGACCTGGACATCCTTGTGGTCGACGGGATCTATTCGAGAATCTGGCGAAACGATGGCGATGGCTGGGCATACATCGACAACATGCTGCCAAAGCTCTACTACAGTGACGCATCCTGGGGGGATTTCGACAGCGATGGTGACCTTGACGTACTGGTCGCCGGCTGGACGGGAAGCGTCTATACAACCCAGATCCTCCGGAACGAGGCAGGAGTCTTCGAAGACATCGAGGCCGGGCTGCCGCCGCTTCATCGCGGTGCGATGGACTGGGGAGACTACGACGGCGACGGCGACCTCGACATCCTCGCCACGGGTTCGAACGGCACGTCCCAGGCTTACATCCTGCGCAACGATACATTCACCACGAACACCCCACCCACCGCACCCAATGTGCTCGCCCAGGATTTCGCGGACGGCATGTTCCTGCTCGAATGGACCTCTGCCAGCGACCTGGAAACTCCGGTCTTGGGCCTGAGCTACAACCTCCGCGTGGGCACGACCCCGGGCGGCTCGGAGATCAGGCCTCCCATGTCCCTTCCCTCGGGACGTCGTTTGATTCCGGAGCGCGGACAGGCCGATCAGAACACATCCTGGCCTCTCGAACTCGCTTTCGGAGAGAACTACTACTGGAGCGTGCAATGCGTGGACGGTGGCTTCGAGGGATCCCCCTTCAGTGAGGAAAGGGTCATCAGCACTTCGGGGACGCTGGTCTCCATCGAGGACGTCACGGGCGACCAGGGCCGAAACCTTCGCCTGACCTGGGAGCGTTCGCCCTGGGATGCTCCGGACGACGGCATCGACGTCACCGGCTACGAGGTGCACCGGCGACAGGACGGCCGTGCCGCCGGCTGGGACTTCCTCACCTGGGTGCCGGCCCACGGCGACTCGATCTACGACTATGTCGCGCCCACGCTCTGCGACTCCACGGCCGAGGAAGGCATCTGCTGGTCGGTGTTCATGGTGCGCGCAACCACGCCCGATCCATTCGTCTTCGTGGATTCGCCGCCGGACAGCGGCTACTCCATCGACAATCTCGCGCCTTCGGTGCCGAGCGGCTTCCTGCTCGCCTACGGCGGCACGGGCGGCAACAGCCTCAGCTGGGACGAGTGTCCCGACGAGGACTTCGACTTCTTCAACGTGTATCGCGACACCGATCCCGAATTTGAGCCCAGCGAAGAGAGCCGTGTGCACCAGACCACGGGCACGACTTGGGAGGACGCGAGCGGCACGCCTGCGCATTTCTACAAGGTCGCCGCGGTGGACTTCGCCGGCAACGAGAGCGATCCGGCCTCACCGGACGAGATCACCGACGGACCTGAAGGCGCACTACCGGCAAGTTTCGCCCTGCACCAGAACAACCCGAATCCCTTCAATCCTGCGACCAGCATCCGCTTCGACCTGCCAAGGGCCGGCGATGTTCGTCTGGAGATCTTCGACGTGTCGGGGCGCAGAATCGCGATTCTGGCCGAGGGGCGCCGCGAAGCGGGGCGTCACGAGGTTCTTTGGCGGGGCGGGGACGAGCGCGGTAGGCCGGCCAGCTCGGGCGTCTACTTCTACAAGCTCACCGCTCCCGGCTACAGCGAGACCAAGCGCATGCTCTTGCTGAAGTAGGCAAATCCCACGAGGCTCCGACTAGGGCGCCGGAGAGCTTCCGGCGCCTTTTTTCCTGCTTCGGCCCACCTTGACAGGACGCGCCTGGCCATATAAAACTGTCCTGATTCAAACGACTTAGGGGACACAATGGCCAAGGTTACGCTGAAGAACGTCTGGAAGATCTTCGACAAGGACGTGGTCGCCGTCGAGGACGCCAATCTCGAGATCGCCGACCGGGAGTTCATGGTGCTGGTGGGTCCGTCCGGCTGCGGCAAGTCGACCACGCTGCGCATGGTCGCCGGGCTCGAAGAGATCACCCAGGGCGAGATCTATATCGGCGACCGGCTCGTCAACGACGTGCTGCCGAAAGATCGCGACATCGCCATGGTCTTCCAGAACTACGCCCTCTATCCGCACATGACCGTCTTCGACAACATGAGCTTCGCGCTCAAGCTGCGAAAATTCCCCAAGAGCGAGATCAAGGATCGCGTGGAGGACGCGGCGGACATCCTCGGCATCACCGAGCTGCTGGGACGCAAGCCCAAGGCCCTCTCCGGAGGACAGCGACAGCGCGTGGCCGTGGGCCGCGCTATCGTGCGCAAGCCCTCGGTCTTCCTCTTCGACGAGCCCCTGTCCAACCTCGACGCCAAGCTGCGGGTGCAGATGCGCGCCGAGATCAGCCGCCTTCACCAGCGCCTCCAGTCCACCATGATCTACGTGACCCACGACCAGGTCGAGGCCATGACCATGGGCGACCGGATCACGGTGATGAAGGACGGCATCATCTATCAGGTGGACACGCCCCTGGGCCTCTACAACAATCCCCGCAACCGTTTCGTGGCGGGCTTCATCGGCTCTCCGGCCATGAACTTCCTCCAGGGCAGGATCGTCGCCAACGGCAGTCTCCAGTTCCAGGGCGAGGCGGGCTCACTGCCCCTCAACGCCGAGGACACCCAGGCCATGAAGTCCTACGAGGGCAAGGACGTGCTGCTGGGCATCCGTCCCGAGGACATCCACGCCCCCGACTTCCTGCCGGATCTGAACCACGGCCACTCCATCGACACCGAGGTGGACGTCATCGAGCCCATGGGCAACGAGATCTTCCTCTACGTGAAGGCCGCCGGCGCCGAGCTGGCCGCGCGGGTGGATCCGCGCCAGACCGCCAAGGTGGGCGGCACCCTGCCCCTCGTGCTCGACATGGACAAGGCGCACTTCTTCGATGCGGAGACCGAAGAGGTGCTTGTGTAGCTTTTGGCTCTTAGCTCTTGGCTACTGGCCAGAAATGGGCGAGATTTCGGCAGGTAGCCAAGGGCCAGCTGCCATTGGCTCGAAGCTGAAGGCTGGTAGCAATCCATGTCGCTCACTCTCGGCATCGACATCGGCGGAACCAACGTCAAGGGCGTGCTCCTGCATTCCTCCGGGCAATGCCTGGCACGCCGCCGCTGGAAGACCGCGGACTTCGGCGAAGGCCGCGAGATTCCCGCCAATCTGGCCGAGGCCATCACCGAATTCCTTTCCAGGAAGAAGCTGACACCGGGCAATCTGCTGGGCGTGGGCATCGCCTCGGCGGGGCTCATCGCGGACGACGTGGTGAAGACCTCTCCCAATCTTCCGCACTGGGAAAACGTGAAGCTCGCCGAGGGCCTGCGCCGCCGCCTGGGCAAGCGCGTGCTGCTGGAGAACGACGTGAACGCCCTGGCCTTCGGCGAGTGGAAGCTCGGGGCCGGCAAGGGCGCGAGCAGCATGATCTGCCTGGCCCTGGGCACCGGAGTGGGCGGGGGACTCATCCTCGACGGACATCTCTATAAAGGAAGCCAGGGTCTCGGGGCCGAGCTGGGGCACATGAGCATCGATCATGGGGGCCGTCCCTGCCTCTGCGGATCCTTCGGCTGCCTGGAGACCTATGCCGGCGCACGGGCCCTACGCCAGAGCGCCGAAGGAGCCTTGGCCCGGGGGGAAGCCGGCGCCGCGAGTCTGGCCAGATTCCTGGGCAAGCATCCGGCGGATCCCGAACGCTTGCATGCCGCGGCCAAGGCCGGCAAGACCCTCGCCGTCAGGCTCTTCGAGGAGGCGGGACGCGCTCTCGGCGTGGCCGTGGCCAACCTCGTCAACGGTTTGAACCCCGACCTCTTCGTGCTGGCGGGCGGCGTATCCAGCGCGGGGAAGTTCATCCTGGAACCTGCGCTCGCCGAGGCCCGTAGCCGAATCATGAATCCCAAGGAACAGAAGCTGAAGATCCGTTTGCGAAGCCTGGGCGATGACGGCGCCAGTCTGGGAGCAGCCCTCCTGGCCCGGGAACCCCGCGCATGAGACGCCTGGCGCTGCTGCTCGTCCTGGCCCTCCTGGCCGGGTGCATTCCCGGCAGGATAGTGCAGGAAGAGCGGGCGCCGCGCCCGGCGAGTCCCGACAGCGCCGACACCGAAGAAGAGCTTCAGCCTCCCGAGGCGGCCGAAGAGGATCCCGAGCTTCCCGAGGAACTTGCGCCGGTCATCGAGGTGCCCGACGACGAGGATGATCCACCTCCGGACGAAGAACTGCTGCGGGAGCGCTACGTCATCGAGGGCAGCTCCAGCGCCCTGGTGCGCGAGGGCGATCCGCGGATCTCCGAGATCCTCGACGTCTACGGCCAGAGCGATTCGCTGGAATTCTGGGGCGACAAGGGCACGCGCACCCAGAGCGACGGCCCTCCCGAGCGCGACGAGATCCGCCTGGTCGGCGACGTGAAGATCATCGATCGCCTGAGCACCATCACGGGCGAGATCGGCACCTACAGCCCCATCACTCGCATGGCGGTGATGGAACGCAATGTGGAGATCCTCGACGAGGGCGCGGTCATCCACTGCGGACGCGCGGCCTGGGACCGTCGTCGCCGGCGCAGCCTGCTCACGGAATCGGTGACCATCGACTACGAGGGCAAGACCATCCTGGCCGACAGCGTGCGCTACGATCAGACGAGTCGATTCGCCGAGGCCTATGGGAACGTGGTGGTCATCGATCCCGATTCCGGGACGCGCATCGTGGGCGGCCACGGCAGCTTCGACCTGGAAGGCGAGATCACCCTGATGGATCGCGAGCCCGTGCTCTTCATGGAGGACGAGGGCGATTCCTCCCGCACCACGGCCCGCGAGATGCGCCACTTCCGCGCCGACAGCCTCATGGTGGCCGTGGGCGAGGTGCACTACGCCAGCGAGGACATCGACGCCTACGGCGACTCGGCCCTCTTCTTCCAGGCCCACGACCGCATGGATCTCTTCCAGGATCCCAGGCTCGAATGGAGCGACAACACGCTCAGGGGCGACAGCCTGCACCTCTTCTTCGAGGGCCGCAGTCCGAGCTACATGGAAGTGGTGGGCAGCGCCATCTACGAGGAGCAGAGCCCCGACAGCGCCTTTTTCGACAACCGGGCCACGCGCATCGAAGGAGAGCGCTTCGACATCTTCTTCGAGGAGGACGATCTCAAGGAAGTTCGCGTCACCGGACCGGCCAGGAGCGTCTACACCCCCGACCTCGAGCCCGGCGAGGCTGCGCAGCTCCACGAAACCCGCGGCGACTCCATGAACTTCAGCTTCGCGGAGGAGGAGCTCGAGGAGGTGCACGTCATCGGAGCCTCCGAAGGGCAGTCCTGGAGCCTGGACAACTGGGAAGAGGGCTACCTCGAGGCCGACAGCCTTCCTCCCGCGCCCTTCCTCGACCGCGCCGGATCCTACAAGTACCGCGCCGAGGACATCCGATTCCGCGTGGCGGACGAGGAGGTCTTCCTCGTCCGCGGCCCCGCCGAGATCGAGGACGATTTCACCCTGAAGGCCGATTCCATCCACCTGCACACGGGGGACGAATTTCTCACCGCCCTGGGCAAGCCGGTCTTCCAGGACGGCGAGCAGGAGCTCTACGGCGTGCGCATGGAGTACGATCTGGCCGCCGGCGAGGGCATGGTCTTCGACGGCGTGACCACCCTGGGCACGGGATTCTTCTCGGGTCCGCGCATGAAGAAGGTGGGGGACGAGGAGATCAACGTCTCCGAGGCCCTCTACACCACCTGCGATCTGCCGGCGGATCAGCACAGCGGATTCCACATGAGCCAGGTCAAGGCCGAGGGCGAAAAGGTCTACGCCGCACCCGTGACCCTGAAGATCGGCAAGGTGCCCATCTTCACGGTGCCGACCTTCTTCCTCGACCTGAAGAAGGGGCGCCGTTCCGGAGTGCTCATCCCGAATTTCGAGTTCGGCATCAACGCCGAGCGCCAGCGATTCATCCGGAACATGGGATACTACTTCGCGCTCAACGACTACACCGACCTGCTCCTGCGAGGTGACTACGTGGAGGACAGTTCGGTGCTGGGCTCGGCCACCTTCCGCTACAAGCGCCGCTACTGGCGCGGCGGCAGTTTCAACGGAGACTGGCGCTACGACCGCAAGAAGCAGTTCGGGGAGACCGAGGGCGATTCCTGGGGCCTCTTCGGCAGCCACAGCATGACCCTGGGCGATACGCGCCTCACCGCCAAGGGCGATTACGCCAGCAGCTCCACCCTGCGCGAGATCGACAACTACACGGTGGATCAGACCATCAACCAGCGACTGAACTCGAGCCTGAACCTGTCCACCAAGCTCTTCGGCTTCATGCCCTTCAGCACGGGTTTCAACATGACCCAGTACCTCGGCAAGGAGGACGACGACCCCGATACGGACAATCTGCTGCGCGATGTGAGCACGCCGGTGTCGCTGTCCTGGCCGGGGCTCAGCGTTCCCCTGGGCCTGGGGCTCAAGCTCACCCTGCCTAGCTTCAAGTACTCGAGGACGTCCAAGACCTACGAGACCCGGAACGTGGTCACCGAGTCGCTGCCCTTCGGCACGACCCTTTCGAAGACCTTCAACGTCTTCGGCCTGACCCTGAGGCCCAGCGCCGGCACCTCGATCACCTTCCGGCGGAGCAGCGATCCGGTGAGCGAGACCGTCTACGTGCCCTTCGGCGAGGGCGAGGGGCCCGACAGCGGCAGCCCCAGCAGTCCCGTGGGCGAGATCGATCCCCTACTCGCGGTGGAGAGCGAATACACCGAAGGTTGGAAGAGCACCCGCAGCAACACCGCGGGGCTCTCGGCCTCCATCAAATGGTTCGGACTGTTCTATCCCGGCGAGAACATGCCCACGTTGGGTCCCATCACCGCCATACGCCACACCTTCTCGCCCAGCACGAGTTTCAGCTACTCGGAGAATTTCTCCGAAGGGGTGCGCAGCGTGTCGCGGAGCATGAACATGGGGCTCGACCAGAGCCTCGACTTCAAGACGGGCGCCGGCGAGAACGAGAAGAAGTACAACGGCGTGCTGTCCTGGTCGCTCAAGACCTCCCTGAATCCTTCGCTGTGGCCCGACCAGGATCCCTGGGGCCGCCTTTCCAGCAACCTGCGCCTGAAACCGGGAGGAGGCGTGAGCATCCAGATGAGCCATGCCTGGGATCCCAATACCTGGGACCTTCAGAGTTCGAATCTCAGCGGTAGCTTCTCCAAGACCCTCACCGTGCGCATTGGATCTTTTCTTGCGAAAGAGGAGCTGGAGGAAGAGGAAGCCGATGAGATCGAACTTCACCGTCCCGATCGGGACACGGGCGCGGGGGCTGTGCCTCTGGGCATTCCCGGGGGCTTCGGCGGCGGAACCGGTAGTTTCGGGTCGGGTATGGGGGGCGGCGGCGAACCCGGAGATCTCAGCATCAATACCAGCTTCAGCATGAGCCGCTCGGGATCCGGGCAGCTCAGCCCCAATTTGCGATTGAACAGCAGCTTCCAACTCAGCGATAATTGGAGCCTGTCCTGGAGCGGCGACCTTCAGCTGGAGGAAGGCGGATTCGGGACCCAACGCCTCTCGGTGAGCCGGGACCTCCACTGCTGGGAGGCCCAATTCACGAGCTTGATTTTCCAGGGTGAACCGCAGTATTACTTTCTCATCTTCTTGAGGGAGCACCCAGAGGTCAAACAGGAATTCGGGAACCGGGGCGTCAGCGGCCAGAGCGGCATCTATTGACGCCGGTCCTTCCGAACCATGACGCGTATTCAGGAGGAAACATGACCAAAGCCGATCTCATCGCCAAGCTGGCCGAGGAATGCGAACTGAGCCAGAAGGATTCGCGGGGAATCGTCGAGGCGCTTTTCGGGACGGAGCCCCGTTCCGGCATCATCGCCAACGCCCTGGAATCCGGTGACAAGGTGCAGATTACCGGCTTCGGAACTTTCGAAATCCGAGATCGTAAAGCCCGGACCGGCCGGAATCCCCGTACGGGCGAGACCATCCAGATCGCCGCGTCCCGGGTTCCCGCCTTTTCCGCGGGCAAGGCCTTCAAAGACCGCTATTCCGCGTAACACAACGGAGCAGGAAATGCGAAAGACCAGCATCGCAGGGGGGACCTTGTCTCTCTTGCTTCTCCTCGCCGGACTGATCATGACGGTCCAGCCCCTTCTCGCCGATTCGGTAACCTATCTCTATGAGACGAGGGCGGTGGGTGAACTCGAACCCTGTGGTTGAAAAACCAAGCAGAAAGGCGGGATCGCCCGGAGGGCGCTCCTCATGGACAAGGTTCGCAGCGAAACCGACCACGTGCTCGTACTGAACGGCGGCGACAACATCAGCGGGAAGAACGACACGGAATGGCTACGCCAGTCCTACTTCCTCATGGACATCCTCACCGAGATCGGCATGGACGCGGTGGCCCTGCAGGGCACCGACCTGCGTATCGGCCTGGAAGACCTGAAGACCTACGAGGCGTCGGGGCTTCCCCTTCTCTGCGCCAACCTTCTGGATGAAGAGGGCAACAGCCCCTTCCCCGGATGGAAGACCTTCCAGTTGGGGGATGAGAAGGTGGGCGTTCTCGCGGTCACCGACGAGGCTGCCCAACGGGGCGGCTTCATGCCCGAGGGATATCACTGGGGCGACATCGACGAGGCCATCGACAAGGGCCTGGCCGAACTGCGGGCCGAGAACTGCGATCAGATCGTGCTCATGTACGGCGGACGCCGCAACAACGCCGTGGCGAAGGCCGAAGAGCTCCAGGGCGTGGATCTGGTCTACTACGGCAACAGCAGCAGCAGCCTGAAGACGCCCATCGTCACCGACGACGGCGCTCGGGTGCTGGTGGCCGGCAACCGCGGCAAGGATCTGGGCGAAATCACCCTCTCGCGCCTTGCCGACGGCAGCGTCGACTTCTCCGACTTCAAGATCCACGAGCTGGACGAGGCCTATCCGGACGATCCCGAGATCCAGACCCGGGTGGACAACTTCCTCGAGGAGGCCAAGGAGCGGAAGAAGCGGGAAAAGCTCATCAAGGAGCTGGCCCGGAAGCACAGCGAGAACGAGAGCACCGAGGCTTTCACGGGCACGGAGACCTGCAAACGCTGTCACATCCGTGAGTTCGAGATCTGGGCCGACAATCCCCATGCCCACGCCATGGTCAGCCTGGAAAACGAGTTCGAGGAGAACAATCCCGAATGCATCGGCTGCCACGTGACCGGCTGGGAGATGCCCGGCGGATACGGTATGGACCAGCGCAACAATCAGATGCTCGCCTCGGTGCAGTGCGAGGCCTGTCACGGATACGGGACCACCCACGACCGCAATGGAGCCATCATGAGCGAGGCTCGCAACTCCTGCACCCGTTGTCACGATGCGGAGTTCAGCCCCGATTTCGAGTTCAGCGACTACTGGGCCAGGATCGCCCATTGAAGAATTGGAAACCTGGCGCTGCGATTCTCATCGCAACGGTCGCAACGCTACTGAACATCAGCCCGGGACGAGGGGATTCGAACCTCCGTCCCGGGCTTTTCGCGTCCTGGCGCATCGAACTGCTGGCCGAAGGCAAGCGCAGCGAGGAACGTTTCGCGGTCACCGTGGGAGAGGAGGTCGAAGAGAATCTTTGGCGCCTTGAAGTCGAGCAGGGAGAAGGGGGAGCGCGCTACGAGATTCTCTATCGAAGCGGAGGAGATCGCGCCGCCTTCGACCGCGAACGCATCGCAAAAGTGAGCAAACTACAGGACGGCCAGTGGCGACGCGTGGACGCGAGCGAACTTTCCCTGCTCGATCGTGTGCACGAGATGGAAACGAGTCTCGCCCAAGCCGAGGAGTTGGGCGATACCCTGGTCGCCGTCGGAGGCGCATCCACCATGGCCTGTCGTCGTTTGAGACTGGAAAACGAAGGCGAAACGGTGCAGGAGGGCGAGGCCGTTCGGCTTCGAACTCACTGGAGGGTCTCCGGCGAAGTGTGGGTATCTCCGGAAGTTCCGTTGGGCGCTTGGGTGCGCTACCGCGAAGAACGCATCACGAAAAAGTTTTCGGAGTTCTCCGGTCAGGTTTTCGAGGGCGAAACGCAAACGAGCGTGACCGAGTGGACGCTCGAAACTTTGCGGCTTCCCTGAGCGCAATCGCGCAGAGCGCGTCCAGACGCGCTGAAATGCACTTCCCTTTCACTAGACCATTGACATTGGTATTGCCATGCGATAACGTGGCACCATATCTGGGGCTTTTCGGAGGCTGAATTGTCCGGACCTACAATATCTGGCGTTGGCTTTCGGAGAGTCCCGGAGAAAAATGGTGAGAGAAACCGTTTTGAAAGGGTGAGAGAAATGGCTGAATCTGATCCCGCAGGGACAGGCTCGGGGATTTTGGTTCGGGACGTGGACTCAAGCACGAAATATGTAAAATACCATCGGCTCCACGCGATCGCAGAACGCGAGGGTCGGATTGACGGCAAGTATCGCTGCCCGGTTTGCGGCATGCGATACTTGGTTTTCGATGAGGCCGATGTCTGCTGCAAGAACGAGCTCCCAGAGAAGTAGAGCGAAGAGGAACGAACGGGCAACCTCCATGATCCAGTACTGCTCAGTCTGCAAGGATTACTATGACATGGAGGTCGTCGAGGAAGGCGGGGAGAGCGAGGTCACCTGGCTGCGCTGCCCCAACTGCCATGGCATCCTTCCTTACATGGAGTTGGACGAGGAGCCGGAGAAAGCCGCCGACAACGGCAAGTTCGGCATGGAGTCCTTCACCGAAGACGATGTCGTCGAGTACGACGCCCGTTCCATCTTCGAAGTGGGGCACGTGATCTACCACAGGTCCTGGAACGACTACGGCAAGGTGACCGAGAAAATCACCCTGCCCGGCGGTCGAGCCGCCATTCGCGTCCAGTTCCTGCAGCAGGGCGACGTGCAGCTTTTGGAAAACGTACCCGATGAAGCCTGAACGCCTTTTGGCGATCCTGCTATCCGTTTTGATCGCCGGGACGGCAAGTCCCGGCGAACTCATTCTCGAGAGTCCTCTCGACAATCTTTCCCTGCGACGGACCGCCCTCACTCGACTCGATCTCAGCAGCGAGATCTATCGCGGCGAGGAATGGACGGGCCTGCGGAACATCCTTCGCGTCCAGCGCGCTCTCGGCGAACACAGCGCCTGGTCCATGTACCTTCCCTGGATCTACAGCAGCGCGGAAGACGCCGGACTGGGCCTCCGGGGAAACCTGGGCGGCGGTTTCGCCTGGTCGCCGCCATGGCTGTCCTTCCTGCGACTGGGGGGAGAGGTCTGGCTGCCCTTCTCCGACGATCGTCTCGAGCCGCTGCAGGTCAAGCGGGGCTTTCTGCGCTGGTCCCTCGGTACAGGCTTCTCGGCCGGATCCCAGCGTATCGATCTGAACCTCAACCGCAGTTCCGAACTGCGGGGACTGCTCGGCGACGAGGAAGGCGATCCCTGGCAGGCCTGGACCGAAGGAGAACTGCGCTGGAGCTACGATCGCTGGAGCGGCTGGGCGCCGCAGCTTTCCGCGCGCGCGGCCTTTCGGGGCGGCGAATCCCTCTGGACCGAAGTGGGCGGAGGCTTTCGACTGCGCTGGTCGGAGTTCTGGAGCCTCGAGCTCGGCGGAGCCGCGGTACTGTCGGACCTTGCCGATCCTTTCCCTTCGCTGCGTGTGGGCATCGCCATCCGGCGCGACTTCCCAGATCCGGTCATCGAAGAGGATGCGGAAGATCCCGATGCGCTCAGCGATCTTGCCCGCGACGCCGCGGACGGAGAGGCGATTCCCGCCGAGGAAAAAGGCGAAGTCCCCGCCGAGGATCCTCCGCCTTCCGAAAATGATAGTGAAAACGCGCCGAAGTCCTAGCGGCTGCTGAGCAACTCCATCTCAAAGTGCCCGTAGCTTCCCAGGCGTCCGCCCTTTCCCTTCACGGTCACCCTCGTCTTCTGGTCGGGGACGATGTCGACGTCCTCCACGATGACCTCGGAAGAGAGCGTGTCCTGGTCGCCGTGGTCCTCGAAGCCGCTCACGTCATTGCCCACGACGATCTGAATGCGGTGGCGCCCCGCGGGCACTTCCATGAGCAGGGGATCGAAGCGGTGACTGTTCCGCAGCACGATCCACTTGCCCTGGCGAAACTCCTTGTCCATCTCCCCGTCGCTGGCGTGGGCGTATTCCAGGCCGTTCACGTAGACCCGCAGATGAAGGGTATTGATGGCCCTCATCTCCTCGGCCTCGTTCTCATGGCGATAGCGGACCGACGATTTCACCGGATCGCCCTTGATGCTCACTTCCAGGAGGCCCGTGCCCTCGGGAGCTTCTTCGGCCGGTTTTTCGATGGTCACGGCGGCGGGCATGGCGCCCGTGGGGGCCATGGCGAAATCATCGTCGAAGATGATGGCCGCGACGCGGCTGCGTTCCAGAGTGAGCGTACCCGCGAAATCGGTGGACAGCTGCAGATGCTCGGCATCCAGCTGGAGAACCTCGCCCTCGAGGCGACTGCCGTCGTCAAGATGGACGGTATCGGCCGACGACAGGGCGGCGATCAGAATCGTGAGAATCGCGAGACGTCTCTTCATGGCGGACCTTTCGAGGGTCTTGATCTCTCGTGTCGACTGTGGCAGCTTGGTTCGATTCTAAGGAGCCCTGTCCTTTTCGGCAAACCCTTTCCTGGAGGCACCCATGTTCCCCCGCCGATTCCTGGTCCTGCTCGCCGCCCTCTTCCTCGCTCTTCCCGCCTCGGCCGGCGATCTGGAGCGCTACGAACTGGACAACGGCCTGGAGATCCTCATGAAGGAGGCCCATGGCGGCCCCATGGTGGCCTCCATCGTGAGCATCGGCGCCGGCGCGCGCTGGGAGGATGCCGACAGCTACGGCGCCAGTCACTACCTGGAGCACATGGTCTTCAACGGCACCCGCCACCGATCCCGCGAGGACATCAACGAGGGCATCAAGGAGATCGGCGGATACATCAACGCCTTCACCCGCCGGGAGTACACCTGCTATATCCTGCTGATTCCCAGCAAATACCTGCGGGAGGGGCTGTCGATCCAGGCCGACATGCTCTACGGCTCCATTCTCCCCCCCGAGGAGTTCGACAAGGAGAAGCTCGTGGTCCTCGAGGAGATGCGAAAGGACCTCGACAGCGGCAGCTACGAGGGCGAGAACCTGCGCCGGTCGGTGCTGCTGGGCGGCACGCCCTACGAGCATCCCATTCTGGGCACCTTCGAGACCATCGACGCCCAGGATCGCGAATCGGTCTTCGAGTACTACCGGCGTCAGTACGTGCCGGCCAACAGCCGGGTCTTCCTGGTGGGCGACTTCGAACCCGAATCCGCCCGCGCTCTCATGGGCGAGATATTCGGCAGGCACGAGGGCGAGAAGCCCGAAGCCCCCGAAGCCGTAAAGCTCGAATGGAACGCGGAGCCCAGCTTCGACTGGATCCACGTGGACGAGGGCACCACCCGCCTCAGCTTCACCTGGCCCGCCCCCGGCATCGAGACCGGCGCCTATCCGGCGCAGCTGGTCCTGACGAGCCTGCTTTCCGATCCCCACCGCTCGCCTCTGGCCGGCATGGACGCGAGCTTCCACGTGGAGCTCTTCGAGGGCTTCTCCCTCATGAGCATGGACATTGAAGTCAGCGAGAAGCCGGTGCCCGAACTGCTGGACGAACTGGCCGCCCTCTGGCCGACACTCGCCGAGTGGGCCCCCGAGGCCGATCTCATCGAAGAGGCCGCCCACGGCCTGCGGGTGGAGGACAGCTTCCTCGCCGACACCTATCACTACTTCGCCATGATGAAGTCCGCCGAACTGCACCTGGGCGGGTTTCCCTTCCTTTCGAACTACCTGGATGAGCTGAAGAAGCTCAGGCCCCGTGAGGTGCGAGCCGCGTTGGAAAGCAGCATCCTGGCCTCGGCGCCGAAGATCATCGTCATGAGCCAGGAGGACGCGCCCGCGCCGCCCACGCAGCGGGAGCTGGCTGCCTTCGAGCCCAGCGACATCACCCTGCGCCTCGCGGGCGAGCGCCCGGCGAGCAAGTGGGAACGCGCCCGAGCCATGCTGGGCGGCGGCGGCGGTCCGGCTCGGGCCAAGGGCCTGGAGACCCGGCGCGAGCTGCTGCCCAACGGCATGACCCTGCTCGTGAAGAGCGATCCGGGCAGCGAGGTCTTCGCCGCGCACCTGCTGGTGAAGGGACGCTCGCTCATGGAACCCGAGGGCAAGGACGGCATGGTGGATCTCATGCAGCGCCTTCTCGCCACCGGCACGGAGCGGCACAGCGAGGAAGAGATCGACGCCCTGCTCGCGGGAATGGGCGCCCAGATCAAGGTCAGCGACAATCCCTGGATCCCCTTCGACGACTACTACAGTCGAGAGGACTTCAGCTTCATCCGCCTGGAGACCCTCGACGAGTCCGCCGGCGATGCCATGGCCCTCATGGCCGAACTCATCAGCGAGGCGAACTTCCCCGCACCGGCCTTCGAGCAGGAGCGGGGCAAGATGATCGGCGCCCTGTCCATGGGGGGGCAGCGCCCGTCCGCGGCCGCCCGACAGGCCAGCTACGAAACCATCTTCAAGGGCGGTCCCCGCGGCCGCGCGCTCTCGGGAAGCCCCCGCAGCCTGGGCATGATCACTCCCGAGGATCTGCGCGATTTCCGGGCGCGCTACTACGATCCCTCGCGGATGATCCTGTCGGTGGCCACGGGGCTGCCGGCCGAGAACGCCCTGGCCATCCTGCGAAGCGAGTTCGGCGATTTCGAAGCCGGCGGCGAGACGCTGCCGGCCACGGCCCTGGCCGAGGGCGCCGCGGAAGTCCTCCTGCCCATGGACAAGCAGCAGGTGGCGCTGAGGGCCACGCGGCTGCTGCCCGAGAGCGCCGCGCTGGATCCTTCCCTGCCGGCCCTGGTCAGCATCCTGTCGGCGCGCATGGGTCTGGAGCTGCGCGAGAAGCAGGGCCTGGCCTATTCGGTGGGGGCGGGGCTCGGATCGCGCCCCGGACTGGCGCCGGGGGAGGCCGGCTTCAGTCTGCTGAGCCTGTCGATGTCCACGGCCGCGGCGAACCGGGAGGTCGCCATGGAGGGCATGAGGGGTGAACTGCGCCGCATGGTGGACGATCCGCCCAGCCGCCGTGAGATATACCGCGCGGTCAACGGTACATGGGGCCGCCTGCTCATGCGGAACCTGTCGCGGATCTATCAGGCCTACAGCATGGGCCTGGCCGAACACCTCGGGGAGGACCCTTTTGCTGCCCCGGGAGGCAATATCGACCACCAGAGGAACGCCAAATCCCAGGAGTTGGCGGCCCTGGCCGAGGAAATCCTCGTGACGGAGGATTGGATCTGGGTCATGGCCGGAGGGGGCCTGGACTAGGAATCCCCTATATCGCACGGTAAGTGTTTGGAAATAAACAGGATTTAAAACCGCTATTCCAGCAAGGTTTTAGGATAATATGTGTCTAAATCCGAATAATTCCGCTATTTCGAATGCCATCCCGGCCTTGCAAGTCCTGTTTACTAGGGGGGTTGTGGGAACACGATTCCTGTTTGTTAGGCTAGCCTTTTTCCGTTTCGGCTTGACTTGGCCTTTACTTTGCGTCATACTTCGCACGTTCAGTTGTGAAGACCCGAACAGACACCCCCACTAAACCGAAATTCCACTCCGGCATGCCGGGATACCGAAAAAGGAGATTGCCATGGCCGGCGCAATCTTCAACCAGTCCGAGAGCGAAACCCTGAACGCCTACCTGCAGTCCATCGGCGGCTTCAACAGCCTGACCCGTGAGCAGGAAGCTACAACGACCGTCAAGATCCGCGCAGGGGACGAAAAGGCTCTCGAGCTTCTCATCCAGTCGAACCTCAAGTTCGTCGTCTCCATCGCCAAGCAGTATGTGGGACAGGGTCTCGGTCTGCTCGACCTGATCAACGAGGGCAACCTCGGTCTGATCAAGGCCGCCTATCGCTTCAATGAGAAGAAGGGCTTCAAGTTCATCTCCTACGCCGTGTGGTGGATCCGTCAGTCCATCATGCAGGCCATCGTGGAGCAGGGGAACATCGTTCGTCTGCCCATGAACAAGGCGAACATCCTCTATCAGCTTCGCAAGGCCAACCGTCGCCTCTGGGACGAGCTGGGCCGCGCCCCCTCCACGGGAGAGCTGGGCAAGGCCATGGGCATCACCGAGGAAGTGATCAACGAGATCCAGTTCGCCACGAACACCTATCGCAGCCTCGACGAGCCCATCGGCACCGAGGAAGATCACATCCTCATGAATACGCTCGAGGATGAGAACGAGCCGAGCCCCTCGGACAATCTCAACAAGAGCGAATTCCACATGCTGCTGTCGGAGGCCCTGGATTCCCTGAATCCCCGCGAGGCCATGATCCTGCGGAACTACTACGGTCTGGGCGACCGCGAGCCGCAGACCCTCGAGGAGATCGGCAAGGAGCTGGGGATCAGCCGTGAGCGCGTTCGCCAGGTGAAGGTGAAAGCGCTGAACAAGATCCGCAACAGCCAGGTGGGACGCCGTCTCAGCGAGCACGCCGACTGATCAAAGCGACATCGATTGTTTCGAGCCCCGCCTCCCGAGAGGCGGGGTTTTTTCGTGCGCTCGCGGCCATTTCGCCGAAATCCGCTTCGCAGACTCGGAGCCGCTCGGCGAATAGCCCTGTCTAAGTGCACTGTACACGTGTACAGGCTTTCGATGATTGCATTTGTCCACCCGGGTGGACTCGGCTCTTGAATCCGTACGATTCGGGGATTCCTATAAATGACCGAAGCTTGTTTGGGCACGGTCAATTCCGTTATAATTGAATTGCCATTCGCTTGTCCTCGGCCGGGATCCCCGCCGATCCGCCCGGTCGATCCGTCGGGAGGAATCGGGATGAACGCTCGGATCGTGATCGCCTGCCTGCTAGCCCTCGCCCTGATCGGCCCCTCCTGGGCCAGGGATTCCGCTGAAACGCCAACCCGCCAGATCTCGCCGCCGCCGGTGCCGGTTACGGGCAGCTCCGACCGCGCGGACACGCTCTTCCTCTTCGCCGCCGAAGGTCCCGGGGCCTACGGCATGCCGGGCACCACCGAGCGGGGCTACAGCTTCGACGGCCCCTACGGCGAGCCGCAGGAGGCCGGCTGGTTCGGCGTGGATCGCTGGGATGTGGGTGGACCATTCTGGCAACTTAGCTCAACAGAAATTGCCACTGGCCACGCCACAGACATTGGCGGAGCGCTTCCCTTTCAGTTTCCGAGTGATCCTACGAACGACTTCGCTCTCTGGTGTGGTCGCGAATACAAGTGCGGCTGGGAGCATTATCCAGGATTCGGAAATCGATGGGAGCAGATTGTCATGATTAGCTTGCCTGCTTCCACCACAATCGATCTCGAGTTTTTCTACACTAAAGATTGCGAAGCGCTAGGGAGCCAGTGGGACCATCTTTCTGTTTATGTGATTCGAGATTCTGGCTACTGGAGGAACGTATTCAACGATTTCTCACACGGACCTACCGGACTTCAATCAGAGACCTTGCAGGTCAGCGGTGATCTAAATGAACTGCGGGACCTAATCTTTTTGTTCCACTCATCCGATACCCAGTCTGATGAGGATGGCGGATACATCTCCGACATGGGTGCTGTTTGGCTGGATAACATCGTAGTGGCATGTGATGGTCAGGTTGTGTTTCAGAGCGACTTCGAGGATGGTCATGTTCCCGAAAATCTGAGCTTCGGTATGAAGGAAACGTCAGGCGACTACTCTGAACTGTATCCGGGTGAAGAGCTTCCTCAAGACGATCCTGAGTTCTTCAATGCAACAAATGCGTGGGCCTTTTTCGATCCGGAGACACTAGGTGAAGGGGAGTGGGAAGGAATACCGATCATCATCTACGGTGGTCCTTACTTAGACAATGCCATTCAAAGTCCACTGCTTGAAATTGACCAATATGGAGAGCCTTTGTCCTTGAATCAATTGAGTCAGGTTCTCCTTGACTTCAATGTGTATCGAGCGGGTATGGAGTTTGAGGACATGTTGTTCTTCGATTGGGAAGTCTCGGCTTGGGTGGACGGGGAACTGTGTTC
>CAYFNT010000021.1:0-67982 GCA_964344565.1 uncultured bacterium
CGGCGCGTTTCACCCTGGACGCCATGCCCGGCAAGCAGATGGCCATCGACGCCGACCTGAACGCGGGGCTCATCGACGAGCGCGAGGCCAGGGAACGACGGGAGCGCATCGGGCGGGAAGCCGACTTCTTCGGGGCCATGGACGGTGCCAGCAAGTTCGTGCGGGGCGACGCCATCGCGGGCATCATCATCACCGTGGTGAACATCCTGGGTGGATTCATCATCGGCGTGGCCCAGCAGGGCATGCCCTTCAGCCAGGCTCTGGGAACCTACACGCTGCTGACCGTGGGTGACGGACTCGTGAGCCAGATTCCCGCGCTCATCATTTCCATCGGCGCGGGCGTGGTGGTCACCCGCGGCCGTAGCGAGCAGGACCTGGGGGACGACTTCCTGCAGCAGATCTTCAGCCAGTCGCGGGCCCTGGGCATCGCAGGCGCTGCTCTGCTCCTGCTGGGACTGGTTCCCGGACTTCCCAATCTGCCCTTTCTGCTCCTGGGCACCGCGGCCAGCGCGGCGGCCTTCCGGAGCCGAAGCCGCGAGAAGCGCGCGGCCGAGCAGGCGCCCGAGCAGGAGGCCGAGGCTCAGCCCGAGGGCGACCCCCTCGAGGATCCGGCCATCTTCCAGGTAGATCGTTTGGAATGCGAGATCGGCTACGGACTGATCTCCCTGGCCGATGCGAACCGGAGGGGAAACCTGCTGGAGCGGATCACGGGACTGCGGCGGCAACTGGCTCGGGAACTGGGCATCTTCGTGAGTCCCATTCGCATCCGGGACAACATCCAATTGGGCCCCAACGAGTACGCCATCAAACTCAAGGGAGTGGAACTGGAACGGGGCGAGCTTCTGCCCGGCCACCTGCTCTGCATCGCCTCCCCCGAGGAACGGGGCGACCTCAAGGGCATCGAGACCCTGGAGCCAGCCTTCAACCTGCCCGCCATCTGGGTCCAGGAAAGCGAGCGCGAGCGCGCCGGCGCCCTGGGTCTCACGGTGGTGGAGCCCACGGCCGTGCTGGCAACCCACATGTCCGAGATCATCCGACGCCATGCCGACGAGATCATGACCCGCCAGGACGTGCAGCGCCTGGTGGACGGCGTGCGGGACGTGGCGCCCGCACTCGTGGAGGAGCTCATCCCCGGCCAGGTGAAGCTCGGATTCCTGCAGAAGGTGCTGGCCAACCTGCTCCACGAGCGGGTGCCCGTGCGGGACATGGTGAGCATCCTCGAATCCGTGGGCGACTGGATCGGCCAGAGCCAGAGCAGCGACTTCATCGCGGAGAAGGTCCGCGAAAGCCTGGGGCGCATCATCGTGAAGGAGTACTGCGACGAGATGGATCTGCTGAGCGTGATCACGGTGGATCCGGAAATCGAGCAGCTCTTCATGGACGCCCTGGCGCAGTACGGAGAAACGGGAGGCGTGAGCCTGCCCCCGGAGGCCGCCGACCGTTTCCACAAGGGACTCAGGATCGAAGTTGAAAGATCAGCACAGAGGGGCGTGCAGCCGGTTCTGCTGGTGAGCAGCCCCATTCGACTCGTCTTCAAGCGCTTCACGGAGACGACACTGCCCGGCCTCGCGGTGCTGGCCTATTCGGAAGTGCCGCTGGGACAGGAAGTGAAAGCCACAGGGATGGTGAAGCTCCATGACTAGGGAAAAGATCCTCGCCGACGACATGAACGAGGCCCTCCGGGAAGTGAAGGAGCGCTTCGGATCCGAGGCCTACATCCTCGAAACGCGCACGGTACGGGAGCGCATTCCCGGCAGCATGAACTCCAGGAAGCAGGTGGAACTCACCGTCAGCCTCGCGGCTCCGCCGCAGGTGGAACGGGAGGAACTGCCGCCCCTTCAGCTGGGCAAGGACGGCCGCTTCGTGAGCGAGGCGCCCAGCCTCGAATCGGAGCTGCTCCGGCTCGACACGCTCCTCACCGAGATCGAGGAGCACGAGGAGCGGCTCGAGAAGATGGACAAGCAGGGCTATCCCCTCGAAAGGGAGCTGCGGGCATGGGGCCTCTTCGACGGCACCATCGACCGGCTCGCTCGCGACTTCGAACAGGAGGTACCCGAGGTGGACCAGAGCGATCCGCAGGTCGCCCTCGACCGCCTGTCCGGGATGCTCCGCTGCGTGGGCAAGATGCAGGTGGCGGACCTTCGGGGCATCCATGCCCTGACGGGTCCTCCCGGAGTGGGCAAGACCAGCCTGGCCCTCAAGCTCGCCGACCGGGTCACCGGAAGCGGCGCGCGGGTGGCCTTTCTGGCCTTCGGTCCCCGGCATGCTGGCGAGGTGGCCCGGCTCGAAGAGGCCTCCCGTCGCCTGGGATTCGAGGTGGCATTGGCCGAGGACGAGAACACGCTCATGGGCGCCGTGCGCCATCTGATGAGCCGAGACCTCATCCTTCTGGACATGCCGCCTCTGGAGGACACCCAGTGGGACCTCCTCGAAAAGGTGGAGGAGGCCCTTCATCGGGAACCCGTGTTCAGGCATCTGGTGGTGGCCGCGGACGGCGGTTGGCGCGACCTGGAAGGCGCGGCCGGTGCCGCCGACTTCCTGGCCATGACCCGAGCCGATCGAGACGCGGCCCTGCGACCCGCGTTGGACCTGTTGCCCCTGGGCGAATTCAATCTGGGCTTCGTCTCTTCGGGAGGCGACGTGGATTCGCCCCTCGAGGTGGCCAGCGCCGAGAACATGACCGGTCCCCTGGAGCAGAGGGTCCTGCGCCGGCAGGCCATGAACGGTTAGGGGAGTCGTCATGAAGCGATTCAAGTGGGTATCCAGGGTCAGCTTTTTCGGGGGATTCCTCACCTACATGGGAGCCTCCTTCGGCGGCCTGGATCTTCTTTCGGCCATGGAGAAGGCGCTTCTGGCCACGGTGGTGCTCTACGGCCTCGGGGTCTTCGGGATCATGGCCTATTACCAGGTCACCATCCACATGGCCAAGCCCAAGGAAGAGGAATCTCGAGATAGTGATCCGACTGGCATGCCCCCCGGCCATGGCACAGATGGTGCAAGCTGGGAAGGGGATCAGGCAGCACCTGGGAACAGCCTCCAGCAGTGAGTGAGGAGAAGCACTCAACTTGACTTACGTCAATGACTTGTGGAGTTCCTACCTAAGGGACCCAAACCCTCGAGACCGGGAAAGACTGGTCCTGAATTACCTGGGACTGGTCAAGTACGTCGCGGGCCGCCTGGCGGCCGGATTGCCCGATTTCGTGGATATGGACGACCTGGTCGGAGCGGGCATGATGGGCCTCATGAAGGCCATCGAGTCCTACGATCCCGACAAGGAAGTCAAGTTCGAGACCTACGCCCTGCCGCGGATCCGCGGAGCCATGCTCGACGAGCTCCGAAGCCTGGACTGGTTCCCCCGGTCCATCCGTCGCAAGGCGCGCCTCCTGAACAACGCCACCGAGGAGCTGGAAGGCATCCTCGGACGCAGTCCCACCGACGGCGAACTGGCCCGTCATCTGGATCTGGATCTGGCCGATTTCTATCGGCTCGTGGGAGAGATTTCGCGCAGCAATCTGCTTTCCCTCGAGGAAGAGGTTCGAACGCGGAACGACGGAACCTACACCACGGTGCGAGACATGCTGCCGGACGCGAAACTCCTGAAGGCCGACGAGGTGCTGGCCGAAAAGGAATTGAAGGAGCTGCTCGTGGAAACGCTGCGGGGAATGCCCGAGCGCGAGCGGCTGGTCTTGACTCTTTACTATTTCGAAGAATTGACCCTGGCTGAAATCGGAGAATCTCTGGGCGTGACCGAAAGCCGCATCTGCCAGATTCATGGCAAGGCGGTGCGGCGCCTTCGCACTCGAGTACGCGAACGGACCCGCGAGTCGGCCCAGCCTCGCATCACGCGAAAGGAGGGCCGAAAGGTCCTGTCATCGTGATTTGGAGGGGAAAATGGAGAATGTCAAGAAACTCCCGAGTACCCAAGGAATCGCCAACCCCATAGGAAAGTCCCGGCGGGATCGTCCCAAGGGCAGGGACGACGAAAACCTGGAGAAGGCGCGCAAGCGCCGCAAGCAGCAGGAACAGAACGAAGCCCAGCGCTTCGAACAGGAAGGCAGCGAGAACGAATCCCGGGAACAGGCGCCCGAGGAGAACGAGCGAGGACAGCTGCTGGACGAGAAAGCCTGAGAAGCCGAACGAGGAGCAACATGGAATGGATGCCCGAGGCCCTGGGTGGGCTGCTTGACGGTCACGGAAAGCAGCTTCTCATCGCCGCCGAACTGGCGGTGCTGGGGACACTGTTCATGGTCCTGGTCTATCGTCTGAAGCTGCGTCGCGACGGTCGCCGGGGGGATTCGGAAATTCCGCCGAAGCCCGCCATGCCCCAGGCCGAAGTGAAGGCCCTCTACGAGCAGGAATCCGAACTCTCTCCCGAGAGCTTCGCCATGGATGCCCTGGAGGATCCGCCCACGGATAACGAGAGTTGCCCTCCGGAGCTCAGCCGCCGCATCGACAAGCTCGAGGAAAGGGTGAGGGGACTGGCCCTCCGCGCCCGCGGCTGATGCCTTGACATTTTCCCCGCTCCGCGCTTTCATTACCGTGTCAAGATGACATATTCGAGCGCGACCTCTTTGCGCGCATCTTGAAGAAGGATGCCCAAGCTCATGCCCGACACGGTATTACTGATATCCAAGGACGAGGAGCTGCTCCGTCAAATCGGCAACTGGGACCGTCTCGAGGGAGCCGATCTCATGCCGGTGGAAGAGCCGGGCGAGGCCTACAGCCTGCTCGAAGAGCTCGATCCTCTCATCCTCGTCATCGACCGGCGCGCCACGCCGCAGAGCCCACTGTCCCTCATCCGGAAGATCCACCGACGCTACCCGCATCTGGAGATCGCCCTCATGGAGAGCGAACGCTCCGACAAGGTACGGGAGGCCGAGAAGCGGGCCGGGGTGGATCACTTCATCGAGTTGCCCCTCTCCGAGCGGGACCTCAAACTGCTCATGGCGCGACGAATCCGGCTCCAGCGCTTCCGCCGCGTCTCCGGAATGGTGGGGCGCAGCGATCGATTCGCCCAGATCATCGAGATGATCCTGCACATCGCCGGAACCGAGATCAGCGTGCTGGTCACCGGCGAAAGCGGCACGGGCAAGGAACTGGTCGCCAAGACCCTTCATGAGCATTCCCGGCGCAAGGACGGTCCCTTCCTCGCCCTCAATTGCGGAGCTCTGCCCGAAGGCACCCTGGAAAGCGAACTCTTCGGACATGAGAAAGGCGCCTTCACCGGCGCCCAGTCCTCCCATGCGGGTCACTTCCAACGGGCGGACGGCGGCACCCTCTTCCTGGACGAGATCGGCGAGATCTCCCACTCCATGCAGATCCGCCTGCTGCGGGTGCTGGAGACCGGCGAGTTCCTGCGCATGGGAGGCAGCAAGGCCATCCAGACCGACGTGCGATTGGTGGCCGCCACCAATCGGGATCTCGAACTCGAGGTGCGGGAAGGTCGCTTCCGGCGGGACCTGCTGCATCGCATCAAGGTCTTCGAGCTGCGCCTGCCCGCGCTGCGGGAACGGCGCGAAGACATCCCGCTTCTGGTCGAGCATTTCATCCGCGAGACCGACTCCCGCGAGGGCACCGGTCAGCTGGAGGTGGACGACGAACTCATGGCGCTGCTCAGCGGAGCGCCCTGGCCTGGGAACATCCGCGAGTTGAGGAACGTCGTGCAGCGCATGTGCATCATGGCCACCGGGAAGCGGCTGAACATCCGGGATCTCCCCGAAGACTTCCTGGGCGGCGATCCGGTGCAGACGGGCGGGAACCTTCCCGTGCCCCTGAATCTGAATCCCGAGGAAGCCGAGCGCGAGTTGCTCTATCGCTCCATCCTTTCGCTGAGGGAAGACGTGAAATCGGTGCTCGAGATCCTGCGGCGATTCCAGGTGCAGATGGAGGGCGACGATATCCCCGCCGCCATGGGCGAGAAGCTGTCCGCCGCCCGTTTCGGGAGGGACCTGAGCAACCACGAGAGCCCTCGCCGCCTGGAGGACGTGGAACGCGAGATGATCCAGCGGGCCCTGGAGGAGCATCGGGGTCATCGGCGCCGGGCCGCCGAGCAATTGGGAATCAGCGAACGGACACTCTACCGCAAGATCAAGGATTTCGGACTCTAGCAGGCTGTTGAAAATCATTGGCCTCGCCAGGCGGCCTGAACTATCATCCGGCATCCCCGGCGTGCAGGCCGGGTTTTCAACAAAGGAAAGGGAAGCCCCATGAGAGGAAACGCAAAGCCCCTGCTGCTCTTTCTCGCTTTGCTCCTGATCGTCCCGGCCGCCTCGGCCACCAAGTATTCCGGCGATTTCATGTCCAAGGGACTGGACGCGCGGTCTCTCGCCATGGGCGGCGCCTTCTCGGCCGTGGCCGACGACCTCGGCGCCCTGCATCACAATCCCGCGGGGCTGGCTTTCCAGCGGGGATCCCGTCTGGGCTTCATGCACGACGAGCGTTTCGCGGGGCAGGTCCAGGTAGATCGTCTGGCCTACTTCCACGAGGTCCACTTCAAGGGACGTGACGGCGCCCTGGCCTTCGACGTGCTACGGGTGGGGGTGAGGGACATCCTCTTCACCGAGGATCATCCCTACAACGATCTCAACGAGAACGGCGAGTTCGACGGCATCGAAGAGCTTCCCGACACATTCGACCCGCGTTACTTCCGCAACGAGAGCGACCAGGAATGGCTCTTCCGCGGCTTCTACGCCCGGACCCTGGGCGATTGGGCGCTTTCCGGCGGCGTGAAGGTGATCTATCAGGGCGTGGGCGACTACAGCAGTTTCGGTTTCGGCATGGACGCCGGCATCATGGCGCCGCCTCTTCCCGGCGATGTTCGTTTCGGAATGAGGATCGCCGACTTCACCGGCACCTTCATCGCCTGGAGCACCGGCGTGCAGGAAGTGGTCACGCCCTCGCTGCATCCGGGACTCGCATGGAGTCACGACTTCGACTCCCTAGGCGCCATGCTGCTGCTGGCGGCCGATCTCGAGATCCGTTTCGATGGTCTAGACACCGCCGCCGTATGGGCCAGCGGCAAGGCCAGCGCCGATCCGCATCTGGGCATGGAACTGGTGCTCGCCGAGGCGGTGGCCCTGCGCGCGGGCATCGATCGCGAAGACTGGTCCCTCGGCGGGGGCCTCAATCTGGCCCGCTACGATCAAGGTCTCTGGGGACTGCCCATCGCGAACTTGAGTCTGGACTACGCCTTCGGATCCCACGAAGACCTGGGCGGCAGCCATCGCGTGGGCATGGGCCTGGGCTTCTAGTCCCGCCCCAACGAAAAAGCCGCCCACCTTCCGGCGGGCGGCTTTTCCATTTCCAGTAAACTAGCTGCGGGTGAAGACCACCAACTCGTCCCCGGGATGGATGAGGGCGTTCTTCCCTTTCAGCTTGGGATTCCAATCGAGCAGGTCGTAGACCGTCGCGCCGTAGAGCCTGCTGATCAGGAAGAGGTTCTCGCCCTTGCGCACAACGTGGACCCGTTGAACGGGACTCTCCGAGGACTTGGCGTCGCCCGAACGGGCGGGGCGCAGGAACTGGAGCACCTGCTGAGGATAGATGGTCGCCCGCTTCGACAGGCCGTTCCAGCTCTGAAGGTCGGCCACCTTGACGCCCAGCTTCTGTCCGATGATGGACAGGTTGTCGCCCCGTCGCACCGTGTAGAAATCCTTCGACATGCCTTCGGCCACGGGGATGGCGGGCAGGTTCTTCTCGGCAGCGCGAATCACGCTGGAGGAGGAGTGGGGCGTGTAGGCCACGTCGGACTTTGTGGGTATCACCAGGGTGGCGCCCGCCCGCAGGCGACGCGCGTTGCGAATGCCGTTCTGACGCATGATGGCGTCCACGGTGGTGCCATAACCCTTGGCGATGTCGTAGAGCGTTTCGCCGCGCTTGACCTTGTGACGCGCGAAGGAGATCTGGTCGCCGCGGGGCAGGGTGTCCAGGGCGTCGGCGATCCTCGCCGTCTTCCCCGGCGGCACGTGTATTGCGTAGGCGCCGTGATCCGGCGGAGTGCACCAGCGCAGCAGGTGGGGATTCATGTCCTTGATGCGATCCAGTTTGATGTTCCCCTTCTTCGACAGGAAGCTCAGGTCCACGGCCCGGTCCACGGCCAGATCCTCGTAGCGGAAGGCCTCGGTGAAACCCGCCTCGCGGAAACCGTGACCCGCGAGGTCTCGTCCGATGATCGTGGCGGCCATCATCTTGGGAACGTAGTCGCGGGTCTGCTTGGGAAGGCGAAGGTCCCAGAAGTTTCGGCTGCCGACCCGGCGCATGGAGGCCATGACCCTGTACTCGCCGGAGTTGTAGCCCGCCATGGCGAGGTTCCAGTCCTGGAAGATGCCGTAGAGATGGGACAGGTACTGGGCGGCCGCGTCGGTGGAGCGCACCCAGTCGCGACGTTCGTCCACCCAGTAGTCGATGGTCAGGCCGTAGCGGCGTCCCGTGCCTCGGATGAACTGCCAGGGGCCCACGGCGCCGGCGCTGCTCTTGACCTTGGGTTCGAAGCCGCTCTCGATCATGGCTAGGAAGTAGAGCTCAGGCGGCAGGTCGTATCGGGAGAGGGTCTCCTCGATGAGTGGGCGATAGGGCGCTCCCCGATCGATCCATTTCTGGAATGCCTCGCGTCCGGGGCCCGTGAAATGCTTGAGCCAATGGTCCACCCGCTCGTTGCGGATCAGTTCCAGTGGCCGGCTGGGCAGCTTGGGAAGGCTTCCGTACCAGAGGGCCAGCAGGGAGTCGTCCGCCACTTCGAGAGGAGCGGCGAAGCGCATGACCGCTTCCTCGTCGAGAATGTCCTGGAGCAGGTCCATGCGGGACTGGAGGCTGGAAAGGTAGAACTGGGTCAAGCCGTTGCCCAGACTGTCCTCCTCGGCTTCCTCGAAGAGGGCGGCGGTGAGATCCAGGTGCTCCTGGGCTTCGAGGAAATCGCCGACGGCATGGTGATGCATGGCGTCGTCGTAGCTGCCCTGGAGTTCCTGAAGCCTGGGGTTGAAGGCGAGGGCGCGGTCCTGGAGCGACCACTCGCTAATGGCCGGTTCGGCGGTCTCGTGGGCCACCGGAGGCGGCTCGTCTTCTACCGGCATCGTCAAAGTTGTATCCAGGACCACGGGGGTTTCGGCCACCTCCGTTGTCAGGTTCTTATCCTCTCCGCCGGGAGCGCAGGCTCCAACGACGAGCAGGGAGGCGATGAGCAGGACATCGAGCTGTTTCTGGAAGGGCACGGGAACTCCTGGAAAGGATTGTGCATGTGGATGTGCGGCGCGGCCAGTCTAAGGCAAAGGCGAAAGAACTGGCAATCAAGTTTTGAACGATGGACTCGGGCGTAAGTGCATGAAAGGTGGTATAATTACCTGTGCAAGCAAGGTTCCACACGGCGGGGGATATCCCCAGTCCCCAGTCTTCGGATGAGCAGCCCATGGACAGACTTCACAAGACGAGCCGGTACTTCCTCGAACACCTGGTGCCCCGGGACGCCCTGGACGCCGCTCAGAAGGACCAGCTGACGGCCATCCTCTCGGAGGATGACGATATGAGCCTTCGCGGCTTCGCCAGGGAACTGGCGGAAGCCCTGGCCGAGCGCGGCCTGTTCGAAAAAGTTGGCGAGTTTCAGTACCGCGACCCCCGCAGCGGCGCCCGTTTCCGCTTCCCGGCCGTGGCGGCGGCGGTTTCCGGCTCAGAGCGCCCGGAGCTGCCGGCCAATCCGGGAGCCAAGACCGGCCGGGCCCTGCGTCCGCCCCAGTCCGAACAGCTCGAGGAGATCTACGACGAGGTACTCTCGGCCATCCGTCTGGAGGAGCGCAGCCCCGGGGGAGAATCCGGCCTGGAACGTCTGTTGAATCTGCTGGACACCTGGGTGTCCAAGGTGGACTACCAGCTCTACTGCTTCCTCACCGGCTCGGAGATTCCCGATCAGTTCGCCGACCAGATCCTCGTCATCGAGCCGGAGACCCTGGACATCTCCCATCCCTTCCGCCAGGTGATCCACCGAAAGGTGGCCCTCCAGCTGGACGCGGACGATCCCAGCTTCCTGAACTTCCCACGGCGGCCCGAAGGCAACCAGGGAGGCATCTACCTGCTGCCCCTCTTCCTGGACGGAAAGCCCTGGGGCGTGCTGGACATCCACCTGCCCAGCGAGGAGGCGGGAGAAGAGCTCGAGGGCAAGCTGCAGCTTCTGGCCAGCGCCCTCTCGCACCAGATCTACAACCACCGCATCCTCTCCAAGGTGGTTTTCGTGGACTGGACCACCCAGGTCTACAACCGCACCTTCCTGGAGATTCAGCTTCCCCTCGAGATCGAGAAGGCACGCCGCAACAGCGAGCATCTGGCCCTGCTGGTCATCGATCTGGACGACTTCAAGGGCGTGAACGATCGATACGGCCACGCCCAGGGCGACCAGGTGCTGCGCGAATTCGCCGAGGTGCTCACGACCACCTTCCGCAAGGTGGACCAGATTTTTCGCTTCGGCGGCGAGGAGTTCGTGGTGCTGCTTCCGCGCCTCGACCGGGAAAGGGCTCAGCGTGCCGCCGAGCGACTGGCCGAAGCCATTCGCGGGAGCGACTTCCTTCCGGACGAGGTCCAGGGCGGCATCCGCCTCACGGCCAGCATCGGTGGCGCCATCTTCCCCGACATGGCCTCCAGCGAGGCCGAGCTCTTCCGCAGGGCCGACGAGTCCTGCTATCGGGCCAAACGCGAGGGCAAGGATCGCGTGATCTTCCCCCAGGATGATTCCTAGCGACGGACCTCCCGACCACTCCTACATCGGAGGACGCCCTGTTTCGCTATCTGGCGGCGGGACTCTGCGCGGGTCTTCTGTGGCGCTTGGGCGGCGAGGTCTGGATGCTCATGGGTCTGGTCCTGGCCCTGCCGGGGAAGCTGCTGCCGACACGTCCGCGGGCGATGGAGGGCTCCATTATAGTAGTGGGGATCCTCGCGGGATTCCTTCTGGCCGCGCCCATCGAAGAGGGAGATCCGGCTTCGGGTCGGCTGAAGGGAGTCTGGAGATTCACGGCCCTGGCCAAGGACGGCATGTTCTCGGGGCGGCTGGCCGGCGGAAGCGATCTGCTGCTGCGAGGAAGCGGCAAGCATCTGCCTCTGCCGGGGGAGGCCTTCACCGCTCGCGGCAGGCTGCTGCAGAGTTCGGCCATCCGCTCCCCCGAATTCAGGCTCCTGGAATGGAACAGCGAATCAGGGGAAAGCCACCTGCAGCGCCAGTCCAGGCTGGGGCGTCTCACCGGACGCAGCCGCCTGCTCTTTCCGCTGACACGGGGCTATCGCGACACCCAGAGACCCCTGGCCAGGGCGCTGCTCTTCGGCGACAAGCGGGCCCTGCCCAGCGCCGCGAAACGGGCCTTTCGCGACGCCGGCCTGGCCCACCTTCTGGCCCTGAGCGGATTGCACGTGGGGCTCTTCCTGCTGCTGCTCCGAAGGCTGCTCACTCCCCTGGCCACGCGTCCATCCCGGGCCGAGTGGATGCTTCTGATCGTCCTGCCCTTCCTGCCGGCCTGGGGAGGGGGAGGCGCGTCCATCAACCGGGCCAGCTTCATGGCGGGATACCTTCTCATGGGCCGCCGCATGGGCGGGCGACCTCTGGGCATCGAGGCCCTGGCCTTCGCGGCCTGCGTTGAGATCGCGCGCCGGCCCGCCTCCCTCTTCGAACCGGGCTTCCAGCTCAGCTATCTGGCCACCGCCGCGTTGCTCGCCTTTCCAGGACGCAGGGCCAGGATCGGGACGGCCTGGCCCGGACGAGTGGGCCACTACCTGAAAGAGGGCATGGCCGTCTCGACCCTCTGCACACTGGCCACCCTTCCGGTGATCCTCTCGCGATTCGATCGCCTTCCCCTGGGCGGCCCGCTCTGGAACCTGCTGGCCGCGCCGCTCACGGCGGCCTCCCTATTCTCGGGCTGGAGCCTGCTCCCCCTGGGGGGAATGCCGGGCGCGGCCTTCATTCCCGATTTCTTCCTGGCCCGGCTCCTCGACCTGGCCGTCCTGGCCGGGAGCGAATGGCGCCTGCTGATGACGGGCTTCGAGGTGCCCGGGTGGTCCTGGATCCCCTGGGGGCTGGGCATGCGCGGCATCCTCGGAAAGAGGCCCGTCTGGTCCTGGATACTGGCCCTCACGCCCGCGCTCGCGGGCTGGATCCTGGGAACCCGCGGCTTCGATTGGGGGCCCTCGGCATTCTGATCGCAAAGAGTTGACAGGATCGGCCGCCCTTCCTAGGATGCCCGCGTCGCCTCGCGCGTCTTCCCCAACAGTGCAGGTAAACCATGCATCGGATCGCCGTCTTCGCCTCCGGACGCGGCTCGAATTTCATTTCCCTCTTTTCGGCCTCCCAGGCCGGGCGCTTTCCGGGAAGCATCGTGCTGCTCGCCAGCGACAAGGCCGAGGCCGGCGCCGTGGGCTTCGCCCGGGAGCAGGGCATCGATACCTTCGTCGTGAACTCCGACCGTCCCAAGGGAGGACTCAGCCTCGAGGAAGAGACGGCCTTTCGCGATGCATGCCTCGAGGCCGAGGTCGAATGGATCTGCCTGGCCGGCTTCATGCGAATCCTGAAGGGGCCGCTGCTGGAAGCCTTCGAGGGGCGCATCCTGAACATCCATCCCGCCATTCTCCCCGCCTTTCCCGGTCTGGATTCCCAGACCCAGGCCTTCGACTACGGCGCCAAGGTGGCGGGCTGCACGGTTCACTTCGTGGACGCGGGCGTGGACACGGGACCCATCGTCTGCCAGCGGGCCGTGCCCGTGGAAGACGAGGACAGCGCCGAGAGCCTGGCCGCCCGCATCCTCGAACAGGAACACCAGATCTATCCCGAGGCCCTTCGACGGCTCTTCACCGAGAGCTGGAGTCGAGAAGGCCGCCGCATCGTTTTCGCCAACCGAAAGGAATCCCCATGACCCGTAGCACTCTCTTGCGCAGCGAGGACCTCGGGCTCAAGCCCAGCTACAGCGGCAAGGTCCGCGACCTCTTCGATCTGGGCGACAGGCTCCTCATCGTGGCCACCGACCGCATCAGCGCCTATGACCACATCATGCACGAACCCGTCGAGGGCAAGGGCGAGATGCTCACCCAGATCTCGGTGAAGTGGTTCGAGCATCTCGAGGGTCTGCTGCCTCATCATCTCATCAGCGATGACTGGAAGGATTTCCCCGAGCCTTTCAATCGTCCGGAGCTGGGCAAGCGCAGCATGCTGGTCCACAAGACCGACCGCTTCGATCTGGAGTGCGTGATCCGCGGCTACCTCACCGGTTCGGGCCTCAAGGACTACAAGGCCACCGGCGAGGTCTGCGGCATCGCCCTGCCCGAGGGCATGCGCGACGCGGACAAGCTGCCCGAACCCATCTTCACTCCTGCGACCAAGGAGGACGACGGGCACGACATGAACGTGGATCACGAGACCGCCCGAGGCATCGTGGGGGACGAGTGGTTCGAGCCCCTGGCCAAGGTAAGCCGTCGCATCTACGAGGCGGGCGAGGCCTACGCCCGGGAGCGGGGCATCATCATCGCCGACACGAAATTCGAATTCGGCGTCCACGACGGCAAGCTCATGCTCATCGACGAGGTGCTCACCCCCGACAGTTCCCGCTTCTGGGACGCGTCCATCTACGAGCCCGGCAAGTCGCCGGTCTCCTTCGACAAGCAGATCCTGCGCAACTGGCTCGACGAGCAGGGCTGGGACCGCGAGGGCACGCCGCCCAACCTCCCCCAGGAGCTGCGGGCGCGCATCTACGGTCGCTATGAGGAGATCCTCGAGAAACTCTTCCCGGGAAGCGCGGAGGCCTAATGAAGATTCGCAGAGCTCTGCTCAGCGTCACGGACAAGTCCGGACTTCGCGAGCTGGCCGAGTACCTGGTCGGCGAGGGCGTGGAACTCATCGCCAGCGGCGGTACCCGCAAGCACCTGGAAGAGGCGGGACTGCCCGTGCTGGAGCTGGCCGCCTGGACCGGCAGCCCGGAGGCCTTGGGCGGCCGTGTGAAGACCCTGCATCCCAAGGTCTTCGGCGGCATCCTGGCCGATCCCGAGCTCCACGGCGAGGATCTGGACAAGCTGGACTTCCCCCTGATCGACGTCGTGGTCTGTAATCTCTATAGATTCAAGGAGACTGCCTCGGACAGCTCGCGTAGTTTCGAGGACGTCATCGAGGCCATCGATATCGGAGGCCCCAGCCTCATCCGGGCCTCGGCCAAGAATCACCGGCGGGTGAGCATCCTCTGTCGTCCGGAAGACTACGCCGGGTTCGTCGAGGCCTGCAGGGCGGGCGCGGGGGATCCCGGCGCGGAACTGCGCAGGGAACTGGCCGGGCGGGCCTTCGCCCACACCCGCGACTACGATCTGGCCATCGCCGATTGGCTCGGACAGGGGGGAGGCGAGTTCGGCGAGGAGCTGCAGTCCCTCCGTTACGGCGAGAACCCGCATCAGAAGGCTTGGCTACACGCCTGGCGGGCCGGCGCATTGCCCTTCGAGCAGCATCAGGGCAAGGAGCTCTCCTACAACAACCTCCTCGATCTGGGTGGCGCACTCGACCTGATCCTCGATCTGGACGGTCCCGCCGCCGCCGTGATCAAGCACGGCAATCCCTGCGGCGTGGGTTTCGGCGCCAGCAGTCCCGAAGCCCTGGAGCGCGCCTGGGCCTCCGATCCCGTGAGCGCCTTCGGTTCGGTGATCGCCCTGAGCCATCCGGTGGACGGGAAGACCGCGGCCTTCCTGGCGGACAAGTTCTTCGAGGTGCTGGTTGCGCCTTCCTACGACGAGGCCGCCCTCGCCCGTTTCGCCAGGAAGAAGAACCTGCGGGTGCTCTCCCTGCCCGACCCCGAGGCATGGCGCGCCACCGAACGCTTGCGCAGCGTGGGGCCTCTGCTCCTGCGACAGGAGGAAGACCGGCATTTCACTCCCGTCGCCGATTGGGAATCCGGAGCGGGCGAAGCGCCGGGCGAGGCGATGCGTCAGGAACTCGAACGCGCCTGGCGCGTGGTCAAGCACGTGAAGAGCAACGCCATCCTTCTCTGGAAGGGCGACATGCTGCTCGCCGCCGGCGCCGGCCAGATGAGTCGGGTGGACTCCTGCAAGATCGCCGTGGCCAAGGCCCGCGAGCACGGCCACGACATCGAAGGAGCGGTGGCGGCCTCCGACGCCTTCTTCCCCTTCGCCGACGGTCTGGAGATCCTGGCCGAGGCCGGAGTGAAGTGGGTGGTGCAGCCCGGAGGTTCCATCCGCGACGAGGAAGTGCTGGCCCGCGCGGAAGAATTGGGATTGGGCGTGCTGCTCACCGGCCGCCGTCACTTCAGACACTAGGAAGGTTCATGAGCCACGAAGCCCAGTCCATCGTCGTTCTCGACTACGGCAGCCAGTACACCCAGCTCATTGCGCGACGCATCAGGGAGCTGGAAGTCTTCAGTGTCATCCTGCCCTTCGATGCCAGCGAGGAAGAGATCCGCGCCGAGAATCCCGTGGGCATCATCCTTTCGGGAGGACCTTCCAGCGTCTACGAGGAAGGCGCTCCCTCGCTGAATCCCGCGGCCATGAAGCTCGGTTTGCCTCTCCTGGGCATCTGCTACGGCATGCACCTGCTCGGACGGGAACTGGGCGCGCCCATCGACCAGACCTCTCGACGGGAGTACGGATTGGCTGAGGTGGACTGCGAAACCGACAGTCGCCTCTTCGCGGGACTCGAACGCGGCCAGTCCGTTTGGATGAGCCACGGCGACGCCATGCACGATCTGCCCGATGGGCTCCGCTCGGTGGCTCACAGCGAGGGCAGTCCCGTCTGCGGCTTCGAGAACGTGGAAGGGAAGATCTACGGCCTGCAGTTCCATCCCGAAGTGCATCACAGCGAGCACGGCAGCTCCATGCTGCGCAACTTCATCTTCGACGTCTGCGGGGCCGACCATCTCTGGACACGCGAACACTTCATCGAGATGACGGTGGAGCAGATCCGCGAACAGGTGGGAGACGGACGCGTTCTCTGCGCCGTGAGCGGCGGCGTGGACTCCACCGTGGTGGCCGCCCTGCTCGACCGCGCCCTGGGCGAACGGGTGGACTGCGTCTTCGTGAACAACGGGTTGCTCCGCAAGGACGAGCCCGCCCAGGTCGAGAAGCTCTTCAAGGATTACTTCCACGTGCGCTTCCACCACGTGGACGCCTCGGAGAAGTTCCTCGCCAACCTGGCCGGCGTGCGCGATCCGGAGCAGAAACGGAAGATCATCGGCGAGACCTTCATCCGCGTCTTCGAGGAGACCGCCCGCGATCTGGGCGAGATGGACTACCTCGCACAGGGTACGCTCTACCCCGACATCATCGAGTCCCTCTCGGTGAAGGGGCCCAGCGCCACCATCAAGAGCCATCACAACGTGGGCGGCCTGCCCGATAACATGAAGTTCGAACTGGTGGAGCCCCTGCGGGAACTCTTCAAGGACGAGGTCCGCGAGGTGGGCAAGGCCCTGGGCCTGCCCGAACACTTCGTGCAGCGCCATCCCTTCCCCGGACCGGGACTGGGCGTGCGCATCCTGGGCGAGGTGACCGCAGAGAGGGTTCGCGTGCTGCAGGAGGCCGACGCCATCTTCATCGGCGCGCTCCACGAGAGCGGGTGGTACGAGAAGTCCTGGCAGGCCCTGGCCGTGCTGCTTCCCGTGCAGTCGGTCGGCGTCATGGGCGACCAGCGCACCTACGAAGACGTGGTGGCCCTGCGCTCGGTCAACTCCACCGACGGCATGACAGCCGACTGGACCCGCCTGCCCGCCGACCTGCTGGAACGCGTCAGCAACCGCATCATCGGCAGCGTACGCGGCATAAATCGCGTGGTCTACGACGTCAGCTCCAAGCCCCCGGCCACCATCGAGTGGGAATAGCGTGGGCCGCCGGCTGCTTCTCCTGATCATGTTCCTGGCTCTGGCCGCCGCTGCCCGGGAGAGCACCTACGTCTATCCTCCCGGCAGCCACACCCTAGGTTTCGACCGCATCGGGGAATGGGAGCTCAAGATCTTCATGGGCCTGGGCGCCAGCTACGACAATCCCCAGGGCCTGGCGGCGGTGAAGCTGAAAAGCCAGGACGATCCCGACGACAAGAAGGACGATGTCTGGCTCACCCTCTTCGGCGTGAATTCTGGCAAGGGTCAGATAGTCTACAATCCCTCGCGTTTCGAGGTGAACACCTTCGGCAAGCGGGGCGAGGGGCGCAATCGTTTCCGGAATCCCCTGGGCATCGCCGCCAACGAGGACGGCCGGGTGGCCGTGGCCGACGCCGGAAATCGACGGGTGGTCTTCCTGCACATGAACGGCGCGGGACTGGAGTGGACGGGATCGGTGTCCCAGGTCGAAGGCGGAATCCTGCCCACGGATCTGGCCTGGGGCGGCGGGAAGTTCTGGGCCGCCGATTACGGTCGCGGGCGAATCCTTCGTTTCGGTCCAAGGGGCGGAGATCCGGAAGTGTGGCCCCTTCGAGAAGCCACGCTCGAACGTCCCCGCGGTCTCACGGTGCTCGTGCCCGGCGACAAGTGGAGCCGCAGCGGCCGATTCCAGCTTCTGGTGCTGGACCAAGACGGCAGCCGCCTGAATCTCTTCGACGAGAAGGGCGCGCTCATCCAGCAGCGCCGGGTCGAAGACATCCTGGGCGGCGAGGGGAAGTTCATCTATCCGGTCACCGATCTCTACGGCAACTTCGTGATGGCCGATTCCCTGAGCGGACGCCTGGTGAAGCTGGACAAGAAGCTGCGCACCCTGGCCGTCATGGAATCCATCGACGAGGATCCGCGTCCCCTGGAGCACCCGCGCGGGCTGGCCCTCTGGCGTCGATACGGACAGCTCTTCATCGTCGAGGAGAAGGGCGGGGCCTACCTCTGGACGGGCACGGACATCTTCGATGCCCGCCTCGACTGGGAAGCTCACCGCAGCGGACGCACTTCCCTCATGCTTCAGTTCAAGCTCAGCGAGGCCAGTCTGGTGACCCTCCATTCGGTGGTGAACGGGAAGGAGGTCGAACTGCGCGCCGAAAGGCGGCGGGGCGTGGGCGGCGTGAGGCAGTGGATCCACAAGGACGGGAAGCTGGAAGGCGCCAGCGAAATCGTCATCCGGGCCCGGCCCACCTACTCCTCGAAGAAGACCCTGGTGGTGGAGGCGCGGGTACCGATTCCGGAGGGCGGGCCATGAGGTACGGAGAATTCTTCCGGAAGGGCATCCACGGCAGCGCCATCATCATTCCCCTGGGCGTCTGGTTCCTGGATCCCATCATCTGGCGGCCCCTGCTCTACGCCGGCGCGGCCGTCATGCTCATCATCGACCTGGTGCGCCTGGGACACCCGCGGCTGAAGGCCTATGCGCGGCTCATGCTGGGCCCCGCACTGCGCCGTCACGAGGACGTCGAGCTCACCGGCGCATCCTGGATGGCCATCGCCTGCCTGCTCGTGGCGGAACTCTATCCCCTGGACGTGGCCGTGGCGGCCATGGGCTATCTCATCGTGGGCGACGGCATCGCCGGCCTTGTGGGGAAGACCTGGGGGCGCCACAAGTTCGCCTTCGGCAAGAGCTGGGAGGGGACCCTGTCCTGCTACGCCGCCAATCTGCTGGTGGGGCTCCTGGTCTTCCGCAGCCTGCCTCCGGCCCTGCTGGGCGCCTTCCTGGGCACCGCCGTGGAGCTTCTGCCCCTGCCCCTGGACGACAATCTGGCCATTCCGCTCATCGCGGGAGGCATTCTCTGGGCGGCCGTCGCCATCTAGCCGAAACATCCCTAGGTGGCGGCCGAATTGACAGCACCGGGCCGGCCCTCTATTTTAGGCTGGCTTAAGTCCAAGAATATCCATCGATTATTCGGGAGAGACCATGGCCTTCGATTTCCTCAAGAAAGTCTTCGGGACGCAGATGGAGCGGGAACAGAAGAAGTTCCTGCCGCTGGTGGAGCGGATCAACGAGCATTTCGAGGGATACTCCGCCGTGGACATGCCCGCCAAGACCCAGGAGTTCCGCGATCGCCTGGCCGCCGGCGAGGATTTGGACGACATCCTTCCGGAGGCCTTCGCCCTGGTCAAGGAAGCCTGCCGCCGCGCCTGCGGCACGAGCTGGGAGGTCATGGGCCACGAGCAGGCCTGGGAAATGGTTCCCTACGACGTGCAGCTCATCGGCGGCATCGCCCTGCACAATGGAAACATCGCCGAGATGGCCACGGGCGAAGGCAAGACCCTGGTGGCCACCCTGCCGCTCTATCTCAACGCCCTCGCGGGAGAGGGCGCTCATCTGGTCACGGTGAACGACTACCTGGCCGAGCGCGACTCCCAGTGGATGGGAAAGATCTACCGGGACCTGGGCCTGACGGTGGGGGTCATCCTCTCGGGTATGGATCCCGCGGCCCGTCGGGAAGCCTACGACAGCGACATCACCTACGGCACGAACTCAGAGTTCGGCTTCGACTACCTCCGCGACAATATGGCCGGCTCCAGGGAGCAGCGCGTCCAGCGAGGCTTCCACTACGCCATCGTGGACGAGGTGGACAGCGTGCTCGTGGACGAGGCCCGCACGCCTCTCATCATCTCGGGACCCGTGGCTCAGTCCAGCTCCGACGAGAAGTTCTTCGAGCTGAAGCCCATGGTCGAGACCCTCTTCAAGCGCCAGCAGAGGCTCATCAACGATCTGTCCGGCCAGGCCGAGAAGATCCTGAAGAACGAGGAACGAAGCGACGATGAGGCGTGGGCCCTGGGCACCCTGCTCCTTCAAATCCGCCACGGCTCGCCCAAAAGCAAGCGATTCCTGCGCATGATGCAGGAGACCGGCACGGCCCAGCTCATCGGGCAGGTCGAGAACGCCAACATGCGCGACAAGTCCATGACCGAGCTGGACGCCGTGCTCTACTTCACCCTCGACGAGAAGGGCGGAAGCATCGAGCTCACCGAAAAGGGGCTGGACTCCCTCAGCGAGAAGGACCGCCAGCTCTTCGTGCTGCCAGATCTATCCGTGAAGCTCGGCGCCATCGACGAGGACGCGAGCCTCGACGCCAAGGCCCGGGCCCTCGCCCGCGAGGAGGCCCATCGGGAGTTCGCGGAGCGCAGCGATCTCATCCACATCATGAACCAGCTCATGAAGGCCTACAGCCTTTTCGAGAAGGACGTGGAGTACGTGGTCCAGGACGCACGCGTGCAGATCGTGGACGAGTTCACCGGGCGCGTGCTGCACGGGCGCCGATACTCGGACGGCCTGCATCAGGCCATCGAGGCCAAGGAGAACGTGCGCATCGAGGGACAGACCCAGACCTACGCCACGGTGACCCTCCAGAACTTCTTCCGCATGTACGCGAAGCTCTCGGGCATGACGGGCACGGCCATCACCGAGGAAGGCGAGTTCTTCGAGATCTACAAGCTCAAGGTGATGGTCATTCCGACCAACCAGCCCGTGGTGCGCGACGACTCCGACGACCGCATCTACCGCACCCGGCGCGAGAAGGTGGCGGCCATCGCCGACGAGGTGCAGCGCCTTCATCGCATGAAGCTGCCGATTCTCGTGGGCACGGTTTCGGTGGAGTTCAGCGAAACCCTCAGCCGCATCCTCACGCGACAGAACATCGTGCACAACGTGCTCAACGCGAAACAGCATCAGCGCGAGGCGGAGATCGTGATGAACGCCGGACAGCCGGGCGCGGTGACCATCGCCACGAACATGGCGGGCCGAGGCACCGACATCAAATTGCATCCCGGCGTGGTGGACGGCAGCGCCCTGACCATCAGCGGCGAAGACACGGGCGAGCGCGGCCTGCAGATCATCGGCACCGAACGCCACGAGAGCCGGCGCATCGACCGGCAGCTCCGCGGACGAAGCGGGCGTCAGGGCGACCCCGGACGCAGCCTCTTCTTCCTGAGCCTGGAGGACAACCTCATGCGCCTGTTCAGCGGCGACCGCATCGGGCGCGTCATGGATCGCATGGGCGTGGAGGAAGGCGAGGTCATCACCCACCCCATGGTGACCAAGGCCATCGAACGGGCCCAGGTGAAGGTGGAGGCCCACAACTTCGACATCCGTAAGCACCTGCTCAAGTACGACGACGTCATGAACATGCAGCGCGAGGTGGTCTACGACCGCCGCAGCTTCTATCTGGAGTCCGACGAGCTGGTGGACGAGGCCGCCGAGAAGGTGGATCAGGTGGTCACCGATATGGTGGATGTCCGGATCCAGGATGGCGACATCCCCGAGAACTGGCCCATGGAGGATCTGTTCCACGAGCTGGAAGGCGTCTTCCTGGCCGACTTCAGCGTGCCCGAGTCGGAGTACGGAGCCTGGGACAAGGACCTGGTCCGCAACACCATGCAGGAGCGTGCGCGGGAACGCCTGACCGAGAAGGCCGCCAGCCTGCCCGGAGAGGTCTATCAGCAGGTTCTCAGATACGCACTGCTCCGCAGCCTGGACGAGGGCTGGAAGGAGCACCTGCTCGAGCTGGACAATCTCAAGAGCGGCATCGGTCTGCGGGCCTACGCCCAGAAGGATCCCCTCATCGAGTTCAAGTCGGAGGCCTTCTCGCTCTTCGAAGAGCTCATGTCCCAGGTGGACAAGGACGCCCTGAGCATGCTCTTCCACATGGAGGTGGCGGTTCAGCCTCGGGCCTACGAGGGCGAGGATCTGTCCCAGGTGGAGACCCAGCACGAGGAATCCGGGGGCTTCACGAAGATTCCGGAACAGGAAACCGACCCGGCCCAGGCGACGCCTCAGCCGGCCGCGGCCATCAGCGCCACGGGAGCCATGCCCAAGCAGGCTAAACCCCAGCCCGTCAAGGTGGAAGAGAAGGTGGGACGCAACGATCCCTGCCCCTGCGGCAGCGGGAAGAAGTACAAGAAGTGCCACGGCGCCAACATCGACTGACTTGCATTTGCGCGGGCAGGCTGCTAGCTTGCCCGTCCGCCGCCGAAAGGAAACGGTCCCCATGCAGAAGCGCCTCCTCGAAATCGTGCTCTACATCCTCGATCGGGCCGACGAAGAACTCATCAACGGGGAGAACGGAGCCGAAAGCCTCCAGGATCTTCTCAGCGAGGCGGGTTTCGACCGCGAGGATATCCTGCGCGCCATCCGCTACACCTTGAGCAAGCACAAGGAGGGGGGCGAGCTGGACTTCATGGATCCCGTGGTGAGTTCGGCGACCCTCAGCCGCGAGGCCTGGGACTATCTGGAGCGCCTGCGGCAGTTCGGCCTGATCTCCGACGAGGAGAGCGGCGAGGTGCTGCACCGCGCGGCGGACCTGCCGGGAGACGACGTGGATCTGGAATCCATCCGCTTCCTGGCCGCATCCATCATCTTCGACCGGGACGCATGGAACTTCGGCGATCCCGAGGGAACACGAATCCACTAATAGGACGGGCCCATGGCCAAGACCCTTCTCATCGTCGAGAGCCCCACGAAATCCAAGACCTTCCAGAAGTATCTGGGTGCGGGCTTCAAGGTGCTCGCGAGCAAGGGTCACGTGATGGATCTGCCCAAGAGCAAGCTGGGCATCGATCTGGAAAACGAGTTCGAGCCCCAGTACGTGACCATCAAGGGCAAGGGCACCCTGCTCAAGCAGCTCAAGTCCGAGGCCAAGAAGGCCGAACGCATCCTGCTGGCCACGGACCCCGACCGTGAGGGCGAGGCCATCGCCTGGCACCTCAAGAAGCATCTCGAAGACGCCCAGCCGCAGATCCAGCGCATCCTTCTCAACGAGATCACCGAAGGCGCCATCGCCGAAGCGGTGGAGAATCCGGGAGTCGTCGACAGCAACAAGGTCGAGGCCCAGCAGGCCCGGCGCGTGCTCGATCGTCTCGTGGGCTATCAGATCAGTCCGGTGCTGTGGAAGGTCTTCTACTACGGACTCAGCGCGGGACGCGTGCAGAGCGTCGCCCTGAGGCTCATCGTGGAGAGAGAGCGGGAGCGACGGGCCTTCAATCCCGTGGAATACTGGTCCCTGTCGGCGGACTTCACCACGGACCGCGGCGGCGAGATCGAGTCCAAGCTGACCCAGTGGGACGGCGCCAAGGCGGAGATCCCCGACGAGAAGACCATGAAGGCCATCCTGAAAGGATTGGAAGGTCAGGACTACAAGGTCGACAAGGTCGAGCGCAAGGAACGCAAGCGCAGTCCCGAGCCTCCGCACATCACCAGCACCCTTCAGCGCGAGGCCAGCAATCGTCTGAATTACAACGCGCGCCGCACCATGGTCATCGCCCAGCAACTCTACGAGGGCCTGGACCTCGGCGACGAGGGCAGCGCGGGCCTGATCACCTACATGCGTACCGATTCCACTCGGGTGGCCGATAGCGCCCGCGAGGAGCATCGCGAATTCGTGCTGTTCAACTACGGCAAGGAGTACATGCCGGCCAAGGATCGGCACTTCAAGAGCAAGAAGGGGGCGCAGGACGCCCACGAGGCGATTCGCCCCACTTCGGTGCTGCGCACGCCCGAAGCTATCAAGAAATATCTGAGCAAGGATCAGCTCGCCGTCTACACGCTGATCTGGCAGCGATTCGTGGCCTCGCTCATGGCCGAGGCGCGATTCGAGGCCACCGGCGTGGACATCCGCGCGGGCAAGGGCGTTTTCCGGGCCACCGGCAATCGTTTGGTCTTCGACGGTTTCAGGCGCGCCCGTCCCAACGGCGACAAGGAGAAGCTGCTTCCTGAGATCCACGAGGGCGAAACCCTCGAGCTCGTGAAGCTGACGGACAAACAGCACTTCACGGAACCGCCGCCGCGCTACTCGGAAGCCACGCTCATCAAGGAGCTGGAAGAGAAGGGCATCGGACGTCCGAGCACCTACGCCACCATCGTGAGCACCATCCAGAGCCGCGACTATCTGGAACTCGACGAGAACCGCCGCTTCTTCCCCACGGAGCTGGGAGAGAGCGTCTGGACATTCCTGGAGCGGGGATTCCCGCGCCTCTTCGAGGTGGGATTCACCGCCGACATGGAAGAGGAACTGGACAAGGTCGAGGAGGGCGCCGAGCCCTGGACCCAGGTGGTGAGCCACCTCTACAAGCCCATGCGCGAATCCCTCGACGAGGTGGAATCCCAGGTCGAACAGCTTCGGGAAGATCTGCGGGAGATCACCGAGATCGAGTGCGAGAAGTGCGGTTCGCCCATGGTCAAGACCTGGGGCCGCAACGGGCGCTTCCTGGCCTGCAGCAAGTGGCCCGACTGCAAGTTCTCCCGTCCCATCGAGGATCCCAAGCCGGCGGGGGACCAGAAGTGCCCCGAGTGCGAGGCGGGCATGGTGGTGCGCACGGGCCGCTACGGCCGCTTCGCCGCCTGCGAGCGCTACCCCGACTGCAAGGGCACATCGCCCCTGGAGATCGGCGTACCCTGTCCCAAGGATGACTGCAAGGGGCAACTGGTGGAGAAGCGCAGCCGCTCCGGACGCACCTTCTACGGCTGCAACCAGTATCCCGATTGCGATTTCGCCAGCTGGAACAAGCCCGTGGCCGAACCCTGCCCCGATTGCGAGAGCATGGTGGTGGAGAAGGCCAGCAAGGCCAAGGGCAACTACAGGCAGTGCACGGTCTGTAAACTGGAGATTCCCTACTAGTGGCGAAAGCGGATGTGACCATCATCGGAGGCGGTCTCGCGGGAAGCGAGGCCGCTCTTTTTCTAGCACACCAAAATTACACTGTTTGCCTGGTTGAGCAGAAGCCCGTCGCCCAATCGCCGGCCCACCGCCTGGACGGTCTCGCCGAACTGGTCTGCAGCAATTCCCTCAAATCGCGTCTCATGGATACGGCTTCAGGCCTCTTCAAGGAAGAGCTGGGGCGTCTAGGCAGCAGGCTGTTGCCCCTGGCCGAGGCCTCTGCCTTGCCGGCCGGCGGCGCACTGGCCGTGGATCCGGCGGAGTTTTCGAGGCGCGTTACCGAAGCGGTGGAAACCGAATCCAAGATCTGTCTGGAGCGCCGGGAAGTGGAGGAATTGCCCGAGGAGGGGCCGGTCATCATCGCCACGGGGCCGCTCACCGGCGAGGCCCTGAGCCGGTCCATCGAGACTCACTTCGGCGTCGGGCGTCTGAGTTTCTACGACGCCATCGCCCCCACGGTGACCCGGGAATCCCTGGACGACTCGAAGCTCTTCCGGGCAAGCCGATACGGCAAGGGCGAGGCCGACTATCTGAACGCGGTCATGGACAAGGATAGCTACGACGCTTTCGTGGCGGCACTGGCCGAGGCGGAGGCCTATCCCGCCCACGAGTTCGAAAAGGACGTGCCCTATTTCGAGTCATGCCTGCCCGTGGAAGTCCTGGCCGCCCGAGGTCCGGAGACCCTGCGCCACGGTACCCTGCGACCCGTGGGCCTCGAGGATCCGTCCACCGGCCGCCGTCCCTGGGCGGTGCTTCAGCTGCGTGCCGAGAATCGGGAGGGCACGCTCTGGGGACTCGTGGGATGTCAGACCAAAATTCGCGTGGGTGACCAGCGTCGAATCTTTCGGATGATTCCCGCACTCACCGAAGCGGAGTTCGTTCGCTACGGCGCCATGCACCGGAACTTCTTCCTGGACTATCCCTCGACCCTGACTCCCTTCCAGGAGAGCCGGAAGCGGGAAGGTCTCTTCTTCGCCGGACAGATGACCGGCGTGGAGGGCTACGTGGAATCCATGGGCAGCGGACTCATGGCCGCGCGCCATCTCTGCGATCGATTGCAGGGCCGCGAGCCCGGCCTTCCCCCGGCCACGACCATGGTGGGGGCCCTGGCCGCCTTCCTGGACGGACAGAGCCCCGGCAAGAGCCAGCCCATGAACGTGAGCTTCGGCCTGCTGCCTCCCCTGGATGAACGGATCCGCGACAAGAGGAAGCGCAAGGGTCTGCTCGCCGAACGCAGTCTTGCCGATCTGGACGCCTGGCTGGCCAATCGACCCGGCTGAGTTTCTCTGGCGAGCTGCGGACAGCCGGCACCTCTCCTTGCCTCCTCCGGTTCCCTCTGATAAATTCCGCTCCGTGAAAACGACTCTCAAGGCATTCGAGAACTATCTGGCCGTGGAGCGGGCCTACTCGCCCCACACGGTGGCGGCTTACATGCGCGATCTTCGCGGCTATCTGGAGTTCCTCGGGGATCCGGATGAGGTCGAGGCCCTCGACGTGGAACGTGCCCTGCTCCGCCGGTACCTGGCCAGGCTTCGTCGAGGGGCGGAGGGCAAAGCTCCCCTGGGCGACAGGACCATCGCTCGGAAGCTGTCTTCGCTCAGGACCTTCTACCGATTCCTCAACCGAAGCGGACGCCTGGCCGCCGACCCCGTGGCACTGCTCGAAGCTCCGAAGATCGCCAAGCGCCTTCCCGTCTTCGCCGAGGAGGGATGGGTCCACCGCATGATGGCCCTGCCGGAGACCGACGAGCCCAAGGGACTGCGCGATCGATGCATCCTGGAACTGCTCTACGGCACGGGCATCCGACTGAGCGAGCTGGTGGGGCTGGAGCGAGCCGATCTGGACGCGGGCCAGGGCATCCTCAACGTGATGGGCAAGGGCGGCAAGGAGCGGCTGGTGCCGGTGCAGGGCGAGGCCCTGCGCTGGCTGAAGCGATGGCTCGCCGAGCTGGGACCCGGCCGCGATGCCGATCCGGTTTTTCCGGGCCGGAACGGACCCATCAGCCCCCGCACGGTTCAGCGAAGGGTGGAGCGCTACCTGGGAATGGTCGCTTCCCTGGAAAGAGTGAGCCCTCACGTCTTGCGCCACAGCTTCGCAACGCATCTATTGGACAGGGGCGCCGATCTGCGTTCCATCCAGGAACTGCTGGGACATTCCAGCCTGACGAGTACCCAGGTCTACACGCACATGACCACGAAGAAACTCAAGGACGTGCACCGCAAGGCGCACCCGAGGGGATAGAAGGAGAGAGCAATGGCCCTGCCCAAGGATTTCATCTCCATCGCCGACTGGAGCAGCGATGATCTCGTTCGCGTTCTCGAACTGGCCATGGACCAGAAGCGTCGTCTCAAGAAGGGCGAAAGCCTGCAGGGCGAGAAGCCCGGCAAGGTGCTGGCGGTGCTCTTCCACAAACCCAGTCTGCGCACGAGGGTGAGTTTCGAGGTGGCCATGGCCCAGCTGGGTGGTTCGAGCCTCTACATCACCGACAAGGAGATCGGCCTGGGCACCCGCGAGGCGCCCCAGGACGTGGCCCGAGTACTCGAACGCTACGTGGACGGCATCATGATCCGCACCTTCGCCCACGAGGGAGCCCTCTCCCTGGCGCGCAACGCCACGAGCATCCCCGTGATCAACGGACTCACCGACCTGCTGCACCCCTGCCAGGTGATGGCCGACCTGCAGACCGTCTGGGAGCACAAGGGCGGCATCGAGGATCTGCGCATCGTCTATCTCGGCGACGGCAACAACATGGCCAACAGCTGGATCAACGCCGCGGCGCGATTCCCCTTCGAACTGGTCATCAGCAATCCCTCCGGCTACGAGCCCGATGCGGCGGTGCTGGAGAACGCGAGGAAGATCAATCCGGGTCTGCGCTACGAGAACATCAGCGACCCGTCCCAGGCCGTGGAAGGCGCCGACGTGCTCTACACCGACGTCTGGGCCAGCATGGGCCAGGAGGACGAGGCCGCCGAGCGCAAGGAGATTTTCAAGCCCTACCAGGTGAACCAGTCCCTGCTGGAGAAGACCGGCAAGAAGGACAGCATCGTCCTGCACTGCCTGCCGGCTCACCGGGGCGACGAGATCACCGACGAGGTCATCGACGGTCCCCAGTCGGTGGTCTTCGACGAGGCCGAGAACCGCATGCACGCCCAGCGGGCGATCATGACATTGGTGATGTAATGCGATCGGTCCGGGCGGCGCAGCTTCTGGCCATGGCGGCGATCATCGTCGGCTGCGCCCAGATGGAACCGCCCCCGGGCGGACCCGAGGACGAGATTCCGGCGACCTTCCGGGGGTCCATGCCTCCGGAAGGCAGCCTGGAGACCGGTCCCCTGGACACCCTGCAGCTCTTCTTCAGCGAAGCGGTGGACCGGAAATCGGTGCTGGAATCCCTGCGCAGCGAACCATCCCGACTTCTCCGCCGGGCCCACTGGAGCGGCGACACCCTCGTCACCCTCGAGTTCTGGGATCCCTTCCCCGCCGACAGCAGCATCTGCGTCTACCTGCTTCCCGGCTGGCTGGATCGCCACGGCGTGCCGCAGAACGAATGGCAGGTGCTGGACTTCTCCACGGGCTCGCGCCTGCTCAGGGGATGGGTGGGGGGCAAGGTGCAGTTCAAGCGCCGGCCCTCCGAACAGCTGCACCTGCGACTGGAGGACCCCGACGGCGAGTGGGTCCGCGAGGCGCGCCCTGACCGTCAGGGAGAGTTCGTCATCCGGCACCTGCCCCTCGAGTCGAAGCTGCTTCGACTCTGGGCCTTCGAGGACGTGGACGGCGACAGCCTCTACGATGCCGCCGTGGATTTCGCGGACACCCTGTCCGACAGTCTCATCCTCGACGAGGAATCGCCTCGGGTCATGAAGCTCGCTCTAAACGTCATCGATCCGGACGAACCCGGCAAGATCAACGGCAGCTTCGAGACCACCGACAGTCTGCCCGGCCTCTTCGTCATCCGCCTCTGGGCCGATTCCCTGCGGGTGGAAGGCGATTCCCTGGCGCCGGGCCATCATCCCCACGAGTGGAGCGACAGCCTTCGCAGCCTCCTGGCCGGCGACTGGGGGGACAGCCTGGTGCTCTATCGCAAGCGCGAGGGCGACTTCACCATGGCGGGCATTCCACCCGGGCCCTGGGCCCTGTTCATCCATCGGGAAACGGGGGAGGACTCCCTCTGGGATCCTCTCAGCGAGGCCGCCTACCTGGACGGCGGGCCCATCGTGGTTCCCCCCGGCGAGGCGGCGACCCTGCGCGGATTCCAATTCCCCGAAGAGGCCGACAGCAATCGCGTCGTCAATCCTCCGAGCGAAGTCGCGCCATGAGCGACTGGATCGATGATCTCTACGCCCTGAAGGATACGCTGCGGGAGGGATGGCTGCGCATCGGCGTGGAGCATCCCGAGTCCGTGGCCGATCACAGCTATGCCGTGGCCCTGCTCGCCTGGCGCATGGCTCGGCAGTCTGGCCTCGATGAGCGCCGAGTGCTGCTCATGGCCCTGCTCCACGACTTCCACGAGGCCCGGCTGGGCGACATTCCCCGTCCCGACAAACTGAAGCTCGGCCAGGAGGCGGTGGAAGCCGCCGAGCGGGAGACCGAGGCCGCCCAGTGGCCGGAAGATCCCGAGATCCTGGATCTGCTCGGGGAACTGCGTCGTGGTGAAAGCGAGGAAGCGAAGCTGGTGCAGGCCGTGGACGGCCTCGAACTGCTGATCCAGGCTCGTCGCTACGCCGCCGAGGGTCATTCCCAAGCCCAGGATTTCATCGACACCTTCCTGCGCTCCCCGGAGGCGGACCATCCGGCCGTGGCGAAATTCCTGAGGGGACTGGGGGACATGAAAAAGCCTCCCCCCGAAGGGGGAGGTTGAGTCGGGGGCTGTTCTCGGTCTCTAGCCCAGGGCGCGCTGATGCGCGTAGAGGCGGCTCTTGAGACGATCGGCCTTCTGCTTCTTGATGATGCCCTTCTTGGCCATCCTATCCAGCAGAGAGATCATTTCCGGCAGCTTGCCGGCGGCGGCGTCCTTGTCGGTCATGCCGCGGAAATCGCGGAGCTGATGGCGCATGTGGCTGCGCTCGGCGCGGTTGGCCAGATTGGCCTTGCGGCTCGTGATCAGACGCTTCTTGCAAGACTTGTGATGAGGCATTCCTCTTCCACTCCGTGTTTTGGTCTGGGGGAAGGGGCAAGCTAGCAAGGCCCATGGTCAGTGTCAAGGGGGAAACCCCTTGTCTCCGCGACATTTCCCGCCTATGGTGCCCGCGGAGGAAGCCTTGGAAATCCGCGAGGAACTGCAAAAGAAGCTGGAGAGACTGCCCCGCTCGCCCGGGGTCTATCTTTTCAAGGACGGGGCCGGCAAGGTCATCTACGTGGGCAAGGCCAAGAGCCTGCGCCTGCGGGTGCGGTCCTATTTTCAGGACTCGCGGGTCCCGGATCCCAAGACCGAACTGCTTGTCCGGAAGACCGACGACCTGGATTACCTGGTCCTGGGCAGCGAGATGGAAGCCCTGGTCGCCGAGAACAACTTCATCAAGGAATACGCTCCCCGCTACAACATCCGCCTGAAGGACGACAAGAGCTACCCCTACCTGCGGGTGACCCTGGAGGAGGAGCTCCCCCGGATCTTCCCCACCCGGAATCGGGAGGACACGGGCAGCCTCTACCTGGGACCTTACACCGACGTGGGCGCTCTGCGCCAGACTCTGCGCGTATTGAAGACCCTATTCCCGCTGCGGGACTGCCCCGGCGACGTGACCTACCGCTCGCTGGAGCGGGAGTGCCTCTACTATCACATCGACCGCTGCAAAGCGCCCTGCACGGGACGGCAGACGGTGGAGGAGTACCGGGCCGACCTGGACCGGGTGCTCCTCTTCCTGACGGGCAAGACCGAGCAGCTCAGCGCCAGGCTCGAGAAGGACATGGAGACTCTATCGAAGAACTTGAAGTTCGAGGAGGCCGCCCGGCTCCGGGATCAGGTCACGGCCCTCGAACGTCTGAGCCACAGGCATCGCACCCAGGTCTACGGCGGCGGCGATCGCGACGTGCTGGCCCTGGCCCGGGATCGGGAGGACTGCTGCGCGGTGGTGCTGCGAATCCGCGGAGGGAAGCTGCTGGCCACGGAGACCTTCCACTTCAAGGGCGCTCTCGCCGAAACGGACGTGGCCGTGCTCGGCGCCTTCTTCCAGCAGTACTACCATCGCGTGGATCTGCTTCCGCCGGAGATCTTCCTGCCCGTGGAACTGGAGTCCATGGAATTGCTGACCCGTTGGCTGACCGAGAAGCGGGGCAGCAAGCTCGAACTGAAGCGTCCCCAGCGCGGGCTCGGTCGGGAGCTGATCACCCTGGCCCTGGACAATGCCCGCAGCAAGCTGGACGAGATACTCGCCGCCGAATCCGGCAAGAGTCCGGGACTGCCTCCGGAGATCTTCGAACTGCGCGAGGCTCTGAACCTGGAAGCGCTGCCCCGGGTCATCGAGGGCATCGACATCTCCAACACCGGTGACACGGAAGTGGTGGCCTCACTGGTGAGCTTCCACGACGGCCAGCCGCGGAAGGGCCAGTACCGAAAGTTCAAGATCAAGACCGTGGAGGGTCAGGACGACGTGGCCTCCATTCGCGAAGTGGTTCATCGTCGATTCAAGCGTCTTCTGGACGAGCAGAAGCGTCTGCCGGATCTGCTTTTCATCGACGGCGGACTCGGGCAGCTCGGAGCCGCCGAAGAGGCACTGCGCGAACTCGAGGTCACGGGGCAGCCCCTGATCTCCCTCGCCAAGCGGGAGGAAGAGGTCTTCCGGTCCGGCGGCGAGGGCGAAGCTCTGGTTCTGCCGCCGAGTTCCGCGGCGCTCAAGCTGCTTCAGCGCGTGCGCGACGAGGCCCATCGCTTCGCCCGGGACTTCCACCGCCAGCGGCGGGGGAAGAAATCCATCTCCTCGGCGCTGGATGAGATACCGGGTCTGGGTCCCGCCCGCCGGGATCTCCTGCTGCAGTACTTCGGCGACATTCGAGGCATCCGCAAGGCCACGGCCTACGATCTTCGAAAGGTGCCGGGCATCGGTCCCGCCCTGGCCCAGACCATCCTCGAAACCCTGAAGGAGAAGCCGTGAGCCTCTCCTGGAACGAGGCCATGGACGGCTGGCTGGACCAGCTCCTGGTCGAGAAGAACCTCAGCGCCAATACGCTGGACGCCTATCGCCGCGATCTCACCCGTCTCGAATCCTGCGGCAAGGGGCCGCTGGAGGTGGGCCCGGAAGGACTCCGAGACATCCTGGCTTCGACGGAACTGGAGGGATTGGCCGCCCGGAGCCGCGCCCGCATGATCAGCAGCTGGCGCAGCTTCTTCCGCTACCTGGTGGTGGAGGGCCTGCGCAAGAGCTCGCCCGCCGAGACCCTGGAAAGCCCCCGGCTGCCGCGCAAGCTGCCGGACATCCTCAGTCACGACGAGGCCGAAGCTCTCATCGCCGCGGCTTCCGCCAGCGCTAAACTGCCATCCCGGAACCGGGCCCTCGTGGAGGTGGCCTATGCCGCCGGTCTTCGGGCCAGCGAACTGGTGGGCCTTCCCCTCGCCGAACTCTTCCTGGACGACGCCCTTCTCCGCGTGATCGGCAAGGGTCGCAAGGAACGCTGGGTGCCCCTGGGCGAACCGGCGGTGGCGGCCCTGTCGAGCTACCTGGAAGAAGAACGCCCGGTCCTGGCCCGTCCGGATTCGCCTCCTTCGGTCTTTCTCAATTTCCGCGGGGGAGGCCTGAGTCGGGTGGGCTGGTGGAAGATCCTCCAGAAGCTCGCGGCCGAGGCCGGACTGCCGGGCATCCGTCCCCACAGCCTGCGGCATTCCTTCGCCACGCACCTGCTGGAAGGCGGGGCCGACCTGAGATCCGTGCAGGAGATGCTCGGACACGCCTCCATCGCCACCACCCAGATCTACACCCAGGTGGACCGTCTCTACCTGCGGGAGGTGCACCGAAGCTTCCATCCGCGGGGGCAATGAGTCCCTAAGCTTCCTTTTGGCAGGCTCTAAACCTGTTTCAGTCAAGCACTTCCTGAGGTGGAAAGAAACGTTGACGAGCTCTCGGTTTTAGTCTATTCCCTTGGCGGTCAAGCAGTTGGGAGTGAAATGAGCTACACGGTGAGACTGGAGCTCTTCGAGGGGCCCCTGGATCTCCTTCTCTACCTGATCCGCAGGGACGAGATCGAGATCACCGACATCCCCATCGCTCGCGTCACCGAGCAGTATCTGGGACACCTGGAGACCCTCCAGGCCCTGGAGCTGGACGGAGCGGGGGAGTATCTGCTCATGGCCGCCACGCTCCTGCGCATCAAGAGCCGCATGCTCCTGCCTCGCCATTCCGAGGAGGAGGAGGATCCCCGCGGAGACCTGGTGGCACAGCTGCAGGAGTACAAGAAGTATCGGGAAGCGGCCAGCCGCATTCGCGATCTGGCGGAGGAACGCCGAAAGCTCCACGACTTCGTGCCCGAGATTCCCATTGAGGAACTGCGAAGCCGCGAGGAAGTCTTCACCTTGAGTTTCGTGGACCTGCTGGGCGCCCTGCGCGACGTCATGAGCACCGTGGCCGAGCGCGAGGCCAGGCATCACGTGGCCCTGGAAGAGGTGACCATCGAGGAGAAGGTGGACCTCATCCGGCTCTGGATCCAGACCGGCGAGCGCTTCCGTTTCGGCGATCTCTTCGAAAAGGTGGAGAGCCGAACTCATGCCATCGTGACCTTCATGGCCATCCTCGAGATGATGAAACTCGGCGAACTGCGCGTGTTCCAGCATGGGCATTTCGCGGAGATCTGGTTGGAGAGAAATCCCGAGCCCGTCGAGGAGGAACACCTCACGGCGGCCGCGGGCGCATGAATGAAGGGGTGAGAGAAAAATGAGCAAGGATCTGAAGAGGACCGTCGAGGCCCTCCTCTTCGCTTCTCCCGAGCCGTTGCCGCTCGGTCGCATCCAGTCGGTGATTTCGGGTACGGACAAGCGCGGGCTGCGCGCGGTGCTCACCGAACTGCAGGGCGACTACGAGGAGGCCGGACACGCCTTCCAGCTTCGCGAGGTGGGCGGTGGCTGGCGCATCCTGACGCGGGCCGAGCATTCCCGTCGCATCGAGGATCTGCTCAAGAGCCAGCGCCGCGTGCGTCTGTCCCGCGCGGCTCTGGAGTCTTTGGCCGTGGTGGCCTATCGCCAGCCCTGCACCCGCTTCGACGTGGAGCAGGTGCGCGGCGTGGGATCCGGATCCGCCCTGTCGACCCTGCTGGAAAAAGGTCTCGTGCGCATCATGGGACGCGCCGAGTCCGTGGGCAAACCCCTGCTCTACGGAACCAGCGAGGAGTTCCTCTCTCACATCGGCCTCAACCGTCTCGAGGACCTGCCCGACATGCAGGAGATCGAGACCCTCCTCAGCTCCGAGGAGGAGGAGCTGGATACGCAGCCCATGGTGCCCGAGGAGAGACGTCGCCGGCTCATGGAGGGCGTCGATCGCATCGGCGAGATGATCGGCGTGGATCAGGAAGCTGAAGCCGAACCGGAAACGGAAGCGCCCGAGGACGAGAAGCTTGCCGAGGCTCTTCAGCAGGGTCGAGAGGAAGAGCGCGCAGCCCTTCAGGGCGAGGAGGACATCCTCGAAGGCCTCGATCCCGAGGAGTTCGACCTCGAGGAAGCCCTGGTTCCCGTGCGGACGGTCGCCGAGGAGAGCGCCGAGATCACCGAGGAGCCTTGAGCAAGATACGACTCAACCGATTTCTGGCCCTCTCGGGGGCCGGCAGCCGACGCGCCTGCGACGAGATCATCCGTTCCGGGCGCGTTTCCGTCGATGGGCGGCTCTGCGATCAACCCGGAACATCCGTGGATCCCCGAAAGCAGAGCGTGACCCTGGACGGCAAGAAACTCCGTCCCGAAGAGACCCGCGTCTACGCCCTCAACAAACCCATGGGGGTGCTCAGCACGGTGAAGGATCCCCACGGGGGGCAGACGGTGCTGGATCTGGCGAGGGCCCAGGGCATCAAGGCCAGGATCTATCCCGTGGGGCGATTGGACAAGAAGAGCCGCGGCCTGTTGCTTCTCAGCAACGACGGCGATCTCTCCCTTCGCCTCCTGCATCCACGCTACGAGGTGGAGAAGGTCTACCGGGTACGGGTGAACCTGCCCATCACCAAGTCGCAGATGTGGAAGTTCTCCGGCGGTCTCCTGCTCGGCGACGGCAAGACGCGGCCCTGCTCCATCCGCCCTCTGCGCGCCCGGGCCACCTACGAGGTCAGGCTACGCGAAGGACGCAAGCGCCAGATCCGCCGCATGTTCGAAGCCCTGAACCGGCGAGTCATCGACCTGGAGCGCGTGGCCATCGGCCCCCTGAAGCTGGCGGGCCTTCCCGAGGGGAAGCTCAGACCCTTGACCAAGGCGGAACTCCGCGTCTTGAAAGAGGCCGTGGGTCTGAGCTAGTTTGAATGTCCCCAGGCGGAAAGGACGGGCGATGGATTTCGAAAGACTGGCTCGCGAAGACGTGCTCGATGTGCGGCGCTACGTTCCGGGAAAACCGGTGGAGGAGTTGCAGCGGGAAAAGGGCCTGCGCGAGATCATCAAGCTGGCCTCCAACGAGAATCCCCACGGACCCGGGCCGAGGGTTCTGGAAGTTCTGGACAAGGGCATTCGCGAGCTCAATCGCTATCCCGACGACAGCGCCTACTATCTGCACAAGGCCCTGGCCAAACATTTGGAAGTCAGCGAGAAGCGCATCTTCATCGCCAACGGTTCGGTGGAAGTGCTCTACCTTCTGGCCGAGCTTTTCGTGAAGGAAGACGAGGAACTGGTCTACGCCTCGCCTTCCTTCGTGGTTTACAAGATCGTCAGTCAGCTTTCCCTGGGACGCGGCATCGAGGTCTCCCTGGACGGCGACTTCCGCCACGACCTCGACGCCATGGCGGCCGCCCTCAGCCCGAAGACCAAACTTGTCTTCGTCTGCAATCCGAACAATCCCACGGGAACCCACAACAGCGAGCAGGAACTGCGTGCCTTCATGGACAAGGTGCCCGAGGACTGCCTGGTGGTGGTGGACGAGGCCTACTACGAATACGTGGAGGCGCCCGACTATCCCCAGACCATCGAGTGGCTGGAGCGTTATCCGAACCTGATCCTGCTGCGCACCTTCTCGAAGATCTACTCCCTCGCGGGTCTGCGCATCGGCTATTCGGTCAGCCATCCCAATCTCGTGGATCTGCTCGAGCGGGGGCGTCCGCCCTTCAACGTGAACTCCCTGTCCCAGTCGGCGGCCCTCGCCGCCCTGCGCGATCCGGAACGTCTTCGCTGGATCCAGGAGGAAAACAGCCTCGGACGCCGCTACATCTGCAAGAAGCTCGAGGCCATGGGCTGCCGGGTGCTGCCCAGCCAGACCAACTTCGTCATGGCCTTCCTGCCCATGGACTCGCAGACGGTCTACGACGAACTCCTCGAGCGCGGCGTCATCGTGCGTCCCATGGGCAGCTTCGGCGCCGAACTCAATGCCGTGCGCATCAGCGTGGGCCTCGAGGAAGAGAACCATCGCATGATCCACGCCCTCGCCGAACTCCTTCAGGAAAAAGCCCGGAGCTGATCGCTTGGAATATCGAATCAAACAGGCCGGCAAGTTCCGGGGACGCTGGGAGGCCACGGGTGACAAATCGCTCACCCACCGGGCCTTTCTCTTCGGCGCACTCGCCGAAGGGGAAGCGGTGATCCGCAATGCATCCCCCGGAGACGACTGCGCGCGCACCCGCCTCATCGTCGAGAAACTCGGCGCCGAGGTCATGCCGGATGGCCGGGGACAGTGGCGCATCAAGGGCTGCGCGGGAAGCTTCGCGCCCGTGGAAGAGACCCTGGACTGCGGCAACTCCGGCACCACCATGAGGCTCGTGGCGGGCCTGCTCGCCAGCCAGCCTCACCGCTACCGCTTGGACGGCGACGAGTCCCTGCGCGGACGTCCCATGGAGCGCATCAAGCTTCCCCTGGAAGCCCTCGGCGCGAAGGTGGAACTGTCCGAGGGCGGCAGGCCGCCCTTCGACCTCCAGGGTGGCGCGCTGCAGGGATGCCGATACGAGAGCCCCGTGGCCAGCGCCCAGGTGAAGAGCGCCTTCCTGCTCGGAGCGCTGAGGGCCCGAGGCGAATCCGCGTTTCGCGAACCGGGGCTCAGCCGCGATCACAGCGAACGCATCCTCGGTTCCATGGGCGTCGAGCTGAGCCAGGATCTCGACGGCTGGCTGCATCTCTCGGGGGGACAGATCCCTCGCGCCCAGAGCTTCACGGTGCCGGGGGACATCTCCTCGGCCGCCTTCCTCCTCGCCGCGGGGCTTCTCGTGGAAGGCGCCAACGTCGTGGTGAAGAACGTGGGGGTGAATCCCACGCGCACGGGCCTGCTCAAGGTGGTGGAGCGCATGGGCGGAAAGATCGGCGTCTATCATCCGCGGGAAGAGCTGGGCGAGCCCGTGGGGGACCTCATCGCCCAGGACTCATCCCTCAACGGCGTGGAGCTGCTGCCCGAGGAAGTGCCCTCCCTCATCGACGAGATTCCGGTGCTGGCGGCACTGGCCTGCCAGGCCGAAAGCGCCAGCGAGTTCCACGGGCTCGCGGAGCTGCGCCACAAGGAGAGCGATCGTCTCGCCGGATGCCTGCGCATGCTCGAGGCCTTCGGCGCCGAGGCCTCGGTGCTCGGCGACACCCTTCGGGTGGAGGGCCGTTCCAATCTGCGCGGCTGCGAGTTCGATCCTCAGGGCGACCATCGCATGGCCATGGCCGCCACCGTGCTGGCACTGGTTGCGCGAGGGGAGAACCGGATTCTCGGCACCGACTGCGTGGCCACCAGCTTCCCCGAGTTCCCGTCCCTCGTGAAGCGACTGAGCGTGGGAGCTCTGGAGACCGCGGAGGTGGACGAGTGATCATCGCCATCGACGGTCCCGCCGCCAGCGGCAAGAGCACCACGGCCAAGGGCGTGGCCCAGGCCCTGGGCTTCGACTACCTCGACACCGGCGCCCTCTATCGCGCCATCACCCTGGCCGCCGTGGAAGCCGGCATTCCGCCCGAAGAGGGAGCGGCCATGAGCGAATTCCTGGAGGCGCTCCAACTCCGCTACAAGTTCTACAAGGGCAAGGTGAGGGTGCTCATCGAAGAGCGGGATATCAGCGAGGAGATCCGTTCCCCGGAGATCGCCTCCAAGGTCAGCGCCTACAGCGCGGTGGCCTCCGTGCGCGCGGGCATGGTGGAGCTCCAGCGGAAATTCGCCCGGGGCAAGAACCTGGTGGCCGAGGGCCGGGACATGGGCAGCGTGGTCTTCCCCGAGGCCGAGCTGAAGATATTCCTCAAGAGCGATCCCCGCATTCGCGCAGAGCGCCGCGCGGCCGAATTCCGGGCCCAGGGGAAGGACGGAGAGGCCGATCAGGTGCTCAAGGATCTCGAACGGAGGGACAATCTGGATTCCGGACGGGACATCTCGCCCCTGATCCAGACGGAGGATGCGGTGGTCCTGGACAACACCCACCTGTCCATCCCCGAGCAGATCGAGGCCGTGGTGAAGTTGGCCGGCGAGCGCATGCCGCCTCCCAAGATTCAGCCCGATGACCTGCTCTTCAAACCGGAGATGCAGCCGGAGGAGTACCGGGTCACATTCAAGGTACGGCCCATCTATCGTTTCGTCTGGCGCCTGGTCTGGCTGCTAGGAAAGCTCCTGTTCGGACTGAAGATCCATCATGGCGACCGAAGCCCCAAGGAGGGCGGCCTCCTGGTGGCCTGCAATCACATCGCCTGGCTGGATCCGCCCATGGCCGGGCTCTCCGTGAAGCGTGAACTCACCTTCGTGGCCAAGCGGGAGCTGTTCAAGAACAAGCTCTTCGGCGGATTCATCAGCTACTTCAACGCCGTGCCCATCAAGCGTGGGAGCTTCGACCGGACCTGCTTCGACACGCTCGGCGACAGGCTCCGCCACGGGGGCACCGTATTCTTCTTTCCCGAGGGCACCCGCAAACCCCTGGGACGCCTGGGACGGGCGAAATGGGGGCTGGGGCTCATGGCCGCGGAATCCCGCTGTCCCGTGCAGCCGGTCTTCATCAAGGGCAGCAAGCACTGGAAGCAGACCCTGATCCGGCGCAAGCGGATTCACCTGTATCTTGGCCGCCCCCTTCACGTTCAGCCCCTCATGGACCGAGGACTCGAGGGCCGGGAGCTCTACGAGGTTTTCGGCGAGGGGGTCATGGCCGAGATCGCCCGCCTACAGGAAGAAGCCGGCGGTCCTTTTTGACCCGAATCCACCGTAACCCCTTGCGATTCCGAATGGTTTGAAGTAATGTCATGCAGTTTTCCGGCCACGTGCCGGTATGGATAACTATGCCCAATCAGGAGGACAATCCACTCATGGATTTCGAAACGACACCCCCCGCGGAGACAGGGGAGAACCAGGTCTCCGAAGAAATTCGCCAGGAAGGGGGTGAACCCGAAGCCGCGCCTACTCAGACCGCCACGGCAGGCGATGCAAGCACGAGTAAGGCGATGAAGCTCAACGAGCGACTCGGTCTCGAAGTCGAGACCATGGATTCCGAGGAGGACGAGGAAGCCAAGGACGAGAATTTCGAGAAGATGATGCTCGACTACGAAGCCACCCTCAAGGTCATCAAGGAGGGCGAGATCGTCAAAGGAACCGTCATCCAGGTTCGCGACAGCGATGTCCAGGTGAACGTGGGCTTCAAGAGCGAAGGATTTTTGTCCCTCTCCCAGTTCGGCGGTGCCGACAAGGTCAAGGAGGGAGACGAAGTGGATGTCTTCCTCGAGAGTCTCGAGGATGAGAACGGCCTCGTGGTGCTTTCGAAAGAGAAAGCCGACTTCCTCAAGGTCTGGGATCAGATCAAGGAAACCTACGACGCAGGCGGAGTCATCGAAGGAACCATCGACCGTCGCATCAAGGGCGGCCTCGTGGTCAAGCTGGTCGGAGTGGACGCCTTCCTGCCCGGAAGCCAGGTGGCCCTGCGTCAGGTGCCCGATCTGGAAGCCCTCATCGGCCAGAACTTCGAGTTCAAGATCATCAAGCTCAACAAGCGCCGCCGCAACATCGTCATCAGCCGTCGCGTGGTGCTCGAGGAGGAGCGGAACAAGCTCAAGGCCGCCCTCATCGAGGAGCTCGAGAAGGGCCAGGTGCGCAAGGGCACGGTCAAGAACATCACCGACTTCGGCGCCTTCGTGGACCTGGGCGGCATCGACGGACTGCTGCACCTCACCGATATGAGCTGGGGCCGCGTCAGCCACCCGAGCGAGCTGGTGAACATCGGCGAAGAGATCGACGTGAAGGTTCTCGACATCGATCTGGACCGCGAGCGCATCAGCCTTGGCCTCAAGCAGCTGACTCCCTATCCCTGGGAGAACGTGGAAGAGAAGTACAAGCCAGAGACCAAGGTCGAGGGCAAGGTCGTCTCCATCACCGACTACGGCGCCTTCGTGGAGCTGGAGAAGGGCGTGGAGGGACTCATCCACATCAGCGAGATGAGCTGGACGCGCCACGTGAAGCACCCAAGCAAGATCGTCACCATCGGCCAGGAAGTGGAGGCCGTGGTGCTCAGCGTCGACAAGGACAACGAGAAGATCAGCCTGGGGCTCAAGCAGACCGAGCCGGATCCCTGGGACAGCCTCGACGAGAAGTATCCCATCGGTTCGATCGTGCACGGAAAGGTCCGCAACCTCACCAACTTCGGCGCCTTCGTGGAGCTGGAGGAGGGTATCGACGGGCTGGTGCACATCAGCGACATGAGCTGGACCAAGCGCATCCGCCATCCCAAGGAAGTGCTGAACAAGGGCGACGAGACCGAGGTCGTGATCCTGGACATCAACAAGTCCATCCGCCGGATCAGCCTGGGCCTCAAGCAGCTCACGCCGGATCCCTGGTTCGACCTCACCGCCAAGTACACCGAGGGCACCTTCGTGGAGGCCAAGGTCTCCCGTCCTCTGGAGCGCGGCGTGGTGGTCGAGATGGAGGAGGGCGTCGAGGGCTTCATTCCGGTGAGCCACCTGGGCGACCGGAGCATCAAGAAGCCCGTGGAGCACTTCGCCGAGGGCGACTCGCTTCCGGTCAAGGTCATCAACGTGGATCATGACGGTCGCCGCATCGTGCTGTCGGTGACCGATCGCCTCCGCGAGGAGGGAACCGAAGCGCTGAGCGAGTACATGGACAAGTACGGCGAGCCTCGTTTCCCCGACGCCAAGGAAGAGCCCGAATTCGTGGACGAGGGCGAGGCTGCGGAAGCGCCGGCACCGGCCGAAACCTCCGAGGCGGCTCCCGAGCCCGCGGCGGAGGAAACGCCGGCTCCGGAAGCCGAGGAGGCTCCGGCCCCCGAGGCGGCGGAAGCTCCCGCCGAGCCCGCTCCCGAGGCGACTCAGGAGGAGGAAGAGGAAAAACCCGAACAGGCTTAAGGCCAGAGGGGATTTCTGGGAGGGGAGGCCGGTCTGACGGGCCTCCCCTCATTCTATCATGGAGAAGTCCATCGCATTCGAGAAACCCGGAACCGTGGCCATCACCACGCAGGGCTGCAAGGTCAACCGCTACGACAGCCAGGTCATCCTGGAAGGTCTGCTCGAGCGGGGATGGCGCCAGCTCGCCTTCGGCGAGGCCGCCGACCTGGTGATCATCAATTCCTGCACGGTGACCTCGGGCAGCGACAGGGACCTGCGCAAACTGGTGCGCCAGGCCCGTCGCGGCAGCCCCCGGGCGCGCATCCTGGTGACCGGCTGCAAGGCCGAGGTGGACGCCGAAGCTACGTCGGAACTTGCGGAAGTGGATTTCGTCTGGGGCAATCCCCTCAAGGATCGCCTGCCGGAGCTGGTGTCCGGCGAGACGATGGAGGACCTGCCTCCGTCCTTCGACGATCGCGTCGAGGACCGGGGAATCACCCGCCTGGACGGGCGCGCCCGGCCCATCCTCAAGATCCAGGACGGCTGCAATCTGCGCTGCAGTTTCTGCATCGTGCCCAGCGCCCGGGGAGACAGCCGAAGCCGCAGCGCGGCCGACACGCTGGCCCAGGCCAGGCGTCTCGAGTCCGAGGGACATCGGGAGATCGTGCTCTCGGGCATCCAGCTCGGATTCTACCGTGATCCCGATGGCGAGGCGCAGCGGCTCGAGGATCTGCTCATGCGGCTTCTCGATGAGACCCGGTCCGTTCGCTTCCGACTGGGATCCATGTTGCCGCGGCACATTCGGCCCCGTCTGGTCGAGCTCTTTGCCCAGGCGTCCCATCGCCTCTGTCCGCACTTCCACGTTTCCCTTCAGAGCGGCGACGACGGCGTGCTCAAGGCCATGAAGCGTCCCTATCGCACGGCCCACTTCCGAGAGGTCATGGGAATGCTCTGGGATCGCTTGGACGAACCCTGCCTGGGCACCGACGTCATCGCCGGGTTCTCGGGCGAGACGGAAGAGGCATTCGATAACACGATGGCCCTGGTCGAGGAATTGCCCCTGGCCTACGGTCACGTCTTTCCCTTCTCGCTTCGCCCTGGAACTCCGGCCGAAAGGCTGGGAGACGACGTTCGACCCGAGTTGAAGAAGCGCCGCGTGGCGAGCTTGCGGAGTCTCTTCGCCAGGAAGAGCGACGAATACCTGCGGGCCCAAGTCGGCAGGCGTCGAGAGATCCTTGTGGAGAAGGAAGTCGAGGGGGGCTGGCTTCGAGGCACCAGCGAGAACTATCAGCAGATCCTGCTTCCGGCCGGCATGGCCTCGGTGGGGGATCTGCTCGCCATGGATATCAGCGGGCTGAAGGACGGCATCCTCTGCCACCATCCCGAAGCCGAAAGAGTGCGCGCATGAAGAAGTTCTACGTGGAGACCTACGGCTGTCAGATGAATTTCTACGACTCCCAGGTGGTGGACGGCCTCCTGGAGGAACGGGGCATGGTCAAGGTGGATCGCCCCGAGGACTCCGACGTCATCCTCATCAATACCTGTTCGGTGCGCGATAACGCCGAACAGCGAGTGCGTGGACGGGTCAATCAGCTGGCGGGTCTTCGCTATCATCGCGAGGAGGGCCCCCTCATCGGGCTGCTGGGTTGCATGGCCCAGCGACTGGGCGGAACCCTGCTCAAGGAGAAGAAGAGCCCCCTGGATTTCGTGGTGGGCACCGACCAGTATCTGAAGTTGCCGGAGATTCTCGATCGGGCAGGCGGCAAGGAGTCGGACCTCTACTTCACCGACTTCGACCACGTGGTCACCTACGAGGCCCGTCCCAAGGCCATGCCGCCGGGGGGCAGTCACTACGTGGCCGTCATGCACGGCTGCGACAAGTTCTGCAGCTACTGCATCGTGCCCTTCACCCGGGGGCGCGAACGCAGCAAGCCCGTGGATACGATCCTGCGCGAGGTGGAGACCATCGCCGGCCAGGACGGATTCGAGATCACCCTGCTCGGGCAGACCATCAGCAGCTATCGCCACGGCGATATCGATTTCGCGGGATTGCTCGGAGAGGTCAGCGCGGTGGAGGGCATCGAGTCCCTGAGGTTCATGACCAGCTATCCCACGGACATGACTCCCGAACTCTTCGCCTCCCTGGAAAAGCTGCCCAAGGTGGAACGTCGCATCCATCTGCCCGTACAGTCCGGCAGCGACCGCATACTGAAGATCATGAACCGTCGCTATACCGTGGCCGAGTACGAGAGGATCCTCGAGAACGGCCGCCGGGAGATGCCGGGGCTCCTCGTGTCCACGGATATCATCGTGGGCTTCCCCGGGGAGACCGAGGACGATTTCCAGGCCACCCTGGACCTCGTCGAGCGCCAGCGCTTCGTGTCGGCCTTCATGTTCAAGTATTCGCCCCGGGAAGGCACCCTGTCCGCCAGGAACGAGGACGACGGGCCCACCGAGGTCAAGGAGGAGCGCCTGGCCCGGCTCATGGAGGTCCAGGCCGCCAACACGCGTCGGTACCTGGAAGACCGCATGGGGACGGAACTTGAGATATTGCTTGATGAGACAAGCAAAAAAACCAAGAATCAGCTGCGGGGACGGACTCGCGACCAGTTCCGGGTGGTGGTGGACCGTCATCCCGACATGCGGATCGGCAGCCGCATCCGCGTAAGGATCAACGAGATTCGGGGTGAGACCCTCATCGGGGTTCCCATTCCCTAGGAGGAGACGCTATGTCGATGGTGAAACGGTTCCTGATGCTGCTGTTCGTGGCGGTGGTGCTCCTGCTGGGCATCCTCAATGCCGCGGAGACCGCCACCGTCGAGCTGGGCTTCTACACCTTCCTGGACGCGCCCCTGCCCGTGGTCATGGTGGTCCTGTTCCTGCTCGGCGCGCTATTCATGTACTTCTTCTCCATCGCCCGCGAGATCACGCTGCGCAACGAGATCCGCAGACTCAAGCGTTCCCAGGGCAAGATGGATCGCGAAATCCAGGACCTGCGCAACCTCTCCCTCGACGAGGGATTCCATGATGAACCCGAACCGGTGTCCCAGGACAAGCCGGAGGCTACGCTGTGAGTCAGGCTCAACTGCTCCTGATCGCCCTGGCGCTTCTGCTCGTTGTGGCGGGGCTGGCCTTGCTCTGGTGGTATCGCCAACCGGTCAAGAAGCGCCGCAGCGCCAAGGACCATCATCTCGCCGCCCTGGAGGCCCTGGCCGACGGAGACGACGAGCGCGCCCTGGCGGAACTGTCGAAGGCCGTGCAGGAGGGTCAGGGAGGGCTCGACGCCCTGCTACGTCTGGGCGACATGTATCGCGCCAAGGGACAGATCAAGAAGGCCATCCACCTGCACAAGACCCTGGAGATACGAGGCGAATGGCCCCGGCCCCAGCGGGCGCGCATCCTTTCGAGCATCGCCGACGATTTCCTGGCGGCGGGACGCTGGAACGAAGCCCTCGTGCAGCTCGAGGAGCTGCGGAAGCTGGACCCCGAGAATCCGGCCGTGGCCCGGCGAGTCAGCCAGGCCCAGCTGCGAAAGGGCGAGCTCGAGAAGGCCCAGACCGCCCTGCGCCGGGCCCACAAGCTGGAGGGCAAGGATCAGGGGGACGAGATGGCCATCCTGCTGGCGGAGGGAGCCCGCCATCAGGTGCAGGAGCAGCGCTGGAAGGAAGCCCGCAAGGCCCTGGGGGACGCTTTCAAGCTGGACGGCGCCTGCCTGCCCGCGTTGCGGGTCTCCGCCGACCTCTATCATCGCGAAGGGCAGGATCAGAAAGCGGCCGACGAATTGCAGAAATTGGCCCTGACCGCCCTGCCGGGCTCGGAAATCGAGTATCCTCGCATGGAGAAGCTCTTCTTCGATCTGGGCCGTTTCCACGAGATCCAGTTCGTCTATCAGGAAGTGCTGAGCAAGGAACCCGGATTCTGGCCGGCGCGTTTCGCACTGGCGGAGATCCTGGACAAGCGAGGCAGCCGCGAGGACGCGGTGCGCCTGCTGGATCCTGTCCATCAGGCAGGCCGGGACGAGGCCGTGAAGGCCGCGGGCCGTCTGCTGGACTGGGATCGCGAGGACATGGCCCGGGAATGGCTGTCCAAAATCGGAGAGAAGCACTCAACGGGTGAGGGAATCTATCGCTGTCGCTACTGTGGAACCGAGCACCCTGGACCCCGGTGGTATTGCCCCACCTGTCATGGATTCAAGAGCTATGAACCTCTCGCCCGGGAAAGCGCCAGCGCGGCGCACTCCTAGGGCCTTTCTCGCCGCCCTCCTGCTGGCCTTCCTGGCCTTCGGGGCGGACGCCTCGGTCTGGCCGGACACGCCGCCGGTGGTTCCCCTGGATCACCCCGATCCGGGCTTCAAGTTCGCGGCGGGCCTCTACCATTCACAAGAAGCTTTAAGCGACGACTTCAACACAAACCGCGACAAAGAGATGTTGGCGCGGGCACTCCTCGCATCCGGAAGGTCCGACGAGGCCCGTGACCTGATCGATGAGGGGCTCCTGCCGCCTCGAGATCTGTCCCTGCAATTGAGATTGGCCGACGAGAGGGCCTGGCAGGACCTCGAACGGGAGAGCTGGCGGAGCAGCTTCAGGGACGAGGACGGCGAAAGCCGCTTCTGGCGGGCCAGGCTGGCCGAGAGCCAGGGATCCTTCACCGAGGCGAGAGATCTGCTGGAACGCATCCTGAGAGAGGATCCCGCTTCCATCTTCGTGCCGCTCTCCCAGGAGAAATTGGCCGTACTGCCCTTCGAGGATAGCGGCCCCCGCGTCAAGGCGCCCGCCTCCCCCGGCGGCTTCCGCGTGCAGTGGGGGGTGTTCCGGGATCCCGCGCGGGCGCGCCAGCAGCGCTCGGTGCTGGAGGCCTACGGACAGGTGGTGGAGATCCTCGCCTTCGAGCGGGAGGGCATTCCCCTGAGCCGGGTGGTCTCCGAACCCTTCGCCACTCGGGAAGAGGCGCGCAACGAGGGGGAATCCCTCAAGGCGCGCTATGGCCTGGACTACGTGCTCTACACGGAAGAGGCCGCCCGTGAGTAGGCCCAAGTCGAAACCGAAGTCCACCCTGACGCCCATGATGGAGCAGTACCTGCGCATCAAGGCGCAGCATCCCGGACGCATCCTGCTCTATCGCATGGGCGATTTCTACGAGACCTTCTACGAGGACGCCCAGTTGGCCGCCAAGGTGCTGGGCATCACCCTCACCACCCGCGGCAAGAGCCAGGGCGAGCCCGTTCCCTTGGCCGGCGTGCCGCATCATTCGGTGAACACCTACATCCACCGCCTCATCGCCGCCGGTCACAGCGTGGCCATCTGCGAGCAGGTGGAGGATCCGGCCACGGCCAAGGGCGTGGTGAAGCGGGCCGTCACCGAGGTCATGACGCCGGGCACCCTGTCCCTGGAGGAGTTCCTGCCGGCGGCCCGCGGGGCCTATTGCCTGTCCATCCATCCCGGAGAGAGCCGCTGCGGCTTCGCCCTGGGGGACATCTCCACGGGGGAGCTACTGGCCGGCGAGGATCATCCCGCCCAGATCCTGGGCCTGCCCGCGCGATTCAACGTGCGGGAGCTGATCCATCCCGAGGACGCCGACGGCTCGCTCATGGAGGAGCTGCGCGAGCTCTATCCCGACCTGCGCATGGAGGGAAGGCCGCTCTGGGACTTCCACCCCGAGGATAGCGAAAGGCGCCTGAGCGAACACTTCTCGGTGACGGAGACCGAGCTCCTGGGCATCCGCGAGAGCGAGGAGGATCTGCGGCGATCCATGGGCGGCCTGCTCGCCTACTTCCAGGCCCTCAAGAGCGAGGACCTGTCCTTCATCGACCGCGTGTCCTTCCTTCGCCAGGACGAGACCATGGTGCTGGACCGGCTCACCGTGGAGAACCTGGAGCTCACCCAGCCCCTGCGTGGCGAGGATCGGGAGGCCACGCTCTTCTCGATCATGGACCACACGGTCACGCGCATGGGCGGACGTCTGCTCTATCGAAGACTCCTGGCTCCCTTGCTGGATCGGAACAGGATCGAGGCCAGGCTCGACGCCGTGCAGAGGCTGGTGGAGGCCGGCGAACTCAGACGCGAGCTGCGCAAATTGCTGCGACCGGTGGCCGACCTGGAGCGCCTGGCCGGCAGGATGAGCGCCCTCAGAGCCCGTCCCCGGGATCTCAAGGCCCTGGCCGACACACTGGCCCTGCTTCCTCCTTTAAGGGAACTGCTGGAGGCGGAGGTCGACGCGGAACTGGCCGAACTGCGCGAGCTCATCGATCCCCTGGACGATCTGCGAAGTCTCCTGGAGTCGGCGCTCGCCGAGGACCTGCCCGCGAAACTGGCCGACGGCAATTTCATCCGCGGCGGCTTCGACGAGGAGCTGGATCGTCTGCGCAGCCTCACCCGGGACGGTCGCGATTGGATCCTCGGTCAGCAGGAAAGCGAGCGCGAGAAAACCGGCATCGGCAACCTGAAGGTCGGCTACAACAAGGTCTTCGGATACTACATCGAGGTGAGCAAGGGCCAACTCGACAAGGTGCCCGATCACTACATCGCCAAGCAGACTCTCACCGGCAGCCAGCGCTACGTCACGCCCGATCTGAAGAGCCGGGAGGAGGAGATCCTCGGCGCGGAGGACCGTCGCGTGCGTCGCGAACTGGAGCTCTTCGAGGAGCTTCGCGAGACGACATGGTCGCGGCTCGGAGCCATCCAGGAAAACGGGCGTGCCCTGGCCACCCTCGACCTGCACGCCTCCCTGGCGGAACTCGCCGAGAAGCATCGCTACTGCCGTCCGGAGATCGAGAGCGAACCGCTCCTGGAGATCCGGGACGGCCGCCATCCGGTGGTGGAGCGGCTGCTCAGCGAGGACTTCATCGCCAACGACATCTTCCTGGAGCCGGGCGATCGGCAGATCCTCCTCATCACCGGTCCGAACATGGGCGGCAAATCCACCTACCTGCGCATGGCGGCCCTCATGGTGCTGATGGCCCAGATGGGAAGCTTCGTGCCCGCTTCGGCGGCGCGGGTGGGCATCACCGACAAGGTCTTCACGAGGGTGGGGGCCAGCGACAATCTCGCGAGGGGGCGTTCCACCTTCCTCATCGAGATGGAGGAGACGGCCTACATCCTGCGAAACCTCTCGCCGCGCAGTCTCGTGCTCATGGACGAGATCGGCCGGGGCACCAGCACCTACGACGGCCTGAGTCTGGCCTGGGCCGTGCTGGAGTCACTGCACCTGGACGCCGGCGCCAAGCCTCGGACGCTCTTCGCCACCCACTATCATGAACTCACGGAGCTGGAGAGTCTGCCCCGTCTGCACAACCTGCACGTCACCGTGAAGGAGTGGCAGGACAAGGTGGTCTTCCTTCGCAAGGTCGAGACGGGAGCCGCGGGGCGGAGCTACGGCATCCAGGTGGCGAGGCTCGCGGGCATGCCCACGGAGGTCATCGATCGGGCCTTAGAGATCCTTCGCGCCTTGGAGAATCGAAAAGGACATGGGGAGCGGCTGGACATTCCCGAGCACATATCGCCGCAGATGGACCTGTTCTCGGATCGGGGACATCCCCTGCTCGAGGAGATCCAGAATCTCGATCCCGAACGGCTCACCCCTCTGGAAGCCCTGAATCTGCTCACGGAATACCGCGAGCGGCTGCATCGTCGAAAGGAAGTGGAATGACCCGACTGGTGTTGCTCGGTCAGGACGCCGAGATCCTTCCCCTGCTCACGCGCCTGCGGCTGAGCGGGAAGGAGGAGGTACGCGGGCTCATTCCCGTGGGCGACTGCAAGGACCTGGAACTCTATGCAGAGATCGCCCGCATTCCCATCCTCGTGGAGGACGAATGGCGTGGGTGGCGTCATCACCTGGACTACCTGGTGGCCGAGGAACCGGTGCCGGTAGTGCTCGGCGAATTGCCGAAGCTGAGTCCCGACGAAGCCGCCGAGCGGTTCCTGTCGGAGCAGGAGGAACCGCCCGTCGATCCGATGCCTTCGCCGCCCGAGACGCGGGAAGAGGCTCCGCCCGTGGCCGAACCGCGCATCCGATACGACTTCTCCGGATTCGCCCATGAACTTCGCCGGGAGATTCGCCGGAGCCGGCGCTATCACCTGGGTTTCTGCTTCACTCTCTTCAGAATCGTGGGCGAGAAGGGCGAAAGCCTTTCCGCCGAGCAGTTCCTCAAGGAGCCGCTCCATTCCCTGCCGGCGAGGGTGGGGCGCAAGACCGACAGTTGGGGAATCAGTCCCGAGGGCATCCTGCTCCACCTGGCGCCGGAGATTCAGGAGCAGGCCAGGCTGCTGAGGCGCCGCCTCTCCCTGGCCCTGGAGGATCAGGTGCGCGAGATGCATGGCGGACCCTGGCGATGCCAGTCGGCCCAGGCGCTCTACCCCCAGGATGGCGAACGGGCATCCCAACTCATCCGCCATGCCATGAACGCCCTCGAGCGGCAAAACTAGGAGAAGCATGGGCCGGAGAATCCAAGCGCTGCCCAGGGCCACCATCGACCGCATCGCGGCCGGCGAGGTGGTGGAACGCCCGGCCTCGGTGCTCAAGGAACTTCTCGAAAACGCCCTGGACGCCGAAGCCACGCGCATCACCCTGGAGATCGCCGGCGGGGGCATCGATCTGTTGAGGATCTCCGACGACGGGCACGGCATCCCCGGTCGGGATCTTCCGTCCGCCCTCGAACGGCATTCCACCAGCAAGATACGCGAATTGGATGACATCGAGGGCGTGGCCACCTTCGGTTTCCGCGGCGAGGCCCTGGCCGCCATCGCCTCGGTATCGAACCTGGAAATTCTGAGCCGGGTGGCGGACGCCTATTCCGGATGGCGAATCGAATCGGCGGGCGGCGCGGCGGGGAAACCCGAACCGGCGAGCCGAGAGACCGGCAGCACGGTGTCGGTGCGGGATCTCTTCGGACGGGTTCCCGTGCGGCGCAAGTTCCTCAAATCGGCCTCCGGCGAGAAGCGTCAGATCATGCGCGTATGGGAGCAGTACCTGCTGGCCCATCCCGAGGTGGCCTTCACCTTCCTGGACGATGGCAAGGAGAAGGCGCGCTACGCGTCGGCGCCCTTGAAGCAGCGGGCCGCGGAAGTGCTGGGGGATGAGGTCGCTCGCCAGATGGTGGATCTCTCGGCCGCCGACGATGGATTCGCCGTGAGCGGGCTCTGCAGCCTGCCTCTGACCAGCCGCGGAAACCGCGCCCAGCAATTCGTCTTCCTCGGCCGCCGGCCCATCCAGGACGATCGGGTGCGCCACGCCATCGGACAGGCCTACCGCGACGTGCTCGCGCCGGGGCGGTTTCCATCCTGCCTGCTCTTCCTCGAGGTGGATCCCGGCCTGGTGGACGTGAACGTGCATCCCACCAAGCGCGAGGTGAGGTTCCGTGAAGCCGCCCGTGTGCATTCCATTATCACCCGCGCCATCTCCGAGGCCATCGGCGGGGGAGGGCTCGGCGAGAAGCTGGCCGAAAGCCCTCACATGCAGCTGGGAGACCTGCGTCCTCCCGAACGCCGCGCGCCGCAGACGGACTTCTCCTTCCCGAGCAGCGCCAGTCCCGCGCCGGGCCGCGTGCGGGAGTCCGCACCGGTTCCGCCCATGGACTATCGGGAAGGCGCCGCACCCCGGGCCGGAGCGGAGGTCGAGGAATTCTGGCAGGTGGAGAACACCTTCATCGTCACCCGCATGGGCGGGGGACTTGTCATCGTGGATCAGCACAATGCCCATGAGCGCATCCTCTATGACCGGGCGGTGGAGAATCTCGAGGGTCGCAAGCCCGCCAGCCAGGAACTGCTCTTTCCCCACAGCCTCGAAGTGAGCCCTTCGGAGATGGAGGCCTTCAAGGAGCTCGAAGATTTCTTCGTGCAGCTCGGTTATCGGATGAGCGAATTCGGGCCGAGCACCCTGGCGGTGGAGGCCATCCCCGAAACGCTGCGCCGCTGGGATGAAGGCGAGACCATCCGCAACGTGCTGGCCGACGCACTGAGCGAGCAGGGGGGATTGAGCCGGAAGCGGAAGACCGCCCTGGCCACCTTCGCCTGCAAGGGGGCCGTGAAGGCGGGACAGCCCCTGCGAAGCGACGAAATGAAGAGCCTGGTCGCCGATCTCTTCGAAACGCGCTCGCCCTATACCTGTCCCCACGGCCGGCCCATCGTCATTCGCATCGGCCGTGACGAATTGGAGAAGCGCTTCCACCGGGTGGTGCCCGACCGGGCCCGGGAGGAAGAGTGAGGGTACTGGTCCTCATGGGGGCCACGGCCACGGGCAAGAGCGGCCTGGCCCTGGACCTTGCCGAAGCCTGCGGGCGCGAGATCGTTTCCGCCGACAGTCGGCAGATCTACCGCGGACTTCGCATCGGCACCGCACAGCCCTCCGCCGAGGACCTCACTCGCGTTCCCCATCACCTCGTGGATTTCCTCGCCTTGGAAGAGACATGGTCCGCCCAGCAGTTCGCCGAGGCCGCACTGGATTCGATTCGCGCCCGCGAAGATTCGCCGCCCCTCATCGTGGGCGGCACGGGTTTCTGGTTGCGCAGCCTCATGGAGGGACTCTTCCCCCTGGACATCCCCCGCGAGGCCACCCTCGCCGCCAGGAATGCTCTCGAGCCCCTCGAAACCTCCGTTCTCTACTCGCGCCTCGAAGCGGAGGACCCGCCCAGCGCCGCGCGGCTGCACCCCAACGATCGCCAGCGCATTCTGCGCGCCCTGGAGTTGCTCGACGCCACGGGCATCACCATGACCGAGCATCATCGCAAATCGCGCAGGAAGCCCGAGGGCATCGATTGGTCGAAGGTGGTGATCACTCGAAACCGAAGCGAACTTCATGCGCGCATCGAAACTCGCCTGGACGAGATGCTCGAGGGAGGCTGGCCGGAGGAAGTCAGGGCCCTGCTGGACTCAGGCGCCGACGCGGGATCTCCGGGCATGCATGCCCTGGGATATCCCGAAGTGGTCGCCATGCTGCGCGGAGAGACGAGCCGGGAGGAGGCGCGCGAGCGCATCCTGTATCGCACGCGGCAGTACGCGCGGCGCCAGGAGATCTGGTTCCGCCGGGAGGAGGGAGCCGAGCTTCTGGATGCGAGCGAGCCGTCCACGCCCGCGCGATTGCGGGAAATGCTGTCGCCTTGACTTCGCATCCGGCCGTTGATAACCTGACTCGACCCGCGGGAATAGCTCAGCTGGTAGAGCTCTAGCTTCCCAAGCTAGCGGTCGCGGGTTCGAGTCCCGTTTCCCGCTCCGGGCCCGGATGGCATGCCGTCCGGGTTTCGCGTTTGGAGACAGTTCTCCGATCGCGTAGAATAGAGCCATGCGACGTTTCATCCTGATCCTGCTTCTGCCCTCCTTGCTCCCGGCCACGGAGTTCCGGGAGGTCTATTCCAGCATCCATCCCGACGGCGCTCCCAGCTGGGGACCCGGCGGCGAGCAGATCGCCTTCACCTCCACCAAGTCCGGCGATTGGGAGGTCTGGATCGTCGACGCCTGGGGCGGCGAGCCGGTGAACTTCAGCCAGTACCCCGACACCACCGACATCTACGCCAACTGGAGCGCCGACGGCACGCGCATGCTCTTCTCGTCCACCCGGAACAACGGACAGGGCCTGAACGACTACGACATCTGGATGCAGGACCTCGAGACGCGGCAGCTCGTCTGCCTCACCGAGTACGAGGGCTACGACAACTGGGCCGCCTTCGATCCCACGGGCACGAAGATCGCCTTCACCAGCGACCGGGGAGGGGACAAGCAGATCTGGGTGATGCCCGTCGACCTCTCATCGCCCGCGGTCCAGGTCAGTTCGGACACGGACGAATGCCATCATCCCTGCTGGAGTCCGGACGGCGCCTACGTGGCCTATGACGCGATACCGGACAACGGCGGACCTAGAAGTGTCTACCGGGTGCCGGTCGCGGGGGGGGCGGCCGAGGCCATCCCCGCCGAACTCCTGATCTGCAACGATCCCCACTGGTCCCCCGACGGCCGATACATCGCCTTCTGCGGCGGCGACGACCTCATCGACTGGGATCTCTACCTCTGGGACCTCGAGGACGAGTCCCTGATCCGGCTCACGGACAGCCGCTTTCCCGAGCAATCTCCGGTCTGGAACCAGGCCGGCGACGAGATCGCCTATGCGGCCGTCATCAGCGAGAACAAGGACCTCTGGGTGGCCTACGACCTGCCCGTGGGAACCGCGGCCAGGGAGGCCTCCTGGGGCGATCTGAAGCGACTCTACGGGCGCTGATCGACTTCTAAATCTTTCTCCCTAAAGCGATTCGGGCATATTGACTTTCCGCCTCCGGATCCTTTACTAAGGACGAGGATGTGGACCGCCGCGTCCTCTTTCAGCCCGGGCCCCGGCCCGCTATCCAGCCCTGCAGGAGGTGAAACGTGTCCGACATCCGACCCTTTCCTGGATTGAGGCCTCGTCCCGATCTGGCCGCCAAGGTGGCGAGTCCGCCCTACGACGTTTTGAATTCCGAGGAAGCCCGAGAGATGGCGGCGAGCAATCCGCTCAGCTTCCTGCACGTGGTAAAGGCCGAGATCGATCTGCCCGCCGACGCGGATTCCCACGGCGAACCGGTCTACGCCAAGAGCGCCGAGAACTTCCGGCGCCTCATCGACGAGGAATCCCTCATCCGGGACCAGACGCCCTGTTTCTACCTCTATCGCCTGGGCATGGGAGACCACGTTCAGACGGGTCTGGTGGCCGGATGCAGCGTGGACGAGTACGAGAAGGGCCTCATCAAGAAGCACGAGTTCACACGTCGCGACAAGGAGGACGACCGGGCGCGTCACGTCGAGGTGCTCAAGGCCAACGCCGGTCCCGTGCTCTTCACCTATCGCCAGCGTCCCGAGATCGCCGAGATCTTCGGCCGCCTCACCGGCGGCGAACCCGTCTACGACTTCAGCGCGGACGACGGCGTGCGGCACACCCTCTGGGTCATCGAGGGCGCGGAGGACATCGCGGCCATCCGGGACTCCTTCAAGCCCCTGGACGCCATCTACGTGGCCGACGGCCATCATCGCACCGCCTCCGCCTATCGCGTTCGCAACATCCTGCGGGACAAGAACCCCGATCACCAGGGCGACGAGGCCTACAACCATTTCCTGGCCGTGCTCTTCCCCGACGACGAACTCAAGATCATGGGCTATCACCGGGTGCTCAAGGATCTGAACGGCCTCTCCAGCGAGGATTTCCTGTCCAAGGTGGCCGAGAAGTTCGAGATCTCCGAGGCCCGGAATCCTGAGCCCGAGGGCCAGAAAGCCTGGGGCATGTACCTGGACGGCAAGTGGCATCGCCTCAGAGCCAAGGAGGGCAGCTTCCCGGCCGGCGATCCCGTGAAGAGCCTGGACGCCGCCATCCTGCAGGACAATCTGCTGGCCCCCGTCCTCGGCATCGGCGATCCCCGCACCGATCCCCGTATCGATTTCGTGGGGGGCATCCGCGGCAGCCAGGAGCTGGAGCGCCGCTGCGCCACCGACATGAAAGTAGCCTTCGCCTTCGCGCCCGTGAGCGTCGAGCAACTCATGGCCATCGCCGACAGCGGCGAGGTCATGCCTCCCAAATCCACCTGGTTCGAACCGAAGCTGCGTTCCGGAGTCGTCGTGCGCAGTCTCGAAGACTAAAAGGAGAAGCCATGCTGATTCTGATTTCCGACGCCTTCGATCCGGGCCTTCCCGAGAAGCTCACCCGATTCGGCGAAGTCACCGACGACAAGAGCCGCCAGGCCGAGGCCGACGTCATCCTCGTTCGCAGCAAGACCAAGGCGACCAGGAAATACATCGACGAGTCGCCGAATCTGAAGCTCGTCATCCGCGGCGGCGTGGGCATCGACAACATCGACACGGCCTACGCCAAGGAGAAGGGCATCCAGGTCAACAACACGCCCAAGGCCTCGGCCATCGCCGTGGGCGAGCTGGCCTTCGCGCTCATGCTTTCGGTGCCCAACCGCCTGGTGGAGGGGCACGTGAGCATGTCCGAGGGCAAGTGGATCAAGAAGGAACTCAAGCGCACCGAGCTCTACGGCAAGACCCTGGGTCTGGTGGGCATCGGCAACATCGCCACCGAGGTGGCCAAGCGCGCCGCGGCCTTCGGCATGAAGGTCAAGGCCTACGACAAGTACGTCAGCCAGTCCGATCACGCCGAGATGGTCGAGAGCCTCGAGGCCCTCGTGGACGGCGCCGACTACATCAGCCTGCACCTGCCCCTCACCGACGAGACCCGCGACATGATCGATGCGGGCGTCATCGCCAAGATGAAGGACGGCGCGGTGCTGGTGAACACGGGTCGGGGCGGATGCGTCCACGCCGAGGACACCAAGGCGGCCCTGGAGAACGGCAAGCTGCGCGCCTACGCCACCGACGTCTGGCCCAGCGATCCGCCGCCCGAGGACTATCCCCTGCTGCACGCTCCCAACGTCTTCATGACTCCCCATCTCGGCGCCAGCAGCAAGGAGAACCTGCTGCGCATCGGCGACGAGGTGGAGGCCATCATCGAGACCTTCGTCCAGGAAGGAGCCAAGGTATGAACCGAATCTTCAACTTCAGCGCGGGGCCCTGCACCCTTCCCCTGCCCGCCCTGGAGAAGGCCCAGGCCGAGTTCGTGGACTTCAAGGGCGCGGGCATGAGCCTCATCGAGATGAGTCACCGCAGCAAGGAGTACGATGCGGTGCACATGGATGCCATGGATCTCATCCGGGAGCTCTTCGACGTGCCCAAAGGCTACAAGATCATGTTCCTGGGCGGAGGCGCCACTCTGCAGTTCGGCATGATCCCCATGAATTTCCTGGGGGATGGGCAGAGCGCCGACTACACGGTGACCGGTTCCTGGGCCAAGAAGGCCTATCAGGACGCCTCCAAGATCGGCAAGGTGAACCTGGTCTGGGACGGCAAGGAGGAGAACTATCTCAACCTGCCCGATCCCGACTCCCTGACCCTGGATCCCAACGCTGCCTACCTGCACCTGACCAGCAACGAGACCATCGGCGGCATCCAGTGGAAGCGCTTCCCCGATGCGGGCGGCGTGCCGGTGATCTGCGACATGAGCAGCGACTTCATGAGCCGCCGGGTCAATGTGGCCGACTTCGACGTCATCTACGCGGGGGCGCAGAAGAACGCGGGTCCTGCCGGCGTGGCCATCGTCATCGCCAAGGAAGAGATGCTGGAGAAGTGCCCGGACACGCTGCCGGCCTATCTCAACTACAGGACCCACTCGGACAAGGATTCCCTCTACAACACGCCGCCGGTCTTCGCCATCTACATGGTCGGACTGACCATGCAGTGGCTGAAGGGCATCGGTGGACTGGAAGCCGCCGAACGTCTCGCCGACGAACGGGCCGGGCTCATCTACGGCGCCATGGAGAAGAGCGGCGGCTGGTACTCCTGTCCCGTTCCCGAGGCCGTGCGTTCGAAGATGAACATCGTCTTCCGGCTCCCCAGCGAGGATCTCGAGAAGAAGTTCATCGCCGAGGCTCTCGAACGCGGCATGAGCGGACTCAAGGGCCATCGCAGCGTGGGCGGATGTCGGGCCAGCGTCTACAATGCCATGCCGGTGGAAGGGGCCGCGTCCCTGGCCGACTTCATGGCGGAGTTCCAGAAGGCCAACGGCTGATCCGAGCCTGGCAGAATCCGAGAAGCCCCGCCTCCGGGCGGGGCTTTTTGCATCTCGGATCCGAAATACAGCCCTGGCCATCCTTGCAACCGCCGGTAGAATCGCTAGAATCGCCCCGAGGTGGATATGGGATACAGACTCGAATCGCTGAAATGGACCGAAGCCGCAGCCCTGATGACGGCGGAACGTCCCGTGCTGCTGCCCCTGGCGGCGGGCAACAAGGCACATGGGCCTCATCTTCCCCTGGGCACCGACAAGATCATCGTGGAGGAGTTGGCCGGCCGCGTGGCCGAGAGGTCCGACATCCTCCTGCTGCCCACCCTGTCCTACGGATTCTTTCCCGCGTTCGTGGACTGGCCGGGCTCGGTATCCGTGAAGGCCGAGTCGCTCATGCGATTCGCCCGGGACATCATCGCCTCCATGGCGCGCCACGGCTCGCGCCGATTCCTCATCCTCGACGGGGGCGTGAGCACCCAGTTCCCCATGCGCATCCTCTCGGCGGAACTGCGGGAGGAACTCGGGATCCTGGTGGGGGTGACGAACATTCTCGGGCTCGGTCTGGAGACGGAGCGGGAGGTCTGCGAGCAGGAGGACGGAGGCCACGGCGACGAGGCGGAGACCTCCTGCATGCTGGCCCTTCGACCCGATCTGGTGGACATGTCCAAGGCTCCCCGAGATTTCATCCGACCCCTCGAGGGAACGCGCCGTAATGGCGTTCTCAAGGTGGCCGTGGCCGGGAAGATGGACAGCGAATCGGGCATCCACGGCGATGCGACCCTCGCCGAGGCGTCCAAGGGACATCGCATCCTCGATGCCATGGAGTCGGACCTGCTGCACTTTCTGGAGAACTTCTCCAAGGCCGAATTGCCGAAATGACCGAGAGGGGCAACATGTGGAAACGAACCCTGTGGAGCGTCGCCGTCATTCTCATCACCTCGTCTGGAGCCGTCATGGCCGAACTTCCCGATCTCGGAAGTCTCTGGAACTTCTCGGATCCCGCCGGGAGCGAGGCGCGGTTCCGGGAACTGCTGGCCGATCCCGCCCTCGCCGATGAAAAGGATTTCCTCCGGGAAGCGCGCACACAGATCGCGCGAACCCTGGGTCTTCAGCGGCGATTCGACGAGGCCCACGCCCTTCTCGATTCCCTGGAGGCCGAACTGCCGGAGAGCTCCAGGCGGGTCATGATGCGCTATCACCTGGAGCGGGGACGCACCCTCAACTCCTCGGGGAATCCCGAGGCCTCCAAGGAGCATTTCCTGGCGGCCTACGAGATCGGTCTCACGGCGCGTGAAGACAATCTCACCGTGGACGCCGCCCACATGATGGGCATCGTGGAGAAGGGCGAAAACTCTCTGGAATGGAACGAGAAGGCCATCAGCAGGGCCCGGCGATCCGAGGATCCCGCGGGTCGGAACTGGCTGGGCGCGCTCCTGAACAACACGGGATGGACCTATCACGACATGGGCCGCTACGAGAAGTCGCTGGCCCTCTTCTCCGATGCCCTCGACTTCAGGGAGAAGCAGGGCAATCCACTGAACATCCGCATCGCGAAATGGTGCATCGCGCGGAACTATCGCTCCCTCGGCTGGAATCAGGAAGCCCTGGCCGATCAGCGCAAGTTGCTCGCCGAACTCGAGGAAGCCGGAGAAGAGGACGGCTACGTGCAGGAGGAAATCGCCGAGTGCCTGCTGGCGCTTTGCCGCACGGCCCAGGCGCGCCCGCATTTCCTCGAGGCCCACGCCCTCCTGTCCAAAGATCCATGGATGGCCGCCAACGAGAGCGAACGTCTCGAACGGCTGAAACGCATCGGTGAAGGAGCGAAGCAGTGATGCACGGAACCGCCCGTCTTTTGGCCCTTTTCAGTCTGCTGCTGGCACTGGCAGCCTTGGGCGATCCCCTCGGCGAATCCTTGGCGGAACGCTCCATGGCCCTGGCTCCCGGATCGGCCATGCCCGACTCTGATCGTCCGCTCTATCCCGACGAGATCACCGAGCGCATCGTGGCCCTCTCCGGAAGCGACAGGGTGGAATTGCTCGTCTACGGGCATTCCTACGAGGGACATCCTCTCAGCGCGGCCATCCTCGCAAAGCCCTCTCGGCTCGAGGATCTCGAATCCCTTCGTCACGCCATCCGGTTGGATGCCTACGGCGAGGAACGACCCCTGGTCGTGTGGATAGGCGCGGCCATCCACGGCAACGAAAGCTCCGGGGCCGAGGCGGCCCTTCGGCTCATCGAGCGCTTCTCGTCCCGGCCCTATGACGAGGTCGCCGACGTTCTCGATCACTGCGTGCTCGTCATCGATCCTCTGATGAATCCCGACGGTCGCCGGCGTTTCCTCGCGGATCTGAATCGCTGGAACGGCCGCATGCCCAGCCTGGACCGTCAGAGCCTCGCCCATCGATCCGGATGGCCCTCAGGACGCGGCAATCACTACTTCATGGATCTGAATCGCGACTGGGCCAATCTCAGCCAGGCGGAGACCTGGGGCAGGGTGAAGCTCTTCCTGGAGTTCCCGCCTCAGGTGACCTTCGACCTGCACGAGATGGGTGGGCAGGAAGGCTATCTCTTCTCCCCGCCGAGAGAGCCCTATCACCCCGATCTTCCGAGCTCCACCAAGCACTGGTGGGATGTGATCTCCACCGACATGGCCAGGGCCTTCGGCCGGGAAGGATGGACCTGCACCACCCGCGACTGGCACGAGGAGTACAATCCAAATCGCGGGGCGGCCTGGCCGCTTCACATGGGCGCCGTGTCCTTCCTCGGCGAACAGTTCAATACCCAGGGAGCCGAACTTCGCCTGCCCAACGGCGGATCCATCGATTTCGAGGATGCGGTGAATCACCAGTATCTTGCGGCCTTGAGCCTCATCGAGTCGGCCGCCGAAAATCGCGAAGGCATCCTCGAGGACTACTCGCGCAATCGGAAGCGGAACTTCGACAAGGTCAAGGGCAGGCCCGCGGCCTACATCATCGCCCTGGATGAGCGGGAGGAGCAGGGCCGAAGACTCGCCAGGAAGCTTCACTGGATGGGTCTGGAGCTCGACGTCGCCTCCGAGGATTTTCGGCTGAGTGAGGCCCGGGACTACTATGGATTGGAGCGAGGAAAGCGGCCCTTCGAGGCGGGATCGATCATCCTTCCCCTGGCTCAGGTCCAGGGAGCCGTGGCCCGCGCTCAACTGGAGTTCGATCCCGGCATGAGCGCGGAGTTCCTCACTCGCGAGCGCGCCAGCATCGAAAACGGAGAAGGGAGTCGGATCTACGAGACCACGGCCTGGTCCCTGGCCCAGGCCCATGGTGCCTCCGTCTACGCCGTGGATGACCTGCCCTCGACGGAGAGCGTTGCCTTCGAAGGAGGCTTCGAGCCAGGAGGCGAGGTCCATCGTGCCGATGCGAGCTACGCCTTCGTCCTGTCGGCGGATTCGCCGGGCTTCGGAAAGGCTCTCGCCGCCCTTCACCAGCGCATGATCTCCGTCTGGGGAGCGGGTCTCGCATTCACACACGATGGCGTCCATTTTCCAGCGGGCAGCGTCGTGGTCAAGCGCGAGGAGTTCGATGGAGATCTCACATCGCAGCTGCGCGAAATCGCGGATTTCAGCGGCTGCGCCCTTCATGGCATCGATCACGCCCTCTCCGATGAGGGCCCTGACATCGGAGCCAGCTCATTCCAGCGCCTCTTCCCTTCGAGGGTCGCCATTCTCGCGGGCTCGCCTTTCTATCAGACGAGCTTCGGAACTCTCTGGCATCTCTTCGATCAGGATCTCCTCTCGCCTGTTTCGCTGATCAAGCTTTCTCAGCTCGAGAGCATCGACCTCTCCCGTTACAACGTCATCGTCATGCCCGACGGCGGCACGGGCCGCGGGGAGGGACTGGCCGCTCAGATGGGCGAGTACGCCTACGGAAGGCTGCTCGCATGGATCGATTCGGGCGGAACCCTCATCACCCTCGGGGAGAGCTCATGGTTCCTCCTTGCGGGGGATGAGCCCATCACGAATCTGAGGGCACGCAGGCAGGTTCTCGAAAACCTGACTCCCTACCTGAGCACGGGCCGACCCGGCAGCATGGAGACGGTGAGCATGTCGCCCGAGGAAGACGATTGGCTGCGCCGCTTCAGTCCCCAGGGCGCCATCCTTCGCGCCGATCTGAATCCGGGACACTGGATGAGCGGAGGCGTGGGGGATCGAGTGCCGGTTATGGTTCGCAGCGAACTCGCTCTGCTCGGCAAATCGCCGGGACAGGTGCTGGGTCGTTTCGCCCCCTTCGATGAACTTCGTCTATCGGGTCTGCTCTGGCCGGAAGCCGGCGAGAGGCTCGCCGGAAGCAGCTACCTCTATCGAGAGGCCCGTGGCAACGGCCAGATGATCGCCTTCCTCGGCAATCCGGTCTATCGCTCCGCGTTCCTGGGAACGACCCGCCTATTCGTCAACGCGGTGCTTCTGGGACCCGGCATGGGCGCTCGACAGCCCAGCCCCTGGTGACGCCATGGCCGGTTCGGGGAATCCATATCGCCATCTCTCCAAGACTCCCAAACCCGAGGCGGGCCTGGGCATCGTTCGGGTGGGGGATGATCTCGAAGGGCAGCTGAAGCCGGGGGATCGCATCCTCCAGGTGGACGGCCACGACATCGAGGACGTGTTGGATTTCCACTACTTCAGCGTGCTGAGCGTGGAACCCGGACTTCTGGTTCGCGATCAGAATGGAGATGTGAGGGAATTGAAGCTTCCTTCCGAAAAGCTCGACGGCTCCAACCTGGACTTCGAGCCTCTCGTCTTCAAGAGCTGCGGCAACGATTGCGTCTTCTGCTTTATCCATCAGATGCCGCCGGGGCTGCGTGAGGACCTCTACTTCATGGACGAGGACTATCGCCTCGGCTTCATGTACGGAAACTACGTGACCTTGGCCCTCGCGAGGGAGCGGGAGCTCGATCGCATCGTGAAGCAGCAGCTCAGCCCGGTCTATCTGTCGGTTCACTCCACCGACATGGCCCTTCGCAACAAGCTCCTCGGGCTCAAGCGCAGCCGGGATCTCGACGAGACCATCGGTCGACTCATCGACGGCGGAATCACGATTCACACCCAGGTGGTGCTGTTGCCCGGCTGGAACGACGGCGAGCATCTCGACAGAACCCTCGACGATCTCGCGGCCTACTATCCGGACGTGGCCTCCCTGGGCATCGTGCCCGTGGGGCTCACCGATCATCGCAAGACCCTGACGCCGCTATCCGGTTTCGACGTGGAAGGAGCCGCCCGCAGCCTCGATCAGGTGGAGAGCTTCCAGTCCCGCTTCAAGGCGGAGCATGGCAGCCGCTTCGTGTACATGGCCGACGAGTTCTATCTCATGGCGGGTCGGCCCTTCCCCGAGCAGTCCGAGTACGAGGACTTCCCCCTCATCGACAACGGCATCGGCATGGGACGGGATTTCGTCGAGACCGTCCTCGCGGAAGTGAAAAAATGGCGAGCCCCGTCCCGGAAACTCAAGGTGGGTATCCTCACGGGTCGTCTGGGTGAAATGCTTCTCGAGGACTACCTCGGCGCGACCCTTCGGGAACTCGATGGGGTGGACTTCACCGTGAAGGCTCTGGACAACCGCCTCTTCGGCAGCCGAATCACCGTGAGCGGACTGCTGCCCGGAAAGGAAATGCTCGAGGCAGCAGGAGAACTGCCCGCGGACCTCGACATGCTCCTCGTCCCGCCCAACACCCTCAACGCGAACGAGCTCTTCCTGGACGACCTCAGCCTCGAGGACTTCCGGGCGGCCCTTCCCATGCCCGTGGAGGTGCCGGAAAGCGGTCTGCTGGGCCCTCTGGACAAGCTCGCCGATTAACCCTTGAGTCCAAGACCTCTCTTTGATAGTTTCCTATCGTCAAGGATGACAACCCTTTCCGGAGCGCATTTCAGGTGTCCCCTTCGAATATCATCGCCATCGTCGGTCGCCCCAATGTGGGCAAGTCCACCCTCTTCAACCGCCTCGCCGGACAGCGTCTGGCCGTGGTGCACGAGCGTCCCGGCGTCACGCGGGATCGCCTGACGACCTTCGTGGAGAAGGCCGATCGGCGTTTCTACCTCATCGACACCGGCGGCATTTCAATGGGGGGCGAAGAGCTCCACGAGAAGACCACCGAGAGCGCTCTGGAGGCGCTGGAGGAAGCGTCCCTGATCCTCTTCCTGGTGGACGTTCGCACCGGCATCACGGAGGAGGATCTCGCCGTGGCGAAGATCCTGCGCCGACATTCCGAGCAGGTCTGGTTGCTGGCCAACAAGGTGGAGCGCGCCGAGGATCGTCATGAGCTCCACGATCTCTATTCCCTCGGACTGGGGGAGCCCATGCCCGTGTCGGCGCTTCACGGCGAGGGCGTGCATGAACTCTGGGACCGTCTGCTGGAAACCTTCCCGCCCGTGGCGCCGCCGGAGGACGGCGATCGCCGCATGCACCTGGCCCTGGTCGGACGGCCCAACGTGGGCAAGAGCAGCATCACCAATGCCCTGCTCGGTGTCGACCGCATGATCGTCAGCGACATTCCGGGAACCACCCGGGATGCCGTGGACAGCACCCTCAAGTGGCACGGCAAGGATGTCATCCTCGTGGACACGGCGGGTCTGCGGAAGAAGGCAAGGGTCAAGGAACGACTCGAGGTCTACAGCAATCTGCGCAGCCTGGCGGCCATCGATCGGGCCGACATCGTCATCCTGGTGCTGGACGCGTCCCAGGAGATCGGCGAACAGGACATGAAGATCGCCTCACATGCCCACGAGGCCGGCAAGGGCATCGTGCTCTGCATGAACAAGTGGGATCTGCTCGACAAGGACTCGGCGACCCTCGGCGAGTTCGTGACGAAGATCCGCGAGGAGCTCGAGTTCGTGGACTACGCGCCCATCGTCTTCGTCTCCGCGGAGACCAAGCAGCGAATCCATCAGGTGCTGGAGACGGCCTGGCGAGTCTACGAGGAGCGGGGGAGGAAGGTGTCCACCTCCAAGCTCAATGATTTCATGCAGGGGCTCATGGCCCACAAACCTCCGCATCACTACAAGGGCGGAACGGGGAAGATCTACTACACCACCCAGCTCGCTTCGGCGCCTCCCACCTTCGCCCTCTTCGTGAACAATCCCGACTGGTTCCCCGAACACTATCGGCGCTTCCTGTCCAACCAGTTCCGCAAGGCTTTCCAGTACGAGGGCAGCCGCATCCGGCTCCGTCTCAAACCTCGCAAGGAGATGGAATGAGCCACGCGCTGGTCTTCCTCGCGAGCTATCTCATCGGCGGAATCCCCTTCGGCTACATGGCCGGGCGTTGGGTTCTGGGAGCCGACATCCGCACCCTGGGCAGCGGTAATCTCGGCGCTTCGAACGTCTTCAGGCAGGTGGGACCGGCCTGGGGAGCCGCCGTGCTCCTGCTGGATGCGGCCAAGGGGATGGCGGCGGTGCTTTTGGCCCGGACCGTCCTTTCCGGCAACGAGGATTGGATTCTGTTGGGCGCCGGAGTCGCGGCCATCCTCGGCCATAGCTTCACGCCCTATCTGGGTTTTCGCGGCGGCAAGGGCGTCGCCACCAGCGCGGGAGTTTTCCTGGGACTCGCTCCGGCGGCCCTGGGCCTCGCCTTCATCGTCTTCCTCGTCACCTTCCTCGTTGGGCGGATGATCTCCCTGGGCAGTCTCATGGGCGCTCTGGCGCTTCCGGTAGCGCTTTGGTTCCTGCACCCCGAAAGAAAGATTATCGTGGTCGTGTCCCTTTTCGTGGCCGCCCTGGTGTGGTATCGTCACCGATCCAACATCGGGAGGATACTCAAGGGCGAGGAACCCCGGTTAGGTCAGCGCGGGAAGGAGGCTTAGTGTCCCGAATCGCCATATTGGGATGCGGCAGCTGGGGCACGGCCTTGGCGAAGTCTCTCTCCGAAGCGGGCAATGAGATCCGGCTCTGGGGACATCTCAGCGAAGAGATCGATCCCATCCTCGCCGACGGTGAAAACAGGAAGTACCTCCCCGGCATCCCGCTTCCGGACGGCCTCATGGCCAGCACCGATCTGGATGCCTGCATCACAGGCGCCGACGCGCTCCTTCTCGTGGTGCCCAGCCAGGTCATCCGGGAAGTCTCCTCCCGACTTTCAGCCAGTTCGAAACTGCCGCCAGGAGCCGCCTGGATCCTGGCCTCCAAGGGTCTGGATCCCGAGACGGGACGCCCCCTCACCGACGCCATCGAAGACGTCGCCGGATCGCTGGGTGAACGCCTCATGGTCCTCGTGGGGCCCAGCCACGCCGAGGAGGTGGGCCGGAACATGCCCACGGCCCTGGTCCTGGCCGCCGAGAAAAGCGCCCTTCGCGAGAAGCTTCAGCACGATTTTAGCAGCGAAGCTCTGCGCGTCTACGTGAACGACGATCGGGCGGGAACTCAGCTGGGCGTCGCCTTGAAGAACGTCATCGCCCTGGCCTCGGGCATCTGCGACGGCCTGGGCATGGGGGACAACACCAAGGGCGCGCTGCTCAGCCGCGGCCTCGCCGAGATGGGCCGATTCATCGAGTCCTTCGGAGGACGCCGCGAAACCCTGCTGGGCCTCGCCGGCGTGGGCGATCTGGTGACCACCTGCTTCAGCCGCCACAGCCGCAATCGATACGTGGGCGAAGAGCTGGGCAAGGGGCGCAGCCTGGACGATATCCTGGGCGACATGGTGCAGGTGGCCGAAGGCGTCTACACGGCCCGCACCCTCCACGCCATGGCCATGGACCGGCAGGTGGAGATGCCCATCACCGAGAAGATTCACGGCGTGCTTTTCGAGGGCGCCGATCCGACACTAGCCATCAAAGAACTCATGACCCGGGACCCGGCTCCCGAGATCCGCAAAGGAGGGGCTCATGGCTCCCGAGCCTAAAATGAAGAAGACGCGGGAAGTCAAACGCCTCTATTGGAGCATCAGCGAGGTATCGAAACTGACCGGGGTGAAGCCCCATGTGCTCAGATACTGGGAGACCGAGTTCCCCACACTCAAGCCCAAGAAGAACTCCGCGGGAAACCGTCACTACCGCGAACGCGACATCGAACTCATCCTGGCCATTCGTCAGCTCCTTCACAAAGACGGCTATACTATCAAGGGGGCTCGCCAGCGCCTGGCCGAAACCCGGAAGGTCAAGGACCTGGTGGATCAGCTCGAGATCCCCTTCGGCCGGGCCCGCCAGCGCCAGCTGCTCATGGAAATCAAGACGGGACTGGCGGATCTGAAGAAGGAACTGGATTTTGGGTCTTGAGAAGGCCCGTATTTATTGGTATATACAGAGCCTACAGATCTTAGGTCGGGGCGTAGCGCAGTCCGGTAGCGCACTTGCATGGGGGGCAAGTGGTCGCTGGTTCAAATCCAGTCGCCCCGACCCTTTTTTATGCCTATGAGAATCCTCCTCACCAACGACGACGGCATTCACGCCGAGGGCATCCAGGTGCTCGCCGAGGCTCTCGAGCCACTCTGCGAGCTATGGGTGGTGGCCCCGGCGGATCAGCAGAGCGCCACGAGCCACAGCCTCACCCTCGGTAACATCCTTCGTAGACAGCAGCACGACGAGCGGACCTATTCCGTCACGGGCACTCCGGCCGATTCGGCGCTCATGGCCATCAACGGGATCATGCAGGACTCCCTTCCCGATCTCGTGATCAGCGGCATCAATCATGGCCCGAACATGGGTGAGGATGTTCACTACTCGGGCACCGTTGCCGCCGCCATCGAGGCGGCGATCCTCGGCATTCCGGCCGTGGCCGTTTCCTGCGCCAGCTTCCGGGATCAGGATTTCGACGGAGCCGTGCAGTTCACCAGGCAGCTCGTCACCGAGCACTCCGATCTGGTCACCGAGAAGGGCACCCTCCTCAACGTGAACGTGCCCAATCTGCCCTGGTCGAAGATCCAGGGTGTATCCCTCACGGCCCTGGGTTCGCGTTTCTACGGCGACGTGATCATCCGCAAGGTCGATCCCCGGGAAAAGGAATACTTTTGGATCGGCGGCGAGGAGCCCACCTGGGAGAACCAGGTGGATTCGGACTTCTTCGCCGTGCATCACGAGCGGAAGGTGAGCATCACGCCCCTGAAGCTCGACCTCACCGATAGGGCCCGACTGACGGGCATGGGCGAGTCCTGGAAGGCCGTCGTAAGATGAGCGACCGATTCCGCGTCGCCCGCGGACGGATGGTCGACCGCATTCGAGCCAAGGGCCTCGCCGGCGAGACCGTGCTCGCGGCCATGGGGGAGATCCCCCGGCACCTCTACGTGGATCCCGCACTCGAACTCAAGGCCTACGGCGAGAACGCCCTGCCCATCGGCTGGGAGCAGACCCTGTCCCATCCGGAGGTGGTGGCCTTCATGACCGAATCTCTGTGCCTCTTGCCGGGGCATCGAGTGTTGGAGGTGGGCACGGGTTCGGGCTATCAGGCCGCGCTCCTGGATCGTCTCGGCGCGAAGGTCTGGACCGTGGAGCGCATCGAAGGGCTCATGGATTCGGCGCGAAACCACTGGGAGGCCGACGGATTCCAGGCTTCCATCACGGCCAGAGTGGGGGACGGCTACGCGGGATGGCCGGAGGCGGCTCCCTTCGATCGCATCCTGCTTACCGCCGCTCCCAGGAAACTGCCGGAAATCCTGTTGGGCCAGCTCGTCCAGGACGGCATCTTGCTTCTTCCCCTCGCCGGCGAAAAGGGCCAGCGCCTGATGCGCTACCGCCGCGATGGCGACAAGGCCTTCCGCGAGGAACTGGGAGACTGCTCCTTCGTGCCCATGCTGGCGCGAACGGTGAAAGGATGAGATGGACTGGCTGAGCGACGCCACGGGAGGACTGCCGCCATTCTGGCGGGTGCTGCTCTTCGCGATGCTTCCCATACTGGAGTTGCGCGGGGCCATCCCCTGGGCGCTCTTCATGGAGAAGATGCCCTGGCTGGAGTCCTATCTCATCGCCGTGCTGGGCAATGCCATCCCCGTGGTTCCCCTGCTTCTCTTCCTGGAACCGGCCGAGAAGTTCCTGGGACGCTGGCGCATCTTCCGCAAATTCTTCGATTGGCTCTTCGCGCGCACCCAGAGGCGCGGCAAGCTCATCGATCGTTTCAAGATCCTCGGCCTGGTGCTCTTCGTGGGCATTCCCCTGCCGGTGACCGGGGCCTGGACGGGCTCGGCCGCCGCCTACGTTTTCGGGATCGAAAAACGCAAGGCCTTCCCCGCGATCATGCTCGGCATCCTCATGGCGGGAGTGGTGGTCACCCTGGCCTGCAAGGGTGTCATCGGTCTCGGCGGACTCTTCAAGGATTTCCGAAGTCACTGATCGAGAGCCCTTTACAAAGCCGTCTTCATGCATTAATTTCGGCCTGAAGTCGGGGTGTAGCGCAGCCCGGTTAGCGCGCCTCGTTCGGGACGAGGAAGTCGGAGGTTCGAATCCTCTCACCCCGACCTTATTCTACCAGCCGGGAGTCGGATGTCCTTAGACTACGAGGACCAGTACATCCGGGAGATCGCTGATCATCCGGTCCTGACCCCCGAGGAGGAACAGGACCTCGGG
>CAYFNT010000022.1:0-62787 GCA_964344565.1 uncultured bacterium
GGAGAGGATACGCCGCCTTTTTTCTCAGGTCATCCACAACATTTGATCATAACTCGGGCTTCGGTGAGAGGCACGCAGGCGTAGGTCACGGCTTCGCTGCCGGCCAGTGTTTCCGCGTCGATGCAGAAGGTCTGGTAGATGGCGTCGCTGTAGTAGTCGTCCCAGTTGTAGACGCCCAGGAGAACACGGTTACCCACGGGATTTCCTTCGGACATGGCGATGCCATGCTCCCCGCCGGGCGCGCAGTTCATGTAGGTGACGGTCACGTCGGCCATCACAGCCTGTGCGAGCAGAAGCAGAGCGAAGATGGTTAGCAGTCGCAAGGTCATCGAATCGCCTCCTTTCGAGGCATGGCCGAACGGCCGTTTGTTTGTGGCTCCTTCCGTTCAATCTCCCGATACCTGACGATTCTGGAACATCAATGTTATCATAATATTACTATTCATCGCAAGTGGGTCCGGAATGAGGATGGTTCGCCCAAGTGCGGCAAGGGCTTCCGCTCCCTCTACATCCGCCTGGAGCCCGGAGGACCTACTCGCGCGATGTTCGAACCATCCTTTATTTGGTATAATCGGAACCTTGAAAGGGGATTCCATGCGCGCCTTCATCATTCTGCTGGCCCTGATCGCTTCTTCCGCAGCCGCCTACAATTGGGAGTACCTGGGCATGGACGGCGTGTACGCCACCACCCTCACCGTGGACGAAGAGCGCGAGCGCGTCTTCGTGGGCACCTACGAGGGATTCTGGTACCTGGATCTGCCGACCGAAATCTGGACCGAGCGGGATTGGGAGGACTGGATCGGGCGCACGGTCTGGGCCATCGACACCCATCGCACGCTTCCCGAGCGCGTGATCACCGGCCGCGAGAACGCCTGGTTCAAGGGATACATGGAGGTCAGCGACGACCTGGGCGCCACGGAGACCTTCGTCTACGAGTCCACCGGAGGACGGGTGACCGACGCGGTGCACTACTACGATCATCACCTGGCCTGCACCTGGTCGGACATCGCTCCCGGCGAACTGCTCTATTCGGACACGGGCGGCACCAGCTGGACCCCCGTCGCCGGCCACGGCTTCCACGCCATGACCGATCTCGATTTCAGCCTGGATGGTTCTGCCTTCCTCGCCGGCGACGCGGGTGTGAAGGGAAGCTGGGATTTCGGCCAGACCTGGACGAACCTCACAGGCAATCTGCCCGGAGGTTACGGCATCTACTGCGTCGCCAACGCCTTCGCGGGCGGCGACGTGATCATCTGGCCCTCGGTCTTCGCCAGCAACGACCTGGGCATCTACTACAGCGAGAACGAGAGCTTCTGGGTGCAGATGTCAGACGTCTCCTGCCGCCGAATCGCTCGAATTCCCGGACAGTTCGCCTACGCCCCCGACGACCTGGTTGCGGTGACCTGGGACGGTCGCCTGCTCGTCTCGACGAACTTCGGGACGACCTGGACCGACGAGACCGGTGACTTGCCGGGCACCCCTATCGACGCGGTGGTCGACGGCGACAACCTCGACCTCTACGTGATCACCAGCGACCGCGGGCTCTATCGCTTCAGCGACCTGGAGACCTCCGTGGAATCGCCGGCGGCGGCCGAGATCGCGCTGCGGGCCCATCCCAACCCCTTCAATCCGGTGGCGACGCTGCGCTTCAGCCTACCCAGTGAAGGCGTGGCCAGCCTGCGCGTCTACTCTGCCGACGGGCGGCAGGTGGCGACGGTCTTCGACGAGTGGCGTGAAGCGGGAGATCAGTCGGTGGCCTGGCGTGCCGAGGGCCTGCCCAGCGGCGTCTACCTGGCCCTGCTCGAGTCGGGGAAGCATCGCGCGGAAACGCGCCTGGTTCTGCTGAAGTGAGTCGCCAGTCACCAGTCTCCAGTCTACAGTCACCAGTCCGGAGGGAACACCCTCCCACGACTGCGTGACTGGTATCGAAAAAACGCCCCGGACCGAGGTCCGAGGCGTTCCGGGTAGCCCATAGGGGAATCGAACCCCTGTTACCGGGTCGAGAACCCGGCGTCCTAACCGCTAGACGAATGGGCCATAACCGCGGCGGTTTTGCCGAGGCAACCTGCCGCGAAGCGCTTGATGCGAGGCAAAATGCAGCGCAGCGCTTCTCTCACCATTCGCGGAAAATCCGCTCGGTTGCCCAGCAAGGATTCGAACCTCGATCGGCGGTACCAGAAACCGCTGTCCTGCCGTTAGACGACTGGGCAATGAGGGCGCCAATTTATCAGATAGATCCCGCCCGCGCAAGCCCCCGCGGGCGTTTTCAGAGGAGCCGAAGCTCCTGCTATCCTCTTGCTTCCAGACGCTTTAGCACCGACTCGCGGCCGAGGATTTCGCAGGTCTTGAAGATGTCCGGGCTCTTGGACCGACCCACCACGGCCACCCGCATGGGATGGATCAGCTCCCCCGCCTTGAGGCTCGCCGCCTGGGCCTCCTCGCGCAGGGCCGCCTCCAGGTGCTCGGCTTCGAACTCGTCCAGAGCCTTCCAGCGTTCGGCGAGCCCCGCGAGAAGTGCGGTCGAATCAACGGTCAGGTACTGGGCAACGGCCTCCTCGTCGTAGTCCGGCATTTCCTTGAAGAAGTGGTCCATGCCGAACTCCGCCTCGGTGAAGCTCTTGATGCGATTGCCCTGCAGCTCGACCATGGCCCTGAAGCGCTCGTCCACGGGCGGCAGATCGTAGCCCTTGGCCGACAGATAGGCGTGCACGCCGGCGACCTTCTCATCCAGCGGCAGCTTCTTGAAGTGCTCGCCGCTGAGCCAACTGAGTTTTTCCAGATCGAACACCGAAGGATTGCTCCCCACCCGCTTCAGGCTGAAAGCCTCGATCAGCTTCTTCGGCGTAAAGAATTCGGTCTTGCCGTCCAGGCTCCAGCCGAGCAGGGCCAGATAGTTCATCATGCCCTGGGGCAGGATGCCCTCCTTCGCGAACTCGGCTACCGCGGTCGCGCCATGCCGTTTGGAAAGCCGCGTCTTGTCGGCGCCCAGGATCATGGGCAGGTGCGCGAACTTGGGCAGCTTGTAGCCCAGGGCCGCATAGAGCATGAGATGCCGCGGCGTGTTGCTGATGTGATCGTCGCCGCGGATCACGTGGCTGATGGCCATGGCGGCATCGTCCACCACCACCGCGAAGTTGTAGCTGGGCAGACCGTCGCCCTTGAGGATGACGAAGTCTTCGAAGAGTTCGTTCTGGAAGACCATCTTGCCGCGGACCATGTCGAAGAGAACGGTCTCGCCCTCGGTCGGCGCGCGGAAGCGGATGGCGTGGGCCTCGCCGGCGGCCACGCGGGCGGCGGCTTCTTCGCGCGAGAGCTTTCCGCATCGTCCATCGTAGCTGGCGTCGGCGCCCTCGGCCTGGGCCGCGTCACGCTGGGCCCTGAGGTCTTCCGGCGTGCAGAAGCAGGGATAGGCCGCGTCCGCCTCGAGCAGACGATCGACTTCGGCGCGGTAGAGATCGCGGCGCTCGCTCTGGAAGTAGGGGCCGTAGTGGCCGCCGACCTCGGGGCCCTCGTCCCAGTCGAGGCCCAGCCAGCGCATACCCTCGTAGATGGCGTCCACCGATTCGGCGCTGCTGCGCTCGGCATCGGTGTCCTCGATGCGCAGCACGAAGGCGCCGCCCACCTTGCGGGCGTAGAGCCAGTTGTAGAGGGCGGTTCTCGCCCCGCCCACATGCAGGAAGCCGGTGGGACTGGGCGCGAATCGCACCCGGATCTGATCGGACATGCTTATCCTTTGGATTCGTACTTGGGTTCGTACTCGGCCACGAGCTCGTCGACGCTCTTGCCGTAGACGGCCATCACCGCCCGTTCGAAGTCGAGGGCGGGGTCGGCCTCCATCTCGGCGATGAGCGTCTTGAATTTCTTGAGGCTCTCGCCCACGATGATGTCCTCCACCAGCTCATGGGCCCGCCAGAAGGCGATGCGGCTGGCCTGCATCTCCACCAGGGTGCCGCCGTGTACGTCGCTGGCCTTGCCCTTGAGGTCGAGCCTGCGGAAGAGCTCGAGGTCGCGGATCATGGTGGCCTGGTCGATGGCGATGTCGAAGTTGATCACGTCCACCTGACCCTTGAGGATCCACTCCTCTTCGGCCAGGAAGGCCCCGGCGCCGTAGAGGAACCAGTAGGGGATGCGGTCACCGGTCATGCGGCGGAGCAGCAGCTCAACGTAGACATGGGTGAGCGACTCCATGGCGATGCCGCGGCCGGTGATCATCATGATGGGCTGCACCACGATGGTGTCGCCGCGCAGGTCGCAGGGCATCCACCAGGGCAGGCCCCAGCGCTCGCCGTATTCCTCGGGAGTCCAGGCAACCTCCATGACCACGGGCTCCTCGATGGTGAAGCCCAGCTTCTCGTTCACGCCGTAGTGCACGTAGTCCATGTACTCGGCAAAGTTTCCGGCCACCTTCTTTCCGCACTCGATGTCGTGGTGCAGCTCCACCCACTCGGTAGTCAGGGTGGTGTCGGTGTAGACGGGCTCGGGGCGCAGGTCGCCCTCGACCCAGGTGCGGATGCTCTTCCAGCCGTAGCCCAGGGGCACGCGCTCGTCGGCCATGGCCAGGGCCTTCTCCATGCCCGACTTGTCCGTGGGCTTGAGCTTATCATTGTACCGGATTACCACGCCGGTGTCGGTGACGAAGGTGGTGTCCACCCAAGCCTCGCTGTCGTCCTGGGCCATGACTGCCGCCGCCAGGATCATGAGCAGGGTGAAGATCCGCAGTTTCATTCTTCCTCCTCCAGCCAGGGCATGAGGCCTCTCACCTTCCTGCCGGCCGATTCGATGGGATGCTGGGCGTCGGCCTCGAGCCGTTCGCGCAGCTTGCCGCGCCCGCTTCGATGCTCCTGTACCCACTCGCGGGCGAAGCGGCCGCTTTCGATGTCGTCAAGGAGCGCTTCCATGCGCTCGCGCGTGCTCGCGTCGATCACGCGGCGGCCGCGGCTCAGGTCGCCCCAGAGGGCGGTGCCGCTGATGTGCCGGCGCATGCCGTCGATGCCTTTCGCGTGGATCAGATCCGCCAGGATCTTCACTTCGTGCAGGGTCTCGAAATAGGCGATCTCGGGATCATAGCCGCGGGCGGTCAATGTATCAAAAGCCGCGCGGATCAGCTCACTCAAACCCCCGCAGAGCACCGCTTGTTCCCCGAAAAGATCGCTGATGGCCTCTTCCCGCAGGGTGGTTTCCAGGGCCCCCGTGCGCAGGCAGCCGATGGCGGCGGCGTAGGCCAGGGCTCGATCCCAGGCTTTTCCGCTGGCGTCTTTCTCCACGCCGATGAGGACCGCGGCCCCTTTTCCGGCCTGGTAGAGCTCGCGAACCTTGAGGCCCTGGGCCTTGGGGGCGACGAGGAAGACGTCGATCTCGGGCCCCGGATCCAGCAGGCCGAAGCCCACGGCGAAGCCGTGGCTGAAGCCTAAGGCGCTGCTGGACTTAAGGTTAGGCGCGATTTCGGTCTCGAAGAGCTCGGCCTGGGTCTCGTCGGGGGTGAGCATCATGAGGATATCGGCCCGGGCGGCCGCCTCGGCCACCGGCAACACTTCGAAACCCGCCTCGGCGGCCTTCGCCCAGGATTCGCCGCCCTCCCGCAGGGCGATGACAGGCTCAAAGCCCGAATCACGCAGGTTTTCGGCCTGGGCGCGGCCCTGATTGCCGAATCCGGCGATCACGACCTGCTGGCCGGATAGGCCATCTGAGGGAGCGTCTTTTTCGAGATAGAGGCGGGGCATGGGGACTGTCTAACAAACCGGCTGCCCCCGCGCAAGGCACCCGAGATCTGAACTTGAATCCGAAACGCCAGGAATTGAGCGTTCGCGCGCTTCCGTCTATAATTGATGCACCCCTTACGGGAGGTTCCCAATGCTCCGCGCCCCTCTCGCCGTTCTCATCGTCCTGCCCCTGGCGGCCTTCGCCGATCTCCCCTCCTACTACGACCTGCGCGATGAGGGCCGCGTGACCTCCGTGAAGGACCAGCAGGGCGGCACCTGCTGGACCCACGGCGTCATGGCCGCCATGGAAAGCAATCTGCTCACCACGAACGTCTGGACCCTGGCCGGCGAGGAGGGCGAACCCAATCTGGCCGAGTATCACCTGGACTGGTGGAACGGCTTCAACGAGCACAACAACGACGACCTCGATCCGCCCTGGGGCTCGGGACTCATCGTCCACGAGGGCGGCGACTACCGGGTGGCCGCGGCCTACCTCACGCGCCACGAGGGCGCCGTGCGCGACATCGATGGCCAGGAATTCGAAGAGCCGCCACTGCGCTGGGACCCCAGCTATCACTACTACACGCCTCGGGAGATCATCTGGCTGGATCGTGGTCGTGACATGGAGCGCCTGGACGTCATCAAGCAGGCCATCGTGGACTACGGAGCCATCGGAACCTGCATGGCCTATCGCAGCGGCTTCATCGTGGACTTCGTGCATTACCAGCCGCCGCTCAGTCCGGTAGCGCCGAACCACGCCATCACCATCGTGGGCTGGGACGACGACAAGGAAAGCCACGCGCCCTATCCCGGCGCATGGATCGTGAAGAACAGCTGGGGCGAGGACTGGGGCATGGGCGGCTACTTCTGGATTTCCTACTACGACAAGTTCAGCTGCATCGACCCGGAGATGGGCGCCGTGTCCTTCCGCGACGTGGAGCCCCTGCAGTACGACTTCTGCTACTACCACGACTACCACGGCTGGCGCGACCAGGTGGAAGACTGCTCCCAGGCCTTCAACGCCTTCACCGCAGAAGGCATCCACCTGATCAAGTCGCTTAGCTTCTACACCGCCGCCGACAGTGTGGACTTCACGGTGAAGGTCTATGACGACTTCGACGGCGTGGACCTTCTCGCCGAAGTCGCCACCGTCTCGGGATGGGCCGAGTATTCCGGCTTCCGCGTGGTCGACCTGCCCTCACCGGTGCCCCTGGCGCCCGGCGAGGACTTCTACGTCTACCTGAATGTCTCGGCGGGCGGTCAGCCCTACGACCGAACCAGCGAGATTCCCGTGCTGCTCGGCACGGCCACACGCACCATCGTGGAGAGCAGCGCTTCCCCCGGCGAGAGCTTCTGGTGGGACGGCGCGGCCTGGACCGACCTGCAGGAGTACGAGGACGGCCCCTGGACCGGCAGCGCGAACTTCTGCATAAAGGCCCTGGTGGACGAATATCCCACCGGCGCGGATCTGCCGCAGGCCACCCGACGCTTCGCCGGTGCCTTCCCCTCGCCCGCCACCGAGCGCAGCACGCTGCACTTCAGCCTGAGCGCCGAGGAAGAGCTGCGCGTGAGCATCCACGACATCCGCGGTCGCCTCGTGCGTGAATTGGCAGACAAACGTTTCGCCGCCGGATCGCGTGAAGTGGTCTGGGATCTGAAGGATGCGAGCGGGCAGCGCCTGCCCGCGGGAGTCTACCTGGCGCGGCTCGAAGGTCGCGATTGGAACGAGAGCGCGAAGCTGGTGATCGTGAGATAAAAAGACGGGGCCGAAGGCGCTTCCCCGCCTCCGGCCCCGAGCCGCTTCTGGCAGCGGCTATTCCCCTCCCAATATCTTCCCCAGCAATTTGCTCAGATCGGCTTTTTCCAGTTCGCGGTCGATGACGTCCACCATGCCCGACTGGCGGCAGCTGCCACGCAGGGCGGGCGTGGGTCCCTCGCTGAGGCCCACCAGCACGCTGGCCGTTTCGTCCCTCGACCCTTCCATCAGCTTGCGGGCCGTGCGGCCGGCCTTCTCGCGGTCGGCGTCGCAATCCAGGAGCACGGCGTCGAAGAGTCCGAAGCGGGACAGTTCCAGCCCCCGCCCGTAGCTGCCCGTGTCTTCCACGTCGCAGCGGGCGTGTTCGAGAATGCGGCGCAGTTTAGCCCGCGATTCTGAGCCGCCGCCCACCAGGAGGACGCGGGATCGCTGACCTCCATAGCTTTCGCTCTCGAAGCTTTCGCGTTCCCTCGGCGGATGCGGATCGCGACCCGGTAGGGGAACCGAGAAGCGCACGGCCGTGCCGCGGTTCGGCTCGCTTTCCACGAGCAGGTCGCCGCCCATCATCTCCACGAGCTTGCGGGAGGTGGGCAGGCCGCCGGAATATCCCTTCCGGCCGTCGTGGCCGAGCAGTTCGTCGACGCGCTGGGCGTCGATACCTTCGCCGCTGTCGCGCACGACGATCTCCATGGTTTCGCCGCCGGATTTGGGACGATCCACTTCCAGCCTCACCCAGCCGGACGCCGTGTACTTCACCGCGTTGCCGAGCAGGTTCAGCAGGACCTGGCGAAGGCGAAGCCGGTCGCCGCGCACACGGCGCGGCAGGCGACTGGCGCAGTCCAGTTCCAGCTCCAGGCTCTTGTCGACGGCCCGGGCGCGCATGAGCTCGACCACTTCGCCCAGAAGCGTTTCGAGATTGAAGGGATGGGCGTCGAGTTCCGCGTCCTCGGACCTGGGATCCGAGATGCGGATCAGATCGCCGAGCACGCCGGCCAGGGTCTTGGCCGAGCTGTAGGCGCTCTGCAACTCGCCGCGCTCCACCTCGGGCATCTCGCCCCGGAGTCGCTGTCCGATAAGGTCGATGGCTCCGTCGAGGGGAGATGTCAACTCGCGGCTTAGGTGGGTGGCGTCGATGGACCGCTGAGTTTCCGAATCGCCCTGCACGCTGTCCCGCTCCTTGCGCCGGGACATCTCGTCGCGAATCTCCACCAGGATGCGGGTCTTCTCCTCGAGCAGGTCGAGCAGTTGATTGCGGCTCTCCAGCTTGGCCTCGCGACTGGTGGATATGTCTTCATAGAGACCGAGTACGCCGGTGACGGTGCCCGAGCTGTCGCGCAGGGGCACCTTGCTGCTGCGCAGCCAGGCCTCCCGTCCATCGGGAAGGGAGAAGTGCGCTTCCCGATCGGAAAAGCCCTCTCCGCTTTCCATGCACTCGAAATCTTCTTCGCGATAGAGTTCGGCCTTCCGGGCCCAGACCATGTCGAAGTCGCTGAGGCCGGTCACTTCCTCGGCATTGGCTTTACCCGCATCGCGGGCGAACCTGAGATTGCAGCCCATGTAGCGCGAGTCTCGATCCTTCCAGAAGATGCCGAAGGGCAGGGAATCGAGAATGATCTGCAGACTGCGATGGGCCTCCTTGCGGATGCGTTCGCTGACCACGCGGTCCGTGACGTCGCGGGCCACCCCCACGATGCCGGTGACTCCGCCGTCCTCGAGCACGGGCTCTTCGTCCACTTCGAGGGTCAGGCGCGTGCCGTTCTTGTGATAGATCTCCACCAGGTAGGGATCGCTCTTCTCGCCCGTACGGAGCGTCCGTTCGGTGGCCTGCACCACCCAGTCGTTGTCGGGGTGATCGGTGAGGTAGCGTGTGTAGTGCTGGCTCCACTCCTCGAGGGTGTATCCAGTGATGCGCTCGATCGAAGGAGAAAGGTAGCTGAACACGCCCGCGTCGTCGTGCCGGTAGGCGAATTCGCTGGTCTTGTCGATGAGCATCTCGCGCTCTTCGATGAGCTGGCGGGTCTCGTCGGCCTGGCGTTCGAGGCGACGTTCGAATTCCCGCCGGGTGCGTTCGAGTTCGCCGTCCAGTTCGGCGATGCGACTGACGTCCTCGCGCAATTCCAGGGCGGCGGTGATCTCGCCGTCTTCGCGAATGGGAATGCCCTTCACGCGCCAGCTGCGACCCTGATCGTCCTCGAGCAGACTCTCCTCGATCTCGCCGCTGGACAGCGCCCGCGCCACCGGACAGCGCTCGCAGTTGCCCGTCTCGCCACGCCAGCGAGTTTCGCATTCGCCGGCGCGCAGGCTCTCCAGGTTTTCTCCGACAGCTTCCAGGAAGGCCCGATTGGCCCACTTGATGCGGCCATCGCCGCCCCGAACCAGGGCCACGCCTTCTGAGATGGAATCCAGCAGAAAGGCCAGGGCGCGGTTGTCGTTCAGGGCGCTGAGGGCCCGGCCGAGGTTCTCCGCACCGATCTCCGTTTCCGGCGCATTGGTTCCGCGGACGGAATCCAACGCGTTCAGGGGATCCAGTTCGGAGCTGATCTTCAGTTTGTCGGACATGCATACCATCCCGGATAGGCGGAACCGGCCACGGGGCAGATCGCGGCCGATGAGGCAAAGCAAGTTCCCTACCCGTCCTGTCCTACCCCGTGCTGCCTCGCCCCCTTCCCCATGCTTTCCCGTGATTTCCCATGAGGGTTGATTCTTCCCATCCAAAGATCATGATTGAGTAAAAATCATGGCAATTGCCGCCTATCCCGGGGAAAATCCGCCCCAGCCCGGAGGCACCATGGAGCTTTGGCATCTTCCTCTGCTTTTCCTCGGCGGTCTGGCCTGCGGCATCATCAATGCCCTGGCCGGCGGCGGCTCATTCGTCACCCTGCCCCTCCTGCTCTGGATGGGCCTGCCGCCCCAGGTGGCCAACGCCACCAACCGCGTGGCCATCCTCCTGCAGACCGGCGCGGGCATCGCCACCTACCATCGGCACGGCGTGCGCCCGTGGAGGAAGCTGCCCAAGGTGGTCGTCCCCACGGCTCTGGGTGCCCTGCTGGGGGCCTGGCTGGCGGCCAACCTCGATCCGGACCATTTTCGCAGGGTCATGGCCCTGCTTTTTCTGCTCATGGCCAGCACGGTGTTCTTCAAGACCGACCGCTGGACGAATCCCTCCGGCGAGGAGCGTTTCAAGCCCTACCACTACGGGGTCTTCTTCTTTCTGGGCATCTACGGGGGATTCCTGCAGGCGGGGCTCGGCATTCTGCTCACGGGGATGTTCGTGCTCGTGGCCGGCTTCGACGTGGTCCGCGGCAACGCCATGAAGTTCGGCCTGGCCTTCGTCTTCACCGGCGTATCCCTGCTGCTCTTCAGCCAGGCGGGACTGGTGCGCTGGGGCACCGGACTGGCCTTGGCGGCGGGAACCATCACCGGCGGCGTCATCGGCGCGAAACTTGTCATCGCCCGGGGAGCCGCCTGGGTGCGAGTCTTTGTGGCGGCATCTGCCCTTGCCGCAGTGGCCAAGCTGTTGCTGGAAAACTAGTTAGGCGCTCCTGCACCCTCGATCGAGCCCCCTCGCAATGGTCATTGCTTATCGCCGCGCTTGCGACTATTCTGCCATCCACTATCCCTCACAAATCGCGAAAGGCGCCATGTCCTCACCCTACGCATACTCCAAGGAATCCATCTGGCTTCGCGCGACCCTCTGGCTCATCGCGGTGGCCCTGATGCTGGCGGCGGTGGTCTACCAGCGCAGCACCGGCCCCACCTATCCCAAGAAGGGCGAGTTCGAAAGCGCGGGACGCAGCTACGGCTACGACCTGATCCGCAGCGACTTGTCGGAGAAGACCAACGAGGCCGCGCGGGTGATTCTTCCCGATCCCGACTTCGGCGGAGAGCTGCACTGGAAGCGCTACCGCACTGACGACGCCTTCAAGACGCAGCGTCTGGTCAGCGAAACCGAGGACGGCAAGCCCGTGCTCGTGGGCTACCTGCCCGCCCAGCCGGCGGCCGGCAAACTGGAGTACTTCCTGGTCATGAAGGCGCCGGAGGGGGACATCCACATTCCGGGCGAGGCGGAAGGCAACGTGGTCATCCGATTCAAGGATGACGTGCCCGCATGGATCCTGGTGCCCCACGTGATCATGATGTTCTTCTCGGTGCTCATCGGCATGCGCGCGGGGCTCGCGGCGGTGCTCGCGCCCAGCGGCATGCGGCTCTGGGCATGGGTGTCCCTGGCCGGCATGACCGTGGGCGGCATGGTGCTCGGCCCCATCGTGCAGAAGTACGCCTTCGGCGATTACTGGACCGGCTGGCCCTTTGGCGGCGACTGGACCGACAACAAGATGCTGGTGATGTGGCTGGCCTGGGTCTTCGCGGTCTCCATCATCGGATTCAAGCCGCGCCGTCGCGACGGCATCAGCCGCGCCGTGGTGGTGGTGGCGGCCCTGGCGATGACCGGCGCCTATCTCATCCCCCACAGCATGGGCGGCAGCGAACTGAACTACGAGGCCGTGGACGAGGGCATCGATCCGGCCGAGGCCATCAGGACGGGCAAGCAGTGAACCCGATCCAGATCCATCTGATGCTGGCCCACCTGCCCGTGGTGGGTCTGCTCGCGAGCATCGCGCTGCTGGTCGTTGCGCAGTTCGCCAGGTCCGAACTGATGTTCAAGACGGCCTGCGGCTTTCTCATCGCCTGCTCGCTCTTCGCGGTGGGCACCTATCTGAGCGGACCGCCCAGCTACGAGATCATCGAAGCCGCGCAGCTCGCCGAGGAAGAGATCGTGGAACGCCACGCCCTCTTCGGACAGATCTCCTTCGTGGGGATGATCCTGCTGGCCGCCGTTACCCTGGGCGCGCTCATTCAGTACGCCCAGGGCGAAGGTCCGGGACCGGCCATTCGCTGGGCCCTGCTCGCGGCCTCGCTGATTCTGGCAGTGGTCCTTGCCTGGACGGCCCACGAGGGCGGCGAGATCCGCCATCCCGAGCTCGAGCACTTACCTGAAACCGTGGATCAGTAGAGCTCCAGCTCCACCAGCCGGCATTCAAGCGGTCCGTTGTAGATGGGAATGCGCTGCTTGGGGCGCAGGCCGAGCTTCTTCACCAGGCCCGTGTCGCCGCAGAGTATCCAGGCCGTGGAGCCGGTGCAGCGGCGCTTGAGGAAATCACCGAACTCCTTGTAGAGAGCTTCCACCGGTTCGCGCTCGCCGAGACGGTGACCGTAGGGCAGATTGGTCACGATGCAGCGGTTCTCCAGGGATTCGATGTCGCGGAAGTCCTGCCGCTTCACGTAGGGACCGGGCTCGCCGGGCAGGCGCCGCAGGTTCTTGCGCGCCGCCCGCACGGCCTTCTGGTCGATGTCACTGCCCCCCACCAATCGCGCGTCGATGGGCAGGGCCGCCCCGTCGATTCCCTTTCGGACCCTGTCCCAGAGCTTTCCATCGAATTCCGGCAGGCGGGACAGGGGCGGACGCTCGGCCGTGCGCAAAGTCGACGGCGCGATCTTCGATGCGATCATGAGCGCTTCGGCCATGAGGGTTCCCGATCCGCAGAAGGGATCGTAGAGGGGCCGTTCGCCCTTCCATCCGCTGATGCGGAGGATCGCCGCGGCCAGGGTTTCCTGCAGCGGCGCGCCCACCGCGTCGAGGCGATAGCCCCGCCGGTGCAGAGCGCCGCCGGAAAGGTCCAGGCTGACGGTCGCGCGATTGCGATGGATGCGCAGGTCCAGCCGCAGGTCGGGCTTCAGCTTGTCCACGCTGGGCCGGGCGCCTTCACGCTCGCGGAAGCGGTCGGCGATGCCGTCCTTGAGCCGCTGGGCGGCGAAGCGCGAGTGCCCGATCTTGCTGTCGGACACCTTGGCGTCGATGAAGAATGTCTCCTCCACCTTCATCAGCTTCTCCCACTCCATCTTGATCGCGGTCTGATGCAGGTAGCGATCGGAGTGGCAATCGAAGGTGATCAGGGGCGCGAGGATGCGGCTGGACAGGCGGGTCGAGTAGGCCACCCGATAGAGCGCCTCGGCCTCGGCCCGGAAATGCACGCCGCGGTAACCGGGCTTGCAGTCCCCGGCGCCGAGCTCGGCCAACTCGCCGGCCACGAGGTCTTCGAGGGCTCCGCCGCACTGGGCGAAGAAACGCTTGTGCTTCTGGAATTCGAACATGGGCTGCACAATGCGGCATGGAGACCCATCCCGCAAGGCCCACTATGCGGGTAGCGGACCTACTCGTCGCCCTTGCGGCTGGAGAAGACCGCCGCGGCCATGAGCTGTCCCCAGAAGGTCGCGCCGCTATTGGGAATCCCCGCGAGGGTTCCGTATCGGCGACTCACTTCGGGATCCGCGCGCCAGATGGGATAGGGCAGTCCGGCCTGGAAGCGGATGAAGAAGTGCGCCTCCAGGACGAGCAGGCTCACCGCGCCCATCAGGCCCAGCACGTGGGCGGGATTGGTCAGGAAGCCCGTGGCGACGATCAGGGTGGTGGCCGCCGCCGGAGGGTGGGGCGTGCTCATGCCGATCATGCCCACGCTGACCAGGGCCATGGCCAGGGCCGTGCAGAGGATGCGCGGCACGCCGAGGGTGGTGCCCGTGAGCAGGCCTGCGTCCGGGAAGATCCAGTTCATGATCCACAGGGACGCGAATCCCGCCGCCACGCCCATGGCATGGGAAACGAACACGCTGCGCGGGCTCGCCTGCTCGGACATGGGCGTGTAGAAGAGGATGAAGGCCGAGGGTGCCAGAGGCGGAAACAGCAGCGGCAGCTTGGTGAGCCAGGCCGCCAGGGAAATGATGCCCAGGGCGGTGCTGCCGGTCAGCAGAACGAAGAGCACCAGGGGCCACTGCCTCTGTCCCGTGCTGCGATGCAGGTAGCAGAAGCGGAAGCGCGACACGAAGGCGATGGCCCGATACAGGAAGGTTCCATGAGGATTGACGGGCATGGCCTGCTTCATGGCTTCACCTCCTGGGGACAGCGTGCGACGGCTTCATCCATGACGTCGAAGCCGAGGAAGGCTCGCTGGGAGTGCAGGTCGAAGATGTCGCGCATCTCGTCCAGATCCATGCGCACGCCTGAGAGCAGCTGCTGCAGATCGGAAGGCTGCATGTTCAAAACGCCTAAGGCGGCCAGCACGAAACTCTCCGCGCGCTGCGAGTCGGCCTTGAGAACGCTTGGGGACAGGGAGGCCAGGGACAGGGGCATGGCGAGAGTCGTATCGAGCTCGCATTCCTCCAAGGCCTTGGGGCCGAGATTGTGGGTGCCCACGTAGGCCACCATCTCCTCGGGGAATCCCCAGGACTGAAGGATCCAGGCGCCGGCCTGGGCGTGATCCCAGCTGAAGGACTGGCGCTCCAGACGCGACAGCCGATCGGGGCTCTCGCGCCACTGGTCGACCAGGGGCCGGTAGTAGTCGTCCCAGGAGGAGAGCAGCACGGGCACGGCCACGTCGGCCAGCAGCATGCTCGTGAAGGCCTCGTCCTCGGAGCCCGGGCTGAACCGGCGCGTGAAGGCGCGGGCGAGCAGGGCGCGGCTGAGGGAATCGGTCCAGAAGGCCTCGTGGTCGAAGAGCCCGCCCTTGGGCTCGGGCAGCGAGTTGGCCACCGCGAATCCCAGGGACAGCTCACGGATCTTGTCGAAGCCCAGCATGTTCATGGCGTGGAAGACCGAGGTCACCTCGTTGGGCAAGGAGTACAGCGAGGAGTTGATGACGCGGATGACCTTGGCCGAGAGTTCCGGCGTGGCGCTGATGATCTGCTCGATGCGGCGCAGGTCAGGGTCTTCCTGATTGACCTCGTGGATGAGGTGGCTGGTCGCCTCGGGCAGGCCGGGAAGCTTCACGTCCTTGAACATGGACGCGAAGTTTCCCGATGCCACCTGGGAGTGACGTCGGACTTTGTCGAGGATCCCCATGCAGGAAGACTCCTTGATCGGGGTGGATCGATCCTTTGAGGTAGAGATCGGCCTCGATGTGCCTCGACTTTACTTCGAAGACTGAAACTTCGGAATGATTTCGGCGGAAACGGAAAAAAACGCTCAAGTTTTCCCGAGATCTGCCGATAAGGAGCCTGGCCGCCTGTCGCCGCTCAGCGCAGCAGCAGCAACTTCCGCGTGGCCTGACGATCCCCCCACTCCAACTTGATGAAGTAGACGCCCGAGGCGAGGCGGTTTCCGTCCTGGTCGCGTCCGTTCCAGGCACGGTGGTGCTCGCCGGCCTCCAGCCTCTCTCCAGGCTCCAGAATTCGCCGCAGCAATCTGCCCCGTAGATCGTAGACACCCAGGCGAACCTGGCCGCTTTCCGGCAGTACGAATCGCAGCGCCGTGCCGTCGCTGAAGGGATTGGGACGGGCGGGCAGCAGGGCGAAGCGCGCCTGAGGCGGGTCGGCCGAAGTGGCGCTGACCCCCTGTCCGCTCAGGGGTACGGTCAGCTCGGCCTGCAGGGGATCGTTGCTGGCAAGGGTCAGGGTCGCCGAGATCGGGCCCAGTTCGGAAGGCGCGAATTCCACGAGCAGGCTTCCCGATGCGCCGGGGGGCAGAATGAGCTCATCCAGATTCGCTTCGAAGTCGGAGTGATCGCTGAGGATGGACCCGATCACCAGCTCGCCGTCGCCGAGGTTGTCCACTCTCAGCGGGAGTAGGGCGCTCTCGCCTAGCTGGACGGCGGCAAAGTCCAAGGCCGTGGGATCGATCTGTATCCCCGCGCTCTTTTCCAGCAGCGAGTCGATGACCTGCACCATGCGCTCGGGATCGTACTCGGTCTTGAAGTAGGCCACGGTGCCGTCGGGCGCGATGACGTAGTCCAGGGGGAAGGGACGTCTTCCCGCGGCAGGCACTCCCGCGGGCCAGTCCGTCCTCGTCTGGGAGGACAGTCGCGCGGGGTCGGTGGACGTCTACGGTCAGGGCGTCAACGCCGACGGCAGCCTGGGCGAGCCCACCGGCGTACAGGCGCCGGCCCCGGGCGTGAGGCTGGCGCAGAACCATCCCAATCCATTCAACCCGAGCACCACCATCAGCTTCCGCTTAACGGAAGCGGGGCCGGTGAGTCTGCGGATCTACGATGCCTCGGGCCGACTGCAACGGACACTGCACGAAGAGGCGGCGATGGAATCCGGCGAGTATTCCGTGATCTGGGACGGGCGTGACGGTTCCGGACATGCCCTGCCCAGCGGCGTGTATCTCTACGCCATGGAGCAGGCGAACTTTCGCCAGTCGAAACGAATGGTCTTGATGAAATAGGAGTCTAGACGCGGACCTTGCCGTTATCCATCCACTCCACGAGGAAGGCGCGCTTCATGCGCTTGGAGTACTTGGGCATGTCCGCGCGGGGTCGGTACCAGGCCTCTCCCACGGCGAGAAGAAGATCGCGGTACTCGTCGGTCACCATGAAGCCCTCCAGCCGCACGAAGGCGGGGAACTGGAATCCCAGGTGAAGCCCGTTCCGATTGGCGATCTTCACGGGCTCGGTGATCTCGTGATCGGCGAAGCGAATGCGGGCGACGATCTCCTCGCCTCGCTCGAGATCGTGAATGCGTCCGCGCACCGCGGCACGGAATCCCCCGAGACTCAGATCCATCAGATCCGCGGGGATCCTCTGGCCGGGAAGGAGTAGCTCAAGACTCAAGTCCCTACTCCATGCCGTGGGAATGCGCAGGGCCCGGCGAACCTGGGATGACCGGATGAGCTTCGGCAAATCGAAGCGTACGCGATCCGGGCCGCCGCCCTCGCAGACGTCGAGGTCCCTGACTCGGGTCGTGAAACCGTGAACCCTGCCGTTTCGGGTCACCGACACCAGCAGTTCACGATTCTGCTCGAAGTCCAGCTCGGCGGGACCATCCAGCTCCAGCATGAAATCGGTGCCCCCCAGTTGGCATATGAGCGCCCGCTGACAATGATCCGCCTCGGGATCGTGGATCTTGCACTGGTCGCTGTCGCGCCAGCAGTCGCGAATGAAGCTGACCAGGTTGTTCCCGCGAAGAAGCAGATCCGCTTCCTGGAAATTCTGGAGCACCCAGTGCTCCCGGTCATGGCTGCGAGGGGGAAGTCCCATCCTTGGCCTCCGTGTGGGGTTCCAAGTAGTTATCGGCGGCAAACATGCGCGAATTGACGGAATTCGAGCGAAAAAAAGTTGATTCGCCCAGGTTGCTCGAACATGCTGATTCGCGAACGGACCGAATCAGAACGGAGGTCACCGGATGATGAAGCGTATCTTGGGATTGGGACTGCTGGCCGCTCTCGCACTCCTGCCGGCCTGCGGCAGCGACGATCCGGCGGAACCGGCCGACTCCACGGCACCATCTCAGATCGCGGATCTGAGCGCCGAGCCGGGGGCACTTCGGGTGATCCTGAGCTGGACCGCTCCAGGGGACGACGGCGATGTCGGGCGTGCCCAGAGCTATCAGCTGCGTCATTCGCCCTCGGCCATCGACGCGGACAACTGGAGCGAGGCGATCCCCGTGGATGGTCTTCCAGCTCCGCAGGAGGCCGGATCCACCGAAATCTTCGAGGTCCAGGGATTGGATCTCCTGACCGAATACCACTTCTCCCTGCGCGCCCTGGACGAAGAGGGCAATGCGGGCGATCTCTCCCCCGACCTCGCGACCACCACCCTGGGACCGCCCGAGATCGCCGAGGCGGACCCCCCCAACGGCGCCGACGATGTGGGCATGCTCTCCGAGTTCGCCTTCACCTTCGACCGGCCCATGGATCCGGCCACCCTCACCGATGCGAACGTCCAGTTGCTGGGCCGGGAGTTCGAGAAGCATCTGAGAATCTCGGCGGACGCCCGCTCCATCTACCTCGTTCCCAAGCCCTACCTACCGCCGGGAATCGACATCGAAATCCGATTCAACGCGGGCATCACCGATCAGGACGGCGTTCCCTTCGGCCGGCTCTCCTACACCTACAGTACCGGGCCGGACGACTGCGAGCATTGGGCCGACCGCTTCGAGCCCAACGAGGACGGCCCCGGAGCCTCCCACGTCGAACTCGACCAGCTCTATCCGGGGATATCCACCTGCGAGGACGACTACGACTTCTTCGGATTCACCCTGAGCGAGAGCCGCAAGGTGACCGTGTACACGCCCATCCATCACGTGGTGCCCGATCCCGAAGACGATGATGGTTTCCCGAACTGGGCGATATTCTGGGTCAGGGAGAACGGAGACTCCTACACGACTCTGGGCACATCGGCCCGTCCTGGCGAGACGCCGAGTTTCCGCTACAATTTCATGCCCGGAACCTACTACGCGAAGATCTGGAGCGGCGACGACGAGGTCCTCGTTGTCTACGATCTCGAGTTCGAGACCTCCGAGGCCTGCCAGGAAGACGAATACGAGGACAACGATTTCCGCGACGAGGCCAAGCCGATCACGGTTGAACTTCACGAAGGCCTGCGAGCCTGCTATCTGGACAAGGACTGGTACAGCATCCCCGTGACCGCCGGCCAGACCTTCACCATGACCGTGGATACGGGAGACTACAACGGCACCCGGAGGATCTACGCCTACCAACCCGGCGGCACCAGTTTCGTGACGACCAACTCGGAGAACCCGACGAGCAACACCCTCGAGATCACCGAAGACGGCACTCTGGATCTCGCTTTCGAGGTCTGGGCCGATGACGTGATCTACGACATGCACCTCGAACTGGACTAGCTCTGGCGGGAACTTAAGAGGTTGTAAAAACTATGCTTCGCGGCGCCCGGTCGGCGCCGCGTTCTTTTCCACCGAACTGTCCTTGGGTCTAGACCTCAAGTCCCTGAGCAGGTGATCATCCGATGAGTCCCATGCCGCAGACAAGCAGTCCACGAGTCTGGTCTGCGGCCTTTCTGCTCTCGATCCTCCTGCATCTGGCCGTCTGGTGGGGCGTGGAGATGCTGCCGCCTCCGGCCGTGGCCGCACCCGAAGAGCCAGCGCCGCCCATCAGGTTCGTCTTCGCACCCGAATCAGAAACACCCCGTCAGTTCGTGGAGCTGCCCGAGGATAGAGCCGAAACCTCTCCCGAGCGCGCGGACTTTCTGAGCAACGTGGACAGTCGCGCCCGAAATCCGGAGCCGACTTCCGAAACCGAAAACCTGCCGAACATGGAGGGCCGCGCCGAGATTCCCCAGCTGGACATGGCCCCGACTCCGGAAGAAGCCGCGGAGCCCGTGGAAGAGAGTCCCACGGAGGCGCGTCGGGGCGAACTGCTCGAAGCCTACCGCGATTTTAAGCGACGCGATCCCGCGCCGCCATCGCCGCTGCCCCAGGAATATCGGCAAGAGGCGCTCTCCAACGCCGACGGAAGCGTTTCCCTGGTCGGCGATGTGAGCATGAATACCGCGGCCTGGGTCTTCGGCGACTGGATGAAGGATTTCCGGCGCAAGGTCATGCGCGTCTGGGACGCTCCCTACGCCTTCGACCTGGGCATGATCCAGGGCTGGACCCTGGTCGAACTCGAAGTCGGACGCAACGGCCGACTCATCCGTTGCGACGCCCTGGACGAGGACGGCCACGAGAGCCTCCGCATCTCGAGCCTCAACGCCATCAGCAGCGCCGGACCCTATGACCGTTTCCCCGAATCGGTGCCCGAGGAAACCCTGACCCTGCGCATCAAGATGATCTATTCCCACTACGCGAAAAGTCCCAACTCCAGCCCACGAGGAGCACGCTGATGCTCGAATTCCTGAAAGATGCCGGCCCCCTGGTCTATCCGCTGGCCCTGTGCAGCTTCCTGGCCGCCACCATCACCATCGAGAGGATGCTCGCCCTGCGCCGCGGGCGCGTACTGCCCCGGGAGATCCTGGAAGTGGTCAGCGCCGTCACCCCCGAACGTGACATGAGCCTGGCCGTGGACGTCTGCCGCCGCAATCCCGGCGTCTTCGCCGACGTCATGCGCGCCGGTCTGGAGAACGCCGACAAGTCCTGGGAGATCGCCCGGGACAATCTCATGGATACGGGTCGGCAGAAGACTCCGCTTCTCGAGAAGCACCTGGTCTGGCTCGCCACCATCGCCCAGGCCGCGCCCCTGCTGGGCCTGCTCGGAACCGTGCTCGGCATGATCCGCATGTTCGGATCCATTTCCCAGGCGGGACTCGGCGATCCCCAGGCCCTATCGGGCGGCATCAGCGAGGCCATGCTCACCACGGCCATCGGGCTGGCCATCGGCATCCCCACCCTGGTCGCCTACAACCTGCTCATGTCGCGGGCCGAAGGCCTTGTGGCGGAAATCGAGGCCAACGCCACCCAGCTCCTGGCGCGTCTGCGCCGCGAGCCCGAGGACGAGGTGGCCGCATGAGCACCCTGGCCTTCAGACCCGGCAAGCAGCGCGAGAAGATCACCCTGAGCGTGACGCCCCTCATCGACGTGCTTTTCCTGCTCATCATCTTCTTCATGCTCACGGGCACCTTCAAGCGTTTGGCCGAACTGGAACTTCTCTTGCCCGATTCCAGCACCGCCGAGATCGGGCTCGAGGAAGAGGCCGCCCGCAATCTGGAACTGGTGGCCACCACCGACGGTCGCCTGTTCATGCAGGACGAGTCGGTCGACATGGATGCGCTCGAGAGTCGGCTCGCCGAATTCCGCGAAGCGAATCCCGAAGCCGGCGCTCTCATCAATGCCGAGGCCGGCGTCGAGCACGGCAGGGTGGTGGCCCTGCTCGATCTGATTCGGCAGGCGGGGTTTAGCGGGGTGAGTCTCGGCACACGCCCGGCGGATGAACCCGACGCTTCGCCCTAGGGATGCCCGGCTGGCCTCCGCCCCCGCCGGAATGCTACAATTATAGTGGCGGGCCCTGTTGGGCCCATTCGAAGGGGGACGGGCATGGGTATTCGGGTCATCACGCTGCTTCTGATTTCATTGGCGCCTTGGGCGGAAGCCGCCGAGTTCAAGGTCTTCGCAGACGGTTCAGGCGAATTCCCCACCATCAACGACGCCCTGGCGGTCACCGCCGACGAGGACACCATCTCCCTCGGCGACGGCGTCTTCACCGGCGAGGGGAACCGCGACCTCAGCAACTGGGGCAACATCCTGCACATCCGCTCGCTGAGCGGAAATCCCGAGAACTGCATCATCGATTGCGAGGGCGCGCCGGGCGATCCGCACTACGGGTTCTGGCTGTCCATCACGGGAAGCAAGATGGACAGGCCCTTCGACTTCTGGGGGCTCGAGGGAATCACCATCCGCAACGGATACGGTCTCGGTGCCGGCGCCGTTCAGGTCTCCGACGGAGCATGGCCGGGCCTGCGCAACTGCATCTTCGAGAACAACCACTCCGAGCACAATGGCGGCGCCGTCGATCTGAACGAGTCGGGCCTTGAGATCGAGGACTGCCTATTCATCGGCAACAGCGCGGTCGGCGAGGGAGGCGCCATCTCCTTCGACTACTACTCCTCATTCCATGTGAGCGGCAGCACCTTCGTGAGCAACAGTGCCATGGCGGGCGGAGCCATCCGTTTCAGGCGCACCAACTGGATCTATGAGATGTGGAACTGCACTTTCTACGGCAACTTCGCGTCGCAAGGATCGAACTTCTGCCTCAGGGACGATGCCCACCTGCAGGCCGAAGGCTGCATCCTGGCCTTCGCCGGCGGCGGAGAGGCCGTCGTATGCGAGACGGACTGCAGCGCGACCTTCACCTGCTGCGATATCTTCGGGAACGTGGGGGGAAACTGGACCGGTTGCGTCGCCGATCAGCTCGGCGTGGAGGGAAACATCAGCCTGGATCCGCTATTCTGCGACGCCTCGGCGCTCGACTTCACCCTGGACGGGTCCTCGCCCTGCGCGCCGATGACGCCACCCAACGAGGACTGCGATCTCATCGGTGCCTGGCCGGTGGGCTGCGGCGGCACGGCCGCGGCGAACAGAAGCTGGAGCGAACTGAAGTCGCTCTACCGGTAGAGCGACTTCACCTGTCCCCAGTCGCGCTTGTGGACGGGAGTCCCCTCGCAATCGGCGTAACATGCGATCCAGACGTTCTCGGCGCTCTGTTCGCACTGGTAGTGTTCCGAGTGAGCCTGCTCGATGCAGTAGTTATGCTCCGCGTCCGCCTCGTCGTAACAGTTCATCTGGTCGACGTAGCAGGCATACTCGCAATCCGGATCTCCCTGGCAATCCGCCAAGCACTGGTCGTAGTCGTCATCGCAGTCTTCGATCTCTTCCCCGTGATCCTCGTCGCACCAGAGCAACTCGAAAACGAGCGCGTCCAGGCACTCCTCCGTCGCCATCAGAAAGTCAAGGTCGCAGGCGTCGGTGCAGGCGTCGGCAAACAGGGAAGCGGGAAGTGCGAGGAAGGCCAGCAGCAAGCACAACTTGATGATATTCATTGCTTACTCCAATTGGAAGACGGTATCGAATCACGGCAATGATAGCACATCGTCGGCTTAGCTGGGATTCGGATCGGTAATTGCTGCAATTCTAAGTCGATTCCTGATAAACTCTTGGGGTCAATTCGTTCACTTACGGATCGAATCCACAAGGAGTCGAGATGCTCGGGATAGGTATGCGAAGGATGACCCTCATCGCCCTGTTTTGCATGCTGGCGACCGCCCCAGTCGCGCTGGCCGAAAACATCCACTACAGCGATAGCTGGTCCACCCAGGGCCTGACCCTTCTCGAAGAGGGCCCCGCCGGTCTGGAACTGGTCTACTCGCTAGAGGACTGGCAACTCGTGGAGACGAGCATCAGCGGAGAGGCGGCGCGTAAGATCATCCTGCCGGGCGCCTTCCTGCCCAACGACGCCGGCGCGCCCGACCTTCCCGGGCAGGGCTTCACCATCGCCCTTCCCAACGGTGCCAGCGCGCGGCTCGAGATTCTCGAGATCCGCACGGAGACTTCCGGCGACATCGACCTGATTCCCGCATTCCGGCTTCCCCGAGAAGACGAAGACGGCCCCCTCGACTTCACGAAGAACGCGAGCCTCTGGTCCACGGACGCAATGTATCCCGAAGAGCCCGTGATGATCAGCGAGGGCATGCAGCTTCGCGGGGTGGATGCGGTGATGCTGGGCGTGACGCCCTTCCAGTACAATCCCGTAAGCCGCGAGCTGACGGTGATCCGCGACGTCCGCTTCGCCATCCATTTCGAGGGCGGAGACGGGCACTTCGGCCGCGACCGCTATCGCAGCCGGCACTGGGAGCCCATCATCCAGTCCACCTTCCTGAACACCTCCTCGCTGCCGCCGGTGGACCTCAGCCAGCCCGGCGCGGGGGATCGCACCCTCGACTACGAATACGTCATCATCTGTCCCGACGATCCGAGTTTCCACGCCTGGGCCGACAGCCTGCGCGTGTTCCGCAACGAGCAGGGCATCCGCACCGGTATGCTCACCTGTTCGGACCTGGGCGGCAACACCATCAGCGCCATCGAGAGCTTCATCAACGATGCTTACGAGAACTGGGACTATCCCCCCTCGGCCTTCATCCTCCTCGGGGATTACGGCAGCACCACGAGCAGCATCGTTTCGCCCATGTGGAACAGCTACTGCGTCAGCGACAACATGTTCGCCGATGTGAACAGCGACAATCTTCCCGACATCGCCCACGCGCGCATGTGCGCCCGCGAGAGCAACGAACTCGAGCACCTTGTGAGCAAGGCCATCGACTACGAACGCAATCCGCCCACCAACCCGGGCTTCTACCAGAACCCCGTGATCGCCGGCGGCTGGCAGACCGAGCGCTGGTTCATTCTCTGCGACGAGGTTCTTTACGGTTTCTTCGAAAACGTGCACGGCAAGACCCCCGTGCGCGAGTACGCCATCTACGATGGAACCCCCGGAACCATCTGGTCCACGGCCACCAACACCTCCACCGTGGTGAACTACTTCGGTCCCGATGGGCTGGGCTACCTGCCCGCCACGCCGGAGCATCTGAACGACTGGGGCGGCAATGCGACGCGAATGAACGCCGACATCAACGCGGGCACCTTCATCGTGCAGCACCGCGACCACGGCGGCGAGACCGGATGGGGCGAGCCCTACTACGTGAACTCGCACCTGTCGGGCCTTTCCAACGAGGACCTGACCTTCGTTTTCTCCATCAACTGCCTCACCGGCAAGTACAACTGGTCCGCCGAGTGCTTCACCGAAGCCTTCCATCGGCATGATCAGGGAGCCCTTGGCGTCATCGCCGCCTCGGAGATCAGCTACTCCTTCGTGAACGACACCTATGTCTGGGGCATGTTCGACTATTTCTATCCCGACTTCGATCCGGGGTACGGTGTGACGGGCCCCCACCAGTTCCTGCCGGCCTTCGCCAACGCCTACGGAAAGATCTATCTGCAGGCCTCCAGCTGGCCCTACAACACCGGCGACAAGGTGATCACCCATCACCTCTTCCATCATCACGGCGACGCCTTCACGTCGGTCTATTCCGAGATGCCCGAGGAGCTCACCGTCTCCCACGACAATGTGCTCCTGGTGGGCCTGACCCACTTCACGGTGACGGCCGATGCGGACGCGCTCATCGGCATATCCCGCGACGGCGAGTTCCTGGGCTCGGCCACGGCCACGGGCTTCCCGGTGGACGTGACCGTCCCCTCGCAGATCCCGGGCAGCAACGTGGTCATCACGGTGACCAAGCAGAACCACTATCGCTATCGCACCGAAATCCCCGTGGTGCCGCCGGATGGCCCCTATCTCATCTACGAGGAAGTCATCGTGCTCGATCCCGACGGCGATGACGACGGCATGCTCGACGAGGCAGAGTCCGCGGGCCTCGAGCTCAGCCTCGAGAACGTGGGCATCGAGCCCACCACGGGCGTGAGCGTGACCATCAGCACCGAGGACGAGCACGTGACGGTTCTGGAGGGCACCAAAACCTATCCCGACATTCCCGCGGGCGGTTTCGGCAGCAACATCGATCCCTTCCTGGTGGAAGTGGCCGGTAACGTGCCCGACGAGCACGACATTCTTTTCGACTTCACGGCCACCGGCAGCGAAGGCAGCTGGGACGGCGCCTTCCTGCTCACGGCCCAGGCGCCGCTGCTGGAGACGCGCGGCATCGACGTGATCGACCTGCCCTACGGAGACGGAAGCGGCACCGCCGACGCCGGAGAGACCCTCACCCTGCGGGTGGACGTGGGCAACGTCGGGCACTCCGACGCCCACGAGCTCACGGCCACGCTGAGCAGCATGGACATGAACGTGGTCATCCACGACGCCGCGGGCGACTGCGCCTACATCCCCCATGGTGGCGAAGCGACGGTGCAGGCCTTCGAGGTGGAGATCCTCGAGAGCTGTCCCGAACCGCGCACCCTGAGTTTCCGCCTCTACCTCTCCGACGGCAACGGCTTCAGCTCGCTGCTGGACGTCTTCCTGCCCGTGGGCGGCTGGTTCGACGACTTCGAGACCGATCGCGGCTGGACCGTTGGCGCGCCCGGCGACGACGCAAGCACCGGCATCTGGACCCGGGTGGATCCCAACGGCACCGTCTACGAATCGAGCCAGGTTCAGCCCGAGGACGACCACACGACCGATCCCGGAGTGACATGCTTCGTGACCGGCCAGGGCAGCGATGGCGGCTCTGCCGGCGAGAACGACGTGGACGGCGGCAAGACCACCCTGCTCAGCCCGGTCTTCGACCTCGCGGGCGCCACCCAGGCCACGGTGAGCTACTGGCGTTGGTACACCAACGACCTGGGGAACAATCCGGGCGAGGACTGGTGGACCGTGGAGGTCACCAACGACGGCCTGAACTGGCACACCCTCGAATACACCCAGACCTCGCAGAACGAATGGGTGTATCAGAGCTTCGATCTGCAGATGCTGATTCCCCTCACGGGGCAGGTGCAGCTGCGATTCGTGGCCGCCGACGAAGTGAACGCCTCCCTGGTGGAAGCCGGCGTCGACGACTTCCTGCTCACGGCCTACATCCCCGTGGCCACCGACGCGGTCGAGGCTCTGCCCGAGCGCTTCGCCCTGGGCGCGAACTTCCCCAACCCCATCAATCCCAAGACGACCCTACGCTTCGACATGCCGCGCCGGGCCGAGGTCGAACTGGCCGTCTACGACGTGGCCGGACGCCGAGTCGCGACCCTGATCGACGGCGTCATGGACGCCGGTCATCACGAGGTGGTCTGGGAAGGTCGGGACGGGAAGGGGCACCCCGTGTCCAGCGGCATCTACTTCAGCCGACTCAGCAGCGAGGGTCAGTTGCTCACGCGGAAGATGCTGCTCTTGAAATGATTCTGGAACACTCGCCTGAATGCCGGCGGTCAAACGACCGCCGGCTTTTTCGATAGGGATCCTACTTGAGCAGCACCATGGACCGGGACAGCCTCTCCTCGCCCCAGCTCAGGCGGTAGAAGTAGAGGCCCGCTCCCACCTCGGCACCCGAGTCGTCACGTCCGTCCCAGGCAACGCCGTACTCACCGGCGGGCTGTACTTCGTCCACCAGGATCTTCACCTGCCGGCCGCCGACATCGTAGACGATCAGCGATACCCGCGAGGTCTCGCCGCCATCGGGAAGAAGATAGGCGATGCTCGTCCTCGGATTGAAGGGGTTGGGGAAGTTCGCGCTCAGGATCGGTCCGGGACCCGCGGCCGTTCCGTCGTCGAGGCCCGTGACGCGATCCCCCTGGAGCTTGCCGACGTAGAGGCTGGCGGGCACGCCGACCGTGCCCGTGAGGTAGATGTCGCCTGCCGCGTCGAGGGCCACACCGTTGCCGCGATTGGCCGAACCGCTTTCCACGAAGTAGTTCCAGTCCAGCTCCGTACCCCCATCGCTCAGTTTGCAGACCATGAAGATGGCGCCGAAGGTACCGTCATAGAGGGGAAAGTCCTGGGAGCTGGAATAGCCGGCCACGAAAGCGCTGCCGTGCCGGTCGACATGGATCGCCCGGGGCTCATCGACCGTGTCGCCTCCCAGGTAGGTACACCAGTTCATGCCCGCGCCTTCGGTGGACAGGTTGCAGACGTACCAGTCCTCGCAGTTGTAGTCGGAGCCGAAGGGAACCTCGCAACCGTTGATCTCGCCAACGAACTGCGCCTGATAGGCGCCGGGGGTGGTTGGCATGTCCACCGAGCGCGTGGAGCCGGTCATGTACACGTTGCCCGCATCGTCGCACTTCATGTCCATGAGGCGGTCGTAGTCCGAACCTCCGAAGAAGCTGCTGAAGAGCAGTGTCTGGCCGTCGGGTGAGAGCTTGCTGATGAATATGTCGTTCGGCTCGGAATCGTAGGCCTCGACCAGGAGGAAGTCATCGGCATTGCTGCGCCCGGCGATGATGATGTTGCCGTCGCCGTCAAGCGCGATGTGATCGCCCCAATCGTCATGGGTCCCGCCGAAGTAGCTGCTGTAGAGGATCTCGTCTCCCGTGGGCGCGAGCTTCAGGATGACGGCGTCCTGATAGAAGTACTCGGGGAAACTCGGCTCCCCCTGGAAAGCGTCGGGCGTGGTCGGAAAATCGGTGGATCCCGACCAGCCGACGAGGAAGATCTCGTCGGCGTCGTTGAGGACGATGGCGCTGGACACGTCCGTGTAATCTCCGCCGATGTAGGTGCTGTACAGTATCTCGCCCGTCTCCGACGCAAGCTTCATCAGGAACATCTCGCGGGCCTGGAATGTCGAATCCATGGGATTCACGAGGGGAAAACTCTCGGAATCGGTCCACCCGGTCACCCAGAGATCGCCGGAGGAATCCAGAGCGAGACCTTTTCCGAAGTTATGACCGCCGCCGTAGAAATGGTAGGTCCAGACCTCGTTGCCGTCGGGATCGAGTTTGATGACGATGAGATCCAGGCTGCTGCCGTTCTCATAGGCCGTGGCCAGGAAGTAGGCGCAGCCTTCCTTGTCGACGACGATGTCGTAGGCGTGGGGAATGTAGTAACCGGGAATGAAGGTTTCGTAGAGCACCTGCGGGGGCTCGGCGAGGGACACCGAACTGGCTCCGATCAGCATCATGACAAGCGCGGCAAATGCGGCATGACGTTTCACGCCCATCTCCTTTCAACGGATGAACACTGAGCTTCGAATACTTCGGTGATGCCGGAACAGCAATCGAACGATTCTGTGGGGTGCCTCTAGTATACTGCGGCGAAAGACTGTCGTGACAGATGATCCGGGTGTTTTCCGATGTTTTGCGGATTGGCGATCCAGGCAGCAATGGGAAGGCCGGCGACGGGGTGTCGCCGGCCTTTTCGTTCGCCTCAGGAACCGATTGACATGGAGAATCCGAGCGTCAATACGAGGATATCGGTCTTGGAGAACTGGAGTCTGTAGTCGACTTCATCGTCGTCCACATGGATGGAGCCTTCCTTCATGTACTCCGCCTCGCCTCCATAGAGGTAACGGGCGTTGAAGCTGAGCAGGAAATCGAAGAACTCGCCCGGCTGGATTCCCTCGCTGGTGCCGCCCAGGTAGAAATCGATGCCGCCGCCGAAACCGTAGCTGCCGGTCCAGTCGTCCCAGTTCGTGGATTCGCCGATGGGATCGAGGTCCTCGTCCCAGTAGTCCTCGGCGTATTCGACGACCGTCTTCGTGCGCAGATACTGGAATCCGCCGATCCCCTCCACGTAGGGACGCCAGGCCCCGGTGGTCGGACCGAGACGCACGAAGGCGTGCCCCATGAAGATGTCGTTGGTGGTCGTGATGTCGATGAGGATGTCGGGGGTCAGTGGGTTGAGGATGTCCGTATAGGTTTCGCGGCCGTAGTTCATGAACCCGAAGTCGCCCCCCACGGTGATCATGGACCTGGGCTGGCCATAGGCGATCCAGCCGGTGAATCCCCAACCGTCGTTTTCGACATTGTCGGCGAACTCGCCCTTGGGGGTTCCCATGAGACCGCCGGCTCCCAACTGGAAGGAGGCCGCCGCGGCGGGGAGAGTGCCCAGAACCAGTGCGGTGATCGCGATGAGCATGCCGGTGAACCATCTGCGGGATCCTGAGTGATTCATCCCGTCCTCCTTCGTCTTCGAAACGCAGCTTCCTGCCCTGTGTATCTGTCGAAAGCCGTTTGACGCGGATTGCCACGAATCCGTTTAACGCCGTGTCCAAGAATCCAGCCGACGAACGCAATGAAACCGGTGGAGTCCAGCGTCTACCAGAGAGGCCTAACATGAACGATATCAGCAACTTGACCTCGGCAGCCCTACTCCTGGCCCTGGTCTCGATGGGGTGTTCGGAAGAGCTGGTCGGCCCCGATTCCGAGAACATCGACGCGGACTACGCGATCGTCGACACGGGACAGGAGGATTGCTTCGATAGCTTCGCCGGGATTCCCTGTCCTCCGGAGGGTCAGTCCCATTTCGGACAGGACGCGCAGTATGAAGGACTTCAGCCATCCTATCAGGACAACGGCGACGGCACCGTGACGGATCTCAACACGGGACTCATGTGGGAACAGGGTTTCCACTTCCTTGAGTGGGCCGATGCCCCCGCCGACGCGGTTCCCTTCATCGACACCGACAGTTTCGATTTCGAGTACGGATCGACCGGCAGATACATCGATGCGCAGTACGTCACGAGCACGGCCTACACGGGATACGTCTTCGGCGATCAGCTGGCCTTCTTCGGGGTCAACTTCGCGGACGGGCGGATCAAGGGTTATCCCCAGGCCGGCAATCCCGAGCATCCGGAGTGGTACGCGCGCTGGGTTCGCGGAAGCGAGGGCTACGGCGAAAACGACTTCGTCGAGAACGGCGTCGGGACCGTCACGGATGAATCCACGGGGCTCATGTGGTGTCGGATCGACAGCGGGGACGAGGCCTTCGCCGATCTTCTTGCCGGCTATTTTTACGACGACGGCTCCCTCAACTGGAAGGAAGCGCTGCTGGTGGGCGACAACTGTTTTTCCCGCTCGGCGGCGCGGGTGGCGTCCACGGTGCTGGCGGTCATTGTCAGAAAGCGTCGCCTCGGTTTCCACGCCGCGGGATTGGTGATATACTCGATCAATGGATCGAGACTGGGGCTGCACCCGGTGGGGGGCGAGTTCGGCTCGCCGGAGGCGGGAAACCTGCTTCGATTCTCCTATCCGTGCCAGGCAATATCGAGAAAGCCAAATGGGATATCTTGAGTAAAAATGAAGGGAGATTGCAGTGAGAAAAGCTCTGGTAGCCCTCTTTCTGCTTGTCTTGGCTTCACCTGCTGCGGCCGTGCAGCAGCAATCCTTCGCTCTGCGAGGCCAGGATGCCTGTGCGTCATTCGAGAAGATTGACCGAGTGAGAGCAGAAGGAAAAAGTTCGACCTTCCTCTGCCAAGACAGCGGAGTTCCTGCACCCTGGGGAGCGGCTCCCTCCAGGAGTGCCGGTAGTTTCGCCTATTCCGACAGAGACGCCTGGGACGTCCTCTTCTTCTTTGATGGCTACAGCTCCGGGCAACAGGGCGTGGAAACAGATGGAATCAACATCTATAGCACGAATTGGTTTGGCCCTGAATTCTACAGATACGGGATGGACGGGATGTACATCGAGACCTTCCAGGTCCCCGGTGCGTTGATGATTAGGGATATGGCATACAATGGAATCCACTTCTATGGCAGCGATGATTCGATGACGATGTACGTCATGGACCTCGCCAACGAAACCTTGATCGAGACTTTCCAGGTAAGCTGCACCGGCATTACTTCGGTTCGACACATTGCCTTTGACCCGAATCTTGACGGAGGCAATGGCGGTTTCTGGATAGGCGGGGTGAACGAACTGGGCGCCATTACCATGGAAGGTGCGGAGATCCACGCCAATGTGGCCAACCCTGGCAATATCTACGGAAGTGCTTACGACCCCTTCACAGAAGGCGGCCCCTATCTTTGGTGCTTCAGCCAAGGCGGAGCAGGCAGGACCTTGCACCAGTTCGATATCGCGACGTTGTCATTCACGGGTGTTACACATGATGCTTCCGACATCCCCGGGGCGGAGGGAATAGCCGGTGGAGCGGCAACTTATGTGAACGGCGATGGGATCTATTGCCTGCTCGTTCTCATTCAGCAGGATCCGGACTTGTTTGGCGTATACGAGCTCGCAATCGCGGCAGAACCGGAAGCTCCCGGTGCACCTACAGAAGTAAGTGTGACGCCTGATGCAGGTGGGGCGCTGGTGGCAACAATCGACTGGATTTGCCCACAAGTGAAAGTCAATGGCGACCGCCTTATAGAGCTTGACGAAATCAGGATCTATCGTGGCACAGAGCTGATTCACACGGATTCAGCCCCTGTGATTGGCGAAGCGGGAACCTACACGGACACGGCGGTGCTCCAAGCGGAGACCTATCTGTACACCGTTGTAGGACACAATTCCTTCGGGGAGGGTTTGCAGGCGAGCGACTACTCCTGGATCGGTGCGGATGTCCCGAATGTCGTGACCGATCTTGCACTCGAAGACATCAGTTCGGACGATGATCTCATTGCTCATCTTACTTGGGTGAACCCCACTACGGGATTGCACGGCGGGGTCTTTATTGATCCGATCCTCGGCTATCACATTACCAGAAGCGACGGCGCCCATTTCGAACTTGCCGGGATAGCTACCGAATACACGGACGAAACGATTCTTGTGGATGGATACTATCACTATGAAGTTCAGCCCTTCAATGCCGCAGGCGATGGCGGCATCGCCACATCATCTCCGGTTTGGATTGGCGTAGGCTTTGATGGCATCATCATCATCGACCTTGATTCCACACCCACCGGGTCCGTGTTACAGGCTTCGATCCAGAGCCAGTACGGGGGTGAAGTAGTCTTGGCGACTTCTCTCCTGGAGCAACCCATTACCGAACAGGTCGCGGCGGTTTTCATCCTCCTCGGAATCTACAGCAACAACGCCCGCATCTACATCGGCGAGGAAACTCCCATCACGGACTATCTGAGTGCGGGGGGCAAGGTATACTTGGAAGGTGGAGATGTGTGGTACTATGATCCCATCTACGCCGGTGGTTTCGACTTTGGCCCGCTCTTCGGGATCGACGCACTGTCGGATGGCACCAGTGATCTTGCAGTCATAGACGGTGAGTACTTCTTGTCCGGTCTGTCATGGACCTACACCGGTGAGAATAGTTGGATCGACCAACTGGCACCAATTGCTCCGGCTGAAACGCTCTTCAGGAACCCGGAAGCTCCCTATGTGTGTGGTGTCGCTCACGATGCCGGCACCTACAAGACGGTCGGCACCTCATTCGAGATAACCGGGTTAAGCGGAACCAGACTGGACGATGCCGTCGCGGGGATTCTCGCTTTTTTCGAAGTCAACACGACCTCGGTAGGAGATGGGAGCACGTCGGCTTTCGAATGCACTGCAAACAACTTCCCGAATCCCTTTAATCCGACCACGAGTATTGCGTTTTCCATTCCGGTCAAGGATCGGGTGACCATTGACGTGTACGACGTCAGGGGGCGGAAAGTAAGGAGCTTGCTGGATGATGTGAAAGAGGCAGGAAGGCATGTTATCGCCTGGGACGGGCGGGATGAAGATGATCGACCGGCATCGACAGGCGTATATCTATACAAGGTGCAAAGCGGCGAATACTCCGCTACGAGGAAGATGACCTTGTTGAAATAAGGCTATATGAATCGCCCCGGGATTGCCGGAGACTCCACCGTATGAGAGGATGGAGTCATGAGCAGACAAACCCGATATTCCCCCGAGGTCCGCGAGCGGGCCGTTCGCATGGCCTTCGAGCACGAGGGCGAGTACGATTCGATGCAAGCAGCTATCGCTTCGATTGGGACGGACGGAACGAGGAGGGCAGGCAGGTTCCCAGCGGCATCTACTTCGCGAAACTGACCAGCGAACGAGGCCAGCAGACCGTGAAGCTCACGCTTCTCAGATAGGATCAGGCGCCCGCGGGGGTCAGGCGTTCGCGCAGGAATGTCCACAAGCTTCGCAGCAGCCAGCCGATCCTCACGCAGAGGTAGTAGAGCGGCGGCATGGCCAGAAGCAGCAGAACCGTGCTGGACAGCAGGCCCCCGATGGACGACAGGGCGAGGTTGTACCAGATGTCCTGCTGCTCGGGTTTGACGAAACGGAAGAGCGACCTGAAGACTTCCTGGGTGGCCTCCCAGAAGCCGAGCCCGTCGAGATTGCCGATCTGAACCAGAAGGGGCGCCAGTCCCACGATGGTGGTGAAGCTGGTCAGCAGGATGGAGCGCAAGCGAATCCGAGTGCCTCGGGCCACGGCCCTGCGCAGGAGCTCGGCCGCCTCCGATTTGGGAAGTCGCCGCAGGTCCGATCCGCCGAGTTGCTTTCTCATGCCGGGGAAGAGAGCCGCCTTCGCGCCGGGATCTTCGCCCAGCCGGACCTTCAGAATCTGGCCCGCCTCGTAGCGATATCGGCTCACCAGCAGAATCGCGTTGTTCACGACGATGCCGAAGAGCAGCACCAGGCCGATGCGCGCCGAGGAGTCGAATTCCGACCGCGTCAACCAGAAGACGATGAACACGCCGATGAGGGCCATGAGGATGGAACTCATCACGATGACGGGCAGCTCGAGGCTCTCGAAAAGCGCGGCCATGACGATGAAGATGAAGACCGCCGCCAACACGGCCATGAGGGTGAGTTCGTCGCTCTCTTCGGCGGTGAAGAATTCCTGTTCGCTTTCCTCCGCACTGTACCCGTAGGGAAGATCCAGGGAGGCCAGGGACTTCTCGATGGCCGACTTCCTCATGCGGTCGGTGCCCACGTATTCCCAGTTCAAAAAGACCGTGTATCGCTGATCTTCGCGCACCACCGAACCGGCGGTGGGCACGGTCTCGATGCTGATGAGGTCGCCGAGGCTGATCTTGTTGCCGTCGGGCAGGTCGATGAGGCTGGACAGCAGTTCCCCGTACTCGATGACCTCTGCCCCGGCGTAGGAGAACTGGACCCGCTCCTGTTCGCCTTCGATGAGCATGGACAGGGGCGTATCGACGCTCAGGAGCAGTCGCAGCTGCTGCACGAGATCCAGCACGTTGAGACCGTGCTCGCCCAGGGCCACCCTGTCGATGTCGATGATGGTCTCTTCCTGCACCGCCCGGTCGTATCGACGTCCGCTGGTGATGCGCGGCCTGCGCACGCGGCGGTTCCTCTGCAGCTTGCGCTTCGCGTCCTCGGCGATTTCGGTGAGGGTCTTGTAGTTGTAGCCGCTGATCTTGATCTCGGAGTTCATGATGGAGCCCCCGAAGGCTCCCTTGAAGTAGGGAGTATCGGAGAATCCCGCGATGTAGACCGAGGTGCCGCCGGTCTTGTCGGCCTGGTCGGTGAGCATCTCGCGGTAGTAGGAGGGGATCTCCGTGGTCAGCAGCGAGTCCTCGAATTCCACCGACATGAAGCACTGGCTGCCCACCGTAGTGGCGCGCATCCTGGCGCCTTCGGCCACCGGCAGGAGGCGCTCCTCGAAGGCGCGCAGAACCTCGGCACTGAAGCGAAGGTCGGTGCCCTGGGGCATCTCAACGTAAACGGTGAGCCTTTCTCTTCCCCCCATCCGGAAGAAGCCGCCCTTGAGCATCTTGTTGGGATAGATGTCCAGGAAGCCCCAGACGAGCAGAACCGCCACCGGTGGCAGGATGAGCCACCAGAGCTTCTGCATCCAAGCGACGACGCGTTCGTAGGGGCCAGGTCGGGCCTCCAGGTCGGGAAGCTCTTCGACGTATTCGTCGATGTCGTCCGCGATCAGTTCGTCGCGGCTGCCGTCCTCCATGCGCCTTACCATCGGCGCGGCCCAGACCTGCTTGAGCACCACTGGCACCCAACCGAAGGCCACGAAGAGCGAGGCCAGCAGCGCCGTGGCCACGGAGATGGCCAGGGGAATGTAGTAGAGCGACAGGCGCCCGGAGAGGAAGATGAACGAGAGGAAGGCCACCAGGGTGGTCAGGGTCGTCGCAAGAATGGGAAAGGCCACCTCGCCGGTTCCGGCCACGATGCTTTCGGTGACCAGATCCAGCTTGGCCTTCCGGGAGAGGTGGCCCCAGTCGTTCCCCTTCAGGTGTTCGATGCGCCGGTGGATGGCGTCCAGCACGAGGATGCTGTTGTCCAGCAGCAGCCCGAAACTCACCGTCAGCCCGCTGATGGTGATGAGATTCACCGAGATGCGGAAGAAGTAAAAGAGGCTCAGGGTGATCAGGATGGCGAAGAAGATCGAGCCCGTGACGATGGCTGTGAGCCTGACCTGCCTCAGGCTGAGGGCCAGCAAGGCGAAGAGAAGCGCAAGGATGACCAGCGATCGGTTGACCAGGCTTCGAAGCTTCTCTTCCAGCTCCTGGCCCTGGTCCTCGTCCACGTTCAGCTCGGCCTCGAAAGGCAGACTGCCTTCGATCTCGGGCAGGGCCTTCCGCAGTGCACGGCTCACCGTGACGGTGTTGGCTCCCGAGCGCTTGTCCACCGACAGCTGCACCACGCTCTTGCCGTTGATGCGGACGAGATAGACCGGATCCTCGAAATCGGGACTCAGGGCCGCCACCTCTCCGAGCCGGAAGACGTGACTGCCCCGGCGTGCGATTTCCACCTGCCTGAGGGTCTCGATGTCGAGGGTCCTGCGCACCGAGATGCTCGTCTCGCGCCCCTCCTCCTTCACCACCCCCGCCACGCTGATGGCGTCGAGCTGCGTGACGGCGGCCACGATCTGGGCGGCATCGAGGTCGTAGAGTTCGAGCTTGGCCCGATCCAGATGGATCTTGATGAGCGGCCGCGCGCCTCCTTGGATACGGGCGTCGGCCACGCCCTCGATGGCGAGGATTCTGGGCGGTAGCCAGATCTCCGCGCGCTCCCGCAGCTCGTTGGGCGAGAGGGGCGATTCGATGCTCGCCGTGAAGAACTGCTCGGTCTGAAACTCCTGGGGAACGTAGGGATAGACCATGGGCTGCTGGGCGCTAAGCGGAAGATCGCGACGGATGGGCCCCAGCTGTTCGTTCAGGTCCAGTTGGGCGAAATCGAGATTGGTGCCGCGCTTGAACTCGACCTGCACCGTGGACTGTCCCGGCCTGCTCACCGATTCGATGGACTCCACCCCGTGCACCGAACGCACGGCCTCCTCGATGGGCAGGGTCAGGGCCCGCTGGATGGCCTGGGGCGACGCGCCGTTCCAACTGGTCACGATGGTCAGCGAAGGCAGGTCGACCTCGGGGATGGCCTCGATCTGCAGTTTGGGCAGGGAATAGAGGCCCAGGACCACGAAGGCCGTGAAGACCATCCAGGTGACGACCGGATGCTTCAGGAAGAGCCGCGTCATGGCGAAGCTTCCCGCTTCGGCCGCAAGCTGTGGGCCATCTGATAGAGGATGGGCGTGTAGAAGAGGGTCAGGCTCGTGGTGAGCGACAGCCCGCCGATGATGGTGATGGCCAGGGGCCGCTGCATCTGCTCGCCGCTTCCCAGTCCGATGGCCATGGGAAGCATGGCCAGCACCGTGGTGCAGCTCGTCATGAGGATGGGCCTGAGCCTGAGGCTGCTCGCCTCGAGAATCGCCTTGCCGCCTTCCATGCCGCCGGTGCGCAGACGGCGGATGGTGTCCACCTTCACGATGGCGTCGTTCACCGATATGCCCAGCAGAGCCACCACGCCGATGAGCGAAAGTGTGTTGATGCTGTTGCCCGTGATCCAGATCGCGAGGGCGGAGCCCGCCAGGCCGATGGGAATCACCGCCGCGATGAGAAGGGGATCCAGGAAGGACTCGAACTGCGCCGCCAGGATCATGTAGACCAGCAGCACCGCCAGCACCAGGGCCCATCCCAGGTCGCGGAAGCTCTTGCGCATGGCCTCCTGCTCTCCGGCCTGGATCAGTTCCACGCCTTCGGGCAGGGAGTAGTTCTCGGTGCGCCGGAGCACGTCGTCCCAGACATCATCGAGTCCGCGATCCTTCAGCTCGCCGCTCAGGGTCACCATGCGTCGCTGGTTCCGCCGAAGGAGTTCGCGGACCGGACGCTCCTGCTCGATGTCCAGGAAGCTCCCCAATGGAGCCGAGCTGCCGTCGGGAAGCTCGATGGGCGCCGACAGGGCCCGATTCAGGTCGCGCCGCTCGTGGCGGGGCAGGCGCACGGAGATGTCGATGCGCTGATCCACCTCGTTGAATGTCGTCGCGGCCACGCCGGTCACCCGATCCCGGAGTTCCCGCGAGATGAGTTCGGCGCTCAGGCCCTGCCGCAGGATCTCTTCGCGGTCCATGGTGGCCACCAGGTTGGGTGAGTCGAGCACACGGTCCACCTTGAGTTCCGCCAGCCCCGGCAGGTCGGCGAGGAAGACCATCAGGTCGTCGGCCACCTCCGCGGCCAGCTGGGGATCTTCGGCGACCACGCCCAGGCTGAAGGGCGCGCCGTCTCCGCCCAGCACCTCCCGCAAGCCCACGCCTTCGGCGCGGAAGCTGTACCTGACCTCGTGGAAGTCGTGCAGGCGCAGGGCCACCGCCTCCTGCACGCGACGGGCCTGCCGGGGATTGTTCCTCTCCTCCTCGAGGATGATGGTCATGCGCGCCGTATTGGCGGCGGTGTATTCATTGAGGGCCGCCAGGGTCTTCTCGGTGGAGCCGATCTGGCAGAATGCCGCATAGACCGCTTCGTCGGTCTGCAGCCAATCGGCCAGTCCGCCGGCCAGTTCGCGGGTCTCTTCGAGGGAGGTGCCCGCCGGCAACTCCAGGTCGAGTCGCATGTTGCCCGAACTGCTCTCGGGCAGGAAACTGCGCTCGAGCCGAGTGCCGAGGAAGGCTCCGCCCGCTAGACCCATAAGGAGCAGCACGATCATCAGCACCGGTCGGGCGAGGGCGGCTTCGAGGGCGCGGTGATATCGATCGTGGAAGCGGTCGAGGCCGGCACGGAAGAGCCGGAAAAGCCCACGGGGTTTTCCCCGCAGGTGCGAGAATTCGTCGCCCAGCCACCGGCGCAGGGGCGCGATGACGGCGGCCGGAAGCATCCAGAACACGCGCAGCGGCGCGGTGAAGATGTACACGGTCATCATGGGCTGGAGCAGAAGGGCCGCGGCGATGGAGATGAGCAGGGAGAAGGTGACGGTGAGGGCCTGGTCCCGGAAAAATGCGCCGGCGATGCCGGGCACGTAGACCACGGGGAAGAAGACCGCCACGGTGGTCAGCGTGGCCGCGATGACGGGACGGGCCATCTCGCCCGCGCCCCGCTCGGCGGCCAGGGCCACTCGCCTGCGGATGCCGTGGCGACGCTGCTCGAGGTTCTCGCCGTCGGGCGGCGATTCGAGGTCCTCTTCGCCGAGTTCGATGTCCACATGGCGGCGCACGTTCTCGAGCACCACGATGGCGTTGTCCACGAGCATGCCCACGGCCAGGGACAGGCCGCCCAGGCTCATGAGATTGAGCTTCACCTTGCCGAAGTAGAGCAGGGCGAAGGTGATGATGATCGATACGGGAATCGAGAGTCCCACCACGAAGGGACTGCGGAAGTCGCTCAGGAAGAGAAAGAGGATGAGGAAGGCCAGGGCCGCGCCCCAGAGAAGGGACTGGAACAGGCCCTGGAAGGAGGCGCGCACGTAGTCGGCGTCCCTCGTCACGAAGTGGTAGTCGAAGTCGGGATAGCTGTCGCCGAGCACGCCCAGGGCCACGTCGACCTCGCCGGACACCGTGAGGGTGTTGGCTTCGGGCTCCTTGTAGATGAGCACCGACACCACCTGGCGGTCTCCCAGGAGGGTGAAGCCCTCGGCCTCCTTGGTGCTCTCCACCACCTCGGCCACGTCGGAAATGCGGATGGTCCCGCCGGCCGTGCGGCGTATATCGGTGGAGCCGATCTCCTCGAGGCTTTCGAACTCGCCGGCGATGCGCAGACTGAGGTGCAGGGAGCCCTGCCTCACCCTTCCGCCGGGAAAGGTGATGTTGCTGCGCGCCAGAGCGGAGCGGATGTCCTCCAGCTCGATGCCGTAGAGGGCGAGCTTGTCGAAGTCGGGGCGCACGAGGATCTCGCGTTCGGTGGCTCCCACCACCTCGGCCTGACTTAGGCCGTCCACCTGTTCGAGGGCGGGCTTGACCACCTCCTCGGCGAACTCGCTGAGCTGGTCGAAGCGTTCCTGACCCTCGAGCACCAGCACGCTCACCGGGCGGGCGGTGGGATCCCACCGCAGTATGAGAGGGCGATCGGCGTTCTCGGGAAAGTCGTCCCGGAAGGACACCCGGTCCACGGCCTCTCGCAGGTGGAGATTGGCGAAGTCCATCTGCGTGCCCCACTCGTACTCCACGGTGAGGGCCGAGATGCCCTTGCGAGTTCGAGCCTGAACCGATCGCACCCCCGAAAGGGCGGTGACCACCTCTTCGATGGGCTGTGTGACCAGTCGCTCCAGCTCCTGGGCCGGAACGTCCTCGTAGAGGGTGATGACCGTGAGTCGCGGATAGTTGATGGAGGGCAGCAGGTCCACCGGCAGCCGGCGATAGCTCAGCAGGCCGATAAGCACCAGGGCCAGAAACAGCATGCTGATGGCGATGGGCCGCTGAATGGACCCGCGGATCATCGTGCGGCTCCCTCGTCCAGCTTCCAGGGAAGGTTCGGCTGGAGGGTTCGCTTCACCTTCACCTTCGTTCCGTGGGTGAGGGTGAGGTTGTCGGACACGACCACCTGATCGCCCACGTCTAGCTTGCCGCCCTGAACGGCGCGCTCCACCTCGACGTAGCTCTCGTTGCGCTTGCCCAGCTGCACGTAGACCCATTGGCTGAGTCCGTCGGCCACCTTGAAGACCAGGGGACGCTTGTCGCGGGTGAGCACCGCCTCGCGGGGAACCAGCAGTCGATCGTCGAGCACCTCTCCTGCGATGGCCGCGCGCACGAACATGCCCGGCTTGAGGCGTCCGGTCTCGTTGCTGATGCGCAGCAGGGCGCGGCAGCTGCGGCTTCCGGCATCGAGCAGGGGATTGACGATGTCCACCTGCGCAGGGAAGGTGTCGGCCAGGGCGGGCACCGCCAGGAGCGCCGGCCTGCCCACCTCGAGCACGCCGAGGTCGGATTCGAGCACGTTCACCTCGGCCTCGAGATCCACGTCGTCGGTGAGCCGGAAGAGATCCTGACCCGCGCTGATCCATTCGCCCCGCGACAGGAGCAGTTCGCTTATGACCCCGTCGAAGGGCGCGCGGATCTCGCAGCGTTCGATGTTCAGGCGGGCCCTCTCCTCGGCGGCGGAGGCCGCGGCCAGCCCCGTGCGGGCGGCCGCGATCTCCTTGCGATAGTCGCCTTCCCGAACGCTTTCGATCTGCATGAGCAGATCGTCGGCCATGTCCATGGTGAACTCGAGGCTGCCGCCTTCGGCCTCGAGGAGGTCCTCGAGGTTCTCCTCCACCGCGATCTGGCTCAGGGCCTGCAGGTAGTTGGAGCGCGCTTCCCGCATGGCCACGGCGTAGTCGCGGTCGTCGAGGCTGATGAGCCGATCGCCGCGGCGCACCCGCTCGCCCTCCTCCACGTGGATGGTCGCTATGCGGCCCGAGATTTCCGAACGGACGCCCACACTGTGCCGCGCGCGGATGCTGCCCTCGGCGATGATGGGAATCACCAAGTCCTCGCGAACCACCTCGGCCACCACCACCGAAGTGCTCTTCTCCTTCTTGGGCTTCTTCGCCTTCGCCTCGGCCGTGGAATCGGCGCTGAGGCTGTCGGAAGCGGCGCCGTCACCTTCACCTTCTCCCGCGCAGGCGCCCAATAGCAGCAGGACTCCGGTCAGCAAGACGAGCAGCAGACCGCTCAGACTCCGGCGGCGACGGGGCGAACGTTCCTCGACGGCTTCAGTCCGCAACACCATGCGACCCTCCTGGATCCTTAGAGATTGAGCTTGTAGCAGATGACGGCCATGGGTTCGGGCTCTTCCATGTCTTCCTCATCGCAGTCGTTGCCGCCGGCCTGAAGGGCCATGGCCGCGTCGAGCATGCCCGTGACCACGTAGAAGCGGTCGCCCACGAAGAAGTAGGCGTCCTCGCCGGGATCGCCCTGGCCCTTGAGGGTCACCTCGCGAACATAGCGACCTTTCTCGTCGTAGACATCGAAGACGCCGACGACGCCGTCAGGCAGGTCGGCGCTGGCGCCGTGGCTCGTGTTCACCCAAATCGTCCCGTCGTCGCGGGCGTAGACGCGGAAGACGTCCTGATCGTACTCGCTGATGTCGATTTTCGCGTTGGGCACCTGGCGGGTGAAGGCGCCGAAGATGCATTCGAGCCTTTCGACCTCGCTCGCGGGCCTTTTGCGCGAATCATACTCGCGCTTGATGATCATCTCGCGCTGGCCCTGGTTGTTCCAGATGCTCACTTCGTAGACGCCGTAGGTCTCGGCGACGACCACGCGACCCTTCGAGTCCAGGGCCCAGCGGTTGACGAAGTTGTCCCAGGTGCTTTCTGAGAAGACGGCGTTGGCAAAATCCAGGGTGTTCTTGCTGCTGCAGAACTCGGCCAGGATGTTCCCCTCGGTGTCTGCCCGCACCAGCTCGATGGTCTGGTGGAACTTGCCCTCGTCCTGCAGGAACTGGTTGAACTGCAGCATGAGGTAGAGGTTGTCGCCCACGCCGCGACCCGTGCGCAGGATCGTGGTGCTGCCGTCCTCGCGGGCGGGAATCGGATAGTCCGACAGGGGATCGCCTTCGAGGGTCAGGCCCGCGATGCGGCCGGGCGCGGTCTGCACGACGCCGAGGTTGCCGTCGGGCAGGAAGAACATCCCGGAGGGGAAGCGGAACTCGCCGGGGCCTTCGCCGTCGCGGCCGAGGCTGCGCAGGTACATGCCGTCCGAGTCGTAGACCTTCACTTCCGCGAGCTGAAGGTCGAGGACGTAGATGTTGCCCTCTTCGTCGGCGTTGATGGCGACGATGAGTCCGAAGAACTCGTCCTCGTCGTCCGTGTCGCCGCCGATGCGCCAGAGCTCCTCGAGTTCGACGCTGCTGGGCGACTCCATGCCCTCGGCGGGATTCAGGACGACCTTGACCCCGTCCTCGACGACTTCCGTTCCCTTCCAGGCGGCCAAGGCGGAGCCGGGGAGGAGGCCGGCGAGGAGAATCATCGCCAGGGCCAGCGCGGAAATCGCGCGGCCGGGTCGAGGGACATTGCGGATCCATGTTTGCGTGTGGGAAGACATAGCTCTGCTCCATCGGTTCGGGTTCGTCGCCCTGCCCGCGACATGCTTCTACCATTGATACTGTGAGTTGGGGGTGAGTATCGATGGTCAGCTACGGGCGATTCAACCGTCTGTTCCATAAAAAGCTGCGGCCGGGGAGTTTGCCCGAGCTCTCTCCCCGAGCCGGCACCGATCCAGGCGATGAGAGGTATCCTGTTGCCATTTAACGACATAACACCGCCCCTGCCTTCGATTGCGAATGCGGCCACCCGCGAGAGGCAACTCCCTAGGCCCGGCCCGAGAAATCCTATTGCCGACCGCCTCCTCGATTCGTCAATCTTGGGTTTGCTGTCTATATGCCCTGAGGGGTTTCGGTCTATCCGACTTCTACTCCGATCCCTACAGATTGGGAGTTCCCCTGGCGACTCCTCGAACCCGGGCACTACATCGTCGTTTTCGCCTCCAGGAAGGATCGGGATTGGGGAGAGCTTCACGCCACCGCCAAGCTTCTCGCCCGAGCTAGGTTTGCTCGTGGGTGGCGGCGATGGGGCGATCTGAGAAGCTATTGCCCTTCGTCGATTCGGCCAGCGGCACTTGGACCGATAGGGGGGAAGTTCCGAAAGACCCAGTTTTTACGGCGATTCAGCGGGCTGTAGCTCGTCGGCCTTCCGAGTCCTTCCGAACATGCGATAGATGGCCGGCAGAACGATCAGGGTCAGTATGTTGGCCGAGATCACGCCGCCGATGACCACCGTGGCCAGGGGTCGCTGCACCTCCGCGCCCACGCCGGTATTGAGCGCCATGGGCACGAATCCCAGCGCGGCCACCCAGGTGGTCATGAGGACGGGCCTCAAGCGCAGCAGCGCGCTCTCCTCGACGGCCTCGTCGATGGGACGACCCGCGTCGAGCATGCGTCTCATGGCCGACACGAGCACCAGCCCGTCCAGCATGGCCACGCCGCAGACGGCGACGAATCCGATGCCGGCCGACACCGTGAAGGGCATGCCCCGCAACAATAGTGCGAAAATGCCGCCCACCGCGGCGAAGGGGGCGCCAGTGAAGATGATGAGCCCGTCGCGCATGGAGTTCATGCTCGTGTAGAGGAGGAAAAGGATCAGCAGAAGGGCCAGGGGCACCACGATCATGAGGCTCATGCGCGCACGCTCCATGTGTTCGAATTGCCCGGCGAAGCTCAGGTGGTAGCCCTGGGGAAGTTCGAGCTCCAGGGTGATGCACTCCCGCGCCTCCTCGACGAAACTGCCCACATCGCGGTCCCTCACGTTGCACTGAACCACGATGCGCCTGCGCTGCCACTCGCGGTTGATGGTCGAGGGTCCTTCGATCTGCTGGATATCCGCGAGACGCCCCAGGGGAATGCGGCCGCCCGTTGAGGTGGGAATGAGAATCTGCCCCACGGCCTCCGGATCGCTTCGATACCTTTCCGGCAGGCGCAGCGCGAGATCGAAGCGTCGCTGATCATCGCGCACCTCGCCCACCGTCACGCCGCCTATGGCTTCCACGATCTCGAGGACATGCCGGGCCGACACGCCATGGCGCGCGATGGCGTCCTGGTCCACGACGACCTGCAGGACCGGCTGTCCCGTGATCTGCTCCACGTAGAGATCGGCGTTTCCGGGAATCGCGCCCACGATCTCGCCGACCTGCCCGGCGAGATCCTTGAGAATCTCCAGATCGTCGCCGAAGATCTTGATGCCCACGTCCGTGCGGATGCCGGCGATCATCTCATTCACGCGCAGCTCGATGGGCTGCGTGAAGATGAGCCGCATTCCGGGAAGGCCTGAAAGCTCGTCGCTCATGAGCTGAACCAGCTCGTCCTGGGTTCTGGCCCGAGTCCATTCGCCTCTCGGATGCAGCGTCATGAAGATATCGGTGAGCTCGATGCCCATCGGGTCGGTGGCCACCTCGGCGGTGCCGGTACGGGACCATACCTCCCGAACCTCATCGGGATACTTCTCGAGGATGACCTCCTCGATCTTGGAGCTGTATCTTATGGACTCCTCCAGCGACACGCCCGAGAGCCTCACCGTGTTGATCACGATGCTCCCCTCGGACAGGCGGGGAATGAACTCCGAGCCGATGAAGGTGCCGAGGAAGCCACCTGCGAGGAGCAGCAGGATGGTGCCCAGCAGCACGCCCCTCCTCCGGCGGATGGCGAAGCGTACGATGGGCCTGTAGATGCGCTTCGTGCCGCGCACGAACCAGTTCTCTCGGGCCCGCACGCGGCCCTTCAGGATGAGACTGGCGAGTACGGGCATGAGAGTGAGGGAGAAGATGAGCGAGCCCAGAAGCGCGAAAAGCAGCGTGGCCGCCATGGGCCGGAAGAGCTTGCCTTCGATTCCCTCCAGTGTCAGCACCGGCAGGAAGACGATGGCGATGATGAGTTCGCCGTACATGGTCGGCTTGCGGACCTCGATGGCGGCCTCCCTGACCGTCTCCAGGACCGAGGCCTTTCTCTCTTCTGAGGACAGCTTTCTCACGCTGTTCTCGACCATGATGACGGAGCTGTCGACGATGAGTCCGAAATCGATGGCGCCGAGGCTCATGAGGCTTCCCGCGATGCCGAAGCGCATCATTCCCTGGGCGGCGAATAGCATGGACAGGGGAATGGCCAATGCCACGATGAGCCCGGCCCGGAAGTTTCCGAGGAAGGCGAAGAGCACGGCGATGACGAGCAGCGCGCCTTCGAGTAGGTTTTCCTTCACCGTATCGAGCACCTGATCGACCAGGTCGGTGCGTTCGTAGACGGGAGTGATCTTCACTCCCGCGGGTAGCTCCTCCTGGATCTCGGCCATGCGCTCCCGCATGAGCGTGGTCACTTCATGGCTGTTCTCCCCCATGAGCATGAAGCCGAGTCCGAGAACGACCTCGCCCTGGGCATTGGCGGTGGTGGCGCCGCGTCGGATCTCATGGCCTTCGCGAACCTCGCCGACGTCCCGTATGCGCACGGGCACGCCGTCATAGGCGGCGATGACGATGTTGCCGATCTGCTGAATGTCGGTGGTCAGGCTGATCCCCTGGACGACCTGGAGTTCTCCGGCTTGAACCAGATAGCCCCCGCCGACGTTCAGGTTGTTCGTCTCGAGGGCGCGGAGCAGGTCGTCCAGTGTGAAGTCGTACTTCACGAGCCGGGCCGGATCGGCGAGCACATGATACTGTTTGCGCTCGCCGCCCCAGGTGTTGACCTCGGCCACGCCGGGCACCGATCGGAGACGCGGTTTGACGACCCAGTCGTGGATGGTGGTTAGATCCTGGAGAGAGTGCTCGGAACTGGTGACGAGGTAATGATAGATCTCGCCCAGACCCGTGGCCACGGGCCCCATCTCGGGCCTGCCGATGCCGCTGGGAAGCTCCACCGATTGCAGGCGTTCCATGAGAAGCTGCCTGGCGAAGTAGATGTCGGTTCCATCCTCGAAGGTCGCGGTGACCTGTGAGAAGCCGAACTTCGAAAGGGATCTCACCTCGTCGAGCCTCGGCAAACCGGAGATCGCCTGTTCGACGGGAAAGGTGATCTGCTGTTCGATTTCGAGGGGCGAAAGAGCCGAAGCGGTCGTGTTGATCTGCACCTGAACGGGGGTCGTGTCCGGAAACGCGTCCACCGGCAGGTTGATGATCGTGTACAGGCCGGTCCCCACGAGCAGCAGCGTGAGTGCGATGACGAGGAAACGATGGTTCAAGGACCACGTAATGATTGCGCTCAGCATCCCATCTCCTTACATGGCCCCTGGATCGATTTCGCAGCAACCCGTTCCGATGCTGCTCTTGAGGATCTCGGTCTTGAGCAGGAAGCTGCCCTGGGTCACCACCCGGTCCCCTTCGGACACTCCGCTGAGAATCTCATAGACATTGCCGGTGTCGATGCCCAGATGGACCTTGCGCGGCTGGTAGACGGTGTCGGAGCTCTTGACGAAGACGATGTTGCAGCAACCCTCCCACTGCACGGCCGATTCCGGAACCACCAGAGCCTGCTCCCGCTCCTTCACCGTGATGCTCGCATGGGCGAACATGTTGGCGCGGAGTCGGCCTGCGGCATTGTCGAGCTCGATCCGAGCCGTGAGGGTTCGGGTCTGCGGATCGAGACGGGAACTCACCCAGGATACGTATCCCGCGAAAGACTCGCCCTGAAGGCCCTCCACCGTGATGACGGCCGGCTGCCCAATTCTCACGTCGCGCAGGTCCGACTCGTAGATGTCCAGGAGGGCCCACATGCGTGAGACGTCCGACACGGTGAACAGAGGCTCGGAAGGAGCGACGACTTCTCCGATGGCGGTGAATCGATCGATCACGACGCCTGGAAAGGGAGCCGTGAGTTCGTAGTGGGAACTCGTATCGTTCTCGCGACCCACTTCCTCGATCTGCCGACCGCTGAGCCCGAGGCTGATCAGGGCCTGCTCAGACTCCGACATGGCGATCCGGCTTTCCGCCAGTCGGGTCTCGGCTTCGAGCAGATGCTTCTCGGTGGAGACGCCCCGATCCAGCAGATCCGATTCGCGCTCGTAGTTCCGTTTCCAGAGTGCGAGCGACTGCCTGGCCTGGAGATAGCGGGCCTTGGCCGCGCCAAGGTGGGCCGACATGATGGTGACGAGCACCTCGCCGGCCTCCACCCTTTCGCCCAGGTCCCTGTGAACTTCTTCAACGACTCCGGGAACCTGAGCGGCGATCTGCGCGAACCGGTTCCCGTCGTAGGCGATCTCCGCATTGCATTCCACGGTCTTCGAGATCCGCCGCGGCTGGACGCTCGAGAGTTCGAATCCCGCTTGTTCGGCGATTTCCGGACTGTCCAGACGGATGATGAGCTGCTCGTTGGAGCAGACAACGGAAGGAGCTCGCTGGGTACGCGGAATCCAGGTACCCTGCGCCTGCTCCCCCTCACCCTCTTCCTGGGCGTGGCCGGCATGGTCCTGACCGGAGTGATCCCGTGGATCGGCCGAGGAGTTCGTCTCGCGATTCGGATCCAGCTCGGGGTTGCAGATGTAGCACTGGGACTCGGGCCTATCATGCCCCGCGCACCAGTCGCCGATGGCCTTGAAGGCCGGTATCAGATTGGGGTTGCAGAGGTAGCAATAGGCCTCGGGTACCCCGTGGCCATGGCAGAAGCCAAGCAGGACGATGAGGTTCGGGTCGCACCAGACGCACTGGGATTCGACGATCTGGTGCTCCTCGCAGAAGGCCTCGGCTTCGCCGCTTGCGACATTTTCCGCCTCCTGGGAATCGCGTTCGCCACAGGCGGGAAGCATCAGGAGGGCCGCCGCGAGCAGAACGAGGCCCAGCGTGCGCGCACTATTCATGTTCGTTCCTTTCGTCTCCGTAAGAACCGTCGCTCAGGAGATTCACGAGATCGGCATCCGCGACGACGAGGTCCCTTCTCAGTTCCAGGACCCGCAGGCGGATGTCCGCCAGGGTTCGCTGTGCGTCGATGAGTTCCAGGATCGGAAGGCGCCCCACGCGGTAGCCTTCCTGGGCCTGGGCGAAGCCGCGTTCGGCCGCCGGGAGAATCCGCTCAAGAGTCGCATGGAGCTGATCCTGCAGCGACAGGTAGCGCTGTCGTGCGAGTTCGTAGGCGACTTGAAGCTCGCCTTCCACGATCCGCGCGCGTTCGCGGGCCGCGTCGACCCGCGATAGGCTCTCGGTCACGCGGCCCTGGTTGCGGTCGAAGATGGGCAGCGGCAAAGATAGCCCCGCCTCGTAGAAGTCCGTGTCTTCGCTGCGAGATCTTCCGTAGGCCAGCGAGAGTCCGAGATCCGGGAAGCGGGCCGCCTTCGCCTCTTTGAGCGACGCCTCCGCGGCTTCGATATTCCGTTCGGCGGTTTTCAGCGCGGGGTGTTCGTCGAGGTTCGCCGATCGGAGCAAATCTTCCGCGGCGAGGCTTTCGGTCTCGAGCTTGCCGGCCAGGCGTTCCATGGGGATATCCACCCCGCCCAGAATGGCGTTGAGCTCCGCGGCGGTCCTGGCCCCATGCTGGTCCAGATCCTTCTGGGTCACTTCCAGCTGGTAGACTTCGAGCAGCGCTTTCGTCACCTGGGATTCCGGAGCCGCGCGAACCTCGAAACGGGTCTCCGCGATGTCGAGGGTCCTCTTCGCCTCGGCGAGGAGACTCTCGAGGGTGGCTTTCGCCTCGCGAACGTGAAGACACTGCGCCCGGACACCGCGAATCCGGCGGATGACATCCCTGCGCAGAGTTCGATAGCTTTCGAGGGCGGCGAGCCGCTCCGCTTCCGCGGCCGAGACGGCCGCTCCCCTCCGTCCGCTCAGGATCAGCGCTTGGACCAGGGCCACCTTCTCCGTTCGATCGTCGAAGTCGCTCGTGGAGATGTCCCCCAGTTCAAATTCGAGTTCGGGATTGGGAAAGAGGCCCGCCTGCCTCGCCACGCCCTCCTTCGCCCGCACTTCGGACCGGGCCAGGGCGAGTTCGGGATTGACGATGTCGGCCAGGCTTATGAGGTCGGCCAGCTCGATACGATCGCTCTCCAGGATCGAGCGGATCTTTTCCTGGCTCTCAAAGCTCGCGCTTCCATGGACCGGCAAGGCCATGACCGCGACGAGCGGTAGAGATAGGAAGAAAACAAGTCGGTTCCGCGCCATGCAGAATCCCTCCTCACTAGAAACGCCACCGCAGCTGGAGCTGCGGATCGGAATCACCAATTGACGAGATGGAGTTCGTTCTAGGGGCGTGGAGGGTGTTCGATGTCTTCGGAGGGAACCGAAGAGAAGATGCGCTCATGTCCCGGGATGAAGCCGTGGGGATCCAGATTCGGGTCGGACACCTGAGTGGATCCGGGCGATGCCATGGGACTGGAGCAGCAGGGAAGCAGGCAGGTGTGGCATCCATGGGAACAGCAGTCGGCGTCGAAGGGGAGTTCCTCGCCGCCTTCGGGCGGGCTGAGGGACGGATCCTCCTCGGTCTCACAGCAACTGCCGCAGCCTCCCGGCGCCGTCACTTCGCTGCGAGCCTCGGTGGGAATCGAGCTCACGGCGAGCAGCTGGGCCGCCAGGAAGATGAAAATAAAGAGGATGCGCGTTGCCGTGGTCATTTCGCCTTTGCCGTTTTCGGGATGCGTTGATCCCTCATGATGCTAATTCTATGCCTTCGGGCCGGCGATTTCAAGAATCGAGCTATTTGGCGACCACGGACTCCGGAATCGCGAACCCGGCCGAACCGTTCAGCCAGTCCGGGCGATCACGTCTTGGAAACACACAGGTTACCGGATGCCCTCGCTGCCGGAGACCGGTCAGCCTGAATACGACCGTCCACCTTTTTTCTCGAGTCAGTGCAAGCCGATTCGGTCGGGCGCCCCTAGAGCGTGGACATCTCGTTGTTGTCGAAGTTGCGGCCGTAGAACTCCATATAGTCGACCTTGCGCTGCAGCGCATCGACCACATAGCGGCAGAAATTGATCTTCTCGAACTTCTGGGCGCTGCCGAGTCCCCCGGGACTGAAGACGTTGATTTCCATCAGCTTGTCGCCCACGATATCCAGTCCGACCAGGAACATTCCGTCCTGCACCAGCTTGGGGCGCACGATTTCCGCGATGCGAAGCGCCTGATCCCCGATCTCGGCGGCGGCAAGCGTGCCACCCGCGTGGATGTTCGAACGCATGTCGCCTCCGGAACGCACGCGCCTGAACGCGGCATACCTCCCCTTCACCCGCAAGGGCCGCCCATTCATCATGAACAGCCTGACGTCTCCCTCGACCGCCGCCGGCAGATACTCCTGAGCGATGACGAAACCGTCGCGGCTGACGGCATCGATCATCTGATTCAGGTTCGGGATGTCGTCCTGACGCACCAGGAATACGCTGGCTCCGCCCGAACCCTGCAGTGGCTTGAGCACGATCGTCTTCATTTCCTTGGCGAAGGCCTTGATCTCGCTATTGTCACGTGTGATCAGGGTGAAGGGCCGGACCTCCTCGGGGAACAACTGCAGGTACATCTTCGAAGAGGCTTTCGCGAGGCCATTGGGATCGTTGACCACGATGACGCCGTGCCTCGTGGCCAGGCGCCCGAACTCGGTCGCGACGGTGGCGGCCCAGGGTCGGCGAATGATGTCGTCGGATGGAACGTTTCGCATCATCAGCACATCGAGGTCGTCGACGGTGATCCGCTCGTTCACACCCTTGCCGCCCTTGAGATCCTTGAAGAAGCTGGTATTGGATCCATACTTCTTGGCCGGGAATGAGCGGACCCGGGCCCTAATATACTCGTCGGAATCATAGGCCAGGTCACCGACTCCGAAGTAGTACACCTCGTGACCCATATTGACGGCCTCGGTGGCCAGGCGTACCGTTGTGAAGCCCTCTTTCTCGACGGGCAGGTCGTTTACCAGGAATCCAATCTTCACGATTCTATCCTTTCAGAAGATCCAATATCTCGAGACCGCCGCGCAGACGCTCCAGGCGAGACTGGGCTTCTGGCTCGGACATGTACCGGGGAATCAAGGGAGGCTGGACGAGCACCTTGCGCCAGAGCAACTCCCGTACGATGGGAACATGTTCCATCGCGATCTTTCCGACGAACAGGGGAACCAGTTCGCCTCCTTGACCAATATACTCCAAAACCTGCTGCAATCCGAGAAGGTATACGGAATCCTTCGTCAAGCCGCCGCCTCGATGGGTTCGCAGAGTCATCGTGAAGGCCGTCCGGCTGGCGAACCCGTAAGTGTTTCGCAGCATGCGAAAAGTGTCAATGAAAGTCGCTCCGTCGACCAGGCCGCGGGCCGCCACCACGCGTCCGGCCAGGAGGCGCAGCCGCGGTTTGCTCAGTCCCCCGGTCAGGTATTCCGACAGGACCGCCAGGCCCTCCTGAAGAGCGTCATATCCGGCGAAGCCGGCGGAGAGAAGCGTCAACCTCTGGGCCCGGCCGTTGTGGTAGGTCAGCACATGGGTCCCGACTTCGTGTTGTATCAAGGCTTCGACCCGCGAGGCGGGAATTCTCGTCCTGGAGCTGACCAGCAGGTTTCCCCGCGACACCAACAAGCCCGCCACATCCGGTCGAAGCTCGACATTGGCCGCCACCTCCGGCCATTGGTCCCGGAGGTAGTCGATCTCCTGGTATGCCCGCTCGGCAAAGGCTTCGGCGTCTAGCTGCAATTTGCCCGAGCCTTCACGGCTGCGTGGAGATATCCGCCGGAGAAGATCGAGCGCCACCTCGTGGAGCGAGTCGTCCACGCTGCCGTAGAGCTGTACGCTTTCCGGGAGAAAGCGCTTCGTGTTGCGATCCTGGAGCAGGGTGATCTGCCTGTCGATTTCGTTCAATCGTTGTCGAAAAATGATGGCCAGAGCCGGATCCTCGATCTTCTCCACCGGCGCTCGATAGAGCTGACGCTTGAGAATGGCCGGGTCTATTGGCTGGGGCCGATAGTGAAGGGCGGGCTGACGATCGTATCTACCGCGCTTGAACGCGGACCAGGCCTGTTCGATGTTGATGGGCGTCAACTGGAGGAGGAATTCATAGGACGAAGCCGTTTCGGCGAGGATCCTGTCGGAATCCCATACCGCCTTGACCACGGCTCGCCGGCCGAGAACATGGAAGTGCGCGGGCGATGCCTTGGTGCTGGATTTCGCGAATCTGTAGAAGAAGCGTCTCTGGGCAATCGATAGTCTTCGCCTGAGCTGATTCAGGATCCAGGGGAATGGATCTCCACTTTCGGCATCGAAGTAAACAGGCGCGACCTCAAGTCCGAAGATCTGACAACCTATGCCTTCCGCCTCATCGGCGGGGATGATGGACGGCATGCCGCGAGGCCATCTTCTGTCAGCTTCGACGACGGATACCTTGGCGCGTTGCTTGCCGATGCTGATTTGCCGCAGGGCATCCTCGAAATCGTCAGTCAAGTGCTCAACCCCAACAGTTTTCGGGGCGAAGATCTTGAAGTTGGGTGGAGAAGGAGCTTTAGAGTCTTCCGAACTGGTCTCAAGCTCTCTACCCGCCCAGATCTCCAGGAGCAGGACGCGGCCAAACCGGTCGGCGAGAGCTCGTAGAACCGCCGATACGAGTTGGGACATTTCTCCCCGAAGCCTCCGCTCAGCCGAACAGACGAGGTAGGAGGCCTCGCTGGTCACGAGGCGGAATGTCGCGCGATCCCGTGCCTTCGCGGGACGGCGATGGACGCAGAGGAACGGGAGCGGCCGGTCGATGGCCAGTCGGCCTTCCGCCGCCAGGGTGCGTCGAATCGGCTTCTCCTCTGAGAGTCGAGCCAGTACGCCCTCGATGATCGACTCCATCGATTTGCTCGAAGCCGGCATCTCAGCCCCTTCTCAAATTCTGTCGAATGCCGGGCAGAGTAGCTTGCAATGCCTCTCCGATTGCGGCGAGCAGGACCCGCTCCGGCTCGCCGGTCCATTCGTCCATGAAGAACTTCTTCACCTCGACGGACAGCACGCAAGCTTCTGCGGGAAAGCGGCGGTGCGTCCAGGCGGCATGGGCTCCACCTCGGAACCTGACGTTTTCTCGGATGTCCAGGGCGCCGCCCGGAAAATCGTAGCCTGCCAGGTCGTTCATGAAGTCATCGATGAGGCTTGACCAGCGGTTGCGGTCACTCATCGTCCCGGTGCCGACGTTGATCTGTGGATTCGCTTCCGGGTCGGCCGGCGGTTGATCAGGGCCGTCCCGGAATTGATTGTAGGAATGGAGATCAAGGACGACGAACCTGCCGTATCGGTCAGCAAGGGATCCGTACAAAACCTCCAGGGCGGCGTAGAAGGCGTCGTAGGCCTGGAGGGACCGCTCGACGATGTCCTCCGGCAATTCCTCTCTCCAGACCCTAAGGCCCCAGGAATCGTCCGGCGTTCGGTAGATGGCCATTTCCCGGGGACGGTTGAGGTCGACCTCGAACCTCGAGCGCAAGCCCACGACCTGGTTCGGAAAGCCCTCGGCCCACTTCGCCGTGAAAGGATCCTCCTCGCGCAGCCGATCTGATTCGTCCAGGATCATATGCCTCATAACCTCGGAGCGAACCTGGTGCCCGTCGTGGATCGCCGTCGCGACCACGGGCCCATCGTTGCGTTTCATTCGCCAGATCATCTCCGCCAATGCCTGCCTCCGATCCACCTGCTGCAGTCCTCGACCGTGAGCGACTCGATTTATGGGGCACGACGTCACCCCAAGTCAATGGGTCAGGCTTAGCCTTTGTCGCCATGGCCGAGTACTACATCTCGCGGCCGTGGAGTGGGTGAAGGAGGCGGACGCCTGTCTCGCAGGCAGATGGAAGGAGGCTGCTCAGAGACTCGAAGAATGCTGGAAATGTTGGGGGCGCCGAAGGAAGCCACCGCCTAAACCTCGCACAGAGGTGGTGAACCCTCGTTGTCTGCAATCAGTTCGATGATGGTCGTGGACGCGAATGCCTCTTCGGTGCGGGCCAGGTCGTCATCCAATCGTCGGTGCAAGGCACATAGGTTAGATCCGTGGCTTTTCAATCCCAAAGGGCATGTAAGGATACGCTGGATCGGATCCACGGCGTTGACGACCTCGAGAACTCGAATGTCCGCCGGATTCCGGGCCAGGCTAAAACCTCCGGACCGCCCCGGACTCGAATCCACGAGACCCGCACGCTTGAGCTTCTGGAGCACCTTGGACAGGTAGCCTCGAGGAACCTGGATGGCATCGGAGATCTTCTCCGTGCCCAACTGTTCATCGGGCCTGCCAGCCAGCCACACCACCGCCCGCAGGGCATACTCCGTCGTTTGGGAGATCATCATGGCATCACACCTCTCAGCCCAAAACATAGAAAACAAATACCTTGACGTCCATGTTTATATTAATACTTTTACCTGTACCTAGATGTCCAGGTTTAAATTCTTCAGGCCCCAGGCAACAACAGCACAGGAGCGTAGATTATGGCAGTTTCTAGAGAGAGCACCGTCGGCGAGCTCGTCGCCGAAGGAATCCACCGTGCAAGAATCTTCGAGAACTACAGGATCGACTACTGCTGTGGAGGCAAAGCCGACCTTGCGACGGCTTGCCAAAAAGCAGGCTGTTCATCTGAAGACGTGATCGCCGCCCTCATCACGTCAGACCGGGAGGCCGCTGAATCAGGTTCGGACCTGACCGACTGGCGGGAGGCCAGCCTGACCAAGCTCACTCGCCATCTCGTGGACACCCACCATGAGTTCTTGAGGAATGAACTTCCCCGCGTCGCTGCACTCATGGCGAAGGTCCTGGGAGCCCATGGGGAGCGCCATTCAGATCTGGCGGAAATAGATCGGGTCTTCCGAGCCCTCAGAGCGGAGATCGAACTACACCTCGAAAAAGAGGAACAGGTGCTGTTCCCGCTCATCCAGGAAATGGAGGCGTCCCGGCATGTCGGCTCAGCCCATTGCGGCTTGATCAATAACCCAATCCGCGTCATGGAGCATGAGCATGACAATGCCGGCCTCGCACTGGCGCGAATTCGCGATTTGACCGGTGACTATACCGTTCCGCCGGACGGCTGCGCCACCTTCGCGGCCCTCTTCGATGGGCTCGCCGCCATCGAGCGCGACCTGCACGAGCATATCCACAAGGAAAACAACATCCTCCACCCTCGAGCCGTTCAATTCGAAGCCGAACTCCTCGAAGCGGCCCGAGGCGATGAGTAGCATCGAGAGGATAAGCGCGACCTCGAGGGGTTGCGCGATTTCCGATTGCGCCCGCCGCAGGAGGTGAAGGACGGGATCCGGTCGCTGGCCAGGCCGCTGCCGGACTGGGAGAAGCTGCCAACACCATTGGGGGAGCGGTTCCGGAAGGAAAAGGCGATCGACGATCCAATTCCTGGGTTTTGCTCACTTCCGGCGGCGGCTCGGGGGCTCGAAAATGGCTGAGGGCTTCCGGGCCTGCCTCTGGAATTCATTGTGGCACAAGGAGTTCTGCTTGCCTCGGGGAATCGCGGAGATTCAGCTTCCCCATCAAGCACCATCGAGCCCAAACATTTTCCAACATTTTCGAGCAGGAAGTCTGTTCGGGGAATCCGGATCACCCACTTGACGTTTCCCAGAAATGGGGCTATTGTGTGAATCACCATTCACATTGGGGCCGACATGTCGACACAGAAGATGCGCACCGAGCTTCGACGGGAGCAGATCGCCAGGGCCGCCCTCGAGCTGTTCGTGAGGGAGGGAGCCGATGGCTTCAGCGTGGCAAAACTCGCCAGCAGCATCGGGCTCGTCCCTTCCGCAATCTACCGCCACTTCAGGGGCAAGGAGGAGGCCCTCGAAGCTTCGCTGGATGTCCTGAGAGACAAGCTCTTCGGCCTGGTGGAGGCTGCGCGCGACGAGGCCGATGATCCCTTGATGATTCTGGAGCTGTTGCTGAAGAAGCATGCGAGCCTCATCGCCACAGGGAAGGCTGTTCCGCATGTTCTCATGTCCGCCGATGCCTCAAGCGGGCACGAGAAGCGACGTGAGAAGTTGCACAAGATCTTCGTCGGTTACATGGGTCGGATAGAGAGGATTGCCAGCGAGGGACAGGCCTTGGGGCTGATTCGGAAGGACGTCGCACCCGAAACGATCGCGCTGCTTTTCGCCGGGATGATCCAGCCGGCAGCGCTCATGAAGGGTATTCGGGGCGGGGAGTTCGACCTGATGACACATGTTTCCCAATCCTGGGAGATCTTCGCCAGCGCGATCAGGCCCACATAGTTTTTTGCCAATGATGTGAATTTGCATTCACAAGGAGATGACATGCAGCGCTTTTTATCAAAGGTCTCGAAGCGTCCGATACTGGTCTTCATCCTTGTTGCCCTCTTGTCGATTGCGGCCTTCGTTCAGGTCAGGGACAACACGCGCATGGAGACGGATCTGGACGAGTACATGCCTAAAAACCATCCGGCCTTCGTCTACAGCGATCAGGCCGAAGAGTGGTTCGACATCAAGGACGGCATCATCATCGCCGTCGAAAATCCCGATGGAATCTACAATTCCGAGACTCTGGGCAAGGTCAAGGAGCTCACGAAGAAGCTCCAGGGTCTTGATGAAATCGAGCACGCCGATGTGACGTCGCTCTCCAACGCGGACAACATCACCGGCACCGAGGACGGTCTCGACGTGCGCGCTTTCTTCCGGAAAGTGCCCCGGGAGAAGGAGCTCCTCGAGGACCTCGAGAACCGGGTCAAGGCCAACGCGATGATCCAGGACCGGCTCGTCTCCGCGGACGGCAAGGTCACCTTGATCGTCGCCCGAATCGACGACGGCGTTTTTTCCCAGAAGTTCTACCGAGAGATCCTTGATCTCGCGGCCGGCTTCGAGGGGCCGGAGAGAATCCACGTGGCCGGACGCCCTATCGTGGAAGGGACCATGGCCTATCTCGGCCCGCGGGACATGAAGAAGATGGTCCCCATCGTCCTCCTGCTCATCGTCATCGTACTCCTCCTCGTATTGCGAAGTCTCAAGGGGACTCTCCTTACCTTGATGGTCGTGGCCTTGAGCACGCTCTGGACCTTCGGGCTGATGGCGGCCTTCGGCATTCCCATCTATGCGGTCACGACGATGATACCGGTGATGCTCATCGCCATCGGCGTGGCCGATGGCATTCACATCTACAATCATCTGAAGCTGACCCGGGAAGCGAAGCCCGAAATCGAGAAGCGTGAAGCGGTCTCTGATCTGATCCACAATATGTGGAAACCCGTCACCATGACCTCGGTGACGACGGGCATCGGATTCATCTCGCTTCTCACCTCGCAGGTCTACCCCATCAAATACTTCGGACTCTTCACGGCCTTCGGCGTGATGGCCGCGATGCTCCTCTCGCTCGTCCTGATTCCCGCGGGAACTCAAGCGTTCGGGCTGCCGGGCGGCCGTCGCGCCCGCGGCGGGATTTCGTTCTCGGCGATCAGCTCGAGATTCGCCGCGGCAGTACTGAGGCACCGACGCATGATATTCATTGCGACCCTGCTTCTCGTGGTCTTGCTCGGCTCCGGAATCTCGAAGGTCTGGATCAACTCCAGCTTCCTCGAGAAGTTCGAGAAGGACAGCGACATCGTCCTCACGGACGCATTCATCAACGAGCACTTCGGCGGGACCTCTACCCTGAACGTCATCCTCGAGGCGGAGCGCGAGGACGCCTTCAAGGAGCCCGACTTGCTGAGGCTTGTCGACGAGATGCAGGCCCGAAGCGAAGAACTCGCGGAGGTCGGCAACAGCTTCGGGCTGACGGACTATCTCCGGCAGATCAACAAGGTCATGAATGCGGACGATCCCGCCTACGACGCGATTCCCGAATCTCAGGATCTCGTCGCCCAGTACCTGCTTCTCTACGAGATGTCAGGCGATCCGGAAACGCTCTGGGAAACCGTCGACTACGGCTTCAGGCGCTCGAACGTCATGCTGCAGCTCAAGGGGGACGACTCCAAGACCATCAACAGGGCCATCGATGTCGTCAATGACTTCATCCCCCGTTTCGAGAACCTGGGGGTGGAAGTGAACTTCGCGGGATCCGGCTACAAGAGCCTCGTCTTCACGGACCTGATTCTCAAGGGGCAGATATCGAGTCTGATCCTGTCACTGGTCATCGTCATCGTCCTGCTGGCGCTGATGTTCAAGCGCTTCGTCGCCGGACTCATCGGCGCCGTGCCCATCACGATCACCGCCATCGTCAATTTCGGCGTCATGGGGGTTCTGGGCATCCCGCTCAGCACGACGACGGCGCTCATCTCGAGCATCGCGATCGGAGTCGGAATCGACTACGCGGTCCACTTCATCGACCGTTTCCGCATCAACGCAGGCAGGACTGGTGATTTGAACGCGACCGTTCGCGAAACCATGCATCATTCGGGCAGCGCCATCCTCTTCAATGCGATGGTCGTGATCGCCGGCTTTCTGGTCCTTCTCTTCTCCGCCTTCCCCCCGAACCGCGCACTCGGCGCGCTTGTCTCTTTCAACATGTTCACGAGTCTCGCGGGAACCGTCACGATCATGCTCGTGATCATGGTCCAGACCCGTCTGTATTTCCGCGAGGGCGATCCCGGCAGTGCACTTTCCCTCTCCAACAAGGAGGACGATGATGTTTAGGCCAGCAATCCTGTTTCTTGGGCTCATGGCCTTCTCGGCCATCTCCGCTTCCGCCGCAGAGCTGACAGCCCTCGAGCGAGTGGAGAATGTCTACCATCGCCCGGACGGCGATGACATGCAGTCCGAACTCAAGATGACACTGATCAATTCCCGCGGAGACGAGCGCGTGCGCGAGATCCGCCAGTTCAGCAAGGACTTCGGCGAGGACGAGAAGCAGATCATGTTCTTCCTGGCTCCCGCGGACGTGCGAAACACGTCCTTCATGAACTGGACCTACGGCGAGGCCGGAAAGAGCGACGACCAGTGGATCTACCTGCCGGCGCTCAAGAAGGTGAAGCGCATATCCAGCGACAGCAAGGGCGACTACTTCATGGGCTCGGACTTCACCTACGACGATCTCGGGGACCGGCATCCGACGAGCGACACCCACGGGATCGTGGGCCAGGAGGAAATCGGCGGGGAGCCCTGCCATATCGTGGAGAGCCTCCCCGTCGAGGAGGACTACATCTACTCGAAGACGCTGAGCTGGATCGCCGACGGGAAGTGGCTTGTCCTGAAGAAGGAATTCTACGACGAGGACGGGAACCTGCTGAAGGTTCTCACCGTCGAGGAGTACGCCGAGATCGAAGGCTACTGGATCATCACCAACTCGCGAATGGAGAACCTGGAACGCGACCACAGGACGATCATGGAGCTGAGCGACATCAAACTCGACCAGGGCGTGTCGGACAACACCTTCACGGAAAGAATCATGGCCAGGGGGCTCTAATGAAAACTCCAATCCAAATCCTGGGGCTGATCCTTCTGATGCTGACCGCCTCGTCCTCCGCGGCCCGGGACCCGCTTCACATCGGCGGCTATCTCCGCCAAGAGACCTCCATGCTGCTCGATGGCGGAGACTACTCGCTCATTCGAAGCACCTTCGACCTGGATATCCAGCACTCCTTGGGCGACTACGCCTTCAGGGTCGATCCCTTCGCCTACCAACTCCCCGGCGAGGATCCGGAACTGGGAATCCGGCAGGCCTATCTGGACTTCTACTGGAGCAGCGTCGACCTTCGCATCGGCAGGCAGCAGATCGTATGGGGCAAGGCCGACGGAATGTTCATCACGGACATCGTCTCACCCAAGGATCTGAGCTACTTCCTGCTCGCGGACTTCGAGGAGATCCGCGGCGGCGTGGACGCCGTCAAGTTGAACTACTATCGTGGCAACTCGACACTCGAGCTGGTTTGGCTTCCCACCTTCACGCCGACGGTCATGCCCGAATCGGGTTCGCTCTGGGAACTCAATCCGCAGTTTCCGATCCAGCCGAGCTTCGACCTGTCCAGGGTCGAGGTCGGAGGGTCGCTGGAAAACAGCGAGGCCTTCGCCAAGCTTTCCGTGCTTTCCTCCCTGGCGGATGTCGAACTGATGGCGGGATACGCCTGGGACGACGATCCGGCCTTGCACACCGATGTCGTTCTGGATCCGGGAACCCATGAGCCGATCTCCCTGACCGTCGCCCCCGAACATCATCGCCTGACGCTGGCCGGCGGCAGCTTCAGCACGGAGGTCGCAGGATTCGTCCTGCGCGGCGAAGGCGCCCACTACTGGAACAAGGTCTTCAGCCTGGACAACCCTGCTGTCCTCGACGGAACTCTCGAACGGGATTACCTACACTACCTGGTCGGTCTCGACCGACCCCTGTTCGGACTCACCACCAGCGTGCAATTCTCACAGGAGGTGATTCTCGACTATGATGAGAGGCTGGCGCGAGATTCGACGCGTGAGGTCATGACCATCCTTCTCGGCGACGACTTTTTCGGGGAAACCCTGCATCTGGAGTTCTTCTCATACCTCGGCCTGACCGACGGGGACGCACTCCTTCGTCCCAAGGTCGGCTATGACTTGAGCGATGGGCTCGAACTGGTACTGGGCAGTGACATTTTCATCGGAGAGGAAGGGATGTTCGGCGGCTTCGATGCCAACGATCTGATTTACGCCGAGGTGAAATACAGCTTCTAGTCCAACCTAACTATTTCCAGTGTTTTAACTCAGTCGGGACCGAGATGGGAACGGAGTGGACCTTCAATACTTGAGGCCAAGGCAGTCAAGACTGCTTTATTAAGTGCTTCCGTTAATAAAGAACTCTTTACTAACAGGTTCGACTATGAAAGACTCCCTTCACGGCAAAGGAGTCTCCATGTCTAGGTTGACGGGTCGATATGAGATCACAGGCGTGGCCGGAGAAAAGATGAAGGCTTTCGTCCCGCATCCACTTCCTCCAACTCGCCCGAGGATCCGCATCTCGGACAGTCTGGCTACGCAACTGCAGGCTGCGGAAACCAGCCTGGCTAAGCTGGAGGCGGCTGGCCGCATGGTTCCCTCTCTGAACTGGTTCGTCTACGCTTTCGTCCGCAAGGAGGCGGTGATCAGCTCGCAGATCGAAGGCATGCATGCCTCTCTGACGGACCTGCTGGCCCGAGAGGCCGATGCCCCCTCCGACGCCCACCCGGAACATGTCGAAGAGATCTGCAATCATCTGGAAGCCCTGAAGTACGCCCGAGGACAATTGCAACGAAAAGGTGGGCTGCCACTTTCGGTGCGCCTGCTGACCGGAGCCCACAAGCGGCTCATGGCCGGCACACGGGGTCAGCACAAGGAGCCCGGCAGGATCAGAAGATCACAGAACTGGATCGGGGGAACCCGACCCGGCAACGCACGCTTCGTGCCCCCGCCACCAAACCTTGTTCCCGCCCTCCTGGGCGAACTCGAGAAATACCTGCATTCGAAAGATTCGCTGCCACCGCTGGTCCGCGCGGGATTGGTCCATGCCCAATTCGAAACCATCCACCCGTTTCTCGACGGAAATGGCAGAGTGGGACGCCTGTTGATCACGCTTTGCCTGGATGAGTGGAAACTTCTTTCGGAACCTCTGCTCTACCTCAGCCTCTTCTTCAAAAGACACCGGCAGGAATACTATGACCGGCTTGGAGCAATCCGCACACAAGGGGACTGGGAAGGTTGGCTGGTGTATTTTCTGGAGGGGGTGGCATTAATCGCCGATGAGGCCGGGGACTTGATCGCTTCCCTGTTCGAGCAGCTGACCACGGATCGAACAAGCTACTTGAATTCCAACCTGGCGACCGTGATGGGAGCGAGGCTTCTGGATCAGTTGCCGGAGAGTCCCATCGTAACCGTGAAGAGCGTAGTCCGACTTTGCGATACGACCCCACCGACAGCGGGAAAAGCCATCAACTCGCTTTGCCAGGCGGGCATCTTGAGCGAAACCAGCGGCCGCAGTCGAGACAGAACTTACAGCTACGTGAGCTACCTGGACCTTCTCAAGGTGGGAACCGAGACGGCTGACTAGCTCGATTGACTTGCTCAGGATCTCTTTGGGACCGGTTTGGGAACGAGAAAGCCAGTGACCATTCTAAGTCACTGGCTCACAATAATATCCAGGTAGCGGCTCAGGGACTCGAAGAATGCTTGCTGGTTTGAGAGCCGCTTCCGAAAACCACTGTGGCACACGGAGTTCTGTTTGTTTTCAAGGGGTTGCGGGGATTTGGCTTTCCCATTTGCTCCCATGCAGTCCTAGCTGAAACCAGCGTTTTCGACCCGGTCGGGACCGAACTGGGACCGGACCCGCTCTTCGGAATAGATCCGTAGAAATTGCCCAGGAAGACCTCTACAATGCATGTATACGACGCAGTGCCTATTAATCTGCTGTACGGGAATAGGGTCATATGGAGGTCATCACAAAGTGAGATGTCTTGTTACCGGTGGTGCCGGCTTCATCGGATCACATGTTGCCGACCAACTTGTTTCTGAGGGACATGAGGTTGTTGTAGTTGATGATATGTCCGGAGGCTACTATAGGAATGTGAATCCCGCCTGCCATTTTGTACAAACGGATGTAAAGGGCATTGCCATGAAGGACTTCGATCGTTTCGATGTCGTATTCCATCTGGCAGCATTTGGAGCGAAGGGCTTTAGTGTCTATGCTCCAACATATGACGCCGAAAAAAACTACCTCGCCTTCACACACCTATTATCAGAATGTGTCGAGGCAAAGCAACTTCCTTTCTGTAAAATCGCTCAGGCCTCTTCGCTCTCCATGCTGATGTAGATCTTTCCTGTCTCCCACTCCTCGCTGATTTCGACCAGCAGCGCACTCACCAGGCGCTCCAGCGACGCCTCGTTGGGGAAGAGCGTCGCCACGCGAGTTCGGCGCCGGATCTCCTTGTTCAGCCGCTCCAGCCCGTTGGTCGTTCGCAACCGTCGTCGGTGGCTCGGCGGTATGGCGAAGACCGCGAGACCTTCCGGCAGATTCTCCTCGGCCCACGCGGCCAACCTCGGCAACTTCTCTTCGTAGCGCTCTACAAACAGCTCTAGCAGGCGATCGGCCTCGGCGCGGTCGGGTGTCAACACCGACGCTGTTTGTCCCCTTTTCACCGATCTAAGATGTCCCCTGA
>CAYFNT010000023.1:0-37910 GCA_964344565.1 uncultured bacterium
CCGGGGGAAGCCCCGGGGGAGAAGTCACGGCTTGACCGGCCGTTCCATATCAGTACAGCGCCTTGATGCCGCTCCAACTGGTCTGCTCGCTGGCCACGTCCTCGGGGATGAAATAGAAGTCGTCCCAGCCGATGCCGGCGGAGTCGACGATGGTGTGGATGATGATCGTGGTCACGCTGCCGTAGACCGAAAGGTCCACGGGATCGGGAACGTAGGGCGTGCCGTCGCCGATTACGCTTACCGTGGTGCTGTATGCGCCGTTCTCGTAGACGTCCACCGAGGCCACGACGCCCGTGTCATCCACGCCGATGGCGAGGAAATTCAGCCCGTTCACCGGATCGGTGAAATCCACGCGTGTGGTATGGACGCAGTCGATGCCGCCGGTTTCGGGACCCGTGCAGATGAAGTTGGGAAGCGAGGAGCCCAGATCCTGGGCGGTGGTCCAGTTGACGAAACCTGCGTCCGAGGAGAAGGTCGCCTCGGGGTACTGGGTCGTCACGGCCACGCCGTCGGCCAGATCGTCGAAATCGATGACGACGGCCTGGGCGGGCAGGCCGAGTGCTAGCACTGCGATGAATAGGGCAATCCTAGAACTGAACAGAGTCTTCATGATGGTCTCCAATGGTGAGGGAACGCATACATGTCGAGTTGCTGAGAGATGTAAAGCATATGGAGAGCCTACTCGCATGGTTTGCGAAGGTCTATAAATAAGTATAATCGGGAGAATCGGGTAAGAAGGCCCGATGGAGTCCTTAACCCTGAACTGCGGGGAGGAAAGTCGTCTAACTCTCGGCGGTCTCGGTCTTCCGCTCCCAGGGATCGAACTTCTCGGGAATGCGGTAGGGCGCGATCTCGCTCTCCTCGCGCACCGGCTCCACCTCGATCACTTCCTCGGCCTTCCCATCGCGGATGGCCACCTTCACCCTCGCTTCGTTCTTGCCCTTGCCGTAGCGCGCCACCAGTCGCGCCATCATGCTGCGCTCCTCGAAGCTAGGTGTGTAGCCCGGTCGAAGCTGGGCCACCGCCAGAGGGCCGATGACGTCGATGGCTTCGAGCTTCATGGTCTCGGGGAAGAAGTGCGTGAGGAAGTTGCACTCGGCCTCGTCGCGGGCCACCACCAGCTTGACCTTCGGTCCCATGCGGAAGTGGCGGCCCACCTTCATGAGCAGCACGTCCTTCCTGTCGGGCGCGGCGCCCTCTTCCAGATGCAGCAGATGATCGTGGAAGCGCGAGGAGTAGACCTCGTCGGTGAGGTAGCAACAGCCGCCGGCGGGGGAGGGGATGTCCTCGAGCTCCGCCTCGCGAGCGAGCTTCAGCTGCGGCTTGCGCGTGCGTCCCTGCAGGCGGAGGAGCTGCTCGCGGTCCACCCATCCCTCGCGCTCGGGGAGCGTGGCGGCTAGAAGTTGCGCGGAGAGGGGGCGCAGAAGGCGGCCTTCGAGCCCCGCGTCCTTTTCGATGACCTTCATGGCCCGCAGATGCTGGCTCATGGGACGCTGCCCGAGCACCTCGCCGGTGAACACGAAGTCCGCGCTTTCCTCTTCCATGATCACCCGGGCGGCCGCGAGCATGTAGGCGCGGCAGTCCACGCAGGGATTCATGTTCGCGCCGTAGCCGTGCCTGGGCTTCAGGATCACGCTCATGTAGTCCTCGCTGATGTCCACCACGCGCACGGGCACGCCGAGATCCGCGCCGGCCCGCAGCGCTTCGTTGCGCAGGCGCTTGGGATCCTGGTCTGCGCCGAATCCACCCATGGCCCGATGATGGTCACTGCGGCAGAAGCCCGTGCTGAAATTCACCGCGACCACCTCGATGCCCTGATCGGCGATCACCTTCACGGCGAGGGTGGAATCGAGCCCGCCGGAGACCAGGCCGATGGCCTTCACGGGGCTGCCGTCGGGCTTGCGTCGCGTATCGGTCATGCCACGTCTCCGGTCTTGAGGATGCGAATGCGGATGAGCCGCCCCTCCTGATTCATGGACAGCATGCGCTGCCCCTGCCCCTGGCACCAGGCGGGAATGTCGAGCTTCACGCCGATGTCGTCGCTGAGCAGCTCGAGCACCTGTCCGGGGGCGAGCTCCGCCATGGCCTTGGCCGTCTCGATGACGGGCACCGGGCAATAGCTGCCGCGGGTGTCGAGCACCCGATCGGGACCGTTGTCGGAAGCCGGGGAGTCTGGCATATCGTATCTCGTTCCGGATAGTTGAAGCGGCGATGGAGCGGATCCAAATTAGCCACGTTTCGGCCCTTTGCCAAGGCCGTCGTCTTGACAAATTCGGACCTCGGAGGCAGCTTGTTCACACAATACGATCAATGCCTTCGGGGCGGGGTGGAATTCCCCACCGGCGGTGATGGGCGCGAGCCCTCAGCCCGCGAGCGGCGTAAGCTGCTGATTCGGTGGAAGTCCGAAGCCGACGGTGACAGTCCGGATGGGAGAAGGCAGGCGTGTCCCCCGGGGACCGCGTGCGCTCCCATGCCCCAAGGCGTGGGTTTTTTCGTACCGGAGACCCCATGAGTCGCGCCAATGATGATCATCGCTGGATGCGCCGCTGCCTGGAACTGGCAGCGCGGGGCGGCCGCGCCGTGCAGCCCAATCCCCTGGTGGGTTCGCTCGTCGTGAAGGACGGCCGGGTCATCGGCGAGGGCTGGCATGGTCGTTTGGGCGGACCCCACGCCGAACGCGAGGCCCTGGCCGCCTGCAGCGAGGATCCGGCCGGCGCCACCATCTACGTGAGCCTGGAACCCTGCCACCTGCAGGGCCGCACGCCGCCCTGCACCGAGGCCATCCTCCAGGCGGGCATCGCACGCGTTGTCTATGCCCTGGACGATCCGAATCCCGCCGAGTCGGGCCGGAGCGCCCAGCTGCTGATGGAGGCAGGGCTCGAGGTGGAAGGGGGCATCCTCGCCGAGGAGGCCCGCGACCAGAACGCGGCCTACCTGTCTCTGCAGGAGAAGGGGCGACCCTATGTCACCTTGAAGAGCGCGGGCACCCTCAACGGCATGCTCGCCCGGGCCGACGGCACTTCGAAATGGATCACCGGCGAGGAGGCAAGACGCGAGGGGCACCGCCTTAGGGCCGAGGCCGGCGCCGTGGCCGTGGGGGCCGAAACCGCGCGCAATGATCGCCCGGCCCTGGATCTCCGGCTCATCGAAGACACCGCGCGGCCTCCACGTCCCGTGGTTTTCGCCGGCCGGGCGCCGGTGAATCTCGATGAACTCCCCTGGCGGGAGCGCGAGCCCATCCTGATCGCCTCCGAAACCCGCGAAGTTCCCGAGGGCTGGACCCTGCTCGAAGTTCCCGGGATCGAGTCCGGACCCGATCCGGAGCGGGCCCTGAACGCCCTCGCCGAGGAGGGCATCGCCCATGTCATGGTCGAGGGCGGCGGGCGCCTGCTGAGCTCCTTCCTCGAGCGGGGGCTCTGGGATCGCTGGGAGTTCTTCTGCGCGCCCATCGTCTTCCCCGCCGACGGTCGCGGGCTCTGGAGTCTGCCCGTCGACGGCCCCCGCACGCGCATCCGCGAGATCCGCAGGCGCGGCGAAGATCTGCAAATCAGCCTCGTTCCGGAAGGAGAATCCTAGATGTTCACCGGCATTGTCGAAGAGATGGGAATCGTTCGCGAGATGCGCGAACAGGGTGCCGGCATGCTGCTCGCGGTCGAGGCCAAGCGGGTCACCGAAGACCTCGCCCTCGGCGACAGCGTGGCCGTGGCCGGCGTCTGCCAGACGGTCACAAAGATCGAGGCGGATCGTTTCGAGTTCTTCGCCATGGGCGAGACCCTGCGCGCCACCAGCCTCGGCGAGATGAAGCCCGGCGCGGCGGTCAACCTGGAGCGGGCCCTCACGCCCTCGAGCCGTCTGGGCGGGCACTTCGTGAGCGGCCATGTGGACGGGCGCGCGCAGATCCATTCCATCACGCCCGAGGGGGAGTGGTCCGCATTCCGTCTGGTCATGGAGCCGGAGCTGGTGGAGCAACTGGTGCCGAAGGGATCGATCGCCGTGGACGGCATCTCGCTGACCGTGGGGCCGGAAGTGCTGCCGGACGGCTGCGAGATCTACGTCATACCGCACACCCTCGAGCACACGACCCTGGGAAGGGCCAAGCCCGGCGACACGGTCAACATCGAAACCGACCTGCTGGGCAAGTACGTGATGCGCTACCTGGAGCAGGGCGAAAACAATCGCAAGGACGCGAACCTCATGGGCTTGCTCATGCAACACGGATTCACGGGGAAGGACGCATGAACCACGAATTCAGGAAAGTCGAAGAGGCCATCGAGGAGATCCGCAGGGGCCGCATGATCGTGGTGGTGGACGACGAGGATCGCGAAAACGAGGGCGATCTGATCATGGCCGCCGAGATGGTGCGCCCCGAGGACGTGAACTTCTTCGCCAAGTTCGGACGCGGACTCATCTGCGCTCCGGCCGACCGCGCGCTGCTCGAGGATCTCGATCTCTCGCCCATGGTGCAGCAGAACACCAGCCGCATGGGCACGCCCTTCACGGTGAGCGTGGACGCCCGCGAGGGCACCACCACGGGCATCAGCGCCTCCGATCGGGCGCTCACGGTGCAGCTCATGGCCGACAAGCTCGCCACCCCCGAAGACTTCTCGCGCCCGGGGCACATCTTCCCCCTCAGCGCGGTGCCGGGCGGCGTGCTGCGCCGCGCCGGTCACACCGAGGCCGCCGTGGACCTGGCCAGCCTCGCCGGCCTGCGTCCCGTGGGCATGCTCTGCGAGATCCTCAACGAGGACGGCTCCATGGCCCGCTATCCGGACCTGGTGAAGTTCTCCGAGGAGCACGGCCTGGTGATGATCTCGGTGAAGCAGCTCATCGCCTATCGGGTGTCCCGCGAGAGCCTGGTCAAGCCCGTGGTGGACGTGGATCTTCCCACGCACCACGGCGAGTTCCGACTCGTGCTCTTCGAGAACATCATGGACGGCAGCCAGCATATGGCCATGGTGCGCGGCGAGCCCGACAAGGACGAGGCCGCCATGGTGCGCGTGCACAGCCAGTGTTTCACCGGCGACGTGCTGGGCAGCAAGCGCTGCGACTGCGGCGAGCAGCGCGACAAGGCCCTGGACATCATCGACCACGCGGGCTCCGGTGTCTTCCTCTACATGATGCAGGAGGGGCGCGGCATCGGCCTCATGAACAAGCTTCGCGCCTATGCCCTTCAGGATCAGGGCATGGACACGGTGGAGGCCAACCACCACCTCGGCTTCGCCGCCGACCTGCGCGACTATGGCATCGGCGCCCAGATTCTGCGGGAGCTGGGCATCCGAAAAATCCGTCTGCTCACGAACAATCCCAAGAAGATCGTCGGCCTGGAGGCCTACGGATTGGAGATCGTGGAACGACTGCCCCTGGAAGTGCCGGCGCGGCAGGAGAACGAACGCTATCTGAAAACCAAGAAGGAAAAACTGGGCCACATGCTCGACATGAGCTAGCCCTTGAACTCGGGGGGCGAATCCACTACCCCTCTTCCGGAGGTACACATGATCATCGAAGGACACTTGCGCGTCGAAGGCCAGCGCTTCGCCCTGGTCGTGAGCCGCTTCAACGACTTCCTCACGGCCAAGCTGGCCGAGGGGGCGTCCGACTGCCTGCTTCGCCACGGCGCCGATGAGGACAGGGTCGACCAGATCCGCGTACCGGGCGCTTTCGAGCTGCCCCAGGCCGCCAAGATGGTCGCCGAGAGCGGCAACTACGACGCGGTGATCTGCCTGGGCGCGGTCATCCGGGGCGGCACGCCTCACTTCGAATTCGTGGCCGCCGAGGCGAGCAAGGGCATCGCGCAGGTGGCGCTGTCGGCGAGCGTTCCGGTGGTCTTCGGTGTGCTCACCACCGACACCCTGGAGCAGGCCATCGAACGCAGCGGCACCAAGAGCGGCAACAAGGGTTGGCAGGCCGCCCTGTCGGCCATCGAGATGCTGGACCTGGCCGGAAAGTTGAAGGGATAAGTTGGGCAGAAGAACCAAGGCCCGCGAACTGGCCCTGCAGAGCCTCTATGAGCTGGAGTTCCCCGAGAAGGATCTGACCGAGGTCCTGCGCAGCCAGTCGGACCGGCGGGGTAGCCACAAGGAGAGCGAGGAGTTCGCCGCGCGTTTGCTCGAGCGGGTCGTGGCCGAGCGCGCCTCCCTGGACGCGAGCATCGATGCCCAGCTGGAGAACTGGGATCCCCAGCGGGTGAATATCGTGCTGCGAAGCATCCTGCGCCTGGCCCTGGCCGAAGGGCGCTACTTCCCCGAGCAGCCGCGCAGCGTCATCCTGGACGAGGCGGTGCAACTGGCCCGCAAGTTCGATTCGGAGGACGGCTCCCGATTCGTCAACGGCGTGCTCGACAAGCTCCTCGCCGACGAGGACTCCGCTGCATGAGTCCGCGGGAGAGCCGTCAGGAGCACTGGGACAGCTACTGGGATTCGGCGCCCGCCGAGGAGATCTACGAGTCGGTGGGCGATCTGGCGGCCGAACTGGCTTCCCGCCGCGACCTCGCCGGCCTACGCATCCTCGAGGTGGGCGCGGGCAGCGGCCGGGACAGCCTGCGCCTGGCCGAGCTGGGCGCGAAGGTCACCGTGCTCGACTACTCGCCCTCGGCCCTGCGCGTGGTGGGCACCCATGACCGCGAGGGCATCCTCACGCTCACCCGCGGCGACGCTCTGGCCCTTCCCTTTCCCGACGGCAGCTTCGATGTCGTCTTCCATCAGGGACTCCTCGAACACTTCCGCGATCCGCGTCCCCTGCTCGCGGAGAACGCGCGGGTCCTGGCCCCCGGCGGCCTCGTGCTCGTGGACGTGCCCCAGCGCTGGCATGTCTACACCCTCATCAAGCGGACGCTCATCGCACTGGACCGCTGGTTCGCCGGCTGGGAGTGCAGCTTCAGCGCCCGCGAGCTCGAGGGTCTCTTGCGCGATGAGGGATTGACTCCCGCCGGCACCTACGCGGACTGGCCGGTGCCGGGGCTCTTCTATCGCATCCTCCGCAAGGTCTTCGGCGCCATGAGAATCAAGCTGCCCCAGCATCCCAGGCCCCTGCCGCTTCTCGGTGCGGCTCTGGAACGCCTGCGCCGATCCCTGCGTTACCGCCGTCTCGGCCACTACAGCGCCATGGTCATCGGATGCATGGCCGAGAAGAAGAAGGCGGGAGCATGAGCGAGGGGAAGCTGCGCATCCTGGCGGTGAACTGGCGGGACATGAAGAATCCCGAGGCCGGCGGCGCGGAAACCCATATCCACGAACTGCTCGAACGGCTCGCGACGCGGGGACACGAGATCACCCTGCTGGCGGCGGGCTTCGAGGGAGCGCGGGGCGAGGAGTTCTACAAGGGTCTGCGCGTGCTGCGCGCGGGCGGTCCCATGACGGCCAATTTCGCCCTGGCCTGGAAGGCTCGCCGGCTGCTTCAGGAAGAGCACTTCGACCTCATTATCGAAGACGTGAACAAGGTGCCCTTCTTCCTGCCCCTGTTCAGCTCGCTGCCCTGTTTGCTCGTGGTACCCCACCTTTTTGGCGCCACGGTCTTCCGCGAGACCAATCTTCTCTTCGCCAGCTACGTCTGGCTCATGGAACGGGCAGTGCCCTCGGTCTTTGGACGAGCGGGCGTGCTCGCCATCAGTCCCAGCACCAAGGATGATCTGGTCGCCCGCGGATTCGACGCCGAGCGCATCGAGGTGAACTACTGCGGTTTCGATGCCGCGCCCTACGAGCGGGAGCAGGCGCCGGCCCGCAACGGTCATCCCACCCTGGTTCACACGGGGCGGCTTCGGAAGTACAAGGGCGCCGACATCGTGCTGAAGAGCTTCGCCCACATCGTCCGGGAACTGCCCGAGGCGAGACTCGAGATCATAGGCGACGGCCCCGAGCGCCCCGAACTACAACGACTCAGCGCAGGGCTCGGCCTCGATGAATCGGTGACCTTCCACGGCTTCATGGAACTGGCCGACATGGTCGACCTGCTCTACCGCAGCCACCTCTTCCTGAACGCCAGCCCCAAGGAGGGTTGGGGCCTCACGGTGGTGGAGGCCGGCGCATGCGGCGTGCCCACCGTGGCCGCCGATTCGCCGGGACTGCGGGATTCGGTGCGGGACGGCGAAACGGGCATCCTGGTGCCCTACGGCGACGAGCGGGCCATGGCGGGGGCCGCCCTGGATCTGCTCCGCGACGAGCCCCGTCGCGCGGCCCTGGGCGAGGCTGCCGCCCGCAGGGCGCGATCCTTCAGCTGGGACGAAGGGGCCGACCAGATGGAAGCTCAGATTCTCGCACTGGTCCGGGAGCGAGCATGAAGCGGCGACTCTTGGACATGCTGCGCCTGGTCGTCACCCTGCTGCTGGTGGCATGGGTGCTCAGTCGCATCAGCCTGGGAGACGCCTGGGCCCTGCTGTCCCGGGCGGAGATCCTGCCCCTGGTCGGCGCGCTGGCCCTCTTCCTGGTCAGCGTGGTCGCGGGCGCCTGGCAGTGGGGACGCTTTCTCGGCGCCCAGGGCATCCCGCTCAGCTTCCGCCCCGTGCTGGAACTCTACTGGGTGGGGCTCTTCTTCAACAATTTCCTGCCCGGTAATCTCGGCGGCGATCTGGTGAAGGTCTGGGACCTGCGCAAGCAGGAACGCGACACCCTCGCCTCGGCCACGGCCACCCTGGCCGACCGGCTCACCGGGCTTTCGGCCCTGGCCCTCCTGGCCCTGCTGGCCTCCATTCCCCTGCGCAATGATCCGGAGCTGAGCGGCATCGCCACCGGCGTGATGCTGGGTTCGGGACTCTTCCTGCTGGGAGCCGTCCTCTTCCTCATGGATCCGGTGGCCACCGTGCTGCGCCGCCTGGCCCAGACCCTTCACCTGCTCTCCGAAGAGGGCATCCGCGGACGGCTACTGGAGCGACTGCGGGCGCTCCGCACTCGCAAGCGCCTGCTGCTCGGGCTCTTCGCCTTCTCGCTCATGGTGCAGATCCTGAGGGTGGGGGTTCACTGGCTGGTCTGCCTGGCCCTGGTGGGCGCCGCCACTCCCGCCTTCACGGAGTTCTTCCTTGCCGTGCCTCCCCTGGCCTTCGCCCTGACCCTGCCGGTGACGGTGGGCGGTCTCGGCCTGCGGGAGGGCCTGGCCATCCCCCTCTTCAGGCCCCTGGGACTGGTGGGCGAGGTGCCCGTGACCCTCCAGTTCGTGGCCTACCTGCTCATGCTCCTGGTCAGCCTTTTCGGGGGCCTGATCTTCCTGGCCCGGCGCCGCCGCCAGCCCCCTTCCCAGGCGTGAAATAGGCTTGCCAGAGAGGGAACTTTCGGGCAGGATGCCCGTTGAATCGCGCCCAATTTCAATGGCTTAGCAAAGCGAAAGGGACCATGAAACGCCTCGACCCTGCCGTCGCTCTAGGGGGCGCGCTCGCCTTCCTCGCGCCTTTCATTGTCTATTTGCGCACCATGAGCCGCACCCTCAATTTCTGGGACTGCGGCGAGTTCATCACCACGGCCTACATCCTGGGCATCCCGCATCCGCCGGCCACCCCCATGTACGTGCTGGTGGAGCGCCTGGCCTCTCTCATCCCCCTCGGCGAGGGCGTGGCACACCGCATCAACATGATGAGCGGGCTGTTCGGGGCCCTGGCCACCCTGCTCATGTTCCTGCTGATCATGAAGGTGACACGGCAGTGGTTCGGTCCCGAGAGCGAGCATGGGATCCACAAGTACCTGCGCATCGGCGGCGCCCTCGCGGCCACCTTCCTGCTCGCCTTCAGCGACACCTTCTGGGCCAATTCCATCGAGGCCGAGGTCTACTCCCTGTCGGCCTTCCTCATGGGTTCGATCACCTGGCTCATCCTCGACTGGCGGGAGAAGGTGGACAAGCCCGAGGGCAACGCCCTGGTCTTCCTGATCATCTACCTGCTGAGCCTCGGCGTGGGATTCCACCTGGGCACCATCCTGATTTTTCCGGGCTTCTTCGTCATGGCGCTCATGATCCGGGAGAAGGCCTTCAGCGATCAGGAGCTGCTGGCCTTCTCGGTGGCCCTGGCGGCCTTCCTGGGCGTGTCCATCATGCACTGGCCCGACCTCTGGATGCTGGGCATCTTCCTGGCCGCCCTGGCCTGGGCCATCTGGCTCTTCACCCAGGGGAAGAAGTTCGCACTCTATTCCATCGGGCTCTTCGTGCTGGGCCTGAGCGTGCACCTCTTCCTGCTCATCCGCGCGGGACAGAACCCGGCCATCAACGAGGCCGATCCTTCCAGCTGGGCCAACCTCTGGGCGGTGATCAAGCGGGAGCAGTATCCCTTCCGATCCGTTTTCGTGCGCGAATCCAGCTGGACCTATCAGCTCAGCCATTTCTGGGGCTACCTCTGGAACCAGTTCAAGATGCCCTTCCAGGGACGCTTTCTGGGCCTCAACCCCGGCGCGGCCCTCACGGCCCTGCCCCTGGGACTGGGGCTCATCGGGCTCTGGCAGCAGTGGCGCCGGCAGCGCAAGGTCTTCGTGGCCCTGTTGATCATCCTGCTGGTGAACTCCATCGGTCTGGTGCTCTACCTGAACTTCACCGCCGAGGAAGTGCGCGAGCGCGACTACTTCTACGCCCCGAGCTTCTACTTCCTGGCCCTCTTCATCGGCCTGGGCACGGTGGGATTACTGGAGGGATTCCTCCAGGAGACCAAGGGCAAGAGGCTCGCCGCCGCGGTGGCCATCGTGCTGCTGGCGCTATCGCTGGGACCGGCCTTCGGGCACTGGTACACCCATGACCGCAGCGACATCTACATCGCCCGCGACTACGCCTGGAACATGCTCGCGCCCCTGGAAGAGAACGCGGTGATCTTTACCAACGGCGACAACGACACCTTCCCGCTCTGGTACATCCAAGAGGTGGAGGGCTTCCGCAAGGACGTGCGGGTCGTCAATCTCAGCCTGCTGAACACCGATTGGTACATGGCCCAGCTGCGAGATCTGGAGCCCAAGCTGCCCATCACCTTCACGGATCCCGAGCTGTCGGAAGTGGCCCGCATGTACTTCCAGATGGAGGACGGGCGGGTCTATCAGCCGCGGGACAAGATCATCGACCATCTCTTCGGCAATACCCTGAACGAGGGTTGGGACAGCCGGCGCTACTACTTCGCCGTCACGGTGCCCCGCGACTTCCTCACGCCCCTGCTGCCCTTCCTCAGCATGGAGGGCATGGTCTATCGCATGACCCTCAACCGGGGCGAGGAGCAGGTGGACATGGCCCGCCTGCGCGAGAACCTCGAAGAGGTCTACATCTGGCGCGGACTCCTGCCCGACTGGAACGACGACGACAGCCTCCGCGGCCGGCAGCACGAGGTCAGCGAGATGGATTCCATCGGCGGCGTTCCGAGCGTGCTGCCCGCCAGCCGACGCTTCGGCGAACTGCAGGGGCTCAAGGGCGAGATCCAGGAATTCCCGGGTCGGGAGCCGGAGGAGTTCTACAAGAATCCGACCATCCGGCATCTCATCCAGAACTACGCGGCGGCCTGGAGCCGCTATGCCATCGAACTGGATCGGGGCGTGGACATCCAGCGGGATCCGCAGAAGGCCGTGGATGCCATGACGCGGGCCTGGATCATCGACGGAGATTTCAGTCCCGCGGTGAACTACCTGGGCTATCTCTACACCAGCGCGGGAGATCCCGAGAAGGGTCTGGACGTCTACCGGGAGTTCGCCGAAACCCTGCAGCCCCAGGACTACCGCTTCTGGGCCCGCTACGCCCAGGCGCTGGAGAAGCAGGGGCTGCACGAGGAAGTGGTGCAGGCCCTGGGCATGGTCATCGACCTGAATCCCGACTACGAGCCCGGCTACCTGTCGCTGGTGGACTACATCGTCTCCTACTTCCCCACCGCCGACAACATCCGCGCTGTGGTGCTTCACCTGGAGGACTTCCTCCGCCGCCATCCGGACAGCGCGCCCATCCGCGATCGCCTGGAGCTCTTGCGCGAGATGATGACCCAGGCCACCCAGGAAGAGGGGAAATAGGGAAGCATGTCAGAGCAGGGGAGCGGATCCGTGAAACTGAGCGTGGTCATTCCGGCCTGGAACGAGGCCGAGAGCCTGCCTGAACTACTGCGGCAGATCTCCGAGCATGCCCAGGCTTTCGAGCCCTACGAGATCCTGGTCGTCGACGACGGCAGCCGCGACGGCAGCCGCGAACTGCTCGAGAAGATGGGTGACGAAGACACCCACATCGGTTTCGTCAGCTTCGGACGCAACTACGGCAAGAGCGCGGCCCTGGCCACGGCCTTCGCGCGGGTGCGCGGCGAGATCGTGATCACCATGGACGCCGACCTGCAGGACGATCCCGCCGAAATCCCCCGCCTCATCGCCGAACTGGACAAGGGATACGACCTGGTGAGCGGCTGGAAGCGCGACCGGAAGGATCCGCTCAGCAAGACGATGCCCAGCAAGCTCTTCAATGGCGTCATGCGAAAGGTCACCGGCCTTCGCATCCACGACTTCAACTGCGGACTGAAGGCCTACCGGCGGGAAGTCACCGACAGCGTGCGCCTCTACGGCGAGCTGCACCGCTTCATTCCGGCCCTGTCTCACTGGGAGGGTTTCCGGGTCACCGAGATTCCGGTGACCCATCACGAGCGGCGTTTCGGCGAGAGCAAGTTCGGCGCGCGTCGCATCCTCAACGGGCTCTTCGATCTCATGACCGTGGTCTTCGTGGCCCGTCGATCGGCGGCGCCCCTGCACAGCTTCGGGCGCATCGGCTTCTGGTTCTTCTTCGTGGGCATGGCCATCAACGGATACTTCGGCCTGGTCTGGGTCTTCACCCAGACCCTCAGGGTCCGGCCGCTCCTGATCCTTGGCCTGGTGCTCACGCTCATGGCCATCCAATTCTGGTCCCTGGGACTGCTCGGAGAGCTCATGATCCACCTGCGCGCCCGCGAGGAGCGCTATCGCATCGCCCGGGAGCGGCAGCCCCGTGGCGCCTAAGCGCAAGGTCGGACTGGTCGTCCTCAACTGGAACGGCGCCTCGGTGCTTCCCCTCTGCCTCGAGACCCTCGATGCGGCCGCCGCCGCGTCCTCCCATGAAATCGGCAAGTTGTTGGTGGACAACGACTCCAGCGACGGATCCGACCTTCGGGCGGAAAGGGCGCATCCCGATTGGGATATCCTTCGCACAGGGTCCAATCTGCGTTACGCCGGGGGCATGAATGCCGGGATTCGGGCTTGGCTCGATCGCGGGATGGACTATATCCTCGTGCTCAACAACGACATTCGCGCGGACGCGGGTCTCATCGATCCCCTGGTGGCCGACCTGGAGGACGGCACGCCGCGGGGCGCGGCCTGTCCGCGGATCCACTACCTGGACCGTCCCCTTCAGCTCTGGTACGGCGGGGGACGGGTGAGCCGCCTCTTTCGCATCACGCGGCACCGGGGGATCCGCCGGCACGCCCTGGGCGAGTTGCGCCGGGCGGGGAACACGGAGTACCTCACCGGTTGCGCGCTCATGGGAGGCGCGGCCTTCTGGCGCGAGACCGGCGGCTTCGACGAGAGCTTCGAGTTCTACGGCGAGGACGTGGATCTCTCCCTTCGCGCCAAGGAGGCGGGCTGGGCCCTGCGCTACGCCCCCGAGGCCATGCTCTACCACCGCGTGGGATTCTCCAGCGGCGGCGGCGCCAGCGAGGGCAAGCTCCGCGCCCAGTGGAAGGGTACCCGCCGGCTCCTGGCCCGGCACGTGGGCCCGGGACTGCGTCCCCTGGCCTATCTGGCCTGGGCTGTCCATATCGGAATGGCCGCCCTGAAGGCCATGGCCCGGGGCGAGAGCGAGCTGCCGGCTTCCCTGGCGGGAGCCCTGCGCAAGGAAGGAAGGTCTTCTTGAAGAACGGCGGCTTCAGCGCTTCGCGGATCCTCCGGCTCGAGGGCTGGGAAGGATTGCTGGCGGCGGCACTGCTCTTCGGCGTGCTACTGGCCGTCCTCTTCCCCGAGGCGGCCCTGCAGGGCAAGGTCTTCCGCACCCCCGACAGTCTCGCCCCCAGCGGCCTGCACCAGTACGTGACGGAGAACGAGCTCGATCCTCCCCTGTGGAATCCCTTCATCTTCGCCGGCATGCCGGCCTTCGCGAGCCTGAGCTATCATCCGGGGCTCTATCCCATGAGCGTGCTGCTGCGCCTGCTCATGGACGCCTTCAATCTGCCACCTCTGACCTGGCTGCTCTTCCACTACCTCTGGGCCGCCCTGGGGCTCTTCGCATTTCTGCGCTGGCGGGGCACGCGGCCCTGGCTGGCCTGGCTGGCCGGCGCCTTCTTCATCCTCATGCCCGCCCAGGTGGCGGTGGGGGCCTACGGGCACGGCAGCAAGGTGATGACCCTGTCCTGGATTCCCTGGATGCTCCTGTTCGCCGACCGGTTGTTGGGGCGCGGCGGAACCCCGAGTCTGCGCGCTCTGCTCCGGGACAGCGCACTGCTTGCGGCCTGCACGGCGGGGCTCATGCTCTCGGCCCACGTACAGGTGGCCTACTACGGACTCCTCGCTTTGGGGCTCTTCGGACTTTCCCGGGTGGCCATGCTTATCGTTCAGGGACATCGCGGCCGAGCCGGACGCGCCCTGCTCGCGGCACTGCTCGCCCTGCTTCTGGCCGCCGGAGCCAGCGCACTGCTCTATGCGCCGGTGCAGGAGTACGGCCAGTACAGCATCCGAGGGATCAGCCAGGGCGGAGGAGCCGACTGGCAGTACGCCACGGCCTGGAGTCTGCATCCGGCCGAATGGTCGACCTTCCTGCTGCCCTCGGCGGCGGGATTCGGCGAGGAGACCTACTTCGGCCACATGCCCATGACCAACTATCCGAACTATCTGGGCCCCCTTGCGGTGCTGGCGGCGGCCATGCTCTTCCTGCGGGGACGGCGTTCGAAGTTCGACGGGTTCTTCATGGGTCTGGCCGCCGTCGCGACCCTCGTGGCCGCGGGACAGTACTTTCCGATTCTCTATCGGCCCTTCTACGAAGCCTTGCCCTACTTCAATCGATTCCGCGTGCCGGTGATGATCCTCATCCTGCAGCAGATGAGCGTGGCCATCCTTTTCGCCCGAGGATTGGACCGCGTACTTGACGACGAACGGGTGCGGGCCGATTTTCGTTGGGCTCTGGCCCTTGGCGCTTTGATCCTGCTGCTCCTGGGACTGAGCGCTCCTGCGGTGCTGGAAAACGCGGCCCGGGAGGGCCTGGCCCAGCGCCTCGGACGGCAGCTTTCCGGTCTGCCCGCGGGGCAGGTGGCGGCCATCCTCGGCGATCTGGCGGGCAAGAGCGTGGACTGGCTGCGCGTCGAGTCCATTCGCGCGGGCCTGCTCCTGCTGCTGCCCCTGGCGGCCATCGAGATCTCTCGGCGGCGGGCGAGCTTCCCCCTCTCGACGGCCCTCGTCGCGGCCTCGCTGATCTTCGTGCTGGGCGACATGCTGCCCCTGGATCGGCGCGTCCTCCATCCCGAGAATCACTGGGACGCCCATCGCGGCGGCGGCCTCTGGGGTCGCGAACTGGCGCCCCAGGAGGATCTGCCCCCCAAGGCACTGGCCTTTCTGGAGGAGAGCCTCGCCGATCAACGATTCTACGCCCTGCCCGGCAGTCCCTTCGCGAGCAACAGCGCGGCCTCGCGGGGACTGGCGAACCTCGGCGGCTATCACGCGGCCAAGCTGGCCCGGGCCGACTCGGTGATCCGATCCCTGGGCAGCGGCGGCAGCGAACTGCTCGGTCGTTTCGCCGTGAAGTACCTCATCAGCGCCCAGCCCCTGAACCTGGGGGCCGACTTTCCCGCCATTCGCGCGGGGGGCGATCCCGACGCCACCCTCTACGAGAACCGCCGCTGGCGCCCGCGCCTCTTCGTGGAGGATCGCGTGACCGTGGAGGATCCCGCCGCCAGCCGCGCTCGCCTGCTCGAAGGGCGCGCCGACTCGCCGCTTTACCTCTCCGCCGAACCGGGCCAGACCTTGTCGCCGGGTGAGGAGCCCTGCGGCCGGGTGCTGTCCTCGGAATTCGAACTCGACTCGGTGCACTGCACCGTGGACATGGCCCGCCCCGGCATGCTGGTTCTGGCCGACATGGACTATCCCGGATGGACCGCCCGCCTGGGCGATGAGCCGCGGGACCTGCTCCTGGCCGACGGCTACTTCCGCGCGCTTCCGCTGCCGGCCGGAAGCCACGAGGTGAGCTTCGAATTCCGTCCGGCGAGCTTGCGGAACCTGCGCCTCGTCCGCCGCGCGGCTTTCCTGCTCATGGCCCTGATGCTAGTGGCCGGACTCGTTCCCCGTAAGACCAAGGAGGTCGCCGCTTGAAGGGATTGGTGATCATCCCCACCTACAACGAGCGCGAGAACATCGAGCGCATCGTGAATACCGTGCTCGACCTTGACGAGCGCCTTTCGGTGCTGGTGGTGGACGACAGCTCTCCCGACGGCACCGGCGAGATCCTGCGCGGCATGGACGACAGGGGCGGGCGGCTCTCGCTGCTGGAGCGTCCGGGAAAGATGGGCCTGGGCAGCGCCTACATCGCCGGATTCGAACAGGCCCTGGCCGAGACCGACGCCGACTGCGTCTTCGAGATGGATGCCGACTTCTCCCACGATCCCCGCGACCTCCTGCGCATGCTCGACGAGGTGGAGCACTGCGACCTGGTGCTGGGGAGCCGCTATCTGGAAGGCGTCACCGTGGTGAACTGGCCCCTGCGGCGCCTGGCCCTGAGCCTGGGAGCGAACATCTACACGCGGCTCATCACGGGCATGCCCATCCACGACGCCACCGGCGGCTTCAAGTGCTTCCGGCGGAAGGTGCTGGAGGCCATCCCGCTCAGCATGATCCAGAGCGACGGCTACAGTTTCCAGATCGAGATGAACTACCAGGCCTGGAAGCGGGGATTCCACATCCACGAGATTCCCATCGTCTTCACGGATCGGCGGGTGGGCGTGAGCAAGATGAACCGGAAGATCATCTGGGAAGCGGTGTGGATGGTCTGGCGCCTGCGCTTCTCGAAGCTGCACGGCGGCACCGGCAAGGACGGATACCCATGGCCGGAATGATCAGCATCGTCTTCGTGAGCTACCACTCCGGGCGCGAGATCCTCGACAGCCTGAAGAGCATCGATGCCTCCGGTACCGGCCGCGAGCTCGAGATCATCGTGGTGGACAACGCCAGCGGCGATGACAGCGTCGAGCTGCTGGGTTCGCGCTCGGACATCCAGCTCATCGTCAACGAGGAGAACCTGGGCCTGTCCCGGGCGGTGAATCAGGGCCTGCGGGTGGCGCGGGGCGACTACCTGCTGGTGCTGAATCCGGATATCCTCGTGAAGCCCGGATCGCTCGACGCCCTGGCCGACTTCCTCGACGCCAATCCCAAGGCCGGCATGGCCGGCGCCAAGCTGCTCAACGAGGACGGCAGCCTCCAGTACTCCTGCCGCAGTTTCTACACCCTCTGGACCATCATCCTGCGCCGCACGCCTCTGGGCAAGCTCTTCAAGAACAGCAAGGCCATTCGCCGGCACCTCATGCTCGACTACGATCACGAGGCCCCGGCGCGGGTTGACTGGATCCTCGGCGCCTGCATGATGACCCACCGCCGCGCACTCTCGGACGTGGGGGGCATGGACGAGCGTTTCTTCCTTTACTTCGAGGACGTCGACTGGTGCTATCGCATGGACCGGCGAGGCTGGGAGGTCTGGTACGCGCCCTCATCGGTGATGACCCATATCTACCGCCGGGCCAGCGCGAAGAACCCCTTCAGCCGCTCGCTGCTCGCCCACATCAGCAGCTTCTTCCACTACTACGAGAAGTGGAACCCCGTGAGCTACCTGGCCAAGCGCTATCGCAATCCGGTGAAGGTGCTGGGCCTTCTGCTCCTGGACGCCGCGGCCCTGGCCGGAGCCCTGGCCGCCGCGGTATGGCTGCGTGTGGGACTGGCCGCGGGGCTCTTCGAAGGCACCTATTTCGAGGCCGAACCCTATCTGCGTTTCGCGCCATTCTTCCTGGGCGTGAACCTGGTGCTCTTCCACTTCATGGGCCTCTACCGAATCGATCGCCGCACGCCCCAGGCCGAGGAGTTCATCTCGCTGCTCAAGGCCGAAGTGCTGGCGCCGGTGGTGCTGCTGGCGGCCAATTTCCTCACCGGCGAGGACGTGATCAGCCGCAGCGTCATCGTGATCAGCGCGCCCATGGCCATGCTCCTGGTGATGCTCCTGCGGGGCGCCCTGCGCGGCCTGCATCGCCGCCTGCTGCGCCTGAACTTCGATCTGCGCAGGCTGCTGCTCGTGGGCGACGCCGAAGAGCAGGCGGCCCTGGACCGCCGGGTGCGCGAGCGTCCCGGGCTGGGCCTGGATCTGGTGGGGCGGCTGGACGCCCTGGGCACATCCGGAAGCCTGGGGGACCTGTCCCAACTCGAGCGCGTGGCCACCGAAGAGCGGGTGCAGGAGATCGTCATCGCGCCCTCGGCCGCCACACCCGGAAGCGTCGCCGCGGTGCTGCCATGGTGCCGCGCCCGAAACGTGGAGCTGCGGGTCCTGGGCGAACTGGCCGGCGTCATGAGCGCTTCGGTGCGCACCCAGGATTTCCTGGGACTGCCGGGCTGGTCCTATCGCATGGGCGGAGGCTACGGGCTTCTGCTCGCGGCCAAACGACTCACGGACATCCTCGGCGCCACGATCTTCTTCATCCTGAGTCTCGTTCCCGGCCTGTTCTTCCTCATGTCCCGTCGCCTGCGGGGGCGGGCGGCCTACGCGCGCCTCAAGTTCCTGGGACGGGGAGGCCGCGAGGCCTATCTTCCGCTGGCCCTCGACCGACGGGGCGGCGCGCTTTCGGATCTAATCAATCCGGGGCAGTACCTGTCGGTGATCCACGGGCAGTTCAGCCTGGTGGGGCCGCGGCCCCAGCCCCCCGGCATGGGCATCGATGCGCCGGCCCTGCGGCCCGGGCTCACGGGCTACTGGCGATTGGCCGAGGCGCGGGAGGACGAGAGCCTGCTGTCCCGCGACCGGTTCTACATGCACAACTGGAGTCCCGGAGAGGATCTTCGAATCTGGAGTTCCACCCTGCCGGCGCAGATCCGCGGCCACTATCCGGCCTCATTCCTAAGGAGCGTTCCCTCTTGAAGCGCGGCCTCATCCTACTCTGTCTCATCTTGACCGCCTTCCCCGCCTCGGGGGAGATCCAATGGACGCTCTACAGCGACGCCAGCTATCTGCGCGGCCTCTCGGCCAGCGAGGGCGCTCTCTGGGGCGCCGGACGCGGCGGCGCCCTGCGCCAGGACCGCGCCAGCGGTGAAATCGCCTTCATTCGCGCCACGGAAGGTCTGGCCAGCCACGATCTCACCAGCGTTCTGGCCCTGTCCGACGACGAGGTATGGATCGGCAGCGACGGGGAGGGGCTGCTCCGCTACCGTCCGACCGAGGCCGATCCCTGGACCCAGTTCAAGCTCCTGCCCCAGAGCCTCGCGGGGGACGAGGTGCTCTGCATCGCCGCGGACGGCCAGGGTCGAATCTGGTACGGCTGCCGGGAGCAGGATCTCGAGAACTACGTGGCCGGCGGTTTCGGGCTCATGGAGGCCGCGGGTCCGGGACCCATCTGGTCGGAGCCCGAGGGGCTCGGCAATCTCACGGTGAATGCCCTCGCCTTCGATGGCGAAGTGCTCTACGTCGGCACCGAAGCGGGCATCTACCGGCTCGATGCCGCCTGGGATCTGAGTTTCGAATCCGCGGGTCCCGAAGGCGGCGTGGACGCCCTGGTGGCCGCGGGCGATCGCCTCTGGGCCCTCACCGACGGCGAACTCCACTCCCGGCCCTCCGCGGGGGGCGACTGGTCCCGGACCTTCATGCCCGGCAGCGGATACTCGCCCACGGCCCTGGCCGTACACGGCGGATATCTCTACGTGGCCATGCGCAATTCCAACGTCGGCTCCCAGGCCTATCGCTATGATGTCCAGGGTGATGTCTGGACCGACCTGTCCGCCGGCATGCCCGAGCCCGAATGGCTGCCCGACTACGGCAATCCCGTCTACAGCGCCCTGGCCGTGGCGGACGGCGACGAACTCTGGATGGGCGGCCACCTCTACCGCAACGTGGGACCGGGCATCCTGCATCGGGACGGCGCCGTCTGGACCGAGCATCTGCTGGACCAGGGCCCCATGGGACCGTCCACCAAGGCCCTGAGCTTCGGGCCCACCGGCCGTCTCTGGACCGCGAGCGACGCGGGGGCGGCCTACCAGGAGGACGGCCTCTGGACCCGCGTGCGCCGGCGGGCCGACCTGCACAACTGGCCCTCCTGGAGCCTCGTGGTGCTGGAGGACAGCGAGGGTTGGGCCTGGTTCTGTCCCTTCTCCATCGCCTACGACGACGCCTTCGCCCGCATGAACATCGCCTCGGGCGAGGTGCAGTCCATGCCCGTGGGGCCCGATGGCATGCCGTCCACGCGCCTGCTGGCCATGCACGAGGATTTCCAGGGCGACCGCTGGTTCGCCACCGAGGATGCGGGCATCGGCGTCTACAGCGCGGCGGGGGAGTGGTCCCTGCTCAACTCGGAACCGGAGAACGGCGGCCTGCCCACCCCCAACATCAACGCCCTGGCCTTCCTGGACGACGGTCGCGTGGCCATGCTCTGCAGCGGCGTGGGCCTGTGCATCTGGGACCGGAACGCCACCTGGTGGAAGCCGGGCGCCGGCATCATCGACGCCAGCAGCGACCTGGCCGTGGACACCACCGGCGGAAGCCTTGCCGCCATCCCCGGCGGAGGTGTCTGGGTGGGACAGCTCGACGGGCTCATCCGCGTGGACAAGAGCGGCAGCGCCTATCTGGTGCAGGGCAAGCTGCGCAAGTCCGACGGCAGCGGCCCGGGCCTGCTCAGCAACCTGGTCAAGGAACTGGCTTCCGCGCCCGACGGTTCGGTCTGGGCCGCCACGGAACTGGGCATCTCCCACGTGGACCTGGATCTGGCCGAGGGCGTCTGGGAGGTGGAGAACTACACCAACAAGGCGGGCCTGGCCGAGGCCGGCCCGGTCTTCGGCCCCGAGGTCCTGGCGCCCCTGCCCGACTACATCTTCGACCGCATCGCCGTGTCTCCCGACGGGGAGCGGGTGCTGGCCGGCAGTCGGAGCCAGGGACTGGTGGAGCTGGAGATCCTGCCGGATCCGCCCTCGGACCCGGAAGAAATATCCCGTATCCGCTTATATCCCAACCCAGTAAGGCTTTCCCTGGGACACGCGGAAGTGCACAGTCTGAACGCGGATTTCCCCCTGGACGTGCGCATCTACAACCTCGAAGGGCAGCTGGTGCGCGAGTTGCTTGAGGTTCAGCCGGGGGAGCCGATCTGGCCCGATCTGGCCACCCGTTTCGGAAGTCGCGCAGCGAGCGGCATTTACCTGGTTCACCTGAGCTACGAAGGACGCAGCGAAGTGCGCACCCTGGCCCTGGTCAGATAGCGGGGAGCATGGACGAGCAAAGGCGCATCCTCATTCTCGGAGCCGGCGAGGCCGGACGCATGGTGGCCGCCGAAGCCGCGGCTTCGCCCGAGCTGGGCGTCACCGTGCTGGCCTTCCTGGACGACGACCGGAGCCTCCAGGGCGAGAGCTTCGAGGGCGTGGCCGTGCGCGGTTCCTGCGACGAGCTGCCGGCCCTGGCCGCCGAGCTGAGACCCGACGAGGTGATCATCGCCATTCCCAGCGCCCGAGGCGCGGTGATCCGGCGACTGCTTCGTCTCTGCCGCCAGGCGAAACTCCCCTTCAAGCTGCTTCCGGGCATCCGCGAGATCATTCGCGGCGCGGCCAGCTTCCGTCAGGCCCGGCCCGTGAACCCCGACGACCTTCTCGGCCGCGAGAGCGTGGATTTCCGCGAGGAGCCCGTGCGCGCGGTGATCGAGGGGAAGCGCGTGCTGGTGACCGGCGCGGGAGGATCCATCGGCGGCGAGATCGCCCGCCAGGTGGCGCGTCTGGACCCCGCCGAGCTCATGATGCTGGGCCGGGGCGAGAACTCCATCTTCGAGATCGAGAACGAGCTGGCCGAGAACCGGCCCGGTCTGCTGCGGGAGAGCATCATCCAGGACATTCGGGATCGCGAGGGCCTGCTGCGTCTGGCGCGGGAGAAGCGTCCCGAGGTGATCTTCCACGCGGCGGCCCACAAGCACGTGCCCTTCATGGAGCGGTTTCCACTGGAAGCCTTCGTGAACAACGTGAAGGGCACGCAGAACGTCATCGACGCCGCGGCGGAGGCGGGGGCCGAGCGCATGGTGATGCTGTCCACGGACAAGGCCGTCGATCCCCTGGGCGTCATGGGCGCGAGCAAGCGCCTGGCAGAACTGCTCATGCTGCGTGCCGCGGCCGCCGGCCGGGGGCCCCGCTACCTCTCGGTGCGTTTCGGCAATGTGCTGGCCAGCCGCGGCAGCGTGGTGCCGCTGTTTTTGGGACAGATCGAGCGCGGCGGACCCGTCACGGTCACCGACCGGGAAGCCACCCGCTACTTCATGACCATCCGCGAGGCCAGCAAGCTGGTGATCCAGGCCAGCGCCCTGGGTGCCGGCGGCGAGATCTTCATCCTCAACATGGGCGAGAGCGTGGGCATCCTCGAGCTGGCCCGCACCCTCATCCTGCTGGCCGGCTACGAACCCGAGGAAGAGATCCCCATCGAGATCACGGGCCTGCGTCCCGGCGAGAAGCTGCACGAACAGCTCATGACCGACAGCGAGGCCGAGGTGAGCGAGCTGGGCGAACAGCTCATGATCATCCGGCCCGCCCTGCCGGAAGGACTGGATCTGGACGCCCTCCTCACCGACCTGGACGCCCTGGTGTCCGACGGCGACGCCGCGGCCATGGCCGAAAGCCTGCTCGCCGTGTCTCGGAGCATGGGGGAGCTGCTTTGATCGCGTCGAAGAAACCGGCCCTGGAAGGCGGCGCGCCGGTTCGCGCCGAGCGTCTGCCCTTCTTCCGCTCCAGCTTCGGCGAGGAAGAGATCGAGGCGGTGCTCGACACCCTCCGTTCCGGCTGGCTCACCGTTGGCCCCAAGACCGCCCGCTTCGCCGAGGAGTTCCTCTCGGCCACGGGCCTGCCCCACGGCGTCGCGGTGAACAGCTGTACCTCGGCAATGCTCCTGGCCCTCAAGGTGCTCGGCATCGGCGAGGGCGACGAGGTCATCACCAGCCCCAACACCTTCACGGCCACGGTGAGCGTGATCCACCAGGCGGGGGCGAGCCCCGTGCTGGCCGACATCGAACTGGAGACCTATGGCCTCGACCCGGCCAAGGTGGAAGCGGCCATCACCGATCGCACGAAGGCCATCCTCGCCGTGCACTACGGCGGACAGCCCTGCCGCATCGAGGCCCTCCGCGAGATCGCGGACCGCCGCGGGCTCCTGCTCGTGGAGGATGTGGCCCACGGCTTCGGCAGCGAACTGGACGGACGCCACATCGGCCACCACGGCGAGGCCGCGGCCTTCTCCTTCTACGCCACCAAGAGCCTGAGCACGGGCGAGGGCGGCTTCCTGGCCTGCGCCAGCGCGGAAATGGAAGAGGAAGCCGCGCTCATGGGCTTCCACGGCATGGACCGCGACGCCTGGAAACGCTACGGCGACCGCGGCGGCTGGTACTACGAGGTCAAGCGATTCGGCTACAAGTTCAACATGACCGACCTGCAGGCGGCCATGGGACTGGTGCAGCTCTCCCGGGCCGAGGAACTGCGCGCCGCCCGAACCGCCGTGATAAGCGAGTACCAGCGCGCCTTCGCGAGCCGCGGTGAACTCATCCTGCCGCGGACCCGCGAGGGGGCCCTGCACGCCTGGCATCTTTACGCGCCGAGGCTCGCCCCGGGCGCCCTTCGCATCGGCCGCGACGAGTTCCTGAAGGCCCTCACCGCCGAGGGCATCAGCCCGAGTTTGCACTTCATTCCCATCCATCACCATCCTGCCCATGGGGATTTCCACGGCGAGGTCGCCGAGCAACTTCCCGCGTCCGAACGTTTCTACGAGGGATGCTTCTCCCTGCCGCTCTTCCCCACCCAGAGCGGGGAGGAAACGGCGCAGGTCATCGAGGCGGTGCTCAAGCTCCTCGACTACTACGGGAGCTAGTCGTGGACATCCGCCTCGAGACGGAGCTGGACTGGCGGGAACTGGACGAATTCCTCGAGCTGGCCCCCGGCGCCACCTGCTTCCAATCCTCCACATTCCTTTGGGCCCTGCGGGAAAGCTACGGCTTCCGCGTGGGATTCCTCGTCCATCGCGAGAGTGGCGAGCTCAGGGGCCTGCTGCCCTTCTCCGAGCGCAGCAAGCGCGGCCTCGGGATCCTCGAGTGCCTGCCCTTCGGCGCGCCGGGCGGTCCCCTGGTCGCTCCGGGAGCCGAACCCGCGCTGGGCCGTCATCTGCTGGACGCCTACCTGTCCCGCGTGGGCGGCAGGACCGTGAGCGCCACCGCGGTGCTGCCCGCCGATCCCTCCGTCAGCGAGGAAGCAGGCGACCTGATGCTCACCCAGATCCTGGACCTCGCTCCGGGCTACGAAACCCTGGCCGCGAAGGCCGTGGCGCCGGCCAAGCGCCGGCAGGTGCGCCAATCCGGCGAGCGGGGAGTGAGCTGCCGCCGCAGCGTGGATCCCGAGGATCTGCGCGCCTGGTACGCCGTGTACATGGAGAACGTGAGTCGCTGGAGGCTCGAGTATCCCACCACCTACGAGTTCCTCGAGAGGCTCCTCAAGGACGAGGACAGGGTGGAGCTCACCGTGGCCGAACATGAGGGGCAACTCGTGGGCGCCTCGCTGGATCTCTACCAGTCGGGGGAAGCCTACTACTGGATGGGCGCCAGTCGCCGGGAGCTCGGGCACCTGCGCGTGAGCGCCGCCCTCTACGACGCCCGCCTGAAACGGGCCTGCGAGCGGGGCATGAAGCGCCTCAACCTGGGATTCAGCCCGGGCAAGCCCGAACTCTTCCGCTACAAACGCGACTTCGGCGGACAACCCGCGGGCTCCCGCTTCTTGAAGCGAAGCGTCCCCTGGTTCGCCGCCCTGCGGCGACTGCGCGGGAGGGGCGCATGAGGGGCGCCTCGCGCATCGGACAGAACACTGCCTTCATGGGGGCGGGCACCCTGCTGGTGAGCCTCTTCCTCATCGTGCAGATGAAGATCTTCACCGTGGCCCTCAGCCCCCAGGACTACGGACTGCTTCTCGCTCTGCGCGCCCTTGCCGGCCTGGTCACGGCGGCTGCCGTCATGGGATTGCCCCAGGTGGCCATGCGCTTCCTGCCCCAGCTGGAAGTGCGCCGGGAGAAGGGTCCCCTGCTTCGCTTCAGCGGCGGACTGCTGGCCCTGCTGGTCGCCAGCACGGCGGCGGTGATGCTGCTGGCCTGGCTTGCGCGCCCCTTGCTCATGTCCCGATTCGATCTGAATCTGGTGGGGGAGGATTATTTCCTGCTCACCCTGGCCCTGGCCGCATCGTTGGGGCTCTACGAACTGGCGCAGAGCTGCCTGCAGGGCATCCGGCGCATGGGCTGGGTGGCCCTGTCCCAGGTGCTTTTCCAGGGCGCGGCCTCCGTTCACTTCTTCCTGATCCGCGGGGATCTCACCCCCGGCACGGCCCTCTGGCTCTTCACCTTCTATTCCCTGGCGCCGGGACTGGGGCTATTCGTACTCTTTCCCTTCCTGCTGCCCTCGGGGGGCAAGAGCGCCCAGGCCCTGCGCTTCGACCGCAAGGAATTGCTCTCCTACTGGCGCCTGGGACTCTTGCTTCGCTGGATGGTGCTGGCCTCCCTCGACCTGGACCGCTACGTGCTGTCCTTCTTCGCGGGCATGGAGCTGATCAGCTTCTTCAACATTCCGGCGCGCATGATGGGCGTGAGCCGACGCTTCCTGCAGGCATCCATCACGGCGCTTCAGACCGAGGTGAGCCGGCTTCACGAGGAACGCCGCGATGGCGACCTGCCGCCCCGGGTGGGGCTCTTCCTGCGGGGCCAGGTGAGCCTGTCCTTCTGGATGGCCGGCGCGCTCTTCCTGGCGGCGCGTCCGCTGATACTGCTGGTCTCCACCGAGGATTACCTCGCGGGACTGCCCCTCTTCGCCCTGTTGCTCTGGACCCTGCCCCTGTCGAGCCTTTCCAGTCCCATCGAGGGCGTGTTCCGCGGACTGGACGGACTGCCCAAGGTGCTGGTGGGGAACATCCTCTGGACCGTGGGATACTTCGGCAGCCTGCCACTGCTGGTTCCGAACTTCGGACTCATGGGCCTCGGCTTCGCCCAGGTGGGGGCCCTGGCCCTTCAGGCCGGCTGGATGCTGGGCTCGGGCCGGCGACAGGGTTTTCTGGAACATCCTGCCATGTTGATCCGGTCCATCGCCTGGGGCGCCTTTCCCGCGGCGGCGGGTATCCTATTGGGCATGCTGCTGCCCGGCCGGGAGGGTCTCGCGCCCTCGTCCCTGGGCGTGGCGGCGGGCCTGCTGCTGCTGGGACTCACGGTGATCTGGGTGCTGGGCGGCGAACGCCTCTTCCGCTCCGAGGAGAAGGTCTGGCTCCTGGGCAGGGTGGGCAAGCCGTCGCTGAGGCGGGCCATGGCCCGCCTGCTTCGCGTGGAGGTGCAGGCATGAAGATCGCGCTTCTGGGCGAAGGCAGCGTGGTGCACACCCTGCGCTGGGCCGACTACTTCAAGAGTCGCGGCGACACGGTGAGGCTCTTCACCCTGGAGAATCCGCCCGAGGATTTCCGCGGCGACTGGAAGAAGGTGGGGCGGAGGGACAAGTCCCATGCCCTCTCCTACACCCTGGCCTGGCCGCGCATGGCCCGGGCCCTGGACGAGTTCGCTCCCGATCTGGTGAACGCCCACTTCGTGCCCAACTACGGATGGCTGGGCGCCCTTGCCGGCCGGCGGCCCCTGGCCGTGTCCACCTGGGGCAGCGACGTGCTGGTGAATCCCCGGCGCAGTCCGCTCCACCGATGGCGTCTGCGCTACGTGCTGGAGAAGGCCGACCTCATCACCAGCGACGCCGAGATGATGACCGAGGAGATCCATCGCTACGTGAACGGTTCCGCGCCGGTGCTCACCGCGCCCATGGGTATGGACCGCGAGTTCTTCGCCATCGGCGAGGAAGAGCTGCCCCGGGAGCCCGTGCTCCTGCAGTTCCGCCACCTCGAGCCCGTCTACGATCTGCCCACGGTGATCGACGCCCTGCCGAGTTTTCTCGAGGCCCACGAAGGCTGGCGCGTTCGCATCGCCGGCGAGGGCAGCCAGCGAAGGAAACTGGAGCGGCGGGTTGCGAGTCTCGGCCTCGAGGACCGCGTGAGTTTCCTGGGACGGCTCAGCCGCGAGCAGCTGGTGGATGAACTGCGCCGGGCCAGTCTCTATCTCTCGGCCAGCCTCTCGGACAGTACCAGCGTGTCCCTGCTCGAGGCCATGGCCCTGGGCGCCTATCCCGTGCTCAGCGACATTCCCGCCAACCGCGAGTGGGTGGGAGGTCCCGGCGAGGGCCTCTACTTCCCGCCGGGGGATGCGCCGGCCCTCGGCGAGGCCTTGCGCAAAGCGGCCGAGTTGTCCGAGGATCAGCGTCGTGAGGCCGCCCGGAAGAACCGCGCCATCATCGCCGAGCGGGCCATCTGGGAGGAGAACATGGACCGGGTGCGCGAGGCCTTCCTGGATCTGGCGGAGGGACGCTCATGAGACGCTTCCTGATGATCGCCTACTTCTATCCGCCCATGGGGGACGGCGGCGTCTTCCGCAGCCTCAAGTTCAGCCGCTACCTGCCGTCCCAGGGCTGGACGCCCACGGTGCTCTGCGGCGACGCCAGCGACTACTGGGTGAAGGACGAGAGCCTGCTCGCCCAGGTGCCGGAGGGCGTGGAGAGGCATCCGGTGTCGGCGCTCACGGGCCTGGGCCTCCTGCGCAGGCTCGGCGGCAGGAAGGGGCTGGGGCAACGGGGAAGGCGCTCCAGCGGCGGCTACGGCCTCTTGCGCAAGCTCAGCGACTTCGTCCTCTTTCCCGACTCCTACGCGGGATGGGCCGGCCCCGCGGCGAGGAAGGGCCGCGAGCTCCTGGCGCGGGGAGACATCGATCTCATCTACAGCACGGGCCCTCCGGACACGGTCCATCGCGTGGGCGCGCGCCTGGCCCGCGAGACGGGCCTGCCCTGGGTGGCCGACTTCCGCGACCTCTGGTACAACCTGCACCTGAAGCCCGTGCCCTCGGAGTGGCACCGCCGCCGTCACGCCCGGGCCGAGGCGGAGGTGCTACGGGAGGCCAGCGTGGTCACGGTCACCGAGGGATGGCGCCGCCTGCTCGAGGAGCGGGGCGGCCGGCCGGTGACCTGCATCCGCAACGGATTCGATCCGGCCGATTTCGCGGGCATCGAGACGAAACCCGAGGGCGGCGACAAGATCGTCATGCTGCACACGGGCAAGCTCACCCTGGATCGCAGCGCCCTGCCCTTCCTGGAGGGTCTGCGGCATTTCCTGGACATCCGCCCGGACTTCGAGGATCGCCTGCGCGTGGACTTCCTCGGCCCCCGGGAGAGCGGCAACGAGGCTCTGCTGGAAGAGCTTCGACTGACGGGGCAGGTGCGCTTCGCCGGTTCCCTGCCTCACCGGGAGGCCCTCACCCGGCAGCGCGAGGCCGACCTGCTGCTCATCCTGCAGCAGACCGAGGAGCGCTACCGGGATCTGGTGCCGGGCAAGTGCTACGAGTACGCGGGGGCGGGGCGTCCCGTGCTGGCCGTGGCTCCCGAGGGCGAGCTCAGCGGCCTCATCGACGAATACGAGCTGGGATGGTCCGCGCGCCCGGAAGCCGGCGAGGTGGCCCGCACCCTGGACGAGGCCCTCAGCCGCATCTCGCGGGGCTGGTCGCCCTCCCCCGGCGATCTCGCGCCGCTTACCCGACCCTGGCAGGCCGCACGCATGGCCGAACTCTTCGACGGGCTCATCCGAGGAAAGGATGGATCATGAGCGATTTCCACCGCCGTGGGCTCATCTTCGTTCTCGCCACCTTCGTCATCCTGCAGGTGCCGCTCTGGGACTACGTCACCGACGACACCTACATCCACCTGGTCTACGCGCGCAACGTGATGCAGGGGCAGGGATGGTCCTTCAATCCCGGCGAGCCCAGCTACGGCAGCACGAGCCCCCTGTGGATCTTCCTGCTCGCGCCCGCGGCGGGCACGGAGACCGGCGGACTCGTGGCGGCGCGGGTCTGGGGCATCCTCGCGGGACTGGCCTCGATCTGCGTCTTCTTCGTTCTGGCCGGACGCTTCATCCGCGATCGCTGGCTCCGCCTGGCGGCCCTGCTGCTCTTCGCCACGGAGGTCTGGTTCCTGCGCTGGACCGCCTCGGGCATGGAGAGCCCCCTGGTGGCGCTCATGCTTCTGCTCATCTTCGAGCGGGCCTCGGCGGAGCCGGAGACCCGGCGCGATTTCCTCTGGCTCGGACTGCTCACCGGACTGGCCGCGCTGACCCGCCCCGAGTTCTACCTGCTGGTCCTCGTGCTTCCGGGAATGGCGCTTCTGAACGCCCGATGGCGACGGGGATGGCTGCTTCTGGCCCTGGGCGCGGCCCTGCCCGTGGCGGCCTGGCTCATCTTCGCGAAGCTGCACATCGGGTCATTCCTGCCGAGTACGGCCAGCGCCAAGGTCGAAACCACCAGCGCTTTCTCCACCGTGATCGCCCATGCCTGGAAGGTATTGCGCATCCTGATATCCAGTCAGGGAGCGATGCTCCTCGTAGTGGGTCTCGGTTTCCTGGGAGTCCTCGCCAAATCCCTGCGCGGCGGGCAGTTGCGCAGGCAATCCTGGACCTTCTTCGGCATCCTCTCGGCCGTCTGGAGCATCCTATTCCTGGCGGCCATGCTGAGGGGCGGCGTGGCCATGGTGAGTCGCTATCTACTGCCGGTCACTCCGCTGCTGCCGCTGGCGGCCTTCTTTTTCCTGGATCGATGGATGGAGAGAAGGCCATCTTTCAAGATCCTGGCGGCGGCGGTGGTCCTGCTGACCCTGGCTCCCAACCTCTGGCTCTATCAGAGCAAGGTTCTGCCCCACGCGAGGCATTTCACGGAAGATCTCAAAGGCGTGCTGGGGGGGATGGCCGACTACCTGAAGGAAACCGCCCCGCCGGGCAGCGCCGTGGCGATTCCGGACATCGGCATCATGGGCTACCGGTCCGGGCTTCGCGTCCTGGATCTAGTGGGTCTGACCCAGCCGGAGATATCGGAGTATTGGCATAGACATGGCTATGACGAGATGCTCGGCGGCCTGGACTTCCTGCAGTTCGGGGAAGCACGCTACTTCATCGACCGCGATCAGGAAGCGGGACGCTTCCACGGCCTGGAGGCCCGCGGTCGTCGTCTGGTGCCGCTCATGGAGGAAGAGGTCCGGGGATTGGGAATCGCGCGCAGCGATACCTTCACCTACACGCTCTATCGCATCGATCCCCTGGTGGCCGGTTCGGATTAAACGGAAGGGACTCCCCGCATGAAGAAGATCGTCCCCGCTCTGCTCGTCTTGTGCATCGGCGCCGCGTCGGCATTCGGCGCCCAATGGACGCACTCGGAGCGACTCCATTCCATCGATCTTCGCTGGAGCGGCGAAGGACCCTCGGCCGGACTCGAGTTCCCCGGCTCCATGGTGCTCGAAGGCACGGGCAGCCGCGCCCTGCCGGGCAAGTTCGTGAAGATTCCCCTTCCCGCGGGCGAGCGTCTGGCCCATTTCCACTTCACGCTCAGCGGCGAACAGGATCTCGGGGCGGGCCGCGTGCCGGCGCGCCTGAACCTGCGCATCCGCGAGGACGGCCAGAGGCGCAGCGAACAGGGCCTGCCCTCCGGCGACCTGATCCTCGTCGGCCAGGGCGCCCATCGCGGTATCCGCGAGGCGCTCTTCTACTGGCGTCCCCTGGTCGAGAGCGCGGGACGCCTCGTCCTGCGCGGCCAGCTGGACATCACCCTGGTCACCGAGATCGATCCCGCGCCGCCCTTGAGCGTGCTGAGGGACGATCGCGGCGATGGCGATGCCGGATTCCGGGTGGGGGAGCGCCCGAGCCTGGGCGACAGCCCGGTGGACGCGGTGATCATCACCAACGAGGAGATGGCCGGGGCATTCCAGAGCCTCGCCGACTGGCATCTGGAGCGGGGCAGCCGCTGCGTCGTGCGCACGGTGGAGTGGATCTCGCAGAACTATCCGGTGGGTGCGGACCGGGCCGAGACCATCCGCTACTTCCTGCGGGACGCCTATCAGCTCTGGGGGCTAAAGTCGGTGCTCCTGGGCGGCGACACCACCGAGATTCCGGTGCGCTACATGAGCCACCAGAGCTGGGACGACGGCCACGTGGTCATCGAGCCCGTGCCCAACGACCTCTACTTCTCCTGCCTGGACGGCAACTGGAACGAGGACGGCGATCAGAACTGGGCCGAGGCGCCCTTCAACGGCGCGCCCGGCGACGACACCGACCTGGCGCCCGAACTCATGGTGGGACGCATCCCCGTGAGCAATGCCGTGGACGCCCAGGGCGTCGTGGACAAGATCATCGGCTACCGGGAAAGCCCGCCGTCGATCTTCCAGGACAAGATGCTCTTCCTGGCCGAGGTGCTCTTTCCCGCCGACTGGCCCCTGGACGAGGACTCCCTCGTCTACACCGACGGGGCTCGCTACGCCACCGAGATCATCGACCTCTACATGAGCGACGAGATGGAGGCCACCTGCCTCTTCCAGAACTACGTCTCGCCGCTCTGGGCCGGGTACGATCCCCAGCCGGAGACCGTGGCCAGTTCCCTGGCGGCCATGGAGACCGGCGACTACGCCTTCGTGGATCACAACGGCCACGGCTATAGATACAACATGTCCGTGGGCAACGGGAACATCCTGGCGTCCCATGCGCGGGTGATGTCGAATCCGAATCCCTTCCACATCACGCTCATGAACTGCACCTCCACGGCCTTCGACTTCGACTGCCTCGGCGAGAGCTTCCTGCGCAATCCCACGGGAGGAGCGGCCTCGGTCTTCGGCACCACCCGGGAGAGCTTTCCGGCCTTCACGGGGTCCTACTACGAGCGCTTCTACGAGATCCTCTTCTCCGGTGAATCGCGCACCGGTTACATCTTCGATCAGATCCGGCAGGAGCACTACGCCTCGGCATTTGGCGAGGGCCTGCATCGCTGGACCTATTTCATCGTGGCCTACCTCGGCGATCCGCTCCTGGACCTCTGGTCCGGAGACCCCGTGACCTACGCGGTGACGGCGCCGGCCAGCGTGGACCGCGGCCCCGTGCAGATCGACCTGCAGGTGGACGAGGCCGAGGGACGCGCACCGGTGGAGGGCGTGCACGTCACCCTGCTCAAGGACGACGAGGTCTGGGCCACGGGCCTCACCGACGCCGCAGGCGCGCTGAGCCTCGAGGTGCAGCCGGCCACTGAGGGGGACATCCGGCTCGTGGCCTGGGGGCGCAACGGCGTCATGCACCGGTCGACCATCGCCGTGAACGGCGGTTCGGGCACCTACGCTTCGGTGACGGGCTTCGCGGTCAACGACGAGATCGGTCTGGATCCCCTCAACGACGGCGACGGAAGTGCCGAGGCCGGCGAGCGGGTGCAGCTGGCCATCGAGGTCAGCAATAGCGGCGACACCGGCCTGCTGGGCGCCACCCTCGACATCCTCAGTCTGCACGATTCGCTCACGGTGCTCACCGATAACGAGGTGCTCGGCGCCATCGCATCCGGTGGAAGCCGCGCCGCCGAGAACCTCGACCTGCGATTGGCCCTGGGCTGCGAGGACGGCAGCCGGCTGCCGCTGCAGGTCAGCCTCGAAGCCGATGGGCAGGACGCCCGGGTGGATACGCTTTTCCTGGAGGTGTCCGCGCCCGACCTGCTGGTGACTCGCTGGACGCTCAGCGACGCCGAACCACACGGCGACGGCGACGGCATCATCGAGCCGGGGGAGGCCTTCCGCGCCCGACCCGAACTGCTGAACCTCGGGCAGGGGGACGCCAGCGATCTGGACATCAGCCTGCACGAGATCGGCGCGGGTCTGAATCTCATGATCGCGCAGGAAACCGTGGAAGACCTCGAACTGCTCGAGAGCGACGAGCCCGACGCGGGCTTCCTGCTCTGGCTGGACGATCCCTCCATCGAGAACGAAGCATACATCGAGATCGAGGACCACATGGGGCGGACCTGGGTCGACACCCTCGACTTCCTGCCCCCGGATGCTCCGCCCATGCCCTCGGGCCTGATCAGCGATCTGGCCACCCGCGTGATCATTTTCTGGGAGGCGGTGGAGGATGAAGACCTGCTGGGCTATCACGTCTACTACTCCCTGGACGCGCGTGAGGGTTACCAGCGCTACACCCAGCGTCCCCTCGACCATGCGAGATCCGACATCGACGGACTGCCCGAGAGCAGCGCCATCGCCTGCTACGTGACGGCCGTGGACGATGGCGGAATGGAGAGCGCGCCCAGCGATATCCTCTACACCTCGACGAATCCGGCGCAGAATGCCGGCTTTCCCCAGGAGCTCCAGGCCAACTGCACGAGCTCGCTGGCCGTGGGCAATCTGAGTTCCATGGGCGGACTCGAAATCGCCACCGCCGCCGACTACGTCTACGCCTTCAATTACACGGGCCAGGAGATCCTCAACGGCGACGGCAGCTCCCAGACGCCGGGCATCTTCACCGTCGAAGCCACCGATATCGTCGGCGCCACCGCGCTGCTGCCGCTCACGGAAGAGAACTACGTGAACATCGTGGTGGCATCGCGGGGTTCCAACCCCGAGGGGAACAAGGCCATCCACGCCTTCGACCAGTGGGGTGAGGAACTCGAGGGCTGGCCCCAGCTCACCATCAACTGGATATGGTCCAACGTGGCCGGTGCCGACCTGGACGGCGACGGCGACACCGAAATCGTGGCCGTGGACATCTCCGGCTACCTCTACGCCTTCCATCACGACGGTACGGAAGTACGCGACGGCGACGACAATCCGAGCACCCACGGGGTGTTCAAGTCGGGCATGGGCAGTTGGAATCAGTGCAGCCCGGCCCTCTGCGACATCGACGGCGAGCCCGGTGCCGAGATCCTCATCACCGACGGCGACGGCGCCCTGCACGTGCTGAAGAGCGACGGCAGCGAGGTGGACGGTTTCCCGCTCCTGCCCGAAGGCGGGGGATGCCTGACGAAGGTTCCCATTCTCGTGGCCGACCTCGACGGTGATGGTTCCCTGGAGATCGTCGTGCAGGGCGAATGGGACCGCCTCTTCGTGTTCACCTCCGGCGGCGGGAACTTCGGCGACTTCCCCATCAACTTCACCAGCGAGCATCCCTACAATCCGGGGCCGGGTCCCGCTCCCTGCAACATCGACGGCGATACGGACCTGGAGCTCTTCCTGGTTGAGAACATCCAGAACACCCTGCTGTGCGAACTGCATCTGATGGACCACGAGGGCAATGACCTTCCGGGCTGGCCCATCGAACTGGAGACCTCGGCGGATGCGAGTCCGGTCATCGGCGACGTGGACGGCGACGGTCAGCTGGAGTTCGTGGTGGGCTGCGAGAACGGCATCATCTACGGCTACAACGAGGACGGCTCCATGCAGGCGGGCTTCCCCATCAATGTGGGGGGCGAGGTGCGCGGCGCGCCGGCCCTGGTCGATCTGGACCAGGACGGCGACGTGGAGCTGGTCAGCGCCACCTTCAACAAGCAGATCTACGTCTGGGACTTCGCGGGCGCCTGGAACGAGGCATCATTCCCCTGGCCCACGGCTTCGGGGAACTACCGTCGCACGGGATGCTTCGGCGACTGGGACGATGTGCCCGTGCTCCTGGAAGGCCTCAGCGTGATTCCCGGGGACCGCAGCGTGCACCTGGAGTGGCAGTCCGACAGCCCCGAGCTTCGCAGCTGGAGCCTGGAACGGGAGCGCTGGCTGGGCGCCGCGCTCTGGGACGGCGCCGAACTCGTCTTCCACGAGATGAGCTTTCCCGACGGCGAGGTCGTTTGGGACGACGAGAACCTCGAACCCGGAGCCCGCTACCGCTACACCGCCGTGGCCCAGGTCACGGGCGGAGGCGAGGAGCGCTTCCCCCTGGGTGCGGTGGACCTGCCGCCGGCTGCCTGGATCGACAAGCTTCATGGGGGATATCCCAATCCATTCAATCCATCGACCACGCTGCGCTTCGAAATGGCTTCGGCCGGCCGGGCGGACCTTTCGATCTACTCCATCGAGGGGCGCAAGCTGCGCACCCTGGTGGACGGTCGCCTCGATGCGGGCCTCCACGAGCGCGTCTGGGACGGTCGAGACTCCACCGGACGCGCCATGGCCAGCGGCGTCTACTTCGCCCAGTTCCGCCGGCCGGGACTCAGCGAGTCGAAACGGCTCGTATTGCTCAAGTAGACGCGAAGGCCCCACACCATCTTGGAAATGGTGTGGGGCCGTTGCGTTTCTTCAAGATCCGATTGTACAAGTGTACAATCCCAGCTTCGCGCGTCCACCCGGGTGGACTCTTCCACTAGAACAAGGTTTTGATCTCGCTCCAGGTCATGGAGCGGGCGGCGGTGCAACCCACGGGCCAGGCACCGATCTGGCCGCATTCGGGATTGTTGCCTTCGGCGCAGGGGGAGTCGGAACGGAGGTAGACGGATTCGGATCCGTAGCCAGGGCAGAGTAACGGATCGAGTGAGATGTTGCCGTTGATTCCGAGTTGATCTTCGATAAGACCGGTCCAGTCGCCGTTGGAGTTACCAAACAGATCACAGCAGGAAAAGTTTAGGGGGTCCTCCAACCAGAAGTATCCGCTAACCAATTCCCCTTTGTTCTCGGTTACTATCGAGTTATAGAAACTGGGTCCACGGTAACCCTCTCCAACTAGAAGGGACCCTTTAACTCCTTCATTCTGAAGAAATGTGCAGCACTCGAATTGGTCGATACATCTTGATCCTGACACGTCAATGTAGACTGATTGAATGGCTCCACCGTTTGTAGCCACATTGCCCGAGAATTGGCAGTACTTGAAGTACCGTCCGCCATAGAAGGTGTAGACGGCTCCACCAGACCAGGCTTCATTTCCTACGAATAGACAGTTTTCGATACTCGGATCGCGATAGGTCGTCTCGGTTTTGTGAGCTTCCGTTCCTGTGGCAAGCCAACCGTTGTACATATGCAATGCACCGCCTTGTGAGCCTGCATGGTTCTCTCTGAAGATGCTGGAGTATGCATAGAGATACCCACCATAGTAGGTAACGGAACCGGAGATTGCTCCACCATCACCTGAAGCGGTGTTACTTTCAAGGATGCAGTCGTAGAAGTATGAATTGCCACCGGAAGCCATAACCGCTCCACCAGTGTAGGCAGTGTTATACCTGAACTCACAGCTATGGAAGTGTGCATTGGAGGCCCATCGCACTCCTACTGCGCCACCCGACTGGGCCTCGTTACTCTCGAAGACGCAATCCCGAAATACATAGCTGCCATTGTCATCGCAATAGACTGCACCGCCGGAAAGAAAATCCCCAGTCATAGCCAATCCATGCATGAAATTGATACCCACGATATGGGCTTCGATCTCAGGCCAACTCCCTTCGTGTTCGATGTTCAAACATCGCCCCTTGCGGCCAGCATCGATGGTCACGCAGCTCGGATCGCTCGTCTCGCTGCGCAGGGTCGTGTCGGGTTTGTACTGGATGTCCCACTCGTGGTAAGTGCCGCAGCGAAGTATGACCGTGTCGCCCTCGGCGGCGGCGTCCATGGCGGCCTGGATAGTGGGTTGATCGTCGGGAACCCAGATCTCTAGTGCGAGAACCAGGGATGGAATCAGGGAGAACCAAGCGATGCATCTCAACACGAAAGCCCCCTTCCACTCCCGATAATTCTAGCATCGGGTGAAGAAGGGGGCAATTCGAAAGTCGATGAAATAGCCTATTCACGACTAAGCGGAACTGCACACCTTAGGCTCAAACTCCAAGTGCAACACTTCACCCCAATTTGGAGTAGAGTGTTGCCATGTCAGACAAACGGTACTCCCACTTGAGCTTCGAAGAACGTGAACTGCTGACCTTGGGCCTTGAGCATGAACTCAGCCTGCGCGAGATTGCTCATCAACTAGGTCGCTCGCCCAGCACTCTGAGTCGAGAGGTCAGGCGTAATCGCATGGGGACGATAGCGCCTTATCGAGCGGTGCCCGCTCAAAGAAAGGCGATCATACGAGCTCGCAAGGCGAGGCGCTCCCGGAAACTGAACGATCCCTGGCTTTGGCGTTTTGTGAAACGGGCTCTCCGCAAACGATGGTCTCCCGAGCAGATTGCTGGATATCTTCAAAAACGGTATCCTTGCGACATGAGTCGCCAAGTATCTCATGAGACCATCTATGCCGCGATCTACATCATGCCTCGCGGCCAACTCCGCAAGGAGCTGCTTTCCTACCTTCGGCAAAGTCGCAAGAAGCGCCGACCTCGAAGTCGCGGTCAAGATCGGCGAGGCAAGATACACAATGCGATCAGTATCCATGATCGTCCTGCAGACGTTGAGACCCGTCAGGTTCCTGGTCATTGGGAAGGGGATCTGATTAAAGGGACGATCAGCGGTGGAGCCGTGGGCACTTTGGTGGAGCGCCAGACCCGCCATCTCTTGCTGGTGAAGTTGGACGATTGTCGTGCCGAGACAGCTTACCGAGCATTCTCGCGGAAGCTCGGTCGTGTTCCCGCGGCGATGCGCAAGAGTCTGACCTATGATCGCGGCAGGGAGATGAGTGAGCACGAGCGGCTGAGCCAGGCAGTCTCGATCAAGGTCTACTTCGCCGATCCTTATAGCCCCTGGCAGCGCGGAACTAACGAGAATACGAACGGACTGATCCGTCAGTATCTACCCAAGGGAATGGATCTATCGGGTGTAAGTCAGCGGGAATTGAATCGCATCGCTCATGAACTCAACACGCGGCCGCGAAAGACCTTGGACTGGTCGACACCGTTGGAAGCGTATGAGGAGTTAGGCCGTGTTGCACTTGAAAGTTGAAACCGCCCACGTTTACACACTCGAAAGCGAAGCGGCTTCCCTCCGAGCGACTGTG
>CAYFNT010000024.1:0-36992 GCA_964344565.1 uncultured bacterium
GCCGACGCTCATAGATCTCGGCGAAGAGCAGCACGGCCCGCTTCTCGACGCGGGCAAGCTCGGAAAGAGTGGCGATCAGTCGGGAGTGAAGATCGGCGGCTTTGTGCATGTCGCACCTCCTGATGGAGGTTGCGGGAGGACTGACCGTATAATAGTAATAAATGGCGCGGAAGTCGATGGTTAAATAGTTGATATTAATTCAGTTAGCGGCTCGATCTGGGCTGCGCATGTGACTCGGTCGACCGGCCGGAAGGGTAGAGCGGGCATCCTAATACAAGGATTTCACCGTGCTCCAGGTGCTGCCCCCCACCGCCACGAAGCAGCGGGGCCGCGAGCAGATGGAGCTGCAGTCCGAGTAGGGGTCGCAGTTGAAGACGAAGGACTCGCCCACCGCCGGGATGGCCTCGCCGCCGGGACCGTAGACCTCCAGGCAGCCGCAATCCTCGGACTCGCGGACCTGCACGAGCCAGTCGGGACCTATCCAGGCGGGCTCCCACACGGTGATCGTGATGGTGCCGATCTTGGCGCAGCCGGTATCGCCACCCTGGGGACTGTCCCAGTAGATGGAAAAGCTCGAACGGATGTCGCCGCTCACGTACTCGGAGGTCCAGCTCTCCTCGATGACGCCGTAGGAATCGTCGGGCAGCTCCGGAAAGTTGTTCACCCGGAAACGCGCCGCCTCGATGCCGGCCAGGAAGCCCTTGTCGAAGACCGCGAAGATGTGGACCTCGTGGCTGAGGTAGGGCGTGAGGGTGGTGGTGCAGGCCAGTTGGTTCTCGTCCGCGTCGGCGTAGACGCCGATGCTCACCTCCATGGCCGAGCCGGCCGAGAGCCGGATCGCGAGCATGGCGCAGGCGAGAAGTAGAAGACGAGGAGTCATGGCCTGTCCTAGAAGTGAAGGGGATTCATGATAGATTAAGATATCCGCAAGGTCAAACGGCTGGCGGACTTCGACGACAGAATCTCTCTATCTTCATCGGGCACTTGAGTCTGCGGGATCCCATGCCTAGTATGCCCCCATGCTCCAGCACTTCCGGAAAACCCTGGCTCGCCTCGCCGGCGATTTCGAAGGCCCCCTGCTGGTGGCCTGCTCGGGAGGCTCCGACTCCCTGGCCCTCGCCGAATTGAGCGTGGAGGCCGCGAAGCTGGAACGATGGAAGGTCCTCGTCGCCCACCTCGATCACGGCCTGCGCGAGGATTCCGGCGAGAGGGAACACCTGGCGAAGTGGGCCGAGGAACGCGGCGTGGAGCTGGTCAGCCGCGATATCGAATTGCCTAGGAGCCTGGAGGAGGATCCCGGCAATCTGGAAGCGCGGGCGCGGGACCTTCGCTACCGCGAACTGGAGCGCATGGCCAAGGAGCGCGGCGCGAAGATCGTGCTGACGGGCCACACGGCGGACGATCAGGCCGAGACCCTGTGGCTCTGGTTGCTGCGGGGCACCGGCCTGCGCGGCCTGCGGGGCATCGCCCCGGCGCGGCCCATCCGCGAGGGAAGCGCGATCCGAGTCCTGCGCCCACTGCTCGACCGTACCCGGGTGCAGCTGAGGGACTACCTCGAAGCCACGGGCAGCGCCTGGCTGGAGGATCCCAGCAACGAGGACCGCGACCTTCGGCGCAATCGCATCCGGCACGAGCTCCTGCCCTATCTGCGCGAGACCTTCGAGATCGATCCGGTTCCCGGCGCGGCACGCCTGGGCACCCAGGCCCGAGACCTCACCGACTTCCTGGATCGGGAAGTCGAGGAACATGGCCTGAGCCCCGAGCGGCTCGGAGAGTTCTATCGACTCGACCGCGAGGCCCTGCTGTCGCGTCCGGCGACCCTGGCTCGATGGGCCCTCTCCGGCGCCCTGAGCGCGGGGGGCGTGGCCAGCGATCTGAACGTGGCGCGCATCCTCGACATGAATCGCGGGGCCGGAACGGGGAAGACTCTGGAGCTGGGCGAGGAGCTCCTGGCCCAGTTCACGAGCTTGCATATCTACATCGGTCCGGAGGAACTGCCCCTGCCCGTGGCCGAGGAGATCCCCCTGCACCGATTCCCCACCGGCGGCGTGGCCCTGCCCGACTGGGGCGACCTGAAGATCGGCGGCTGGAGCCTTCGTATCCGCGAGCTGAGCGACGTCCATGAGGCGCCGGCCGGGCCCGCCGGCGCGCGCTTCGACCGGAATCTGCTCCGGGAGCCCCTGCGCCTGGACAACCCCCGCCCCGGCATGCGGCTGCGGCCCATGGGCCTGGGAGGCGGCAAGAGCCTGTCCGACCTGCTCATCGACCGGAAGGTGCCTCGCCATTGGCGCCGTAATCTGGTAGTGCTGCTCGACGCCGCCGGAGAGCTGCTCTGGGTGGCCGGACTGGCCCGCGGGGAGGGCGCGCCGGTGGGTCCGCAAACAAAATCCTGCCTAAGCCTGGACCTGGAAAGAGCTTCCTCCTAATATAGCCCTAGCCAAATACTCCATATCGCGAGGTTTACATGAAAGCGGCGGTGAGCCCCATGACGCACTCCGGCTACAAGATTGCCCGGATCCTGCTGACCGAAGATCAGATCAAGAGCCGCGTCCAGGAGCTGGGCTCGGAGCTCGCCCGCGATTACGGGGACAAACGGCCCCTCCTCGTGAGCATCCTCAAGGGCGCCTTCATCTTCCTGGCCGATCTGACCCGGGCCATGTCCATCCCCCACGAGCTGGACTTCATGGTGGTGAAGAGCTACGAGGGCACCCAGTCCTCGGGCACGGTGCGCATCCTGGAGGATCTGCACCAGAGCATCGAGGATCGTCACGTGATTCTCGTGGAGGACATCGTGGATTCGGGGCTGACCCTCGAATACATGCGCCGCAACCTGCAGACGCGCAACCCGGCCAGCCTGGAAGTGGTGAGCCTGCTGGACAAGGCCGAGGCCCGCACGGTCGAGGTGGAGGTGGAGCGCGTGGGCTTCACCATCCCCAACGAATTCGTGGTGGGATACGGCCTGGACTACAACCAGCTCTATCGCAACCTGCCCTTCCTCGCCGTGCTCGATCCCGACCAGGTCTGAGCCGATCCTTCCGAAGGGAAGCGAATGAACGGAAACGATAACAAGAGTCCCAAGCGCCCCGGCGGACAGATGCCTCGTCCCACCCGGGCCATGAGCTTCTGGATCCTCATGATCATCGCCGTGCTGGTGATCTTCCAGTGGATCTCCTACGGCAAGCCCCGCGAGTACGAAATCTACTACTCGGGCTTCATGGACCAGCTCGAACGGGGCAACCTGAAGGAAGTGGTCTTCAACGGCAACCGCATCAGCGGAGTGTTCCGCGAGCCGGTGACCCTGGAAGGCCCTTCGGGCGACGTGGAAGCCCAGAACTTCTACTTCGACCTGCCCTACAACGTGCCGGACCTGCTCGAGGAGGTGCGCGGATTCAGCACGGCCGAATCGCCCATCCAGATCCGCACCAAGGAGCAGGGCTTCAGCTGGGGCACGGCGCTCTTCGCCTGGGGTCCCATTCTGCTGTTGGTGCTGCTCTGGTTCTTCTTCATCCGGCAGATGCAGGGCGGCAGCAACCGCGCCTTCACCTTCGGGAAGAGCCGGGCGAAGCTGGTGGGCGGCGACAAGCCGCGGGTCACCTTCGAGGATGTGGCCGGCGCCGATGAGGCCAAGGTCGAACTCGGCGAAGTCGTCGAGTTCCTGAGCGATCCGAAGAAGTTCCAGCGCATGGGCGCGCGCATTCCCCGCGGCGTGCTGCTGGTGGGCCCGCCCGGAACGGGCAAGACCCTGCTCGCCAAGGCCGTGGCCGGCGAGGCGCGGGTGCCCTTCTTCCAGATGAGCGGTTCTGACTTCGTGGAGATGTTCGTGGGCGTGGGCGCGAGCCGCGTGCGCGACCTCTTCGAGCAGGGCAAGAAGAACGCGCCCTGCATCATCTTCGTGGACGAGCTCGACGCCGTGGGCCGCCATCGCGGCGCGGGACTGGGCGGCGGACACGACGAGCGCGAGCAGACCCTCAATCAGCTGCTCGTCGAGATGGACGGCTTCGACACCAGCGACGGCGTGATACTGCTGGCGGCGACGAACCGTCCCGACGTGCTCGACCCGGCCCTGCTGCGTCCCGGCCGCTTCGACCGGCAGGTGGTCGTGGACATGCCCGACGTGAAGGGTCGCGAGGGTATCCTCAAGGTGCACTTGCGGAAGATCCCGCTGCTCTCCGAGGAAGTGAGCGCCGAGGTGCTGGCCCGCAGCACGCCGGGCCTCAGCGGCGCGGACCTGGCGAACATCGTCAACGAGGGCGCGCTGCTGGCCGCCCGTCGGAACCACGACATGGTCTACATGGAGGATCTGGACGACGCCAAGGACAAGATCATGCTCGGCCCCGAGCGCCGCAGCCGCGTGCCCAGCGAGGAGAAGCGCCGCACCGTGGCCTATCACGAAGCCGGGCACGCCATCGCCGGCGCCGTGCTCAAGGACAGCGACGTGCTGCACAAGGTGACCATCGTCAGCCGCGGCATGACCGGCGGCGTCACCTACTTCCTGCCCAAGGACGACGACCAGCTCTACGACCGCGACTACCTGCTCGAGAAGATCGTGGTGGCCCTGGGCGGACGCACCGCCGAGGAATTGGTCTTCGGCAAGATCTCCAGCGGCGCGGCGGGCGACATCCGCACCATCACCGGCGTGGCCCGTCGCATGGTCACCCAGTGGGGCATGAGCGAGGATCTCGGGCCCATCGCCTACGGCGAGAACGAGGAGATGGTCTTCCTCGGCCGGAGCATCCAGCAGAACAAGAACTTCAGCGAGGACACGGCCCAGAAGATCGACGCCGAGGTGCTCGGCATCGTGGAGCAGTGTCAGCGCCGCTGCCGCGAGATTCTCGAAGACAACATGGACGCGCTGCATGGACTTGCCGATGCCCTGCTCGAACGGGAAACCCTTTCGGGCGACGACGTGCTCACCATCCTTGACGGCGGCGAACTGCCCGCCTTCGACCGCGAGGCCCTGGAGGCAGCGCGTCAGCACGTGGCCCGAGAGGCCATGACCACGGCGGAGCGCATCGACGCGGTGCTGGACGAGGCGCGCCAGACCGGCGAGCCGGAGAGCGAGAGCGTCGAGGTTCCCGAGCGCGGCGAGGACGAGTCCGACAAGAAGGAGGCGCAGAAGCGTCTCTTCGACGACGGAGAGTGACGTGAACGGCCCCCGCGAAATCCTGGCCCGCGGCCCCGAGCTGAAAGCCCTGCTCGAGGCCGCCGGAGCCGACGGCGCGGGGGCTGCCTACATGCATCGAAAAGCGTCGGCGCGGGTCATCCGCGTGGACGACCTGAAGGCGCCCGCGGCGAACATCCTCAAGCAGGAGATGCTGTCCCTCGGCGGCGAGTGCTCCAACCACCGCGAGGCGATCCTCGGGCGGCCCGAGCGCTGCAGCGTGCACCTCATCGGCGACGAGACCATCCTGCGCCAGCTTCCCCGAAAACTCCGCGCCCAGCCCTTCGGCCTCAGGAAGCTGGCCGAGCGCGTGGTGGCCCTGCTTGACGGCCTGGCCCGGCGCCCGGCAAGTCTGGCCCATGCCGGCGGCCTGCTCGATTTCGGCGAAAAGCCCCTGATCTGCGGCATTCTGAACGTGACGCCGGACAGTTTTTCCGACGGCGGCAAATACCTCGATACGGAAGCTGCTGTCGAAAAAGGACTTAGCTTGGCCACCGAAGGTGCCGATATGATAGACGTAGGCGGGGAATCCACCCGCCCGGGCTCGGCTGGCGTGAGCGCCGTCGAAGAATCGAACCGCACAACCCCGGTTATCCGTGAGCTGGCCCGGCGCACGGAGATTCCTCTGTCCATCGATACAAGAAAAGCCGAGGTCGCCGCGGCGGCCCTCGAAGCCGGCGCCGTGATCGTCAATGACGTCTCGGCCCTCGGCGACGCGGGCATGGCGAAGGTGGTCGCCGACCGTGGGGCCGGCCTCGTGCTGATGCACATGCGCGGAGAACCCGCGACCATGCAGGCCGATCCTCGCTACGAGGACTGCGTGGACGAGGTCTACCGCTGGCTGGAGGACCGCCTCCAGCTCGCCTTGGAATCCGGCATCGCGGCCGAGCGGGTGGCGCTCGACCCCGGCATCGGTTTCGGCAAGCGCGTGGAAGACAACACGGAACTCATCCGCCGCGTCGGCGAGCTGCACTCCCTGGGACGCCCGATCATGCTCGGCGCAAGCCGCAAGAGCTTCATCGGCGCGCTCACCGGCGAGGAGGATCCCCGCCGCCGTCTCGAGGGCAGCCTGGCCGCCGCCGCCCGCGGCGCGGAGGCCGGCGTGCAGATGCTGCGCGTGCACGAGGTGTCGGCCACCCGGCGATTCCTCGATGCCTACGCGCCGCTGCATCGCCGATCCGAAAGACCCGCCACCGAGGAGGTCCCCGCTTGAATCAGTACATCCTCCCACTGGTCAGCGCCCTGGACATCCTCATCGTCGCCTTCCTCTTCTATCGCCTCTACATCTTGATCCGCGACACCCGCGCCGCGCTCATGCTCAACGGCTTCCTGGTGATATTCCTCGCAGGCCTGCTCGCCCGCTGGCTGGGCTTCACCACGCTCAGCTGGATCGTGGACAGCCTGCGCACGGTCTGGGCCATCGCCTTCATCGTGCTCTTCCAGCACGAACTGCGGGCGGCCCTGGCGCAGATCGGCCGCAACCGACTGGTCGGCCGATTCCTGCGGGTGAAGGAGGACACGGGATACATCCAGGAGATCGTGCGGGCCGTGGGCGATCTGAAACGCGCCGGCCTCGGCGCGCTCATCGTCATCGAGCGCGAGACGGGCCTGCGCAACTACGCCGAGAACGGCGTCATGCTCGAGGCGGGCATCTCGGCGGAACTCATCGAGACACTCTTCACGCCGCCTTCGCCGCTTCACGACGGGGGCGTCATCGTGCGCTCGAACACCGTGGTGGCCGCGCGGGTGATCCTGCCGCTTTCCGAATCCGGACGCGGCGAGGCCCATCTGGGCACACGTCATCGCGCGGCCCTGGGCATCAGCGAGGAGTCCGACGCGGTGGTGGTCGTGGTGAGCGAGGAGACCCAGAAGGTGAGCCTCTGCGAGCACGGCATCCTCGATCGCGATCTGGACCAGGCCACCCTGCGCCAGGAGCTGATCGGTCGCCTGACCCCGCCGGAGGAAAAGACCGAGGCGGCCGAGGGCGAGGTCAAGGCCACGAAGCAGGTCTAAAAGGGACCGGCGGGTCGCCGGCGAGCTTCCCCCCTTTCGGCGTCTCGGTACCGTTTCGCGCCTGCTTACCCGCGCGAAACGGAGTCCGTCTCCCCAGCCGGAACGACCTCGACGCCGCCAGCGGTGCCCTCCGCCGCGCCTGCGAGACGCCTCCTCCCAGTGCGCCCCGCGCGAAAGCCAATGCCCGCCGATCCCAATGCCGTCGAAAGCGTCTCCCGTCCGACCGCGCCGCAGTTTTCCAAGGTGCCGTGAGCTGGGTTCCGGCCGCCGGATCGCGTCGCGCTTTCGCCGCGGCTTCTCCATGGCAGGAAGGGGGCCAGGCCCTCGGGCCCGGAATCCCGCCGCCGGGCGGAGCGGGAATGTCCACATTGTGAACATTTGGAGCGGGCTCAGGAGGGGCTTGTTTCCGCCGGGCCGGAGGGTTAGTCTGTCCGGAACCCCGATTTGGATGACTCGAGGAGAAGCATGCCGCGCCCGATCATGTTCTGGATGCTCCTGCTGGCCGCCGCCGCGGGAGTGATGCTGTCCGCCTGCGATGAGAAGATCACCATACCCGAGGCCATGGTCTGGGCGCCCGAACACCTCTGGGCCACCGTCAACGACACCATCACGCTGCTCGGCGTCTTCGAGGGCGAGCCCACCGAGGTGTCCCGCTTCTCCTGGGACGTGACCAGCGACGGCATCTTCGACTACGTCTTCACCAATCAAAGCTGGCCCATCGACACCCTGGGCTTCGACTACGCCTATGGACAGCCCGGCGACTTCACGGTGACCCTGCAGGTGACCACGGTCACCAACGACATGTACCGCACCACCAGCGAGGTGCACATCAGCGATCGGATTCCCGTGGTCGACGCCTCGGTGCCCACGAACCTGGCCTGCGACGAGACCGCCTACATCACCGCCACGGTCATCGACGACGGCGGCTTCAAGGCCTGGTGGGACCTCGACGCCAACGGCAGTCCCGACACCGTCGTGAACTACCTGGACACCCTGGTGCTCGACGCCGAGTACCTTCCCGGCGGACCGGGCGTGCGCAGCGTGGTATTCGGCACCCTCGACAACGACAACCATCGCGTGGAAGAGCGCTACGACATCATCATGGGACTGGAGCCCGAGTGGGCGCCGGAGGAGCAGAGCCCCTCGCCCATGGAACAGGGACGATGGGGCCACGCCTCGGCCCTCTTCGGCGACAAGGTCTATCTCTTCGGCGGACGGGACGGCGGCGACATCCTCGACAGCGTCGAGATCTACGACATCGAGACGGACTCCTGGTCCGAGGGTGCGGCCATGCCGTCCATGCGCTGGCAGTCGAGGGCCTACGCCTGGGGCGACAGCATCTACCTGGTTGGCGGATACGAACCCAACGGCGCCGTGCACCTGCGCATCGACGCCTATCATCCCGGCACGGACAGCTGGGCCGATTACGATCCCGCCGATCCCGGCAAGAACATGCCCGATGCGCGTATCGGCTTCGGACTCGACGAACGCCGCCACCAGGGCGAGGAAGGCTTCATCCTGCTCTTCGGCGGATTCTCTGCCGGCCAGGCCCAGGGCTTCAGCATGAAGTACGACGTGGATCCCGGCGTCTGGTCCCACGACTTCAGCAACGAGATGCGCTCCCCCCGACGCGACTTCGGCTATGCCACCCTGGCCGGATTCACCTGGGCTGCCGGCGGCACCGAAGACGGCGCCCAACCCACGAGCGCCTTCGAGCGCTACGATCCCGATCCCAAGGTCTGGGTCATCGAGCCCGACCTGCCCACGGCGCGCCGGCTGCCGGCCATGGCCGCGCTGGACAATCACATCTACGTCTTCGGCGGCGAAACCGCGACCGCCGCGGCCAGCGACGTGCTGGAGGTCTTCGACCTCGAGAACGAGTCCTGGCACAGCGGCCCCGACCTGCCCCGGGAACTCTCCGGCGCCACGGCCCACGTCATCGGCGAATCCATCTACATCTTCGCCGGACGCGGACCCGACAGCCAGTTCGGCAAGTTGGACGTATGGAAGCTCACCCCCTGGCGCTGTGAGTGATTGAACTGAGAACCGAGGACTGAGAACCATGAAGATCGAGTTCGTCGACACCGGCCTCGTCTCCGATGAACTCGTGGAGCTCTATGCCTCCGTGAAGGACCAGCGGGCTGTGGACGCCCGGATGCTCCTGGGGGCCTGGGAAAACTCGAGCCCACGGGTGGCGGCGCGGGTAGAGGGTCGACTGGCCGGTCTCGCCCGGGGCATCACCGACGGACACACCACCCTCTTCGTCTGCGATCTGCTCGTGCACCCCGACTTCCAGGGTCGCGGCCTGGCCGCCGAGCTCATCGGCCGTCTCTGCGAAGCTGTCGGTTCGATTTATCAGACTGTCCTCATCACAGATCCGGAGACGGTTCCCTTCTACGAGAAGCAGGGATTTTTTCACTGGCCGAGCGCCTGCATGCGCATGAATATCGAGTCGATAACCCCATGTGATTCAATAGAATAACTTTCCCGCCGTCACTTTCTCCATCATGACTGAGATTTCTCCTCACTCCCCGCTCAAGATCTGCAGCTTGAATCCGATTCAATAAATAACAACGGGGTGGGTGGACAGATTTCCAGGAGGATGAGTCGTGGGATTCATGCCGCAGTTTCGTATTCCCTGGGCCAGGACGAAGAAGCGAACCTGGCTGCCGGTTCCCTGGACCGAGAGCCTTCTCGTCCGGATTCCCTTGACCATCCTCGCCCTGCTCCTGCTCATCTCCGTCACCGCCGCCATCCTCCACGGAACCTTCGGCAAGGGGATGCTCGAGCGCGAGGCCTTCCGCCTGCATCGCCAGTCGGGAGACAATCTCGTCACCGAACTCGAAAAACTCAGTTCCGAGACGCGCGCCCTGGGGCAGGCTCTGGCCAACCTGGGCGAGGAGCTGCCCAAGGACGTCGAGCTCCACAAGAGCATCGTGCCGAATCTCATGAACCTCGAAAACCGCGAAGGCATGATCGCTGGCGGAGGCATCTGGCCCGAGCCCTTCGCGTTCGACCCCGAACTCAAACGCCGGAGCTTCTTCTGGGGACGCGACGCCACCGGCGAACTCATCTACTACGACGACTACAACGACTCGGAGGGACTGGGCTACCACAACGAGGAGTGGTACGTTCCGGCGGCCCACATGACCGAGGGACGGGCCTACTGGTCGCGGTCCTACATGGATCCCTACTCCTACCAGCCCATGGTCACCTGCACCGTTCCCATGTTCCGGGACGACCGGTTCTACGGCGTGTCCACGGTGGACATCAAGCTCGAGGGCCTGCGCGACCTGCTCGAGAACGCCACCCACAAGTTCGGAGGCTATGCCTTCGTCCTCGATCGAGAGGGACGCTTCCTCTCCTTCCCCGACGAGAGCGTCGCCAAGCGCGTGCACTACGACAAGGACGGCAACCTCTTGCAGGAGTTCCTGACCATCGAACAGCTCGGTGCGAGACAGTCGGAGTTCGCCTCCATTTCGCAGGTGCTCATGGAGATCCAGGACGCCACCCTGCACACCGCCCACGACTCCTGCGATTGCGGCAAGCTCTGCTCGGCCATCGCCAAGCAGAGCTATCAGATCACGCCCTCCCAGGCGGAGCTCATCACCGCCATCATCACCGATTCGCTGTCGACGGTGCCGAAGGGCACCCACCAGATGAAGCGCTTCGACGTGGAGAACGACTATCTGCTTTCCGAGGCGAGCTCGGTCTCGATCTTCACCATGCCGGAGACCCACTGGAAGATCGTCACGGTGCTTCCCCTGAGTCTGGCCACGGCGCGGGCTGATTTCATCAACCGAACTCTACTGGGTATCACCCTGGCCACGGCCCTTCTCGCATTCTGCTTCGGATTCCTCGTGCTCCGGCGCATTCTCATCCGACCGCTCTCCTCCATGACGCGGCAGCTGCGCGAGGCGACCATCTCGAAGGACACGCGGAAGCGGCTCATCCAGCTCGAGAACAAAAGCGAGCTGGGACTCCTGGCCTACTGGTTCAATCGCCGCAGCGACCGCCTTTCGGATCTCATCGAACGGCATCGCAAGACGGAGTCGGACCTGCTGGACGCAAAGGCCGAGGCCGAGTCGGCCACCGAGGCGAAGAGTTCCTTCCTCGCGGCCATGAGTCACGAGATCCGCACGCCCATGAATGCGATCATCGGCATGTCCGGCATCCTCAAGGATACGCAGCTGGATACCGAGCAGCAGGACTACGTGAACACCATCAAGAACTCTTCTGAAGCCCTGCTCAGCGTGATCAACGACATCCTCGATTTCAGCAAGGTGGAGGCCGGCAAGTTCGAGCTCGAGAACGTCGACTTCGACCTGCACCAGCTCATCGATGAAGTGCGCGAACTGGCCGAGGTTCGCAGCCGCGAGAAGAATCTCGAGCTGCGCCTTCAGGACGCGGGACGGGGACCCAATCGATTCCACGGCGATCCGAGTCGGATAAGGCAGATACTGCTCAACCTGCTCGGCAACGCCTGCAAATTCACCCTGGAAGGCTGGGTGGAGTTGAGCTACGAGGTAGAGATCCTGGACGGCCCACTGCATCGCGTTCGCTTCTCGGTTCGCGACACCGGGGTGGGCATCTCTCCCGGGGCGCAGGACAAGCTCTTTCACCCCTTTACCCAGGCCGACTCGTCCACCCAGCGGCGCTTCGGCGGCACGGGCCTGGGACTGTCGATCAGCAAGCAGCTGGTGGAACTCATGGGCGGCGAGATCGGATTCGAGAGCGCCGAGGGACAGGGCTCGAGGTTCTGGTTCAACGTTCCCCTCGTTGCCGTGGAAGGCCGGCCCATGGGGAAGCAGGGCGTGCTGGAGATCGACGAACATGTCGCCCTCGGGCCGACGCGAAAACTGCGCATCCTGCTCGTGGAGGACAACATCATCAATCAGAAGGTGGCCCTGAAGATGATCGAGAAGATGGGTCACCAGGTGGACTGCACGGGCAACGGACTCGAAGCCGTGAAGGCCCTGCAGGACCTGCCCTACGATCTGATTCTCATGGATTGTCAGATGCCCGAGATGGACGGCTTCGAAGCCACCTGCGCCATCCGGCAGATGAAGGGCGAGAGCGGAAAGGTGCCCATCATCGCGCTCACCGCCAATGCCATGAAGGGCGACCGGGAGCGCTGCCTGGCCGCCGGCATGGACGACTACCTCAGCAAGCCCATCGATCGGCCGAAGCTGAAACGGGTCATCGACAGCTGGGGAGCGAAGGTCACTTCCGACTGCTAGGCCTCGGATCACTCGCGGCCCGAGGCTACTTCGCCTTCGCCGCCTCGGCCCTGTCCGCGAAGGGCAGTTCCTCCTGGCGGGGCTCGCCGAGGGCCTCCCGGTAGGCGATCTCCACCTGACGAGCGATCTCGCTCCAGTCGTGGGCCCGAGCCTTGATCTGTCCGTGACGTCCGAAGCGCGCGCGCTCTTCCCTCGAATCCAGGAAGTAGGCCAGCGAATCCGCCAGGGCCTTCACGTCCTTGGGCGCGACGAGGATGCCCTCCTCGCCGTTCTTCACCACATCGGTGTAGCCGTCGATGGCGAATCCCGTCACGGGCAGGCCCGCGGCCATGGCTTCGATGAGGACCATGCCGAAACTCTCCGATCCCAGACTGGGCGCGCAGAAGATGTCGGCGGAGGCGTAGTACTCGGCGAGCTTCGCGCGGGGCACCGTGCCCACGAAGTGCACGTCCGAGGAGAGCGAGGACGGAACCCGGCCCTGCATGCGGCGGCGACAGGGACCGTCCCCCACCACCACGAGTTCGAGGTCGTCGCGGGTCTCACGCAGACGGGTGAAGGCGCGCATGATGTAGGGAAGACCCTTGCGGCGCACCGCGGCTCCCACGAAGAGGATCTTCTTCTTGCGCGGGTCCAGTCCCGGAAAATGCGTTTCGCCCTGGCAGGCGGCTTCGGCGAAGAACTCGTAGTCCACGCCGTTGGGCACGATGCGGTAGTCGCCGGGATAGTGCCGCGCCGCCGCGCGAAGGGCGGTGGGACTCACGGCGATGCGCACCGAGGTGTTGTCCACCCAGCGCCTCATGATGGGATGAAAGAGCGTGCTGCCGAGGTCGTAGGGGTTGTTGCTGTGGAAGGTGCCCACCACCGGACAGCGCGCCTTCCGCAGCGCATGGAGCGGCAGCGTGGGCATGTGCGGATTGTGGATATGCAGCAGGTCGAAGTTTTCAGCTTCGAGCAGCGCGGCCATGCGCGGCCCGAGCCTGCGACCGTAAGTGATTCGCGAAACGGCTCCGTTGTAGTGCACCGGCTGGCTCTTGCCCAGACGCAGTACCCGTGGATCGCGCTCCTCGACGCTTCCGCGGATCTCGCTGGTGATCACCGTCACCTCGTGTCCGCGCAGGCGCATCTCCCTCGAAAGCGCGCGGATGTGCTCGCTGATTCCGCCGGGCTGCGGGTAGAAGAACTCGCTGACCATTCCGATCTTCATGAAGCCACGGCCTTCCTGACGGCGAGTGCGGGCTCGACGCTTCCCGCCGCATCGTGCAGAGGGTAGAGCACGCACCACAGTTCGGGCGCTTCGGTGAGTTCGCTCTCCAAGGCGCGGGCGAATCCGAGGACCGGATCCTCGCTCCCGATCAGAGGAGGATGCACCTGGACAACGAAGCTCAGGCCTTCGCGACGCAGGAAGACGGGCAGCAGTGTGGCGCCGGCCTCTCTGGCCAGTTCCATGCCGCCCGTCGGCACCCGGCGCCGGCCGCCCAGGAGCTGGGCATCGCGGCTTCTGGCGCCGAGGGCCCGGTCGGCGACCAGGAGGGTGCTTCCCCCCTCGCGCAGGTGCCGGGAGAGCTGCGGTCCTCCGCCCCTGGCCGGAATGACCGGATAGCCCAGAGCCGATCGCATGCGGCAGAAGAGCTTGAACAGCCTATCCGGGCGCACACGCTCCGCCACGAAGACGAAGTCGGGCAATTCGCGGGAGAGCCAGTGGGAGAGCAGGTCCCAGCTGGTCAGGTGTCCGGTGATCGCGCAGACCGGTCCGCGGGACTTGGCCTCGATCAGGTACTCCAGGCCGCGCACCTCCATGCAGAGCTTCGACTGCCTTTCGGGACGCGCGGCCAGGGCCATGAACTCGCCCCAGTACCTGCCGTAGGATGCGAAGACCTCGTCCGCCTCGGCCCGTCGTCCCCCGGCCGAGCCGATGGCTCGCAGGTTGTCCGACACAGTGCGCCGAGCGGGCGACAGCCTTCCCACCACGCGGCCGATGCCCGCGCAGAGATTGCAGAATCGCCGAAACGGAAACGCCCGGGCCAACAGCAGGCCCAGGCGCAAGGTCAGGTAAAAACCCAAATCGCCTTCCTACTGGACGAGTACCGCCTTCCGACTCTCCGCGCCCAGGCGCGTTTCCAGCCGGATGAAATAGACCCCGCTGGGCAGGGCCCGGCCATTATCACCCAGGCCGTTCCAGCTTTCAAGGTGAGTTCCGGCCCCGAAGTGCTTGTCGGCCAAGGTTCTGAGCCGCCTGCCGGCGATATCGTACACCGTCAGACAGGCCCTTCCGGCCTCGCTCAGCTCGAAACGGATCTGGGTCTTCGGATTGAAGGGATTGGGACTTACGGGATGCAGGCGCGTCATCGCCGGCAGCTCTGGCTCTTCGGCGCCCGAGGCGGTGGTGAGGGTACAGAGGCGGATGTTGTCCATGAGGATGCCCGCGGTATGAGGCTCGCCCGAGCCCATGATGTCACAGAAGAAAGGACAGAGATCGCTGATTTCCACCCGCAGTCGGATACCGCTGATGGTATTCTCGTATCCGCCGACGCTTTCGATGGCCCAATCCCTGATGAGACGGAAATCGGGGAAGTAGCAGTGGAATTCTGGCGGGAAGATCACGGTGTCGGGGCTCTTCCAGGGCCCCCACTCGCCCGTGTCCGCGTCACGGGCGGAGACGTGGTAGCTCCAGGCCAGCAGGGCCTCCATAGGAAGATCCTCGTAGAGATCGAAGACGAAGGCGAGCTCCTCGATCTCCTGTCCCCACTGGATGTGCATGGGGTCGCCGTACTGGTCCACGGTGAGGTCGGGCGACTGGATCATGAGCACGGGATAGGGCGGTCCGTAGGGGATCACGCCGCCGGGGTAACCGGGCTCCACGGTTTCGGGATCGAAGAAGCCCCAGACCGTGCTCTCGTTGGTCCAGCACTCGTAGGGAACTTCCACGTTCTGGTGGATGTCCGGATACACGTCCGGGGGAATCGGGCTGAAGAACTCCATGTAAGGAGGAATCTCTCCGGATTCGAAGTCCTCCATCACGTAGACCGTGTTGTCCACGGCGACGATGAGGTTGTCCAGCCACACCGCGCCGATGTCGCTGTCGATGAGACCGTCCTCGTCGTCCCAGGCGCTGTCGGAGAAGAACCAGAACTGGATGGCCTCCACGGCACCTCCCAGCTCCGCCGCGCTCAGCTCGATCATGACGTTCAGGAAGGTCTCCTCCAGTTCCTCCTCGTTGTGATAGGCCACGACGGTGCCGGCGGCCGAGATCACATGCACCTCGAAGTAGTCGTAGACCTGGCCTTCGAAACTGCCCGAGTAGGCGAATCCGATCTCGAGATCATCGCTCACTCCCAGCGGCAGATTCACCTGGACCGCCTCGGTCCAGTTCCTGCCATAGCCGGGAAGATCCGGATCGCCGCACCAGAGCGCGTAGGTGTTCGGCGGAACGTTGGGATAGAAGGGATCGGCATCCCCCATGTCCGTGCCATGCCCGGCGGTGAGGGACACGTCCTCCAGGTGCCAGTGGATGGCGTTGTCCCACGGGTTCACGGCGAACCAGCCGGCGGGCTCCATGACCTCGAAGTTGTAACCGCGATCGAAGGTGCCCGGCATACCCTGGGCGCCGGGGCCTTCGGAGGCGAAGAAGTAATGCAGGGTGTCGGCCTCGCGGGAGGCGGCTTGGGGAATCTCTCCAGGCTCGAATTCCGAAATCACCGGGGGCTTCGCGCCGACCGAGGCGACAAGGACGCCAAGCAGGGCGATGGCAAGAATCGTCGATGCTCTCATGGCACACTCCCTTCATGCACAGGGGCTTCTAACAACTGAATCCCTGAGTTTCGGGGTTTAACTGAGCGGCATTGATTTTATCACAAACTCCCACGCCAAATCAGTGCGGTCACAATTGCTAGGGTGAAACTTATCAATGTGCCCACGAGAAAGTATTCGGATTCAAGTCTTTGACGATCTCGATCCTTGGGAGCGAACCTGAAGATCGCCTTGGCTGCCACGAGAAAGCTGACAACCTGATAGTCACCTTGAGCGACGAATAGAAAGATCAGCAGTCGCTCTATCCTGCCGATCCACAAGCCGGCGTTCTTCAGTTCACGACGACTCTCCTTGCTTTCTGGAAGATCCACATCAACGGTCTCGTTCTTATTCAGAACATCTCGCCAATCCTTGGTTGCCTTGCCGACGAACACCCCCTGAAAGAACCACAGAAACAGTACGGCAACGCCATAGCTCCAAACCGGAATCGGGAGCCAGCTGGTTTGCGATTCCAAGCGGGAGGAAAGGAGAAACACCAAGACAGCGATGACTGCTAGGTGGGCGAGTTGATCCAAGATGAAAGCAATCAAACCATCGAAGAAACGAGCCTTGAGCCCATCGATCACTCCATGCGACAGGAAGAAGATTGGAATAATCCACCAGACTTCGAAACGTCCCAATAAAATGAAGCTGAGTAGTGAGGCGACCGCAGAATGAAACCATAGAGCCCCCGATGAGAAGCCGTTCCTCTTCGACTCGATCCATGCCGCATGCTGAAGTGGAAAGTCGGCGAGAAGGTGCGCCGCGAGGAGGGGAAGGATCAGATCAGGTCTGCTCGATATGGTTTCCATGACGTACTCAAAGAGAGTGGTGTCGCTCACTACAGACCTGCCTCTTCGTCTTGATTGGTCATATTCTGAATCTGCCGCCGGAAGTCCTTTTCATAGTCCCGAATCGCCCACCAGGCCCCACCATGAAGTCTCTGAGATACAGAAGATTGCGAGATCCCTAGATGCTCTCCGATTCGTTTCTGCTGTCCGAATTGAAAGGCCGCAAGCAGTGCCTGACACTCCTTGTCCGTCCATCGGGCGATTGCGAAATCCAGCAGACCCATGGCAGCATTGATGCCTACATCAAGATCGCCCCCCCAAGTCGTTCGCAGGCGGATTCGATTTCGTGAGACTAGCGAAATGTCCAGCAGGCTCTTTCCCGACAGCTCAAAAGCCTCCCCCGACCAAAGCCCGAGTGGTCGATTCACATCCTGGTACTCGACCTCACCGATGCCGATTCCGACTCTCGAGTCGATTCGAATTCCAACTCGAGATCCGTTCACTCGCAAGCCCAACATCACAATCATGGCGGTGAACAAGGACAGTTCTGGCCTTCGAATGGCTATTTGAAAAGAATCGCCTCGATACACTTCTCGGGCCATCAATTCTGGATCATCTCTGAGGCCCCAAAGAAGGCCCTCCGAGAAGTCGCCCTCCAGGACATCGGCCAAAGCGCTTTTCATGTTCGAGTCGATTTTGGAGGACCCGACGATATCCCCAGTTAGGACAGCGATCCTCATGCAACACCTCCACCGTATAGAGATACGATATTCTCGAATACCGTACTGTCAATCGATTTTTTTGATTATCGTATAGAGAAACGATATCCACCAGACACGGGGGAGAGCTCGAGGGCCGTTAAGTTGTTGTAGGGAAAAACGTTAAAAAGAAAAGGCCCCCGATATCAATCGGGGGCCCAGCGCTGTTGTCTTCCTGAGCCTACTGAAGAAGGATCAGCTTGGCTTTCTCATCGCCGCTGAGTCCGCTCGAAGCCGAGCCGCTGACGCGGGCGAAGTAGGCGCCGCTGGGCTGGCGGCGGCCCTGATCGTCCTTGCCGTTCCATCCCAGGATATGGAGCCCCGGCTCCATGAGATCGTCGTCGGCCAGGGTGCTCACGAGCCTGCCGCTGGCGTCGTAGATCTTCACCGACACTCGGGCCATTTCGCTGGTCATGAAGCTCACGTTGGTGAAGGGGTTGAAGGGATTCGGATAGCTGTTCAACCCGCCGATGAGCCGGTCGCTCATGTCGGGCAGCTCGCCCACGTCCACCGTCTCGCCCAGAGGCGCGGTGCCTCCGGACTCGTGGTAGCGGTCCGCGAATTCCTGCAGATACAGGTTCGCGATGGTCTGGTCGTGGATGATGAGCGTGTTCTCGTCGTTGTAGTTCTCCGCCGAGTAGCTCCAGTTGTGACTGCCGGTGACCACCTGGGGATCGGCGCCGAACTGGTTCACGTCCACGATCATGTACTTGTGATGCATCAGTCGGCTGCCGGGAAGGGCCGTGTCCAGCCAGACGTCCGCCGGGTTATTCCAGGCGTAGGGCGAGCAGGGATCTCCGACCATGGGGAAGTACTGGCTACCGAAGTCGCAGTCCTGATCCTGGTTGAACACGCCGCGGATCTCGAGACCGGGAATGGCGTAGCTCATGTCCTCCATTGCGTTGGTGATCTGCCAGTCGGTGAAGGCGAGAATCGCGAAGTAGATCGACTGGTCCGCCGATTCCACGGACTGGATGATCTGATAGCGCACCTGGTCGCTCGGGCTCATGTACTGTTCGAAGCGGATGCCGTTGATGTTGAATTCGTGGGGCGTGTTGTCGCTCTTGTTGATACCCATGACCGCGTTGGGGTGCGGTCCCGGACCGTGGTTGCCCCACATCTCGTCGAACTCGTAGGTGTAGGTCTGGGCAAGTCCATAGTCCCGGATGCGGATGCCGTTGTTCACGTCGTCGTTGCCCGAGATGCTCATGTTGCCGCTGCCGGTCCAGACCCAGTCGTTGAACTTGTTGCCGTCGTCGTCGAAGGCGTCCACGGTGATCCACTTGTTGTGCATGGAGCCGTAGCCGTCGTCCGCGCCGTGGTTGCCGGCGAAGGTGCTGGTGATCCAGGGGATGCCGTAGGATCCGCACTGGGCGGCCCAGGTACTGGAATTGCCGTCGTCGATGATGATGCGCACCTGACAGCCGCGCAGGTGGGCGTCGATGAGCGCGTCGCGCACGTTGTCCAGGCTGAAGCTGTAGAGGCAGGCGTCCACCGAAACGTTGGCCTGGTCGATCTGCTGCACCACGATGTTCGAGAAGTTCTGGTTCTCGGGCACGGTCTCGCCGTCGGAATAGCTCTCGTCGGTGGTGTAGCTCATGTACACGTGGATCTGCCCGGGAATGGTCGAGGCCGTGGCGAGCAGCTGATCGGGACCGTAGTTGGTGCCCGTGCCGTCGGTGGTCTTGACCCGGTAGTGGTAGATGGTGTTTTCCATCAGGCCGGTGAGGTTCACCTCGTGCATGGTCTCTTCCGCGCCGGGATCGCCGGCGGTCATGCCGTAGCTGTCGTCCAGACCGTACTCCACCTCGCTGGAGCCGGGCGAGACGGTTTCGAAGAAGACGTCGGCGCTGCTGTCGGTGACGTTGCGCACGTAGGGCAGTCCGAGAATCGGCGGCCCGGGGATGTCGATGATCACGTCCTCGATGAAGCGAGGCTGGATCTGGTAGCCCTCCGTGTAGGGCTGGCTGCTGTCGTACTGCTTGAGGATGCCCACGACGTCGAAGGTGCCGTCAGGTTCGGGGCTGCCGTTGACCTCGCAGTCCACGTCGATGAAGAGGAGCAGGGTGCCGGTGCCGTCGTTGATGTCGATGTAGGAGTTCCCGCCGCTGGGAACCGTGGGCCAGGTGCCGTCCACGATGGTCACGTCGTTGATGCGGATGAGGCGGCTTTCGTCCGGCTCGCTGTAGTCCGGCTGGAAGGCGCCGAGGACCTCGGCGCAGGTCATCACATGAGGCTCGGGCAGGCCGCTGCCGGGACCGTGATTGGTCACCGTCACATCGACCAGGCTGGTACCAAGTTCGGTCAGACCGTTGTACTGGGCCACGGGCGCATCGATGGTCACGCTGTCGCCGAGGGCCGCTTCGAAGTCGTCGATGGCGCCGCTGACCCACACGTTGATGCCCGCGGTGGCGTCCTGCACGTAGATCTCGAAGTTGTAGGTGCTGTAGACGTTCTCCGGCACGGTCACGATGCCGGTGACCGACACGTTCTGACCCAGCATGGTCGGGACGCCTGTGGAGGTGTTCTGATGCAGATCGATGATGTCGATGGCCGCGGCCGGCATTGCGAGAATGAGGACCGCCGCCGCGAGAGCGAGGCTCCGCAGCTTCATTTCTCTCTCCTTGATGAGGATGCCCGTGTTGAATCGGGTGTTTTTGCGTATCAGGGAATTATACCAAATTTCCGCGGATCGCAGAAGGGGTCATGAGTTACGGCGATCAGCGCTCGCTGCGGAACACCGCGCCCCAGCGCCATGTGAGCCGCGCCTCGGCCTGCCAGCCGCCGCCCTCCCAGGCGCCGCCGTAGTCGATGCGTGCGATGGAAACCCGACTCCCCAGCCTGCCCGAGGGCATGCGCCAGCCGTGGCGCTCCCAGTGCAGCGCGACGATGCGCTCGGTGGCGATCTCGCCCACGATCCACTTCTTCTCGGCCTTGGTCAGGCCGATGAACCCGAACTCGGTGCCGGTCATGCCGTCCACCAGGCCCCAGCGGGCGTTCTCGAACTCCAGACGAAAGGAACCATGGGGAAGTTCGGGGAAGCGGAAGGAAGCGAAGAACAGGTCGCTGTTGGGGCCCGCCCAGTGACCGATGACCTCGCCTTCGGTGAGCAGGGAGCGGCGGGAGTCGCCGTCGGGATGGAAGTAGACCTCGGGATCCAGGTGGGCGTACTCCAGGGCGAGGTCGGCGCCGGACCATCCGAAGGGATTCGCCCAGCGCAGGCCCGCGAGCTGCCCGTAGCTGGATATGCCGGCCTCGTCGCCGTCCTCGGCGGCATCCAGGGTGACCACGCGGTTGATGAGGAATTCGCCGTAGATTTCCACCGGGGCGCGCCGCACCCTGAAGTCGAAGCCCAGCACCTTCTTGTCGTCGGCCTCGGAGCGGTCCCAGATGTCCTGGGTCTGCGCCACGAAGAATCCCACCGGATTCAGATAGGCGAAGTCGATGCCGCGCCCGCCCCAGGCCACGGCCTCGAAGACTCCCAGGCTCCAGTCGCGGCAGGGGTGCAGTTCGAATCGGTGGGCCGCGTAGTAGCCGTCCCCGAGCCGGAGTTCTTCCTCGTCCGGGCCGTCGCCCAACACGTGATGGGGTTTGCGCCAGCTCTGGGCGATGAGCGAAGCGCCGGAGACCCAGCGACTGCGGAAGCGGAAACTGAGACCGTCCAGGGGAAATGGATTCTCGCTGAGGAAGAGGGTGCCGCGGCGACCCTGACCCCAGCGCCGGTCCTCGCGGCCCAGGCGCAGGTCCACCGGACCCTGGGCCCAGGCGACCACCGCGCGATCGTTGCGGGAGCTCGCGTCGGTGAGGAGTTTGCGGGCGCCGCTGGGGAGATTGTCCACCCAGTTGTCCTCGGGTAGCGGAGTGAGCGCGCTGTAGTCCTCGTGCCAGCGCCACTGGGCGCCGAGATGGCGCCCCACCGAGGCGTCGAGCTTCAGGAAGAAGGAGCCCTCACGGCGGGGACGGCGATCCAGGTCGACCACCTGCTCCAGGTTCGTGGGCCCCCCGTCGAAACGAAACGCCAACCCCGGTTCCCAGCGACTCGCGGCCCGCGGCTCGAGGCCCGAGGCCCGAGGTCCGCTGCCCGAGGCCCGCTGCCCGAGGCCCCAAACCTTCACGGCTTCGCGCAGACGATTCAGTCGGAGACCATCGCCGCGGCCGAGTTCATACTCACCGAGGTTCCGCTCGATGACGCGGAGTGCGCGGGCCACCTTGGCGCGACTGATTGGGCGCAATTCGAGCCCGCCGGACCAGAGACCCAGGGCGCGGAAGTGCTCGAGATCGTCGTAGAGGGGACTTTCGGCCGACAGGACCAGGGCTCCCGGCGCGGTGGCGTGGGCGGAGGCGACAGGGAGCGTGAGCATGAGAAGACAGGCGAAAACGAGGCGTCGCAAGGGCATCCTCCCGGGTGAGCGGCCTCACCCTAGGAGTGGGCGATACAAAAAACAAGCATGAAAGCCGCCCGGGGAGGCGGCCTTCATGCCTTGCGCTTGCAACGTTTGGAGGAGGCGGGGTGCGAAGCCCCCACCTTCGACACTCTTAAGAGACGATCTCCATAGCCAGCCAACGATCCAGCACTCCCTTGAGGAAGCGCCATTCGCTGCCGACTTTCTTCGCTGGAATCTTGCCTTCCTTCGCGAGCCGGCAGACGGTCTTCACGTGCATCTTGAGATAATCGGCGGCCTCTAACGAGGTCATGACTTCACTCGCACGTTCATCGCCGACAATAACGTTGGAGTAGTCGGTGCCATTCCACTCAGCCATTGTTACTTCCTTCGCTGTGGCAGACCATATGGTGATCTTTCGATGACTAAGCTTCTTCGACGGGAAAAGGCCCGGCCAAGCAAGCTATCAAAAAACACCCTACTCCCTACGATTTGCTCCATCGGCGGGTGATTGCCTTCGTAAAGCAATGCGTATGCCAACGGACGGAGCGGCTTTTTGCTCCATTTTTCAATGACTTAGCAGGATTCCAGCCATGTGGGTGAGCCTGGGCCGAGGAGTCTGGGGAATTTCTTGTCCCGCGACCGGAAAGGCCGCCGAAGGGATGGGAAAAAGTGACCGGGCCGAAAACTCAGGATTGGGACTGGATGAAGGCCAGGATTTCGTCCTCCACCTTCGAGGCGCTCTTGCCGTGGAGCAGCTTGTGGCCGCCTTCCTCCAGTAGGACCGCCTTGCTGGCCTTGTTGCGGGCGTGGCGCCTCACCAGATCGAGCCCCCGATGGTCCAGTTCCATGTTGTTCCGCGCGTGGATGGCGAGGATGGGGCACTCGAGTTCCCGAACGCGCTTCCGCGCTTCCCTCAATGCCGAGTAGCGGTCGGCCATCCATCGATGGGGAGAGCTGGCCACCATGTTCTCGAAAAGATTGGGGAAGAGCCGCTTCCAGGTGAGGGCCATGCGCTCCACGAAGCTCAGGGTCGGGCGCAGGGGCGGCGAGAGCAGGGTGATGGTCTTCACGGGCCGCTCCTTGGCCAGCCCGATGGACAGCACCGCCCCGAAGCTGGAGCCGATCACGTGGATGTCCTCGCCGAGATGAGCCAGCAGGTCGTAGCGCATCTCGAGCTCGGCCCGCGACAGCTGCCAGGGCACGCCGCCCCGCTGGAAACCCACGGTCTCCTCGTTGGGCAGCAGCGTGGCGTAGACGGTCATGCCCGCCCGGTAGAGCCGCTTGCCCAGCTGGATGAAAGAGGCCGGGGTGCTGTGCCCGCCATGGACCAGGAGCACCTGCACCTTGCTCTTCTCGTTGAGATAGAGGAATGAGCGATCCTTCTTGGGTATCTCGAGTTCCTCTTCCCGCAGCTGCTGGATCTCGTAGTGGCTGCGCAGGAGATTGAGCCTCTCCAGCGGGGGCAAAGACTCCGCGCGGTGCCCCTCCTCCAGGGCCCAGATGGTCTGGGAGAGGTTTTCCAGGCGGCCTTCGGTGGTGCTGGGGATCTTCATGGTTCTCGATTCCAAGAGGGATAAGGTTCGAAGAAATCCGAATATAGGCGATCGAGGCCCTCCGGTCCAGGGGGCCCGATTCCGGCCGTATTTGACAAAAGAGAAGAATTTCAGTATGCTTACAGCCTCTGATCTTCTCCTTTTCGAGGTATCCCAGTGACCGCGACATACCTTTCCAGCCTGCTTTGCTGTTGTTGCCCGGCACATCCAGGAGCTAGGGAAGGTTAACGGCTGTCCATAAGTGAAGCACCAGCGCCGCAGACCTTCGGGTCTGCGGCGTTTTTTTTGGGCCCAAGCGCCCGGGAGACACCATGAACGCACTGAAACTGATGAAAGAGGACCTCGACTCGGCCCTGTCCAAGGATCCCGCGGCCCGGGGACGCCTGGAGGTGGCCCTCCTCTATACGAGCCTGCACGCCCTCTGGACCTACCGGGTCGCCAACGGCCTCTGGCGCAGACACTTCCGCTTCCTGGCCCGCCTGCTTATGGGATGGGTGCGCGTGTTCACCGGCATCGAGATCCATCCCGGCGCCACCCTGGGCCGGAGGGTCTTCATCGACCACGGCGTGGGCGTGGTCATCGGCGAGACGGCCGAGGTGGGCGACGACGTGCTGCTCTACCAGGGCGTGACCCTGGGCGGCACGCGTCTGGACCGGGGCAAGCGGCATCCAACCCTGGAGGCCAGCGTGGTCGTGGGCGCCGGCGCCAAGGTGCTGGGGCCCATCCGGGTGGGCGAAGGCGCGCGCATCGGCGCAAGCTCCGTGGTCATCCGCGACGTGGCCCCCGGCGACGTGATGGTCGGCATACCCGCACGGCGGGTGGATCGGCGCCGCGACTCGCGCATCCGGCTGAGACATGACCTGCTGGGCGACCCCCTCGAGCAGTCGCTGCAGCGGCTGGAGGAGCGTATCCGATTCCTGGAGCAGCGCGCTCACGAGAACGGCGAGGACGTCGAGAAAACCGGAGACTTCACCATCTAGACCCGTAGCTAGAAGGAGCCTGATATGAGCCGCATCCACCAGAACATCACCGATCTCATCGGAAACACGCCGCTGCTGCGCCTGGCGCGCATCGACGCGAAACTGCCCGGCGAGATCGTCGCGAAGCTGGAGAGCTTCAATCCCATGGCCAGCGTGAAGGACCGCATCGGCTGGGCCATGGTGGATGACGCCGAGCAGGCGGGGAAGATCCAGCCGGGGGACACCCTGGTCGAGCCCACCAGCGGGAATACGGGCATCGCCCTGGCCATGGTGGCCGCCGCGCGGGGCTACCGTCTGGTGCTCACCATGCCCGAGACCATGAGCGTGGAGCGGCGCAAGCTTCTGCGGGCCTTCGGCGCGGAGCTGGTGCTCACGCCCGGGCCCGACGGCATGAAGGGCGCCATCGCGGCGGCCGAGAAACTGCTGGCCGTCAATCCCGGCTGGTTCCAGCCCAGCCAGTTCAGCAATCCGGCCAATCCGGAGATCCATGTGCGCAGCACGGCCGAGGAGATCTGGCGGGATACGGGCGGCGAGGTGGACATCCTCGTGAGCGGCGTGGGTACGGGCGGCACCCTCACGGGCGTGAGCCGCGCCCTGAAGGATCGGCGTCCCGCCTTGATGACCGTGGCGGTGGAGCCCGAGGAGAGCCCGGTGCTGTCCGGCGGCGAGCCGGGTCCCCATCCCATCATGGGCATCGGCGCGGGCTTCGTGCCCGAAGTGCTCGAGCCCGAACTCATCGACGAGATCGTGAGGGTCAAGGGAGAGCAGGCCGCCGAGGCCACTCGCAGGCTGGCCCTGGAGGAAGGCGTGCTCGGGGGCATCTCCAGCGGCGCCGCGCTCCACGCCGCGGTCTTCGTGGCCGGTCGCGCCGAGAACGAGGGCAAGCGCATCCTCGTGGTGCTGCCCGACACCGGCGAGCGCTATCTCAGCACGCCGCTCTTCGAGCGTGAGGAGGAGGCCGCGGAGGAGCCCGCCTAGAGTTTCGCATGGCAAAACGGTAAGAAACCCCGACGTTTCGGCGTCGGGGTTTTTTCATAGAACAAAAGCAACGCTAACCTTTGTGAAATCTTGAACTCGCCCAATCGCTCTGGCATAGTGGCTCTCCTCGGGGCGCGGCCCCGGCCGACAACCCTTTTCAAGGAGCGGATAGCATGAAAAAGGTGAGTATCATCGGCAGTGGAAACGTGGGCGCCAACGCCGCCTTTTTTATCGCGGAGATGGCGGCCGCTCATGTCACGCTGATCGACATCGAGGAGGGTCGGGCCGCGGGCAAGGCCCTGGACATGATGGAGGCGGCCCCCATTCGGCGCTATCGCACCAAGATCGACGGCAGCGACAAGATCGAGGCCATCGAGGGTAGCGACATCGTCGTGATCACGGCCGGCCTGATTCGCGAACCGGGCAAGGATCGCACGGAGCACTTCGAGGAGAACCGCGACATCGTGCTCAGCCTCGTGGATCCCATCGTCAAGCATGCCCCCGACGCCAAGGTCATCGTGGCCCCCGAGCCCGTGGACGCCATGGTGAAGATTTTCGCCGAGAAGTCCGGATTCGACCGCAAGCGGGTCCTGGGCATCGGCGGAGTCCTCGACTCCACGCGCATGGCTGGATTCATCGCCGAGGAGCTGGGCATCAGCGCCCGCGACGTGAACGCCACCGTCATCGGCAGCCACACCAAGAAGATGGTTCCCCTGCCCTACTATTCCCGGGTGAGCGGCATCGACGTGACCACCCTCCTGGATCAGGGCGCCATCGAGCGCGTGATCCACAACACCCGCCAGGCCGGCAATCTCATCGTCGACCTGGCCAAGCGGGCCAACGCCTACTACGCGCCGGCTTCGGCGATCGCGCAGGTGGTCGAGGCCATTGCCATCGACACCGGGAAGATCCTTTCGGTGAGCGTGATGCTGGACGGCGAATACGGAATGAAGGGCGTGGCCCTGAGCGTGCCCTGCAAGCTGGGCGAGGGCGGCGCCGAGGAGATCATCGAACTGAAACTGGCCGAGGACACTTGGAAGGAATTCCAGGCTTCCGCCGAGCCCATCCGCGACCTGGCTTAGGAGGAGGACGGACATGAAGAAAGTCAGTGTGATCGGCGCCGGACACGTGGGAGCCAAGACGACCTACTACATCGCCGAGAAGAACATCGCCAACGTGGTCATGGTGGACATCGTCGAGGGCATGCCCCAGGCCAAGGGCCTCGACTTCACCCACGCCGCGCCTCTACGCAACTACGGCGTGACCACCGTGGGCACCAATGACTACGCGGAAATCGCCGACAGCGACGTCGTGGTGATCACCGCGGGCGTTCCCCGCAAGCCTGGCATGGACCGCATGGACCTGCTCAAGATCAACACGGACATCGTCAAGACCGCCGCGCGCAACTGCGCCGAGTATGCGCCCAACGCCACCATCATCGTGGTGAGCAACCCCCTGGACATCATGTGCATGGTCGCGCTGGACGCGAGCGGCTTCGCGCTCAAGCGCGTCTTCGGCATGGCGGGCATCCTGGACAGCACCCGCTTCCGCTACTTCGTGGCGGAGAAGCTCAAGGTGGCGGTGACCGACGTGCAGGCCATGGTACTGGGGGGCCACGGCGACACCATGGTGCCCTTCCCGCGCTTCACGACGGTGTCGGGCATTCCCATCACCGAGCTGATGAGCCCGGAGGATATCGAAGCCCTGGTCGACCGCACTCGCAACGGCGGCGCGGAGATCGTGAAGTATCTTAAGACCGGTTCGGCCTACTATGCGCCGGCCGCCAGCAGCGCCGAGATGGTCGAGGCGATTCTCACCAACGAGAAGCGCATCGCGCCCTGCGCGGCCTACCTGCGCGGCGAGTACGGGCACGAAGCCATCTACCTGGGCGTGCCGGTACTCATCGGCGCCAACGGGGCCGAGAAGATCATCGAGCTGGATCTGAGCGCCGACGAGAAGGCCCTGCTCGACAAATCCGCGGAGGCCGTGAAAAAAGGCCTGGCCGACCTTCGCAGCTTCTACACGATGGCATAGTTCAGGCTTCTCGCAACTTATTGCCCCGCTGGCGCTTCAATTCGGCCGGCGGGGTCGTTTTATATACCGTAATTAACGAATACTTGCCGAGTTTCCCGCAAACTGGACATATCCACCTTCTGTTATTGAACCTCACGGGGGGCTCGTGTAGAATTGCGATGCGGAGTTCCGTAATGGGTCCACATCCGCGGAATCATGGGCCCTAGAAGCGCAACGCATCTTTGGAGGAATGACATGAAGAAACTGATTCTCGTGTTAGCGTTGTTCGCATTGACGGCCTCTCCTGCATTGGCCGACAGGAGCATCGCTGGAAGCTATGTTAACCTGATCGCCCCCAACCCGGCGATCTTCGTTCCGGGACAGGTCTACATCTGCGAGTTCTACGTCTACAACGGCAGCGTCGATGTGGAATGGCTCGCCGAGGTGTGGTTCCTGTTCCCCGAGTGTTTCCATGTTCTTTCGGGATGGTACACTCCTGATCCCGGTGCGTCAGGTCCCTGGAACTTCCTCTTCGATACCTTCGGCAACCCCGACAACGGCGCGCTCTTCTATGACGCGGACGGCGGATGGGGCGAAGTGTATGGAGCTGAGGGAGGCACCTTCTTCGTCGAGGTGATGGTCGGTACCGAATGCGAATGCGGTCCCGACATGATCCAGTGGTTCCTGCAGGGAGATATCTATGGCGATGAGCCGCACGAGCTCACCGACTACATCGATATCCAGATCTGCGATCAGACGGGCGCCGAGGAGAGCAGCTGGTCCACCCTCAAGGCCCTGTACTAGATCCGACTCAATTGCCATTTATGCCCGCGCCTTACGGCGCGGGTTTTTTCGGCTAAAAACTGCTGACAGGAATTTGTGACCGGCCGGAGCTGAAATCGACAAAGGCAAGTTATCCAACTTAGTGCAAATCATAGGATTACCCACAGCCCATTGAGGAAATTCTTGAAGTCAATGTCCGGATAGGATAGACTTGTCGGGTGTCAGAACATCTCGGGCACGACAGTACGTTTCGAATGACACGGTTCCCCACCGTTCTCGAATTTCAGCCAGCTGGCCTGTCGTGAGCTTTGACACTGCAACGTTTGAGATTTTTCACCATTTGGAGGAACAACCAATGAAGAAAGTGCTTGCGCTTCTCGCTCTGATCGCCCTCGCGGCGACCCCGGCTCTCGCCGATCGTTCGATCGACGGCAGCACCGTAACTAGCGATCCCGTCAGCGTCAACGCTGGTACCGTCGTTCCCGTGACCTTCTACATCTACAACGCCAGTCTGGATGTTGAGTGGATCGTCAGCGAAGCCGGTACGTCGACCATCACTCTTCCCAGCAACCTGACCTTCGTGTCGGTTGATGGATTCCTGAATCCTTCGGGCAATGACATCCTGTTCTCGATCGCCGGTGGCGTTCTGAGCATGGACGATCCCGATGGCGGCTGGGGACAGATCTACGATGGCGACATCTGCGAAGTTTACACCACCGTCGACGTTCCTGCCGATGCTGACTGCGGCCCGAACGTCTTTGACTGGTATCTCTTCGGCGACATCTACGGCGACGAGCCCCATGAGCTCGGCGGCGCGACCGACTTTGAGATCGTCTGCACCACCGCCACCCAGAGCAGCGACTGGTCCACCCTCAAGGCTCTGTACTAGAGACAAGCCTTCGGACCTCGCCGTCTAGGTGAGTTGAAACAAAGAACCCCGCGCCCTTGGGCGCGGGGTTTCTTCATGCCTGCGTTTGCCTGCTAGTCCTGGGCCCGGCGGCTCAGGCTCTCCTGTTTCATCCTCAGGTAGTGGAACTTCATGGCCTTGATCTGGGGCGACTGAGCCCTCTGTTCGTAAGCGCGGTCCAGGCGATTGACGATGCTCACCGCCAGGATGATGAAGAAGGCGGGAATCAGTATCGGCACCCAGCGCCGCCAGCCCCGGGTCAGGAGCACCCGGTACATCTTCATGGTGCCCGTGGAGAGGATCAGGCAGAAGCCCGCCGAGGACAGATACAGGTACTTGATGTTCAGCCAGTCGCCCGGGAAGTAGTAGATGCAGAAGGGCAGGATGGTCACGAAGGTCCAGGCGATGAAGAATCGCAGGGTGGTGTTGCCGAAGACGAATCCGTAGACCGCGTAGCTGAAGATGATGACGCCCAGGATGGGACGTATCCACACGCGGGCGTGGAAGATGGCCGAAACGAAGCTTCCCTGTTCGATGATCTCCGTGAAGTGGATGGGGAAGACCATGTGGATGAGGAAGCGGGGAATGTTCCGTATGAAGTTCCCGAAGGTGAAGCCGAGGCCCGAACCCTCGGGATAGCCCGCCGTGGCGTTGCTGAAGAGCTCCTGCTGGGTGGAGATCAGCACGATGCTCACGAAGAAGAGCACCAGGAAGGGCGGCGCGAGCACGGGGCGGCGGCGCTCCTTCTTGAAGAAGACGTTGTAGAACAGGAGCACGCCGATGATGCCGATGGACGAGAGCACGTTGATCAGGGACAGGGTGAAGAGCACCAGGGTCACCAGGAACCAGACGCTCAAGATCTTGCCTCGTCCGCGCGTCTCGTTGAGCATGTAGGCCAGCACGGTGAGCAGGAAGGTGGTATGCATGAGGATGCTGCTCACGCCCGCCGCGTACATGACCTCCTTCCCGTAGTTGCCCACGGAAAAGACGAAGAGAAGGCTGGCGAGGAAGGCGATGCCGAAGTCCTTGAGGCTCATGTGTATGAGCAGGAAGAGCAGAAAGGCGTTGACCGCGTGCAGCAGGATGTTTAGCAGGTAGTATCCCGTGGGGATGTCGCCGAAGAGCTTGTACTCGAGCAAGTGGAAGAGATCCACCAGGGGATGGGCGTCGCCCGTGGTCGGGTAGACCGCTCCGGCCTGGTCCGGATTGAGGGCCTTCCGGAGATACTCGTACTCCTCGGCCGTCCAGAACTCGTTGTTGAGAATGGGGAAGAAGAGCAGGAAGGCGATTCCGAGCAGAATCAGGAACACCTGGGCATTGTTCTCTCGGAAGGCCATGGGAATTCCTCCGGGTCCGCGAGCAGTGTAATCTTATTCGAAGAGAGCGGGCAACCTTGATTCGCGACCGAAATCTATTGCTTCTCGTGGGCGGACAGTTCCTTAGCCGATTGGGGGACACCGTCTTCCATATCGGCCTGCTATGGCTCGTCCTTGAGATATCTGAGTCGCGAAGAGCCACCGGAGCGGTGGCCATGGTGGAACACCTGCCCATCCTGCTCTTCGGCCTGCTGGCCGGGGTGGTCGTGGACCGCCTCGATCGCCGCCGGGTCATGCTGGGCAGCAGCCTCTTCCGGGGAGCCCTCATGGTGGGCATCCCCCTGATCGCCCTCGCCGGAGGGCTCAGTATTCCGGTTATCCTGGTCTGGGCCTTCATCTTCGCCATGGCCATGAGCCTTTTCATGCCGGCCCGGGATTCGATGATTCCGAGCCTGGTGCCCGAGGCCGACCGCCTGCAGGCCAACACCCTGGTCCAGGGATCCGACCAGTTCGCCTGGTTCCTGGGCCCGCTCATCGCCGCGGGCCTGCTCGGCCTGGTCGGGGCCGTGCAGCTCTTCTGGGGGGCGGCGCTGCTTTTCGGCGTCAGCTTCATCCTGCTCCGCTTCATGAAGGGCGACATGGCCCTGGAGCCGGCCGAGGGTCCGGACGCCCTGCTCCAGGCCGGCGAAACCGGAGGCCCCGCCGGCGCCCGCCTGGCCTGGCATGAGGCCCGGGAGGGCCTGAAACTGGCCTGGAATCACAGGGAGCTGCGCTGGCTGCTTATTCTCACGGCGGTGAACAACTTCTTCATCATGGGACCGGCCATCGTGGCCATGCCCATCTATATCCGACAGGATCTGGGCCTGGGCGGCAGCTACTATGGAGGCATCGAGGCGGTGCTGGCCGCGGGCATGCTCACGGGCTCGGCCATGATCCTCAAGGGCTGGCCGAAGTGGTCCAAGGGGCGGCTCTGGCTGACGGGCATGATCGCCGATGGCGCCACCTACGGCCCCATGCTGCTGGCGCCGGCCTTCGGCTTGCTGGTGCCGCTGATCTTCGCCCACGCCATCTTCATTCCCTGGATCACCATCGCGCGGGTCTCGCTGGTGCAGGATCTCGCTCCCGACGCCATGCGCGGCAGGGTCTTCAGCTTCATGGGCATGAGCGTCGTGGGAATGACGGCCCTTTCGGCCGGAGTCACGGGTCTGCTGGTGGAGTGGGTGCCCACGCATATTCTGTTCGGCACCTGGGGAATCCTCGGCATGCTTTGCGGGCTGGTGGGCGTGACGATACCGAGATTGAGGAAGTTGTAAGTCCTGAGTTCCGAGTATTGAGCTCGTGACTCGCGACTTCCTCCTATTGCCTCCGGTGACCGTTCCCGGTAACTTCCTCGCCTATGAAAAACTTCAAGAATCTCCGCGATTACATCGACTTCCTCGAACTCAAGGGCGAGCTCGTTCGCGTGCGCGAACCCGTGGACCGCGACCTCGAGATCACCGAGATCACCGACCGGGTGGTCAAGGCCGGCGGCCCGGCCCTGCTCTTCGAGAAGGTGAAGGGCCACGGCACCCCCCTGGTCATCAACCTCTTCGGCACCGACCGTCGCATGGCCTGGGCCCTCGGCGCCGAGACCCTCGAGGAGGCGGCCGGTCGCATCGCCGAGACCGTGGAAATGGCTCCGCCGGGCGACTGGCGCGAGAAGCTGCGCATGCTTCCCAAGCTGGCCTCGTTGGGGCGCATCCTTCCCAAGAAGGTATCGAGGGGCGCATGTCAGGACGTGGTCCTCACCGGCGACGAGGTGGATCTGAACATCCTGCCCGCGCAGCTCTGCTGGCCCGACGACGGCGGCAGGTACATCACCCAGACCCAGGTATTCAGCAAGGATCCCGAAACCGGCGCGCGCAACGTGGGCATGTACCGCGTGCAGATCTTCGACGAGAAGACCTGCGGCATGCACTGGCAGATGCACAAGGTGGGCGCGCAGCACCATCGCGAGGCCGAAGCGCGGGGCGAACGGGTCGAGGTGGCCATCGCCCTGGGTGGACATCCGGCCATGATCTACGCCGCCACGGCTCCCCTGCCCGAAGGCGTGGACGAGGTGCTGCTGGGCGGATTCCTCGCCGGCGAGGCCATCGAGATGGTGCCCGGCGTGACCGTGGATCTCGAGGTGCCCGCCGAGGCCGAGTACGTCATCGAGGGATACGTGGAACCCGGCGAGCGTCGGCTCGAAGGCCCCTTCGGCGATCACACCGGATACTACTCCCTCGCCGACATGTATCCGGTGATGCACGTGACCGCCATCACCCATCGCCGCAACCCCGTCTATCCGAGCATCGTGGTGGGCCCGCCCATCCAGGAGGACGGCCCCATGGGCAAGGCCACCGAGCGGCTCTTCCTGCCCCTGATCAAGCTGCAGTTCCCGGAACTGGTCGACATGCACCTTCCCGTGGAGGGCGTCTTCCACAACGTGGCGATCCTGTCCATCCGCAAGCGCTACCCGGGCCATGCTCGCAAGATGATGAGCAGCCTCTGGGGCACGGGCCAGCTGGCCTTCACCAAGATCGTCATCGTGGTGGACGAGGACGTGGACGTGCAGAACAAGGCCGAGGTCTTCTGGCGCGTCACCGCCAACATCGATCCGAAGCGCGACGCGGTCTTCGCCGACGGCATCACCGACGTGCTCGACCACGCCTCCGACCGGCTCGGCCTCTCGGGCAAGATGGGCATCGACGCCACGCGCAAGTGGCCCGAGGAAGGCTTCGAGCGCGAATGGCCCGAGGTGCTCGAGATGAGCCCCGAGGTGAAGGCGCACATCGACGAGATATGGGCGAGCCTGGGCATTCCGCTGGAGAAGAAGTGAGCCGCATCCCCACCGGCGAGGCCCCCGAAAAACGCCAGGCCGTCCAGGGAATGTTCGCCGCCATTTCCCACCGCTACGATCTGCTCAACCGCCTGCTCAGCGCCGGCATGGACCGGCGCTGGCGAGCGCGGGCCGTGGGGCTCTTCTCCAAGGACATCGAAAACGTGCTCGACGTGGCCGCGGGCACCGGCGATCTCTGCTCGGCATGGCTGGCCGATCGTCCGGAAGCGCGGGCCGTCGCCACGGACTTCGTGCCGGAGATGTGCCGACTCGGCGCCGCGAAGCTCGCCGGCCACACCCGACTGTCCGGCTACGCCGCCGCCGACGCCCTGGCCCTGCCCTTCGCCGACCGCAGCTTCGACGGCGTCATGGCCGCCTTCGGCGTGCGCAACTTCGCGGGGCTGCGCGACGGACTCGCCGAGATGACCCGAGTGATCCGCCCCGGCGGTGAGATGCTCGTGCTCGAGTTCTTCCCTCCCCGCAGCGCATTCCAGGATCGACTCTTCCGCTTCTACTTCCACCATGTACTCCCCCGCGTCGGGGGATGGATCTCAGGCGACCGCGAAGCCTACTCCTACCTGCCGCGGAGCGTCGGCGATTTCCTGGGCCGGGACGCCTTCGATCAGCTTCTCGCGAGCCTCGGGATGGACGTGAAGTGCCGCATGGAGTTGAGCGGAGGCATCGCCACGGCCGTGCTGGCGCGAAAATCCTGAGATCGGTCCCTTCCGACGGATTGGGGCGCAGAGCTCCTCCTTGTTCCCCATCGCGGCGCATTTTCCTCGCCTGCGATCCCCCAAGCCTTTGAAATGAATAGGAATTATCTTTCGGTATTATTTACCTTTTAGTCTGGATATGGTAAGATCTCTCTTCTGTAACATGGGTTTGCGAGTGACGAAGTGAGTCGGGCGCGGTTCGCTACCGCGGAGGTCCGACACAGGCAGTCCTTCAGCCCAACATCCGACCGGGATGAGAGGCCTCATTACATCCCGGATGAACCAACATCGGAGGATTCATCGATGAGAAAGCTAATGTTCCTGTTCCTGGTGCTCAGCCTGGCTGTCGGCACTGCGTTCGCCAAAGAGAAGGTCGAATACACCTGTGGCGAGCTCGTCATCAAGGGTGGTAGTTCCGGTCGCGTCGGCGGCGAAGACATCGGCACCGCCGTTCCGATCGCGAGCCTGCCCTTCACCGATGGCGGAGACACCAGCGTCTTCGTCGACGACTACGACGTTGCCTGCCCCTGGGCCGGCGCCGCTCCCGATGTCGTCTACTCCTTCACTCCGGCCTATGACATGGCCATCGACCTGGACCTCTGCGCTTCCAGCTACGACACGAAGCTGTACATCGCCGACTCCGCGTTGAACGTCATAGACTGCAACGACGACTCCTGCCCGGGCTACATGTCCGAGCTCTTCGACGTGGCCCTTACCGGCGGCGAAACCTACTACATCTTCGTGGATGGCTACAGCAGCAGCAGCGGCGTCTACGAGCTGAACATCACCGAAGACATCATCCTTCCTCCGGAGCCGGGCGACACCTGCGATATCGCCCTGCCTCTGGGCGACGGCCCCTTCGCCTTCGAAGTGGACCTCTGCCTCTTCGAGAACGACTATAGCCCGAGCTACGGCGGCTGCACCGGCTGGAGCGCCAACGGCCCCGAAGTCGTCTACGAAGTCTATCTCGAGCCCGGCGGCGTCCTGGACGTCTGTGAAGATGGCGGCTTCGATCTGGCCATCTATCTGGTCACCGATTGCAGCGACATCGACGGCACCTGCGTGGCCGGCGACGACAGCGGCAATCCCGAGTGCATCAACTACACCTCGACCGGTGGCGGCATGTACTACCTGATGGTGGACGCCTACACCAGCTGCGGTCTGGTCAACGTCTACGGTGAGATCGTCAACCCGGTCGGCGCCGAGAGCAGCGACTGGAGCACCGTCAAGGCGCTGTACTAGCGGTCAGCTTCGGCTTTCTGCAGTCAGCATGAAGTCCCCTCCCCTTCGGGGGAGGGGTTTTTCGTGATCGCCGATCTCGGGCCTGTGATATAATCGACGAACCAACATTCAAGCTATCGGGGGGAAGACATGAAGAAGATCGCCATTCTCGCCATATGGACCGTCGCGCTTCCGCTGATCTCCGGCGCCGCGGAATTCGTACCCGGGGAAGTGCTCGTCGTTCTGCCGGATCCTAACTCCGTCCAGCCGCAGCATGCGCCGAACCTGGCGCCGGTGCTCGCGCGCCACGGGCTGGACCAGGGAGTCGTCCTGAGCCAGCGCCTGGACGGGCCCAGCGAACGGGAATCCCGCTACCTCCGCTATCGCGGTCCCGCCGATCTCGACGTCATGGCCGCACGCGACGAACTCGCGGCCACGGGGCTCTTCGACGCGGTCTCTCCCAACTGGCTCATGCATCCCTTCATCACGCCCAACGACAGCTACCTCTCGCGCCAGTGGGCCGTGACCAATCCCACCTCGGGCATCAAACTCACCCTGGCCTGGGACGAGAACACGGGAAGCGAGGATGCCGTCATCGCCATCCTCGACACTGGGCTGGACTGGAGCCATCCCGATATCAATCCCAACGCCTGGCGCAATGACGACGAGATTCCGTCCAACGGCGTGGACGACGACGCCAACGGATTCGTGGACGACATCTACGGCTGGGACTGCGGACGCAACGACAGCGACCCGCGCCCCGAAGCCTATTTCGAGGCAGGCATCGACGTGGGATTCCACGGCACCCACTGCGGCGGCATCGCCTCGGCGGCCACCAACAACGGCGTGGGCGTGGCGGGCACCGGCTGGAGCTGCGAGCTCATGGGCCTGAAGCTCACCGGCGGCGCCGACCCCTTCTCGGTGGCCTCGGTGACCATGGCCTTTGGCTACGCCATCGACAACGGAGCCGACGTGATCTCCATGAGCTTCGGAGGATCCTACTCGGACTTCGGCTTCATGCAGTCCCTGGTCAACGACGCCAATGCGGCCGGCGTGGTTTGCGTGGCCGCGGCCGGCAACAACAACAACAGCTCGGTGATGTATCCCGCAGGACTGGATCACGTGATCAGCGTCGGCGCCACCAACAGCGCCAACCAGCGCGCATCCTTCTCGACCTACGGAAGCTGGGTCGACATCGCGGCGCCGGGCGAGCGCATCTGGTCCACCATCATGAGCAACTACGAGGTGGACTTCCTCACCGGCCTGCTTTTCATGCTCAACTACGAGTGGGACGGCGTGAATCCCTACATGTACAGCGACGGCACGAGCATGGCCTGCCCCATGGTGGCCGGCGTGGCGGCGCTGGTGAAGTCGGCGGTCCCTTCCATGGACAGCGACGACATGGACGCGCACCTGAAGGCCACCGGCGACGACGTGGTCTACGATCAACCCATCGGCGTGAAGGTGAACGCCTACGAGGCGGTTCTGGCCCTCGGCACGGATGTCGATGAGCCAGCCGCGCCCTTCGGCATTC
>CAYFNT010000025.1:0-32682 GCA_964344565.1 uncultured bacterium
CGGATCGATCTCATCCCAGTTGATATCTCGATCAGGGGGATCGGAGCCAAAAGTGCAAGGAAGAGCTTCAGAGATACTCGGAAAGCAACAAATAAGGGAAGCTACAAGTATGCACACATAGAGTCGATTCATGAGACCTCCGCCCAAACCTAGTCTGCTTCCAGAAAATCCAGCAGCACATGATAACTGCTCAGAGACTATCACAGACACGAGTGACCCACAAGAACTGTTAATAATATTACGCTAGAAAACTATATTTGCTCGAAATCCCTGAAGCGTATCTCCACCCGGATCTTCTTGTGCACGATGATCGGGATCTTCACTTCCACATCCATGTCGATGCTCACCGGCAGGTCGTACTCGGGCTCGTTGTGGTAGAGCCCCACAACCCGCATGGCTTTCAATCCGAAGGGACGTTTGGCGGGTTCGAGGTCAAGAGCGAGCAGCTCGCCCTTTTCGGCGCCGAACCATACGTCGCCCTTCCAGAACTCCTTCTTGCGTTTCTTGGGACGAACCTTGTAGCGCGCCGCGCGAAGGCCGTTCTCTTCCGTCCATTCGGCGAAACGGAACTCGTGGTGCCTGCGGAACTCGGCGTCGAGTGCGGGCAGTTCACCGCCGACCTCTTCTTCTTTGGTTTCCTCCGGGCGTCCCGGCTCGTCGGCATCGTCTTCGCCTTCGTCCTTCGAGAAGATCGTCTTCACTTCGAGGACCTCGTCCAGGGTCGAATCGGGACTGAACTCGGTGTAGCGGCCGATCTCCAGATGCTCTTCCTCGAGGGTGTCGTCGCCGTCGCGCACCCAGGTGCGCACCTCGTAGAGGACGCTGTAGGGAAGGAAGCTGTCCTGGTCCAGATCGATGCGCGCGAAGGCGGTCTCGAGTAGCTGCTTCGGGGAATGCTCCGCCGCGAGAGGCGCGGCTAAAAACAAGGCCAGGATTAGGACGATACCGGTTCGCATGGAAACCTCCCAAGGTGAAGGGCCGCAAGCATACGGCAATTGAGCGGCTCTGTTCCGCTATTCGCTGATCGACCCATTGCATTCAGGAGTTCGTGATTATATTCTCTTGTACATCGGGGAAATTCTGTTAACGTTGACTTACCCTGAGAAAACTCCTGATCCCTCATGAAGGAGGTCGCAATGGCCCGCACTCCCCAACCCCTTATCCGGACACGGGTTCCGGGGGCCATCCTGATCCTGGCGCTCCTGCTGCTGCCAGGCTTCGCATCGGCTGTGGACATCCAGGGCCGTCTTTCCAGCACGTCCTTCGTCTACGAGACCTACGGCGAGGACGCCCACAGCGAGCTGGATCACATCGCCCGTCTGGCCTTCGACGCCAAGGGCCTGGGCCACGAGTCCCTCTCGCTGCACTTCCTCGGAAGCTACCGGGGCGAGATGCTCGAGGACACGTCCCCCGATCCCGAACACAACATCTACCGCGGCTACCTGAAGTTCGCGCCTTCGCCGCTCTTCAAGCTTTCGGTGGGACGCCAGTGGATCTACGGCGGCGTGGGCAGTTCTCTGCTCGACGGCGCCCGTCTCGATCTGAACGGCGGCAGGATCGGATCGCTCACGCTCTTCGCGGGCAGCCGCGAACTGCGCGACGCAGACGGCGACACCTTCCCCAACTTCGAAGACATCGACGGAGTCATGGGAGCCCATTACCGCTACTACGGCCTGCCCATGAAGGGCATGCTGGGACTCAGCGCCGCCCGCTACACCGAAGAGGAAGAACTGATCGAGCAGCGCGTGGGCGCGTCGCTCTGGTTCGGCGATTTCCCCCTGGGCAACCTGGCCTACGAGATGCGCTACGAGACCGAGTCCGAGAAGCTCTACTTCTCGCACCTGCGTCTGTCCGGCAGGAAGGACGTCTACGACTACGGCATCACCTGGAACATGAAGGACGGCTACCTGCCCCTCTACAGCGACTCCTGGATCGCCCGGCGATACTACGACGAGGAGTGGTTCGCCGAGAGCGTGGGCCAGAAGCGCCAGGAGCTGCGCGTGCAGGCAGGCTTCCCCTGCAGGGCCATAGACGGCTTCCGCTGGACCGCCGCAGTGGTCGAGATCTTCCCCGAGGAAGGCGACCGGGGCGACGGCCTCGAACTCAGCCTCGCCGGCAAGGGCCTGCGCGCGGGCTTCCGCATGCAGCGCGGCTACATGGGCGATCGCACCGGCTTCTTCGGCAGCTACCGCCACAAGGTGCTCGAGGACACCTGGCTCTGGGTCGACCTGAATCGCATGGCCTACAAGTACGGCGACGAGTCCATCAGCGAGCAGGCCGTTACGGACGACTACAGCATGGCCAGCCGCGTGGGCATCGATCACTACTGCACGAAGTTTCCGCTGGAGCTGAGGCTGATCTTCGAGAGTCTCACGACGCCTCGAGCCGAGTACGAGAACCGTTTCGTGGGAATGATCGCCTATCGTTTCGGAACCGCCCACGGGGAGGAGGACTAGCCATGAAAAAGAATCTGAGCATCGCCTTCATCGCGCTTCTTCTCGCCCTTCCCGCCCTGGCCGCGGAGTTTCCCCACGAACTCCACGTGATCGACAACGAGATGAGCTGCGTGGATTGCCATCCTGCCATCGCCCGAGGCGCGTCCATGCCGAGCCCTGCCGCGTGCCTGGATTGTCATGAGGAAGACGAGGGCATCGACTTCGCCTACGAGAATCCCACGAGCCACTTCGGCGACTACCGCTTCGAGCATCAGTTTCACGCCCGCATGAGCACGGGAGAGTGCGTGCTCTGCCACAACGAGTCCGAGGACTGCACCTTCTGCCACCACGGCGAGAACGTGGATTTCCTGTCCCATGACCGCAACCACCGCTACACCCACGCGCTGGACGCCATGAAGGGCACGGAGAACTGCTACAGCTGCCACGGCGGAGAGCAGTACTGCAACGGCTGCCACCTGGCCGAGGGCGTGAAGCCGGCGAGCCACTTCGAGAGCGGATTCGGCGGAGCCGGAGGCCACACGGACGCGGCGCGTATGGATATCCAATCCTGCATCATGTGTCACAACGAACCTGAGCCCGTTGGGAGCTGTGCAAGCTGCCACTAGAACATGGCTAACTCAGAGCTTGTGCATTGCGTCGCAAGTCATTAGTGTCAGGAGACGATGGCAAACAAGAATCGTCTCCTGATCTATTTCCGGGTATTCACGCTTCGGAACACCACCCATCCCTTGGGACTGCTGGGGCTGCTCGCCTTCTATATCAGCATCCTGCTGATCCTCATCTTCCTGGCACTGGACACCCTCGGTTTCCACCAGTCCCCCTACATGGGCATCGTGACCTTCCTGGCCCTGCCCACCTGCATGGCCGCGGGCCTGGCCCTGGTCTTCGTGGGAAGGGTATTGGGACGCAAGCGTGGACCCGCCGACGGCAGCAAACCGCTCTACGCCTTTCCCAACTGGGATCTCAATCTGCCGGAGCACCGACGCAAGTTCGCCGTGATGCTCGTCACCGTGATCGGTCTTCTGACCCTGACGGCCATGGTCTCCTATCGAGGCGTGGAGTTCATGGAGTCGGAGACTTTCTGCGGAAAGACCTGCCATACGGTGATGGAGCCCGAGCATGTCGCCTACACCGAATCTCCCCATTCGAACGTGGAGTGCGTGGAGTGCCACATCGGCCCCGGCGCGGACTGGTTCGTGCGCTCGAAGATCTCGGGCATTCGGCAGGTCTTCGCCGTGATCGGCGACACCTTCAGCCGTCCCATCGAAACGCCCATCCACAACCTGCGCCCCGCCCGGGAAACCTGCGAGCAGTGCCACTGGCCCGAGAAATTCCACGGCGACCGGCTCTTCCTCAAGCGCCACTACCAGGAGGACGAGGAGAACACCGAACTGGTGAACCTGCTCCTGCTCAAGGTGGGCGGCGGCAGCAGCGAGTCGGGCTTCGCCGAGGGCATCCACTGGCACATGAGCCCGGACGTCACGGTGGAGTACATCGCCGACGAGAAGCGCGAGGAGATCTACTGGATCAGGTCCCAGGACGCCGACGGCGAGGTGATGGAGTACGTGCAGGACGGTTTCGAAATGAGCGAGACCTTCTTCGACGATCATGAGATCCGTCGCATGGACTGCATGGACTGCCACAACCGTCCCACCCATACCTTCGAAGAACCGGGCTACGCCGTGGACAAGGCCATGGCCGGAGGCGCCATCTCGCCGGATATGCCCTACGTGAAGCGCGAGGTCATGCGGGCGATCCAGGCGGATTATCCCGACCGTGAAACGGCGGAGATCGCCATCGGCGCCTCGCTCGAAGCCTTCTACGCCGAAGGCGAATGGGCGGGCAGCGAGGAACTGGCCTCGGCGGTGGCCAAGGCCAAGAATATCTACCTGCGCAATATCTTCCCGGAAATGGGCATCGGCTGGGGGACCTATCCCAACCATATCGGTCACGAAGACTTCCCGGGATGCTTCCGCTGCCACGACGACGAGCACAGCACGCCCGATGGCGAAACCATCAGCCAGGACTGCGAGACCTGCCACAGCATTCTGGCCTGGGAAGAGGAAGCGCCGCCGATTTTGGAGGAGCTGTTTCCTTAGAGTCACCAGTCGCCAGTCTCCAGCAAGAACCCTCCCCCGGCGTCGGGGGAGGGTGTTTTTCTGGAGACTCGTGACTCGAGACTGGCGACTTAGTGCCCCCCCATCACCATGCCCCAGATGATGAGAATGAGCAGGATCAGGCCGATGGTCAGGGCGAAGGCTCCCCACATGTAGGCCAGGATCTGATGCCAGACCGAACGCGGGCCCTGGAAGCTCGTCTCCAGTTCGCCGCTGGCCTTCATGCGCTCGTACTGCTCGGGACGTTCCTCCTTCAGCTCCTCTTCGGTGATGAGGCCCGTGTAGATGCTCACGTCCATGGGGGCCTTCTCGCTTCGGAAGTGGGTATTGAAGAAGTGCACGATGAAGATGAAGGCCGTCGCCATCAGCGCCTCTTCCTTGTGGATGGTATCGGCCAGGGACACGGCTCCACCGCCGAGGAGGTTCCCGAAGAACTCCTCCTTCCATCGGATGAGCCCCGAGATGCCGATCACCGCCACGCCCCAGAACACCGCGAAGTAGTCGAATTTCTCCCAGTAGGTCCAGCGATCGAAGCGCGGCTTCTCGGCCTTTCCGAAGAACCATTTCAGGTGCACCCAGAAGTCCACGAAGTCCTTTTTGCGCGGCACCATGGAGTCGGGCCCCGAAAGGATGGGCCGCCAACCGTGCTTGGCGATCTTGTAGGCCAACTGGCAGAGATGCAGGAGGAAGTACAGGCCCGTGATGAGCGCGGCGATGTAGTGGATCTGCTGCGCCGTGGTCACAGGCATGAGATTGTCGAAGAACCACTTGCCGGGCACCGTGTGGGAGTATGACTGGGGCAGTCCCGAGAAGGCCAGGCCGAGGAAGCTGATGTTCACCAGCACATGGGTCATGCGCTCGAACTTGGAGAAGCGGCGGTAGTAGCGCTTTCCGAAGTGCTGCAGGCGTGGCTGGATGCCCTTCTGGAACCAGAGGAAGGTGTGCAGGCCGAAGAAGCTCAGCACGCCCACGAAGAGCAGCTTCATGAAGCGGTCGGCCGCGGAGAAGGCCCGCTGGAAGGCCAGCTTCTCCTCCTCCTGCTGGATGGCCAGCCTCACCGAATCCGGTATGGCGGCATTGGCGCTGTCGGTGAGGGCGCGGAACAATTCCAGTTCGGCGGCGCTGGGCTGAATCGGGTGCACGAGGTAGGTGACGAACTTCTCGTTGGCGCCCTCGTGACACTGTTGACAGGTTTCCAGGAGGTTCGACTTGTTCACCGATGAGTGAGGATCCTCGGGCTCGAGAATGTCATGGTAGTGATGGCACAAGGTACAGGTGGCGAAGTCGAGTCCCTCTTCGTTGTGGGCGTAGAGCTTGCCGTGGTAGGTGTCGCGGTAGCCCTCGACCACGTAGGGATTCACGCCGTAGGCCATCATCTTGTCGTGGTCCGCGTGGCACTCCGCGCAGAGATCGACGATGGATTCCGAGTCGAACTGCAATTCGGGCTTCAGAATGCGCGATTGTCCGTGGCAATCGATGCAGTTGGCGGCCTCGCCGTTTCCGCCTTCCCGACTTCGACCGTGCTTGGAACTGCGCCAGGCCGCGTACTCCTCTTCATGGCATTTGCCGCAGTCCAGATGGGTCCAATGGGGCGTGGCCTCGCCGCCGTTCTCCACCTTCCAGTGATACTGGTGACACTCGGTGCAGTTGACCTCGCGGCCCGTCACCGCCGGATCCATGATGTTTCCGTGAGCCAGGTCGTCGCCCTCGTGCTGGCTCTTCTCGTGGCAGGAATTGCACCGGTTGAAGATGCCATCCTCTTTGTAGATGCGGTCGGCGATGGAGGTCATGTCGGTCTGATGCCCGGTGTGGCAATAGATGCAGCTCACCTCTGAGGCCGCCTCGTCGGCCACCTTGTGCAGGCTGCGCCGGTGCCCGGTGTGGCAGGCGTCGCAGGTCTCCGAAACGTTGGCCGAGTGCACCCGTGACCGGGTGTCGGTGGGCTTATAGATGGCGTGACTGTCGTGGCAGTCGGTGCAGGTGGGCGCCGCATCGTCGCCGTCCTCTTCCAGCCGGCGATAGTGGGTGGAGTGGACGTAGTTCTCGATGTCCTTCTGGTGGCACTGGGAGCAGGTGAGCACGATCTCCTGCTTGTAGGCCGTGGTTCCCACCAGCTCCTTCTTCCCCTTGAAGTGCGGATCGTGACAGGTGACGCAGGTGGGATAGATGCGGGTGTCGCCGGGATGCCGCTGGGCGTGCCAGCTCTCGTGGTACTGCTCGCCCTGCTCCTCATGGCAACGCAGGCAGAGCGCTTCCGCGTTCGACTTTTCGGGATGAATCTGGTGCGCGCCGTGGCAGTCCACGCAACCGGGGATCTCGCCTTCGTAGTCCTTGCGCTGCAGGTGCGTGTAGAAACGGTCCATCCAGAGGTTCTGGGTGTCGTCGTGGCAATTGCCGCAGTTCACGCTGGGGAAGCCCTGCCAGTGTGGCTCGTCTTCGAAGTCGCCGTCCTCGTGGCAGTCGATGCAGTCCAGATCCTCGTGGATGGATCCGAGCAGCAGGTCGGGCGCGGCGTGGATGACCTTGCCGGCGGCATTGGTCAGTTCCTCGTCGTCGTGACAGTCGAAGCAATCCTCGTTGCTCTGGGCCCATGCGGAGCCCGCAAGCAGAAGGAACAGTAGGGCGGAGAGCCTGACGAACTTCGATGTCATGGGGGCCTCACAATTTCGTCTTTGTGAATTTTTTTCGGTGTGACGCGGTAACATACTAGGACGCCAGGACCGATTGTCAACTCTGGACCCGGAAATCCTGTTCCGTCCATCTCAAATCGCCTCTTGACTTTGGACTCCCCGCCCAGTATTATACATCCAGTTAATTAAAACATCTGTTTAAGAGCAGGAGCAAGCCGTTCATGGCCCCCATCGTCAACACCAGCAGCGAAGCGACCCGCGGCAAGCTCATCGAAGCCGGCCGGGAGCTCTTCGCTCGGGACGGCCTGGAGGGCACGCGGGTGGATCGCCTCGCCGACCTGGCGGGGGTCAACAAGGCCTTGATCAGCTATCACTTCCGCGGCAAGGAAGGTCTCTACCGGGCCGTCCTGGAGGAGATCTTCCGCGAAGTGGCGGTGGAGCTGGAGCATCGGCTCGGCGGCGAGGTCGCCCCGAAGGAGCAATTGCGGGCATGGGCTTCGGCCCTGGGCGAAATCATGGAGGAGAAGCCCGACTTCGCCGCCATCTTCCTGCGCGAGATTCTCGCGGGGGGAGAGCGTCTGGAGGGAGGCGCCGCCGAGAGCGCGCGTCGGAGCCTGACCCTGCTGCGAAGCACCCTCGACGCGGGACAGAGCCGCGGCGAGATCCGCGACACCGACCCCTTCCTGCTGCATCTGCTCTTGCTGGGCGGCATCGTGCTCGCCCAGCTCTCCGCTCCCTACCGGGAGCGCCTCGAGGGACCCGAGTCCGACCGGGATTCCTCAGCCCATCTGCCGCCCTCGACGCGGGAGATGGTTCCCTTCCTCGAAGACCTCATTCAGCGCTGCTACCTGTCGCAGCCTGGGTCGTCTTACGCGCCTGAAGACCCTGAGGAGGATGACGATCGCCGGCCGCCGGAGGGTGAGTAGAGAACCGCGGCCCGGGGATCCGGGAGGGGAGGCATAGGACGAGGACCGGCGCTGTATCGAGCGCCGGTCCCGTCCCGCCGCTTGATCGCACATTCCCAGGCTCCTATTGACCTTAGCTGTCCGCTCACTATCTTAGTCTGAGCCTATTTCAGACTAGGAGAGCATCTATGAGCCTGCCCGTGGGTATCCGCCTGGAAGACAAGAATCGCTGGGAGCGGCGCGTGCCGCTGGTCCCCTCAGACCTCGCGGATCTCGCCCGCGGCACGGACCTGTCCTTCATCGTCCAGCCCTCGGCCCTGCGCACCTTTCCCGACGAGGACTACGTGGCCGCCGGCGCGCAGCTCAGCGAGGACCTCTCCGAGGCCGGACTGATCCTGGCGGTGAAGGAGGTGCCCATCGAGAAGCTGCTCGAGAACCGGGCCTACCTCTTCTTCGCCCACGTGATCAAGGGTCAGGACTACAACATGCCCCTGCTCCGCGCTCTCCTGGACAAGGGCATCACCATGATCGACTACGAGCGCATCCTCGACGATGGGGGACGGCGACTGGTCTTCTTCGGCCGCCAGGCCGGGCAGGCCGGCATGATCGAGACATTCCACGCCCTGGGCCGCCGCTTCGAATCCGAGGGCTACGAGACGCCCTTCGCGGAGATCGAACAGGCCTACCACTACGAGGATCTCGCCGACGCCAAGAGCAAGATCGCCGCCCTGGCCGACGCGGTGAAAGGCGGTCTCAACGAGGACCTGGCGCCCCTGGTCATCGGCTTCGCGGGATACGGCAACGTGAGCCAGGGGGCTCAGGAGATCTTCGATCTGCTGCCCCACGAGGAAATCGCGCCGGCGGATCTGGAAGCCTTCATGGCGAAAGGCGAGGGGAAGAGCGATCGCCTCTACAAGGTCGTCTTCAAGGAAGAGCACCTGGTGGAGCCCGCCGAGGGTCAGGCCTTCGAGCTGCAGGACTACTACGAGAACCCGGCCCGCTATCGCGGCATCTTCGACCGCTACCTGCCGCACATGACGTCCTTCGTCAACTGCATCTACTGGACCGAAGAGTATCCGCGCCTGATCACCAAGAGCGACGCCCTGCGCCTGCAGGAGTCGGGCGATTCTCGCCTTCGCGTGATCGGCGACGTGAGCTGCGACATCGACGGCTCGGTGGAGTTCACCCACAAGGCCACCGAACCGGACGAGCCCAGCTTCACCTACGACGCCAGGGAGAACAGCTTCGTGGACGGCGTCGAGGGCGAGGGCATCACGGTGATGGCCGTGGACAACCTGCCCTGCGAGCTGCCCCGGGACGCCTCAGCGGCCTTCAGCACGGCGCTTCGGGAGTACATCCGCATTCTCGCGAACACGGATTTCAGCAAGCCGCTCGAGGAGCTGGGGCTGCCGCCCGAGCTTGCGGGCGCGATCATCACGCATCGGGGCGAACTGGCGCCCGAGTATCGCTATCTCGAGGATTACCTGAGCAAGGTCTGAGACGGCGGGATCACCACCTGGAGGTAATGCAATGGAACGTGGCAATCGTGTGCTGGTTTTGGGCGCGGGACTGGTGACCAATCCCCTGATCCAATATCTGCTGAAAATCCCGGGCCTGGAGCTGACGGTGGCCACCCGCACGGTGAGCAAGGCCGTGAACATGATCGACGGTCACCCGCAGGGCAAGGCGGTGACCCTCGACATCGAGAGCGAAGAGGCCACGCGCGCGCTGATCGAGAACTGCGACCTCGTCATCAGCCTGGTGCCCTGGATCTATCACCTCAAGGTGGCGAAGCTGGCCATCGAGCTGAAGAAGCAGATGGTGACCACCAGCTACGTGAGTCCCGAGATGAGCGAGCTGGACGGCGCCGCGCGGGAGGCGGGCATCATCATCCTCAACGAGATCGGTCTGGATCCCGGCATCGATCACATGAGCGCCATGAAGATCATCCATCAGGTGCAGAGGAACGGCGGCACCGTGAAGGGCTTCCTGTCCAACTGCGGCGGACTGCCCGCGCCCGAGGCCAACACCAATCCCTGGGGATACAAGTTCAGCTGGAGCCCCCGCGGCGTGGTGCTGGCGGCGCGCAACACGGCCAAGTACCTCTGGAAGGGCAAGGAAGTGAGCGTGCCCGGACCCGAGCTCTTCGCCGACGTCCATCCTCTCGAGGTCGAGGACCTGGGCGCGTTCGAGGTCTATCCCAACCGCGATTCCCTGGGCTACCAGGAGATCTACGGGCTGGAAGGCGTCGAAACCCTGAAGCGCGGCACCATCCGCAACCTGGGCCACTGCGCCACCTGGAAGGCCCTGGCCGACTGCGGATGGTTCGAGCTCACCGAGATCAAGGTGGAAGGCAAGACCTACGAGGACGTCTTCGCCGGTCTCATCGATTCCAAGGGCTCCCTGAACGAGGATCTCGCGACCTTCCTGAAGATGGAAGTCGACGCCGACCCCATCGGTCGCATGGAGTGGCTGGGCCTGCTCAGCACGGCCACCGTGCCCGGCAAGTCCGACACCACGGTGCTCGACGTACTCGCCGACCTCCTGCTCGAGAAGCTGCCCTACGAGAAGGACGAGCGGGACATGATCGTGCTGCAGCACGACTTCGAGGCGGAGTATCCCGACGGCCGCAAGGAGAAGATCACCTCGGCTCTCGTGGACATGGGCATCCCCGGCGGCGACTCGGCCATGGCGCGCACGGTAAGCCTGCCGGCGGCCATCGCCACCCGGATGATCCTGGAAGGCAAGATCAGCGAGACCGGCGTGCACATTCCCGTGGAGCCCGGCATCTACGAGCCCGTGCTGGAAGAATTGGAAACTCTGGCTATCAGCTTCAAGGAGACCGTCGCCACGGTCTAGCTTCTATGATAGCCTCACGGGTGACCTTCATTCCTCCCTCCGCTACGAAGTCGGTCGGAACGAAGTCACCCGTGAGGCTTTCCTAAATGCCAAACCGTCCCAACGTTCTCGTTGTAGCCATGGGCTATGGCGGGCTGGCGCCACTGCTGGCCGCACTGGATCGCGGCCTGCGCGCGCGAGGCCTGTCATCGCTGATCTGGGCCATGGGCGGAGGCGATGGCGGCGTCGACCTGCTCCGCGCCGAAGGCCTCTCTGCCTACACGCCCCTGCGCGACTATCAACTGCCTTACTTCATGAACGAACTTCCCGATTCGGGCTACGCCGCGGAACACGAGCTCATGGCCTTCTATCGCGCCTTCGAGCGTGGCGCCGCGCCGGATTCGCGGGTGGGCGAGGAGGGCCTCGAGCTTATCGCCCGCTGGGGACGCTACATCCAGGGGAGGGCCGAAGAGCTGCTCGACGTGCTGCGGCCCTCGGCCATGCTCGTCCAGAGCGGCGTGCGCCTGGTGGAGGGCGCTTTGGCAGTTCTGGCTCGGGAGCGCGACATTCCTCTGCTGTTCGTCGAGAAGGGCGCTTTCCCGAATACGCTGCTCGTGGATGAACTCGGCGTGGGGCCCCTCAGCCTCTACGGCGACCTCGAGCGATGGCGGAGCGACCGCCGCGATCTCGGCGACGAAGATCGCAAGCGGCTCGAAGCTTTCCGCGACGGCTTCCGCCGCTCACGCGCCTCGGCCTGGGATCAACCCGAGGGCCGCGGCGATCTGCGAGCGCGCTTGGGGCTGTCGCGGGACCGGCGCATCCTTTTCGTTCCCGGGCAGGTGCGCCACGACGCCAATACCGTGCTCTACTCGCCCTGCTATCCCGACAACGAGAGCTTCCTGCGCCACCTGCTCGCGGCCAGCGAAGGGCTCGACCTCTTCGTGGTCGCCAAACCCCATCCGAAAGAGAAGCGCGACGAGAGCCACCTGGCCACGCTGCTCGAAGGACGCGGCGCATGGCTGCCCCAGCTCAACGTGCACGACGCCCTGGAGACCGCCGACCTGGTGGCCTGCCTCAACTCCACCGTGGGCCTGGAGGCCCTGCTCTACGGTAGGCCCGTGATCTCCGGCGCGCGGGCCTTCTGGGCGGGCAAGGGTTTCACCTTCGACCTGCTCGAGGACGGGGGCAACGAGGCACTGGGCGCATTCCTGGCCGAGGCACCGTCGCCTGACCCGGCCCTGCTCGATCCCTTCCTGCATCACCTGATCACGCGGGGCAGTTACGGCGAGCCGTCGGAGCCCTGGCCGTCCATGGACGCTCTGGCCGACCGTCTCGCCGCCATGGCGCGACCCACGGATGGCGATCCCGAAGCCGCTCGCGCTTGGATGGCGAATGCCGAGGCCGACGCCCTGCGCCGCGAGGGCGAACTCGCGGTGTCGCCGGCGCTCCATCGCCTCATGCCCTTCTTCGATTGATGTTTCGCGGTGCCGTCTGGAAATCAAGCTGATAGCCCTGATTTTCAGAGAGTCTCAAAGCGAAGCTATGGTCACGTGTACAAAACCCCGCCCGGAGGGGCGGGGCCTGGCAGGTAGCGGGTAGCGGGTAGCCCTAACGGACCATCACCAGCTTGCGCGTCAGCACTCCTCCGTTGGAGTCGAGGCGCAGGAAGTAGATGCCGCTCGCGAGTTCCTCACCCTCGCTGTCGTGCCCATCCCAGATGAGCTGGTGATGCCCCGGCATGAGCCAATCCTCGTGGAGGACGGCCACCCGGCGTCCCACCACGTCGTAGACCTCGGCCTTGACCTGCTGGGCGTCGCGGACTTCGAGGGCGAAGCGGATGTCGCCGTGGCTGAGCGGGCGATAGGGGTTCGGGAAGGCCTCGCCGAGCTGCGCGAATGTCGCGTTCAGCTCCGAACTGCTTCCGCTGAAGCCCCAGCTCACGCGGATCGTGGAAAGCCGGGTCTCCGTGCCGATGATCACCTGACGCTCCGGATCGAAATAGGTATCCAGAGGATCCACGGACAGGCCGTGCATCTCGAGGTTCTCCTCCGTGGCCCAGAGGGGGAACTCCACATCGGCGTATTTCCATTCGATCAACGCCGGCGCGCTCAGCGAGATGGGCGGATCGATGGCGTAGTAAGCCAGTTCATGGGATCCCACGGCAGGGTAGATCATGACCAGGGCGTCTTCCTCGAGAGCCTCCGGCGGAACATCGATGCCCAGACGATCATCGTCGTGCAGCAGGTAGGCGCTCTGACCCGCCGCGAGCATGTAGAGCCCGGCCTCATCGAAGATGCAACCCTGATTCCCCGCTAGGTCCTGGGCGCAGATCTGGATGTTCAGGTTCTCGAAGTCCTGCTCCGGCGTGAAGGAGGCTTCCCACCATTCTCCTTCGATGCCCTCCACGGGCGTGGCGTCCAGGTCGGTACTCCATCCGCCGGAGCTCAGGTGCACTTCCACCGTTTCCTCGTCGAGGGGTTCGGAGGCGGCGAAGAGCAGGTGAAGGGTGTCCTCATCGATGCTCTTGCTGAGCGAGAGAGAGGGCGGTACCACATCCGAGTCGGTGAGCTGTCCGCTCACGATGAAGGCGAAGCCCTGGGGTCCCATGGGCACGTCCTCGCCGATGACACGGAGGGTCCATGCACCGATGTCCGGATCGCTGACCACCACGCGCTCTACCGAGTTCAGGGGATCGCGCTCGCCGCCGGGCGTGCTGTACCCGTCTGCGAACCAGTTGCCCCAGTACTCCTGTCCCGTGGGCGAGGTGAGATGCAGATCGAGGTCGTTGACCACCGCCGGATTGGCGCTGACCTCGGCCGGGTAGTCGGTGAAGGCCATGGTGACCTTCAGGTCCAGGGAGTCGTCGCCCACGGCGAAGCTGTAGACGCGCTCCTGGCCCGTGTTCAGGCCCTCGGTGTGGCGGAAGTCCTGCAGGTACTGATCGATGGGCGAGTCCTCACCGAGCTTCAGGCCGAGATTCATCTGGATGCGTCCCCAGCCTTCGCGGTCGCCGGGGTATCCGGGCACATCGGTCATATCGGTGGACGAATTGATCAGCATGGCGCGCAGGAGCGCGCCGCTGGGCGTGAGGGCGTCCTCGAGGACCGGCGCGCCGCTCGGGTACCAGCCCTCCATGAGGTACTCGCGCATCAATCCGGCCACGCTCACGATGGAGGGACAGGCCATGCTCGTGCCGCCGGCGCTCCGCCCGCGACAGAAGTTGGGCCAGTCCTCGGGATTGCTCGTGTAGGACTGGGCCGCCGCGTGGACCGATCGCCCGGGAGCGAAGATCTCGGGCTTGCGGCGCCCGTCGATGGTGGGTCCGGGCCCCGCGTAGCCGATATCCTCGTAGAAATCGAGGTGATCCTCGATGGCGTTCCAAGCGGCGCCCACGGCCAGAACGTTCTTGGCGTTCTCCGGCGAGCGCAGATAGTTGGACTGGTTCGTCACCGCGAAGGCGACCAGGTCCTCCTCGTTCTCGTGGCTGAACTTGTCGATGTCGTGGCAGTGCTGCGTGTAGTGGGTGTACTGGTCCTGTCCCCAGGAGTTGGTGTGAAGGCGCGAACCATGGGTATGATGGATGCCCAGGGTCTCGTAGAGACTGAAGCCCGTCACGTTGTAGCGGGAGGTGGCGAATCGCGCCCGGAAGGCCTGGCCCCGATTGGTGGTCCAGCCGTAGAGGGGTTCGATGTCCGCGGCGAGGATGCTGGCCGTGTGCAGTCCGTGGGAACTGAAGACGTTCTGGGGATCGATGTAGACCACCTTGCGGTGGCTCGGCCCCACCGGATAGGCGTCGGGATCGTGGAAATGGCAGGTCTCCAGCTGAAAGCCCGAATCGATGTGCCCGAGGATCTGCCCCTCGCCGTCCAGACCGGCATCCCAGACCGGAGTCTCGTCGAGCTCCGCCGACTGCACGATCCACTTCACGTACTCCAGGCGATCCTGTCCCTCGCCCGCCTCGCTCAGCCAGCGCAGGCCGGGCAGGGCCGACAGATCGGCCAGCCGGCTGGATCCCGCGCGCAGGAAGACCCGCGGACTCTCCGGCAGTTCGACCACGCGGAGGATCTGCGCCCCCCGAGCCGTGGCCCGGTCTGCGAATCGGCTCGCGTCCTCCCCAGGCAGCAGCATGGCGCTCAGCTCCAGCACCGCGCCGCCGCGTTCGTCGAGCCCCGGATCCCTACGCCACTCGGGCCGATAGGGATGGGCGAATTCCACCCCAGGCCTGACCGCCTGGCGGGCGCTCTCATCGCCCCGCACCAGAAGGTTGCCCACAGGAAGGTATCCCAGCACCTCGAGGCCCGCCGCCTCCAGTCCATCGCGCTCCCGCTCTCCGATGGGCCCCGCGAAGTGCAGAACCCAGAGCCCGTCATCGGTCTCCGGCGGCGCCAGGCGCGCCAGGTCGGCCTCGGTGTAGCTGCCCGAGACCAGGTGCAGGGCACCCGGATCAAGGGCCAGGGCCGGCAGGGCCAGGATGAGCAGGGCTAGGCTGAGAACAGCGCGCATGGAATCATCCTCCGGGGCTGGGTTCCGTGCTCTTGAAGAATCCGATCAGATTGCCTTCCGGATCGGCCACGTTGATGAAGATGGCCTCGCGGGTCACCTCTTCGCGCAGGATCTCCACCCCGCGCTCGGCCAGCAGGCTGCGAAGGGTGATGGGATCGTCGATCTCCACGTCGAGGTAGGTGCCCTGGCCGGTGGGCGCATCCCAATCGCCGTTTCGGGTCTCCTGCAGGCCGATGAGCATGCTCCCGGCGTCGATATAGCAGTAGCCCTTCCCCTCGTCGGTCAGATCCCAGCCGAGGGTCTTGGTGTAGAATCGCTTCATCTTGGTGAAATGCCGGCACCGGAAGGTGACGCTGACCGCTCGCATGATTCTCCTCGTGGCTCGTCGCCGGAAAGCGTTCCCGGATACTACGCTAAGCACCCCCCGGCATCAAGCCGCCGAACGCTCCAAGATCCCAGGATTATTGCCGTTAAAAGGACGTGAAAAATCTCGCCGAGGTTGTGGATTTCCCGGTCGATATGCATAGATTGAACGGGAAATCATGCCCTCAGGAGGATCGACATGAGTCGCAAGATGGTCACGATCGACGGCAATGAGGCCGCCGCCTACATCGCCCACAAGATCAACGAGGTCATCGCCATCTACCCCATCACGCCCTCGAGTTCCATGGGCGAACTGGCCGATGCCTGGAGCGCCGACGGCAGCAAGAACATCTGGGGCACCGTCCCCAAGGTGGTCGAGATGCAGTCCGAAGGCGGAGCCGCCGGTGCGGTACACGGGTCCCTTCAGACCGGCGCCCTGACCAGCACCTTCACGGCCTCCCAGGGCCTGCTGCTCATGATTCCCAACATGTACAAGATCGCCGGCGAGCTGACCTCCACGGTCTTCCACGTCTCGGCCCGCACCCTGGCCACCCACGCCCTGTCGATCTTCGGCGACCACAGCGACGTCATGAGCGTGCGCCAGACCGGCTGGGCCCTGCTGGCCAGCAACAACGTGCAGGAGTGCATGGACCATGCGCTCATCGCCAACGCGGCTACCTTCAAGAGCCGCCTTCCCTTCATGCACTTCTTCGACGGCTTCCGCACCTCCTCGGAAGTCCAGAAGGTGGAGCAGCTCACCGACGAAGACATCTTCGCCATGCTCGACTTCGACAAGATCGAGGACCATCGCAAGCGCGGCCTGAATCCCGACTATCCCGTGCTGCGCGGAACGGCCCAGAATCCCGACGTCTTCTTCCAGGCCCGCGAGCGCATCAACCCCGTCTACGAGGCCTGTCCCGCCATCGTGCAGGAAGCCATGGACGACTTCGCGAAGCTCACCGGCCGCCAGTACAAGCTCTTCGAGTACGTGGGCGATCCCGAGGCCGAGCGCGTCGTGGTGATGATGGGATCCGGCGCCGAAGCGGCCCACGAGACCGTCGAGGCTTTGAACGAGGCCGGCGAGAAGGTGGGCCTGATCAAGGTGCGCCTCTACCGTCCCTTCTCCGGAAAGGACCTGCTGGCCGCCTTCCCCGCGAGCACGAAGCGCATCTCGGTGCTGGACCGAAGCAAGGAGCCCGGCTCCGGCGGAGAGCCCCTCTACCACGACATCATCACCACCCTGGCCGAAGCGGCCGGCGCGGGCGAACTGCCCTTCGAGGGCATGCCCAAGGTCGTGGGCGGCCGCTACGGGCTCTCGAGCAAGGAATTCACGCCGACCATGGTCAAGGGCGTCTTCGACGACCTGGCCGGGGAGCAGCCGAAGAACCACTTCGTGGTGGGCATCGTCGACGACATCACCGGCAACTACATCGACTACGACGAGAACTGGAAGCTCGACGACGGCGACACCATCACCAGCGTCTTCTACGGGCTCGGCTCGGACGGCACCGTCGGCGCCAACAAGAACAGCATCAAGATCATCGGCGAGGAGACGGACAACTGGGCCCAGGGCTACTTCGTCTACGACTCCAAGAAGTCCGGCTCCACCACCACCTCCCACCTGCGCTTCGGCAAGAAGACCATCCGCTCGACCTATCTGATCCAAGAGGCGGACTTCGTGGCCGGCCACCAGGCGAATTTCGTGGAGAAGTTCGACATGACGGGAGTGGTCAAGTCCGGCGGCATCCTGCTGCTGAACAGCCAGGCCGGCGAGGACGGCGTGTGGGACACCTTGTCGGAAAAGGCGCAGCGTGACATCGTCGAGAAGAAGATCAAGCTCTACGCCATCGACGCCTACAAGGTGGCGGGCGACACCGGCATGGGCCGGCGCATCAACACCATCATGCAGACCTGCTTCTTCGCCATCAGCGGCGTGCTTCCCAAGGACGAGGCCATCGCCCAGATCAAGAAGAGCATCGAGAAGACCTATGGTAAGCGCGGCGAGAAGGTCGTGCAGCAGAACTACGCCGCGGTGGACAACACCCTGGCGGCGCTCTACGAGGTCGAAATCCCCGCCAGGATCGGCAGCGAGGTCAAGATCGGGCAGGACATCAGCGATCAGGCTCCCGGCTTCGTGAAGGACGTCACCGCCGAGATCATCGCGGGCCGCGGCGACCAGCTGCCCGTGAGCGCCATGCCCCTGGACGGCACCTTCCCCACCGATACGGCGCGCTGGGAGAAGCGCTCCATCGCCCTGGAGATCCCCGTCTGGGACACCGACACCTGCATCCAGTGCAACAAGTGCGCGCTCATCTGTCCCCATGCGGCCATCCGCCCGAAGATCTACGACGAGACGCTGCTCGGCGACGCGCCGGCCGCCTTCAAGCACGTGGACGCCAAGGGCAAGGAGTTCAAGGGCCAGAAGTACAGCCTGCAGGTGGCGGCCGAGGACTGCACCGGCTGCAGCCTCTGCGTGGAGTATTGCCCCGCGCCGAACAAGCAGAACCCGGAGCTGAAGGCCATCAACATGGAGGCCCAGCCGCCCCTGCGCGAGCAGGAGGCCGAGAACTGGGACTTCTTCCTGGGCCTTCCCGACCTGGACCGCGCCACGGTGAAGCACAACCAGGTCAAGGGAAGCCAGTTCCTGCGTCCGCTCTTCGAGTTCAGCGGCGCCTGCCCCGGCTGCGGCGAGACCCCCTACGTGAAGCTGGTGAGCCAGCTCTTCGGCGACCGCATGGTGGTGGCCAACGCCACGGGATGCTCGTCCATCTACGGCGGCAACCTGCCCACCACACCCTGGGCCGTGAACGATGAGGGACGCGGACCCGCCTGGTCCAACAGCCTCTTCGAGGACAACGCCGAATTCGGCATGGGCTTCCGCCTGAGCTTCGACAAGCAGAAGGAAATGGCCGAGGAACTGGTGCGGAAGCACCGCGACGACATCGGCGCCGAACTGACCGACGCCATCCTGAACGAGCCCCAGCGCGACGAGGAAGGCATCTTCGCCCAGCGCGATCGGGTCGAGGAACTCAAGAAGATCCTCAAGCGCGACGCCGACGCGGTGGATGGTTTGCGCCTGCTGGACATGGCCGAGAACCTGGTCCGCCGAAGCGTCTGGATCATGGGCGGCGACGGTTGGGCCTACGACATCGGCTACGGCGGCCTGGATCACGTGCTCGGCTCGGGCCAGGACGTCAACGTCCTGGTGCTCGACACCGAGGTCTATTCCAACACCGGCGGGCAGATGAGCAAGTCCACGCCCCGCGGCGCGGTGGCGAAGTTCGCGGCGGCGGGTCGCCCGTCCCGCAAGAAGGATCTGGGCATGATGGCCATGCGCTACGGCAACGTCTATGTGGCTCAGATCTCCATGGGCGCCAACGACACCCAGACGGTGAAGACCCTGCTCGAGGCCGAAGCCCACGAGGGTCCGAGCCTCGTCATCGCCTACAGCCCCTGCATCGCCCACGGCATCGACATGAGCAAGGTCCACGAGCACATGAAGATGGCGGTCACTTCGGGTCACTGGCCGCTCTACCGCTACAACCCGGCCCTCATCGACGAGGGTAAGAATCCCATGAATCTGGATTCCAAGGAGCCCAGCATGCCTCTGCGGGACTTCCTCATGAGCGAGAGCCGATTCGCGCAGCTCGCCAAGAGTCATCCCGAAGAAGCGGAAGCTCACTTCGAGATCGCCCAGAAAGAGGCCATGGCTCACTACCGCCAGTACAAGCGTCTGGCGGACATGGATTTCTCGACGGAAGGGAAACCCGAGACTACGGAAGTCTAGAAGTTCAAATGAACATGGACTTGAACCTGAACTCCCGGCAGCGGGTTGAAGTTCAAGTTCAGGTTCAGGTTCACTCCCGAAGGGAGTGACTATGTACGAGTCACTGCTTTCTCCCGGCTCCATCTGCGTCATCGGCGCCTCCCAGACGCCCGGCAAGGTGGGCTACGAGATCTTCGCCAATCTGGTCGATAGCGGCTTTCAGGGAAAACTGTTCCCCGTCAATCCGAAAGCCGACTCCATCCTCGGCCACGCCTGTTTCCCCGACGTATCCTTCCTTCCCGAAAGCCCCGACCTCGCGGTGATCGCGGTGCCCACCCCGGCGGTGAAGCCGGCCGTGGAGGCCAGCCTCGAGAAGGGCGCGGGAGCGATCATCGTGATCACGGCGGGATTCAAGGAGACCGGTCCGGAGGGCGCGAAGCTCGAAGAGGAGATATCCAGACTCTGTCGCGGGAAGGAAGTGCCCCTCATGGGACCCAACTGCCTGGGGCTCGTGAACACGCAGCACGCCATGAACGCGAGCTTCGCCAGCCACATGCCCGAGGAAGGCGAGATCTCCGTGCTGTCCCAGTCCGGAGCCCTGTGCACGGCCATCCTGGACTGGGCCGCCGGACGGCACCTGGGCCTGGCCAAGCTGGTGAGCATGGGCAACAAGGCGGGCCTGGACGAGCGTCACTTCCTCGGCGCCTTCGCCGAGGACGAGCACACCAAGGTCATCGTGGGATACCTCGAGAGCATCAGCGAGGGAGACGAGTTCATCCGCCGCGCGGAGGCCGTGGCGGCCAAGAAGCCCGTGGTCCTGCTCAAGGTGGGAAGCACCGAGGCCGGCGGGAAGGCCGCCAGTTCCCATACCGGATCCCTGGCCGGAGCCGACGTGGCCTACGGCGCCGCCTTCAAGCGGGCGGGCGTGATCCGGGCGGAGAACTTCGAGCATCTCTTCGACGTGGCCACCGCCCTGGCCATGCAGCCCCTGCCCGGGGGCGACCGGGTGGCCATCATCACCAATGCGGGCGGACCGGGCATCATGGCGGCCGACGCCGTGGAGAACGCCGGCATGATCGTGTCGAAGCTCTCCGGCGCGAGCGCCGAGACCCTGGCCGACAAGCTTCCCGCGGCGGCCAGCGTGGCCAATCCCATCGACGTGCTGGGCGACGCCGACCCCGAGCGCTACGCCATGGCCCTGGACGTGGCCCAGGACGACGACACGGTGGACGCCATCGTGGTCATCCTCACGCCCCAGGCCATGACGCGCGCCGCGGAGACGGCCCGGGCCATCGCCGCCCGGGTGCGGGGCGAGAAGCCGGTGCTGGCGGTCTTCATGGGCGGGCGCGACGTGATGCCCGGCCGCGAGGAACTGGTGGAGGCCAAGCTGCCCGACTACACCTCGCCGGAGCGGGCGGTGGCGGCGCTCAAGGCCATGCGCAGCTACGCCAAGTGGCGGCAGCGTCCGCCGCGGGTGGTCTCGCGCTTCCCGGTGAACCGTCGGCGGGTGGAGCGCATCCTTTCGCGGCAGGCCCGCACGGGACGCGCCCAGGTGGGCGAGGTGCAGGCCAAGGAGATCCTGCGCGCCTACGACTTCAACGTGCCCGCGGGACAGCTGGCCACCGGCGGCGACGAGGCCGCCGACATCGCCGACCGTCTGGGATATCCCCTGGCCATGAAGATCGTCTCGCCGGACATCGTCCACAAATCGGATTTCGGCGGCGTGAAGATCGGCCTCGGCTCCGCCGAGGAGGTGCGCGACGCCTACGACCTCATGACCCTGCGCATCGGACGGCGCATGCCCGAGGCGCGCATCGACGGCGTCTACATCGAGCAGATGGCCGCCCGCGGCCGCGAGGTCATCGTGGGCATGACGCGGGATCCGCAGTTCGGGCCCATGCTCATGTTCGGTCTGGGCGGCATCTTCGTGGAAGTCATGAAGGACGTCACCTTCCACCTGGCTCCCATCACCCGGGAAGAGGCCATGCAGATGCTCATGGGCACGCGCTCCTACGCGCTGCTCGAAGGCGCTCGGGGACAGGGGCGCGTGGACATCGGCGCCATCGCCAAGGGCCTGCAGCGCATCAGCCAGCTGGTGACCGACTTCCCCCAGATTTCCGAACTGGACATCAATCCGCTCATCGTCGGGCCCGTGGGCACCGAGCCCGCCGTGGCCGACGCGCGGATCACCCTTTCCATGGAAGGGGACGAGGATGCTCGATGAGAAGAACGCGGTCGATTCGAACTGGCGCGAGAAATACGCCGACCTCGTCTGCACTCCCGCGGCGGCCCTGGAGCAGGTCCGCCCGGGACAGCGCATCTTCGTGGGCACCGGTTGCGCCCAGCCCCAGATCCTGGTCAAGGCACTCGCCGACCGGGCGGGCGAACTGGGCGACACGGAGATCGTCCACCTGCTCACCTTCGGCGAGGCGCCCTACGCCTCGCGGGAGCTGGCCTCGCAGTTTCGCGTGAACAGCTTCTTCATCGCCGACAACGTGCGCAGCATCATCCAGGAGGGCATGGGCGACTACACGCCCATCTTCCTGTCGGACATCCCGCGCCTCTTCAGTTCGGGGCAGCTGCCCCTGGACGTGGCCCTGGTGCAGGTGACCCCGCCGGACGATCGCGGGCGCTGCAGCCTGGGCGTGTCGGTGGACATCGTCAAGAGCGCCATGGCCAACGCCTCGCTGGTCATCGCCGAGGTGAACGAGCAGATGCCGCGGGTCCTCGGCGACAGCTACGTGGACATCTGGGACCTGGACGCCATCGTTCCGGTGGACAGCCCCGTGCTCGAGGTTCCGCCGCCGGAGCCCGGCGACCTCACCCGGAAGATCGGCGAGTACGTGGCCGCCCTGGTGGACGACGGCAGCACCCTGGAGCTCGGCATCGGAGACATCCCCCACGCTGTTCTGGAGTTCCTCGGCGAGAAGCAGGACATGGGTCTGCACACCGAGATGCTCACCGACGCGGTCATCCCCATGATCGAGAAGGGCGTCATCAACGGCAGCCGAAAGAGTCTGGACCGCGGCAAGGTGGTGGCCAGCTTCTGTCTGGGCACGAAGAAGCTCTACGACTACATCGACGGAAATCCGACCTTCGCATTCCATCCCACCGAGTACGTCAACGATCCCCACGTGATCAGCCAGCAGAACAAGATGGTGGCCATCAACGTGGCCCTCGAGGTGGATCTCACGGGACAGGTCTGCGCCGACTCCATCGGCTCGAAGTTCTTCTCGGGCATCGGCGGGCAGGTCGACTTCAACCGCGGCGCGGCCCGCTCGGAGGGCGGCAAGGCCATCATCGCCATGCCCGCCACGGCCCTGGCCGGCGAGAAGAGCCGCATCGTCTCGCAGCTCGCGCCGGGCGCCGGCGTGGTGACCACCCGCGGCGACGTGCACTACGTGGTTACCGAGTACGGCGTGGCCTACCTGCACGGCAAGAGCGTGCAGGATCGCGCCCTGGCGCTGATCAGCATCGCCCATCCCGATTTCCGGGCCGAGCTACTGCGGGAGGCCATCGAGGCCAAGTACGTGAGCCCCGACAAGACGGGCGTTGAGGGTCGACTGGTGGTGGGCCCCCAGGAACTCCGCAGCACCTACATCCTGGATGACGGAACGCCCATCGCCTTCCGACCCATCCATCCCACCGACGAGCACAACCTCAAGGATCTCTACTACGCCCTGAGCCAGGAGACGATCTACTACCGCTTCATGCAGAATCTCAAACGGATTCCGCAGAAGCAGGTGCAGGATTTCGTCTTCATCGACCATCGCACGGACGTGGCCATCGTGGGCACCCTGCCCGAGGCCCATGGCGAACAGTTCGTGGCCATCGGCCGCTACTTCCTCGACCCGAGTTCGAACAGGGCCGAGGTAGCCTTCGTGGTGAGGGACGAGTGGCAGAATCGGGGCATCGGCTCCTACCTGCTCAAGTCGCTCACGACCATCGCCCGGCGCAACGGTATCGGCGGATTCACGGCCGAGGTGCTGGGACAGAACCGGGCCATGCAGTCGGTGTTCAACAACAGCGGCCTCAAGGTGAAGAGCCAGCTCAAGGGCGAGGTCTGGCATTTCGATCTGGAGTTCAACTAGGCGAAATCCGCTCCACGGACTATTGCCAGGAAATTGGAGACACCCGGCCCCGCTCTTCTTGGAGCGGGGCTTCGCCTTTCCAGTTAAAAGTGTCTGTTTCTTCTTGTTCCGGTTCGCTTCTTGCAATTCCTTCAGCGGCACGCAAATACTGGAGGAGAATCAATGCGCAAAGTACTGCTAACACTGGCACTTATGAGTTTTGCCACCGTCGGCCTGGCCGATCCGGTGATCGGAATCTTCACGGATGAGGCCATGAATTCTTGCGACGCGCCCGTGATCCCCTACGCCCCCACCACGGTCTTCGTGGTTGCCTACTGGCAGGCGGGGCCCCTGGATGACGGAATCACCGCCGCCGAGTTCAAGCTCAACGGACTGCCCGAGAACGACGGCTATCCCCTCGGACAGGTGACGATCAACCACACCACCGATCTGGTCATCGGCGATGTCTGGCATGACTACTCCGCCGCCTGGTCGACCCCTCAGGGCGCCGGCGCCGGTCAGTTCACCATCTGCACCATCGAGATGCTGGCCTTCGACGGCGCCTGGGTCGGTGCGGACACCGAGGTCACCGTCAGCAATGGCGACGACTGCGAATGTCTCGTGCTGGTGGACTCGTTCTTCGACGTGCACACGGCCATCGGTGGCCTGTTCACCTTCAACTGCTCGCAGCCCCCTTGCGAGTGCTTCCCGCCGGTCGCTACCGAGAGCACCAGCTGGAGCAATGTGAAGTCCTTGTTCTAGAACGTTGCGTTTTCATTGGTTGTTTGAGGCCCCCGGCTCCTCGCCGGGGGTTTTTCATTTTATATGACTTGTCGGATCTCGGCGGTAACACTAGCCTGACCCCAACCCCTCACTGCCGCCCGGAAACTCATACGGGAGGCAAGTGATGAATAAGACTAGTGCGATCATTGCGATTCTGCTGATTGCGGTAACCGCTCATGCAATACCCGTCATCGGAGTATTCGCCGATGAGGTTCCTTCTACTTGCTACGCGGATGTGACTCCCTACGTACCCCTCATGCTTTACGTCGTGGCATACTGGGAGCCGGGAGAATTGGGCGCCGGAGTGACGGCCGCGGAGTTAAAATCGCGAATTTCCCGACAAATGACGGCTACCCTAACGGTACTGTGACCGTGAATCACACGACTGACTTGGTCATCGGCGATATTTGGACTGACTACTCAGCAGCCTGGAGTTATCCGCATGACGAGGGCAACAAGTTCACGATCTGTGGAATCGAAGTTCTCGCTTTCGATGCATCCTGGATTCCTGGAGAGCTAACCGTGCTCGTCACCGAAGGCGATGATTGCTCATGCCTGATTCTCGTGGATCATCTCTTTGAAATCGTCCCAGCCCGCGGAGGACAGTTCACCTTCAACTGCTCGAGTCCGCCTTGCGACTGCTTCCCGCCCACGGCAGTTCGCGACACGAGTTGGAGCAGCGTGAAGGCGCTATTCTAAGGACAGAGCGAACCCGTCTGGAAATCAAGCGTATCGACTTGATTTCCAGACGGGTTTCAATAGTGAATCCCTACTTGAGAAGAAGAAGCTTTCGCTGCTGACGCAGCTCGCCCGCGTGGAGCCGCGCGAGATAGAGCCCCGAGGACAATTCGTGGCCGGTCTCGTCGCGGCCGTCCCATGTGTACACGTGTACACCCGCGTCGAGGACACTACCCGCGTACAGGTCCCGAACCCTGCGACCGCTTGCGTCGTGGATCGCGAGCCGCACCGGTCCACGCTCGGCGAGCGCGAAACGAATCTGCGTGCTCGGATTGAAGGGATTCGGCCAGTTGCTCAGGCGATGGACCGTGGCGGCATCGACGGCGTCGGAGGCCGGATCGAAGAAGACCCAGATGGGATTGGTGTAGGCCCGGTGGCCGGCGTGACCGTCCTGGGTGAGCAGTTCGGCGCGGAACATGCGCCAGCCGTCTAACCCAAGGCCGCCCACATCGAACTCGGCTTCGCCCTCGTAGGGCTCGCCGCTCTGGGCAGGATTGAAGGCATGCAGCACGGCGGTGCTGTTCCCGTCGCCGATGATGAGCTTCACCGACACCGCGTGGCCGAACTCGGGCAGGGTCTTCCATCGGAAGCGGAGCGGGCGGTAGCCCGAGGCGGGCGCGGAGCCGTCCTCGCCGATGGCGATGTCGCCCTCGCCGTACCAGGAGCCGTCGGCGTCCACGTCGAGGCCGATCTCCAGGAAGGGACCGTCGGTGATCACGCTGCGGCCGGCGCGGTAGGCGTCGAGCAGCAGGTCCATGGGCGGCAGGTTGCCCGGTCCCCACTCGCCGGGCACGTGCACCACGGTCTGCACTTTGCCCATGGCATTATCGGTGGCGTAGTTGTCCAGGCTGATGTGGGTGGCGAAGTTGAAGTCGCCGTGGGCGTCGCTGCCGCCGGAGAAGAGGATCTTGCGCTGGAAGCCCGCGGCGAGGTCGGCGACTAACAGCTCGTCCCAGAGATCGATGCCCGCGAGCAGCTCGCTCGGGTAGGGATCGTCCGCCGGCACGCCCGCGTCGAAGTCGCTCCAGGGATCGTACTGGTCGGCGGAGTAGAGCGTCTCGCGGGTATTGAAGGCCTGCAGGCCGCGGAAGGCCGAGTAGCCGAGGGCGGCGGCGATGTCCTGGTCGCCCCAGCGCGCCCCGTTCACGCCCCAATCCAGGCCTCCCCACTCCGCCCCGAGATCGCTCAGGGGATGGGCCGCGTAGGCGAAGCCCTCGGGCGAGAGCGCGGCCATGCCCTCGGTGACGCTCAGGTCCACCGGCCGCTCGCCGATGGCCCCGCTGTTCCCCGAGTGGATGTAGTCGTCGTTGTAGAAGAGGCAGTGCAGGGTCTTGTCCCAGGAGTCCGAGTCCACCGAGGCCAGGTTGATTTCCACCCCGCGGTAGAGCCGGAAGTCCGGCGAGTCCAGCTCGGCCACGTCGGCGCCGAGCCCGCCCCATGATGAACCGTGGGCGAAGACGTCACGATAGTGCGGCGTGATGCCCGAGGACGTCTGCGTGGTCCACTCCCACCAGTGGGTGGCGTAGCTGAAGGGACCGTCGCCGGTTTCGTCCAGGTCGCAGCTGTGGTCGGTGGCGGTGAGCCAGTGCAGGCCCATGGCCTTGGCCGCCTCGGCCACGGAGGGAAGCGGCATGCCGTACTCGGCGATGTTGTTCGTGTACATGGTGTGATAGTGGACATCGCCGCCGTACCAGTCCTCCGGCCAGGGGAAGGGCCCGCTGCCCACGTGGATGCGAAGCGCCCGCTCCTCGGTGTAGTTGAACCAGTCGTCCTTGTAGTAGATCTCCACGAACCAGCCTATCTCATCGCCCTCGCTGTAGCCCAGGTTCGCGGGCGTCAGCAGCGTGCCGTTCGGGAGCCAGCTGTGGTTCTCGGTGACGGTGGTGATCCAGGTCCAGTAGTTGTCCTCGCTGGCGTCGTCGCCGATTTCCTCGTCGCCGAAGTCGTGGCGCCAGACCTGGGCGCCGGTGTTCGTGTCGGTGCAGCGGATCCAGTGCAGCTCGCGGATGTCGTCCTCGTCGCAATCCTTCAGCAGGATGGCCAGCGGGATGACCGTGTTGGCGTCGATGACCCGCCAGGGCGCGTCCATGATGAAGTCCTTGGCCAGGGTGTTGTCGTAGCGGTCGGCGTTCTCCCAGGGCCAGGGGCTGGGTGGTTCAATGTGGGCGAGGGCCGCGGAGGCGATGAGAAGCAAGGCAAGGATGACGCGCATGGAAGCTCCCGGGTTCCGAATGGGCCAGTAACTTCCAGCAATTCTAACATTTTGAGGGAACTGGGACAAACCGTCGCCGAGGCTCAAAACTAGCGATGGCTTGGCCGGCCTTCTGATGCGACCTACTGACCGCCGAACTTGAGCTTGATTTCGGAGAAGGTCGTCTCGCCGGTGGGTGTTGTGCCCCAGATCAATGCGTCCGCTTCGATTAGATACTCGCCATAGCCCCTATCAGAGTTATATGATGGCGGAGGAAGTGGGTCGAGTATGTCATCCGGGATGCTGTATGATATCAAAGCCGACGAAAGCGGGTGGTCAATCTCTCCGTCGTTCCAGATGATGAAAGGCTCTAGAGGTTGATCGTTGTCAGGAAGGATGTTCACAAAGAGACCGTAGCAACGATTGAAGGATGCTAGAAAATCCACTTCCTGAAAAAAGGTTGTAACCTCCTCCCAACAGTCAACACAGGTTGTTTCTCGCTCACCTGTATATCGCACAATCCTGTACTCTTCGTTCTCATAGTCGCGTTTAATCAAAAGAATCCTAAACTGACGACCAGGCTCTTCTGTATGCCAGAACCGGACATTGGTGAACTCGATCGACTCCATCCATGGTTCCCACTCGATTGGAAAGGCGAAGAAGCCCGCAGCTTCATTAAATGTTGGATAGAGCCAATCCCCTCCCCACGGGTTTCCATCGTGGAAGCTGATCTCCATCTCCTCCTGCGCGCTTCCATCAGCAAGGATCGTGAAAATCAATACGAAGAACAAACAGAACACTCTCGACAACTGTACACGTGTACAAAATAGGCCAACCATCATGGATCATCCGATCGATTTATCAGCGTATTCGACTCAGATAATACACTAAATTGCGCCAAGTGTTCAAGTTCCTTACTATGTCTCCAGCCGAAGATTGCGAGACAAATGCCCGCCCTTCCCGAAGACAGCATGGCCGACCGCCCCTTCCGCAAGGGGCGCGTATTGTCCGTGTCCTTCGGGCACTTCATCCACGACACCTTCTCGGTCTTCCTGGCACCGCTACTGCCGCTGATCATCGAAAAACTCGGCATCTCGCTCACCCTCAGCGCCTCGCTCACCGTCTACCAGCGGGCGCCGGCGGCGGCCAGCCCCTGGATCGGCCTGGTGGCCGACCGGCGGGACCTGCGCTGGGCCATCATCCTGGCGCCGGGCCTGACCACGGTGGCCATGTGCCTGCTGGGCATCGTGCCGGGCTACTGGACCCTGGCCGCCCTGCTCTTCGTGGCGGGGCTTTCGAGCGCCGTCTTCCACGTGCCCTCGGCCGTGGTGGTGGCCGCGGAATCCGGCACCGCCAAGGGACGGGGCGTGAGCATCTACCAGCTGGGCGGCGAACTGGCCCGCACCGTGGGCCCCCTGTTGGCCGTGGCGGCGGTGAGCTGGTGGGGCCTGCCGGGCATCTGGCGCCTGGCGCCGGTGGGACTGGCCACGAGCCTGCTGCTCGGGTGGCAGATCCGGAAGATTCCAGCGCGGGTGGAGGCGGGAGGCCCCCGGCCACATTTCGCCGAGAGCTGGCGGGCCATGCGGCCCACCCTGATGCCCGTGCTCAGCGTGGTGGTCGTGCGTAGCTTCCAGGTGGGCTCTCTCGCCACCTTCCTGCCGGTCTTCATGACCGGCGAGGGCTTCAGCGTGACGGCGGCAGGCGGGGCCTACGCCCTCTACCAGGGCGCGGGAGCGGCCGGGGCGCTGATCCTGGGCAGCCTGAGCGATCGCTGGGGCCGGCGCCGGACCATCCTGCTGGCCACGCTGATCTCGCCTATCTTGTTGCTGCTCTTCATTTTCGCGACAGGGCCATTCCGGCTGCCCCTACTCTTCGCCCTGGGCTTCTTCGCCCTGTCCACCACCTCGGTGATGATCGCCCTCATCCAGGAGAACGCCCACGGGCACCCGGCCACGGCCCACGGCATGTTCACGGCCACGGGATTCGCCCTGCGCTCGGTGGTGGTGCTCATCGTGGGCGCCCTGGCCGACTGGCTAGGCCTGCAGAACGCCCTGCTCATCAGCGCGGGCATGGGATTTCTGGCCCTGCCCCTGGCCTTCGCCCTGCCTAGGGACGGCAGGGGCAAAGCGGAGTAGCTCCTCCGAATTCCCTATTTGCCGTATTTTCATCATCTTCCCCCCTTGCCGAAGTCCGCAATTACCATACTTTGTGGCGCTTGAGGGCCATCCGGCCCGCCCACACTCCCAGACATTCAGGAGAGCGGCATGAGTACCGACCTGAGCAAGGTCCGCAACATCGGCATCAGTGCGCATATCGACTCGGGGAAGACCACCCTGACCGAGCGGGTCCTTTTCTATACCGACCGCATCCACGCCATCCACGAGGTGCGCGGCAAGGACGGCGTCGGCGCCACCATGGACAGCATGGAACTGGAGCGCGAGCGGGGCATCACCATCGCCTCGGCCGCCACCCACGTGGAGTGGGACGGCCACCACGTGAACATCATCGACACCCCCGGCCACGTGGACTTCACCATCGAGGTGGAGCGCAGCCTGCGCGTGCTGGACGGCGCGGTGCTCATCCTCTGCGCCGTGGCCGGCGTGCAGAGCCAGTCCATCACCGTGGATCGCCAGATGAAGCGCTACAAGGTTCCCCGCATCGCCTTCGTGAACAAGTGCGACCGCTCGGGCGCCAATCCCTTCCGCGTCACCGACGGGCTCATCGAGAAGCTCGGCCACAACGCCGTGATGATGCAGATCCCCATCGGGCTCGAAGCCGATCACGAAGGCGTGGTCGACCTGATCAAGATGAAGGCCATCTACTTCGACGGCGAGAGCGGCGAGACCATGCGCGAGGAGGACATCCCCGCGAACCTGCTGCCCGAGGCCGAGCACCGCCGCGAGATGATGCTCGATGCCGTGTCCATGTTCAGCGACGAGCTCATGGAGGCCATGCTCGAGGAGACGGTCACCGAGGAGATGATCCACGAGGCCGTGCGCGCGGGCACCCTGAGCCGCGAGCTCACCCCCGTCTTCATGGGTTCGGCCTACAAGAACAGGGGCGTGCAGCCTCTGCTCAACGCCGTGCTCCGCTACCTGCCCGAGCCCCGCGAGATCGAGAACGAGGCCATCAGGCTCAACGGCGGCAGCGAGGACGAGACCTTCGTGGTGAGCAACGATCCGGCCGATCCGGCCATCGCCCTGGCCTTCAAGCTGGAGGATGGCCAGTACGGTCAGCTCACCTACATCCGCATCTATCAGGGATCGCTCTCCAAGGGCGACACCGTGAAGAACAACCGCACCGGCCAGAAGGTCAAGGTCGGGCGCCTGGTGCGCATGCACTCGAACAAGATGGAGGACATCGAGCGCGCCGAGGCCGGCGACATCGTCGCCCTTTTCGGCATCGACTGCGCCTCGGGCGACACCTTCACCACGCCGAACATCTCGGCCAGCATGGCCAGCATGCACGTGCCCGACCCGGTGATCAGCCTTTCGGTCAAGCCCGTGGACAAGAAGGCCCAGGACAACATGTCCAAGGCCCTCGGCCGCTTCACCCGCGAGGATCCCACCTTCCGCGTGGGCGTCGACGAGGAGACCGGCGACACGGTCGTCCAGGGCATGGGCGAGCTTCATCTGGACGTCTACATCGAGCGCATGAAGCGCGAGTACAACGCCGAGGTCGAGGTCAGCCCGCCCCAGGTGAGCTACCGCGAGGCCCTGGGCAAGGCCGTGGCCTTCGACTACACCCACAAGAAGCAGACCGGCGGATCGGGACAGTACGCCAAGATGCAGGGCGTCCTGGAGCCGCTGGCCGAGGGCGAGTTCGAGTTCGTGAACGAGGTGAAGGGCGGCAACATTCCCTCCGAGTTCATCAGCGCAGTGGAGAAGGGTTTCAAATCCGCCCTGGACAAGGGCCCCGTGATCGGCGCCCATGTGGTGGGCATCAAGGTGATCCTGCAGGACGGCAACAGCCACGCCGTGGACAGCTCCGACAACGCCTTCATGACCTGCGCCCGCGACGCCTTCCGCCAGTTCTATCCCAAGGGTGGACCCAAGGTGCTCGAGCCGCTTATGCTCGTGTCGGTGGAGACCCCGCGGGAATTTCAGGGCGAGGCCATGGGCACCCTGATGCAGCGCCGGGCCATCGTGCTGGGTACTACGGAGGACGCGGGCTTCGTGCGCATCGACGCCGAGGTGCCGCTGTCGGAAATGTTCGGATACGCCACCGTGCTGCGCTCGGTGACCCAGGGCAAGGCGGGCTTCACCATGGAGTTCAAGCGTTACGCGCCGGCCCCTTCGGACGTGGCCGACGAGCTGAAGAAGCAGTATCAGGAGAAACTCAAGGAAGGCAAATAGCCGGGGGTAAGGGCTCATGGTTTTCAGCAAGGAACTGAACAAGCGCAGTCCCCTGCGCATCTTCGAGCGCTCCATTCACGGAGGCCTCGGCAAGGGCAACATCGGCGTGGTGACCAGCCGGAAGGGTGTTGGCAAGACGGCCATGCTCATCGGCGTCTCCCTGGACGACCTGCTCCAGGATCGCAAGGTGCTCCACGTGACCGTGGGTGGTTCGGTGGACAATCTCGGCCGCTTCTACGACGAGATCTTCCATGAGCTCATCGCCACGAGCAAGGTCGAGGATGTGCCCGAGTGCCGCCTCACCATGGAGCGCAACCGCCACCTGCTCGCCTACCGCGACGGCGAGTTCAGCGTGGACCGCATCCGCGAGAGCATGAACTTCCTCTCCGAGCACGCGGCCTTCGATCCCTATGCGCTCATCCTCGACGGCTGGCCCGACTTCGAGACCGTCTCCGCCGAGGACCTGGCCGGTCTCAAGAAGCTGGCCGAGGACATGCAGGTGGAGATCTGGATCACGGCCCTGCGCCACCGCGAGGGCCAGGAGCGCGACGAGCGCGACGTGCCCATGGAAGTTGCGCGCCACGACGAGCATCTCGCGGTGATCGTGCGCCTGGAGCCCAAGGCCGATCACGTGAAGCTGCGCATCGTCAAGGATCACGAGAACGAGGATCTGGCCGACTTGCATCTGGAGCTGGATCCCAAGACTCTTCTGCTCAAGTGGGGATGATTCCGGCCAGAACCCCTGCTTGAATAAACCCGGGTCCTCAGGACCCGGGTTTTTTTGGGGGATCGTTCCCTTCTTTCCCATGTAGGATAAGAGATGTATCTCTTACAATCTTCTTACATGGATCTGACCACCATTTTCTTAGTGAGACGTAGACTCATGACGATGAATCCTGTGGAACTTTTCGAGGGCGTGTAACATCTCTTCTGTAAATTCTGTTGAGACGACCTGACCGGAGGCCGT
>CAYFNT010000026.1:0-26680 GCA_964344565.1 uncultured bacterium
AGCGCTTCTTCGGCGCGGCCCGGAACATCGAGGAGGGCGGCAGCCTGACCATCATCGCCACGGCCCTCATCGAGACCGGCAGCCGCATGGACGAGGTGATCTTCGAGGAGTTCAAGGGCACCGGAAACTGCGAAATCGTGCTGGATCGCAGACTTAGCGACAAGCGGGTCTATCCGGCCATCGACATTTTCCGCAGCGGTACCCGAAAAGAAGAGCTGCTGATGGATGAAAAGGCCATCACAAAGTCGTATGTTCTACGGAGATTCCTGAGCGAGAAGCCCATGGTCGAGGCCATGGAGTTCCTGCTGGAGAAGATGACGAAGACCAAGACGAATCAGAAGTTCTTGGATTCCATGAACGCCTGACCTATCGGGGACGCCCGTTCCCCGGGGGAAGGACAACGAGGAGTATCGAATCATGAAGAAGGGTATCCACCCCGAGTACGTCGACAGCAAGATTGCCTGCCTTTGCGGGAACGTCATCGAGACCCGCTCGACTCAGGCCGAGATTTCCGTGGAAATCTGCTCAAGTTGCCACCCGTTCTACACCGGCAAGCAGAAGCTGGTGGACACGGCCGGACGCGTGGAGCGCTTCCAGAAGCGCTACGGCGACTACAAGAAGAAGATGAAGGGCTAACAAGCTTCCCGAGCATTCCAGGCGCATCCGAATGGGTGCGCCTTTTTGTAGCTATGAGCCACGAGCCCCGGGCCGCGAGCCGCGGGCAGCAGACGTCGAGGCCCGAAGCCCGAAGCTCGGGGCCGTCTGCCGAGGAGTTTCATGTCCAAGGAGAACCAGGAATCTTTCGCCGTCGGCGGACAGGCCGTCATCGAAGGCGTGATGATGCGGGCCAAGGAGTACATCGCCTGTGCCGTGCGCAATCCCGAGGGCAGGATCGTCCTCACCAAGGAACCCTTCCAGAGCTTCCTGGTGCGCATCAGGCTGCACAAGGTACCCATCCTGCGCGGAGCCATGGGCCTCATCGAGACCATGTACGTGGGCATGCGCATGCTGAGCTACTCCGCCGAGATCGCCATGCCCGAGGAGGCCGCCAAGCGCAGCGAATGGCAGGAGAAGGCGAGCATGGGATTCACCATGGTGCTGGCCTTCGTGCTGGGCATCGGACTCTTCTTCTTCGTGCCCCAGTACCTCACCGACTGGACCGTCCGCACCGACAGCGGACTGCTATGGAACCTGATCGACGGCGTCTTCCGCCTCGTCATCTTCCTGTTCTACATCTGGCTGATCAGTCTCTGGAAGGACATGCGGCGCGTTTTCGAGTATCACGGCGCCGAGCACAAGACCATCAACGCCTACGAGTCCGGCGAGCCCCTGACGCCCGAATCGATTCTGGCCAACACGCGGCTTCACCCGCGCTGCGGCACGAGCTTCCTGCTGCTGGTGATGGTGGTGTCGATTCTGGTCTTCGTCTTCCTGGGCAAGCCCATCACCATCGGCGACCGCTTGCTGCGTCTGGCCTTCGTGCCGCTCATCGGCGGCATCTCCTACGAGCTGATCAAGCTCAGCGGCAAGCCCAAGTGGCGCCCCTGGCTGGCGCCCCTGGTCTATCCGGGGCTGGGCCTGCAGTTGCTGACGACCAAGGAACCCGACCTGGAGCAATGCGAGGTGGCCCTGACTTCCCTGGCGGCCTGCCTGGATCCGGTGGAGGCCGCCGGACGGATTCCCTCGTTCGGCGAGATGAAACTGGATGGAGAGACCGAAGAGGAAGCCGAAGCTGAGGCGGAAGAAGAAGCACAAGAGGAGATCGTGGGATGAAGGACCTGAGCGGCAAGGCGCGGAAGGTCCTGGAGCGGCTCGCCGAAGTCGAGCAGCTCATGGTGGATCCCGAAGTGCTCAGCGATCGCCGGCGGGCCAAGGAAGTGGGCAGCGAGTTCAAGCATCTGAGAACCGTGGCCGAACTGGCGCGTCCCTATCTGGAACTCTGGGACGGCCGCGCCGAAGCTCAGGAGCTGCTCGACGGCGGCGACGCCGAGATGAAAGAGCTGGCCGAGCTGGAGATCGCCGAGGCCGAGGCCAAGCTCCCCGACATGGAGAGCGAGCTCGAACTGCTGCTCGTGCCCAAGGATCCCGACGACGACCGCGACCTGATTCTGGAAATCCGTGCGGGCACAGGCGGCGACGAGGCCGGGCTCTTCGCGGGCGACCTCTATCGCATGTACCAGCGCTACGCCGAACGCCAGAGCTGGAAGCTGGAGGTGATGAGCAGCACCGAGGGCGCCGTGGGCGGGCTGAAGGAGGTCATCCTCGCCCTGCGCGGCGATGGAGCATTTGGCCGCCTGCGCTTCGAGTCGGGCGTCCATCGCGTGCAGCGCGTGCCGGCCACGGAATCCAGCGGACGCATCCACACCAGCGCCGCCTCGGTGGCCGTGCTGCCCGAAGTGGAAGAGGTGGACGTGGAGATCGAGGAGAACGATCTGCGCATCGACGTCTATCGCAGCAGCGGTCCCGGCGGGCAGAGCGTGAATACCACCGACAGCGCCGTGCGCATCACCCACGAGCCCACGGGTCTTGTGGTGAGCTGCCAGGACGAGAAGAGCCAGCACAAGAACAAGGCCAAGGCCATGAAGATCCTGGCCGCGAGGCTCTACGACCTGAAGAAGGCCGAACGCGACGCCGAGATCAGCGCCGCGCGCAAGGACATGGTGGGCAGTGGAGACCGCTCGGCGAAGATCCGCACCTACAACTTCCCCCAGGGTCGCATCACCGATCATCGCATCGGCATGACCCTCTACAACCTCGGCGCCTTCATGGAAGGCGACATGGACGAACTCCTCGACGGCCTGCGCCTGGGCTACCGCGAGAGCCTGCTGGCCGCGGAGGAGGCGTGAGCGCCAAGGCCGAGTGGGCGGTGATGGAGGTCATCCCGCCCTCGGCGGATTACCTCGCCGCCGCGGGCGTGGACTCGCCGCGGCTGGACGCCGAACTCCTCCTGGCCCATGTGCTCGGTTGTGCCCGATTGGATCTCTACCTCAAGTTCGATCGTCCACTCAGCGACGAGGATCGCGGGGCCTACCGCGCACTCCTGAAGCGCCGTCGCGACCGCGAACCCCTGCAACTCATCGTGGGGGAGACCGAATTCTACGGACACAAGCTCAAGATGCGGCCGGGGGTGTTCATCCCGCGTCAGGAGACCGAGGTGCTGGTCGAGAAGGTGCTCGGACTGCTGCCCGAAGGGCCCGTGCGCGCCCTGGAACTGGGCACGGGCAGCGGAGCGATCAGCGTGGCCCTGGCGAAGGAGCGCGAGGGCCTGTCCATCGCCGCCTCGGACCTGTCGAAAGAAGCGCTGGATCTCGCCGCCGACAACGCCTCCCTCTGCGAGGTCGCCGATCGGGTGGAGTTCGTTGAGACCGGCGGCCTTCCCGGGGGCGAGAGCGTGGACCTGATCGTCAGCAATCCGCCCTATGTGCGTTTGGACGAGGCGGCGATCCTGCCGCCGGAGGTCGCCGACCACGATCCCCATGTCGCGCTCTTCGCCGGCGAGGACGGCCTGGACGCCTATCGGCTCCTGGCCGAGCAGGCGCCCTCCCGACTTCGAACCGGCGGGCTCATCGCCCTGGAGATCGGCGAGACCCAGGGCGAGGCCGTGAGCGCGCTTCTTTCTGGGGCCGGCTTCGAGGCTGTTCAAGTGCATCCCGATCTTACCGGGCGCGACCGCGTGGTCATCGCCCGGTTCGCCGGCTGACCCCAGAGTTTTTTTCCACAAAAGCCCGTCCTGTGCTATGTATCCCATTGATGAATGAATTGGGATGCCCTCGGAAATAACAGAGTTTCCGAGCGGTTAATACGCTTATCCAGGAGGTCGGCCATGCTGGTGGTCACGAATCGTAAGATCAAGACGGGCAAGAAGAACCTGGAAGTGTTCGGAGACGAGCCGAACGCGAAAGGCCCGAACGAATTGCGGGTGGTGGATATCGACTTGGAGAGCGGAAAGGACGGCGACTACGAGGTCACGGTGCTTCCCGATCAGATAACGAAGGCGCGGATCGCGGAAATCCTGAAGGAGAACAAGCTCGAGCATCTGGAGGTCAGTTCTCCACAGCCCGGCAGCTTCCAGGCGGCCTGCCAGATCTTCGGCAGGGCCTTGGAGCAAAAGAAGAGCATCCTGTTCTTCGTCCACGGTTACAACAACGACATGGCCGCGGTCATCAAGTCTGTGCGGAATCTCGAAGCGCTCTACAATGTGGTAGTGCTGCCCTTCTCTTGGCCCGCCAACGGAGGCGGATTCACCAAGGGTACATTGAAGTATCGCGACGACAAAGCCGACGCGCGGGTGTCCATGGGTGCCCTGAATCGCTTCATCGAGAAGATTGGCGAACTGCACAAGCTGATGATTCATAGAACCATCACCCAGGCCGAAAAAGTCGCCGACGACGAGTTCCCCAATCGAGACGACGCCAGGTGGGGAGCTATCTACACTCAGTACATCCTGGACAACTGCACGGTGAAGCTCAACCTGCTCTGTCACAGCATGGGCAACTACCTGTTGAAGTATGCCCTCAAGCCCGAAAGCAGCGCGGCCGCCGGACTCGTCTTCGACAACGTGGCCCTGGTCGCCGCGGACGCCAACAACGAGAAGCATGAGGAATGGGTGAAGCGCCTCCAGGTGCGCAACCGCACCTATGTGGTGATCAACGAGCACGACAAGGCCTTGGCCGCCTCCCGGGTGAAGTTCGGCGGCGAGCAGAAAGCCAGGCTGGGTCACTACATTGGAAATCTGAACGCCGACAACGCCCGCTACATCGACGTGACCTACGCCGACGGCGTGAAAACCGATCACAGCTACTTCGTCGGGGAACCGGTGGCGAAGAATGCGGCGCTGAAGTCCATGTTCAATACCATGTTCACGGGCGGCCAGGCCGAGAGGGGGCTGCGGCATCGTCCCGACACGAAGACCTATTCCCTTCAGGAGAAGGACGAGCTACCCTTCGACGAGATCGGCTAGTTACACCATTTTCGAAGGATGCCATGAAGCAGGTCGCCAAGGTCATGATCCGCGCGGGAGAGTTCTACCTCTTCTCGCGCAAGCGTGCGCCGGGCCGTAAGAAGGACCGGCGATTGGAGATGCTCGGCGGCGCCCTTGAAGCCGGCGAGGAGCCCTTGGCGGCCCTCATACGCGAAGCTCGCGAGGAGGAGCTCAGCGGACTTCTCGCCGAGGAGCTGGAGCGGGTGCGGCCGTCCTACGAGCCGATCACCCTCGAGCGTGGAGCGGTGACCGAGCCCCAGTACATCTTCCGACTCGATATCGCCGAGGAACTCGCGGACAAACTGGAAGCCGATTCCGAGGAGAGCTACGGTCTCGAAACGGTGAAGGCCAAGCTCTTCGATTCGGACTACGAGATGAAGTACCTGCGGGATCAATTCACGCCCAAGACCCTCGCCATCCTTCGCGCCATGGGGCGCGTGATCTGAGAGGAAGACATGGCCTACGACGAAGGACTGGCCCAGCGCGTTCACGAGCTGCTCGAAGGCCGAACGGGCCTCGAAGAGAAGAAGATGTTCGGCGGCGTGGGCTACATGCTCAAGGGCAACATGGCCTGCGGCGTGCTGAACGATGACCTCATCGTGCGAGTCGGTCCCGAGGCGGGCGAGGCCGCCCTCGCCGAACCCCATACCCGCGTTTTCGATATCACTGGACGCGCCATGAAAGGCTGGGTGATGGTGTCCCCATCAGGCTATGCCAGCGACAAGGCCCTCGCGGCCTGGGTCGAAAAGGGCGTGGCCTTCGCGCTCAGCCTTCCCCCCAAGTAGTCATCGGATCCGAGGAGGTCCCCATGGGCGAAAAGAAAGTGGTCGTAAAGAACGTGTTCGCCGGCTCCATCTGGTTCATAGGCTGGCTCTTCACTCTCGGTTTCTGCCAGCTCAGCTTCGGCAAGGGTCTCTTCGCCCTTCTGGTCTGGCCCTACTATCTCGGCCAGATGCTCGCGCCCTCCATCGGCGGCTAACCCTTGCGACGCAGCGACAAGGAAATCACCGAACGCAGTGAAATGGACGCCATCATCCGCGGCGCGCAGGTCTGTCGCCTGGCCTTCGCCAAGGACGACGAGCCCTACATGGTGCCCATCTCCTTCGGCTACGACGGCTCGGCCCTGTACTTCCACACGGCCATGGAAGGCCGAAAGATCGACTTCATCGAGGCCAATCGCCGCGTCTGTTTCGAGGTCGAGGGCAATGTGGAGCTGGTGGATCATCCCGACCGCGCCTGCAAGTGGACCTTCGCCTTCGAGAGCGTCATCGGCTACGGCACCATGACGGAATTGATCGAGCCCGAGGACAAGGCCCACGGACTCAATCAGATCATGCGGCAGTATTCGGGACGCGACTGGCCCATGCAGGCGAAGGCCGTCACAGGTACCCGGGTCTGGCGGCTGGATGTCGAGAGCCTGAGCGGCAAGCGCTCCTGGGCGAAGCCTTCCGAAGATTGATCCTCCCGCGAAATACCCAAACTCCCCATTGCCGGCCCGAATATCGTATAATCTTGTTGGCTGACAGGGCTTACCCAGGCAAGATTCGTCAGCGCCAGGACTTGTGAGCGACAAGGGAGGCGTCCGTGACTCCGGGATTTGAAGGCAGAGGCTCCGTCATGAAGTTGGATCCCAGGGATCTGATCCTCAGCCCCAGGCTCCTCGAACTCTACGATCGCATGATCGGCGAGGTCGAGATTCCCACGCTTCTCAGCCGCTCGGCCGAAGTCGTGCAGCAGGCCCTCGACGCCGAGCGCGCCACCATCTACCTGGTGCTGCCCGAAACCCAGGAGCTGGAATCCGCCGCGGTCATCGGCAACGTGGCCCGCACGATTCGAGTGCCGATTCGTGAGGATTCCCTGGCCGGCTTCTGCGCCGTCAACCAGCGCTCCTTCGCCATTCCCGACGCCTATGGCGACCTCTCGAGCATCGATTCCAAACTGAAGTTCGATCGCTCCTGGGACGAGATCAACGACTTCCGCACACGCGACGTGCTCTGCGCTCCCGCGATGTACCAGGGGCAGGTCCACGGCGTCGTGCAGGTGATCAATCGGCGTGGCGGACAGTTCAGCGATTCCGATCTGCCGCCTCTGGAGAGCCTCGCTCAGCTCATTGCCTACTCCCTCTATCACGCGAGGCTCTACCAGGAGCTGGCGAGCATGAAGGCCCTGAAGAAGGAGAAGGCTAAATTCATGCGGGTGCTGGTCCATGAACTCAAGTCGCCGGCGGCCGGCGCCAAGATGCTGGCCGGATCCCAGCGTTTCCTCAACAAGGACAAACCCGATGTCGTCGCCGCCCTCGAGAAGATCGAGGGTCGCATGGACCGTCTGCTGGGTATGGTGGAGGACATCCTTCAGCACTCCCGCATCGGCGCGGGCGATCCCATGGGCAAGATCTCCGTCTTCGACGCCCGGGAGAAGGTGCTCGCGGGGCTGGAGAGTTATCGGGAGCAGGCCGAGGCCAAGGGTCTGAAGGTCATCGTGGAATTGCCGGGGGAGGATGTGCCGCTCCGCTTCGACGAGCAGGGCTTCGATCTGGTGATTTCGAATCTGCTGTCCAATGCCGTCAAGTACACCGAAGAGGGGAAGGTGGGCCTGCGGCTGAGCGTGGACGAAGAGGGTATTCTGATGGAAGTGAGCGACACGGGCATGGGCATCCCCGAGAAGGACATCCCCAAGATGTTCGGCGAGTTCTTCCGGGCCTCCAACGCCAAGAGTAGCGAGATCTCGGGCACGGGGGTGGGCCTGGCCGGGGTGAAGGACCTGGTGGAACGTTTCGGTGGGGGGCTGGAATTGACCAGCGAGGAGGGAGTCGGTTCGACCTTCCGAATTCGTCTGCCCTTGTCGAATTCGGCTTAATCCATTCAATATCAACGGGTTAAATTTCATCCTATCAGGGCGAAATACTCGTGAAACGAGAATGAATCTTGCTCATTCAACGCCTTAGACGCTACAGTCGGCGTGGTTCTTCGGTCCTGTTCTGGAGAGTGAGATGATCTACCAATTCACTTTCGATCTGGAAAAAGGTCTCATCCTCGAAAAGTTCGAAGGCAAAGTCACGGCGGAGGGGCTTTTCTCCGCGCTCCGGCGCTTGAGGGAAGATTCGCGTTTCCACGCCGACATGGTCAATCTCGTGGATTTGCGCCGCTGCAAGCTCGTCCTGGAACTCGAGGACCTGCCGAAGCTCAAGGATGCCTTCGATGAGACCTTCTCCGGCGGCAAGGGGCGGATCGCCTATCTGGTCGGCGATCCCAAGTCCACGGCTCTGACCATGATCTTCCGGAAGCAGACACCGATTCGGGAGTCGGCCGTGTTCTCGACGGTCGAGAAGGCCATGGATTGGCTGGGCCTGCCCGTCGCCGAGGTCTGAACGCGGAACCCGCGCTTGACCCTCGCGTTGCTCCTTCGAACTTGTTAGTCTGAGTCGGAGGAGATCCCATGGAACGATTCATGATCGAGGGTCCCGTGGCCCTGCGCGGCAGCGTGGTGCCCGGAGGCTCGAAGAACACGGCCCTGCCCCTCATGTGCGCGGCGCTGCTGGCCCCCGGCGTGAGCGAACTCCGAAACGTGCCCGATCTTCGCGACACGCGAACCCTGATCCGGGTGCTCGAAACCCTCGGCGCGAAATGCGAGCGCCAAGGGCACACTCTGCGTATCGACGCCACCGAAGTGCCCCAGCGCGAGGCGCCCTACGAGTTGGTCAAGACCATGCGCGCCTCCATCACCGTGCTCGGTCCTCTCCTGGCCCGATTCGGTGAGGCCCGGGTCAGCATGCCGGGCGGATGCGCCTGGGGACCGCGCCCCGTGGATCTGCATCTGGAAGGCCTCGAACGCCTCAGCGCGAAGATCGAACTCGACCACGGCTACATCGACGCCCGCTGGCCCGAGGGCCGGCGGCTCCAGGGCGCCGAGATCAGCTTCCGCATCTCCAGCGTGGGCGCCACCGAGAACGTGCTCATGGCCGCGGTGCTGGCCGAAGGCCGCTCGGTGTTGCGCAACGCCGCCCGCGAGCCCGACGTGACCAGTCTCGCCGAGGGGCTCATCCGCATGGGCGCGAAGATCGAGGGAGTCGGTGGCTCGACCCTCGTGGTCGACGGGGTGGATTCGCTCGACCCCTTGAATTTCGACGTGCCGCCCGACCGCATCGAGGTGGGCACCTTCCTCACCGCAGCGCCCGCCACCGGGGGCGAGATCACGGTGACCGGCTGCATCCCCGATCATCAGAGCGCCCTGCTCGAAGTTTTCCGGGCCGGCGGTCTCGACATGGAAGTGGGCGAGGATTTCATCCGCGTGGACGGGCGCCGGCCCATGAATCCCGTGGAAGTGGTCACCGCGCCCTATCCCGGCTTTCCAACCGACATGCAGGCCCAGGTCATGGCCGCCTGCGCGCGCTCGGCCGGCGTGAGCACCCTCACCGAGACCATCTATCTGGACCGCTTCACCCACGTGGCCGAACTGCGGCGACTGGGCGCGAAGATACGTCTGGACGGCAACGTGGCCGTGGTCACCGGCGTGGAGAAACTGCAGGGAGCGCCCGTGATGGCCACCGACATCCGCGCGAGTTCGGCCCTGGTTCTCGCCGCCTGCGCGGCGGAAGGCCGCACCACGGTGAGCCGCATCTATCATATCGACCGGGGATACGAGCGCATCGAGGAGCGCATGAACGCCCTGGGCGCGCGTATCGTCCGCGAAGAGGAGCCCGCGTGAAGCACCTGATCATCGGCAGCGCCGGGCACGTGGACCACGGCAAGACCCGCCTCATCGGCCGGCTCACGGGCATCAACACCGATCGCCTGAAGGAGGAGCAGGCGCGGGGCATTTCCATCGAACTGGGTTTCGCGAGCATCATCCTGGGCGACGTGCACGCCGGCATCGTGGACGTACCGGGCCACGAGAAGTTCGTGCGCACCATGGTGGCCGGCGCCGGCGGCATGGACATGGCCATGCTCGTGGTGGCGGCCGACGAAGGCGTCATGCCCCAGACCCGCGAGCATGTGGAGGTGCTCGACCTGCTCGGGGTGGACCGGGCGGTGGTGGCCATGAACAAGGTCGATCTGGTCGAGAGGGATCTGGCCGAACTGGCCGCCGAGGAGATCGCCGAGTATCTGGAAGACACGAGCCTGGCCGGCGCTCCGGTGATCCTGGTCTCCGCGGAAACGGGTGAGGGTGTGGACGAGCTCCGCGACACCTTGGCCCGGGTCGCCTCGGAGCTTCCCCAGCGGGACAGCCGCGGAAGCTACCGCATGCCCATCGACCGCGTCTTCACCATCAAGGGCATGGGTACCGTGGTCACCGGTACGAGCTGGAGCGGACACCTTCGCGTGGGCGACCAGCTCGAACTGCTGCCGCGCCAGATCCCGGTGCGCGTCCGCGAACTGCAGGTGCATGAGGATTCGGTACAGGAGGCCCTCGCCGGCCAGCGCACGGCCGTGGCGCTCCACGGCGTGAAGCACGACGAGCTCATCCGCGGCGAGGTGCTGGCCACGCCGGGACGCTTCAGCTCCTCGCACATGATGACCCTGCGCGTGAAGGCGCTGCCGTCCCTCGGAAAACCCCTGAAGCAGCGCGCCCGCATACGATTCCATTTCGGCACCCAGGAAGTGCTGGGACGATTGATCCTGCTCGATCGCGAGGAGTTGCCGCCGGGCGGAGAGGCCCTGGCCCAGGCGCGCCTGGAAGAGGCGGCCGTGGCCGCGCCGGGGGACCGCATCATCCTGCGTTTCTACTCGCCCATGCGTACGGTGGCCGGGGCCACGGTCATCGAGGCCGAAGCGCCCAAGCGGCGCCATGGGCGCGAGACCGACCTGGAAGCCGTGCGGCTGCGCGAGGCGGGAGATCCCGAGGAGATCCTCGAGCGCGCCATCCTCGAAGCGGGCATGGCGGGTCTGGGCGAGAAGGACGCGGCGGCCCTGGCCGACAAGTACGGCGACGCCCAGGTGGTGAAGAAGATGATGGAGGAGGGCAGGCTCCTGCGCCTGGGCAAATCGCTCTTCCACGCCGACAACGTCTCGCGCCTCGCCGATGAGATCGCCCGGATGGCGGGCGAGTACCATCATGCGCGTCCCCTGGCATGGGGACCGGCCCGCGAGTCCTTGAGAAGCGCGCTGGCGCCGGAGTTGGCTCAGGCGAGCTTTCAGAAGATGCTCGAGCATCTCGAATCCACCGGGCGACTGCGACTGCGCGGCGAGGGCGTGCGCGTTTCCCCGAACGATCCCGCGCCCACCGAGGCCATGCTCGAGGCCGTGGGCAAGGCGGAGTCCACCTGGCGGAGCGCGGGACTCAAGTCCCATGGACTCGTGGGCGAGCTTCCCGCCGATCTCGCCGGCGATATCGTGGAGTACCTGGCCGGTCAAGGGGCATTGATCCGCATCGACGGCGACTTCCTGATCCACTCCGATGCCCTGGACGGCTTCCGCGCCGGCCTGCGCAAGCTGTTCTCCGAAAGCGAAGTTCTCACCGTGGGCGAAATCGGAGGGCACTTCGACATCAGCCGCAAGGTATCGGTGCCATTGCTCGAGCATTGCGATCGCCAGGGTTGGACCGTGCGCAAGGAGTCCGAACGCCGGGCGGGAGAAGAACTCTAGCGGGGAGATTCCGTCCGGGGAGGCGAAGGATCATGCATGGAGAAGTCGAGACTTCCAATGCTCCGAGAGTGATCAGCACACTGATCCACCTGGCCGTTCTCGTCTTGGCCACCTGGATCCTGCTCTCGGACGGCGCTTCGAGTTCCAGTCGGCGTCTGGTGCTGACGGCCTTCGGGGTCCTCTTCTTCCTGCGCCTCAACCTGACGAGTTTCGTGCTTCTCAAGCGCCGTTTCGACTGGAATGAATCCTACGGGGTGCTCTTTGCCATCGCTCTCTACCAGATCGGATTCCCTCTCCTGGCGCTGGGGGCACAGCAAGATCTCGCGGCTCTCGACTTCTTCGCGATCCTCCTCTTTCTTCTCGGCAGTTACCTCAACACGGCCTCGGAATGGCAGCGTCTGCGCTTCAAACGCGATCCGTCCAACGCGGGCAGGCTCTATACAGGCGGACTGTTCCGTCTGTCTCGACACGTCAACTACTTCGGGGATACCCTCTGGGTGACGGCCTGGGCGATGCTCACGCGCAATCTCTGGGCGGGGCTGATTCCCCTCGCTCTGACGGCCGCTTTCTTGTTTGCTTTCATTCCTTCTCTCAGCCAACATCTGAGCGCCAAGTACGGCGAGCAGTACGAACAGTGGCGCCGGGACACGAAGGCCTTCTTTCCCTTCCTGTACTGAGGGACTGCGACGATCATCCTCTGACCAAATACGCGAGGAGCGAGAATCATGAAGATCGAATCGACCTCCATCGGGGTGGTTCGAGGCGGAAAGACGGAGCCTTCCGACTACCAGTGGGGACAGGTCCGCGCGCGCATCGAACTGGATGCCGACCGATTCGATCCCGAGGCGTTGAGGGGTTTGAGCGAGTTCTCGCACATCCTCGTGGTCTTCCACTTCCATGCGGCCGATCCCTCGCGGGAGGAGCGGGGCTCGAGGCATCCCCGCGAGAATGAGGATTGGCCCCGGGTGGGAATCTTCGCCCAACGGGGCAAGGACCGGCCGAACCGAATCGGAGTGTCCACCTGCAGGCTCCTCGATGTGGAGGGCTTGAACCTGAGCGTCGAAGGACTCGACGCCATCGAGGACACGCCGGTACTGGACATCAAGCCGCACATGAGCGGATTCACCCCCCGCGGTCCGTTTCGCGAACCGGATTGGGCCCGGGAGATCATGGACGACTACTGGGAGTAGGCATGGACACCCTCTCCATCTTCGTGACGCTGCTGCTCATCATGGATCCCTTCGGGAACATTCCCGTTTTCCTGCCGATCCTCGAAAGGATTCCCGAGGCGCGCCGTCGGAAGGTTCTCGTGCGCGAACTCTTCCTCGCCCTGCTGGTGATCATGATCGCGGTCTTCGCCGGAAGCGCGGTGATGAGTTTCCTGGGCCTGCGCCAGCAGTCGGTGAGCATCGCCGGCGGCATCATCCTCTTCCTCATCGCCCTGCGCATGGTCTTCCCCACGCGTCAGGGGCAGGCCCAGGACGAACTCGAGGGCGAACCCTTCCTCGTGCCCCTGGCCATTCCGCTCATCGCCGGCCCCTCGCTCCTGGCTGTCCTGCTCCTGTTCTCCACCGGCGCCGAGGGAAACCTGTCCCAACTGCTTTTGGCGGCCTTCCTGGCCTGGGCGACGGTTTTCGCGATCCTCTTCAGTTCCACCTTCCTCTACAAGGTGCTCTCGCGACGGGGGCTCGTCGCGCTGGAGCGGCTCATGGGCATGGTGCTCATCGCCCTTTCGGTGCAGCTCTTCCTGGACGGCCTCGCGGGCTACCTGGGAGGCGGCTAGCATGACTCGACCGCCTTCGGAACTGAGCACGGAAAGACTCCTGCTGCGGCCGCCGGGGATCGAGGACGCCGAGGACATCTTCGGGGCTTACGCCAGCGATCCCGAGGTGACGCGCTATCTCATCTGGCCTCCCTATTCCGAGGTCGAGGATCTACGCGCCTACCTCGAGGGCAGCCTCGCCAATCGCGAGGGCGGCGATCTCTTCGCCTGGCAGATCCTTTCCCGCGAAGGGGAGATGCTTGGCTCGGTGGCCCTGCGCCTGGAGGTGCATCGCGCCAGCGTCGGCTACGTGCTGGCCCGGGCCCACTGGGGCAAGGGAATCATGGTGGAAGCGCTTCGGCCCATCGTGGGCTGGGCGCTCGCCCAGCCGGAGATCCACCGGGTCTGGGCGGTCTGCGACGTGGACAATCCCGCCTCGGGCCGCGTCCTCGAAAAACTTGGCTTCGAGCGCGAAGGCCCGCTTCTCCGCTGGATCGTGCATCCCAATGTGAGCGAAGTTCCCCGCGACTGCCTCAGCTACTCGATTGTGAAGACTGGGCCGCCATGAGGGTCAGAGTTCTGTGCCAGGGGAATCGGAATCATTAGAACTGAAGGGGAGTGCTGATGAAGTGGATCCCGATCGTGCTCGCGTTTTTCACCTTGAGTGCCTGCAGCGGCGGGGAGAGGACCGATCCCCCCGCCCTATCCGCGGAACTTCAGGCCGAACTCGAATCCTGGCTGGCCGAATACGGCAAGCCTCCCGCGGATTTCGTGCTCGGTCTATTCGACAAGCACGATGTGGTGGTTCTCGGCGAGCAGCACACCATCCGGCACGATCCCTTGTTCGTGCAGGAACTGCTCGGTCGTCTGCATGAGGCTGAGGTGGATGTCTTCGCCATGGAATTCGCGCGACGCAGCGACCAGACACTCATCGATTCCCTTATGGCCGCGCCGGAGTGGGACGAAGACCTCGCCCGCGAGATCCAGTTCCGCATGTTCATGCCCTGGGGCTACCGGGAGTATCTGGACATCCTCAAGGCGGCCTGGCGCGTGAACGGCGATGGCCACCCGCTGCGCCTGATCGGCGTGAACAACACCCTCGACTACAGCCACTTCGAAAGCGAAGCGGATTGGAACGACGACGAGATCTGGAAGCGGGTGCTGGGCAACCAGACCGAGGCCGACTGGGCCGAAGCGGTGCTCGCCCAGGTTCGCGCGGGGGAGAAGGTGCTCGTCTACTCGGGCATCAACCACGCCTTCACCGGATTCCGCCAGCCCCGCGTCGAGAAGGGTGAATACGCGGGCGAGAGCCGTCAGCGCATGGGCTATGTCCTGCGCGAGGCCCTCGGCGCCAGGGCGATCACCGTGTATCTGCACGCGCCCTGGAACGGTGCGGGAGGCTACAGCGACACCATGGTGCATCCCGCGGGCGGACGCCTGGACGCCTTCATGCTGAACCGCGAGGATGGCCCCTTCGCCGTGGGCTTCGAAACGGCCGCCTCTCCCCTGGCCCACCTGCCCGTCGAGGACGCCGTCTACATGCACGGGCGCGCAGGGTTCTGCATGGCCGATTTCGCCGACGGCTGGATCTACCGGAAACCGGTGGGCGAGTTCGAACCGGTCACCTACATCGAGGACTGGATCCACGGGGGCAACGTGGACGAGGCGCGTTCGGTGGCGATGAATCCCATCTGGCGGGACTTCGATGTGCGCCAGTTCAACCGGGGATGCCAGAGCTACCTGGAGGACTTCGAGCGCTACTACGGACATCTGCGCTGATTTCGCGAAACCAGAAGTCGCCCCGGGCATCCAATGAGATGACTCGGAAGGAGGGCCGGCCTGTACGGTCATCGATTCACGCTTCTCGGATTCGCGCTTCCCACGCTTCCCCTGGTGATCTATCTGCACCTGGTCAAGGAAGCCAGCCTGGGTGAGTTCATCGACGGGCTCGTCTCCGGCCTCTGGTTCACTGCGGCCTTTCTCCTGGGCATCCTGCTTGCCGTTTCGGGACGACCCGAATCTCGCCGCCGAAAGAAGTCGATCGAAATCGTCCTCGGCGCGAGCGCAGGCCTGATCGCTTGGCTGCTTCTCTGGGGATTCTGGGAGCTCCCCACCGTGGAGGCCCTGAAAAAGATGGGCTTGCTCCCCTTCATTCTGAACACCGGGGCCATGCTGGCCTTCGGCCTCGCGTTTTCCTTATTGAACTCTCGGGGCAGGATCTTCGGGGGCAGCGGGGTAATGTCGAAATAACCATTCGAGGCAGGAGATCACCCGCGATTCATATCCGCAAGTCCTGATATTTTAGGGAATTACTCCCATCCCCGGTTGATTTTTTCCGTCTTTTTTTAATAGTGTGAACCTGATTCAATCCAGAAGGAGAGGCCCATGAAAATCGGCATTCTCGGCAGCGGCGACGTGGGACAGGTGCTCGGCGCGGGATTCGCGGACCGCGACTTCGAGGTCATGCTGGGTACACGGGATCCGGGGCAGGAAAAGGTTCACGCCTGGCTCGAAGGGACCGGGGGCAGAGTTTCCGCCGGCACCTTCGCCGAAACCGCCGAGTTCTGCGACGTGGCCGTTCTGGCCACCCTCTGGTCCGGCACGCAGAACGCCCTGCAGCTCGCCGGTCCCGACAACCTGGCCGGCAAACCGGTGATGGACGCCACCAATCCTCTGGACTTCACCGGCGGCATGCCCCCCAAGCTCGACACCAACGGCGGTCCTTCCGCGGGCGAACAGATTCAGGCCTGGCTGCCTGAAGCCCTCGTGGTGAAGGCCTTCAACATCGTCGGCAATCCGCACATGGTCGATCCCGACTTCCCCGGCGGCCCTCCCGACATGTTCATCTGCGGCGACGACGCCTCGGCCAAGGTCACGGTGATCCAGTTGCTCGAGGGCTTGGGCTGGCGGGTCATCGATCTTGGAGGCATCGAGGTTTCGCAATACCTGGAGGCGCTGGCCATGGTGTGGATCCTCCAGTACTTCGCCACCGGCTCAGGGGACCACGCCTTCAAGCTCCTGCGCAAATAGATCGCCCCGCTTCTCTTTCCCCGATCTTCATGTTAGTTTGTTGGGACAGGAGGCCTTCCCATGCGCATGCTCGTACCCACAATCGTCATGGGCATTCTGGCCGTCGGTCTGCTCGCACTGGGATGGTCCCGCGGCCAGGGCGAATCCGTCGCAGGCCTGCGCGCCGCCGGCACCATGCTCTGGCAGATCATCCCCCTGCTCATCTTCGCCTTCATCGTGGCGGGCATGATTCAGTCGCTGCTGCCCCAGGAAGCCATCTCGCGCTGGGTGGGCGAGTCGTCCGGCTGGCGGGGCATCATGCTGGGATCATTGGCCGGCGGGCTCGCGCCGGGCGGTCCCTACGTGAGCCTTCCCATCGCCGCGGGGCTCATGCGCTCCGGCGCCGGCGTGGGCACCATGGTGGCCTTCCTCACGGGATGGTCACTCTGGGCCGTGGGTCGCCTGCCCATGGAGGTGGGCATCCTGGGATGGCGCCTCACGCTCATCCGCCTCGCTTCGGTATTGGTCTTCCCGCCCCTGGCGGGCTTCATCGCCCAGTACTTCTTCGGGAAGGGAAGCTGAAGCGGTGCCGCCAAAGATCGAATCCTTCGACTTCCACACGGGACGACTCATCGCGCGCAAGTACGCCATCGTCGGTCTATTGGGCGGCGGATGGGAAGGCGAGGTCTACCGCGTCGTCGAGCGGGGCACGAAGATCGAGCGAGCGGCGAAGTTCTTCTTCCCCGAGCGCAATCCTGGCGGCAAGACGGCGCGGCTCTACGCGCGGAAGCTGCACCGCCTGCGCCAGTGCGCCCTGCCCATCCAGTATCACACCGAGGAGACCATCACCTTCCGGAAGACGCCCATCACCGTGCTCATCTCCGAGTTCGTGGAAGGCGATCTGCTCAGCGAGTTCCTGGCCCGTCAGCCGGGTCGTCGGGTGCGCCCCTTCGAGGGCCTGCACCTGCTCCACGCCCTGGCCAAGGGCATGGCCGAGATCCATCGGGCCGGCGAATACCACGGCGATCTGCATCCCGAGAACATCATCGTGAGCCGGAGCGGGCTGAGCTTCGAGCTCAAGCTGCTGGACCTCTTCCATCTCGAGGACAGCAAGGCCGAGAACCGACGCACCGACGTGCTGGACGCCATCCGCATATTCTACGACGCCCTGGGCGGACGCCGGCTCTACTCCCGCCAGCCGCCCGCGGTGAAGGAGATCGTCTGCGGACTGAAGCGCACGCTCATCCTGAAGAAGTTCCCCACCATGAACCGGCTGGTGAAACACCTGGAAAACATGACCTGGTAGGGCCTACCAGAGGGTCTTGAGGTTGCCGAAGTCCATGGCTTCGCTGGCGCTGGGCACGAAGTGGAGGGAGCCGTTGGGCTGCCATGCCCAGTCGAAGTCGGCACGGACCTCCGACAGATACGTGAGACGGAACTTCACGGCCGTGGTCTCGGGCTGGGCCTCGGCCTGGATCTGAAACATCACGTAGGCGTCGCCGTCCACCGCGGGTACGGTCACCTGCAGTTCCGCATCTTCCATGTGATGCACCTCGGTGAGCTCCAGGGGTCCGAGGTGGGCGAGGAGCAGCCGGTCGAAGCCGTCGTCGCCCTCGGGGGCGCGCAGGTAGTGGTCGGCCGAGTCCGGATGCAGCTCGAAGAAGACGAGATCGGCGAGGCCGCCGCTCACGTGATCCTGATAGGGCGCGTCGAGGACCTGGGCCTCGGCGAAGTCGAAGGCCTCCACGTTCGCTCCGCCCGCGATGTCGGCCTGGCTGGCCAGCACCAGGGAAGCGCTGCCGGAGGGCAGGCCGTAGGGATCCACGTAGTCCGCGCCCGCGAGGATGGGAAGCAGGAGCAGCAGCATGAAGGCGCGCATCAGCCATCCTCCTGGAAGGGGCTTCCCGCGGAGTCGCAGTCGCCGAAGGCGCCCATGTCGCCGCAGGCCGCGCCGAGAGCGGGGCTGGCGGCATCCACGCGCCAATCGCCCGCCTCGGGTTCGCAGAAGAGCGGGTCTTCCTCGATGTAGTCGTTGCCCGGCACGCCGTGGAGGTTCTCGCCGTTGTCCCAGAACAGGGTGCAGGACAGCCATGGCGGCAGTCCCCAATTGGTGAAGCAGCCCTTGCCGCTGCCGGCGATGATGGACCGCTCGAGGGTCAGGGGCTGCGCATCCTGGGTGTAGAGCGCGACGACGGTGTGATTCACGAGGGTCATGTTCGACAGGATTCCGCCGCCCTCGATGACGTAGACGCCGTACCAGTCCGCCCCTTCCACGAGACAGAATTCTGCTTCGAGGATTCCGCCCTCCAGGTAGATGCCGTACTCACCGCCAATCACTTCGCAGCTTTCCAGGCCGAGTGTCTGGCCCGCACCCTCGATGCTATGAACGCCCTTGCCCGGTCCGTCCGCGAATCGACAAGCGCGGAAGGTGGCGCTGGATCCGTCGAGGAACGCGCCGGCGTCGGCGGCGCCGAGAATCGCGACACCCTCGATGAGGCAATCCGCGCCTCGGCCCGCAAGGTAGATGCCCATCTCGTTGCGGTCAGCGCTCACGTTGAACCAGAGCGGGCCTTCGCCGGGGTAGGGGGACAGGTAGATGTCGCGCTCGTCCAGCACCATGGCCGCGCTGCCATGGGGCGTTTCCTGGGCCGCGAGGAAGTAGTCGCGCTGGCGAAGGTAGAGGGTGTCGAGCCCCTCGGACTCGCACCAGTCGATGCCCTCCTGGACGGTATCCATGTACTGATCGCCGAGTCCCTCGCCCACCACTCCGGGAATCACGCAGAGGCTGCGGGGAGCCATGAGCAGATCCATTTCGCTGATCTCGCCGGGCCAGATGGTGTCGGGCTGGGGGTATCCCTCGAAGAGGTCGCCGGCTCCGTAGTGAGTCTCGCTCTGGAAGGCCAGGGCCGACTGGATTCCCCAGGGTACGTCCGCGAAGTGGAAGACGCTGGAGGGCGGATCGGCGCTGAGCGTGTCGACGCCGAGCACGGCTAGGGAATCCACTTCCAGAAGGTTGCCGTCCAGGTCGCGCACGGTGACGATGAGTTCTCCGAAACGCTCCTCCACCGGCAGCGCCTTGCGGGCCTGCACGGGATTCTGGGTGTCGTAGTCGAAGACGTTCACGGTGAAGATCACCGAATCCACGCCCACCAGGCTGCTGGGGGCGACCCAGCTGACCAGGGAATCGTTGGCCACGTCGTCCACCCAGCTGCCCAGGCCGGCGGCGTTCCAGCTGAAGCCCAGATCGTCCCCTTCCGGATCGCTGGCGCTGATGCCGAGGCTGAGGGTGTCCAGGGGCACGACCTCTTCCGGCGTCACCACGATCTCGCCCAAAACGGGACGCTCGTTCACCGGCAGGTCTTCCACCTGCAGGCTGCATCCGGCCGCCAGGGCCGCGAGGATGGGGAGAATCATCCAGACATATGAGTGGGGGAATCGGTGCATGATCTGCGCTATGATAGTGCAGGCCACCGGCGAGATAAAGGAGTTTGCTTGAAGCAGGATGAGGCCGCAGTTCTGGCGGAACTGCGAAATCCCGAGGGGGAAGGCCTGCTCGCCCGCCTGGGCGAGACGAAGGCGAAGGACCGGGCCAGTCCGGCCTTCGTGGAGGGCCTCCGAAAGGATCACAGTCCGGAGCTGGTGCGCCTGGCCCTGCGGGTCGGGGAGGCCCGCCTCAAGGCCGCGGCCAAGTTTCCCCGTGGCGGGGAACTCTACTTCACTCCCGAACTGCTCGAGCAGTCCAGCGCCCATCCGCCGGCCCTGCATCGCGCCAGGCGCCTGGCGCCTCACGGTCGCGTTCTCGACCTGGGCTGCGGAGCGGGCGGCGACCTCAGCCGCATGGCCCTGGCGGGCGTCCGGGCCCTGGGCATGGAGCGGGATGCCCTGGCCCTGGCCATGGCGCGAGCGAATCTGGAAGTTCTCGGGCTCGAGGCGGAGACCGCGCTCGGCGAGTTCCCGTGCCATGCGCCGCCCGAGCACGACGCTCTCTTCGCGGATCCGGCCCGGCGCGAATCGGGGCGACGTCCCGGCGGGTCCGGGCGGAAGGGGCGCCACGACCGCGCCGCCGATTTCTCGCCTCCGCCCTCCTCGCTGGGGCCACTGATTCGGAAAGCCCGCGCCTGGTGCGTCAAGTGGGGGCCGGCCCTGGATCTGTCCCATGAAGCACTGAGCGCGTCGGACGGTCCTCTCGCCGGCCTCGCCCGGCAGGATTACGAACTCGAACTGGTCTCCTGGAAGGGTGAACTGCGCGAGGCGGCGCTTTGGGGCGGCGAACTCGAACGAGGCCGGGCGGCGGCCACGGTGCTCGAGGGCGGGCTCGAGGATTTCCACACCCATCGATTCGAGGGCGATCCCGACCGGGAGCCGCCGCCGCTGGGAGCGCCGGGGGAGTTCATCCACGAACCCGACGCCGCCCTCATCCGCGCAAGTCTCCTGAACGACTTCGCCCATAGCCACAAGCTCCGGCTCCTGGCCGAGCAGATCGCCTACCTGAGCTCAGATGCCGAGGTGAATGGTCCCTTCCTGCGGAGCTATCGCCGCCTGGAGAGCTTTCCCTTCAGCCTCGCCCGGGTGCAGGAGGCTCTGAGCCGGCGAAGGGTCGGCGAAGTGGTGCTCAAGAAGCGCGGTTTCCCCATGGCACCGGAGGATTTGCGCCGCAGGCTGCGTCTATCCGGGGACGCTTCGGCGGTGCTCATCATCCATCGAAGCGCCGCGGGCCATACGGCCCACCTCTGCGAGAAAAGGTAAACGCCGTTTAAAATCTTGAAATCCTTTAAAACTAGGACTTTATTGAACTTGTCAGTTTTTCTTTTATTGGTAATTTTTCGTGAACCTGACCTATAATCCTTCTGGGCTCGGGCTCCCCATAAAACCTGGGAGGGATCATGCGAGATCTTCATCGACGCCTTCTCCTCTTGGAAGGCCGAGACCTCCATACCCCGTGGCTTGACCTCGACCTCGCCGGAGGCAGTGACGCCGTCGAACAATTGCGCGACGGCATCCGAGACGCCTCTCACGGCGAGGCTCACGTCCTCTTCGAAGGGCAGCCGGGAACTTCCAAACATCGACTCGCTCGCCTCGTCCACATGCTGTCCCCGCGCGCCGAACGCGTGCTCGTGCTCTTCGATCCACAGGGTCTCGGCGAGGAGGATTGCGGTTTACTGTTGTTCGGTCCGCGTTCGACTGATCAAGGTCCCCTGAGACAGGGTCTGGTTGAAAAAGCCAAGGACGGTTCCCTGATTCTCGAGGAGATCGGCCAGCTCAACATGGCCTGCCAGCGCGCGCTGGTGGCGCAGCTCGACGGTCCGCTGCGGCTGCTCGCGACCACCTCGGAAGATCTGGAAGCCAAGGTGCGCAGCGGCGAATTCAACTCGGAATTGCTGAAGAAACTGGAGGGCATGCGCATCCGCGTGCCGACTCTGGGAGATCGCCGCGAGGACATCCCCTCGCTCTTCCGCGCCTACCTGCGTCACTACGGCGAACGCTTCCGCATGCCCGTGCGTGACGTGGATCCAGAAGTGGAGCGCTTCCTTCTGCGTCACAACTGGAAGGGACAGCTGCTGGAGCTCAGGCGTTCGGTGGAGATGGCCGTGCTTCGCGCCCAGGGCGGGAAACTGACCCTGGCCGACTTCCACCTGGGAGGCATGGAGGCGCACAATCTTCCGCAGAATTACAAGCGGGCGAAAAAGATCGTCGAACGGGACTTCAAGCGTCGTTTCCTGGGGCACCTTCTCGAGAAGAGCAAGGGGCGCGTGGGCAAGGCCGCCGAACTGGCGGGCATCCCAAGGCCCTCGTTCTCGAACATGCTGCGTGAAGTCGACCTGGTGGCGGCGGAATTCAAGAAGAAGAGCGCCGCCAAGTCGGGCTAGAATTCTCGATAGACAAGCGGATATCTGCTATACTGGACCTTCCGACATCCAATCCGAAGAGGGGTAGCTATGCTTCGCAAGGGCGCGTATTTCCTTATCCTGACCAGTCTTATCTTCACCCTGCCGGCCTTGGCCCAGGACGAGGTGCTCGTGGAGTACTACCAGGGCAGCTACTACTTCGATTACGAACAGTGGCCCTGGGGGAGCTACAACGGAACCTTCGACGCCACGGGGGAGATTCTCGATCCCATCGATGGCTGGGCTGATGGGCAGACCGAAAGCGTGGGCGGCCGCATGGAGACCATCTCGGACACCCTGACGGTCTGGGGCTACGGCGCGGTACTCAATCCGGATGAGACGGTGGACGTGGCCGCGGTGTTCACGCGGACCGCCGGCAGCGAGATTCTGCCCGGAACCTATTCGGTGGACACCAGCAACTACATGACCATCTTCGGCTTCTTCGACAATGTGGGCGAATTCGAGATACCCGAAGGCGACATCGCCGCCTGGCTCGACACCCTTGAGGCCGACCAGAAGTTCTTCAGCACCAGCGGTTCGATCACCTTCACCGAGGTGGACGAGGACGGGCTCGCCGGCACCTTCACCGGTAGCATGGCCGATCCCTACGACTTCACCATCATCACGGTGGACAACGCCAGCTTCGATATGGACGGCCACACGGTCACCGGCCTGCCCGAGACCCCCGCCTTCGCGGCCCTCGGCAATTTCCCCAACCCCTTCAACCCCAAGACGACGATCCGCTTCGAGATGCCCGTGGACGGCTATCTCTCGGTGCGCGTCTTCGACGTTCGGGGACGCGAACTCCGAGTGCTCGCCGACGACTTCGTGGGCGCCGGTCCGGTGGAACTGGTCTGGGACGGCCGCGACGCCCGCGACCGCAGCCTGCCCGGCGGGGTCTATCTCTACAAGATCCACACGCCGATGGGTTCGGACTCCGGGAAGATGGTGATGTTGAAATAGAAACGAGGGAGGGATCGGCTCCCTCCCCTCCTTCCGCTTCGAAGTCAGTCGGGGAGGGACCGATCCCTCCCCGATTTCTATCGAGGACGAAATGCGCATCCACTATCCAGCTATCGCGCTGATCGCACTGCTCGCGCCTGAAGAGGTGCCTGCCGAACGATTCCTGGTCGGGGATCACCGCGAGGTAGTGGAGACCGTGGCCGGCCGGGTGGATCCCGCCGAGCATTCTTGCGGCGCGGATATCGCGCTGTGGCAGGACTATCTCTCCCGGCCCCATCCCGATCTCGCGACCCTTCGCGATTTCTTCGAGGAAGCGGCCTCCGAGTTCGACGTGCCGGTCGAACTGCTCATGGCCATCGGCCGGGTGGAGAACAACTGGACGCAGATAGGGCCGTCCATCGACCAGGGCTGGGGCATCATGCACCTGGTGGACAACGGCTACGAGCGCACGCTTCCGGATGCGGCGCAGCTGCTGGCAATGGAAGCGCAGATCCTCAAGGACGACGCGCGGCAGAACATCCGCGGGGCGGCGGCCTTGCTCGCGGGGTACGCGGGAAATGATCGCGCGGAATTCGAACTGGCCGACTGGTTCGACGCGGCCGCGCGCTTCAGCGCCCTGGGGGACGGCGAACTGGAAGCCATGCAGGCGCGTCGCTATTTCGAAGTGCTCCGCTCGGGGTCGACTTCCACCACGCTCTGGGGCGAGCGGCTCGCGCTCGAGGCGCACCCTGAACTGGAATTCCCCGCAGCTCCGGAACCCGGGCGCTCCTGGGACTATCCCCCTGCGATTCCCAACTACACGCCCTGCAATCATGCAGACGGCCGCAATCACGTGATCGACACCTGGGTGAACCACTGGATCGGCGTGGGCACCTATGCGGGGGCCATCGCCTGGTTCCACAACTGCGACGCCCAGGTGAGCGCCCACTTCGTCATCCGCAATTGGGATGGCGAAATCACGCAGGTGGTTCACCTGGCCGACACGGCCTGGCACTGCGGCGCCTACGGATATCCCTACAACAACAGCCGCAGCATTGGTGTGGAGCACGAAGCGACGGTGGACGATCCCGATCAGTGGAACAGCCAGCCCATGCTCGAAGCCTCCACCCTCATGGCCCACGTGCTCTGCACCGAGTACGACATTCCGTTGCTGCGTGCGCTGCCCGGCATCCAGGGGCACAACGACATGCCGGGCACGGCCACCCAGTGCCCCGGCAACCTGCCCTGGGACACCTGGATGGCCTATCTGCTCAGCCCCGTTTCGGTGGATACGCCGGTCGCCGCGCCGCGGCTGGCCGCCTGGCCCAACCCTTTCAACCCGCGCACGAAGATCGCCTTCAGCCTGGCAGACGGCGGCCGCGTGGAACTCGCGATCTTCGATGCCGCCGGCCGGTGCGTTCGAGTACTGCACACGTGTACAGTTCTGGGCGCCGGCGAACACGAGATCGTATGGGACGGCCGCGACGACGCTGGCCGCCCGCTCCCCAGCGGCGTTTATCTATGCAAAATCGCCGCGCCTGGCCTCACTGCGACTACCAAGCTGATCATGTTGAGCTAAGTAGAAGCGAATAGATGTTCGAGCACTACTTGAGAAGCACTAGCTTCGCCATATCCGAAATGCCCTGTCCTTTAATTGCGGCGAAGTAGATACCGCTTGGGAGCAGTCCCCCCTCTTCATCGCGACCGTTCCACGAATGCTCATGGATTCCGGCTGAAAGTGACTCGTCGACTAAGTTGATCAAGCGCCTTCCCGAGCTGTCGTGAATGCTGAGGGTCACGTATTGAGGTTCGGGAAGGGCGAACTTGATAGTGGTTGAAGGATTGAAGGGATTCGGAAAGGCATGGAGACTGGCCACCGTTCCTGGCGGAAGCTGATCGACGGCCGTGCCAGGCGAAGGATCCCAGCGAGCAATCCTCTCACTTGGGTACCCCCCCGCATACTCGAAATCGCCGCCGACATAGAGTGCGCCCTGGTAGACTTCGGAAGCCCGAGCCCGGTAGCTGAGCCCCGAGCCTAATGGCGCCCAGAAAGCGCCGTTCCACAGGGCGATGTGATTGACAGGTACACCTGCGGCTGTCCAGAACTCCCCGCAGACGTAGAGCTCTCCATCAAGGATGGAGAAGCTATTCACATCGGTATGGGAAGTTAGGTCGATGCCACTCCCGACCGGACTCCAATCCTCGCCGTCCCAGCAAGCGACAAGATTGGCAGGCTGTCCACCGGCCATGGTGAAGTTGCCGCCCGCGTACAGCTTTCCCTCGAAGACGATAAGGTCCGCAACATAGTCGTTTACCCCAATTCCGAGAGGGTCCCAACTCTGTCCATTCCACTCCGCAAGAAGTCCAGGGAAGAACTCGGAATAGGCGACGAGCTTTCCGTTGAATTCAGTCATGACTCCTGAACGCGTGGAGCCGGGAATGCCCATGGAGTGCCATTCCCCACCGTCGAAGCGAACTAGTGTGCCTAGAGGCCGGTTGTCTGCCATGTCGAAGACACCGGACACATAGAGTTCATCCTGGAAGACATACAAACTGTGGACTGTAGCATTGAAAGTACCCTGAGCGGACCAACTACTGCCATCCCATCGAGCGAGTCTTCGCGCTTCCTGCCCCCCTGCGTAGTGGAAGTAACCTCCCACGATTAGATCGTTTTGGTAGACAGCTAGGCAGGTTGCAGGAGCATCAAACCCGAAGTTCAGCTCGAACCAGTTCGAACCGTTCCAGCCTGCGATATTGCCAACGGGAAGGCCTCCTGCCCAATCGAAATTTCCCACAGCGATCAAATCTCCATCGTACAACCATAGATCTCCAACTAGGCCATTGCCGACTCCATTCCCTGCAAATCCATCCCACCAAAATTCATCGCCTGGAGCACGAAACGCCCCGTGAATTGACTGTGATTCTAGTGTCTGAAAACACAGCACCAGAAGTAAAGTGAATGGAACCACAAGCAGTAAGACTTTCTTGTCCATGAAGGCTCCCTAGATATCACACCAAAGTATAGCATAATCCGTTACCTGTAGATAGTAGCGAGAATTCCTTGCTATTTTTTTTTCGTATATGCATCCTGAAGTGGTTCAGCAATTGATGATGTCATTGGGAAAAGGCCATTGATGGCCTTGAGGAGGAAGATGAGAAATTCACACGCAACCAGTTTCCTGATCATTGCACTTATCGCTGCCAACCAGCTCACAATGCCAATGTCCAGTTCAGCTGAGATGATTCAAGACGAGATCCTCATTCGGTACTTCAATCGACCCGATTCCGTGAGCCTTCAGAGTAAAACCATCGATACTGGGGACACATACATTGACAGTCTCCTGAATCAATGGCCCATTGACGATTTCGAGTTTCTTTGGCCTGAAGAATCCGAGCATGGTACCTTTCTGAAGGACTGCATGCTTGTCATCTATTCGGATACCTTAACCGTGGGCGCAATTGATTCCCTAACCCAATGGCTTGCATCCAGAAACGGAGTAAAGAGATCGTATCCTAACTG
>CAYFNT010000027.1:0-26364 GCA_964344565.1 uncultured bacterium
CCATGCGTCGGCGCCCGGGTCGTATCGCCAGAAGCTCCGATCCAGTTCCTCCGGATCGCCGAATCCTCGAGTGGCGTAGATGGCACCATCCACCCATTCGAGTGCCGCGCCCGGGAAACTTCCGACCTCGAAATCGGCAAGGGCGGTCCAGGTCAGGCCGTCGAACCAAGGCGCATCATCGCTGGGCTCAGCGGGATCGTCGCTCGAGCAGGCCTGGACTGCGACCAGGGAGGTGAGAAGGAGCAGGGACATCCAGATCCGTTTTCGCATGGCTCTTCCTTTCGGCGGGCGGGTCACGCCGGCGAGATTAGGGACGGACCATGGCACTGTCAATCGCTCCCGGTGGGGGCGGAACCTTTCCCGTGCTTCCTCTGGCACCGCTCTTGCTGACTGTGAACTCGCTTGCGTTTTGTCCGCGGTACCTGGGGGGAACTCCGCACGACGACCTTGCTTTAGCACCCTTGCCCCCCTCTGCGGCCCTCCCGGGTTCCGCCTCTGCTTTCCCGACTGGGAAAATCTCTCCCTCCTGGGGGAGCAACGATTAGGAGCTCGGGTCAAGGCAAGACCTTCTTATGATCGCACCGACCCGGCACCGTTGGGGAGGGCTTCGCGCCTTCCCCTTTTTTATATCCCTGCAAATACGATAGTTACGAGATTCTTTCGAGATTTCTTCCGGCCTCGCTTGACACCTATACGGATGTATAGTAGTCTTCGATTTGCACAAGCCTTGAAGGATCAACCGGAGGTTCTCCCTTGTTCTCCTCCTCTCCCGCCATCGCTCACCTGGACATGGACGCGTTCTTCGCGGCCGTGGAGCAGCGGGACTTCCCCGAACTCAGAGGCAAGCCGGTGGTGGTGGGGAGCCACGACCCGCAGCGCCGGGGCGTCGTCTCCGCGGCCAGCTACGAGGCCCGCGAATACGGCATCCACAGCGCCCTGCCCCTGAGGACGGCCTATCGCCTCTGTCCGAACGCCTGCTTCGTGGATCTGCGTCCCAGGGTCTACTCCGAGGAGAGCCGCCAGATCATGGCCATCCTCCACGAGTACTCGCCCCGGGTGCAGCCCCTGAGCCTGGACGAGGCCTTCTTCGATCTGACGGGAACCGGATTGCTCTTCGGGCCCCCGGAAGAGACCGTGCTCGCCATCAAGCGCCGCATCCTGAAGGAACGGGGCTTGGTCTCTTCCGTGGGGCTTGCTCCCGTCAAGTTCGTGGCCAAGATCGCTTCGGACCTCGACAAGCCCGACGGCGTGGTCATCGTGCCTCCCGGCACGGTGACGGACTTCCTCCATCCGCTGGACGTGAAGCGGCTCTGGGGAGTGGGTCCCAAGACCTTCGAGCAGCTCGAGAAGTTCGGAGTGGCGACCATCGGGGACCTGGCCGATCTCGGCCAGGAACGTCTCATCGAGCGATTCGGGAAGTGGGGGCTGCGGCTCTGGAACCTGTCCCAGGGCATCGACCCCCGGGGCGTGGAGCCGCATCACCAGGAGAAATCCGTCGGGCACGAACACACCTTCGGCGAGGACCAGGACGACATGGACGTCCTCGAGCGCACCCTGCTCGCCCTCTCCGAGAAGGTGGCCCGACGCCTTCGGAAACACGGGATGGCCGGACGTACCCTGACCCTGAAGTTCCGCACGGCCTCCTTCCGCACCCTGACCCGCGCGGTCACGGGGAGCGAGTACCTGGACCAGGGGCCTCTCATCTACGAGACGGCCCGAGCCCTGATGAAGCAAGTGGATCATCGGGGCGAGAAGGTTCGCCTGCTGGGCGTTTCGCTCAGCGGCCTGCTGCCCAAGAGCCAGGTGCCCCGCACCCTCTTCGACGGAATGGAGGCGAAGCCCGGCGAGAAGATCGACCGGGCCGTGGATGAACTGGGTCGCCGCTATGGCACGGACACCGTGCAACGCGCGCGACTCGTGGAAAGGAGAGCGTCATGAACGCCGGTCCTCAGCAGATCCTTCCCTTCGCGTCCGCCGTCCTGAGCTGGGACGAGGTCCTGGCCAACGGCCGCCGCGCCGTCGACGAAACCGGGGAGCTCCGGACATCGAACCCGGCCCATCTTCCACCGGAGCCGGATCTTCCCGACATCTACGCCCTTTGCCCGGGATGCGAGGAGCATCCGGGCGGAGGCATCTTCCCGGCCGCCGAGCTACTGCGTAGCGACGCCTGTCCCGCGGGACGGCGCCTGCGCAGCAGCGCGGCCGGTCAACACTTTGAGGAGAAGGAGGACCGTCCGGCCGAAAGGGAGGGTTCGGCCGTCCCGGTTTTGAGGCGTCGAAATTCGGCGCTTCCCTCCTCTCTCCTCAAATTACATGCGGACGACCGGCTCCGGGGAGGCTCGTTTCCCCGTTTCGAGGCTCTCACCCCCGAGTCTCTTCCGGAGACCGGCCCGCGCTTCTCCTTGACCCGGGGGGCGGCCCTGTGTTCCCGTTGGATGGAAACGCAGAAGCTCAGAGTCGCCCGGGCCTGGTTCTTCCGCAGGAGGGCCGCAGTATGTCGAAGCAGACTCTCACGGATCGCCAACGCAGCATCCTCGATTTCCTAGGGGATTTCCTCGAGGAGAACGGCTATCCGCCGACCTTGCGCGAGATCGGCGCCCACTTCGGGATCAAGTCGCCCCGGGGCGTCCAGGACCACCTGGAGGCCCTGGAGCGCAAGGGGCATATCCGCCGCAGACGGGAGGCCTCCCGCGGCATCGAGATCCTCGACTACCGGCCACCGGCCTCCGACAACGTGGTTCGCCTGCCCCTGGTGGGACGGGTGGCCGCGGGCCAGCCGGTGCTGTCCGAGGAGAACATCGACGACTGGATGGAGATCGACTCGGCCCTGGCCCGCAAGGGCAGCTTCCTGCTGAAGGTGGTGGGAGACTCCATGATCGATGCCCACATCTGCGAGGGCGATACCCTGGTGGTGGAGTCGGCCGAAGAGGCCCGCAACGGCGAGATCGTGGTGGCTCTGGTGGACGACGAAGCCACCGTGAAGACCTTCTTCAAGGAGAAGGGGGCCATCCGCCTGCAGCCGGAGAATTCGACCATGGAGCCCATCATGGTGCCTGCGGGTTCGGCGGAAGTGCGGGTCATCGGCAAGGTCCTGGCCATCCTGCGCGTTCTTTAGTTCTCAGTCCACAGTTCTAGTGAAAACACTTTAAGCGATACGCTTAAAGTGTTTTCAGTTATGCGGGTATCACACCGAAGTACACGCTGAAGAAGTGCATGATGGTTCCCGCCATCACGAAGAGGTGCCAGACGGCGTGGTGGTAGGGCAGCTTCCGCCAGGAGTAGAAGAGCGTGCCAAGGGTGTAGGCCGCGCCTCCCAGCATCAGGAAGAGCAGTCCCAAGGTCGGAACCGATTGGTAGAGGGGCTTGGCGGCGATGACCACCAGCCATCCCAGACCCAGATAGAATCCCAGGGACAGCCACTTGGGCGGCCGCTTGGTGAGCACCTCGAAGAGGATACCCGCCGCGGCCAGGCCCCAGGCAAGGCCGAAGAGGGTCCATCCCCAGGGCCCGCGCAGATTCACGAGCACGAAGGGCGTGTAGGTGCCTGCGATGAGCAGGTAGATGGCGGCATGGTCGAACTTGCGGAAGAGGTTCTTAACCCTCGGCCAGGGAAAGCCGTGATAGAGGGTGGAGGCCGTGTAGAGCAGGATCATGCTGGCGCCGAAGATGCTCACGCCCACGACGTGCCAGGCGTCCCCGCGCAGGGCGGCGAAGACCACCAGGAGCACGAGGCCGGCGATGCTGAGCAGGGAGCCCAGGCCGTGGGTGATGCTGTTGGCGATCTCCTCGCCGCGGGTGTAGTGCTTCTCACGATGGGGCATGGAGACAAACTAACTCAGCGCTAGGGTGATCACAAGGCCGAAGCGCGCGACCCCTCCACTCGTCCCCGGGTCCAGGCCCTTGACTTGGCGAGTCCACCCGGGTGGACACTCGCGACCTCTCCTCGCGCTTCCGTTCGGCGAGTCGAAATCCAATCCTCCGCAAGCGCTCCCGGCTCGCCTCACAAGTCGCGTCTCGGAGAGTCGCTTCGTTTGCCTCGGCCTGTCCACCCGGGTGGACAGGCAATGAGTTGTACCTGCGAGTATCGAATCTGGCTGGGATTGCACACGTGTACAGTTCACACCGGAAGCGAAGCGGCTTTCCAGCGAGCGACTGTGAGTCTGCGAACCGGAGCGAGTGGAAAGGCCGCGAGCGCCCTACGGGATGTGCTCGCTGGCCTACGGCCAGCTCACAGGTTCGGCGCTTTGCGCCTCACTGAACCCGATACGTGACTCAAATCTCGAAGACAATGAAAAGGGTCGAGGGCAAAAGCCCTCGACCCTTTTCGGTATCCCCTACGGGATTTGAACCCGTGTCGCCAGGTCGAAAACCTGGTGTCCTGGACCAGGCTAGACGAAGGGGACGCAAATCGCCGGCTTTCACCGGCGACGCGCGCAATCTAGCAATGGCCCCTCGAATTGTCAACACGCCCGCTTAGCGGAGAAGTACCAGTTTTTCCGAATCCGCCGGGCGGCCTTCAAGGCTCAGGCGAGCCATGTAGACACCCGAGGGCAGGCCCTCGGCGCGCCAGGTCAGGCTGCGGGTGCCGGCGTCCTGGTGGGCGTCCAAGAGCCGCGCCACGCGACGGCCGCCGAGGTCGAAGATCTCCAGGCGCACACGGGCGGGCTCCTCCAACTCGAAGCTAAGGCTGAGGGTCGGGTTGAAGGGGTTGGGCCAGGCCGAAAGCGGACGGTGCAGTCCCGGAATCTCGGGCGTATCGACGGCCTCGTCGAAGGCGAGTTCCGCCACGACCGGCACGTGATCGCTGGAGTAGTAGACCGCCTCGGCGATCTCGTAGGGCACGGCATGGTTGAATCCGCCGGCGATGATCGAGGTGTTGTAGTGCTCGCCGTCGTTGGCGAAGGCGGTGTAGGTCTCGGGCAGAAGTTCCAGGCCCGTGCCGTCCAGCCAGTGTTCGCTGGTCAGGATCATGTCGAAGCGGTCGTCCATGCCGCCGGAAGAGCCGCCCTGGAAGGGATCCAAACGCGGGCACTGGGTGTGGATGTCCGCGAATCCGGAATTGTTGTGCCAGTAGCCGATGCGGTCGATGGGATCGAAGAGCTGTCCGGCGCCCGCCGAAATGAGCAGCTCGAAAGCCGCTTCGGTGCTGTGATAGATGTTGAAGTCGCCCGCGACGACGTAGGGCTTATCGGATGCGAGTCCGTCGAGATCGGCCCGCAGGATGAGACACTCGTTGTATCGCTTGGTCTCGTTGGTGCTTCCCGTGCTGGCCTTGAGGTGCAGGGTGTAGAGGCGGAAGGTGTCGCCGGAGGCGGGGATGTGCAGGTCCCACCACTCGATGTCCCGCAGGGCCGTGTCCAGCCAGCCCGAATCCACGACCTCCACGCATTCGTTGCGGATGTACAGGGCGCGATCGGTGTCGTAGCTGTCGTGCCAGGGGGCGGCTTCCCACTCGTCCGGGTGGATGACATCCAGGATGTTCGTGATCATGTAGTCCCGGCCGGAGCTTCCGATTATCTCCTGGGTCACGAAGATGTCCGGGTCCATGTACTCGAGGGCTTGCTGGAAGTAGGGGGAGCGGACCGCTCCGTAACTTCCCGGGAAGTTCAGGACATTCCAGTCAACCAGGGTCAACTGCCCGCCCAGGACCAGGCTGGGAAGCAGGAGCGCGAGGAGGAGCAGGCGAGTCATATTATTGAAACCTTTGGGGTTATGGGGGACACTAAAGGTAACACTTCAAGGGATTTTCGGCCAGTCTTTTCCTTTGCGCCTTCGCGGGGCTCTGCTATCTTGCGCCCATGTTTTTCCTGCAAGCCTGTCCCGCGTCGCCTGTTCGGCGCATCGATCAGCAGCTCTTCTCCCTCGTCAACGGTCTCGATTTTCCCGGCTCGGACATCCTCCTGGGCTGGGTGACCTGGATCGGCGACGCGGGCGTGGCCGCCGCCTTGGCCATCCTCGGCCTGCTCATCCTGGATCGGCGGCGTTTCTGGCCCAACTTCCTTTTCCTGGTCGGCGCCATGCTGATCAGCACCCTCATCGTGCACCTGCTCAAGGCCTGGGTGGCCCGTCCGCGGCCCCTGGTGGAACTGGGCGGAGTGCTTTCGGACGGCAGTCCCATCCATGTGATGTTCCGCGAACTCACTCACAAGGGCTTCCCCTCGGGCCACACCCAGACCGTCTTCGGCCTCGCCGCCGGTTTCCGACTGCTCTTCGGCCCACGCCTGCGTTGGCTCTTCTTCGTCGCCTTGTGGGTCGGGATCAGCCGCCTCTACGTGGGGGCGCATTTCCCCCTGGACGTCCTCGCGGGGGCGCTACTCGGCGTGCTCGGCGTGGACGCCATGGAGAAGATCTGGAAGCCCGCGCACCTGCGTCCGCAAGCCCTGAGGGAGGATTCATGAATCCCCTGACGGCGCGGCTGACGGTACTCGCCCTGGCCCTCATGGCGGCCCTTCCCTTCCTCGGATCCGTGCATCTCTTCGACTGGGACGAGATCAACTTCGCCCAGGCCGCCCGCGAGATGCTCGAGCGGGGAGACCTGCTGCAGGTCACCATCGCCGGTGAGCCCTTCTACGAGAAACCGCCGCTGTACTTCTGGCTGCAGGCGGCGTCCATGAGCCTCTTCGGCGACAACGAGTCCGCGGCGAGACTGCCCAGCGCCCTGGCCACCGTTCTCACGGCACTTCTGCTCTTCGGCACCGGGAGGCGCCTGAAGGACTCCTTCTTCGGCCTCACCTGGGCGGGCTTCTACCTGGGAAGCTTCCTGCCCCTGGTCACCGGGCGCATGGGCATCATCGATCCGGTCTTCAATCTGCTCATCGCCGCGGGCCTTCTGGCCCTCTTCAATCTGGACCGGGAACGGCGTCCATCGCGCCTGATGGCCCTGGGTGCGGGTATCGCCCTGGGACTGGCCGTGCTGGCCAAGGGTCCACTGGGAGCGGCCCTCCCCCTGGCCATCTTCTTCCTCTATCGCCTGCTGGGGCGCGAGGGACGCATGCTCTGGGGCACCTGGCTGCTGGTCCTGGCGGGCATCGTGCTCAGCGCCGCCACCTGGTTCCTGCTGGAGACCTGGGCCCACGGCTCCGATTTCATCTGGGAGTTCCTCGTCTATCAGGTCAGGCTCCTGCAGACGGGCGATGCGGGACATTCGGGTTTCCCCGGCTACGAACTGGTGATCTTCCTCTTCGGTTGCTTCCCGCTTTCGGCCTTCGCCCTTCGCGGCTTCTTCCGCCGGGCCGAGGGACCGCGATTCCATCGCTTCCAGAGGCTCGCCCGCATCTGGCTCGTCTTCGTGATCCTGCTCTTCGCCCTGGTACGCACGAAGATTCCCCACTACACGAGCCTCACCTACATGCCCGGCGCCTTCCTGGCTGCCCTGGAGCTGGACGCCCTGCGCCTGCGCGCCCGTCCCTCCAGGACCAGCCGCTGGTTGTGGGGGATCACGGGTATCGTGGCGGCCCTGCCCCTGCTCGCTCTGCCCTGGCTCATGCGGCACCGGGATCTCTGGCTGGACCGGGTCGCCGATCCCTTCGCCCTGGCCAACCTGCAGCGGAGCGTGGACTGGCCCTGGTATACCTTCCTGCCCGGCGCCCTGCTCGCCGCCTCCCTGCTCGGCGCCGCGCTGCTGGTGCGCCGGGGACGCTGGATCACGGGCATCCGCATGCAGCTGACGGCGGTGGCGCTCACGGTGCTGCTCGCCTGGCCGCTGCTCATGCCCAAGATTGAGGCCCATTCACAGGGCGGGGCGGTGGCCATCTACGAGAGCCTCAGCGAGCAGCAGGTGGACCTCTGCATCGCCGGCTTCAAGAGCTACGCGCATCTCTACTATCTGGGACGCAAGGCCTGGACGGCCATGGACGAGCCGGGGCAGGCCCGCCTGGCGACGCCGGGGGACCGTCCTCTCTACCTCGTGACACCCGTACATCGCCTGGATGAGGTCAGCGCTCGCTATCCCTCGCGGGAACTGAGGCGCGATGGCGGATTCGTATTGCTCGAACGAGTCTGGTGACTCTTGCGGCCCCCCGAGTCCGGAAGTACCTTCTTCAAGCCTCAACAATTCAACCTTTTGTAAGCGAGAGGAGTGACCGTGGCCTACAAGATCGCCTGGATGCCCGGAGACGGCGTGGGCAACGAAGTGATGGAAGCCGCCCGCCTGGTGCTGGACGCGCTCAAACTGGATGCGGAGTACACCCATGCCGACATCGGCTGGGAGCTGTGGCGGAGCGAGGGCAATCCGCTGCCCGATCGCACGCTCGATATTCTCCGCGCCTCGGACGCCTCCCTCTTCGGCGCCATCACCAGCAAGCCGCCCGCAGAAGCCGAGAAGGAGCTGCCCGCGGAACTGCAGGGGAAGGGGCACACCTACTTCAGCCCCATCGTGCGACTGCGTCAGGAGTTCAACCTCCATACGAACCTGCGGCCCTGCAAGGCCTACCCCGGAAATCCTCTGAACTTCAAAGACGGAATCGACCTGGTGGTCTTCCGTGAGAACACGGAGGGGCTGTACACGGGCATTGAAGCTCATCCGGTGCCGGATGAGCTCTTTGACATGCTCGCCAAGCACGCGCCCAAGGCCGAACGTTTCCGCGACACGCCCCGCGACGAGATGGCCACGACCACGCGTCTGGTCACCCGGAAGGGTTGCGAGTCCATCATGCGTCAGGGCTTCGAGTACGCCAAGAAGCACGGCCGCAAGTCCGTGACCCTGGTCGAGAAGCCCAACGTGTTGCGTCAGACCGGCGGCCTCTTCACCCGCGTGGCTCGCGAGGTCGCGAAGGACTATCCCGACATTCCTCTCTGGGAGACCAACATCGACGCCATGGCCATGTGGCTGGTGAAGAATCCCGAGGATTACGACGTGCTCGTGGCCGGCAACATGTTCGGCGACATCATCAGCGACCTGGCCGCCCAGCTCGTCGGCGGACTCGGTTTCGCCGCCAGCGGAAACATCGGCGACAAGTTCGCGGTCTTCGAACCCACCCATGGCAGCGCACCGAAGTACGCGGGGCAGTACAAGGTCAATCCCATGGCCATGCTGCTCTCGGCCAAGATGATGCTCGACTTCCTGGGCGAGACCGAATCGGGAACCCGCCTCGAGGCAGCCATCGCCGAGGTCATCGCCGACGGCAACTACCGCACCTATGACATGGGCGGCGGAAGCACGACCATGGAAGTGGCCGAGGAAGTGGCGAGGAAGCTGTAGGAGAAGTCTCCAGTCTCCAGTCCACGGTCACCAGTCTTCGGAACGGGATCCTTCGGGGTCCCGTTTTTTCGAATTCCCTGGAAGAGAATCCGCGGCTGGGCTACTCCTGTTTTTGGCGACTGGAGACCGGCGACTGGAGACCGGAGACCGGCGACTGGAGACCGGCGACAGGCGACCGGAGACTGGCGACTGGAGACTGGAGACTGGAGACTGGAGACCGGAGACCGGCGACTGGAGACCGGCGACTGGAGACTGGCGACTGGAGACTGGAGACCGGCGACTGGAGACCGGCGACTGGAGACTGGAGACTGGAGACTGGAGACCGGCGACTGGAGACCGGCGACCGGAGACTGGAGACTGGCGACTTGAACCCCTGGCTCATCCTCGAACCCTACTACGGCGGATCCCACCGCTCCCTGGTGGACGGCCTCCGCGCGCGCCTTGGGCTCGACCTCGAGCTGTGGACCCTGCCTCCGCGCAAATGGAAGTGGCGAATGCGCGGCGCGGCTCCGGTCTTCGCCGATCGCTGGCGGCGCGATATGCCCGAGGTCGCCGGCATCTTCACCAGTTCCCTGCTCAACGTGGCAGAACTCCGCGGGCTTCTGCCGGCCGGAGCCCGAGATCTGCCCATCCTGCTCTACTTCCACGAGAACCAGCTCAACTACCCCGTGCGGGTGGACGACTTCCGCGATTACCACTACGGCTGGATCAACATCCTCAGCGCCCTGGCCGCCGACCGGCTGCTCTGGAACTCGCGCTACAACCTGGAGTCCTTCCTCGAGGCGCTGCCGTCCTTCGTATCGAAGATGCCGGACAGGCGGCCGGAGGATCTGGTCCAACGAATCCGCGGGAAGTCGGACATCCTTCCGGTCCCCGTGGATCTGGGTCCTACTGCCGACGCCGAGCCGGGAGAGCGTTGCCGCATACTCTGGAATCACCGTTGGGAACACGACAAGGGTCCCGAGGAGTTCTTCGACGCGCTCATGAAGCTCGACGGCGAGGGATACGATTTCGAAGTCGCGGTGCTGGGCGAAAGTTTTTCCGAGACGCCGGCCGTCTTCGGGAAGGCACGGGAAGCATTGGTCGGGAAGATTCGCTCTTGGGGATATAAAGAAAACGTGAAGGACTATTGGGAAGAACTGCGATCCGCGGACCTGGTGGTCTCCACCGCCCGGCATGAGTTCCAGGGGCTTTCGGTGCTGGAAGCCGCGGCGCAGAATGCCCGGCCGCTTCTTCCGAATTCCCTATCTTACCCGGATATTTGGCCTGAAGATTACCTTTACGAACCGGGAAGGCTTCGCAGCGCCCTGAGAGACCGCATGGAGGACTGGCCCTGGTCCGCCGATGCACGGCCTCGGGAGATCGCCACCGCCTACTCCTGGGACGCCCTCGCCGCTGCCTGGCGCGGGCTATTCGATGATTCCCGCGCACGCTGAGCCTTACCTCGATCCCTCGAATTATGGTAGAATTATGCCTCGCTATCTGCGACGGAATCCTGTACTCGGCAAGGCGGACCATGCGTTTCACATCTATTGCGATCATCCTGGCCTTCTTGGCACTGGGAACGGCGACTGCCGACGAACTGATCTACGCCTTCAACACGGGCGGGTTCGACACCTATGACAGTCACGGGAACCTGTTTCAGACCGATCAGGCCTACGAGCCCGGCGGCGCCGGCTACGACTACGGATTCTCTTCGCTCCCCGCCTACATTCCCAATATCTCGCCCTGGACCACCGACGATTTCGAGCTGCACTACTGGCAGCGGCGTTACCTGAACGGCTATCACTTCGATCTTCCCGAAGGCGACTACGTGGTCAGGCTCTACTGGCTCGACGGCACGGTGCACGGTCCGCGCCTGCGCCTCATGGACGTGTCCCTCGAAGGCGAGCTGGTCATCGACGATCTCGATCTGGTGGGGGAAGCCGGATTCATGGGCGCCTACGAGCGATCCTTCCTGGTGCACGTGTCCGACGGCACCCTCGATGTCGACCTCGATCTCGTGCTCAAGGAGACGGTGCTTTCGGCCATCGCGGTCTGGTCCATGGACGATCCCGGGATCCCTCCGTCCACGCCGACGAATTTCCGCGTGGAGGCGTCCTACGGCATGAACATCATCCGCTGGGATACCCAGTGGAGAGCTAGCATCGACGAGACCGAGGTCCTGCGCTCGGAGTCGCTGGAAGGGCCCTACGAGGTGATCGGCAGCACGGCCTACCATCGTCGCTATTGGCTCGACAAGACCGCCGAGCCCGAGACGACCTACTACTACCAGATCCGCTGCACCGACGTCTGGGGAAGGGCCTCGGTGGAGACGCCCCCGCACTACGTTGGGACCATGGGCTGGCAGGACATCGGCGTACCCGTGGCTCACATCAACATCACCCAGCCGGATCTCGATTCCCTGAACACCAACGTCTTCGCCAACGACTACTACGACATCGGCTGGGCCTTCGACGACAATCCCTTCAAGGCCGGCGATGGACGCTATCGCGGCGGTCTGGCCCGCTACTTCCCGAAGAAGTCCTGGAAGGTGAAGCCCGGCGTGGCCGACGCCTTCGAGGACATGGACGTGCTCCTCTTCATCACCAGCCCCGACGACAACTACGTCATCCGCAATCACGTGTGCATGGAGGCCTTCGACTATCTGCCGAAGGTGTGGAACTCGGACATATACTGGACCGGACTCTGGCTCAACGGGGAATACGGGGGCGTGGCCGATCTCACCGAAGCCGTGGACAGTGATTTCCTCGTGAAGCGGGGAGAGCCCTTCGGTGATCTTGGCAATATGTACAAGGCCTACAGCAATATGGGCATCCTGCCCACCCACGAGCACTACGTGACCCACTACGAGTTCAAGGCCGGACCGGGGGACGACTGGAACGACCTCATCGACTACATCGAGAACCTGCACTATCTCGACGAGTACGACCGCGGGCCCTACATCGCCGAGACCGTGGATCTGGCGAATTTCTTCGACTACTACGCCATGATGATCTACACGAGGCAGTACGACTTCGTGGTGAGGAACTACTACCTCTATCACTCGCCGTCCACGGGCCTCTGGAGTCTGATGCCCTGGGACATGACCCTGTCCTTCTGGCCTGCCGACCTTCCCCTCGATTTCGCCAGTTCCGATTCGCCTCACTTCTGGGACGGCAGCTGGAACGTGCTCATCGATCGCATCATGAAGGTTCCGAGACTGCGATGGGAATACGTGACGCGTCTCGAGTACCTGCACGGCACCGTGCTCAACGGCGAGACCATGGTTCCGGTTGCCCAGGCCACCTACGACGAGATCGCTCTGGAAGGTCTGGTGGATCCCTACCGTCCCTTCTTCGCGACGGGCGACTACTTCGACATCGCCAGGGAGTACATCAGCTATCGCATCAATCAGCGGGACGACAACTTCGCCTACATGATTCCGGACTTCAAAGACGAGATCATCACCTTGAGCGTGAACGAGCTGCAGGTCTATCCCGACGCGGCCGCGCCTCCCTGGGTCGAGCTCTACAACTACGGCGAGAGCAGCATGAATCTGTCCGGCTTCAAGCTGATGGCCGACAGCACCGTGAACCTGCCCGCCGTGGAGCTCCTGCCCGGCGAGCGCTACGTCTTCGACATCGACGAGGGGGACGCGCCGGGATCCGTGATCGATCCGGCCGGCGGAACCCTGATGTTGCAGAACGTCACCGCGCAGATGGTCGACGCGCTACGCTACGGCGAAGCGATGGAAGGGCGATCCGAGGGGCGCAGTCCCGACGGGTGGATCAACTGGACCTCGATGTTTCCCAGCTACGGAACCGGGAATGGAGTGGTGACCGCGCCGGTCATTCGCAGGGCGGATCTCCTGCCGGAAAGCCCGACCCAGTCGGACACCTTGACCTTCGACGTGCTCATCGGAAGCCATCCGCGGCCCTTCGAGGCGAACATCCATGTTGAGTTCTCCGACTCCACCTGGACCCTGCCCCTGGTTCCCACCGAAGAGGACTCGCTCAACTGGACCGTGAGACAGGATCCCCTGGAAGAGGGGGGAACCCTTTACTGGTACGTGGAGGTCACTGACGAGCTGGACCTGGTTTCCACCCATCCCGCCGATGCGCCCACCTATCGCCACGACGATCTCATCGTCGGCGGCGTCTACGCCATCTTTATCAACGAGTTCATGGCCGACAACGCCACCATCATCGGCGACGAGTGGAACGAGTTCGACGACTGGATCGAGATCTACAACGCGGGCACGGAAGACTTCGATCTGTCGGGCTTCACCATGAGCGACAACGAGGACTGGATCGACAAGTGGACCTTCCCCGCAGACGAGGCCTGCATCGTGCCGGCGGGGGGATACATACTGGTCTGGGCCGATGAGGATCTCCTGCAGGGTCCGCTCCATGCCGGCTTCAAGCTCTCGCGATTCGGCGAGTGGATCGGCCTCTACCAGTCCGACGGCACCCCCGTGGACGCCATCGAGTTCGGGCCCCAGTACGAGGACGAGTCCTACGGGCGCATCAGCGACGGCGACGAGCGCTGGGACGTGCAGATCGAGCCCACGCCCCTCGGGCCCAACGCCGGCGGCATCTCCACCGACTCGCCCGAGGCTCCGGTGCGATTCAGCCTGGACGCCTGGCCGAACCCCTTCAATCCCGCCGTGACCTTGCGATTCAATCTGCCCGAGTCCGCACGCACGCGCCTGGACATCTACGACCTCCGCGGCCGGCGGGTGATCACGCTGGTGGACGGCAGCCTCGATGCCGGACAGCACGAGGTGGTCTGGGGCGGCGTGGACGAGCGGGGCCACGATTGCGCCACGGGCGTCTACCTGGCGCAGATCCGCGCCGGGGAGAGAAGCGACCGCTTCAAGCTCCTGCTGTTGAAATAGAAAACGGGGAGGGCGATCGCCCTCCCCGTTGGCAAGTCTTACTCCATGCGAGCTCTAGTGACGGGCTCGCATTTCCTCGGCCATGTATTCGATCTCGTGAAGATCCTGCACCATTTCGCTCCATCCATACCAAAGCGAGTAGTCGGGATTGGCATGGAAGGCGCCCTGGAAGGCGCGCATGCGATGCTTCAGGTGCATCTTGAACAAGGTGTTCTCGATGGGCGTGGGGGAGTCGTGGAAGGTCAGCAGATCCGGGAAGGCGTAACTGTAATGATCCGGCTTCTCGAGGATGCCGTCCTTGTAGAGTCCCGCCACGATGCGGATGGCCGCGGCCAGGAGCTTGTCGGCCTCGCGGATCATGCCGTCGCCCTTGGCGAGTTCCTCCTTGGCGAAGTTCTCCGAGTGGCAATCGCTGCAGACGGCCAGCATCTTCGCCCGCTCCGCGTCGAACTCCTCGGCGCTCAGACGGGCCACCTGGGCGCCGGCCACCACGTCGAGACGACCTGTGGGATTGCCCTCGGGATCCAGAACGCCCAGAGCCTGCAGGATGGTCACCCGATCGGCCCACCACTCGTCGCTCTCGCCTGGATAGGGCGCAAGACCGTTGGTTCGCACGCCCAGGAAGCCCCATGCTGTGCGAACTTCATGGTCGCCGCCCGGCATATGGCAGGTCTGGCAGGTGGGGGCGGCGGCGTCCTCGGGCAGCACGCCGTCCTTCTTCAGGCGATGGCGCACGCCGTGCTTGGAAGTGGAGTACATCTCCCACTGGGGATGATCGAAGCCCATGTGGCATGTGGCACATGCCTCGGGCTGGCGCGCCTCTTCCACCGAGAAGGTGTGGCGGGTGTGGCAGGCGTCGCAGGATGCGTGTCCGAAGGTTGAGCCCTTGGACTTGAGGTCCTCCACCTGCTCGGCGCTCTTCAGGCCGATCTTGTGGCAGCCGCCGCAGCCCTTCTGTCCCTCGATGAGTTCCATGGGCTTGAAGTGGGTGGTGGGCATGGCCTCCAAGGCCGCCCAGGCCAGGGAGTGCTTGCCGCGCTTGTATTCGGCCAGTCGCTCGTCATGGCACTCGCCGCAGGTCTCGGCGGTGACCGTGGCGACCTTGTGCGCGTCGACTTCGGACTGGTGGGCGCTGCCGTGACAATCGGCGCAGCCGATCTCCTCGTCGAAGTGGGCGCTCACACGCCAGTCACTCACAGCGCCGGGGGTGACTTCCTCGTGGCACTTCACGCAGTCCTCGGCGAGGACGCAGGCGAAAGCCATGAGCAGGATGATGAGGCTCAGGCGAAACATGGAAACCTCCAGGGTGGAATGGTCGGGTCATGACCGACGTGTGATATACTACCCAGAGGTCCGAATTACGCAAGTGAAAAATCCCACCAGGGCGGTGGGATTCTCTCGATCTTAAGATTTCACGCGAAAGATCGTATCCAAGATGGTGCCATCCACCCATTTGATGACACCAACGATCTCGTCGCTAAACTCCGGCTTGGCGGGCTTTCCCCCGCAGATCTCCTCGATCTCCCCCTGAAGCTCCTCGATGGTCTTGATGGGCAGGCCGCTATCCCTGGTCTGCTCGATGAGATCCTTGCGCAGGGGATTGATGGCGATGCCGCGCTCGGTGACGATCACATCGATGAGTTCGCCCGGCCCAACGAGGGTGGTGACCTCGTCGACAATCACCGGGATGCGGTCGCGGAAACTGGGGATGGGCAGGATGGTGCACTTGCTGAACAGGCAGTTCTGCCATCCGCCGATGCCGTGGAGCATGCGGCCGTCCGAGTGGGTGACCACGTTGGCATTGAAGTTCAGATCCACTTCCGTGGCGCCGAGCACCACGAAATCGACCATGCTCGCGAAGTTGCCCTTGCCGTGCCAGTTGTAGCTGGTGAAGGGGCTGGTGGCCAGGTGTCCCTCGTTCTCGCGCATGGAGCGCACGCCTTCCAGATCGAAGGTCTGCCCGTCAAGGATATACTCGGTGAGTCCTTCCTCGAGCATCTGCACCAGGTACTTGGTCGATCCGCCGCGCATGAAACGGCTCTTGATCTCGTCCTCGCGCATGAACTCCGAGAGGAAGATGGCCGTAGCCAGGGCCGTGCCGCCGGCGCCGGCCTGCAGGCTGAAGCCGTCGCGGTACCCCTCGGTGGCGCGAATGAACTTTGCCGTATACTCGCTGATGAGCAGGCGGTCCGGGCTCTTGGTGATCTGGGTCGTGCCGCTCACGATCTTGGCGGGATCGCCGATCTCGTCGAGCACCACCACGTAGTCCACGTTGTTGCCCTGGATCTGCCAGGGCACGCAGGGGAAGGGCACCAGGTTGTCGGTGACCACGATGACCTTGTCGGCGTAGAGCGAATCGACCAGGCCGAAGTTCAGGCTGCCGCAGGCGCTGGGACCGCGGTCGCCGGTGGCGTTGCCGAAGCTGTCGGCCGTGGGCGCGGGGAGGATGGCGATGTCGATGTGCACCTCGCCGTCCTGCACCGCCTGCCAGCGTCCGCCGTGGCTGCGGAGCACGGCGGGGCCGGCCATCTTGCCCTGACTCGCGTAGGCGCCGAGCGGGCCGTTGAGGCTTCCCTCCACGCGGGCCACCACGCCGGAGTCCAGGTGTTCGATGATGGGCTCCTGACAGGGGAAGGCCGCGCTGGGGAACCAGACCAGATCCTTCACGCCGAGCTCGGCCGCGGCGTCGAAGACCTGGGTCATGACCTTGTCGCCGTTGCGGAAGTGGTGGTGGTTGGAAACCGTCATGCCGCTCTTCAGGCCGCATTTCTTCAGCGCTTCGGCCAGGGAGCCGACGATCTTGTCGCCGTCGGCCGGATAGTCGGCGCACTGATGGATGGGAGGCGCTGCCTTGCGTCCCGTGGGCTTGAACTTGCCGACTCCCTGGAAGGGCACCTGTTCGACTCCGTTGACCACTTTGGGGACCCTGCGTCCCGCGGCGTTCTTCATCAGGTCGCTCATGCTTCCACCTCCCGCCAGTTCTCGGCGAGTATTCCGACGGCCTGCGCCATGCCGACCGTGTGCAGCGCCCGCTTCACCACGGGCGCGTCGATCATCTTGCTGCCAAGGCTCACCACGCCCAGACCCTTGGCTTCGGCATCTTCGAAGGCCTTCACGATCTTGCAGGCCCTGTCCACCTCTGCAGCCGTCGGCGCAAAGGCTTCATGGATGGGTCGGATCTGTCGCGGATGGATGCACCCCTTTCCATCGAAGCCCAGCTGCTTGGCCTCCAGCACGCTGGCCTTGAGGCCCGCCTCGTTGGCCACGTCGCTGTAGACCGTGTCGATGGCCTGGATGCCCGCGGCCCGGCAGGCGTTCACGATCTGTCCGCGCATGAAGAAGCTCTCGGTGCCCTCCTCGCTGCGGGGCACGCCCAGGTCGGCGGTGTAGTCTTCCAGACCCACGGCCAGGGCGACCACCGACTCGCAGCTCTCGGCGATCTCCAGGGCCTTCAGCGCGCCTCGGGTGCTCTCGATGATGGGCATGAGCCAGACCGGCTCCTCGCGCCCGCAGTCTTTCGCGATCTCGGCGATCTTCGCCTCGACGGCCTGCACCTCTTCGGCGCTCTCAACCTTGGGCACCAGCACGAGCTGAACCGGATGGGGGACGATCCACTCGAGGTCTTCGAGACCCCTGTCGCCCTGATTGATGCGCACCATGCGCTCGGCCTCGCCGAAATCCACGCTGCGAAGGGCGTTGCGCACGATGGCGCGGGCGGCGTCCTTCTCGGGCGGCGCCACGGCGTCTTCCAGATCGAGGATGTAGGCGTCGGCGCCGTGGAGTCCCGCGTTCAGGAAGAGCTTGGGGGAGTTGCCCGGCAGGTAGAGGCGGCTGCGGCGGAAGCGGTCGCGGGCGCTGGGCGGAGGCGCCGCCTTGAGGGGAGGGATCAGCTCTCCTTCGAACTCGGGATTCGCGCGTCGGGCGGCCGTCTCGAGCCGCGCGTCGATGACGAAGGGCACCGCGCCGGCGTCCTCCACCTCGAGTCTCGCATTCTCGAGGCCCAGGGCTTTCAGCCCATCGGCGAGCTGACGGCGGATGGACTCGCCGTACATGACCATCACCTTGCTCTTCAGGTCGATCTCGACGCCGCCGCTCTCGCGGATCTCCAGGGCCATCCAGCAGTCGGATTTGGCGCCCTTGCCACGGGGGCCGACCTCGCCACGCATCGCGCTCATCGCACTCCTCCTTGGGTTGTTCCCAAAGTAAGAAACCAAGTGCTAATTAGCATCTGCCGGCCTGACTGCGCAACAATTCATCCGACGAATTCCGAAGCACTTAGGCAATAGTTTGCGCCCCAAACGGAAAGCGCCCGGACCGGGATCCGGGCGCGGCAGGAGAATCTGGTGCGCTACTTCAGAAGTACGATTTTTCGATTCGCGGATTCATTGCCTGCGATGATCTGCACAAAGTAGACCCCCGATGCCATGCTGGATTCGAACTCCAACTCATGTTTGCCCGCGTCCAGGGATTTCCCATGCAGGAGCATCTCCACGACCTGCCCCTGGACGTCGTAGACAAACACGGTCGTCTTCGCTCTCGTTGGCAGATTGAATCCGATGGTCGTTCGCGGATTGAAGGGATTCGGATGAGCCGTCAACTGCAAGCGCGATGGCAATCCCGTTTCGCTCCAGTCTTCATCCACGCCCACCGTCGTTCCGCCCATCCACTCCGGAGGCCAATCGGTCAACAGTGGCTGCGCCTGGTGGCAGGAGTAGCACTTGATGGCATCCGCGTGCCGCCAATGGATGTAAAAGGGGTACTCGTCGGTGTAGGAATGGCCGTTGTGACAAAGGGCGCAGGATTCCGCGGGCTCGGTGATGGGGCCGGAGCCTCCGAAGGGTCGGTCGTCGTCACCTGTGTGACAGTTGAAACACCATTGCCAATGTCGACCATGCTTGCGGTGCACGTAGGTGACGGAGGCGTTCTCGTTGTCGTGGCAAAGATAGCACTCCTGCCATTCGAAACGATCCACCTCAGCTCGACGCGGGTCGTCGTGGGCTAGCATTTCCACCCTGTCGTCCTGCAGATGCGCGTCGATGTGGCAAGAGCCGCAATCCAGGAGTTCATCGGCGTGCTTCTTGTGAATGGAGCGCAGATCGTCGTTTTCGCTTCCATGGCAGAGCTGGCACACCTGGGTGGTACCTCCGACGGGATCGCCGGGAACAACGTCTACGGGCGGACGCTCATCACCGTGACATTCGAGGCAACTCAGACCCCGCCTCGTGTGCGGATTGTGGATCTGGTCAAGATTGCCGGAGCTGCCGGTGTGGCAGACGAGGCATATGTCTCTGTTGCCGGAACCGACTTCGGTTCCCACATCGGGAGTGAATCCGTGGCAGACCTCACAGCTGGCCCGGTCCGTATGCCACCAGTGATTGGTACGGCTGCTTGAGGTATCCAATTGCTCGCCGTGACAGACGACGCAGCGGTGGCCTTTCCCATGTTCGGCCATGTTTCCGGTCTGGCCGATCATCGGGTTGTGGCAGTCCGCACATTCACCCGACCAACTGCCCACCGGTCCCAGGAAGGTGTTCGGGATGCTCGTCCCGTGGCAGATCGAACAGGCATCTCCATGGAGACCCACGAGATCGGAGTCTCCCTCTTCGTTCAGGTGGCAGATGCTGCAGTCGGTGCTCGCCTGAGGATGGGGACCTCCAAAGCCTCCGAATCCCTCGGGATGCAGGTGGCAGGCCGTGCAGTCCTCGCCGTCGTAGTGACTCTGCCCACCCGGGGCCGTGCCGTCGTTCTGGTGATGGTTGGTCAGGGTATGGCAGGTATTGCAGATGTCCTCCGTATAGAGGGCGTCGCCGTCATCGAAGTCTCCGTCATCCATGAAGATGATGTCGCTGGCGATGCTCTTGTTCACGACCTCTCCGCCGCTCGTGTGATCGATCACCTCCAGATCGGCTTCCAGGAATCCACGGACGTACTGAATGTTCTCTCCGCCCTCAGTATTCCCCGTTTCCCAGCCGTGCTGGTCGTGACAGATCGTGCACTCAACCTCGTACTCGAAACGGTCGCTTCCCGAAGCGAAATGACCGTGCGTGTCGGCCTGAAGGGCGGGATCGTGGCAGCCCGCGCAGAACAGGCTGGCGAGGCCGTCCGGATTCTCCGGCGATCCCGGGAAGTTCGGATCGTTGTGGCAGACGTAGCAGTCCTGCTCGGGGTGGCCCGGTATCGAAGCGTGAGGTCCGGTCAGCGGTTGGTTTCCGCTGGGCGCGAATCCCGTGGGATGACTGTGGCAGGCCGTGCAATCCTCGCCGTCGTAGTGGCTCTGTCCTCCCGGAGCGGTGCCGTCATTCTGATGATAGTTGGTCAGGGTGTGGCAGGCGTTGCAGATGTCCTCCGTGAACTGTCCGTCACCGTCGTCGAAATCCCCAGGGCCCATGAATACGATGTCGCTCTCGATCTGCTTGTCCACAGGCAGGCCGCCCTGGGTATGGTCGATAACCTGGATGAACTCGCTGATGTGGCCGCGCAGGTACCTGATGTTCTCGCCGCCCTCCGCGTTGGCCAGTTCCCAGCCATGCTGGTCGTGGCAGGCGAGGCACTCGATTCCATACTCGAATCGGCTCGTTCCGGTCACCGTGTGGGAGTGGATGTCGGCCGTGCCTTCGGGATCGTGGCAGCCCGCGCAGAAGATGCTGGCGAGACCGTCCGGATTGCCTGGTGATCCGGGGAAGCTATCATCGTCGTGGCAGACGTAACAGTCCTGGTCAGGGAAACCTGGAATCGAGGCATGCAGACCTGTCAGAGGAGGCCCGCTCAGGCCGCCAGGCGTGCCGAATCCCTCCTCGTGAAGGTGGCAACTCGTGCAATCTTCGCCGTCGTAATGGCTCTGGCCGCCAGGCGCGGAGCCATCGTTCTGGTGATGGTTGGTCAGGGTGTGACAGGCGTTGCAGATGTCTTCCGTGTAGATACCATCGCCGTCGTCGAAGTCGCTCGGGCCCGTGAACACGATGTCGCTCTCGATCTGCTTCTCTACGGGCAGGCCGCCCTGCGTATGATCGATAACCTGGATGAACTCGCTGATATGCGCGCGAAGATACATCGCGTTTTCGGATCCCTCGATGTTGCTCAATTCCCAGCCGTGTTGATCGTGGCATGCGTCGCATTCGAGACTGTACTCGAATCGCTCGCTTCCACTAACCGTGTGCGCGTGGAGAGCTGCCACGCTTTCAGGATCGTGACAGCTCGCGCAGAAGAGGCTGGCCAGACCGTCGGGATTTCCGGGTGAGCCGGGGAAACTTGGATTGTCGTGGCAGATCGCGCAGTCGCCCGGGGGAGCGTCGGGAATGGATGCATGAGGTCCCGTGATCGGTTGTCCACCACCAGTTGGCGCGAATCCTCCGAGGTGGCCATGGCAGGCCCTGCAGTCTTCACCGTCATAGTGGCTTTGGCCACCCGGCGCGGTTCCATCGACCTGGTGGTGCGCAGTGAGGGTATGGCAGACCTCGCAGATATCGGTTTCGGCATCCAGCAGTCCGATTCCATCCGCGAAGTCCGAGGGACCGGTGTAGATGATGTCCTGATCGACCGTCTTGATCGTCTCCTGCCCAGAGGAAGTCTCGATGACCTTGATGTCCTTGCTGGGTGAATAGGTTACCAGGCCGAAGACACTCACCTGCCAGTCGTCCGTGTGATCGCGAATGTACATCACGTTCAGGGTCGAGGGATCGGGATCGTCTGTATCGAAGGTTCTGTGAGGATCATGGCAGGAGGTGCAATGGATCTCCTGTTCGAACTCGATCCATGGCCAGCTCGATCCGAAATCTCCATACTCGAACTGATCGTTTCCCGTCACAAGGCTGCAGTGATTGCCCATGGGCGTCGCGTGGGGGCGATCTTCGATCAGCGGATCCCCTTCGCCGTAGGTCGGCCCATCGGTGTGACATCCGAAACAGGTCTCGTTGGGCAGTTTGACCGCGTCGGGGCCCGTGGAGCCAGGTACGATGTCATGGCAGACATAGCAACTACCCACCGGGAAACCTTCAATAGCTCCATGGGGGCCTTCGACTCCGTCCGGAGGTGGAGTCGCATGGGCTGAGCCCATTGCTAGAAGGATGGAAAACACAATGGCGAGTGTGCGTGGGGATCGGTCTTCACGAAGGATCATCCGCGGCTCCAGGGGAAGTATTCTAGAAGGATTTCACCGTTTCAGGCCAGTTTATCACAGAATTGTCATCATAGGCAATGCTTGAGTAAACAGAGCTAACTCATCTTGGTTTTGCTGAAACATGCTCCTTTTGATAGATTCCCAGTTCCGGCTCAGTCCTCACTCTACGCCCCAACGAAAGTGGATGAAGAATGGCGAAGACTTGGCGATTTCCTGCGATCCCTCTCACCATGATCGGCCTGCTGATGGCCTTCCTTCCCGCCCTGGCGCAGTACCCCGACGAGGGTTACATCGGCATGGTCATCGAGACCATGGATTCGGGCAAATACACCTACGTGCTTGTGGATACGGGCAAGGAGCAGATCTGGGGCGCGGCTCCCCAGTTCCAGATCGAGGTGGGCGAAGAGGTGATCGTGCCCACCCAGATGCCCATGCCCCAGTTCAAGAGCAAGACCCTGGATCGCACCTTCGAACTGCTCTTCTTCGCCTCGGCCATCCCCCGGGTGGGCGAGGTGGATCCCGCGGAGCTGGAGCCCCATTCCCACGGCGCCATGGGCGGCCACGCCAAGCCGGCGCCCCCCGAGGAGGAGGGTCTCAAGGATTTCGAAGCCGCCGAGCACACAATCGGCGAGCTCTACGAGAAGCGAAACGAATTCGGGAACCGGAAGGTGCTCGTGCGTGGCCAGGTGGTGAAGGTGCTGAGCGGGATCATGGGCGCCAACTGGATTCACATACAGGACGGCACGGGTGAGGCCGGAGCCAACGACCTCACCGTCACCACCTCGGCCATCGTCGAAAAGGGAGATGTGGTTCTGATCAGCGGACTGCTGACCCTCGACAAGGATTTCGGCATGGGATACTTCTACGAACTCATCGTGGAGGACGCCGCGGTGATGGTGGAGTAGATCAACTGCCGGCAGCTAAGGAAAACGGGGGCGCCGACAGGCGCCCCGTTTTACCATAACCATGCGGATCTAGCTCACCAGCAGGCCGCCCCGCTGGTAGATGCCGATCTGCACCTCGCTGAAGGCCTTGCCCTGGATCACGCTGCCGTCGGCCCGGGTGATGCTGCCGCTGGCCAGATCCACCTCGATCTCTTCCCCGTTCTCGATGCCGCTCTTCACGAGATCAGCCTCCATGATGGGCATGCCCGCGTTGATGGCGTTGCGCTCGTAGATCGAGCCGTAGCTCTCGGCGATGAGCAGCGGGATGTCCAAGGACTTGAAGCAGTCCACCGCCTGCTGACGGCTGGAGCCCGCGCCGAAGTTCGCGCCGGTGACCACGATGTCGCCGGGCTGGGCCTTCTTCGCGAAATCCTCCCAACCCTCGAGATTGTCGAAGGCGTACTGGCCCATCTCGGCGATGTCGGTGATGGCGAGATATCGATTGTGGAAGATCATGTCGGTGTCGATGTTGTCCTGCTTCACCACCCAGACACGCCCCTTGAACTTCACCGGCTTGCCGCTGGCCGCGTCGCCTTCCTCGCGCTCCACCCTGGGCGTGGGCGCCGAACCGAAGTCGAAGGCCACGGCCTCGGCGGGAATCTCGCCCTCGTGGGCGATGACGCCGGCCACGGCGCTGGCCGCCACGGTGGACGGGCTGGCGAGATACACCTCGCCCTTGCCCTGCTTGCCCGGGAAGTTGCGGTTGCCCGTGGAGATGGTCACCTCGTCGGGGCCGTTCATGCCGATCTGGCCCGCCGCGCATCCGCCGCAACCCGCGTTGCCCACGAGCGCGCCGGAGTCCTTGAAGACTTCGATGAGGCCCTCGTCCAGGGCCTGGCGCCAGATCTTGTCGGTGGTGGGCACGATCTTCAGCACCACGCCGGGGGCCACCTTGCGGCCCTTGAGCACGTTGGCCGCGGCCCGCAGATCCTCGATGCGTCCGTTGGTGCAGCTGCCCACGAAGGCGCTGTCGATCTTGCGACCGGCCGCGTCGGCGATGGGATGTGTGTCTTCGGGATGCCCGGGCCGGGCGATCATGGGGGCGAGGCCCTCGATGTCGATCTCGATGGTCTGCGCGTACTCGGCGTCGGCGTCCGGATACATGGGCTCGAAATCCCCCGCGCCCTTCTCGCGGCAGAAGTCGATGACTTCCTGGTTCGGCGGGAACAGGGTGATGATGGCGCCCATCTCGGTGGCCATGGACGCGATGGTGATGCGATCGGAGAGGCCGAGCGTGTCCACGAACTCGCCGTGATACTCGGCGGCGTGGCCGAGCAGTCCCGCGGCGCCCATCTTGCCGAGCACGGCCAGGACGATGTCCTTGGGACGGGCCAGGGGGCTGGGCTGTCCCTTGAGTACGATCTTGATCGACGGAGGCAGTTTGAACCAGGTCTTGCCGAAGGCGAAGACGTGGGCCATGTCCACGTCGCCGAGGCCCTGACCGAAGGCGCCGAAGGCTCCCACGATATTCGCGTGACTGTCGGTGGACACCATGGTCGCGCCGGGATGGATCAGTCCGCTCTCGGCGGTCACGTGGGTGCCGATACCCGTGTCGATGTCGAAGACCTTCACGCCCTCCTTGCGGGCGAAGAGGCGACAGCGCTGCTGGTTGGCGGCGTACTTCTGGTCGCTGCCCGTGGGATTCGTGTCGAAGGTGAAGAAGGTCTTGGACGGGTCGTCCAGGCCAAGGTTCGAATCCTCCAGGTTCTTCACCACGTTGGCGCCGCCGAAGTCTCGGGCCACTCGCACGTCGATCTCGAGGTCCACGATGTCGCCGGGTTTGGCGTCCGCGCCGCCGTGGGCGCCGATGATCTTTTCGATGAGGGTCTTGCCCATGTTCGCCTCCAATCAAATCAGTGGTGGACAATGAAATGTCATCCCTAGGTGGGGCAAGTTCTTTTGCAGAAAATCGACAGCATTCGAGCCCTCACTGAAGAAGGCGGCAATGAAGATAAATCGATATGAAGATAGGAGTTTGAAGAATGTTTCAAAACATTGAAACAGTTATGGGGGGCTGCTAGGCTTCCGGCCTCGATCTTTCCACTGATCAAGGACCATACGCCCGTCCGGAAGGGAAGGTGTGAACGGTGCGACGGGCCCAATAGGAGGCATGAACATGAAAGCATGCAGAATTTCGGGTCTCGCATTCATCCTGATCGCCCTGCTGTTTGCTTCGGTCATGGGTGATGCCGTAACGATCAACCAATTGAGTCTAGATTTCGACGACGGATACACGTCCTTCTCGGACTGGGGTCGCGCCGACCTCGAATACACCGGATCGAGCAGCATTCTGTACTTCAATCTTCTTGTCGACGTGGATTGGAGAATCGAGAACATGGCCGTTCACTCGGTGGAGGGTCCCGCCGTCGATCAGGAGGTCACCTTCCTTTTCCCGCTGGGCATCCCTGGCGGAGCGCCTCTGGATTCCATCCCGGTCAGCTGGTCTCTGACGCTCACTCCGGTCACGGCATTCGCGGGAGATCGTGAGATGCTGCCGGTGGAGCAGGACTTCGTCTCCATTCGGGGCGCGATCGATTTGGAACCCTACTTCTATACGCCTCTGGATAATCTCGTTGGGGATGCCGCGGACGGTGACAAGAAGGTCAATCCGCTCTTCCCCAACCAGAACTGCGGCGTTGGCGAGTGCGTTCCCGCCGCTGTCTCCAACAGCCTGAAGTTCCTGAAGGCGAAGCACGGTCTCGACATGGAAGATGCCGACATCACCATCGCCAAGATGAAGGAGGCGACGGGCTGGGATCCCGACACCTGGTGTCAGGCCAACTGGCCGACCCTCAAGGACACCTACATGCAGACGAACGACTATCCGGTGGAAACCACGCGCACCACCCTGGACATGGACCTGGTCAAGCAGAAGCTTGGCGAGAACTGCGACATCGAACTCACCGGAAGGAATCACTGCGTGGCCTTGGTCGGCTTGAGCAAGAACGCCAACGGCACCTGGACCCTGACGGTCAGGCACGACACCAAACAGGGAGACGAGACCGGGGACGGGGGATGCATCGACGAGGAAGTCGTCTACGATCCGGCGACGGGAAACCTCAAGGGCGGAACCGGACTCAACGGACGGGCCATCCGCTATTTCACCATCGAATGCCCGAAGGAAGACACGAAGAGTGAGAGCACCAATTGGGGAAGGCTCAAGTCACTCTACTAGAGGAGAACATAGCAAAGAGAAGGGGCCACCCTGAGGTGGCCCCTTTTTCGT
>CAYFNT010000028.1:0-26205 GCA_964344565.1 uncultured bacterium
GCGGTTCTGGCCCTCGGCACGGATGTCGATGAGCCAGCCGCGCCCTTCGGCATTCTCGGCAACTGGCCCAACCCCTTCAATCCGAAGACCGAGATCCGTTTCACTTTGAGTTCGGACATGAACGCGAGGCTGAGCATCTACGATTCCGCGGGCCGCAAGGTGCGGGAACTGGCGGATCGCCACTTCGAAGCCGGCGACTACACCTTGGCCTGGAACGGTCGGGACGAGGCGGACCGGCCTCTCGCCAGCGGCATCTACTTCGCCAAGCTCAGCGCAGACGGCAGGGAAGATGTGGAGAAGCTGGTACTGTTGAAGTAGCCGGAGCGGATGCAAACCCCTCCCCCAGTATCGGGGGAGGGGTATTCATTGCTTCGGTTTCGGCTTCCTCTTCGGTCGTTCAATGAAGATCCCATTAATTCTTGTCCCCGCAATTGACAAAGGCATCTTGCTCGCTTCTTAATGGGGTGGCAAGCCTTGGGGAGGGTCCATGTCCCGCGAGAAGATTCTCGTCGTCGAAGACGAAACCGACATTCTCGAATTGATCGACTACAAGCTCTCCCAGGAGGGCTTCCAGGTCCTGCAGGCCAGCGACGGCGAGACCGGCCTGGAACAGGCCCGCCTGTCCGACCCCGATCTCGTGTTGCTGGACATCATGCTTCCCGGCCTGGACGGACTGGAGGTCTGCCGCCGGCTCAAGCGCGATCCGGTCACCGAGACCATCCCCATCATCATCGTCTCGGCCAAGGGCGAGGAGAGCGACGTGGTCACCGGCCTCGAACTCGGCGCCGACGACTACCTGGTCAAGCCCTTCAGCCCTCGCGAACTGGCGGCCCGCTCCCGCGCCGTGCTGCGCCGCAGATCGCGCAAGCAGGACAGTCAGGCCTCCGAGCGCTACAGCTTCCCGGGGCTCATCGTCGACCCCGTGAAGCACGAGGTTCTCGTGGAGGGAAGCTCCATCGACTTCACCGCCACCGAGTTCCGGCTTCTCGAATTCCTCGCCCGCTATCCAGGCCGAGCCTTCACCCGTCAGCAGCTGCTCAATCGCGTCATCGGCGAGGACGCCATCGTCATCGATCGCAACATCGACGTGCACGTGCGAGCCCTCAGAAAAAAGCTTGGCGATCACAGAGATCGCATCGAAACTCTCCGGGGAGTGGGCTACCGCTTCCGGGGAGGCGAGCTCTAGCCCCTCCAGCCACTATCGGGAGACCGATCCTTGTTGCCTACCCGGTTCATATGGCGGCTTTACGCCGGTTATATCCTCTTGATCCTGCTGGCCTCGCTGACGGCGGTGATGCTGGTGTCTCGCTCGGTGCAGCAGGACTCGAGATCGGAGATCGAGCAGACCCTCCTGGGCGAGGCCTACCTGATCCGCGAGGTCGCCCTGCCCGCGCTGAAGGGGGCCGATCCCGCCGCCCTCCAGGACCGCGTGAAGGCTCTCGGTCGCGAAACCCGCACCCGTTTCACCATCATCGCGTTGGACGGACAGGTGCTCGCCGACTCGGAAGAGGATCCCGCCCGCATGGATCCTCACCACACCCGTCCCGAGGTGCTCGACGCCAGAAGCCGAGGGCGCGGTACGGTGTCGCGCTACAGCCAGACCCTCCGCGCGGAGATGCTCTACCTCGCCCTGCCCGCCTACGATGAGGAACGGCTTCTGGGATACGTTCGCGCGGCCCTTCCCCTGGACAAGGTGGAGCACCGCCTGGCCAGCGCCCGGCGAAGCATCCTGCTCGGCGCCGGCCTGGCCAGCGTACTCGCCCTGCTCATCGGCATCGTGCTGGCGCGCCGGGCCACCTTTCCCCTGCGCAGCATGACCCGCGCCGCCAAGGACATGGCCGAGGGCAAGAGCCACGGCCGCGTTCCCGAAACCCGTGGCAGCGTGGAGATGCGCGATCTGGCCGCCGCCTTCAACTCCATGGGCGAACAGCTTCAGGAGCGCCTGGAAGCCATCGCCGGCGAACGCAACAAGCTCGCCGCCATCCTCGCGGGCATGAGCGAGGGCGTGCTGGCCGTGGACGACCAGGAGCGCATTCTGCACGTGAACGATCTCGGCGCCGAACTGCTGCGCCTGGAGATCGACAGGGACCTCGGCCGTCCGGTCTGGGAATGCAGCCGCGTCGCCGAGGCCTGCGAACTCGTGGGACAGGCGCTCAAGGAGAACCGCTTCCTGCGCCGCGAGATCACCCAGGTGGGCGGCCCGCGCCAGAGGATCATCGAACTGAAGGCCTCGCCCCTTCCCGGCGAAGGGCCCCGCCCCGCGGGCGCCGTACTCGTGCTCAACGAGGTCACCGAACTGCGCCAGCTCGAGGCCATGCGCCGCGACTTCATCGCCAACGCCTCACACGAACTCAAGACGCCGCTCACGGTCATTCGGGGTCTGGCCGAAACCCTTCATGAAGATCCCGAGATGTCCGGCGAGACCCGCGCCCGTTTCGTGGACAAACTCAACCGCCAGGTAGGGCGTTTGGCCGGTCTGGTGAGCGACCTTCTCTCGCTCTCCCGACTGGAGGACGAGCGAGGACACTTCGAGATGGGGCCCCTGGACCTGGGCGAACTGGCCGTAGAGTGCGCCATGGGTCAGCAGGGAGTCGCTGAGGACAAAGGCATCGACCTGGTGGCCGAGCCGCCCGAGGGCCCCCTTCCCATCAAGGGAGACCGCTCGGCCCTGCGCCAGACTCTGGACAACCTGCTGGACAACGCCCTCAAGTACACCCCCGAAGGGGGCCAGGTGCGGGTCGAGGCCCTGGCCGAGAGTGGGCATATCGTTGTCATCGTTGATGATACGGGCATCGGGATCGAGCCCGAAGACCAGGCAAGAATATTCGAACGCTTCTATCGAGTGGACAAGGCGCGCAGCCGGGAGCTGGGCGGAACCGGCCTGGGCCTGTCCATCGTGAAGCACACGGTGCTTGGACACGGAGGCGAGATCTCCGTGGAGAGCGATCCAGGGCGGGGCAGCCGCTTCCGCCTGCGCATCCCTCAGGCCGGCTAGAAGAGCCGACGGCAGCCGATCTTTATCGGGCCTTTATCGAATCTTCACATAAAAACCTGAGATTCCCCCTGCTCGATCTACCAGTCAACCGAATCAAAACCAAACGAGGGCAGACATGAAACTGTACCTGCGCATTCTGAGCGTGGTCGTCGCGATCGCGGCCATGACCTCCGTATCCTGGGCCGGTGAATCCACGACCAAGGTCGGCGGCACCTTCTACTTCGACTACTTCGTCAACACCACCGACGGCGCCGATGAGGGCGACGATGCGACCAAGGGCTGGAACCTTCGCCGCACCTACCTCACGGTGAAGAAAACTTCGGGCGACATGCTCTTCCGATTCACCAGCGACCTGAAGTACGACGAAGAGACGGGCAATTTCAACAACTACACCAAGTATGCCTATATCGAGCGCAGCTGCGTGCTGATTCCCGGCTCGAAACTCGTCTTCGGCATGCACAGCCCCAAGACCCACGGCTGGGTCGAGAAGCGCTGGCACTACCGCTCCATGGCCAAGACCATGGGCGACATGAACAAGTGGACCCAGTCCGCTCAGCTCGGACTGGGACTGCAGGGCAAGGCCGCCGACGGCGCGGTGGAGTACTACTTCGACATCAACAACGGCAACGGCTACAAGAAGCCCGTGGCCAAGGACGGCATGGGCTTCTCCGGCCGTTTGGCCTTCCAGCCCGTCCCGGGCTTCTACCTCTCCGGCATGTTCTCCAGCATGACTCCCGGCGATGATCACACCGAGGCCAACACCTACTTCGAGGGACTGGCCGGCTATGACGCGGGCATCTTCGAGCTCTACGGCCAGTACGGCATGTTCACCAACGGCAACGCCGACGACCTGAAGTCCACCGGTCTGTCCGTCTTCGGTCGTGCCGCTCTCGTGGAGGGCGTCCATGCGGTCGGCCGATTCGACATGATCGATCCGGACACCGACACCGACAACGACGCCCACAACTGGATCCTGGTCGGTCTCGATCTGATGGCTCTCGAAAACCTTTTCGTGCAGCCCAGCTACCGGATGACCAGCTACGAGGCTGACGGCGTCGACGGCGAGTCGGAGTTCATCCTGACCTTCTACGGCAAGATCTAGCCAACGTTCAATCCGGCATCGCCGGATAAAGGAGTGATGAGATGAAGCGATTCTTCCTGGCAGCACTGCTTCCGGTTCTATTCCTCGCCGGCTGTGGCGGAAACGACAAGGGAACGGATAGCGGCCTGACCGGAGTCGTCCGCGTTGACGGCTCGAGCACGGTCTTCCCAATCACCGAAGCCGTGGGCGAGGAGTTCCAGAATCTCCATCGCGGCGTTCGCGTGACGGTGGGCATCTCCGGCACGGGCGGCGGCTTCAAGAAGTTCCTCGCGGGCGAGACGGACATCAACGATGCCTCGCGTCCCATCAAGGGGAAGGAAGTCAAGGCTGCCGAAGAGGCCGGCATGGAGTTCATCGAGATTCCCGTGGCCTTCGACGGTCTCTCGGTCCTGGTCAACCCTGAGAACGACTGGGTGGATCACATGACCATCGACGAGCTTCACAAGATCTGGCAGCCCGGCAGCACCGTTAAGACCTGGAAGGACGTGCGTCCCAGCTGGCCCGACCAGCCCATCGCCCTCTACGGGCCGGACGTGGACAGCGGGACCTTCGACTACTTCACGGAAGTCGTGAACGGGAAGAGCCAGGTCTGCCGTCCGGACTACACCGCGAGCGCGGACGACAACGTCCTCGTGACCGGCATCTCCGGCGACAGGAACGCTCTCGGCTACTTCGGCTACGCCTACTACGAAGAGAACAAGGACAAGCTCAAGCTCGTGCCCATCGACGGCGGCGCCGGACCGGTGCTCCCCTCCGAGTCCACGATCAACAACGGCAGCTATTCGCCGCTGAGCCGTCCCCTGTTCATCTACGTGAACAAGCCGGCCGCCCAGCGCGCCGAGATCCAGGCCTTCATCAAGTTCTACATGGATCACGCCGCCGAGCTCTCGGCCGAGGTGGGCTATGTGGGTCTTCCCGCGGAAGCCTACACCCTGGCCATGGAAAAGTTCACGGGCCTGAAGACGGGAGCCGTCTTCAACACCGAGAAGGCCAAGAGCGGCGAGCACAGCATCACCGACATTCTCAAGTGGTAAGAACTCTGTGGAATCGACTCTAGCGACGCGGCTGGGAAGAGGATAATGAGAGACACAATCGACCTCCGATTCGCCAAGCGGCGTCGACCCGGAGAGGAGGGCATCAAAACCCTTCTTCTGCTTAGCGCCCTCCTCTCCATTTTGACCACGGCGGGCATCATCGCGGTGCTCGGTCGCGAGACCTGGGGCTTCTTTCGGGAGGTCCCGGTCTTCAGTTTCCTCTTCGGTCTGACATGGACCCCCCTGCTCGAACCGCGATCCTACGGAGTGCTGCCGCTACTCGGCGGCACGACCATGATCGTGATCGGCTCGGCGCTCATCGCCATCCCCGTGGGACTGGGAAGCGCCATCTTCCTCTCCGAGTACGCCGGCGAGCGCACGCGCAGCATCATCAAGCCCATCCTGGAAGTTCTGGCGGGCGTGCCCACGGTGGTCTACGGCTACTTCGCCCTGACCACGGTGACCCCGTTGCTCAAGAGCATCCTGCCCCAGACCAAGATCTTCAACGCGGCGAGCGCCTCGGTGGTGGTGGGCATCATGATCCTGCCCATGGTGGCATCGCTCTGCGACGACGCCCTCCGCGCCGTGCCCTCATCCCTGCGTCAGGCGGGACACGCCCTCGGCGCCACGCGCCTGGAGGTCAGCACCCAGGTCGTCGTGCCCGGAGCCCTCTCGGGCATCCTGGCTTCCTTCGTTCTCGCGGCCTCCCGCGCCTTCGGCGAGACCATGGCCGTGACCCTGGCCGCCGGCGCCACGCCGAACCTGACGGCCAACCCCCTGGAGAGCATTCAAACCATGACCGCCTACATCGTCCAGGTCAGCCTGGGCGACACGCCCGCGGGCGGCGTGGAGTACAAGACCATCTTCGCCGTGGGCTCGCTGCTCTTCCTGATCACACTGGGGATGAACATCCTGGCCAATCGCATCCTCAGGAAGTACCAGGAGGTCTACGAATGAGCCGAAGCGAGTGGCGCGGCATCGACAACCTGGGCAGGCGTCACAAGCAGGCGCGCTGGGCGAGGAAGGGTTTCGCGATTCTCACCTGGCTGGGAGTGGTGCTGCTGGCCATCCTGCTCGCGCGCGTGGCGCGAGAGGGAATGGGCTGGCTGGACTTTCAGTTCCTTTCGAGCTTCCCCTCGCGCTTCCCGGAGAAGGCCGGCATCCTCTCGGCTCTAGCGGGAACCCTTTGGCTCATCAGCCTGACCGCCATCATCTCGGTTCCCGTCGGCGTGGCGGCGGCCGTCTACCTGGAGGAGTTCTCCAGGCCCGGGCGGCTCAAGACCTTCATCGAGATCAACATCGCGAATCTGGCCGGCGTGCCCTCCATCGTCTACGGCATCCTCGGGCTGGCTGTCTTCGTGCGCGGCATCGGGCTGGGACGCAGCGTGCTGGCCGGCGCCCTCACCATGAGCCTGCTGATTTTGCCGGTGATCATCATCGCCTCGCGCGAGGCCATCAAGGCCGTGCCCCAATCGCTTCGCCAGGGCGCCATGGCCCTGGGCGCCACGCGCTGGCAGACCGTCCGGCACCACGTGATGCCCTCGGCCCTGCCGGGCATGCTCACGGGCGTCATCCTGGCGCTTTCCCGTGCTATCGGCGAGACGGCGCCGATGATCATGATCGGCGCGCTCACCTACATCGCCTTCACGCCAGAAGGCCCCATGGACGACTTCACGGCCCTGCCCATCCAGATCTTCAACTGGACGGCGCGGCCCCAGAAAGACTTCCATTCCCTGGCCGCGGCGGGCATCATCGTGCTGCTGGCCGTGCTGCTGCTCATGAACGCGGCGGCCGTGTTCATCCGCTACCGAACCCAGAGGACACGCCGATGAGCGCCGCGACAGCGACGGCCCGGATCCCAAGCGAGGCCCAGAAAATGACCGAGATGACTTCCGCCGAAGAGCGGAGAACCAGTTTCACCCAGCCTACCGCGCCGCTCATCCTCGAGACGCGGGATCTGAGCATCTTCTACGGCAAGACCGAAGCCGTGAAGAAGGCCAGCCTGCCCATCGCCGAGAAGCACATCACGGCCATCATCGGCCCCTCGGGATGTGGCAAGAGCACCCTGCTCCGCTCGCTGAATCGCATGAACGAGTTCATCGCCGACGTGAGCATGAAGGGCGAGGTGCTCTACATGGGCAAGAACCTCTACGCCAGGGACGTGGATCCCGTCGAGGTGCGCGCCCGCATCGGCATGGTCTTCCAGAAACCCAATCCCTTTCCGAAGACCATCTTCCAGAACGTGGCCTGGGGACCGATCATCAATGGCCAGATCGGCAAGAAGGAGGCCCCGGAGCTGGTCGAGACCAGCCTGCGTCAGGCCAATCTCTGGGACGAGGTGAAGGACCGCCTGAACGAATCGGGGCTTTCGCTCTCGGGCGGACAGCAGCAGCGACTCTGCATCGCCCGCGCCCTGGCCATGAAGCCCGAGATCATCCTCATGGACGAGCCCGCCTCGGCCCTGGATCCCATATCCACCGGGCGCATCGAGGACCTCTGCTTCGAGCTCAAGGAGCACTACTCCATCGTCATCGTCACCCACAACATGCAGCAGGCGGCGCGCATCAGCGACTACACCGCCTTCATGGATCTGGGCACCATGGTGGAGTTCGGCGAGACCGATCAGGTCTTCACCCGTCCGCGGGAGAAGCGCACCGAAGACTACGTCACCGGCCGATTCGGCTAGAAATCGCGAGAGGGGCTCTCGCGAACGTCAGGAGATATCGTGAAGCATCTGCAGAGGGATCTGGATCAGCTCAAGAAGGAGATCCTCATCGTGGGCTCCCTGGTGGAGCAGGCCATGGAGAAGGCCGAGCGCGTGCTTTCGCACCGTGACGCGGCACTGGCCGAAGAGGTCATGATCGGCGACAACGAGATCGATCGCCGCGAAGTCGAGGTGGAAGAAGACTGCCTGAAGATCCTGGCCCTGCACCAGCCCGTGGCCGCCGACCTGCGCTTCATCATCGCCGTGCTCAAGGTGAACAACGACCTCGAACGCATCGGCGACCTGACCAAGAACATGGCGCGGCGCGCGGCTTCACTCGCCGAGGGTCCCGCCCTCGAGTGCGCTCCGGAGCTGAACCGCATGGCCGCCGAGGTGAGGAAGATGCTGTCCATGAGCCTGGACGCGCTGGTGGGCACCGACGCGGACCTCGCCCGGCAGGTGCTCAGCATGGACGACGGAGTGGACGAGGCCAACCGCGACATGTTCGTGCGGGTGCGGGACGCCCTCAAGTCGCGCGAAGCCGACACCGAGCAGGGCATCCAGGCCATCAGCATTTCCCGCAACCTGGAGCGCATCGGCGATCTGGCCACCAACATCGCCGAGGACGTGATCTTCATGGTCGAGGGAGAACTGGTCCGGCACCCGAGTCTGTTCTAGAGTTCGGAATAGGAATCGAGAAAGGCGTCGATGCGTCGACGATCCAGGGGCGCGTTCCAGCGCCCCTTTTCCTTGAACACCGATCCCACGATGAAAGCGTCGGCCAGAGGCGCGTAGTCGGCGATGTTTTCGGCCGTGAGTCCGCTGCCGATGATCACCGGCAGCGAGGTCGCGCCGCGCACGGCTTCCAGGTCGGCGAGGGAGGGCGGCTGGCCGGTGGCCCCGCCGGTGACCACGGCCCCGTCGCTCTTGTGCAACTCGAGCATGGCCGCCAGATCGGCGATGGACAAGTCCGCCGTGGCCGCGTGGCTGGCGTGCTTCTTCTGGATGTCCGTGAAGACAGCAACATCGCCGGCGCCGATGCCATGCTGATAGCGCTTCACGGGGCCGGCCTGCCCGTCGATCCATCCCTTGTCGGAGAGCTGGCCGTAGATCCAGCCCTCGGCGCGGATGAAGTCGAGGCCCGCCGATTTCGCCACGGCCAGGGCCGTCTTCGAAGCGGCGAACAGCACCTGGATGCCCAAGACGAACTCCACGCCCAGTTCCCGTCGCAGCTCGCAGGCGATGCGGGTGAGATAGGCGGCGACTTCCGGTCCCATGTCGGTTTCGCGAACGCAGGGGAAGTCGTGCATGTTCTCGATCATGAGCGCGGAAAGGCCCGCCTCTCGGTAGAGACGGGCCTCTTCCAGAACGCTTGCCACGGATGCCTCCACGCCACGGTGGCCTTCCACGCCGGGGCTGGGCGGCAGGTGCAGCATGGCGATGAGCGGCTGCGAGCTTCCGAGAACCGCGCGGTCCGCCATGCTAGGCCTCCGGTTTCTCCTCTTCCTCGGGAGCGGGCGCCTCGGCCACGGTCTCGGGTTCCGGCTCGGGGGCCGGCGCGGGCTCGGGCTGGACTTCCTCGAATTCGCCCTCCCGCACGGGCTCGGTCTCGGCATCGTCCGAGAAGCCGTAGCACTGCTCGTAGGCGGCCAGCATGATGGCGGCCGTCAGGGGCACCGTGATCAGATTCGCGACGCCGAAGGTCAGCATGGCGATGAAGCTGAACGCGATGAAGAGCAGCGCGATGATCGTCGCCGTGAGATATTCCTTCTTGTAGAACTCGAGGCCTTCCTTGAAGGCGTCCGGACCGCTCATTCCCCTGTCCACCATGAGGGGCCAGAAGGGCAGCAGCAGGCCGGCGATGACGGCGCTGGCGATGACGCCCAGGCCCTGGGTGGCCAGGCCCAGCAGATAGGCCGGGAGCAGGGCCAGCAGGTAGATGAGTCCACCCACCAGGTAGCGGACGAAATCGTTGAAGCCGTGGAAGATGTCCCCCAGTTCGGCCTTCTCGCCCTTGGCGATGCGGCGGACCATGTAGATGTAGCCCGCGGTCATGGCGGGGAAGAGCACGATCGTGAAGCTGAGCAGGATCGCGATGAACGCGCCCAGGATCAGGTTCAGGGGATCCTTCGTGAAGATCTGCCAGCCCCGCGTCAGGGCCGGACCGAATTGAAGCTTACCCATCTTTACTCCTTCTCTAGTAGAACAGAAGGCCAATCCCCAGGGCCCCGATGATGACCCAGGCGGGATCCACTTTCAGAAGCAGGAGAACCAAGGCAACGGCGCCGAGAAGAACGGCGTCCCAACTGGGACGGATTCCCCGGGTGGCGCCGAGGGCCAGGAATAGGAAGACGGCGACCACCACGGGCTTCATAGCGCGCAGCGCGCCTTCCAGTTTCGGATTTCCACGGAATTGATGGATCACCCGGGCCAGCACGAGCATGGCGATGGTGCTGGGCAGGAGCATCCCCACCAGGGCGAGGACAGCGCCCGGCACGCCGGCCACGTGGTATCCGCAATAGAGGCTGGCCTTTGTGGCCAGGGGGCCGGGCAGGGCCATGCTCGAGGCCACGCCCTCGGTGAACTGCTCCGGGCTCATGAGCCCCTTCCCCACGACCTCCTTTTCGATGAGCGCCACCATGGCCGGACCGCTGCCGAAGCCGAAGACGCCCACCTTCAGGAAGCTGAGGAAGAGGCTCCACATATCGGTTCTAGACCTCTTCTTTCATGGGACCGTGGCTGCGCCACCAGAGGGCGACGATCAGGACGGCGAAGGGGATGAGCGGCCATGCGCCGCCGGCCCCGTCGGTGAGATTCAGCAGCCAGTCCCGGGCGCTGGCCATGAAGGTGACCCTCTCGGCCAGCATGACCCAGATCATGGCGAGCAGTCCGATGAAGGCCGCGCCGGCGATGAGTCCGCTGCTGAAGAGGACACCGCGCTCGCGGCGCTCGTTGCGCTCGTCGCCCTTGAAGTGGCGTTCGGTCCACCAGCGGATGATGCCGCCGACCATGATGGGCATCGAGAGTTCGATGGGCAGGTAGAGCCCCACCGCGAAGGCCAGGCTGTTCATGCCGAGCAGCTCCACCACGATGGCCGAGAAGCCGCCGATGGCGAGCAGGTCCCAGGCCACGTCTCCGCCGATGACGCTGTCGATGACCGTGCGCATCAGGTTGGCCTGAGGCGCGAGCAGGGTGCCGTTGGAGATGTCGGTGCGGAAGAGGTAGATGGTGAAGCTCATCACCAGGGCCGCGGTGATCACGCCGATGAACTCGCCGACCTGCTGGCGGCGCGGCGTGGCGCCGAGCAGGAAGCCGGTCTTCAGGTCCTGACTCGTGTCGCCGGCGATGGAGGCCGCGATGCAGACCACCGCGCCCACGCTGAGCACGGCGTACTTGGCCGCGTTGCCCGTGTGTCCCATGGCCACGAAGAGAGCGGCGGTGCCCAGCAGCGTGGCGATGGTCATGCCGCTCACCGGCAGGCTGCTGCCGCCGAGAAGCCCGACGATGCGGCTGGCCACGGTGACGAAGATGAAGGCGAAGACCACCATGGCGGACGCGCCGGCCAGGTTCACCGGAACGATGGAGTCGGGCAGCAGCCAGAGGGCCAGGGCCAGGACGGCCGCGGTGATCATCACGCCCTTGAGGGGCAGGTCGTTCTGGGTGCGCCGCACTTCTGCGGTATCGCCGGTGCTGGCCAGGCCCTTGATGCCGGCGGTGAAGCTGCTGATGATCGTGGGCAGGCTCTTGACCAGGGTGATGATGCCGCCGAAGGCCACGGCGCCCGCGCCGATGAGCTTCACGTAGTTGCCGTGGATCTCGCCGACTCCCATGAATCCCATGCCGCTGGCTTCGCGGAAGTAGGAGATGGTGGGCACGAGCACCAGGAATCCGAGGACGGCGCCGCCGAGCATGAGGCCGGCGATGCGCGGTCCGATGATGTATCCCACGCCGAGCAGTTCGGGGGTGACCTCCATGCCCACGTGGTAGCGATTGCGGAATGTGCCGCCGGCGTCCTTGTGCCAGAACTGCCAGAGCTTCTCGTGCATGAGGAACTGGTAGGCGGCTCCGAGGCCGAGCCCCTGGAAGAGTAGATAGGCCTTGCTCGATCCCTTCTGGTTGCTTACCAGCACTTCGGCGCAGGCGGTGCCTTCCGGATACGGAAGGTGTCCGTGCTCCTTCACGATGAGATAGCGGCGCAGCGGAATCATGAAGAGCACGCCGAGCAGTCCGCCGAAGAGGGCCAGGATGAAGATCTTCAGCACGCCCGGATCGGCCGCGGGATCGGTGGCCGACCATAGGAAGAAGGCGGGAATGGTGAAGATGACTCCCGCGGCCACCGACTCGCCGGCGCTGCCGACGGTCTGCACCATGTTGCTTTCCAGCAGGGTGCTCTTCTTGGCGATGCGGAAGAAGAAGGCCGCGATGACGGCGGCGGGAATGGATGCGGTCACCGTGAGGCCCACCTTGAGGCCCAGGTAGGCGTTGGCCGCGCCGAAGAGCGCGCCCAGCACGATGCCCACGATGACGGCCCGCCAGGTGAACTCGGTGAGTCTGTAACTGTCGGGCACCACGGGCTTGTAGCGTTCGCCCGCGCCCGGCTCGTAGGCGGACGGATCCAGACTGGTGGGGAGTTGCTGTTGCTCCTCGCTCAAGGGGACCTCCTCGGGTTTCCGGGGAGGCTAGCAGGGGACGGGAAGGCCGGTCAATGAAGCAATATCGGGTAAGTGAAGGCAGGAAAGCGGGTTTGAATGGCCCGATTTCCCGCCCCAACTATTCTGCCGGCTATTAGTACAGGGCCTTGATCCGGCTCCAGCTTTCGCTTTCGGCGGCCGTGCCGATCTGCAACTCGATATTGTCGATGAAGAGCTTGATGTGGGTCCACCAGTTGGTATCCCCGGCCCAGTTCCGAGTGCAGACCGTGAAGTAGAGAACCAGGCTGGTCGGATCGGCCCCCGGTGGCACGGGAACCGTCAGCTGGTACCATGTCAGACCGTCCGCCCCGACGACCTCCCCATCGTAGACCCACTGGAGTCCATCCTCGACCCATTCGCTGGTCACGATGAATTCGAGGTTCCCGCAGGCGTCGATGCAGAGATCGTCCCAGCCCGTGCATCCGTTCTCATCGGAAATTCCGACATGCACGAAGCCAGAGGAATGGCCGTGGTTGTATGGGTATCCGAGCCCGTCCCAGGTGATATGGTGCCTGTAGACGAAGGTCACCGACTCGGTGAAGTCGGGCAGGTTTCTCCGGATCGAAACGTATTTACGAAGATCGCACTCTTCCGTCTGCGAGTGGTCCAGATTCTTGTTCTCGAGGATAAGAGAGCGCTGACCTTCGAAATAGGTCGTGCCCGTCGTGCCCGCTCCTGCGATGTCGCCCGTCCGCTCGATGACGACCCAGCCACCGTTTTCGATTCCGATGTACTCGAAGCCATCGAAAACCTCTGCCGCCGACATCGAGGCCCAGGCCAAAAGCAAAGTGATCGCAATGCGCATAGGTAGCCTCCTCGCTCATCCAATACAGCAGTCTAGCCGCTGGTGATCGCGGCATCCAAAGACACGCAAAGGGGCATCTGCAGGGGACATTATAGTTGGGTTTGGGAGACTTGGTTAGATGAAGCTAGTTCTTACCGAAGGCGGCTCGCTTCATAACTCCAACGAAGTCTTTGACTTCCGCGGCCATGCGACGCTTGGCGCGGAGGCCGTGACGGCCGACGATCTCCACCACCGCGCTGCCGCTGATGGCCCCGTCGGCGCCGGCGGCGATGGCCGCTCGCACGTGCTCGGGCTTGCTGATGCCGAAGCCGAGCAGGGTGGGCGGTCCGCCCTGCTTCCTGATGCGCCGGAGGAGCGGCTTGGCGCTCTTCGCAAGACTCGCATCGCGGCCGGTGACGCCCAGGCGGCTGACCACGTAGAGGTAGGGTCCACCGAGCTTCGCGGTTTCGGCGAGACGGGCATCGTCGGTGAGCGGCGTGGCCATGGACACGTGTCCCACGCCGGTCTTCTCGCCCACCCAGCGGAAGGGCGCCGACTCTTCCAGCGGTACGTCGGCCACCAGGATGCTGTCCACGCCCGCGGCGGCCGCTTCCTCGTAGAACTTCACCAGACCGGGCTCGTGCACGAGGTTGGCATAGACGAGCAGGCCTATGGGGATATCGTCGTTCTCGCGACGGAAGGCGCGGATGATGTCGAAGGCCCCCGGCGGGGTGATGCCGGCGTTCAAGGCGCGGATGTCGGCGGCCTGGATGGTGGGACCGTCGGCCACGGGATCGCTGAAAGGGATGCCCAGCTCCAGCATGTCGGCGCCGCCGGCGACCATGGCGCGGAGCACATCGAGACTGCCCTTCGCATCGGGATCGCCCAGCACGGTGAAGGGCACGAAGGCGCCTTCGCCCTTTTCGCGGAGACGCGCGAATGTTTCGGCGTAGCGGTCGCGGCTCATTTCGCGCCTCCGTCCAGGTCGGGGAAGTGGTGGCGGGCGGTTTCCATGTCCTTGTCGCCGCGGCCGGACAGTCCGATGAGAATCGCGTCGGCGAGTCGCTCTCGCCAGTCGCTCTTCTTGCCGCCGACCTCGCGACGGAAACGCCTCGCCAGCTTCACCGCGCCGGCCACCGCGTGGGCGCTTTCGAGGGCGGGCACGATGCCTTCGGTTTCGGCGAGCAGGTGGAAGGCGTCCAGGGCTTCGCGGTCGGTGACGGCGAAGTACTCGGCGCGCTCGGTGTCCTTCAGATGCGAATGCTCCGGCCCCACTCCGGGGTAGTCCAGCCCCGCGCTCACGCTGTGGGTTTCGGTGATCTGCCCGTGTTCGTCCTGCAGCAGATAGCTGCGCGCACCGTGGAGGATGCCCGGCGAACCCTTGCCGAGAGTTGCGCCGTGCTTGCCGCTGCGCAGGCCCTCGCCCGCGGGCTCCACGCCGTAGAGGGCGGCCTCGGTGGGGATGAAATCCTTGAACAGGCCGATGGCGTTGCTGCCGCCGCCCACGCAGGCGATGACCGCGCGCGGCGTTCCGCCGAATCGTTTCTTGAACTGCGCGCGCGCTTCCCGTCCGATGACCCGCTGGAAGTCGGCCACCATCTTCGGGTAGGGGTGCGGTCCCGCCACGGTGCCGAGCAGGTAGTGGGTGTCCCGCACGTTGGTGGCCCAATCGCGCAGGGCCTCGTTGATGGCGTCCTTGAGGGTGGCGCTGCCGCTGTCCACGGGAATCACCTTGGCGCCCATGAGCCGCATGCGGAAGACGTTGAGGGCCTGGCGCTCCACGTCCACGGCGCCCATGTAGATGTCGGTCTTCAGATTAAACAGGGCGCCCATCATGGCCGTGGCCACGCCGTGTTGTCCGGCGCCGGTCTCGGCGATGAGCCGCGTCTTGCCCATGCGCTTCGTGAGCAGGGCCTGGCCGAGCACCTGATTGGTCTTGTGCGCGCCGCCGTGCACGAGATCCTCGCGCTTAAGCACCATGGGCCAGCCCAGCCGCGCGCTCAGATTCTCACAGAGGGTGATCGGGGTGGGACGGCCGGCGTACTCGGCGAGAAGCCGCTTCAGCTCCGCCTTGAAGGTCGGGTCCTTGCGCGCATCGAGCCAGGCCGCCTCCAGCTCGGTGAGGGCGGGCATGAGGATTTCCGGCACGTAGAAGCCGCCGAAGGATCCGAATCGACCGTCTTGGCGCATGGCTTTGCCTTTGGGTTCTATCAGGAAATCAAGGCTATCACCCTGATTTCCTGACGGTTTCGATCACTTGCGCAGGGCCGCGAAGAGCTCCGTCAGCGCTCCGCCGTCCTTCACTCCCGGCGAGGATTCCACGCCGCTGGCCAGGTCCAGGGCGTAGGCCCCCACGTCGGCGGCCTCCACCACGTTCGCGGGCCCGATCCCCCCGGCCAGGAAGACCCGCGAGGACAGGAACCCGGCCTCGAAGCCCGCGAGCAAATCCCAGTTGAAGCTGCGCCCGCTGCCGCCGTGCTGGGGCGTGGCGGTGTCCAAAAGGAAGTAGTCGGCGGGAACCTCGGGAATCTCGGGAGCTTCGTCCCCCACCGGCAGGGCCCAGGTCACGAAGACGCCGTCGAGGTGGCTCTTGAGGTAGCGGATGGTGTCGGCGCGATGGGCGCCGTGCACCTGCACGCCGTGCAGCGCGCAGCGGCGGGCGATCTTCAAGATCTCCTCGCCCTTCTGTTCCACGAACACGCCCACCTTGAGGCCGGGCAGTCCGCGGGTGATCTCGAGGCACTGGTCCACCGTGACCGCGCGCGGGCTCGCCGCATGGAAGATGAAGCCGAGCCAGGTGGCGCCGGCGTCGAGGGCCATGAGCGCGTCGCTGCGGCGGGTGATGCCGCAGATCTTCACGGGGCCGTAGACCAGTTCCTTCACCTTGGCCGCCATGTTCTCGGCGGCGAGAATGGACGAGCCGATGAGGTAGGCGTCGGCGCGGCCGGACAGTCTCATCACGTCGCCGCGGCTTTCCACTCCCGACTCGGTCACGGTGACCACGCCGTCGGGAATCTTGGCGGCGAGACGTTCGGTGGTGGCGAGGTCGGTGCTGAGGTCGCGCAGATCGCGGTTGTTCACGCCGATGATCTTCGCGCCGCTGGCGATGGCGCGATCGAGTTCGGCCTCGTCGTGCACTTCCACGAGGGCGTCCATGCCCAGGGCCTCGGCGCGTTCGCGGAAGGAAACGAGCTCCTCGTCGGAGAGCGCGGCCACGATGAGAAGGATGGCGTCGGCGCCGAGCTGGCGGGCCTCGTCGATCTGCCAGGGGTCGACCAGGAAGTCCTTGCGAAGCAAGGGGCGACTGGTGAGCTGGCGTGCGCGGCTGAGGTCATCGCCGCTGCCGCCGAAGAACTCGCCGTCGGTGAGCACGCTCACCGCGTCAGCATGACGGTCATAGAGCGGCAGCAGATCCTCGAGCCGCAGGTCCGGCCGGATGGGCCCCCGCGAGGGGCTGGCCTTCTTCACTTCCAGAATGAAGCGGCGACCCGGCGCGGCGAGTGCGGCGCGGAAGTCGCGATCCGACGGCGACAGCTCGCCGAAGCCCGGGTGATCGGCCTTGAGCGCCGTCACCTCCGCGCGCTTGGCCTCGAGTATCTTGTCGAGCACGCTCATGCCAGGTCCTTGCTCGCTTCGGCCCAGCGGTTCAGCAGCCCTTCGGGGGCGCCGCTGGCGAGGATGTCCAGGCCGCGTTCGTAGGCGGCGGACCAGCTTCGTTCGTGTCCCGCGAGGATGAGTCCCGCGCCCACGTTCACCGCCACCGCCTTCGCGCGGGCGCCGGTATCGCGGCCGCCGAGGATGTCGCGGAGGATGGCCGCGTTCTCATCGGCCTCGCCGCCGGCGAGTTCGGCTGCGTCGATTGGCTCCGCGCCGAGGTCGGCGGGAGTGAGATCGAGTTCGGAGAGCTCTCCGCCTTCGAGTTTCGCGATGCGGTTGGTACCGTGGAGGCCAAGCTCGTCCATGCCCGCGCCGTGCACCACGAAGGCGCGCTCCAGTTTCATGTCGCGGAGGGCCTGGGCCATGGGCTCGAGCAGATCCTCACGGCTCACGCCGAGCACCTGGGCCGTGGGCCGCGCCGGATTGCTGAGCGGGCCGATCAGGTTGAAGATGGTCTTCGTCGCCAGGGCCTGCCGCACCGGCATGACTTCCTTCATGGCGCGGTGATAGCGCGGCGCGAAGAGGAAGGCGATGCCGAGCTCTTCGAGCAGCTGCTCGTTGGAGGCGGGCTCGAGGTCGAGCTTCACGCCCAGGGCTTCGAGCACGTCGGCGCTGCCGCTCTTGGACGACACGGCGCGATTGCCGTGCTTGGCCACGGCCACGCCGCTGGCCGCCAGGGCGATGGCGGCGGCCGTGGAGATATTGATGCTTCCCGAGCCGTCGCCGCCGGTGCCACAGGTGTCCAGCAATGGCCGACGATCGCATATCACGGGAAGGGCCGCGTCCTGCAATGCGCGGGCGGCTCCGGCGATCTCGGCGGGCCTTTCGCCCTTCACCTTCAGCGCGATCAAGATGCTCGCGATGACCTCGGGGGCGAGTCCGCCGGCCATGATGCCGCCGAGCAGTTCGCGAGTCTCCTCGAAGCTCAGGTCCTCGCCGCCGTAGAGCTTGTTCAGGGCAGTTTCCACTAGGCCTCCTCGGCGCGCGCGAGCACGCGATCGATGATGAGTCCGCCCGTGGGCGTCAGGATGCTTTCGGGATGAAACTGCACGCCCTCCACCGGCAACTCGCGATGGCGCGCGGCCATGATGAGCCCGCCCAGCTCCGCGCTGACTTCGAGTTCGCTGGGAAGGTCGAGCCCCACCAGGCTGTGATAGCGGCCCACGGCCATGGGGCTCGCGAGTCCCTCGAAAACACCGCGCCCGTCGTGGCTCACCGCGCTGGCCTTGCCGTGCACGACCTCGGGAGCGCGTCCGACCCTGCCGCCCCAGGCTTCCACCATGACCTGCAGACCCAGGCAAACGCCGAAGACCGGCATGCGCGGCGCGAATTCCAACAGCGCCTCGGTGCAGACGCCCGCACGGGCCGGCGTGGACGGACCCGGCGAGATCACGAGCAGCTTCGGTTTCGCCTCGGCCTCGACCTGCTTCAGCAGATCGAGGGACACGTCGTTGCGATACACGAGCACGCGATGGCCGCGCTTCTCGAACTCGTCCACGAGATTCCAGCTGAATGAATCGAAGTTGTCCAGGAAGAGGATGTTCATGCCCCCTCCTTCGCGCGCCCCAGGGCGGCCAGCGGCGCGGCGGCCTTGCGGCGGGTCTCGTCGGCCTCGCGTTCGGGCACCGAGTCGTAGACCACGCCGGCGCCCGCGCGGGCGATGGCCTTGCCGCCGCTCAGATGCAGCGAGCGGATGACGATGCAGGTATCGAAGTCGCCGTCGAGCATCCAGTATCCCACGGCGCCGCCGTAGTATCCGCGGCGGGTGCGTTCGGTCTCGCGGAGCAGGCGCATGGCCTCGACCTTGGGCGCGCCGGTGAGCGTGCCCATGTTCATGGTGGCGAGATAGGCGTGGAGCGGATCGAAATCGTCCCGCAGCTCGCCGCTGACGCTGCTCACCAGGTGCTGCACGTGGCTGTACTTCTCGATGGTGATGAGCCGATCCACGCGGCGCGTGCCCGCCTTGCTAACGCGGGCCACGTCGTTGCGGGCCAGGTCCACCAGCATGACGTGCTCGGCGAGTTCCTTGGCGTCGAGTTTGAGTTCGGCCTCGTAGCGTGCGTCCAGATCGCGGTCGATGACGCCGTCGCGCAGTCCCCGCGGCTTGGTGCCCGCGATGGGGCGGATCTCCGCGCGTCCGCCGCTGACCTTGAGCGCGGTCTCAGGGGACGCGCCCAGCAGCGTGTCGTCGTCCATGCGCAGGAAGAACATGTAGGGGCTGGGGTTGAGCGCGCGCAGGCGGCGGTAGGTGGTGAGCCCGTCCTCGACGGCCGGCGCTTCGAAGCTGCGGGAGGGCACGATCTGAAAGACGTCGCCGGCGAGGATGTGTTCCTTCAGCTTCTCCACCACCGATTCGTACTCGGCGTCGGACAGGTCGGTCACCGCCGCGTCGGCCTCGGGCGGCGCGGGCAGGGCCTCGAGCTCGGGCGCGCTCGCGACCACCTCTTCCATGCGGCGCAGGTTTTCCTGGGCGCGGGCGTATTCCTCTTCGGAGTCGGGCAGGCCGAGGGCCGTGGCCACGAGCACGGTGCGATCGTGGATGTGATCGACCAGGAAGAGATGATCCGCGAAGTAGAAGACGTAGTCCGGCGTCGGGTGGGGATCGTCCTGCCCGCCGGGCAGCCGCTCGAACTGGTCGATGAAGTCGTAGGCGAAGGCGCCGAAGAGTCCACCCGGGGGGAATCCCGCACCGGACTCGGGGACGAAAGCGTTCTTCAGGGCGCGGAGCAGGTCCATGGGACCGGGCTCGCGCAGGCGCTCGCGCTCTTCCAGACCCGCACGGGGTTTGGGAAGGCGGCCCGTGAGGCGGGTCGGCGTCGTTTCGAGAATGTCGGCGAAATCGAGGGCCGGCGCGACAGCGGCGATCATCTTCTCGCCGGTGCGGTTGAGGGCCAGCAGCTCGAAGCCCGCGCCGCGGCCGGACAGGCGCAGGCAGGGCTCGGCGCATCCGAGGCTGCGCTCGGCGCTGCCGCTGTGCACATCGGCGGATTCGAGGAGGAAGGCGTGGGGAAAGGTGCCGCGCTCGGATAGCGCGCTGAACAGGCGCAGGGGGTCGACGGCTCCGGGAAGGACCTTGCTCAGGGGCTGGGCCCTTCCCGCGGGGACGGTCTTCATGGCAGGACCCGGCCCTCCAGTTCGGCGTAGCGGCGGATCTGCTCCATGAGCTTTTTGAATTGCTCGGGGAAGAGCGACTGCATGCCGTCGCTGAGCGCCTGATCGGGCTCGGGGTGCACCTCGACCATGAGGCCGTCGGCGCCGGCGGCCAGGGCCGCCTTGCTCATGGGCAGGACCATGTCGCGGATGCCCGTGCCGTGGCTCGGGTCCACCACCACCGGCAGGTGCGTCTTGCTCTTGAGGTAGGGCACCGCGTTCAGGTCGAGGGTGTTGCGCGTGCCGGTGACAAAGGTCTTGATGCCGCGCTCGCAAAGCACCACGTTGGGATTGCCCTCGCTGAGCACGTACTCGGCGCTCATGAGGAAGTCGTTGTAGCCCGCGCTCATGCCGCGCTTGAGCAGCACCGGCTTACGGCTCTTGCCGAGTTCGCGCAGCAGACGGAAGTTCTGCATGTTGCGTGCGCCCACCTGGAACATGTCGGCGTGCTTGGATACGATGTCGATGTCGTGCACGTCGATGATCTCGGTGACGATGGGCATGCCCGTCTCTTCCTTGGCGATGCTGAGCAGGCGGAGCCCCTCTTCCTCGAGGCCCTGGAAGGCGTAGGGGCTGGAGCGCGGCTTGTAGGCGCCGCCGCGCAGGATCTTCGCGCCGCTGGCCTGCACCTTCTTGGCCGACTCGACGATCTGCTCTTCGCTCTCCACCGAGCAGGGTCCGGCGATCACCGTGAAGTGACCCGGCCCGATGGGGATGCCGTCCACCTCCACCACCGTGTCGTGGGCCTGCAGCTCGCGGGACACCATCTTATAGGGAGCGAGGATGGGCAGCACCCGATCCACGTAGGGATAGGCCTCGAGGCTCAGGGTGGCCAGCACGCGCTCGTCGCCCAGAGCGCCGAGCACGGTGCGCTCGCTGCCGGGCATGTAGAGGGGCTTGAGGCCCTGCTTCTCGATGATGCCGAGCAGCTCGTCGGCCTCGGCCTTGGTGGCCTCTTTCTTGAGGATGATGATCATGGGCCCATCCCGGTGGGGGTGTTAAAAAAAGCCGGATTTCCGGCTATTCGAGGTGGAATAGCTTAGGGCCTTTCGCGGGCCGAGTCAATGCCGCTGCAGCGCCGGAATTGCTTTTTTTGCAGGAAGTTGGGTGTTTCAGGGCTTTTCGAAGTCGATCTCGGCGGCCGTGGCGGTGCCGCAACGGCGACCGGGATACCGAAGCCAGCTCATGATGGTGTTCAGCTCGCGGACGATGTCCTCGGCCGGAATCGGCGGGCCGCCGTCCTCGGGGTCGAGGATCTCGGTGCCATGGGCGTCGCTGAGGAGGGTGAGGTCGAAGCCGCGCTCCAGGGCCGCGTAGGCCGTGGCCCGTACGCACCAGTTGGTGGATGCGCCGGCCAGCACGATGTGCGTGGCGCCGATTTCCGTGAGGTGTTCTTCGAGGTCGGTCTCTTCGAAAGACGAGTTGTAGCCTTTGCGGATGATGCGTTCGCCCTCTGCGGCTTCGAGCCCTTCGGCGAGTTGCCACTGGGGGCTGCCATGGGGCATTTCTTCGTTTTCGTGCTGCACCCAGATCACCGGCGCGCCTTGGGCCCGTGCGCGCTCCACGGTGAGGGCGGCCTTGGCGGTGACGCGTTCTGCGTCCAGCACATCGGTCATGACGCCGGCCTGCATGTCGACGATTAGAAGGATTGTCTTGTCGCTTTTGCGTGTTGTCGCCATTCGTTACTCTCCGGTATCAGCGCCGTCTAGCGGAGACCCTTGGCCAGCTCGCCGTGATTCGATTCAAGCCATCCAAGTACAACAGTACGGAATTGCATCGCTTCTGCGATCAACTCTTCGACCTCGGCATCGGAGATCTCACCGGAAGCATCATAGTCAGCGTCGTTTCGCTTCGTTCGACAGGCATTGAAATAGTCGGCACGATCCTGCTGATCGTCCCCCATGACTAGGGGCAACATTTGAAAGGTGATCCAATGATGTCCCGCACCTCTAGTCCGGTAGCCACATGCCCTCAAGGTGATGGATGCGAGCTGGAGAACGGCGTTGTAGGCAGTGGCGAAGCGCCGGTCTGTGGAGAGTTGCTCGATGTCGGCGTCCTTCAGGTCGCGATCCACCACACCCAGGAGATCGGAGATCTCCTGCCTGGAGCTGTCGAGCCGCCGGAGGCGCCCCTCACTCAACCAGTTCTCTAAGGTCTTCTTCATTTCCGATGAGCCAGATCTTCTGCTCTGCGATTACATTCCCAATGAATTGGTTCCCGCTTCGTGCCTTCTTGCGAAACTCCTTCTCCGGATAGAGTGTTGCGTTGAACTCTCGATCCAACTCGCGCCCCAATGGGCCGAGCACTTTCGTGATCTGTCGCGAGGTCAATTCGCCGACGATGAGCAGATCGACGTCGCTGTCCCGGTTCTCGCCTCCCGTCGCCAGCGAACCGTAGATGAACGCGAGACGAATCTGCTCACGAATCGGCAGCAGGCTCTCGCGCAATTGATCCCCAAAGGCCACGGTCTTGATCAAGGCGCGTTTCAAGTCCTCATGGGCCGGGTGCTTGGTATCGGAACGATAGTAGACTCGATTCCCCCGGCGGTGGCTCAGGGCCAGTCCGGCGGCTTGGATGCGCTTCAGAGCACGCTGCACCTCGATGGTGCCTGTGTTCGTTCGCTCGGAGATTTCCCGCTGATAGAACTCCTGGTCGGGATGGAGCAGGAGCAAGGTCAGGACGTCCAGAACGACCTGATTGGGGAAAAGGCTTGTCAATGAATGAGTTAGGTCAAAGCCCTCGGACATGTGGCCCTCGCACAAGTTGACTACATTTCGTAGTCATTTAACTACACTTTGTAGTCATTCTTGTCAAGAAGCGAGAATGCCGGGTGGAATCGGCACAAGGCAGCACGGCCAGGCGAGACATGCATTGACTTCCTACCCGTCTGGGCTCGAGAAGTGAAAACCTGGCCACTAGCGGTACTGTGACTTCACGAGGCTCCAGGTGATCGATTCGGTGGGCACCGGCTCGCAGAAGTTGTCGAAGTCGATTTCGAAAATCTCTTCGCCTCCGCTGTGATCGACGTGCGACCAGGTCCTCAATCGATAGTTCGACTCGCCCGGCATGGGAAGAGCCGCGCTTTCGCTGGGCGGGATGTCTCCTTCGTAAACCACCGAGCTGCTGTCGAGATCGGTCAGCTTGAATCCACAGGTGTAGATTCCCGCAAAGTTCTGGATGTTGATCAATTCGATGCAATCCTGATCAAGGCTGCCGTGCTCATATTCTCAACTCGGGTTCTCGAGCGTGCCGAGTGTTCGGATGCAGACGGTCGATTCCCCGTAGTCGCACCATGCATCTGCGACCGAGGTAGAGGCTAAGGAGCCGAGCAAACCTATGGTCAACAGGATAGCTGAGGGTTTCATCGACAAACTCCTGACAGGAATAGGGAAACGCCGGGCCGCCGTGGCCCGGATGGGGTACATCATACTATATATCGCATCAATTCTGCAATATCGACATCGGGTGCGGCCCCGGTTTCCGCCTCCCAGGGCACAGTCGACTTTTTACATAGGAGGCCCGCAAGCCTAGCGCTCAGCATCAGAGCCCGGATCCGCGAGGCGAGTCTCGGTCACCACTAGCTAAGCGTCGAAGGAATCGCCGCACTTTCTGAGTTGCGCGTAGAACGGTCACGGGCTCTCCGGCTCAGCCTCGAAGAGCTCGCGAATGCTGTTGGCCTTCAATAGACGTTCTAGAGTTGTGTATCGCGGGCCTTGCATTGATCCTTGCTTCGCGCCTCCAAAGGGCACTGGCTCGAGCTCCTTTGCAGACTCGGAGAAGACCACACGAAACTTCCCCGTTCCTTCGATAGGCTCAATCCGTTCCACAGGAGCATAGTGCGTGATGGCCGAAACCGGTGCAGTCTGATAGCCCGCTATGAACTTGATGCGACCCAGCATCTCCGAACCGACCCTAATGGCATACCAGCAGTTCTCACCCAGAAAGACCCTATGAAAACCGTCCTCATTGGCGGGGACGACTATGGTGTCGTATGTGCTCGCTTTACCTTTGGGAACATGTGCTTCTGTCACAGGCTTAACAGATAGGGCAGATTCATCGAATGCATTCACACCAAGAAGCGGAAGCACCTCGAGGACCTTCTTGTAGAAGGCCTTGGTTTCGACAAGATCCCATTCAGCGAGGGGCGGTTGCTTGGGGCTGTTTGCATTGTCCAGGTGGCAGTTCCCAAGCTCCACAGCCCGGTCGACGAGAACATGCTCAAGCCATCTTGCTTGAGCAGAATTGAGCGGTGTTCCTTCGGCAACAACGGCAACGCAGAAGTCCCAGAATTCCTTCTGCGCATAGTGGGATCCGATGCGATCGCCGACCGCGTCGCCCTGGCCGATGTACACAGTAGGCGCGCCTTCGTCAGCTCCTTCGGTCGGACCTACAAGGACATAGACACCCGTCTTGCGAAACTCTGAGCGTTTCTGTATGCGTGGCCAATCCATTCGGGGAAAGGCGACGGCCTTGCCGTTCCAGTTCTGACGCGTTGCAGTTCGAACACCGTCTCGCTCGCCATCCTCGACAAGCAGACGAATTACATATGGCTCACCCATGTGACCTCCTTCAGGCAGGCTGCGCCAATGATTGTCAACTTAAGCGGTCCGCATTCAGTAGGTTGCTTCATCTATCTAGCTATCATCACCGAGTAAACGCCGAAACTCGTCCTCCAACTCCTCGAGCGCAACCTTGATATCACCACCGATTCGTTCTGCCACCTCTATCCACTTCTCTATGGAGCTCTTTGGGACATCTGCTTCTCGGTCCACAATGATGGCGAACTCATTGAATGCTCTGACAAGTTCCCCATCGATAGCCTCAAGCTTTATTGCAGTTTTCTTTGGCAAGAAGATCAAGTGGGTCCTATAGTATCCTTGAAACTTCATATGCGAATCTGCAGCGAGCTTACGCCTTTCACTACGCGGTTTGTCACCAGCGGGTTCGAAGACCTTCACGTAGTCACCGACGCTATGATAAACTTCACGAAGAAGCTCGTATGTTTTGGCGACAGCCTCAGCACGCCGCTCGTGAAGACGTGCAAACTTGAACTCTTGCTCTGCAGCTGTAATCCTTAGGTGTGATCTAAGTTTCTCAATCTCTGTGTCGGACTGCGCTTTCAGTTCAGCCTTGTGCGTTTCCAGCTTCTGGTCATACTCTGCCTTAATCACATTCTTGAGTCGTTCAGCAATCCATGATCGGGTAAGCCAAACAATAGTCCCGGTGAGGGCACCACTCACCCCCAGACTCGCTAGAAGTTGAAGGACCAAATCTGAGCTCCTCTCCAACTGTGCACCCCCGAAGTCCATCGACTGCTATACCTGCGCAACCGTTCGTCAGCTTGAAGCTCTAATCAGACCTCTCTTCTAGGAGCTTGGCTGTATGTCCACATTCAAGTACGAGCCTCGCCCTTCGTGATTTTCAACGAATTTGACACATGGTGTCACGCCAAATGTCACCATTGACGCATGGAATACCGAAAGAACCTTCTCTTGAAAATCCTGATCATCTTCCAACATCTTAATCTTCAGTCCGATTTCCTTCGCCTTTTCAGCACTAATCGGGCGTCCGTGCGATTTGTGCTCGTTTGCACTTGCTAGCCAATTGGCGATATCTATGCTTAGCCTCTCTCTGTCTTTGTCATTCTTGAACATATATGTCTTCAACCATTCCTCTACTTTCAACCTCGAGTGATCCAACGCCGTTTTGCAGAGTGTAAGGAACCCATGAGGATAGGCACGGATCTTCTCGGCCCAAAGAGGTGCTGTGTTTGGGTCATTGGCAACCTCTTCCTTCGCCCTTTCGAATTCATCCAAAATCGCCTGTGCAGGTGCGGTGAACCCACCCGATTGCGTTGGAAATGAAACCTGTGGATCGATCGGACCGATCGCAGAGTGCCTACCCATAACTATCTCATCACATGCGCATGAAATCATGGATGCTGCAGACATTGCATTCTGAGGAACAATCGCTCGTATGTTAGTGTACTTAGCCCGCAGATACTGAACAATTTGATCCGCAGCTTCAATCGATCCTCCTGGGCTGTGCAAGATCAAATCGAGATTATTGCTTTTGAGATTGTGCATCG
>CAYFNT010000029.1:0-6969 GCA_964344565.1 uncultured bacterium
TCACTCTCTGCTCGGCCTGTCACCGGCTGGCCCACGACCCTACACGTGTGCAATCCGCCGTTCCCGTCGGCGGCGGGCAGCTGAAAACGCCCCCACCCGCCGGAGGTCTAGGGCGCGGGTGAGGGCCAGGGAGGGAAAGTGCATACGCTAGCTGGCCGCGAGGGCCTCCAGTCCGCCGAGTCCCGAGATCACGATGCGGCGGCGATCGAACTGGATGAGCCTGGCCCGCTTGAACTGGTTCAGGGTGGCGGTGGTGGTTTCGCGGGTGGATCCGATGAGATTGGCCAGATCCTGGTGGGTGATCGGCGCTTCGAGGCGAATCTCGTTGCCGCAGACCTTGCCATCGCTTCGAGCGAGTTCCAGGAGCAACGCGGCCAATCGGCTTTTGACGTCCTTGAAGACGAGTCGCGAAAGGCTGTCGCGGGAGTCCCAGAGGCGCTCATTGACGATTCTCAGCAGGGTCATGAGCAGTTCCGGATTCTGCAGAATCATCTCCTGGAAGCGATCCCGGCGCAGGGCCAGCAGGCGGCCGCCCTCGAGGGCGATGGCCTGGGCGCGGCGGGAATCGTGGCCAAGTAGAGGTTCGAGGCCGAAGACCTCGCCCGGACCCATGATGCTCAGGATGACTTCCTTTCCGCATTCGGAGCAGCGGCTCAGCTTCACGCGACCACTCTGGATCACGTAGACGTATTCGGCTTCCTCGCCGGGCAGGTAGATCTGCTCGCGCTTGCTGATATTGCGGGAGGGAGATTCCAGCGAGAGCTTGAGCTGCTGTTTGGGACTGAGGGCGCCCAGAATCGTTATTCTGTTATTTTTCTCTTTGGTACTCATTTCACTTCCCCTCTTTCAACTTTTTGGCCCGTTCGGGACCTATGGGATGGAATCCTGAAGCCCGAGTCACTCCCTCACGATCCCGGTTTGTCCCTTTCAAGGGGCATACCGAAATGGAGCATTGGGGAAACCTATGGATTGCCATGAAGTTAAGATTACTAACGAGATTGCCTGATCTCTGGGAGTAGCTAGAAGCTGAAGCGAGTCTCCCGAAATGAGAGACAAAAACCGGGGAACCAAGGCGTCATTGGGACGTACGCAACACTATGTGCCCCACCGGCATCCCCGCTCCAGAGTAAAAATAAGATATTCAACTCTTGACTTCGCGCTGTAATTTGATATCTTGGCTGGAGTTATCCACGAAAGGATCTGTCTCATGGAGTATCAGGAAGGCGAGTTTGTCTTTTATCCACGACACGGCGTGGGCGAAATCCTCGGCGTCAGCACTCAGAAGTGCGGTGACAGCTCCGAGAAATGCTTGGGTGTCCATTTCGGACCACAAAATATGACCCTTCACATTCCCGTCTATCGCCTGAACGCCGTGGGACTTCGCAAGGTCATGTCACGACAGAAAGTCACGAAGGTTTTCGATGCCCTGAAGGGCCGTGCGCGCTACAACACCAGCCACAGCCACAAGGAGCGGGTGAAGCACTACCAGAAGAAGTTCGATACCGGCGATCCTCTCGAACTGGCCGCCGTGGCCCGCGATCTGGCCCGCCTGTCCAAGAAGCAGGACCTGACCATGGACGAGGAAGGTCTCTGCCGCAACTCCATCGATCTGCTGGCCAAAGAGATCTCGATAACCCGCAAGAAGACCCCTCCGGCCGTCCGCACCGACATCGAGGACGTGGTCTTCCGTTAGCGCTTCCAGCAAGGATCGAATTCAGATACATTGGGCGTCGGCATCGGCCGGCGCCTTTTCCTTTTGCACCCGAGACCAGCAACGAAGATGAACCCCCGCGTCACCCTCATCGACCTGTCCCGCGACGCCTACAACCACATGGTTGCCACGGCGCGCACCTGCTATTCGGCCAAGGGCCTGGTGAACGCCGAACAGGTGGCCCGGGGCAACACACGCAAGCCCGAGAGCGAGCGTTACGCGGCCCGCGACCGAATCGCGGCGAGCATCTACCAGGCCGGACACCACACCACCCTGCAACACGCCCAGGCCCGCTTCGCTCTGGAAGGCGTGAGCCGGCACTTCCTCTGGAGCTTCCTGCACAGCCACCCCTTCTACAATTCCGAGCAGGTGAGCCAGCGCTACGTACCCGTGAAGGACGGCCACTGGGTCCGTCCCCCGCTTTCGGGACGGGCCGGCGCACTCTACGACGAAGGCGTGGCCTACCAGTCGGAAGCCTATCGCAAGCTTACCTTGCTGCTCCTGGATCCCTGCCGTGCCGAGTACCTGCGTCTCTTCCCCGCCCGAAAGAACTGGGGCGCCAAGCTCGAGGACGAGATCCTTAAGCGCTCCCAGGAACTCGCGCGCTATCTGCTGCCTTTGGGCACCACCGCCTATCTGCATCACACGGTGAGCGTGCTCACCCTGCTGCGCTACTATCGAGTCTGTCGTCTGGGCGACGCGCCCCGAGAGACCGAACTCGTGGTGAAGGCCATGGTCGATCAGGTCCTGGCCGCCGAACCCGATTACGAACGTTTGATCGAGGAGCCCCTGCCGCCGGAGGCAGCGCCCGACCGAGCCTTCCTCGCCGGGAACGAAGCCGGAGTCTTCCGCGAGGAGTTCGACGCCTCGTTGGGTGGCCTGGAAAGCAGACTCGTGGGATGGGACGCCGGCGCTGAAACCCTGCTCGCCGATTCCGTGCGTCAGGTGCTGGGTCGTCCGAAAGCCGCCCTCGACGACGAGGCGGCCCTGGCCTGGGCCCTGGATCCTTCGAAGAACCGCCTTTGGGGCGAGATCCTAAACCTGTCGAGCATGAACGCGCTGGCGCGGCCCTTGTACCATCCGCACTTCAGTTTCCGGCGGCGCATCAGCCACAGCGCCGACAGCCAGGACCAGCGTCACCGCATGACGCCCGCCAGCCGACCTTCCCTGAACGCCCAGGAAGACGGCACCCCGGATTACGCCACCCCCGCGCTCATCGAAGCGGTGCCCGAGGCGAAACGCTTCTACGACGATTCCATGGCGCGCATCTGGGAGAACATCGGGGCCTTCCGCAAGGCCGGCGGAAGCGAGGAGGACGCGCTCTACCTGCTGCCCAACGCCAAGCGCATCCGCTACACGGAGAGCGCCGACCTGCTGAACCTGCGGCACAAGGCCGCCATGCGACTCTGCTACAACGCCCAGGAAGAGATCTGGCGCATCACCTGGCAGGAGACCCGACAGGTGATCGAGAAACTGCCCCGGCTCGGCGCGGCCCTGCGCCCGCCCTGCAGCCATCGCAAGGACGCCGGCGCGAAGCCCATCTGTCCGGAGGGAACGCGTTACTGCGGTGTGCCTGTGTGGAAGCTGAAGCTGGAAGACTACGAGCGGGCGCTCTAGGATCACTCCCCCAGCCCGAAGAAGCGATCGAAAAAGGCCGTGAGCTTGTCCAGGACTGCTTGCTTCTTCATTGCATGGTCATTGTTTCCCGAAAAACGAGAAACTGCGGGCAGCACCTTGGTGATCGCCGTGCCGGTCGCGGGGATCGCTCCGTCGCGAAAGGCACTGACGATGTACTCCCTCGCCGCCTCCGGATCGAGGTCCTCCTCCTCAATGATGGACTCCAGTTCCTCGGTCTTGCGCCTGGAAATGAAGCGAGCCCATTCCTCGTCCACCTTAGCGCTGGCCGATATCGAATCGACGAAATGCTCGATGAGATCCTTCTTGTTGCGCAGGGAAGGACTTGCATCGACCGCGCGCACGATGGAGGCGCGAATCTCCTTGTCCTCGCCCGGGCCCTTCGCCTTCAGGTAGCGTTCGACCAACATCAGAATGTAGTCGACGTTGATCTCAACCTGTTTGATCAGTTCAATCTCGAAGACGATATCCTCGACAATCGACTCTTTTTCGGAATCGGCTGTGGCGCGGAAGTCGGCATAGAGGTTGAGATAGAGGCTCTGGTAGTCCTGGAACTGACGCTCGCTAAGAATCTCGTTGCCAGAAAATTCATCGAAAGCCGTCAGGATGTTTCGTAGCCGCAGGATGGAGCCGAAGAGTTTGATGAACTCTTTCTGCGCGCTCTCGCCGACAATTTCCTGCTCATGTGGGTATCGTCGAAGGAGTTCCTCCACCCTTTGCTGGTACTCCCCATAATACTCTGCGTAGGGCCTTAGCAGCACGATGCCCTTGGCCTCCTTGTTGCCGAAAAGGGCCAAGGCATCGTTCGTTTGACTCTCCAGATCGCGGAAGGCGACGATGTTGCCGTAGGTCTTCACAGAATTCAGGATTCGATTGGTGCGCGAGTATGCCTGAATCAGGCCATGGGTGCGCAGGTTCTTGTCCACCCACAGAGTGTTTAGCGTCGTCGCGTCGAATCCGGTAAGAAACATGTTGACCACGATGACGAGATCCAGCTCGCGGTTCTTCAAGCGCCGCGACAGGTCTTTGTAGTAGTTCTGAAACTTCTCCGCGCTCGTATCGAAGCTCGTTCCGAACATGGCATTGTAATCGCCGATGGCGCCATCGAGGAAATCGCGGGAATTGCGATCGAGCCCGTCGGTCTCGAATGCCTCGTCGCCCAGCAAACCATCAGGTTCTTCTTCATTGGCGGCGAAGCTGTAGATCACTCCCACCTTGAGTTGACGATCGGGCGGCAGGTCTTTCTGCTGGGCGGCGAATTCGGAGTAGTAACATTTTGCCGCCTCGATGCTGGCCGTGGCGAACAGTGAGTTGAACCCGAGCATGCGCCTACCCTTGAGTGAATAACTGGCATTCCGTTTGGTTTTCTGGTCGAAATGCTCGCGGATGTATTCGACCACCTTCCTCACTCGCTCAGAGGCGAGAAGCGCGCGCTCGGTGTCGATGGCCGACACCTTCTTGTCCTTGATCAACGGAGCGGTCTTGATGGTGTTGATGTAGTCGATGCGAAAGGGCAGCACGTTCTTGTCGTTGATGGCATCGACGATAGTGTAGGTGTGCAGCTTCTCACCGAACGCCTGCTGCGTGGTTCGCATGCGCGGTCTACCCCCGCTGGGAGCGTTGGCGGCGAAGATGGGTGTGCCTGTAAAGCCGAACAGATGGTAGCGCTTGAACGACTTGGTGATGTCATCGTGCATCTCGCCGAATTGGCTGCGATGACACTCGTCGAAGACGATTACGACATGCGCGTCGTAGATCGGATGCTGCCTGTTTCGGGTGACGAAACGACTGAGCTTCTGGATGGTGGTTATGATGATGCGAGCGTTGGGATCTTCGAGCTGACGCTTCAGCACGGCGGTCGAGGTGTTCGAGTTGGCCGCACCCTTCTCGAAGCGCTCGTACTCGCGCATGGTCTGATAGTCCAGGTCCTTGCGGTCGACAACGAACAAGACTTTGAACACGTCTTCCAGGCCGATTGCCAGTTGCGCGGCCTTGAAGCTCGTGAGGGTCTTCCCCGAGCCGGTCGTGTGCCAGATGTAGCCTCCTGCCTCGAGCTTCCCCAATTGCCTGTGGTGGCTCGCTGTCTGGACTCGTAGCAGGATGCGCTCAGCAGCGACGATCTGGTATGGACGCATCACGAGCAGCTTACGATCGACATCGAAGACGCAATATCGAGTCAGGATGTTCAGCAGCGCATGCTTGGCGAAGAAAGTTCGCGTGAAGGCCGCTAATTCTCGGATAGGTCGATTCTTCGCATCGGCCCACCAGCTTGTGAAAGCGAAACTGTTCGAGGTCCGCCGACGAGTGCGCCGGCCACGCTGCTCGGCAAGATGGCTCTCGCGCACGGTGTTACTGTAGTACTTCGTGAGGGTGCCGTTGCTGATGACGAACAGCTGCACGTACTCGAAGAGCCCCGAGCCTGCCCAGAAGCTGTCACGCTGGTAGCGGTTGATCTGATTGAAAGCCTCTCGAATGTCCACGCCACGGCGCTTGAGTTCGATATGCACGAGCGGCAGTCCATTGACCAACACGGTCACGTCATATCGATTGGATCGCCTCCCCTCCGCTTCGTACTGATTGATCACCTGCAGGCGATTGTTGTGGATGTTCACCTTGTCGATGAGGCGGATATTCTTGAAACTGCCGTCATCGCGTCGAAGCACCTGAACGTGATCTTCCTGTATGCGGGCCGTCTTCTCGATGATGCCGTCGTTGGCTCCGGAGATATTCTCGGCGAAGAATTCTTGCCACTCTGAGTCGGAGAATACGGTGCCGTTGAGCGCTTCCAGCTTATCGCGAAGGTTGGCCACAAGATCGGCTTCAGTGGAGATGGTTAGGTACTCATAGGCCTGCTTCTCGAGTTGCGCGATGAGTGTCTTTTCAAGAGCAGCCTCGCTCTGATAAGTCGTTTCCTGAATCTTCTCAGGAACGTACTCCGCGACGACGGTGCTTTCCTCGGATATGGCGACCGGCTCGATTCGGTAGGGTGTGCTCTCATCCGTCAAGACGCCTTCTCCTTGAAGGTGAGGAGTCGATCTCTGTAGTGTTCGTACTGCTTTCGACGAGCTGCGATCTCGGCGGGCAAGCCGCCACCGAGGTCGCTAACAAGGACCTCGTAGCTATCGAGAATCGAAACAATTCGCTCTTGGGCTTGCATGTTTGGTATAGGAATTCGAAACTGCTCAAACATAGGTTTACGTAAAGATGTTACCGATGAGTGGACCGATGCTCTTTCCAAGTATCGCGGAAAGCTGTTTCTAATGTAGTAGAATAGGTATTTGGGTATCAGTAGTTCAGATGCGGGCTGAATTCGATACGCTCTTTGGTGAAGCGCGTACCGCCCCTCAAAGAAATGAAATACCCTCCCTACTCCCACACCATCACCAGCTGTAATGATGGCTGCTTCATCAAACTCGAACTCATCGATTGTCCGAGGTATTTGAGATCGCACAAAAAATGGATACCTACCACCTTCTACAGCCTCATTGGTGTTTCTCGATCCAGTTCCAATAGTCGCGACTTCCCCGAGGGTCGTCCACAAAACATCACTGCCCTGAAAGTCCAAGAGAACATCTTGATAGAACTCTAACTGAGTTTTACGTGCCTCCAGCTCCGCCTCCAGC
>CAYFNT010000029.1:7069-26179 GCA_964344565.1 uncultured bacterium
GCCTCCAGCTCCGCCTCCAGCACCGCCTCCAGCTCCGTAAAGTTATCCAAGATCCGGGCAATCTCTTGCTGAACCTCAAGGGGTGGAATGGGGATTTCTATTCTCGCTAGGCTCTTCGCGGACACATCAATGACCTTCGTGCCGGTCGCCCGAATTTTCTTTTCGAGGAAGAATTCTGGTGTACGGAAGTAGTATGAGAGGTACTTAGGATTTTGTTGGTGCTTGATTACTGTAGCGTGCCCGCCTGTAACTATCTGTGAATCCCCAAGCCATGCCACTGCTGTGCAAACGTCTTCTAGATTCTCACTTGTATTTGTGATGATTAGATCACCAGGATCAACCCTAGCCAGTTTTTCCGCCTTTTTGGGCGAGATAAACGACAAAGTTTCACTTGCCCACACGCCATAGCGAGTATAGATCTGCCCATAGTGAATACAACCGACACCAGAATCTGAGAAGTCGGATTTTGGCATTCCATTGCCACGAACTAGTTCGGCGATGTCGCCTATAGCGCTGTACTCCACCCCATTCGGGCACAACTCCGCAACAAGCCGATCGATTCTGTTCATGCTCCATCTCCCTGAAGTTCCTCTTCGATCTGCTCGATGCTGGGAAGACTGTTTTGCAGGTCAGCGGGCAGGGCACGGGTCAGCTCGTAACTGGAGACACCGATGGGCTGCTTCACACCTTGCGTGGCGTACTCGGCCACCACCTTGTTCTGGCTCTTGCACAGCAGCAGACCGATGCTGGGACCATCCTGCTCCACCTTCACCTGGCGATCCACGGCAGTTAGGTAGAATCCCAGCTGCCCCAGATGCTCGGGCTTGAAATCGCCGGTCTTGAGCTCGATCACTACGAAACGACGCAGCTTCAGGTGGTAGAAAAGCAGGTCGAGGAAGAAGTCTTCACCGCCAACTTCCAGATGCACCTGTCTGCCGACGTAGGCGAACCCAGCCCCCAGCTCCAGCAAGAAGTCGGTGATGTGCTTGACCAGCGCCTCCTCGATCTCACGCTCCTGGGCTTCCTCTCCCAGACCGAGGAAGTCGAAGCGATAGGGATCCTTCAAGGTCTCGATCGCCAGATCCGATTGGGGCGTCGGCAAGTGTCGCTCGAAGTTGGTAACCGCCTTGCCCTGCCGCTCAAGCAGGCGGCTCTCGATCTGGAGCACCAGTACGTTGCGGGACCATCCGTTCTCGATGGCCTTGGCGGCGTACCAGCGGCGATCGTCCGGCTGGTCAAGCCTGTCCAGCAGCACCAGATTGTGCCCCCAGGGCAATTGTGCAACAGCCTGTTGCACAATTTCGGCATCCGGCCAAGCCTCGGCGAAAGCCCTCATGTATTTGAGGTTACGAGGCGAGAAGCCCTTCATCCGAGGAAAGGCGCTGCGCAGATCTTGAGCCAGTCTATCGATCACCTTCGCCCCCCAGCCCTGCTCCGCCTGCCGCTCCAGAATGTCGCGACCGATGCCCCAGTAGAGCAGCACCAATTCCTGGTTGGCTTTGAGGATGGCCCGTTGCTGCGCCTCGTGGATGCGGATCTTCAGATCGGCAAGCCAGTCGATATATCCATCCGGCGTAGGATCGAGAAGCACGGGCCGCTCACTCATCGCCGCCCCCTTCCAGATCCGCCACGATGGCGTCGATCTGCTCGCGCAGTTCAGACTGGCGCTTGACCATCCGCTCGATCTCGGCGTTTAGGACGACGATATCGATCTTTTCGCGGGTGTCCTCCTGCTCGACATAACTGGAGACGGCGATGTTGTAGCCGTTCTCGGCGATGTCGTCGTTCTCCACCAACTTCGCAAAATACTCGCTCTCCTCGCGAGCGACGAAGGCGCTCAGAATCTTCTCTCGATTTTCCTCGGCAAGCAGGTTCTTGTTGCCACTGCGCTTGAATTCGGCGCTGGCGTCTATAAAAAGTGTCTTGTTGTCTCGCTTCGACTTCTTGAGAACGATGACGCAGGTGGCGATGGTGGTGCCGAAAAAGAGATCGGGCGGCAGTTGAATGACTGTATCGATGTAGTTGTTGTCGATCAGATACTTGCGAATCTTCTGTTCGGCGCCGCCACGATATAGCACGCCCGGAAACTCGACGATGGCCGCGGTGCCGTCCACCGCGAGCCAGTGAAGCATGTGCATCGTGAAGGCGAGATCGGCCTTACTCTTGGGCGCCAGCACCCCCGCTGGGGCAAAACGCGGATCGTTGATAAGCAGCGGGTTGTCCTTGCCCTCCCACTTGATGGAATAAGGCGGATTGGAGACGATGGCCTCGAAGGGCTCGTCGTCCCAATGGGCCGGATCGGTGAGGGTATCGCCGAGAGCGATATCGAACTTCTCGAAGTTGATGTCATGCAGAAACATATTGATGCGGCACAGATTGTAGGTGGTTAGGTTGACTTCCTGGCCGAAGAAACCCTGTCGTACCTTTCCAGGCCCCAGGACCTTCGCGAACTTGAGCAGCAGCGACCCCGATCCGCAGGCGGGGTCATAGACCTTGTTCAGCTCCTCCTTGCCATGCGAGGCGATTCGGGCGAGAAGTTCGCTGACTTCCTGGGGCGTGAAGAACTCGCCGCCGGACTTGCCCGCGCTGGAAGCGTACATGGTCATCAGGAACTCGTACGCATCGCCGAAAAGGTCGTTGCTGTTCCCAGCGAAGCTCCCCTCTCCGTTCGACAGAGGCAGATCGCCGATGGCATCCAGCAGTTTCACAAGCTTCTCGTTGCGCCTCGCCACCGTGTTGCCGAGCTTGCTGGAATTGACATCCAGGTCGTCGAAGAGCCCCTTGATGTCATCCTCGCTGTCGGACCCCAGAGCTGAGCCCTCGATATCTTTAAACACCCGCGAGAGAGTTTCGTTAAGGTTCTCGTCGTTGCGAGCCCCTTCTCGCACGTTTCCAAAAAGCTGCGAAGGCAGGATGTAGAAACCCTTCTCATTAACCGTCTCGGCGCGTCCGAACTCCGCTTCGGCGTCGCTGAGCCTTGTGTAGTCGAAGTCCTTCTGACCCGCCTTCCACTCCTGACTGTTCAAGTATGTGCAGAGGTTTTCAGAAATGAAGCGATAGAAGAGCATGCCGAGCACGTAGGTCTTGAAATCCCACCCATCCACGCTGCCACGCAGATCGTTGGCGATGCGCCAGATGGTCTTGTGTAGCTCGGCTCTTTCGATAGCCTGGGTGCTCATGCTGAGTAGGTTCTCCTAAGAATTTCAAGTGTATTGAGACTGGGCCCATTCAACGACGACTTTATCCAGATACTGCAGGCAATGGAAATGCATATCTCTCTCGAAGAGAGTCGAGATGGGCGGGCATGCCTGTCCAACTTGCCTCATCTTCCCATTGATCCCATAGTTCCGGATAGGATAGGTACACGAAATCGACTTTATCCCCGGCAACCAGCCGGGAAAACTCGACCAGCTCCTGTCTGTGCTGAATGTACTCGGCAAGCTCATCTGCATTGGATGGTTCCCAGTACAGGTAGAGAAGGACTATGCGCTCGACGCTGTTACGAAAGGTATGGAGCAGACCCAGACTGTGCTTCACAAGCTGAGCTGCATCCAGAAGCTCGAAGTGTTTCGGTTCATTCGACAGGATCGTGAAGGCATGCTGCCATCCTTCCCCCGCCTGCGCTATCACCTGTTCGTATGCTGATGAAAACACGGCAGGTTTTGGCCTAAGTAACTCAAGGAACTTGGATTCGACGCCAACAACCAAGTCATCCCCAAGAGCTAGAAAATCCAGGTTAGGTGATGTCCCGCGAAGTCCTGTGGGACACTTCCGTTCGAACTGAGCTTCACCGAACCCACACAATCCATTCAAGCTAAGTGTACTGGGTGCTCTCCTGAAAGGACTGAAGACGTTTACCGCAAGTGCTGATGAAGAATGCGCTGCACAAAACTTCGCTGGTCCGCTTGGACTGTCTACAAGCTCATTCCCGTCCCCCTGAACGAGATCGTCCCAGCAATCGTCAATAGAAACGTTGTCGATGAGATTGTGGATAGGCTCTTTAGTGTAGCGAGACGAAGAGTCGTTACGAAACACTTCATGCCCTTTGAGTGACAACAAGCTGCTGTAGGCTTCGTCTATCGCAATCTTGAGCAGTTTTCCGGTCACTATATTCCTTCGAGAGAATAGGAGGCAAGTGAATCAACCTTTTCTAGAGGCAGCATCAGTGGATCTGCAGTATTCCTGGCCGCCCCCTCCCACTCAAGTTTGCCTCGCCTCATGATTATCTATCTCAGCTGGCCAATACATTCGCAAAGCAGCAATATTTATTCAATAGGATTCTGCATCCTCCGCATGACTGTGTAGCAATTGTAGAGAGATAGCTTGGGACTAGTTCGATCAGTCGAGGTGCTCCGCCCAGACCTCAGCGGGATGGGCCACCCGCACCTTCAGCCCCTCTCCGCGCAGGGCCCGCTGCCACTGCAGGCGGCAACCGGGATTTGCGAGCAGGAGCATCTCGGCGCCGCTGGCACGCAGCTCCTCGACCTTGGCGCCGATCATCGTCTCGCTCAATTCGGGCTGATCCATGAACCAGGTGCCGCCGGCGCCGCAGCAGCGATCGGCGTGGGGCATCTCCACGCGGCCCAGGCCGGGAATGCGATCGAGCAGATTTCGTGGTTCTTCGGCGATGCCCTGGGCGTGAACGGCGTGACAGGCATCCTCGAAGGCGTAGACCACCGGCTCGGCCCCGCGACGGAACTCGATGGAATCCGGTTCCAATACTTCGCTGAGGTCGCGCACCCGATCGCTGAAACTTGCCGCGCGCTCACTCCACTCCGGATCGTCGGCCAGCCACTCGCCGTAGTCCTTCATGGCGGCGCCGCATCCGGCGGCCGTGGTGACGACGAGTTCCTCGCCCTCGAAGGCTTCGATGTTCCGCCGCGCCAGACGCTTCGATCCATCCAAATCGCCTCGGTGTCGGTGGATGGCCCCGCAACAGACCTCGCCCTCGGATACTCGATATCCGCCAAGTCGATCCAGCAAGCTGCGGGCGGCGGCTTCCTCGCCCGGGAAGAGATGCCCCCCCACGCATCCGCGGAAGAAGTAGCGCGGCGCCGATTCCCGTGGAGCGGGCGCGGGCTTCGCGGCGCTCAGGCGAGGCATCCAGTGCAGACCGCGGAGGGGGGAAAGCCCCGGCAGGCGTTCCAGGTGCAGCCATCGCGCCAGGGCGAAGAGACCGAGCCGCTGGATCCATCGTAGCGTGCGAAAGAAGCGATCGAGGCGAGGACGATCCACAAGCAGTTCGTCCAGGGCGAAGCGCTCGAGCCGACCCGCGAGTCCTCGTTCCGGTCTACGCGCGCGCAGCAGTTCGTGGGCGCGATCCAGCATGCCCGCGTAGGGCACGCCGGCCGGGCAGCGGGCCTGGCAGGCCAGGCAGCCCACGCAGGCGTCCAGGTGCTGGGTCCAGTCTCCCGGCGTAGCGACCCGGGACAGCCTCTCCATGAGCAGGATGCGCCCCCGCGGTCCCGAGCCCTCGTCGCGGAGAATATCGTAGGTAGGACAGACCTCCAGGCAGAGTCCGCAGGACACGCATTCCAGCAGATCGAAGCCGCGATGGAAATCAGCCAAGGAGCCACCTCCCCGGCGCCATGCGTCCGGCGGGATCCATGGCCCTGACCACCTTCTCCATGAAGGCCGGTCCGGGAAGGGCATCGTAGAGGGAGGGCGCTTCGACGCCGCGCTTGACGATCTCGGCCCGCCGGTCCAGCAGCGGACCGCCGAGATTGCCGAGCATCTGCGTGGGCTCGGCCACCTGCTCCTCGGACCGCAGTCGGCAGGAACCCAGGTCGAGTATCCACCGGCTGCCAAGGTAGGGCAGGGCCGAGATGAGAGCCGCGCGGCTGCCGCGATATTCGCGCAGGAATCTGACCTCGCCGGAGCGAGGCGCCGCCGGAAAGTCGCGAAGGCTCTCGTAGACGCTGCCGCGATCCTCCTCCTCCCAGACATCGACGGGTTTCAGCCCCGCGCCCGCGAGGGTCGAGAGCACCCGCTCGCCCATGGGACCGGCCAGGGCCGAGCGTCCGCTCAACTCGACCGCCAGGCGGGGACGCTCCGCTCGCCCTTCGATCTCGAAGGTTCGGGGAAGAAGCAGGGGACCTCCGAAGAAGTCGTGGCGGGCCGACAGTTCGAGTCCCGCGCGCAGGGCCGGTTCCCTTTCGGCGTAGTCCAGCAGCAGCACTTTCCGAAACTCCGGCAGAGGTCGCGTGCGCAGGCGCAATCCCGTGAACACCGCGAGGGTGCCGCGGCTGCCCGCCATGAGCCGGGGTAGATCGTATCCGGTGACGTTCTTCACGCTGCCCGCACCCGCGCGAAAGCGGGTGCCGTCGGGAAGCACGGCATCGAAGGCCAGCAGACGATCCCGGGCCGAGCGGTTCAGTCGACGGAAGGGCCAGGCCTCGTCCACCGCCACCGCTCCGCCCAGGGAACGCTGTTTCGGATAGGGAAGATCGAAGTCCAGCTCATGACCCTTGTCGGCGAGAAAAGCTTCCAGCTCGAGCATGGGAGTGCCCGCGGCGGCCTCCACCTGGAAGTCCTCCGCGATGAAATCGCGAATGCCCGAGAGGGATGCCGTGGAGATGATGCGCTCGACGGGACCGGGCAGGGGCGCGATCTCTTCGGCTACGCGAGCGCCGCTCACGTAGACGAGCCCCGGGCCGCTGTTGCGGAGCAGCGAGGACAGTTCCTCGACGTCTTCGGGTCTGAGGAATCTCGACTCCCCCGACTTCACGGGCGAACTCACCACCGAGAGCCGGGAAGGCGGCGGGGAGTGCTCGTCCTTACGGGGGAAGATCTTGCGCGGGTTGAAGCGTCCTTCGGGATCGAGGGCGCGCTTGATGCGCAGCATGGGCGCCCGGTCTGCCGCGCTGAGCGCCAGGGGCATGTAGTCGGACTTCTCGATGCCGATGCCGTGTTCCCCGCTGAGGGTGCCGCCCAGTTCCACGGCGATCTTCATGATGCCCTCGCAGGCGCGATGCAGGGAGGCCAGCTGCATGGGATCGCCGCGGTCGTATCCGATGTTGGGGTGCAGATTGCCGTCACCCGCGTGATACACGCTGGACACGTGCAGGCCTTCGCGGCGCACGCAGTCGTTCACCCGCTCGACGGCCTCGGCGAGACGGCTCACAGGCACGCAGACGTCCTGCACCAGGAGGTCGCGGTAGAGCTGTCCGGACGCGCCGAAGTGGCTCTTGCGGCCGCGCCAGAGACGCTTGCGTTCGACCTCGTCGGCGGCTTCTCGCACCCAGAGCGCGCCCGCGTCGGAGAGAAGTTCGACGGCCTCGCTGCGCTCCGCCTCCACCTCCTCGGCCAATCCATCCAGTTCCACGATGAGCGCCGCCTCGGCTTCGGGCGGATAGCCGGTGGTCTGTCCCGACGCTTCCACCGCACGGATGGCATCGCGGTCCATCATCTCGAGGGCCGCCGGCAGGGCTCCGCGGGCGAGGATGCCGGACACCGCCCGGCTGGCCGCTTCGAGACTCGCGAAGGGTGCGAGCAGCGTGGCCACACACTCGGGCAATGGCGAAAGACGTAGGCCCATGGAGGTCACCAGGCCCAGGGTTCCCTCGCTGCCGGTGATCAGCCCAGGAAGGTCCAGAGGATCGGCCCCGAGGGCCGGGGAGCCGAGGCGATGGATCAGGCCGGAATCGTCCACGATCTCCAGTCCGAATACGTGCTGGCTGGTCACGCCGATCTTCAGGCAATGCGGCCCGCCCGCGTTCTCCGCGACGTTGCCGCCGAGCGTGGCCACGGTCTGGCTGCTGGGATCGGGAGCGAAACAGAGGCCGTGGGGCGCAAGAAGCTCCTGGAGCTCGCGGTTCACGAGTCCAGGCTGTACCCAGGCGGTACGCTCGCGGGGATCCAGCGACAGGACCTCCCGCATGCGCGTGAATGAGATCAGCCAGCCGCCGTCCAGAGGCACCGCGCCTCCGGACAGGCCCGTGCCCGCGCCGCGGGGCGTGATGGGCAGGGCGAGCTCCTTCGCGAGCTTCACGATGGAGGCGGCCTGTTCCGCATGGCGAGGGAGGAGTACGAGATCCGGCAGGCGCCGGTAGATCTTCTGGCTGTCGTGCTCGTAGAGAGCGCGATCCTCTTCCGCGGAGAGGATGTCCTCCGGCGGGAGTATCTCCCGCAGCTTCCGCGGCACTCGGCTAGTCATCGCCCCTGTCGAGGGAGAGGATCGTCACCAGGTCGGAGGTCTGGCCCGCGAAGAGCCGCGTGCCGTCGCCGACCACCTGGATGTCCAGGGTGAGACCGATGGTGGACAGCTCGCGGATGACCTCGAAGCTGTCCAGGTCGATGCCGACCACGGTGCGAGTCTCGAAGTCGCTGTACCAGAGCTGGGTCAGGTCAGGTGTCAGGAAGGATCGGTCCGGGCTGCCCGCGATCAAGAAACTCGACACGACCTGCTCCAGGTCCGCCACGAGCCTGCGCTCGACGCGGCCGGGTCCCAGATAGGTGATCACGATCTCGCCGTCCCCGGAGAGCAGCATCTCCACGGGGCTGCCGGGCAGCTGCACTTCCTGCAGGATGCTCGTCTCGCCGCTGAGGTCCACCGCGCGAAGACGGCCCGTGGCAGGCGTGTCGGCGATGTAGAGAATCTCGGCGAGAGGGTCCACGGTGAGCATGGCGCGAAGGTCGGTGTCATCCACCACGCGCAGGGTGTCGGAGATTTCGTAGTTGCCCAGATCCACGAAGACCGGTGGACCTTCGGCGAGCCAGGAAATGAGCACCGTCTCCTCGTCCACCCAGGCCAGGTCGGCCACGGAAGGCCAGTCGCGATCGACGGCGGAGACCTCGACGAGAGGATCCATGGTCAGACGCGAGAAGCTGGTGGGCGAGGCTCCGACGCCTATGGCTTCGTCCTCGGTGCCGTTGAAGGTCCAGAAGGCCGGTCCGCCGCTGGGCGTGATCGTATCGAGCAGGAGGCCTTCGCCGTTCACCCGCCGGATGGTTCCGGAGTTGCGCCCCACCGCCCAGCAGCTGTTCCCGTCGGGAAGGGCGTAGAGGCTGGATGTCTCCTCGTAGTCGGGCAGATAGATCTGCGCCGCCGCATCGATCTCCGAACGGGTGTGGGTGGTGGCGTTGCCGGTTTCGTCGAAAGTGTAGACACGGTAGCTGAAGACCTCGTTGGGCTCCACATCCTCGTCGGAATAACTGGTGTCGATGCCCTCGTAGATCAAGAGGTCCAGGGAGTCGGCGTTACCCACATCGCTCCGGTAGAGGCGGTAGTGCGAGAAGTCGGTATCGAGGTTCTCGGTCCAGCCCAGGGGAATGTGATTGAAGTCCGCGCCGCTCAACACTTCGATCTCGGAGTAGGTGGGATAGGTATCCACCACCACCGTGAGTTCCAGACCCGCGCTGAGATTGCCGAAGGCGTCGCGGCTCTGGAGGGTGTAGATGTAGTCGCGAAGGGGCGCCACCTGGATATCGAGCAGGCTGTCACGATCGGCCGGCAGCACTTGAAAATGGGGATCTCCGGGCGTCTTCCAGAGGGCGAAGCCCGTGCGCGTTTCGTCTTCCGGCGCCTCCCAGCGCAGCATGATGTAGTTGCCGTCCTCGGTGCTCGAGGTGAAGGAACTGGGCGGGAGGGGAGGATCCTCGTCCACGGGAAGGAGCGTGAAACCCCGGGAGAGACTGTCGCCCTCGATATCGAGCCACTCGGCCTCGCCGTGGAAGCCGTCTCGACGCAGGCGAATCGAATCGGAGCCGGCGTCCAGATCGACGAGTTCGTATCGGCCCTCGGCGTCGGTAAGATCCTCGGCATCGCCCCAGCTCACGGTGACGCCGTCCAGCACCTGTTCCGGGTGGAGACGGTGCCAGACCTGACCGCTCACCTTGCCCTTCGCCGCCGGAGGAGGATCGGTCACCGTGCCCTCGTCGCATCCCGCGAAGAGAGTCGCAAGCAGAATCAGGAAGAGGGCGGACAATCGCATGGTATCTCCTGGTACTAGTCCAAGGGCCGGCTGTCGATGATGCGTCCATGGGCGTCGATGGCGCTCAGGGTCACGCCCTCGGGGCGCACCTCGATCAGGCAGAAATGCTGGATGGGGCTGAAGGCGCTCACCTGCTCGGCCCAGGGCACGCTGGAGGCCTTCGCGTAATAGGGCGCTCCCACTCCCCCGCTGACGATGTGCCAGACGGGCTGATAGTACTCCTCGCCCACTCGAGAGTCCACGCGCAGGGCCGAGTAGTTGTGTTCGTCGCCGAACATGGCCGCTCTAACCCCATGCTTCTGAAGAATGTTCCAGAAGCGTTCGCGGATCTCAAGCATTTCCGGACGCTTGCCGTGCCACCACATGCCGTCTCCGACGTGTCCGCCGCAGGGGAATGCGGGCTCGTGGGCGAAAACGAAAATCTCGGCGGCGCCGCGCTTGCGGGCGGCGGCCAGGTCGGCGTCGAGCCAGGCGAGTTGCTCCTCCGCGATGGCTCCCTCGCGATAGCCTCCCAGGTCTTCCGGATGGCTGGCCACGTCGTAGGTGTTGTTCACGGCGACGATGTGCACCGGCCCCCAGTCGAAGGAGTAGACGTTCTCCTCGAAGGGCGGCGACTCGTCCTTGCCGGTGGCGTCCCGGGGCGGCTCCGGTGCGTTGGTCGGATTCACGAAGGCCGCGGCGAAGAGACTCTCGCTGTTCTCATCGCCCGCGCGGTCGCGGAATGGCGGCATGCCCTCGTGGTCCTCGTCCACCGGTTGGAAGTCGGCGAGCATCTCGTGGTTTCCCATGCCCTCGTAGATGGGCAGCCGCGCCCCCACGCACTCGGCGGCCTTCTTCCAGGATTCCAGCTCGGTACGATACTTCGCCGGATCGGCGGTATAGCCGTCGATGAGATCTCCGCCGAAACAGAAGAACTCCGTGCCGGCCATGTCGGCGGCGCCGAGAAGATCTCGGATGCTCTGGCGGTTGGTGCCGTCCACGGCTTCGATGCCGCCACCGGCGCCCGCGCGGCTGTCCGACAGGAAGGCGAAGGTGATCACGCCGTCGGCGGGCCAATCGCCGCGCGCGGGAGGCGTGCGGAAGGTCCAGGTTCTCAGCGCCTTCCGGCGGCCTTCGGGAATGACCCGATAGCCGAACTCCTCTTCGGGGCGCAGGCCATCCAGGAGGATCTCCGCGCCCAGGGCTGTGTCCACCTCCACCCGCCTCCAGGCCATGCGCCTCGCTGTGGAACCGTACTCCACCACCACCTTGGCCGGACGATCCAGGGTCCAGCTGAGCCAGGCGCTCTCGGGGCCCACCTGATCGATCCAGGGGCCGCGGCTGATCGACGGCCGTTCCTCGGGCAGCCCGTCCACTCGCTCGTAGGCGAGACGCAGTTCGCGGTAGCGCAGAGCCTTGTACCGGGGATCCCAGGCCTCCACCCGGGCGAGGACGATTCCCCCGCCCTCGGCGTAACCGGCCACGTCATGATTGGGATACTCCCACCATCCCAGGTGCCGGCGCAGCTCATGGCGCGTGCGAAGGCTGTCGCCCTTCTCCCTCGCGGAGAATCGCCAGCGGGGCGTGCGATAGGGATCCTCGGGCACCTCCACGCCGAAGCTGGCACGGGCCGGCGGGGTGGGACTTTCGGTGGTCCAGCTGAGCACGACCTCCTCGCCGTCGAGGTAAAGTGACGGCTCCCCGGCGAAGAAGGCGGCCTGTGCGGGAAGAGCGAGCAGCATGGCGATCAGAATGTGGGCTTTCATGTTCTGAGATAACTCCATGACATAGCTGAGGTCAATGATGGAACTAGCGGCAGGAAACTACTGGCAGGAAACCATTGGCAGTTAGGAGTTTCCCTCCTGCCGGCAGCGCTTGGCGGGCAGCGGACGGCTGGCAAAGCCGGCCGGCAGCGCCTAGATTGTCTCCATGCCAAGACCCAAACCGCTGCGCCGTCCATCCTGGCTCAAGGTAAAGCTCGAGACGGGAGAGGACTACAAAGATCTGAAGGATCTCGTGGGCGACCTGTCCCTGAACACGGTCTGCCAGGAGGCCAACTGCCCGAACCTGCACGAGTGCTGGAACGCGCGCACGGCCACCTTCATGATCCTGGGCGACATCTGCACGCGGCACTGCAGCTTCTGCAGCGTGGGCAAGGGGCGTCCCGGCAGCGTGGATCTGGACGAGCCGCGCCGCGTCGCGGAGGCGGTAAGGCGCATGGACTGCCGTCACGCGGTGATCACCAGCGTGGACCGCGACGACCTCGAGGACGGCGGCGCGGGCGTCTGGGCCGAGACCATCCGCGCCGTGCGCGAGATCAATCCCGGCACCACCATGGAGGTGCTCATCCCAGACTTCCAGGGGGACGAGAAGGCCCTGGCCACGGTCATGGAGGCGCGGCCCGAGATCCTGGCCCACAACGTGGAGACCGTGCCGGAGCTCTACAGGCGAGTGCGTCCCGACGCGGATTTCCAGCAGTCCCTCGATGTGCTTCGCAACGCTTCCGGCTGGAAGGACGAGTATCCCGTGAAGATCAAGAGCGGGATGATGCTCGGCCTGGGCGAAACCCGCGAGCAGGTGATCGATGCCATGGAGCGGTTGGTCGAGCACCGCTGCGAGATCCTGACCCTGGGACAGTACCTTCCCCCCACCCGGCGGCACCTGCCCGTGGAGCGATTCGTCACGCCCGAGGAGTTTGTCGAATTCAAGGAACTCGGAGAGAGCCTCGGACTACGCCACGTGGAGTCCGGACCTTTCGTGAGATCCAGCTACCGGGCGGAAAGGCATCTGCATGTCTAGCGTGGGCACATGGACCATCCGGTCTGCCAGCATCTCCGATGCCGAGACCATCGCGCAGATCCACGTGGACAGCTGGCGCACGGCCTACCGCGGTCTCATGCCGGCCGAAGCCCTCGAGGGATTCACCGTGAGGCAGCGCTACAAGGTCTGGAAGGATCACTTCTTCAAGGGCCGACGCGGCCTCGTTCTGGAGAGCGATGGAGTCGTGGTGGGTTTCGCCGAGTACGGGCCCTCCACCCACAGCGACAGCGGCGAGATCTACAGCCTCTACCTGGATCCGGCCAAGTGGCAGCAGGGCGGCGGAACCGTGCTCTACGAGGCCGCCCTGGACGCTCTGCGCGAGAAGGGATTCGCCCATCTCGAAGTGCTGGTCCTGGAAGGCAACGATCCCGCCTGCAGATTCTACGAGAAGCACGGCCTCGGCACCGACGGCAAGATCCTCCAGATCGAGATGCTGGGCTTCAAGCTGCCCCACCTCATCTATCGGGGCGAGCTCTAGCGCTAGCGCTTGTACTCGGTCTGATTCCCCGTGAAGACCCAGTCCTCCTCGTTCAGATGCTCCTCGATGCCCTCGATCCAGAGGGTATTCGCGTCGGGCATCTGCATGAGCACGGTGCCCTCCCAACCGCCGGGGGTCCAATCGGGCCCGAGGTGCCAGGCGTAGACCTGCCCGTCGGGAGAGACTTCACTGAAGGCACGATTCAGGCGTCCCCCGCCCTCCGGCGTGAAGGGATAGATGCCGGACATCAGGGTCGAGAGCGAATTGCCGTTGGAAATCACCTCCTGGCTGGGAAAGCGGTTCCACTGGACCAGAGCAAGATGCGCGTCTTCCGGCGGGAAACCGCCGCCGGGCATGAACCAGCATCCGTGAGCGCTGCCCGGCACATCCTGCATCACGCGACCGTAGGGATAGGGATCGCCGGGCAGATCCTCCCGAGCGATGACCGCCTCCATGGCCGCCTTGAGCGCTCCCTCCTCGTAGTAGTCGAGCACGCTGAATGCCCGCAGGTAGCCGCCGTCCCCCCATCGGGAACGATTCGCCACCGGCGGTTCGGAGCGTGTCCAGTCGTAGATTCCCACGTCCACGCCGTACTGGAAGTCCTGCACTCCGCAGCGGCCCAGTCTGGCGCCGGCCGTCACGGAGATGTTCGGCCTGATCCATGAAACGATGAAGGTCTCGCCGCCGGTGCTGTAGGGCTCGTCCTGGTTCCAGTTGCCCGTGTCCAGGTATCCGGCGAAGGTGGCCTCGTCCAGTTCCGCCACGTGTCCGAAGATCAACTCGATGTCGCCGCAGGCCTCCAGGTTGATCGCGTAGTCGGTGTGTCCGGCGTTCACGTGTTCGACGGCCCTCACGGACGAGACTTCCATGTCGGCGGGGCTGTAGAGGCTCACCGGCAGCGGGTCGTCCTGCGCATCGCGGATGAAGTGGAAGTACATGTGATCGCTGGGGAATGTGTGCCCCGTGGGATTTAGAAGCCCGAGAGGCTCGATATCCAGCAGGGAATCCGGATCCACGATGGCCGCGCTGAAGAAGGGCCTTTCCGGACAGGGTTCCTCTGCCGGTGCGCAAGCGAGCAGCAGGACCAGCATCAACGGGAGGGCGAGACGTTTCACGAGGTCTCCTTACTTCATCAACACCAGCTTCACGCCGAACGTCCGCCCGGCCGCGCGAACCCTCGCATGGTAGAGGCCTGACGGCAAGCTTTCTCCTCCATCGCCTCGTCCGTCGAAGCGCAGCTCATGTTCGCCAGGTCCCCGAGGAGCGCCGGCGAGCAGGGTGCGCACCTTTCTGCCCATGCAATCGTATACCTCCACGAAGACCTCGGCCGCCTCTTCCAGTTCGAATCGTAGGGTCGTGGTCGGATTGAAGGGATTGGGCCAGGCCGAGATGCCCGGGAAGGCAGGCGCCTCAGGCACGTCAACGCTTTCGCTCATAGGTGCAAGCAGGTCGTAGGGCGGCAGTCCCAGGTCCACGGGACCCGTGATGGGCGCGCCGCTTGCGGCGTCCATCACGAGTACGCCGTCGTTTCCATAACTCTGATCGCCCAGGAAGAGAGTTCCCTCCCAGACCTCCAGATCGTTGAACACCCATCCGCCTCCGCCCAGGGCGAAGGCGGGCGATTCGGCCCCGGAGGGATCGAAACGCCAGAGGTTCGTGTTGAAGGATGCGTCGGTGACGATGGCCCAGGCCATGGCGCCGTCGTGAAAGCCCGTGTCGCCGATGTCGCCCAGGAAGTCGGTCTCGGGAAGGAATCCGCCGGCCTCGAAGCTCACCGGATCCACGCGAACCAGGGCGCCGTCCATGAGTCCGAAGGCGCCCACGCAGCTCAACCAGAGGAACCCGCCGAAGGATTGGATCTCGCCGGCGGGATTTGTGAAGGGCAGTTCGATGGCCTGCACCCCCGCCTGTCCGGGATTCACGTCCACGAGAGCGTCGGTGGACGGATCCAGCACGGCCAGGTAGCTGTCGCCCACGGGAAGCCAGTAGTAGTCGCGGTCGAGCCGCTGAATGGCGATGTAGATGAGATCCTCGGCCAGGATCATGCCCGCGGGTTCGGCGTAGCCGTCCTCGTCGGACCAGGGCGAGAGACTCACCGAGCCCAGGGGCGCGCCACTGGGCCAGTCGACGATGAGGATGTCGTTGAGGTTGTTGCAGGAGATGAAGGCCCGGTCCCCCACCACGACGATGTCCTGGGGATTGCTCCCCGCGCCGGTGCTGAACTCGCTCACCGAACTGAGGTCCTCGGGGTCCAGCACCCGGATGGCGTCCACGCCCAGGCGTTCGATGACGACGAGATACTCGCCGCCCCAGCGCAGCACCGCGTCGCTGTGGATGGACAGTTCATCCTGATACGCGGTCCAAGGGTCGGCGGTCAGCATGCTCGAGAGCATGCCGGTGCTGAAATCGGTGCAGACCGCCCGAAGGCGCTCGCCCTTCGCTCCAGCGGCGATGATCAGCAATACGGCCACGATGACGATGCGCTTCATGATGTCCTCCCATTGACGGTGCCCATCCATTCCAGGGTGACGAGCCAGGTGCGCCCCGGCAGCGGGAAACCGAGTACGTCCTCGGCCCGCGTGTCGCCCAGATTCATGCCCTCCAGCGAGATGGACCAGCCGCCGGAAATCCGGGTGCGCAGCCCCGCTCCGAAGAAGCTCGCGGCGGGAAGCCGGCGGTCCTCGTCGTTGTAGCGGTCGGTGTAGACGGCGCCGCGCTCTTCGATCTCGGCGAAGAGCTTCACCCGTCCGAGTTCCCGCGTGAGGCGCGCGAAGAGCCGGTCGGAAGTTCGATAGGGAAGCAGCTTCCCGTCGTAGTCGGGATGTCCTCCCGTGTCCCGCGCGTCCATACGCGTTTGGGACAGGCTCAAGGCCCAGGGTCGCCAGTCCAGGGACAGGCTCAGCTCGCTTCCGCGCAGCCGGCTCGACTCGAGATTCCGTGCCTTCACGGAGTACTGGCTGTTGCGCATGAAGAGGATCTGATCGCGCAGGCTCCGGTCGAAGAGGCTGAACTCGCCGAGCAGTTCGAAGCCGCCTCTTCTCGCGCGCAGGGTCAGGCCGAGGTCGCCGCCCCGCCCCCGTTCGGGCACTAGCTCCGGGTTTCCCTGCACGGAGACGTCCTGCCCGAAGAGTTCCAGGAGGCTGGGAGCGCGATAGCCCTCGCTGAGGTTTCCGAAGAGCTCCAGGCCGAAGCGCGAGGCTTCCAGGGCCCTCCAGCGCATTCCCGCCCGCCGGAAACTGGCGAAGGTGTCGTGTTCGGGTTGAGGCACCGGCGGCAGCCATGGCAGGGACGGCGGACCATAGTAGTTGTCCCGCAGCCACTCTTCGCCGTAGGCCGCCACGAGCAGAAGGCGTCGCCCCTCGCGGCGCAGCTCGGCGGTCCAGTGAAGGCCGCGACGGCTGCGCTCGTAGTCCTCGAACTTCTCCGGATTCAGATTGTCCGGCTGGAAGCGATCGCTGCGATGCTCGCCGCGCAGAAGCAGATGGAAGGGCGGCGCGAAGAGATCGGCCCGCATCTGCAGTCCCAGGGAGCGCAGGCGGTCGCGGGTCTCGTCGCCAACCAGGAAGGGACCGGTCTCCTTCTCGGGATTGACGAACTCGGTGAGACCGTCGCGTGCCCAGGCGCTCGTTTCGATGCGCAGGGCATGGCCGATGAGCGGCGCCCGCCAGCTGAGCCTGAGATCCTGTCCCCGCTTCTTCGAGCGGGTGTGATAGGTGGGCAACCTTTCGGTGCCCGGCAGACCGTTGTCGCGCAGCAGCCAGCGGTAGACAAGGCTGAATTCTCCCGCCGGCGAGGGACGATCCAGGCGCAGCATGAGGTCGCCGGCGCGAAGGTCGGCGTTGCGACGGGCGCGAAGGGTGTCGTCATCGGCGTTGGCCTGGGTGCCCTGGCGGTCGAGGTAGAAGAAGTCCGAGCGGCTCGAGAGCAGGCTGCCGCTGAGGCGGGCTCGCAGGCCCCAAGGCCCCCTGCCCGAAGCAGCCCCCGCGACGCGGCTGGTGCCGTAACTGCCCGCGCTGAGGGCGAATCGGCGCGCCCTGGAGCCGTCGCTCACCAGGTGGATGGCCCCCGCCGGCGAGCCGCCGCCGAGTTCCGAGGGCACGGCGCCGCGATAGACCTCGATGCGCTCCACGCCGGCCAGGGGAAGGTCGTCCAGATTCAGACTGCCGCTCATGGGATGGCGCAGGTCGACACCGTCCAGATAGACGGCCAGTTCGCCGTCCCCGGAACCGCGCAGGCTGGCGGTGCTGAAGGAACCGAGGCCACCATAACGGCGCAGTTCCAGACCGGGGATATCCCGCAGCAGGGTACGCGCGGCGGGCAGGCGGTGGGGACTGTCCGCGGGACGAATCACCTTGCGCGCCAGGGATCGCTCGCTGCGTTCGGCGAAGCGTTCCACGGGATCGCCCTGCACCTGGATCGGCGGCATGAGGTAGACCGTGTCGGCGAGGGCCGGCGCTTCCTCGGCCCGGAGGTTCGCTGCCAGGCACAATGGCGCCAGGAGCCAAACCCATCTGCGTTTCGGGATGAATGCTTTCGGCATTGCACCCTGCCTCCTTTCTTCCGAAGGACGGACAGGCGTGATAGCCGGGGCAGGTTTCCTGACTTACGGGGTTCTTCAGCCGCCGCCTTCCCGGTTTCCCAGTGGCGTCCGTGGCGGCCTCCCGATCACAGTGGCGGGACCGTGGCGGATTTTCACCGCTCTTCCCTATTATGCCCTCGGGCGAAAGCCCTCGGACCACCGTCGGCCTATGACGGGACAGAGCATACTTCGTCGAGCCGAACAGGACAAGGGAGAAACTTGATCTTGAACCTGAGCACAAGCTCGACTTGAGCGTGAATCTCAAGCAGGGGTGGTGCGAGGGTCCAAGTTCAGGTTCATGTTCAAGTTGAATTGAGGCATAGTCCCGCGATGATCGAGGAGTCCGCAAGCAGACCCGGCCGGAAGGTCGTGGCGGCACTGCTGGCCGTGCAGGTCTTCTATGGCGTGCACTACCTGGCCGCCAAATGGATCGTGGCCGAAATGGCGCCGGGAGCCTGGGCGGTGCTCAGGACGAGCACGGCCTTCCTCATCGTGGCCGTCGCCGCCGTGCTGCTTCGACGTCGAATGCCGCCCTGGAAGGACGTCGCCCAACTCGCGCTCTGCGCCCTCTTCGGCATGGTGCTCAATCAGGCTCTCTTCCTGGAGGGCATCCTGCGCACCACGGCATCCCATTCGGCACTCATCAACAGCCAGATTCCGAGTTTCGCCCTGCTCTGGGCGCTCCTACTCGGGCGAGAGCGATTGAACCTGCGCAAGGGCCTGAGCTTTCTCGCCGGCATGGCCGGCGTGATGGTGCTGCTCGAGGTGGAGACCTTCAGGTTCAGGGGGGAAACCCTGGTCGGCGACCTGCTCACCATCGGCAACGCCGCCAGCTTCGGACTTTTTCTCGTGATCAGCCGCGGGGTGCTCCAGCGCAACGACTCGGTGGCGTCCACGACGGTGGTCATGTTCTTCGGGGCTCTGGGCTTGGCGGTCTACGGCGCCGACGATCTGGCGGCGGCCAGCCTTGCCGGATTGTCCATCCGGGCCGTGGGATCCATGATCTTCGCGGTGCTGGCGGCCACGGTGGCCACCTATTTCCTCAATCTCTGGGCGCTGAAACGGGTTCAGTCCAGTCGCGTGGCCCTCTACGTCTTTCTCCAACCCCTGATTGCAAGCGTGGCGGGTGTTCTACTCCTGAATGAGCAGATCGGCCTTCGATTCGCCATCGCCGCGGCGCTGGTTCTCACCGCTCTCATCTTGAGGGACGAGGTGGCTTGACAGGCGGCTTCCGAGTCAGCAATATGGCAGAAGATTCCTAATTCCAAATTAATGAGGTTTTCATGAATCACAAGCACCCCTTCGACAGCGATCAGCCCTCG
>CAYFNT010000030.1:0-24695 GCA_964344565.1 uncultured bacterium
GGGGAAGCCCCGGGGGAGAAGTCACGGCTTGACCGGCCGTTCCATATCAGTAGAGCGACTTCACGACGCTCCAGGTCGAACCTTCGGCCGCGGTGGGCCCGGGGGTTCCCCGCTCGTACTGGAAACCGCCGGTGCCGCCGCTTTCCCAGTAGTTGAACTTGATGGGAATGTAGATGTCCTCGCTGATGAGATGCAGCACTCCCCAGGGACTGGGGTTCAGGAAGTAGAAGGGATAGCAGTCGGCCCATCCATCCTGAAGGAAGGGGGTGTAGTAGAGCGAGGCGTAGTCGGCGATATCACCGATGGCCCACTCCGTGTCGGTGGGGTAGGGACCCGAACAGGGAGTGAAGGTATCCAGGGGATCCACCACGGCGTTCCAGATGGAGCCGCCGCCGGTCATGCGGGTGATCCACACGGCATCGGTGATCTGGTCCATGTTGGCCGGATCGGTGCCGTCGACGTATGGGTCCCGGGTGAAAGTCATCAGCGGGCCGCTCCAGACGGTTTCGGCGGCCGCGATGCTCGCGAAGCTCAGGACGAGAGCGAGAATGATCAGTTTGCGCATAGCGATGCTCCTCGGTCGTGGGATTCGAGCAGGAAGTTCCGTTGCCAGCGGAGCATGATCGTAGCGATTGTCATCCGCGCATGTCAACTATATTGGAGCAGATAAGGTATTGCGGAATTCCGGGTTGAAGATCGGGTGAGTCTGGTATACTGATCCCCGGAGGATCATGCTTCTGCTACGATTTCTACTACTCGCTTGCGTTTGCACGGTGCTCGTATCGAATCCGTTGCTGGCCAGTGGCGAAGACGGTCCCCTCGGCGAGTGGCCCGCGTTCAAGCCCGTGGGATTCATCACCGCGCCCCATCCGGACTATCCCGAGATTCAGACCCACCTCTACGGCGACTGGGGCGGCATCGTGGGGGAAGAGTTCATCTTCCTCCAGGACGGGCTCGTGAAGCTCCTCTATCACAGCTACCACGAGACCTATCTGAGCCATCACCCGCACGGCGAGGATCTGCTCGCCGATTGGGCGCTGGGCTACGACAAGGTCACGAAGATCAAGTTCACTCCCCTCGCGGAGCCGGGCGGGCCCTATCCGGGTTCGGCCTGGCAGCACACCGATACGCCGGGATACATCCAGCACCCGCTCTCGGGGGAGCATCTGCTCTACAACAGCGTGCGTCCCGGCACGGTCTGGCTGCATCCCGAATGGGAGGGACTGCCGGGCCACGAGATGTCCATCCAGGTGGCGACCAGCGCTGATCCGCCGGCCATCGGACAGCCCTTCTACCAGAACTTCGAGGACATCCTCCGCGCGGAACTCTGGTGGGAGCAGGGCTGGAACAACAACGGCGTCATCAAGGGCGGGCTCAGCGAACCCACGCCGGTCTGGGTGCCGCACCTGAACAAGGTGCGGCTCTTCTATCGCGGACTTCATGGTTCACCCGGTTCCTACTGGAACTGGCGCATCTCCTATGCCGACAGCGAGGACGGCAAGACCGGCTGGGTGAAGAATCCGGTGCCGGTTTTCGATCCTTCCGATCCGACCAATCCAGCATATCGCTGGACACTTCCCTATCCCGACGGGTTCAGTTTCCGCGGCTCCTGGCAGGCCCACTGCACGGGAGACAGCCTCGCAGGGGGCGTGCACATGATCCTTTGCGTGTCCAACCAGAACTACGCTGGCTTCGGACACCTGGCCTACTACTGGTCCCCCGACTGGGGCGACACCTGGTTCGGGCATCCTGACAATCCCATCATCGCGCCGGGCGAGCACCCCGACGGTGTACCCGCCACGGGATTCCAGCGCACGCCCACCCTGCTCGTGGACGACCGTTTCCACCGCTACGTCATCGCCTACAACGCCGGTCACGACGCCAGCGAACCGGCCAGGCGTCGAACCCATCTGGCCATCGCTCCGCGACCGGTGGTCTCGACCCAGATCCCGGACCTGCCGGAGGAACTGGCCTTCCGCCTTCTCTCGGTCCACTCGCCTCCTGGTGGGGAGACTTCCCGCCTTCGATTCGCGCTTCCCGCGTCCGGCCGCCTCGAAGCGGATATCTTCAGCGTAGGGGGCAGAAGAGTTGCGGACCTCGTCGACAAGGAATTCGAGTCCGGCCAGTTGGACCTGAATTGGAATCATCGCAGCGGCGGTGTTCCCGTGAGCTCGGGTATCTACCTGCTGCGCGCGACTTTGAGTGGCCCGGATCGGGCAGCGCAGCAAGTCTCCGGCCGAATCCTCGTGCTGCGATAGAAGTCGTAAATTCTTAAAAAAGAGCTCATTGGGGGATGACATCCCCTGGCGTCTTCGGTATATTGGCGCGGTCAACTTCTCGTCTTGGATTCGATTCGCCGCCCGCCCCCGTCGCATCGATTGCATCTCGTGGGATCCAGTTTCGCTGATCATCGCGACCGACCAACGACCACGCTTCATCCATGAGAAGACAGACTGCCGAATCCGCGAACTCGTCGTGGCGGCATACGATGTTAGACTGAGGGGCGATTTGGAGAATTCAATGCCTCAGAAACTGTACGTGGGTAACCTGCCCTTCTCGGCCACCGAGGACGAAGTGCGCGATCTCTTCGCCCAGCATGGCACCGTCGTTTCCGTCAACCTGATCAACGACCGCGACACGGGCCGTCCCCGTGGCTTCGGCTTCGTCGAGATGGAAGACACCTCCGCCGCCATGACGGCGCTGGACGGTTATGAAATGAATGGCCGCAATCTTCGCGTGAACATTGCGGAAGAGAAGCGTCGCGACAATCGTGGTGGTGGTGGCGGCGGCTGGCGCTAGACCACAGCAGTACGAAAGAAACCCCGGAGTCCTCGCGACTCCGGGGTTTTTTCATGGAAACCACCGCGACTAATAGAGCGACTTGACCTCGCTCCAACTGCCGGTGTAGGTGGCCGTGGGTTCCTCGCCGCGATAGTATTCGAAGCCGCCTCCCTGACCGCCCGAGGTCCAGGCAACCATGGTAATGTCGATGTAGATGTCGTCGGTGATCAGGTGCACCACAGAAGGCACGCCCAACATGCTGGGGGGATTGGCGCCGTGCCAATTGTCCCAGGTGTCGAAGGTGAGGGCCGCCCAGTTCACGGCATCGCCCTCGGCCCATTCGGTGTCCAGAGGGCTGGTATAGCCGGCATTGTCGAACTCATCCTCTAGGACGATGTTGAACAGGCCGCGATTGTCGGCGCGGGTGAGCCAGACATTGGCGGTGATGCGGTCCTGGTTCTCTGCCTGGGTCCAGTCGGCCCAATCCTGCTTCTCGAAGTACAGGGGCGTGCCCGACCAGACTTCCTGGGCCACCGCGCTCGTTCCGATCATGATCGCGAGGAGCGCGAGCAAGGCCAGATTCGCTTTCTTTCGCATGGAGTCTCCTTCCGGAAATGAATCTCGCTCGATGAATTGTGTCCTCACAGAGAAATTATAGTCGCAATCCCGGAATCGTATGAAGCGAATAAAACACGACAAGCACGTCTCTTACTCATGGAGTCCGGCGCAGACTCCGGCCAGTGAATTGTGGTAAAATATGGCGTATTCGGGCACGAACCCTGGAGGCACTCATGCGAAGAGTCAGCATCGGCTTCATCGCCATTCTCATCCTTTTATCCGGTCATGCGCTTGCCTTGGACACGACCACTCGAGCCGTGGGTCCGATCATGGATTGGACTGAGGACAATCTCGCCAACTTCGATGCGGAGTGGATTCACTTCAAGTGCGTCGAGGGAAGCGATCCCCAGCTGAGCGGAGCCATGCTCCTGGATCCGGGACGCGACATGGGCGCTTTGAACGGCCTGCTCTCCCGGGCCGTGGATCTGCGGCGCACCTTCCCCGGCGATCGGGCCGAGTTTCGCGCCCGGAAAGCCCGTGGAGAACTCAAGGCCGGCGCGACGGGCCCCGACCTGAGTCTCTGGTACGACATGCGGGTGACCGGCGGCCGCGCGGCCCTGGCCCAGACCATCAACGAACTGAACGCTCTGCCCGTGATCGAGATCGCCCATCCCGCGCCCATCTGCGAGCCGGCGTCCATGCGCGGCGATGTGCTCCCCTTGCCGACGCCCGACTTCACGAGCCAGCAGGACTATCTCTACGACACTCCCGTGGGGCTCGACGCTCCCTCGGCCTGGGCCGTCTCCGGCGGTCAGGGCGAAGACATGAAATTCATCGACGTGGAGATCGGTTGGGTGAAGAACCACGAAGACTTCAGCCAGCTCCGCTATTTCTACGAGGGCGGCGCCCCATTCGATCCGGCATACTACGATCACGGTACCGCGGTGGTGGGCGAGGTCGTGGGCTTGAACAACGGCTTCGGCATTCGCGGTTTCGCGCCACAATCGTACTGGGGCGTGGTGGCCATCACCGTCGCCGAATGGCCCAACGTTCCGCACTACTTCCAGGAGGCTGTGGACGCGCTGGACGAGGGCGACGTCTGGCTCATCGAGCTTCAGATGTATCCCTCGGGATTCGGCGCGACGCCGATGGAATGGCTGCAGGTGAACTACGACGTGATCTGGACGAGCAGCTGGGCCGAGGGCATCGTCTGCATCGAGGCCGGCGCCAACGGCAGCCAGGATCTGGACTCTCCCGCCTGGGGCGGCGTCTTCGACCGGAACATCCGCGACTCCGGCGCCATCATGGTGGGAGCCGGCACGCCCACCGGCCGGGTGGCCGAATGGTTCACCAACTACGGATCCCGAATGGACGTGCACGCCTGGGGGTCCTCCATCGTCACCACGGGCTACGGGGATCTCTACTCGGAGGGAAGCATCCAGACCGAGTACACAGCGACCTTCGGCGGAACCTCCGGCGCTTCGCCCATGGTCACCGGTTCGGCCCTCTGTCTGCAGGGCATTTCCAAGTCCTACTACGGCTCCGTCCTGACGCCCGATTTTCTGCGCAATCTGCTGAACTCCACGGGCATCGATCATCTCGATCCCAGCAAGGAGATCGGCCCCCGCCCCGACCTCGGCGCCGCGGTGACCAGCCTGTTGTCGGGCACGCCGGCCCAGGACCTTCCCCCCGCCGGCGGCTTGAAAGTGATCAGCGCTACGAGCCCCTTCAGCGGCGAGACCGAGATCCGCTTCCAGCAGCCTGGCAGCGGCGAGCTGAAGCTGAGCGTTTTCGACACCCGGGGGCGCCGGGTCCGCGAGATCCGCGAGACGGCCTCTTCGGGACAGCGCATGATCCTGTGGGATGGAAAAGACGCGCAGGGGCGCTCTCTGAGCAGCGGCGTCTACTTGTACAAGATTGAATCCGGCGGCGAAAGCGCCGGCGGCAAGGTCGTGAAGCTGCGCTAGATTCGATCAGCCATCGAGACCGCCGGCGCGCCCAGCCTTCTCGGCGCGCTTGCGGTCGTTTTCATCCAGCACAGATTTGCGCAGGCGGATGCTCTTGGGCGTGATCTCCACGAATTCGTCGGGGTTCAGGTACTCGAGGCACTCCTCCAGGCTCATCTTGAGTGCCGGCGCCAGTTTGAGGCTTCGGTCCGAGGCGGCAGCGCGCATGTTCGTGAGCTTCTTCGATTTCTGCGCATTGACGAGCAGGTCGCCATCCTTGGCGTTCTCGCCGATGACCTGCCCCGTGTAGAGCTTCTCGCCGGGTTCCACGAAGAAGCGACCGCGATCCTGCAGGGCGTCCAGGGCGAAGGAGACGGCCTCGCCGCCCGACATGGAGATGATGCTGCCGGTCTGCCGCTGGGGGATGGATCCCTTGAAGTATTCGTACTGGAAGAATCGGTGGTTCATGATGATCTCGCCGGAGGTCGCCCGCAGCATGCGGCTGCGCATGCCGATGAGACCGCGGCTGGGCACGTGGAACTCCAGGCGGGCGCGCCCGTCCTTCTGCTCCATCTTCAGCATCTCGCCCTTGCGGCCGGCGATGTACTCGATGACCGTGCCGCTGTGGTGGGCGATGACGTCCACGGTGAGTATTTCCACCGGCTCGGCCTTCTTGCCGCCGATCTCCTTGTAGATGACCCTCGGCTGACCCACCATGAACTCGTAGCCTTCGCGCCTCATGTTCTCCATGAGGATGGACAGGTGCAGGATGCCGCGGCCGGAGACCTTGTAGGCGTCGGCGCTCATGGTTTCCTCCACCCGCAGGGCCATGTCGCGCTCGGCCTCCTTGAAGAGCCGCTCGCGGAGCTGGCGGCTGGTGGAGAACCTGCCCTCCTGACCGAAGAAGGGGCTGGTGTTTGCCATGAAATTCATGGTCAGGGTGGGCTCGTCGATGGCGATGATGGGCAGTGGCTCGGCGTGTTCGATGTCTGCGAGAGTGTCGCCGATTTCCACCTCCGGCAGTCCCACCACGGCGCAGATGTCGCCGCAGGCCACCTCGTCCACCTTCTTTCTACCCAGAGCTTCGAAGACGTAGAGCTGCTTGATCTGCTGGGTGCTGGAGGAACCGTCCCGCTTGATCATGGCCACGGAAGTGTTCGCCTCGAGGGTGCCACGAAACACGCGTCCGATGCCGATGCGACCCACGTAGTCGTCGGTATCCATGGAGGTGACCAGCATCTGCACCGGACCCTCGATTTCGGACGGAGCGGGAATGTGCTTCACGATCATGTCGAGCAGGGGGGTGAGATCGCGGGGTTCGTCCTCGAGCTGATCCACGGCCCATCCGTCGCGCCCTGAGGCGTAGACGCCCGGGAACTCCAGCTGATCCTCGTCGGCGTCCAGCTCGATGAAGAGGTCGAGAACCTCGTCGTGCACTTCCAGGGGGCGTGCGTTGGGGCGGTCCACCTTGTTGATGACCACGATGGGCTTGAGATGGAGCTGCAGAGCCTTCTGCAGGACGAAGCGCGTCTGGGGCATGGGCCCCTCGAAGGCGTCCACCAGGAGCAGCACGCCGTCGGCCATCTTGAGCACCCGCTCCACCTCGCCGCCGAAATCCGAATGCCCTGGCGTGTCGATGATGTTGATGCGCACGTCGCCATAGGGCACGGCGATGTTCTTCGACTTGATGGTGATGCCGCGCTCGCGCTCCAGGTCCCCCGAATCCAGCAGGCGTTCCTGCACCTCCTGACCCTTGCGGAAGATGTTGCACTGCTTGAGGACCTGGTCGACCAAGGTGGTCTTGCCGTGGTCCACGTGCGCGATGATCGCGATGTTGCGAATGCCCATGCTCATCTCCGGTCGGGGGGGAATGGGGGAAGGCGCATCAAGGTAGGCAGCCATCGGCGGAAATGCACGGTCGGGGCGAAAGAAAACACCCTCCCGGAGGAGGGTGTCCTGAGAATACGATGCCCTTGACCTACTTCCCGGCGCACTTGGCCTGGGACGGGCACCCCGCGCATCCGCTCTTCTCTCCACCGCCGGCCTCGGCCGGGGTCACGTCGATGAGCGAGGCCGAGGCGCCGGCGGCCTTCATGGCGTCCAGCAGGGCCTTGGGCGTGGAGGTGGGATTGGTGAACTCCACCGCGAACTTGCCGTCGGCCACGGCGGGCTTGGCCTTGATGACGCCCGGCACCTCGGCCAGGGCCTTGACCAGCGTGCCGGCCAGGTTCATGTCGAGACCATCCACCGCGAAGAGAGCGACTTCGTCGCAGCTCTCTCCGTCGAGGCATTCCTGGTCCTTATCGGCCAGGGCGACCTGGGCGTCGGGTTCCACGGTGCTCGCGGCTTCCGGATCTGTCTGTCCGCAGGCGACGAAGAGGGGGATGAGAAGCGCGAGAATGACGATCGATTTCATGGGTTCACTCCTTCAAGGTGATGAGTTCGACTCTGATTCGTTATCCATCTGAAAGTCACGCACCCGATAGACGCCGAAGTAGAATTCTCCGGAGTTCTCGTCCCAGACGGGCGCTTCGAGTTGCTCGATGATCGCCTTCGGATCCGTCCTCGCCACGTCGTATTCGATGACGACGCGATTCGCGGCGGCGTAGGCGACCAGGGAGATCATGCCGGGATGGTCCACGAGCTGCAGGGCGGCGCCTTCGGCGGTGTCCACGCACATGACTCCATCCACGTATAGGGTGATCTGCTCTGGCTGGAGGGAGGCTTCCGCGCCGTCGTAGATATGCTCCACGCTCGAGAAGCTGAATGCGCCCGCGCTCATGTACCCGGCCGTGCTGGCCAGAACCACGAGCAGGGCCACGGCCCAGGCGGGCATGGGCCGGGAGGCTGGGCTCGCGGCAGCCAGGGCAAGTGCTTCGTGTTTCGGACAGGCGCTCGTGCACTCCATGCAGAGGGTGCACTCGCCGGAATCCACCGATTCGACGCCGGAAACCGGAATTCCGTGGGGGCAGGCCGTATCGCATTTGCCGCAATCGGTGCAGGCCGATTCGCTGCGGCGGATCCGAAGCCAGGCGAATCGCGAGAAGGGCCAGAGCGTCCCGCCCAGGGGGCAGAGGTAGCGGCACCAGACCATGGGCAGAATCATCGATGCGACCAGGATGGCGCCCACCACCAGGTAGCTCCACATCTGCACGTCGTGTCCGTGGGCGCTGAAGAGCACGTAGTAGGGATCATAGGGGCGGAAGATGAGTTCGCCGGTGCCGATGGTGAAGGCCAGTACCAGGGCCAGGACCGGAAGTCGCAGCCAACGCCAGGGGGCATCCTTCCGGCTGGAGGGAGAGGTCATGCCGAGGGGCTTCGACTTCTTCCGGCCGAAGCGCAGCCGGCGGCCGAGCATGCCCATCCACTCGGAAACGGTTCCCACGGGGCAGACCCAACTGCAGAACGCCTTGCGCGCCACGAGGGTGAGAGCCAGCAAGGCGAGCATCAGGGAGAGGTTGAAGGGACCCATGGCGCAGGTGAAGGATTGGTTCGTGGCCACGGCCCAGAGGGTCTCGATGCCGCCGAAGGGACAGAATTTCTCGACGCCGAAGGTCATCCAGCCCATGGCGTAGCCCACACCCGCGTTGATCACCAGGAGGAGGGTGAGGATCTGAAAGAAACGTCTGAGGACCTGGCTCCGCATGTCTCCTGGACCCCTGCTGAAAAATACCGGCTCGGGCCGTCGAGCCGGCAGGCTTAAGCATGCTAGGAGAATAGTTTACGAAGAATTTGCGGATAGTTCCAGGCAAAATGGTCCTCAAATCGAATGCCATCGGCTAAGATGCCCCTGCCCCGGAAGGAGATCGCCATGGCTTTCCCGAGGTTCCTGATCCCGATCATGCTGGTCGCTTGTGGTGGACCCAGCGATGAGACCGAGTTTCCCCGCTTGACGGGCGACTATCTCGGCCAACACGAGCCTGGGGATGATCCCGCGGTTTTCGCTCCGGGCATCGTATCCACGGGTCTGGCCACCCGCGACATGGCCATCTCGCCCGAGGGCGACGAGATCTACTTCTGCGCCAATGTCGGAGGCTTCAGCTACTCGGCCATCCTGGTCTCGCGCCGGGTGGACGGACGCTGGACCGAACCCGAGGTCGCGCCCTTCTCGGGTGATCCCGCCGTCATGGATATCGAGCCGGCCATCAGTCCCGACGGCGAGCGCTTCTACTTCATGTCCACTCGGGGAGATTCCGCCCGGGGCATCGAAGCGGGCAATCAGGATATCTGGGCGATGGACCGCGAAGGCGAGGCCTGGGGCGAGCCCTACAACCTCGGACCGCCGGTGAACAGCGAACTGGCCGAGTACTTCCCTTCCATCACCAGTGACGGCACCCTCTACTTCACCCGGGAATCCGGCACCGAGGCCGACGGCATCTACCGTTCGCGCTACCGGGACGGCGCATTCCAGGAGCCGGAGCGTCTGCCGGAATCGGTCAACGCAGGTCGGGCCCGCTTCAACGCCACGGTCGCCCCGGACGAAAGCTTCCTCATCGTGCCCATCTTCGGTTTGGAGGACAGCTTCGGCGGCACGGACTACTACGTCTGCTTCCGCGACGAAGACGACCGATGGACGGGGCCCTTCCACCTGGACGAGCGCATGAACAGCGAGGGACGTCAGGAGTACTCGGCGGCCTTGTCTCCGGACGGCCGCCTGCTTTTCTTCATGTCCGATCGGAAACTGGAAGCGCCCGATGCATTGGACTGGCGGATCATGCGCGAGATGCACGAGTCGCCGGGCTATGGCGCACCGGCCATCTGGTGGGTGAGCGCTTCCTGCATCGAGGACCTGCGTCCCTGAGGTAGATGATGTATCCCTACGCGAGATTGGGCCTGCATCTATGGCGAGCCCGGCGGGAAGGTCCGTTGAGCATCGAAGATACGGGCCGCATCCGAACCCGGGTCTGGCTGGGCGATATCGATTTCTTCGCCGAATTCAACAACGGCCGATACCTCACGCTCATGGATCTCGGACGCATGCACCTGGCATGGCGCACCGGGCTCATCCGCGTGGCGCACGAACGGAACTGGGCCTTCTTCGTGGCCGGCGCCAGCGTCCGTTTCCGTCACCGTCTGCCGCTCTTGTCGAAGATCGTCCTCGGCACCCGCGTGATCGGCCACGACGATCGCTGGTTCTATTTCCACCAGGTCTACTCGAAGGGCGGGAGGCCCTGCTTCTCCGGATTGATTCGCGCCGGCCTCAAGAACGAGGAGGGCATCGTCCCCGTGGGAAAGGTGCTCGAGGCCATGGGCAGGCCGGACTGGAATCCCGAACTGCCCGCATGGGTGCGGGCCTGGATACAGGCCGAGGACGGGCGTCCCTGGCCGCCCGAGGAGACGGGCTAGAAGAGCGTCTTCACCCTGCTCCAGGTGGTGGCCTCGGTGGCCGTCGAGCATCCCACGGGCCATGCGCCGATGAGATCGCATGATTCGTTGGGCGGGCTGTAGGGAGCGCAGGGCGAGGATGCCTGCAACTGGAAGTCGCCCATGGCCGGATCGCAGAACTGGGGATCGAGGCAGATGTTGCCCTCGACGCCCAGGTACTCGGCGATGCCTCCGGTCCAATCTCCGTCGGGATTGCCCCAGATGTTCGTGCAACTGAGTTCCACCACGCTGCCTATCAGCAGGGCCTCGCCCGCGGGGTTGCTCGCGATGACGGTGTTCTGCACGAGCCCGTCCAGTTCGCCGAAGACGATGAGCGTGCCGCTGGGGATGGTGTTCCCGTAGAAGGTGCATCCGCGCAGGATGCCGTGGGACATCTTGCTGGTGACGATGCCGTAGCCGTGGGGGCCGGTGGTGTTGTTCACCACGGTGCAGTCCTCGAGTTCACCGGTCACCATGCCGTGGAAATTCACGATGCAGCTCCAGTAGGACGACACGGCCACGTTATACTCGAGCAGGCAGCGCTGAAGGTTGATGTACTCGCCGTAGATCATGTCGATGGCCGCGCCGCTGGCAGCCACGTTTCCGATGAGTCTGCAATCGTACAGGTAGATGTTGCCGCCCTGTCCGCGCAGCGCGCCTCCGGAGTGCTCGGCCGTGTTGTTCAGAAACTCGCAGTCGTAGAGCCGCAAGGTGGACGACAGGCATGACAGGCCGCCGCCGCTCCTGTCGCTGTTTCCCACGAAGCGGGTGTCGCGCACGGCCATGTTGCTGCCGTTGCGCATGTAGAGACCGCCTCCGTAGTTCCCGTAGAAGTAGCAGCCCACGATGGTGGGGGAACTGTGGTCGTCGCAGTGGATGCCTCCGCCGCCGTCGTAGTAGTCCGACTCCCAGTATCCTCCCGTGATCCCGAGGTTCTCGAGCCTGGAATCCGGACTCTCTCCCGAATGGAAATCGAAGGCCCGGTGGAAATCGTACTGGCTGCCGTGGGCATCGATGACGCAGGATTCGGCGTTGCCGCTCGCCGAACGGACCACGAGGTCTTTCCCGCCGAAATCCAGATCGCGATTGCCTTCCCACTCGTAGACTCCGTCGGCGAGTTCGACGGTATCTCCCTCGGCCGCGGCGTCGATGCCGGCCTGAATCGTGGCCTGATCCTGGGGAACTCGGATGATCGCGGCCGGCGACTGAGCCGCAGATAACGTGATGACGAATAGGGCAAGAATAGGTTCGCACTTCATATCCCACCTCCCTGTACGGAAAGTATACCAAAGGGCATGAAGACTGTCCCGATGATTGAGGCCGCACTTTCGTCTATCTGCTATGCTTATGGGTGATGGCATCGCGAATTCTTCCATTCCTGGTCGCGTTGACGACTCTCGCCGCGCCGACGGCAGCCCTGACGCCCCTGCCCGCGGGCGATGCGGATTACTACGCCTCGTCCCATTTCATCTTCCTGGCGGATGAACTCGCCGAGGTCGAGATCAGCATGTCGCCGGGGGCCCTGGACTCGCTTTTCGAGAACCCCTGGAGCGATGAGTATCGCCGCTGCACGATGAGGTTCCGCAATTCGCGCATCGACGAGATCGTGGAGAACGTGGGCATTCGGGTGCGGGGAAACACTTCGCGCACGGCCATCAAGAAGTCCTGGAAGCTGAGCTTCAATACCTTCGTGCCCGACCGCAAATTCCACGGCCTCGAGAAGATGAATCTCAACGGGGAGCACAACGATCCCTCGATCATCCGGTCGCGCCTGGCCATGGATCTCTACAAGCGCCTCTATGTGCCTTCCTCGCGAACCCATCATGTGCGCCTCGTCATCAACGACGGTTCCCAGGTGGACGGCGTGCAGATCCATGTGGAGCAGATCGACGAGGAGTTCGTGCAGGCCTGGTTCGCCAACAAGGATTCCAGTCTCTACAAGTGCCTCTTCCAGGGCGAAAGGGCCGACCTGGGCTGGGTCTGGCCGGGGGACGGCGAGGCTTACGCCCAGCTCGGCGGCGGTCGCACCTACGAGGAGAAGAACCTCGACTTTCCCGACCACGAGGACCTGGCCGACTTCATCGACTTCGTCAATCACAGTTCCGATGCGGATTTCGCGGAAGGACTCGGCGAGCGGTTCAGCCTCGACAACTTCCTCCGCGCCATGGCCTGCGACATCGCCCTGGGGCACTGGGACAACTACTGGTTCGGGGCCAACAACTACTACCTGTTCATGAACGCCGATAGCGGCCGCTTCGAGTACGTCCCCTACGATCTGGACAACAGCTACGGGGTGGACTTCCTGGGCATCAACTGGGCCACCCGCCCCTGGCTATCCTGGGGCGACGGCGGATACGGAAGCAGCGGCGGCGGCCTGCCGCCCCTCATTCGCCGCGTGCTCCTCCACGAACCCTTCCGAGTTCAGATCCGACGCTACCTTCGCGAACTGGTGGAGGGGCCCTTCACCCTCGCCATCCAGGAATCCCACATCGATGGGGTCCACGCGCTCATCGGACCCTACGCCTATTCGGGTTCCTACGACGACGGGCACATGGACTGGGGATACACCAGCGAGATGTTCCACGAATCCTACGACGAGCCCGACTACTACCGCGACTGGGGATGGGGTTGGGACTACGGCCTGAAGCCCTACATCCAGGATCGGAATGATTTCCTCTTCGGAACCGTGGCCCCCGTGGAGGATCTGCCGGCCCTGCGCCTCAACGAACTGCAGTCGGCCAACGACACGACCCTGGCTGACGAGTGGGGGGACTTCGACGACTGGGTGGAGATCTACAACGCCGAAGATGCGCCGCTGCAGTTGGGCGGCTTCTATCTCAGCGACGAGATCGGCAATCCCACCCGCTACGAGTTCCCCGATACCATCCTTCCACCGGGCGGATTCCTGCTCGTCTGGTGCGACGGGGAACCCGAAGAGGGGCCCTGGCACGCCGGCTTCTCCCTGGCTTCCAGCGGGGAGCAACTCGGCCTTTTCGGCCGGGCCGAGGAGGGTCTCGCTCCTCTGGACACCCTTCGCTTCGGCCCCATCCTGGACGACTGGTCCCTGGCCCGGATACCCGACGGCGAAGGAGACTGGCAGTTCGCCAGCCATCCCACGCCCGGCACGGGGAACGAGAGCGTGGACGTGCCGGAACAGGCGGGCGATGGCTTCGGACCGATCCGAGCATGGCCCAATCCGCTCAGGACCCGCTCCGAGATCCGTTTCCAGATGCCTCGAAACGGCGAGGCCCTTCTTCGCGTGCTGACTCCCGGCGGCCGGGAAGTGTTTAGGGAGCTAAGCCGCTTCGAAGCCGGCTCGAGGATTTTCCACTGGGACGGTCGGGACCATCGAGGCAGCGCCCTTCCCGCCGGCCTCTACCTGCTGCGAATCGAGACCGGGCGGGAAGGGGCGAGCGGCAAGCTCATGCTTCTGCGATGAAGCTCAGCGCCGCATTCTGAACTCGAAGGGGATGACCGCCACGGTTCTCACGGGCACAGTGCGCTGCTTGCCCGGGCGAAACTTGCATCGCTTCGCCGCCGCCAGGGCGGCCTGCTCCAGGATGGGGGGCACGCTGGAACTGAGCACGGATGCCTCGATCACGCGTCCCCGTTCGTCGAGGCCGACCTGCACCATGACCACTCCCTCCAATTCGGCCTCCCTCGCCATTTCCGGATATTTCACCGGTGCGCGATAGATCAACTCGGGAAGCTGATCCACCGCCACGAAGGGGCTGTGTCGATACTCCACGCTCCGAGAGACCGGCGGAGGATGCTGATCGAAATCCACATTGCTGGCCGCAAGTTCATCCTCGGTGCCCGGGCCCTCCACGATGTCGAACTTCAAGCGATCCCTGGGCGGTGGAATGTCTTTCAAAAGGGGAGGAAAGGTGATGTCGGGAGGGGGCAGGCACCAGTCGAACGGTTCCTCGCTCAGGCGATAGGGGATCACCTCGAAGACCGGGCTGTAGAGGAAGCTCAGGGTGATCAGGGTGAGGGTGGCGAGGGAAGCGAAGGCGAGGGTCCGGGAGTGACGGCTCTTGAAGGCTTCGTGACGCGTGATGACCATGGCGATCTCCTGGCACAAGGTCCCTGGGGCGCCGGGACGGAATCAATGGTGCGGGGGAATCGGGGGAGGCCGTGTTCCGGAAGGATAAGCTTTTGGGATGGAACGCGCAAAGATGCTGAAAGACTCAGATTTAAGTCTCAGGTAAGTTATTTTATGTAAAACATCAAAAACTTCTTGACTCGCATAAAGCCATGGCCTAAGGTGTGCACATGGCGATCCAAGTGAATCTCGATATGGTGCTTGTCCGGCGAAAGATGTCGCTCACGGAGCTTTCCCAGCGCATCGGCATTTCCATGACCAATCTCTCGCTGCTCAAGACCGGCAAAGTCAAAGGCATGCGTTTCAGCACCCTCGAGGCCATATGCCGCGAGCTCGAATGTCAACCCGGGGACATTCTGGAGTATGTTCCCGACTACGTATGACGAGGTCTGATATGGAAGGCGTACTTCACAGAGAGGAAGGAGCGCAGGGAATGGAGGAGACCCGTTACCGCCTGGCCGGCTGGATGTCCATCGTCGCGGCCTTGCTCTTTCCGGCCATCTTTGTCACCGGCATCGTCCAGACGGTCATCGCGGATCGTGCCCTGGGCTACAGCGGCCCCACCCTCGGCCCCGCCGACGGATTGAGCATCATCTTCACGATCATCGGCGTCTACGTGCTCATCGTGTTCAGACGTTTCCTCCATGAGCGCTACGACTTCCATGATCTGGACATGCTGATCACCCTGTCTATCGTCTGGAGCATCCTGATGCAGGTGGTGAGTCTGGCCATCGACGGCTTGATGATCCTGGCCTGGCCCGTGAACGAAACGGCCTATGTGGTGATCAGCCTGGGATTCATCGGCATCTTCATGCTCAGCATCGGCGTGATCGACATTCTCATCGGCGTCCGACTCATGCAGTCCAAACGGGAGTTCAGCGAACTGCTGCGCGTCTTCGCCATCCTCAGCATCGTGTCGGGAATCCTGGAGGTGGCGATCATACTGAGTCCTCTGGCCCTGCTTCTGGTGCCGGTGAACTTCGTCATCCTCGGACTCATTCTACTCAGGGAGAAAACCGAAACCGAATTCGTCTAGCCGAACGGGGGCGCTTGACGAGGAAGGGGAGCCTCAGAGAGGCTCCCCCTTTGTCTTGGACCGGGCGCAGCTCAGTCGAATACTGGCGACCAGTTGGGCACCTCATCGGCGGTTCCCCAATCGAAGCTCCGGAACGTTCCATCGCCGGGGGGGCTCTTCTGGATCCGTCGGATCATCCTCGGTGCAGGCGAGCCGACCCGCGACGAGGGCCATGATGAAGATCCATCCAAGTGCTGATTTCCCGCATTACACATCCCACCTTCCTTCCCATCCATTTTGAAACATCAACATTTGGCACTCGATGATAGTATCTATTCGGGTCGGGATTTCAAGATCCTGAATCCGTCTCATTTTGGCCCGGTTCTTCCTAGCACATGTAAAGGTCACCGGTTCAAGGCCTTGGAGTGCCTCTGGATGGGTGGAATCGCGGGATTCCTGGATTGGCGGTGTTCATTGAGTGTCCAGAACGACCAAAAGCTGACCGAAATTGCCCTTGATTCCGGGGCAAATCGGCGTCGGAGGGGACCGGATCGGCGGCAGAACCCCACGCCGGCCCTGTCCCGCTATACCTTTTTCGGTCGTCGCCGCAGAAATCGGCGAGATGACGATCCCAAGGAAAACTATTATGTGGACTGGGCGGCCGGCCCCTACCTATGGATGCTCTACGCGATCATCCTGCTGGTCGCCTTCGACGCCACGGCCACCTGGCTCATCATCCGCCAGGGCGTCGAGGAGGGCAATCCCCTCATCGTCTGGATCTTGGGGCTCGGCCCCGTGGCATTCTGGGCCGTGAAACTGGGTCCGCTGCCGCTTTTCCTGGTGCTTCTCGCGGTGAAACGCTTCTTCGTCTGGGCCCGCTTCCTGGTCTGGCTCATCTTCCTGGTCTACGCCTTCCTGGCGGCCTTCCATCTCTGGGGAATCTGGAGCATCCTCGGCGTATAGTCGCCTCCCAGGAATGGGCTTGTTGAGCCCCTTCCATCTCGCTATCCTTTCTCAATTCCGCCCACTCCTCACTCCTTGGAGGCTCCATGCTCCGGCTGTCCAGGTATGTCCTCGTCACGCTTCTGATTTCGACTCTGGCGCTTGTCGCCTGCGGTCGAGATGACGGACCTCCGGTCCTTCGTTTCGGCGCCATTCCCGACCAGAATTCCACGGAACTCGCCGAGAAATTCGATCCCTTCGCCCGTCATCTCGCCGAGGTCCTGGGCGTGAGCGTGGAATTCGTGCCCTCCCGCGACTACCAGGCCACCGTGGAGATGTTCAGGAACGGGGACATCCAGCTCGCTTGGTTCGGCGGACTCACCGGCGTTCAGGCGCGCGAAAAGGTGCGGGGAGCCCGGGCCATCGCCCAGGGAGCCTCCGATCCCGATTACTTCTCCTACTTCATCGCCCATGCCAGCACCGGGAAGACGCAGCACTACAATTTCCCCATCTACATTCGCGGCATGAGTTTCACCTTCGGTTCGGAGAGTTCGACCTCGGGCAGGCTCATGCCCGAGTACTTCATCCGCGAGTACACCAAGATGAGTTCCACGTCCTTCTTCCAGAAGACGCCCTTCTACTCGGGAAGCCACGACAAGACCATCGAACTGGTGAACACGGGACAGTTCCAGACCGGCGTGGTCAACTACAAGGTCTACGAGAAGCACGTGAAGGAGGGGCGCATCAATCCGGACATGTGCCGGATCATCTGGAAGACGCCGTCCTACGCGGACTACAACTGGACCGCCCATCCGAGCCTGGAGAAGCAGTTCGGAGAGGGATTCATCGACAAGCTCCAGGCGGCGCTGATCGCCATCGAAGATGCCGACCTGCTGGCCGCGCTTCCTCGAGAGAAATTGATCGCCGCCAAGAACGAGGATTTCGACGGCATCCGAGAAGTGGCGCTGGATCTCGGGATGCTGAGGCAGTGAGCGAAGGTCTTTCCTTCCAGCTTCGTCGCGCCGGACTCAGCTACGGAAAGCGAGGCGCCGCCCTAGAGGGTGCCGACCTGAACGTGGAAGCCGGCGAGCGTCTGGCCCTGCTCGGGCCCAGCGGGGCGGGGAAGACCACCCTGCTCGAACTGCTCGGGGCCCGGCGTCTCGCCAGTTCGGGGGAGGTCCTCGTCGACGGCCGTCCCATGGGAAACCTGTCGCCGAAAAAGCTCCGCGCCCTTCGCGCGCGAATCGGATTCGTGCACCAGGACCATCGCCTCATCCCGAACCTTCGCGTATCCCACAACGTCTTGGCCGGACGCCTGGGCCGCGAGTCCTTCCCGGCTTCGCTCCGGCGGATGCTCTATCCGCCGAGGAGGGAACTCGAGGAGGTGCTCGGCATCCTCGATCGCGTGGGCATCGGGGATCGCATCTTCGAACGCAGCGACAGGCTATCGGGAGGGGAGCGGCAACGGGTGGCCATCGCTCGCGCGCTCTACCAGATGCCCGGCGCTCTCCTCGCCGACGAACCCGTGGCCAGCGTGGACCCGGCCCGGGCCCGGGACGCCGTCGCGCTTCTCACCCGCCTCGCCGAGGAGGACGGGCTCACGCTCGTACTGAGTCTTCACAATCTCGAATTGGCTCGCGAGTTCTTTCCGCGGTTGATCGGTCTGCGCAAGGGCAGGATCCTTTTCGACGGTCCCGCTTCCGAGCTGAGCGACGAGGATTTCCGGGAGCTCTACAGCCTGGAGGATGTATCCCGTGGGGCCTGAGCGAGCGCTTCCGGCCAGAGGCCTGGGACCTTTCGCCTCCAGGCTCACCCTCATGCTGGGTCTTCTCCTGGCCGGCATGGTGGCGGCCCGCTACCTGGATCTCGGCCTTTCCGGCCTCCTGCCCGGGGCGGGTGGCTGGTCGCTCACGAAGGAATTCTTCTCCCGCGCCTTCAGTCCGGCCTTGAGCCACGAGGCCAGCTGGGTTCCCGAGGGCACGCGTCCCATCCTGCTCAAGGTTCTTCTCGCCGCCGGCCGCACGGTGCTGTTCGCCGCCGCCTCGCTGGCCCTTTCCCTTCCCCTCGGACTCCTTCTGGGATTCCTGTCCTCGCGTAGAGCCTGGGATTTTCGCGGCGCTCATCCCATTTTCGCCTGGTCCCTCGGCCGCATTCCCGATCTGGCCCGGACCTTCGCATCGTTCATCCGATCCATCCATGAGCTGCTCTGGGCGCTGCTCTTCCTGGCGGCCCTGGGAATCTCACCGGCCGCCGGAGTGTTCGCCATCGCCCTGCCCTATGCCGGGACCTTCTCGAAGATCTTCTCCGAGATGCTCGACGAGACCGATCCCGCCGCAGGGGAAGCCCTGCGCGCAGGGGGTGCGGGACGGCTTCAGGTCTTCTTCTTCGGTTATCTTCCGCCGGCCCTGCCCAACCTCACCGCCTACACCTTCTATCGTTTCGAGTGCGCTCTGCGAAGTTCCGCGGTGCTGGGTTTCTTCGGCTATCCAACCCTGGGCTTTCACATCTCGGCGAGCTTCGAGAACCTCCACTACGGCGAAGTCTGGACCTATCTCTACGCGCTCATCGCACTGGTCACCCTCGCCGACGCCTGGAGCGCCGCCATGCGAAGGAGGTTCGCGAAATGAACCGCCTTGACCTCCTGCGCAAAGCGCGGCCGAGGGACCGCTTCCTCAGCTTCAGCGTGCTCTCTCTCACTCTCCTGATGATTCTCGGCCTGGTGGTCAATCTGGCCAGCGTGGGAGAGATCTTCTCGCCGCGGAGGGCTCGAAACCTGAGTCGCTTCTTCGACGAGTTGCGGCCCTGGCCTTTGCGCGAGAAGGCCTGGGATTGGGAAATCGCCGGCGTCTGGGCACGCGGACTCTTCGAGGATCGCGGCGCCGAGGCACTGGCGGGCACCCTCGCCATTTCGGTGATGGCCATCATCCTCGCATTCTTCATCGGCGGTCTCATGGCACTTCCCGCCTCGCGACGCCTGATGGAAGCGGATCCCTGGCTCCCGGGAGTCCGGCATGCGGGTGCCTACCGTTCACTTCGAACGGCCCTGCGCTGGATGGTTCGCTTCGGCATGGTCATCCTGCGAGGGCTGCCCGAGTACATCTGGGCCTTCCTGATTCTGGCCATGCTGGGACCCGAACCCTGGGCCCTGGTTCTGGCCCTCGCACTTCACAACGCGGGCATTCTGGGCCGCTTCGCCTCCGAGCTCGCCGACGATATGGATCCCAAAGCTCCGGGTTCACTACGCGGACTCGGAGCCGGACGATTGCAGCTATCGCTCTTCACGATCTTTCCGGTCACCCTGAACCGTTTCCTGCTCTACTTCTTCTATCGCTGGGAAACCTGCGTGCGGGAGGCCACGGTGCTGGGCATGCTCGGCGTGGCTTCCCTCGGATTCTGGATCGTGGATGCCCGTGCCCGCGGACGCTACGACGAACTGCTCTTCTTCCTGCTTCTCGGCGTGGGGCTGGTATTGCTGGGGGATGCGCTCTCGAGCCTTCTGCGCTCGCGGCTGAGGAAGGTCTGATGCTTCCCCATTGATGAGCATGCCTCTTCATCGGGCGGCAATTCTCGAAGAAAAGCCACGCGATGCGATCGGATCTGCTACAATTAGGGGCCCATCCTCGTTAGTGAAAGCCAAGCCGTCAATGCGCCTCACGCTGCTACCCTTGCTCGCAGTCCTGCTTCTGGTAGGTTCCGCATCGGGCGATCTGCGTCTTAACGAGTGTCTCAGCGCGAACCTCCATGGAATCCTCGACGAAGACGGCGACAACGAGGATTGGATCGAACTGATCAATGCCGGGGATGAACCGCTCAATACCTCGGCCTACCATCTCTCCGACGATTCCGAGGATCCTCTCAAGTGGAGCCTGCCATCCATGTGGCTCGGGCCCGACGAGATTCTATTGGTGTTCGCCTCCGGCAAGGATCGCTGGGGCGAGGAGCTTCACGCCAATTTCAAGATCGACTCGGCCGGCGAAAGAATTCTGCTCACGGATTCGGCGGGCAGGGATTCGGACGAAGTGGACCTGAGCGCCTTGCCCGGCGACGTATCCTTCGGTCGCAAACCAGACGGCGAGGGAGACTGGTTCTACTTCGCCATGTCCACTCCAGGATCTCCCAACCGAACCGCGGCTTTCGAAGGCATCGCTTCCGCTCCCCAGTTCTCCCACTCGGGCGGCTTTCCCGCCGGACCCTTCAACCTGGAGATCAGTGCCGAATCCGGCGCCGAGATCTATTTCAGTACTGACGGGAGTGAGCCGGATTCCGATACCGATCTCTTTGATGCACCGCTGCCCATCGGCGACACCCAGGTGATCCGCGCCCGGGCCTACGCGGAAGACATGATTCCCAGTTCCATCGTGACTCACAGTTACTTCTTCGGCGAAAGCAGCGAGTTGCCCATCCTCTCGCTGGTGACGGATCCGGACAACCTCTGGGACCCGGAAACCGGGATCTACGTCTTGGGCGATGACTACGATCCGGAATGGCCGCACTACGGTGCGAATTTCTGGGAGAACTGGGAGAAGCCCGCGCACCTGGAGTTCTTCGAGCCCGGGGGATGGCTGGGATTCGGCCTCGACCTGGGCATCAAGATTCACGGCAATTGGTCGCGAGGATTGCCTCAGAAGTCCTTGCGCTTGCATCCGAGAGGCGGGTACGGACAATCCCGCATCGACTATCCCGTCTTTCCGGATAGGCCCCAGCAGTCCTACAAGCGCCTCATCCTCCGCAACGCAGGCAACGACTGGTGCGAGACTCAGATGCGGGACGCGCTGGCACAGTCCCTATCGGAAACTCTGGACATCGACCTTCAGGCCTACCGTCCGGTCCTTCTCTTCCTGAATGGCGAGTACTGGGGGATCCACAATCTCCGCGAGCGACTGGACAGGTTCTACCTCGCCGATCACCACGGCGTCGACGAGGACGCGCTGGACATCCTCGAACGGAACCACGAGATCGTCGAAGGGGGTTCCGAGCATTATCTCGGGCTGCTGGACTGGCTGGAATCCCATGATCTGAGCGACCCAGCCAGTTTCGCCTACGTTCAGACCCTCATGGATACCGACAACTACGCCACCTGGACGATCCTGGAAGTGTTCTTCGGCAATGACGATTGGCCAGGTAACAACACGCGCTTCTGGCGGCCTCGAAGCCCCGAGGGTCGCTGGCGATGGATGCTTTTCGACCTGGACATGAGCCTCGGACTCACCAAACCCCATACCTACGACTACATCGGCGAAGCCCTGTGGGAGAATCCCGACCATCCCTGGACCACCTTCGTTTTGCGCGAACTTATGGCCAACGAGGACTTCCGGCGCGACTTCATCAATCGCTACGCAGATCTCCTCAATACCATCCTGGAGACCGAAACCATGCTCGAGGGTTTCGATCGGCTGCAGGATCCGCTCGTACCCGAAATGGGAAGGCACATGCTGCGCTGGGACCATCAGCCGGTGGAGTGGATCAGCAACCTGACGACGGTGCAGTCCTTCCTCGAGATGCGCCCGGACGCCGCTCGACTGAATCTGCAGGAACGGTTCTATCTGGCCGATACACTGAGCGTTTGTCTGAACGTCGAACCCCATGGCGCCGGAAGCATCGAGCTGACGGCGTTCGAGGTCGACTCGGCCTTCTGCGGAACCTATTTCGAGGGAAACCCGATCGCGCTCCATGCCAGGGCGCGTCCCGGTTGGGTATTCTCCGGGTGGTCCGATCCGAGCCTTCCTCAGGTGCCGGAGATCCTCTGGGAACCCTCAGGCGGGGATGCCCTCGTCGCCGAGTTCGAACCCGACGAGGCCTGGGCCCCCTTGGTGATCAACGAGATCAACTACAATTCCAGCGACGATTTCGATCCCGGGGACTGGGTGGAGATCCACAATCCGGGCGGAACTCCCTGGGACGCCGGCGGCCTGGTAATAATGGACGACGATCCGAGCGAGGCCTACACCATACCCGAGGGAACCGTCATCGAAGCCCATGGCTTCCTCGTCCTCTGCTGCGAGGCAGACGATTTCACCGAGCTGTTCCCCGATGTTTCGCCCATCCTGGGGGATCTCGAGTTTTCCCTGGGAGGCGGGGGGGACATCCTGCGCCTCTACGACAATCAGGGCGAGATCATCGACTGGGTGCTCTTCGACGACGAACTTCCCTGGCCGCCGGAGGCCGATGGAGAGGGGCCGACCCTGGAGCTTTCCGATCCCCTCGCCGACAATTCCCAGGCTCAATACTGGTCCGCCTCCCAGAGCCACGGAAGCCCGGGCGCCGTGAACAGCAACCTGGTGACGGCGGCGGAGGAATCTTCGATTCCCGCATCTCCCCGGCTCGAAGCGCCCTGGCCGAATCCCTTCAATCCGCAGGTTCAGTTGAGTTTCAGTCTCGATCGAAGCCGAAACACGAGGATATCGGTGCACGATGTGTCCGGGCGCCTTCTGAAGATTCTCGTCGAGGGCGACCTGGCCGCCGGAGCTCATTCCCTGTTCTGGAACGGTCGTGACGAAGAGGGGCGGGATTTGGCCAGCGGTATCTATTTCGTCCGGATGGCGAGCGGGGACCTCCTGCAGACCCGCAAACTCGTATTGCTGCGATAATCCAATGGACTTCACAGCGGGATCGCCATGATCTAGTCTTCCACCAGGAGGTCGATCATGGAACGAATCCTCATTTCGGGGAGCACCGTCGTCACCTGCGACCCGCAGGGGCGAATCGTCGAGAACGGCTTCGTAGGCCTGGAAGGCAATCGTATCGTCTTCCTGGGCGACGAGGATCCGGGCTGGCCCGAAGCCGAGCGCATCGACGGAAGCGACTGCCTGCTCATTCCGGGTCTCATCAACGCCCACACCCATGTGGGCATGACCGTCATGCGCGGTTCGGCCGACGACCTCTCGCTCATGGACTGGCTTCGCGACAGGGTCTGGCCCATGGAGGCCGCCATGAGCGCGGAGGACAGGCACTGGTCCTCGAAGCTGGCCATCCTCGAGATGATCCGTTCCGGGGTCACCTGCTTCCTGGACATGTCCCCAGACAGCGAGGGGATCGCAGCGGCCTGCGATGAGCTGGGCATCCGCGCCCGACTGTCCGAAGTGCTGTTGGAGACTCAGGATCCGGGATGGAAGACCCTCGAGGCGGCCGTCGAACATCTCGCCGATTGGAATGCGCGCAGCCACCCCCGAATCGACTTCGATCTGGGACCCCACGCCCTCTACACCTGCACACGTCCCTACTTGGATCGCATCGTGGAGGCGGCCGGCGAGTGGAACGCGAGGGTGCAGATCCACAGCTCGGAAACCATGGTGGAGATCGACGACTGCCGCCGGGAGCATGACGCGAGTCCCGTGGAACTGCTGGAGGACTGGGGCCTTCTCGCCCACCCGACCACCGCGGCCCACTGCATACACCTCAGCGATCGCGATCGCGAGATCCTCGCCAGACGCAAGGTGACGGTGGCCCACAATCCCAGTTCCAACATGAAACTCGGCGCGGGCATCATGGGAGCGGAAGCGCTGCTAGCGGCTGGAGTGACGGTGGCCCTGGGCACCGACAGCAGCGCCAGCAACAACAACCTCTCGGTTCTCGGGGAAATGCGCCGGGCCGCCTTGCTGCAGAAGGCCGGCGACGGCGATGCCCGGTCCTTCGGCGCCGGGAAGGCGCTTCATGCCGCCACCCGCGGGGGAGCCGCCGCGGCCGGAGCGGAAAGCAGCTTGGGACAGATCGCCGAGGGCTTTCTCGCGGATCTCACCTTGATCCGATGCGATGGCCTGCACGCATGGCCGCCGGCCGATCCGGTTTCGCATCTCGGCTATGCCCTCAGGGCCGACGATGTGGACACGGTGATCATCGACGGACAGGTCTTGCTCCGACGAGGGGAATTCACGCGCTGCGATCTCGCCGAGGTGAAGGCCCGCTGCGCCGAGATCGCCGCGCGAATACGTCCCTAGAAAAACCCGGCGGAATCATCCGCCGGGTCGATGGATCGGACGAAGGCTAG
>CAYFNT010000031.1:0-21801 GCA_964344565.1 uncultured bacterium
GTTTACGGCGTGGACTACCAGGGTATCTAATCCTGTTTGCTCCCCACGCTTTCGCTCCTCAGCGTCAGTACCGTGCCAGAGAGGCGCCTTCGCCACGGGTGTTCCTCCTGATATCAACTCATTTCACCGATACACCAGGAATTCCCCTCTCCCCTCACGGACTCAAGCTTTTCAGTTTCGAGGGCAGGCCTGTGGTTGAGCCACAGGATTTCACCCCCGACTTAAAAAGCCGCCTACGAGCCCTTTACGCCCAGTGATTCCGAACAACGTTTGCTCCCTCCGTATTACCGCGGCTGCTGGCACGGAGTTAGCCGGAGCTTCCTCTGAGGGTACCGTCAAGCGGATGGGGTATTAATCCATCCGGGTTTCGTCCCCTCTGACAGAGTTTTACGATCCGAAGACCTTCCTCACTCACGCGGCGTCGCTCCGTCAGGCTTTCGCCCATTGCGGAAGCTTCTCGACTGCTGCCTCCCGTAGGAGTCTGGGCCGTATCTCAGTCCCAGTGTGGCCGGACACCCTCTCAGGCCGGCTACCGATCGTAGCCTTGGTGAGCCATTACCTCACCAACTAGCTAATCGGACGCGGGGCCATCCTTAAGCGACAGCTTGAATCAGAGGCCGCCTTTGATCTTCAGAAGATGCCATCCGAAGATGTTATGCGGTATTAGCACCTCGTTAGAAGTGTTGTCCCCCACTCAAGGGCAGGTTCCCCACGCGATACTCACCCGTTCGCCACTTTACTCACACTCCGAAGAGTGCTTTCTCGTTCGACTTGCATGCCTAATCCACGCCGCCAACGTTCGTTCTGAGCCAGGATCAAACTCTCCGTTGTGGATTGTTTTTTCCTTGCCAAACGCTGGTGCTAGACTTTTGTCTTCGCTCCATTGTTCGGTATTTGCTGAAACCATCTGTCGCTAAACAGACGGCTCTACCGAGCAGGAATCGTTACGGGTCTGTGCGCTATTCGGTTTTCAAAGAGCGTTCTTCGCCGGAAGGGCGAAAGGGGACGCAAACCTACTCCCCTTTTGCCCGAATGTCAACACCTGCTTAATGTCAGCTTTATGGAGTTGAGATCGGGTCGGGCATTGCCTTGAAAGCCAACGGCTTCCCTCGCAAAGCGGGCGGCAATATACCCCGGGTGGACCACCCTGTCAACAGGCCCCAGGGAAAAAAAAGTCCAGGTGTCAGAAAAAAGGAGATCGGCAGCTTCCATGGCCACCTTTAGGCCGCGATCACCTTGAGAAACCGCCGCTTACCGACTTTCAGCACCCACTCGCCGGGAGCCGAAAGGTCGAGGCTCGCGTCCTCGGACGCCACCTTCTCCCCGTCCACGCTGACGGCCCCCTGTTTGATGAGCCGGCGGGCCTCTCCGCGGCTCTTCACAAGGCCCGCATCCTCAAGCAGAGCCACGATCCAGACGGGCTCTGCGCCCAGGGCCATGCGCTGTTCCGGCATATCGTCGGGCAGGTCCTTCTTCACGAAGATCTGATCGAAGGCCTCCTCGGCGCCGGCTCCCGCTCCCTCACCGCAGTAGAGGTCCGCCAGATTCCGGGCGAGCTTTCGCTTGAGCGCGTTGGGATGCAGCTGGCCGGCCTGCAGGGCGGACAGATCCGCGTCGATCTCGACGCCGGGGAACCCGGAGGCCAGGCGCATGTAGGACGCCAGCAGCGAATCGGGAATGGACATGGTCTTGCCGAAGATCTCGCCGGCCTCCTCCATGATCCCGATGTAGTTGCCCAGGCTCTTGGACATCTTGTCCTGCCCCTTGGTGCCCTCCAGGAGAGGCAGGGTGAGGATGACCTGGGGCTCCTGACCGTAGGCTTCCTGCAGATGCCGCCCCACCAGGAGGTTGAACTTCTGATCAGTTCCGCCCACCTCGACGTCGGCCTCGAGGGCCACCGAGTCGTAGCCCTGCACCAGGGGATAGAAGAACTCCATGATGGAAATGGCCACGCCGCCCTTGAAGCGCTTGTCGAAATCGTCCCGCTCGAGCATGCGCGCCACGGTGTAGTGACTGGACAGGCTCAGCACCTGCGAGAAATTCAGATCCCAACACCACTCGCGATTGAAACGGATCTCGAGCTTCTCCATGTCGAGGATCTTGTGGACCTGGCTCTTGTAGGTCTCCGCGTTGGCCTGGACATCCTCCACGCTCATGCGCGGGCGCATTTCGGAACGACCGCTGGGGTCACCGATGAGGGCGGTGAAATCGCCGATGAGGAAGACCACGCGATGGCCCAGGTCCTGGAACTGGCGGAGCTTGCGAAGACCCACGGCATGGCCCAGGTGGAGGTCGGGCGCGGTGGGATCGAAGCCCTGCTTGATGACGAGGGGGCGCTCCTCGCGCACCGAGCGTTCGAGCTTCCGCTCGAACTCCTCCAGGGGCAGAATCTCTTCGCTGCCCTCCTGGATGATCTTCAGTTGGTCCTTGGCCGAAAGCATCCGCCCTCCAATGGTGTTCCGAAACTCGATCCGGTGCCGCGAAAGCTACGAATCGCCGCTATGATTGACAAGCCTTTTCCCCTTGCCTAAGGTCTCCGCGCCATGAACCACGAACCGAGCTCAACGGATCCCTCCCGCCCCCGCCGCCGCAAGGTCTGGCGGGTGCTGCTGGTCTTGGCCGCCTTCGGCCTGGGGGCCTTCATCGCCCTGGTGGCCTGGCTCTCCCGCGACCTGCCCTCCGGCACGCGGATGCAGCTGATCACCCACAACCTGAAGACCCAGGTGCTGGACCGGCACGGCGAGGTCTACGGTTCCTACGGCACGGAGAACCGAGTGGCCGTGTCTCTGGACGAGATATCCCCCCACCTCATCGACGCGGTGCTCTCGGTGGAGGACCGGCGTTTCTACGGCCACTGGGGCGTGGATCTCGTGCGCTGGCCCAAGATCATCCTGCACGACATCGGCCTGCTCATCAAAAATCCCGACGCGCCTCTCCACGGCGCGAGCACCCTCACCATGCAGCTGGCTCGCGACCTCTTCCTCACCAAGGAACAGACCCTCACCCGGAAGGCCAAGGAACTCATCCTCACCCTGCAGCTGGAGCGCAACTACTCCAAGGATGAGATCCTCATCATGTACCTGAACCAGATCTACTTCGGCGCGGGATCCTGGGGCGTGGAGTCCACCGCCAAGACGGTCTTCGGCAAGAGCGCGGCGGAACTGAACATCGAGGAGAGCGCCATGGTCGCGGGCATGGCGAAGAACCCATGGGCCTACGATCCCCAGCGCTTTCCCGAGCGGGCCCTGCGCCGGCGCAATCTGGCTCTGAGCATGATGAAGGACAACGGCAAGATCGCCGAGGCCCAGCTCGATTCCCTGCAGCGCCTGCCCCTGGTCGCCCGGGACAAGCGTCGAGGCCGCGCGCGGAGCGGGTCCTACTTCCTGGAGTATGTGCGCCGCTATCTCATGGACACCTACGGCGCCGATCGCCTCTACCGCGAGGGCCTGGTGGTCGAGACCACCATCGATCCCGAACTCCAGCTGCGCGCCGAGGAGGAACTGGAACGCCACCTGGTCAAGGTGGAGGACCTCATGGGCTACGCCGACACCCACGCCTCGGTGACGGCCCTGCTCGATTCGGGCATCTCGGTGCCGGCGGCACAGCAGTACATCCAGGGCGCATTGATCATGTTGGACACCGACGAGGGCGCCATTCGCGCCATGGTGGGCGGACGCAACTACCGTCAGAGCGAGTGGAACCGGTCCACCCAGATGGCCCGCCAGCCGGGCAGCGCCTTCAAGCCCTTCGTCTACCTCGCGGCCATCGAGAGCGGCCTGGCCCCCAGCGACCAGATCATGGACACGCCCCTCGTGGTGAAGATGCGCGGCCAGAAGGACTACAAGCCCAAGAACCACTCGGGCAAGTTCCTCGGCGAGATCACCCTGCGTCACGCCCTGAACAAGTCCATCAACATTCCCGCGGTGCGGCTGGTGCAGCGACTGGGCACGGCCCCGATCATCGACGCGGCCAAGCGCCTCGGCGTCACCAGTCCCCTTCCCGTGAACCTCACCCTGGGACTCGGCTCGGCCAGCCTCTCGCCCCTGGAGATCACCGGCGCCTACGGCACCCTGGCCCGCGGGGGCATCCGCAGCCGGCCCTACGGCATCGTTCGCGTCACGGACCAGTGGGGACACGTTCTCGAGGAGCATCAGCCCGAGCGCCAGGAAGTGGTCACGCCCCAGGCCGCCTACATCGTCACGAACATGATGGAGTCGGTGATCCGTCACGGCAGCGGCATCCGAGCGAGGAACATGGGCTTCCTGCGTCCCTCGGCGGGCAAGACGGGCACCACCGACGACAACTACGACGCCTGGTTCGTGGGCTTCACGCCCGACTACGTCTGCGGCGTCTGGGTGGGGTTCGACGAGCGGCGCGACATGGGCAAGTGGATGGAAGGATCCCACGCCGCCCTGCCCATCTGGGCCGAGCTCATGAAGCACGCCCACCGCGATCTGCCCGAACGCGCCTTCGAGATGCCCGAAGGGGTGGCCAAGGTGGCCGTGTGTTCGGATTCGGGGCTCCTGCCCACGCGTTACTGTCCGGAAACCATTCAGGAGGTCTTCCTGGAAGGACGGGCGCCCACCCGCGCCTGCGATCGCCACAGTCCCAAGGACGCGGGATGGCGCGGCTCCGGCGCGGAGTTCAGGGAACTGGATCGGGAAACCAGGCAGGAAGACGAGTTCGGAACGCCCTAGCAGCTTGCTAGAGCTCCCGGAAGCCGTCCTCGTCAAGCCGGGCCAGGATGAGATCCGCGGGAGTCGCCGCCACCGTTTCGGGAATGAGTTCCTCGCGCAGCTCCCCGGCCGCCGTCTCGGCCAGGGATCCGTCGCCCCCCTCCACACTCGCCAGCAGGTCCCCCTTCTTCACAGGCTCACCCCATCCCCGATGGAAGCGAATGCCCGCCCGGGGGTCCACCGGATCTTCCGCGCGAAGGCGACCCGCACCCAGCTGCAGGGCGATGATGCCCACCCGCCGCGCGTTGGGCGCGGGCATGAATCCGTCGCGGTCGGCCTCGATCGCCAGAACCGCGCTCGGCCTCGGCAGTCCCCAAGCCTCGGCCTTGGGATCGAGGCGCCCGCCCTGGGCCCTGGTCAGGCTCAGGAATCGCTCCAGAGCGCGGCCATCGTCGAGTGCGGCTCTAGCCAGTTCGTAGCCCTCCCCGGCGGAAGGCGCGAGTCGGGCGAGGTGCAGCATCTCCGCGCTGAGCTGCAGTGTCAGTTCGCGCAGATCGGCGGGCCCTCCGCCGGACAGGATCTCCAGGGATTCCTCCACCTCGGGCCCGTTGCCCACCGTGCGTCCCAGGGGATGCTCCATGGCGCTGAAGATCACGCTGCAGGGCAGTCCGAGAGCGCCCGCGGTGTCGCGCAGAGCCTCGCCGAGGGAACGGGCGCGGGGCATGTCGGTCATGAAGGCCCCGCGTCCCACCTTGAGGTCGATGACCAGGGCGCCCGGTCCCGCCGCCAGCTTCTTGCTGAGGATGGAACTGACGATGAGGGGCAAGGACTCCACCGTGCCAGTGACGTCGCGCAGGGCATAGAGCTTCCGGTCGGCCGGCGCCAGTTCGCCGGTCTGCCCCATGAGGCAGAGTCCCTCGGCCTTCAGGATCTCGCGGGCCCGATCCTCGGGCAGTCGAGTCTCGAATCCGGGGATGGACTCCAGCTTGTCGAGGGTGCCGCCGGTGAATCCCAGTCCACGGCCGCTGAGCATGGGCACGGCCAGCCCACAGGCGGCGGCCAAGGGCGCGAGGATCAGGGACACCTTGTCCCCCACGCCTCCGGTGCTGTGCTTGTCGGCGCTGGGACGATCGAGATCGGACCAGTCATAGCGCATGCCCGAGTCGGCCATGGCCACGGTGAGCGCGCGGGTCTCCGCCGCGTCCATGCCCCGCAGCAGGATGGCCATGAGCAGGGCGCTGATCTGGTAGTCGGGCAGGCTGCCGTCGGTGACGCCGGCCACGAACCCGGCGATGGCGGCCGAATCGAGGGCCCGGCCCTCGCGCTTGGCGACGATGGTGGAGACGAAGCTCACGAGCCCGGCTCCAGGGGAAAGCGGGCGAAGGCCTCGGGCATGAGTTCGGCGAGCATGAACTTGCGCCAGCTGCCGTCGGCGTCCACGAGGATCACCTCGAGGTCCTCGCAGAACTCGCGGAGGACCTGGCGACAGGCGCCGCAGGGCGGCACGGACTTCTCGCCGTCGCTGGCGATGGCCACCTTCACGAAGCGGCGACTCCCGGCGTTCACCGCCGTGGCCGCGGCGTTGCGCTCGGCGCAGACCGATAGGCCGAGGGAGAGATTCTCCACGTTGGCGCCTTCGAAGACCTCTCCGTCATCGCAGAGGATGGCGGCGCCCACGCGAAACTGGGAGTAGGGCGAGTAGGATCCCTCCATGGCGGCCAGGGCTCGCTCGGCGAGGGTCTTGTCATCCATTCCAGGCTCCCTTCAATTCGGGCCAGAAGGACTCCCCCGTCTCCATGGGGGCGAGATCGAAGAGGTCCAGCACGGTCTCGGCGAAATCGGCGAAGCTCTTTCGGGTGCCGAGATCCACGCCGCGGCGCATGCCGGGCCCCCATCCCAGGATGGGCACGTACTCGCGGGTATGGTCGGTGCCCGGCGTGGTGGGATCGTTGCCGTGGTCGGCGGTGACGAAGAGCAGGTCGCCCTCGTCCATCTTGCCCACGAAACCCGTGAGCCAGCGATCGAAGTCGAGCAGGCCCTGGGCGTAGCCGGCCGGATCGTTGCGATGGCCCCAGAGCATGTCGAAGTCCACCAGGTTCACGATATTGAAGGCGCGCGGGCGTTTCTTGCCCAGGAGGCTGCCGAAGGCCTGCATGCCCTCGCGGTTGCCGTGGCTGGGCAGATGGTTGGAGAAACCCCGCCCGGCGAAGAGGTCCTTCACCTTGCCCACGCCGGTCACGGGTACGCCGCCGTCCAGGAGCCTGTCCAGGAGCGTCGGGCCCGTGGGCGGCAGGGAGTAGTCGCGCCGGCCGTCCGAACGCTGATAGCCCTCGGATTCGCCGTGGAAGGGTCGGGCGATGACGCGGCTCACGGCGTAATCCCCGGTGAGCAGATCGCGGGCCTCCTCGCAGAAGGCGTAGAGCTCGTCCAGGGGCACCACGTCTTCGTGGGCGGCAACCTGGAAGACCGAGTCGGCGGAGGTATAGACGATGAGCTTGCCCGAGCGCACATGCTGGTCGCCCAGGCGTTCGATGATCTCCGTGCCCGAGGCCGCCTCGTTGCCGATGAACCTGTAGCCGCTGCGGTCGCTCAGGTGATTCAGCAGGGCCTCGGGAAAGCCGTCGGGAAAGAGGGGGAAGGCCCGGGGCGTCTGCAGTCCTGCCAGCTCCCAGTGGCCCGTGGTGGAATCCTTGCCCATGGATTTCTCGACCATGCGGCCGTGGAATCCCGCGACCCTCGCCTCGGGGTCCATGCCCGCGAAGGGCTGGATGCGTCCCAGGCCCATGCCTTCGAGGCAGGGAAGGCGCAGGCCTCCGGGCGCGGCGGCGGCCACGTGGGCCAGGGTATTGCATCCCTCGTCGCCGAACTCGCGGGAGTCGGGCAGGTCGCCGACCCCGAGCCCGTCCAGGATGATGCAGAAGACCCTAGTCGCCATTCTTGTCCTCGCCGATGAAGAGCGGACGTCCCAGCAATCGATGGATGCCCGTCCACTGGCTGTCGTCGCCCTGGCTGTCGCGGCCGTCCTTGATCACGCGGGCGTAGCCGTCGATCTGGGCGTCGAGATTGTCGATGTGATGGAAGGCGATGGCCTCGAGGGTCATGGGCAGCTTGGGGCTGCCGAACTCGTAGCTGCCCTGATGGCTGACGATGAGGTGCTTGAGGCGGATGACCGTCTCCCGCGACAGATCAGGATGCCGCGGCAGGAACTCGTCGAGGATCTCCACGCCCTGCACCACGTGCCCCACCAGGCGTCCCTCGGAGTTGTACTCGATGGCCGCGGCGTAGTCGAGCTCGCGCACCTTGCCGAGATCGTGCAGATAGCAGGCCGCCATCATGAGATCGCGATCCAGGTCGGCATAGAGATCGCAGACGCTCTTCGCGATGCGGCAGAGTTTCACCACGTGCTCCAGCAGGCCGCCCACGTAGGGATGGTGCCAGGTCTTGCCCGCCGGCGCGCTGCGGAAGCGCCAGGAGAGATCATCGTCCTCGCTCATGTCCCTCAGCAGGGCGGCGAGATGGGGATCGGCGATGGCGTCCACATGGCCCATCCACTCGGCGAAAAGCTCGTCGCGGTCGTAGGGCGTCACGGGCAGGAAGTCGGCCAGGTCCAGGCGTTCGCCTTCCAGGGGTTCCACCTCGAAGACGCGAACCTGAGGCGTGTCGCGGTAGATCTGCACCTCGCCCACCACGCGCACGAAACCGCCCTGGGCCAGGCGCTTGTAGGTGAGTTCGGCATCGTCCCAGAGGATGCCGCCGATGACCCCCGTGCTGTCGCTGAACTGGAAGAGGATGAAGCGGCTCCCGTCCGGATTCTTCTTCAGCAGCTTGCGCTTGAGCACGTAGGCCGCGTCCACGCGCATTCCGGACTTGAGACTCGATACTCGCTGGCTCTTGGTTTCCATCTTCTCCCCTAGCTACACGTTGAAACGAATGGTGAGAATGTCCCCGTCCCGGACGGGGTAGTCCTTGCCCTCCAGTCGGAGCGCTCCCTGCTTCTTGGCTTCGGCCATGGAGCCGAGATCCTTGAAGCTTTCGTAGGCGATGGTCTCCGCCCGGATGAAGCCCCGCTCCAGATCGCTGTGGATCTTCCCCGCGGCCCGCACGGCGGGCAGGTCCTTGCGGATGGTCCAGGCCCGCACCTCGTCGGCGCCCACGGTGAAGAAGGAGATCAGCTCCAGCAGGGAATAGCAGAGCCGGATGAATCGATCGCGGGCGGGTTCGCTCACGCCCAGATCGGCCAGGAACTCCTCTCGCTCCTCCGCGTCGAGCTGGGTGATCTCCCACTCGGTGAGGCCGTTCATGGCCAGGTGGGCGAGGCCCCGCTCCTCGCAGAGGGCCTCCAGGTCGGCGGGCATCTCGTCTCCCGCGTCGCCGTTGGCCAGAACGATCATGGGCACCCGGCTGATGAGCTGATAGCTGCGCAGCAGGGACTGCTCGTCGCTTCGGAATTCGACATCGCGAAGAGGCTTCTCGGCCTCCAGGGCCTCGCGCAGCTTGAGCATGAGATCCCGCTCGGGCGCCAGTTCCTTGCGGCCCTTCTGGATGTCCTTCTCGAGTTTCTCGATGCGTTTCTCGACCAGGATAAGATCCGTGAGGATGAGCTCCTGCTCCATGGCCTCCACGTCGCCGAGGGCGTTCGAGGAGGACGGGTCCCGGGGCACGGCCTCGTCTTCGAAGAGGCGCACCACGTGGACCAGGGCGTCCAGGTTGCGCAGCTCCTTCAGGGCCGCGCTGCCCAGGCCCGAACCTCCGCCCAGGCCGAGTCCCACCAGGTCGGCGAATTCGATGTCGCCGTAGGTGGTCTTCCTGGGTTCGAAGATACTACTGAGCTCGTCCACGCGGGGGTCGGGCACATCGATGCGGGCCAGGTGGGTTTCCGCCTTGCCGGAATAGGCGCTGGTCTCCTCGGCTCTGCCGGTGAGCAGATTGAAGACCGTCGTCTTTCCCGTCAGGGGAAGGCCGATCAGTCCGATTTTCATCGGAACCTCTTTCTATCCAGCGAACGGCTGGAAGAGGATTGAAGCACAGGCGGAAGGTCCCGCCAATAAAAAAGCCCCGGCCCGCGGGCCGGGGCTGGATGATTCGCGATCAGCCGTTGGTGACTAGCGTCTCCTGGAATACGAAGTGGGAGAGCGTGATGTTGGCGAGGATGCCCGTGTCGCGCAGGGCGCGTCCGCGGTTGAGCTCGCCGAGCTGACCGGCCACCTGCACATCGCCGCCCATCTTCAAGATCGCCTTGAGGAAGAGGGCACCCTGGGGCGTCACGCCGTCCAGGAGGAAGTGGCCGAAGTCGTTGTCGATGAAGAAGCGGATCTGTCCGTCGAGGTCGGCCCGGCTGAGCTTGCCCTCCATCCAGATGCGCTGATTCTTCTTGCCCCAGGCGCGAAGCATGGGAGTGATCTGGCTGGCGTCGCCGAGGGCGGTGGCCTGCGCGGTCACGTCTTCGTAGCTCACGCGGTCGAAGCTGCCCAGGGACTGGAAGCTCGGGAAGACCGGGGGCTCGTCGAAGGTGACGAAGGAGGTGTCGGGGCCGTCGATGACGTGCTCCAGCACCAGGAAGATCTCGGGCTCGGTACCGAATTCCCGATGGACGCCGAGCTTGTAGCCCACGTCCAGGGTGGTAAGCAGGTTCAGGTCGTCGCCCGCGAGGAACTCGATACGATCGTCCTCCTGCAGGAGGGCGAGCTTGCCTTCCACCGAAAGGATCTCCGGCGCGCTGAGCTCGAACTTGAAGAGCTTATGCGCGCTCTCGCCGCTGATGGCCTGAGCCAGGGTGACCGGCTCATAGGGATTCTCGATCTGCTTCTTCCCGCAACCTGCGAGGGGAAGCGCGACCAGGGCCGCCAGGGCCAGGGCCATGAGCCGGGTTGACACACTCTTCCGCGTCATGAATGGAACTCCCTTCCTAAAGCACCAATATGCAAGCCGATGGGGACTTTCTGGTGAGGCCGGTGAAAAATATCACCCGGATGGGCTCCCGTCAACACCCAAGCCCAACTGAGCGGGGCTCCCTTCATCTTTGTGGGGCGATTGCGGTTGATGGGGGCCCGGGCGGATGCTATCAAACCCGGGGCCGGCCCCTCCCGGCCCTCATCAACCTGGAGGTTTCCCGCGTGTCCGCCCGGAATGTCATGCTGATCCTGATCCTCCTGGCCGCCATGCCGGCGGTCGCTTCCGACTTCGAGAAGGACCTGCCCGACTGGAAACGCTACGCCTGGAGCGACCTTTCGGTGATCATGGAGGGATGGGAGAAGTCGTCCTTCCTGCGCATGGAAGACCGGGGGGAGCTGGACGAGTGGATCCGCCGCTTCTGGCTCCACCGGGATCCCACCCCCACCACCGGGGAGAACGAGCGCAAGGACGCCCACGAAATGCGCCTGGCCCAGGCCCGCCATCATTTTCCCGCGGAGGGCCTGGCCGGCTACGACCTGCGCGGGCGGGATCTCATCCTGTTCGGATCGCCGGACGAGCGGCTCATCCACGACGACTGGTTCGACGAGACGGGCTATCACAACATCCGGGAGAGCTGGATCTGGATCGACCTGGAACTCCGCGCCGAGTACGAGGACCGCAACCTCGACGGCGAGTACGAGCTGGCCGCCGACGCCCTGCCCAGCAGCCGTCCCGACGTGCAGGAGCGCTACGCGGCCCAGTTCACCGAGCAGAGCGACGAGGCCCGGGCCCTCCTGCGCGAGCTGCGCCTGAGCAATCCACAGATCTACCAGGAAATGGTCGAGCAGATGGCCGCCGGAGAGATCCAGGGATTCGCGGATCTTCAGAACCAGGCCCTGGCCGCCGACCTCCTGGCTCCCAAGCTCGAGCGCATGAAGGGCAACTACATCGACGCGGTGCGCAAGGGCGAGGATCCCTATCGCCACGATTTCCAGGCCGAACCCCTCTGGGCGGTCTTCGCGGTGGACAATTTCCGCGCCGAGGGAGGCGGCAATCTCGTGGAGGTCAGCCACGAGGTGCGCGCCAAGGACCTGCGCTTCCAATGGGACTTCTCCACGCGCCTCTACCGTGCCAAGCTCCTGCGCCGGGTGGTCTTCTTCGACGAGCGGGAACGGCCCGTGTCCCAGAGCGAGGAGATCATCCCCATCGAGGCCGAGAACCTCGATCAGACCCGGGCTGCCACCCTCATTCCGGGCCTGAGCCCCCACCGCCTCGTGGCCGGCGATTACCGCATGGCCCTGCGTCTGGAAGATCTGGACAGCGGAAGGCTGCAGATCTTCACGACCCAGGTGAAGGTGGAGCCCTTCCCCGAGGGCGAGCTCAGCCTCAGCGACCTCAGCTTCGCCTCATTCATCGACGACATGAACCACCAGGGTCCCTTCAACAAGGGCGACTGGTGGGTGAAGCCCCACCCCCTGCACGGTTACGATCAGGAAGGCGAGATCCGCTTCTTCTTCGAGATCTACGGCCTGGCCCGCGACGAACAGGGGCTTAGCGACTACGCGGTTTCCTATCGAATCCGCCGCAAGCACCCCGAGACCCGCTCCAGCTGGCTCTGGACCCGGGAGGAGAGCGTGGGAAGCGAGGTCAGCGCCACCTTCCTGGACCGGCATGGCGAGGCGGTGGCCCGTCACCCGCTGAGCCTAGCCGCCGGCGGATTCGCCGAAGACGCCTATGAGTTGCAGGTGGAAGTGACCGATCGACTCAGCGGACGGAGAGCCCTGCGGTCGGCTTCCTTTAGCGTGTTGCCAGCAGGCAGTTTACGCTGATCGACGGCCAAGGCGGAGTTGACATTCCGAAATTCCTGTGAAATGATGGGGACAGATTCATCCGGGAGGTGAAGATGTTCCAGCGCAAGACCCTGGCCGTCCTGTTGATTCTCTGCTTCGCCCTCACCGCGATCGCGCAAGAGGGAAGCATCGAGAAACCCCTCCGAATCGGGTTCAACGGCGGCGACAGCCCCGGCATCATCCGCTTGAAGGCCAACGCCTTCGCCGCCTTCCTGGAAGAACATTGCGGACTTTTCCTGCAACCGGTCATCGCCAGCAGCTACAGCGAGCTCATCCGCTTCATCGTGGAGGACAAGGTCGAGTTCGCCTGGCTATCGCCCCAGGGCCTAATCACCGCGGAAGACACGGCCGACGCCCGGGTGCTGCTCAAGGCCGTCCGGAGCGGACAGCCCTACTATTGGAGCGTCATCCTGGTGCGCAAGGACAGCGGTCTGCGCGAACTCAGCGACCTGAAGGGCAAGCGATTCGCCTTCACCCACCTGGGCTCCACCTCCGGATACGTGATTCCCAAGAGCAGCCTGATGGGACTGGGCATCCAGCCCGAGGACTTCTTCTCCGAGGTGGTCTTCGCCGGCGGCCACCGAGACGTGATCAACATGATCCTCACGGGACGCGTGGACGCGGGGGCCACCTTCGCCGACCATCCCCGCGGCGTGGTGGGATCCTGGACCGACGAGGCCTTCCATCCCCGGGATGAGGCGGCCAAGCTGAGACCCATCTACATTTCGGAGAAGATTCCCGGCGACACCTTCACGGCCACGCATACCATGGCCCTGGGCAGTCCGGTGAAGACCCAGAAGGTGGTCGACGCGCTCAAGGCCATGGGCGGGACCCGGGCGGGGAAGATCATCCTCACCGATCTCTACAATATCGACAGTCTCATGGACGCCAAGAGCGAGGACTACCTGCCCGTGCGCGAGGCCTTCGATCGGGTCTTCCAGCGCTAGTCAGCGGCGAAGGATCGCCAGGCTCTCCATATGACGGGTCTGAGGAAAGAAATCGAAGAGATGGAGGGCTTCCAGTCGGAAGCCCTTCTTCGTCCAGGCCTTCAGGTCACGTGCCAGGGTGGCAGGATTGCAGCTGAGGGCGGCGATCTCCTGCACGCCTAGAGGGTCGAGCCAATCGGCCAGTTCCGGGGCTCCCTCCCGGGGCGGATCCAGAATCACGCTCCGATAGCCCCGTCCGTCGGCGGCTAGATCGGGCAGAACCTTCGCCACCCTCCCCGCGCGGAAACGCGCCCGGGCGCAGCGGTTTTCGCGGGCGGCCCGACGAGCGCTGCGTACGGCACCGCGGTTCTCCTCCACCCCCAGCACTTTCGCTCCAGACAGGGCCAGGGGCAGTGTCAGATTGCCCGAGCCCGCGTAGAGGTCCAGGAGCCAGGGAGTGTCGGACAGGTCCAGATGTTCCAGGAGGCGCGTGATGAGCATGCGGTTCGCCGCGCCGTTCACCTGGATGAAATCGCCGGGGCGGGTGAGCAGCCGAATCTCGAGGGAGTCCCTGCCCTGGGGTTCGAGCTTCAGGCGCTCCAACAGGAAGGGCGCGCCCTGGGCCTCGCGGAAGCTGTGCTGCTTCTCCAGGGCGCGCAGGCTGAGATGCAGAGGCGCCGGGGTATCCCAGTCCTCGATGGCGGCCAGCACCTTCTCCCCCACCCGGCTTTCCACCCTGAGCAGGAGCTGCAGGGCATCATCCTCGAGCAGGGTGAACTCGGCCTTGAAGCTGAAGAGCTCGGGCAGCTTGCCCATGAGCTGAGCGCGGAAGGCGTCCACCCAGGCCTGAAGTTCCGCCTCCAGGAGCAGACAGCTTTCCTGGGGCACCAGATCGTGACTGCCGGCCGCCAGGAAACCGAGCTCGACATTCTCCACCAGGTAGCGTCCCTGGAAACGCGCCCGCCGGCGATAGGCGAACTCCGGACCGCCCTCGTAGCGGATCTCGGGGATCTCGCCCAGGCCGCCGATGCGTTCGAGGCTGTCGCTCAGGATGCGCAGCTTGGCTTCCCCTTCGGCCTCCGCGGACAGGTGCTGCAGCTGGCAGCCACCGCAGCGGCCGGCGAGGGCACAGGGCGGCTCCTCGCGTCCCGGGCCAGCTTCCAGGAGTTCCACGAGTTCGGCGCGGGTCCAGCGCTTCTCCTCGCGCAGGGCCCGGGCCCGCAGCAGGTCGCCGGGGGCCGTGTGGGCCACGAAGTAGACCTTGCCGTCCGCGCGGGCCACGCCTTCGCCGGAGTCGGCCAGACTGTCGATTCTCAGTTCGATGAGTTCGGACATGGGCATAGAGATAGCCGCAGCACGCCGTGCGGTCAAGCACAGTGCTGCGGCCAGAGCTGGCTGCGGCTAGACGGTCTCGAAGATCCGCTGCCGTTCTTCGGCCTTCTGCGCGTCCACGGTGGCGATGGCCGCCATGTTCACGATCTCCGCCACGTCGTCGCCGCGGATGAGCAGATGGGCCGGCTTGTCCAGTCCCGTGATGATCGGTCCCACCTGGGTCACGCGACCGAAGTGCTTGAGCAGATGCATGCAGATGTTCCCCGCGTCGAGATTCGGGAAGACCAGCAGGTTGGGACGCTCGCCCTTCAGATTGTTGAAGGGATAGTACTGGTTGAGCAACGCGGGATTCACGGCGAAGTCCGCGCGCACCGGTCCGTCGGCCTTCAGGTCGGGACGCTCGCTGGCGATGATCTCCAGGGCGCGGGAGACCTTCATCATGTCGGGATCCTTGGAATAGCCGAAGTTGTCGAAGCTGAGCAGGGCGATGCGCGGCTCGATGGACAGCCTCTCGAGTTCCCGGGCGCTCATGAGCGCGATCTCGGCCAGTTCCTCGGCCGAGGGATTCACGTTCACGGCCGTGTCGGCCAGGCAGTAGAGATGATGCTGGTGCATGAGCAGGTGCATGCCCGCCACCACCTTGCCGCCGGGCCGCGTGCGCACCGAGCGCAGGATGCGCTTGAGCGAATCGGGGAAGCTGCGGCCGGCACCGGCCAGCATGGAGTCGGCGTCGCCGGTGTTCACCATCATCGCCGCGAAGACGAAGGGATCCTTCAGGGCCTCCCGGGCGCGGCGCTCGGTGACGCCCTTGCGCTGGCGCATTCGATAGTAGAGCTCGATGTAGCGCTCCAGGCGCGGCCATTCGGCCGGATCGATGATCTCGCAATCGTCCCGCACCTCATGGTGCACCTCGCGCATGACCGCCTCCACCTCGTCCCGCTTGCCCAGAAGCACCGGCTTGGCGATGCCCTCGTGCAGGATTTCGCAGGCCGCCGAGATGATGGCCGGGTGGGTGCCCTCGGGCAGCACGATGCGCTTGGGATCGCGACGGGCGGTGTGGAAGATCTTGCGCATGACCTCGCGGGAGGGATCGATCTTCTCCTGCAGGCTTTCGCGGTACTCGTCCAGGTCGATCCTCTTGCGCGCCACGCCCGTGTCCATGGCGGCCTTGGCCACCGCGGCCGACTCCCAGAGCAGCACCCGGGAGTCGAAGGGCTTGGGAATGATGTACTCGGGACCGAAGGAGATGGACTCTTCGTCGTAGGCCCGCTTCACCGCCTCGGGCACCTCCTCCTTGGCCAGCTGGGCCAGGGCGTGGGCCGCGGCCAGCTTCATCTCCTCGTTGATGGCGCTGGCCTCCACGTCCAGGGCGCCGCGAAAGATGAAGGGGAAGCCCAGCACGTTGTTCACCTGATTGGGATAGTCGCTGCGCCCGGTGGCCATGATGGCGTCGGGGCGGACGGCGATGGCCGCCTCGTAGGTGATCTCGGGATCGGGGTTGGCCATGGCGAAGATGATGGGCCTGTCGGCCATGGTCTTCACCATGTCGGGAGTGAGGATGTCCTTGATGGACACGCCGCAGAAGGCGTCCGCGCCCTTCATGGCGTCGGCCAGGTCGCGGGCCTCGGTGTCGCGGTAGAAGACGTCCTTGTACTTGTTCTTGCCCTCGTCGCCGCGGCCCTTCCAGAGCACGCCCTTGCTGTCGACCATGAGCACGTTCTCGGGAGCGACGCCCAGGGAGATGTAGAAGTTCGCGCAGGCGATGCCCGCCGCGCCGGCGCCGGAGAAGACCACCTTGATGTCGCCTGCGCGCTTGCCCACGATCTCGAGGGCGTTGACCAGAGCCGCCCCGGAGATGATGGCCGTGCCGTGCTGGTCGTCGTGGAAGACGGGAATGTCGGTGGAGGCCTTGAGGGTCTCTTCGATGTAGAAGCACTCGGGAGCCTTGATGTCCTCCAGGTTGATGCCGCCGAAGGTGGGCTCCATGTTCTTCACGGTGCGGATGATCTCGTCGGGATCCTCCGTGTCCAATTCGATGTCGAAGACATCGATGTCTGCGAAGCGCTTGAAGAGCACGCCCTTGCCCTCCATCACCGGCTTTCCGGCCAGAGCGCCGATGTTGCCCAGGCCCAGCACGGCGGTGCCGTTGCTCACCACGGCCACGAGATTGTTCTTGGCGGTGTAGAGACCGGCGGTGGAGGGATCCTCGGCGATGACTTTGCAGGGCTCGGCCACGCCCGGCGTGTAGGCCAGGGACAGGTCCCTCTGGGTGATGCAGGGCTTGGTGGAGATCACCTCGATCTTGCCGTTGCGGTCTCCCTCGTGATAGTTCAGCGCCGCGCGGCGCAATTCGTCCTTGGCCAAGTGCTTGGGCATCATCTCACCTCATTGGATCGGGCGGCGGCCGAATTCGGCCCCCGCCCCAAAACCGGAGTAAACGCTCCTGAACATAAAAAGACCCGGGCCTCAACTCGTCAAGATGAGGACCGGGCTTTTGTGAAAATCGTCACAAGCCAAGGCTGTCTGCCTGAACGAGGTGCTACCTAGGCGCGCTCGATGTACTTGCCGGTGACCGTGTCCACGCGGATTCTCTGCCCGGTATTCACGAAACCGGGGACGGTCACCACCAGCCCCGTCTCCAGGGTGGCCGGCTTGGTCTGGGCCGTGGCCGTGGCCCCCTTGACCTCCGGAGGCGTCTCCACGATCTCCATCTCCACCACCTTGGGCAGGGCGATGCCCACCACCCGGCCCTGGTAGGTCTGCACGTCGCAGACGATGTTGGGCACCAGATAGAGCTTCACTTCCTCCACCAGATCGGGATTCAGGCTGATCTGCTCGTAGTTCTGCACGTCCATGAAGACGAATTCGCCGCCGCCGTCGTAGAGGAATTCCTTCTTCTCGGTCATCACGTCGACCTTCTCGACCTTGTCGCTGGGCGAATAGCGCTGCTCCTTGTTGGAGCCGCTCTGGATGTTCTTCATCTTCAGCTGCACGTGGGCCGGGCCCTTGCCGGGCGTCACGTGGGTGTGATCGACCACGCGCCACAGCTCGTTGTCGATCTCGATCACGTTGCCCACGCGGGCCTGGGAGGAGAGGATTTTCACGGGATTCTCCTTCGGAGAAAGCCAAAGCGATGGCCATGGCGATCCTGGATTTCGGTGTTTCGGAATTCAGGGCTGAAATTAGCAATAGCGGCCAGGCGAAGCAAGTATCTTGCTCCGGCCTCCCTAGAGCCGTTTCAGGTAGGCCTCGAGGCTTTCCTGGAGCGCCCGCGGGTGGTATCCGCCCTCCAGTACCGACACCATCTTCCCTTCGCAGAGCTCCTCGGCCAGATCCACGAGAGCCTGGCCGATGAGACCGTAACCCTCGGTGCTCACATTGTGTCCGGCAAATGGATCGTCGGCGTGGCCGTCGAATCCAACGGAAACCAGCAGGATTTGGGGAGCAAAAACGCGCAGGGCCTCGGCCAGAGGGCCCTGGTGCCAGGCCAGGTACTCCAGGTCCCCGGCCCCCGCGGGCATGGCCTCGTTGAGGATGCCCCCCGGCGCGCCCTCGCCGCCGGTCTCGTGCTGAGCCCCCGTGCCCGGGTAGTGGGGATACTGATGGCAGCTCGCATAGAGGACCGCGGGATCGTCCCAGAAGGAGCGCTGGGTGCCGTTGCCGTGGTGTACGTCGAAGTCCACGATGGCGATGCGCTCGAGCCCTTCGCGCTTGAGGGCCTCGGCGGCCAGGGCCACGTTGTTGAAGAGGCAGAAGCCCATGGCCCGGTCGCTCTCGGCATGATGACCGGGCGGCCGTACGGCGCAGAAGGCGCGTCGGAAGTCGCCGGCGAGCACGCGGCGCGCCGCATCCACGGTGCCGCCCGCGGCGCGCAGGGCGGCGTCCCAGCTGTCGGGCACCACGTGGGTGTCCGCATCCAGGGAAGCGGGTCCCTTGCGGCAGGCCGTCTTCACCAGGGCCACATGGGTGGAATCGTGCACCCAGGTGAGTTCGGATTCGGACAGGGGCGGGCAGAGCGTCACTCGCACGGCGCCGTTCTCCGCGAAGTTCTCGAGCACCGGCTCCATGAAGCGCAGGCGATCGGGATTCTCGGGATGGAATCCGCCGGTCTCGTGCTTGAGGCACTGGGCATCGGTGTAGAGTGCAAGGGGCCTGTCCATGCTTCAAAACTAGTAAAGATGGACCCGAAACTCCACAGGGAAGGCACGTTGACGCCACGGGGGACCTTGTCTATTCTGCGCCCACGATGAGGAGACGAAGATGAGCGACAAGCAATTCGCAGGAGAATGGGCGGTCATCCTTGGCGCCTCCAGCGGCTTCGGCGCGGCCACCGCGCGGGCCCTGGCACGGGAGGGATGCAACATCGTCGGCGTGCATCTGGACCGGAAGGCGACCATGCCCCAGGTCCACGTGCTGGTCGAGGACATCCAGGCCCAGGGCGTCAGCGCGCTCTTCTTCAACATCAACGCATCCAGCGAGGAGAAGCGCGCCGAGGTGCTGCGCTCCATGGCCGACCACGGCGTCGACGGCGTGAAGGTCCTCATGCACTCGCTGGCCTTCGGCACCCTGCTCCCCTACTTCCCGGAGGATCCCGAGGACAAGGCCATGCGGCGGGACCGCATGGAGATGACCCTCGACGTCATGGCCCACAGCCTCGTCTACTGGGCCCAGGAGCTCTACCGCGCGGGCCTGCTCGGCGAGGGCGGCCGCGTCTTCGCCATGACCAGCTCGGGAGGCACCCGCGTGATTCCCAGCTACGGCGCGGTGAGCGCGGCCAAGGCGGCGCTGGAGAGCCACATCCGCCAGATCGCCAGCGAACTGGGGCGGGCGGGCGTCACGGCCAACGCCATCCGCGCGGGAGTCACCGACACGCCGGCCCTGCGCATGATCCCGGGCAACGAGCGTCTGCTCGAGGAAGCCCGCAAGCGCAATCCCTTCGAACGCCTCACGACTCCCGAAGACGTCGCCGAAGCCATCGTGGCCCTTTCCGGACCCGGCGGTAGGTTTATCAGCGGGAACATCATCGGCGTGGACGGCGGCGAGGACATCGTCGGCTAAGGCTGACCGCTACCCGCTGCCCGCTTTCCCTCCTCGGTAAACTCCGTTTGTGGTAGAATTGAGTCGCGATCCACGCCGGATCGCGCCATTCCACAATGGAGGACCCCATGCGATCGATTCACTTCCGCAAGGCTTTCTGCCTGGCGGCCGCGAGCCTTCTTCTCGCGCTCGCTGCGCAGGCGGCGCCTGCGTATCTTCCGACGCCCGGCGACCGCGACGACAACCTCTTCACCGAGGGCTTCGAAGGCGACTGGCCTCCCGCCGGTTGGACCGAGATCACCAGCAGCGGTTTCAACTGGGGCCGCACCAACTGGGACGCCAACTCGGGCACCTACGCCGCCTGGTGCTGGTACAATCCCGCCACCCAGGACGAGTGGCTGGTCACTCCGGCACTCGACCTGAGCTCGGCCGTCGCGCCCAAGCTGGAATTCTACGAGCGCGGCTACAACTGGGAAACCGACGGCGGAAATCACTACATCATGGTGAGCACCACCAGCCAGACCGATCCCGGCGCCTTCACCGAACTGGTCCACTGGACCCCCACCAACCATGACATCGGCGGATTCGACGGCGGCGAGCCCACCACCGTGAACCTGGTGGACTACGTGGGCGAGTCCACGGTCTACGTGGCCTTCCGCTACTACGGACCTCCCGGCGTGAGCGACGCCTGGATCATCGACGACGTGCGCGTCTACACGCCCAGCGGCAACGACGTGGGCGCCGTGGCCGTGACTCCCGACGGCGGCAACCTGAGCGCGCCCATGACCACGGCCCCCACCGCCACCGTCGAGAACTTCGGACTCGGCACCGAGTCCTTCAACGTGATCCTGACCATCTTCGAGTCCGGATCCGTGGTCTACGCAGAAAACATGGACGTGACCGATCTCGGTCCGGGGCTCCAGGAAGAGCTCTCCTTCCCCGATTTCACCTTCCAGCCGGGCCACTACTACGACCTGACGGCCTGCTCCTACCTGGACGGCGACCAGGACGGCAGCAACGACTGCTACACGGGCATGTTCACCACCTACTTCGACACCCACGTGCCCCTGGGCATGCTCTTCACCAACTCGGGCTGCGGTCCCTGCGTGCAGGCCAACCAGGCTCTGGACGCCTACATGCCCGGACAGGGCAACGACGTTGCCCTCATGCGCATCCACGTGAGCTGGCCCTACGGCGGCGACATCATGTACTTGCACAACACCGCCCAGGCCAACTACCTCGTGGGCGAGTTCAACGTGAGCGGCGTGCCGGACTTCTGGCTGGACGCCTTCTGGTACCTGGCCCACACGGGCACCGACATGGTCAACGGCCTCGAGGAAGCCAAGACCTGGATCAGCCCCATGCACTTCGACCTGCAGTGGATCCCCACCAGTGAGCAGCTTGCGGTGACGGTGAACATCACCGGCAACCTGCGGCCGGAGGGCGACTACCAGCTCTTCGCCTCCCTCACCGAGGACAACATCTATCACAACGGCGGCAACGGAGAGCCGGTCCACATGCAGGCCTTCCGCCGCATGTTCCCCGACGTCACCTACGGCATCGCCGTGGACGGAACCGTGGGCCCGCACACCTACCTGGTGGACATGCCCCTGGATCCCGAATACGTCTATGAGGAACTGCGCGGCACGGTCTACGTGCGCGACATGGAATCGGGCGTGATCCTGCAGTCCGGCACGAACTTCCTGCACGTGATCGAGGGCGGCACAGACGTCGACGAGACCGCCGCGGCCTTCGGACTGAAGGGTAGCTATCCCAATCCCTTCAACCCGAAGACCCGAATCGAGTACTCACTGGAGACCGCCGGCTACGCCAAGCTCCAGGTCTTCGACGTGAGCGGACGCCTGGTGCGCACGCTGCATGAGGGCGTCCTCGATGCGGGAGCGCACTCGGCCGAATGGAATGGCATGGATGACTCGGGCCAGTCCGTGGCATCGGGCATCTACATGATTCAGCTCGCTTCCAGCGAGCAGCGAGACATCTACAAGGTCGTCTTGGCGAAGTAGATGCCTTTCACGAAAAAGGGGCCACCTCAGGGTGGCCCCTTCTCTTTGCTATGTTCTCCTCTAG
>CAYFNT010000032.1:0-12956 GCA_964344565.1 uncultured bacterium
AGGTCGTCAAGGAGGCGGCATGAGTCAGGTGATGCACTTCGAGGTTGAATCCGCCATTCATGAGCTGCTAGAAATGGTGTATAATTGGGTAAATCCACTTGGGAAGTAGTATGTACAATTCTCGATACATCTGCTTAGTGCTGCTGATGACAATCCCACTAGGGAGTCTGGCCCGAACACTTTATGTGTTTCCCAGTGGGGCAGGCATATATCCTACTATCCAAAGTGCTATAGATGCGGCTACTCAACTTGATACAGTTCTACTTGCTCCCGGGACTTATGTCGGGGAGGGAAACAGGGGGTTGAATTTTTTTGGCAAGGATATTGTGCTCAAGGGCGATGGAATCCGGGAGCAAGTCGTAATTGATTGCCAGCACCAGGATGTTGGGATCAGGATCGAGAACGGAGAGTCAACTAGTCTTGTGTTAGACACATTTACTATTGCAAATGGATCGAGTCAAAGACGAGAAACAGGCGGGGGGATACGATGTGAAAACTCATCCCCAACTATCCGCAATCTTGTGATCAAGAGTAATGAAGGCTCCCACGATGGTGGAATGCTACTCGGATACTCAAATGCAATCATCGAAGACTCAGTTTTTGAGGGAAACAGTGCATCGGGTGTGGCCGGGGCATTGGGGCTATACTGGTCTAATCCTTTGATCTCTAACGTGCAGTTCATCAGTAACTCTGCAGACTACCAGGGCGGGGCAGTATATTGCGGAACAGGCAGTGGCGGGGAGTTCGTAAACTGTCAGTTCATCAGTTCGATAGCCTTGCAGGAAGGCGGAGCTGTCCTCGTTGGAAGTACAGGAAGTACATCTCGTTTCCTTAGCTGCCAGTTTTTTGACAACTATGGTAAGTACGGTGGGGCTGTCCGATGTGGTCAGTCCTCTCCCGAGTTCATAGAGTGCACATTCTTCGATAACGTCGCCGAGCTCCGCGGGGGCGCTATCCATTTCGACTATCCACCCTTAGGTGACTCGCCAATCGTATCCTCGTGCATTTTCTACCACAACGGCAGCGGAGCCGTCGGTGGTACGATCCTGGCTGAAAGCGGTGCGACACCTATCATCACCGGATGCACGATCGTGGACAGTTTCGGGCCCGGTGCAGACGGCTCGGGGATATCGAGCATCACATCCTCCCATGTGACCATTGAAAATTCAATCATCGCCTTCTGCGAAGGGCCAGGCATCCATCTGGGTGCCGCCGGGGCGAGCCTCGAGCTTCATTGCAGCAATGTGTACGGAAACGAGTATGGAAACTACTACGGCGAGATCGGCGACCAGACAGGCCTGAACGGAAACATCTCAGAGAACCCCCTCTTCTGCGACTACGACAATTGGGTCCTCACCCTGGCGGAGCAGTCGCCCTGCCTGCCCGAGAACAATGATTGCGGCGTGCTCATGGGCGCCTTCGGCATGGACTGCACGCTGACGGGCGCAACGGAAGTTCCGGCAAGCGGCATGCGCCTATTCCCCTGCTTCCCGAACCCACTTAATCCCCACACAACCATTTCTTTCGTCTTAGAGAAGCCCGTGGAAGTTCGTCTGGGTGTTTACGATGTAGCGGGCCGCCGGATCGCCGTCCTTCACGATGGATCGCTGGAGGCTGGATTTCATCGCATGGAATGGCAGGGCCTGGACCAGGCTGGTCATCGGGTACCGAGCGGCATGTATCTCGTGTCTTTGGAAGGGTCGGGTCAGCGCTTCGCCAGCAAAGTGGCCCTAATCCAATAGGTTACGTTAAGCCTCTTCCCGTTCCCGCCGATAGAAGATCCCCGCGAAGAAGGCGAAGAGCAGCAGGCTGATGATCATCCAGAGCAGGGGCGAACCGTCGAAGGGCGAGGCCATGGCCTCTTCCAGACTCTCGGCCGGATAGGTCAGCAGGATGGCCAGGTTGGCCAGGTTCCAGATTCCGTGGGCCAGCACCGGATACCAGAGATTCCCGCTCCAGAGCATGAGCAGGCCGAACCAGACCCCGAGCAGCGCCACCGCCGGCGCGCTGAAGAGCGGATGGATGACCCCGAAGAGCAGCCCGCAGAGGATCACCGCCATGGCCGGCCGGGCGTGGCGGAATAGCACGCGCAGGACCATCCCCCGAAAGAGCAGTTCCTCGCCCAGGGGCACCACCACCGCGATGGCCAGCACGATGAGCGCGCCTTCCAGGAAACCGTCGGGGCGCATCATGCCCACGAAGCGGAAGTACTCGCTGCCGGGAGGGAACCATCGGGTCACTGGTTCGGTGACCACTTCCAGGGCCGGAATCAGACTGAGGGTGGCGGCGGCGACCAGGAAGCCCGAAAAGAGGTCGAAGCGCCCGAGCAGGTACTGTCCGCTGAAGCTCAACTCGAATTTGCTCGCCAGGGTGCGGAAGGGCAGAACAATGCCCAGGCCCACGCCCAACAGGATGCCCACCGAGAGCGCCCAGGAGCTCTCCCAGTAGAGCACGAAGGTGGCTGCCAGGAACTGGTAGACCAGCAGGCTCACGCCCGCGAAGAGCAGGAGCATCCAGTTGTTGGCGCGGGAGGCGAGTTCGTCACGGGGAATCATGGGGCGGAGTATATTGCCGGGCCGGATCATGCGCCAGGGATCTTCTCGGTGATTGACTTCATTTCCGGGCGGCACCAATATGAGGCTGAAAACAATCCACTCGGGAGGTCGTCATGAATCTGGTTCTATTCGCCATACTCTTCATCGTCGGTATCGGCGTTGCCTTCTTCGCGCCGCGCTCCATGCGCCAGGGTCGTCCCAAGACCGTGGGGAGCATTCTGGCCGTGATCGGCATCATCGGCATCATCGCCCAGAGCGTGGTCTCCATTCCCGCGGGACACGTGGGCCTGAAGGATCTCTTCGGAAACATCTCCGACGACACGCTCAAGCCGGGCATCCACCTGGTCAATCCGCTGCTGAACATCCGCGGCATGGACGTGCGTACCCAGGAGATCACCGAGACCGCCAACGTGCCCAGCAAGGAGGGCATGAACGTCACCCTGGATCTGTCCATCCTCTACCGCCTGGACGACAGCCAGGCGCCGGATATCTACCGGACCATCGGCATGAACTACGCACGGGTCTTCATCGTTCCGCAGCTGCGCGCCAAGGTGCGAGGCGCCACGACCAATTACGAGGCCAAGGCCCTCTACACGGCGCAGCGCGAGGCCATCGCCCTGACCATCATCGATGAGCTGGCGCCGGTCTTCGCCGAGCGCGGCGTGATCCTCGAGAAGGTGCTGCTGCGTTCGGTGACACTGCCAAGCACTCTGGCAGACGCCATCGAATTGAAGTTGCAGTCGGAGCAGGAAGCCGAGCGGATGGGGCACGTTCTGGCCCGCGAACGCCAGGAGGCCGACCGCAAGCGCATCGAGGCCGAGGGTATCCGCGACTTCCAGGCCATCGTCAGCGAGGGCATCAACGACAACCTGCTGCGCTGGAAGGGCATCGAGGCCACCGAGAAGCTGGCCCAGAGCTCCAACGCCAAGGTCGTGATCGTGGGGGGCAAGGACGGTCTGCCCCTCATCCTCAACGCGGATAGATAATGCGACTGCTCAGCGCCGCTGAAATGCGCGAGGTGGACCGCCGCACCCTGTCCGGCGGTCAAGTCTCGGGGCCCGAGCTCATGGAACGGGCGGGCCGCGGCGTGTTCGAGATCATCCGCCTGCGATTCGCCGGTCGACTCTCCGGTCGGCGCATCGTGCTGCTCTGCGGCAAGGGCAACAACGGCGGCGACGGCTTCGTTATCGCCCGCCGCCTCATGGAGGAGGGTGCGGGGGTGACCGTCTTCCTGCTGGCGCCTCCCGACCAGCTCTCCGCCGACGCGCGCATCGCCTTCGAGAAGCTGCTTCCGCTTCAGCCGGTCATCTTTCCCCTGGGGGACGAGGACGCCCGCGCCCTCTGCGCCCGCGAGCTCGGGGCCTGCGACCTCGCCGTGGACGCCCTCTTCGGCACTGGGGTCAGCGGCGGTCTGCGCGGCGCGGGGCTGGAGGCGGCGCGGTTATTGAACCGTCACGCCTCCCGCGTTCTCGCGGTGGACGTGCCCAGCGGCATCTCCGGCGACGCGGGCGCCACGGTCGGCGAAACCGTGCGGGCGCAGCTCACCGCCACCATCGGCGCGCCGAAGATCGGGCTCTTCGAACACCCCGGCGCTGGTGCGGCCGGCGAGGTCGTCACCGTGGACATCGGATTCCCGGAAGAGGTGATCGCGGAGGTCGGTGGTCACCGCCGCCTGGTGGATGCGCGAGTCGCCCGCGCCTTCCTGCCCGCCTTCGATCCGGCGGGACACAAGTATCGCCGGGGCTCCCTGCTCGTCATCGCCGCCAGTCGACGCTATCGCGGCGCGGCCCTGCTCACCGTGGGCGCGGCGCTCCGCAGCGGCGTGGGCATGGTCTACGCGGCCCTGCCCGAGTCGGCGGCCTCTCTGGTGCAGGAGCAATTCCCCTCGGCCATCTGCCTGAGCCTGCCTGAAAGCGAGGACGGCTCCATCGCCCCCGCGGCTTTCGAGCTCTTGTCCGACGAGTTGCCCCGCATGAACGCTCTGGCCGTGGGGCCCGGCCTCGGCCGCGAGACAGCCACGCTGAACGCCCTGCGCGACTTCCTCGCGCCGGTGGAGCAGCCCGTCCTGCTCGACGCCGACGCCCTCTTCGCCTACGCAGGACGCCTCGGTGAACTGCGCGCTCACGAAGGCGCCCGCCTGCTCACGCCCCATGCCGGCGAACTGGACGGCCTGCTCTCCGGCGCGCCGGCCGATCCGGAAGAGGCTCTGAGGATGGCCGCGGGCGGCAATCTTGTGGTGCTGTCCAAGGGCGCGCCGACTCGAGTGAAGGGCGCGGACGAATACATCTACACCATCGGCGCTGCCCATCCGGCCATGGCCCGCGGCGGCACGGGCGATGTCCTCGCGGGCCTGGCCGGCGGCCTCCTCGCCCAGGGCGGCGACGCTCTCGAAGCCACGCTGCTGGCGGCCTTCCTCCACGGCGAGGCGGGGCGCCTGGCCGGCGACGCGCTCGGCCGCGCCATGAACTCCTCGGATATCCTCGACTTCCTGCCGGCGGCCTGGCGCCGGGTGGAGGACGCCGCGGCGGATCGGGGAGCCTGGGCGTGATCTACCTCGGCATCGAGACCAGCTGCGACGACAGTTCCGTGGGCATCTATTGCGCCGAGCGCAAGGGACTGGCCATGGTCTCGGCCGCGCAGCTGGAGCACGGACGCTTCGGCGGCGTGGTGCCCGAGCTGGCCAGCCGCACCCACCTGCGCAACCTGCCGCCGGTCATGCGCGCGGCCCTCGATCAGGCCGGCCTCGAACTCAACGACATCGACCGCCTGGCCGTGACCCAGGGCCCCGGGCTCATGGGATCGCTCATGGTGGGGGTGTCCTTCGCCATGGGCCTCGCCCGGGCGCGGGAGCTGCCGGTGCAGGGCATCCATCATATCGAGGCGCACATCCTCGCCAACCATCTCGAGCGGGACATGCTCTTTCCCTCCCTGGTACTCGTGGTCTCCGGCGGGCACAGTCAGATCATCCTCTGCCGGCGGGCGGGGGACTACCGCCTGCTCGCCAGCACCCGCGACGACGCGGCGGGGGAGGCCTTCGACAAGGTGGCCAAGATCATGGGGCTCGGATATCCCGGCGGGCCCATCATCGAGAAGCTGGCGAAAGATGGCGATCCCAAGCGTTTCGCCTTTCCCAAGGTCAAGCTCAAGGGCGGGGGGCTGGACTACAGTTTCTCGGGCATCAAGACCGCGGCGCGCCTGCTCTGGCAGGAGGTGGGCGGCGAGGAGACCGCCGCCGATTTCGCGGCCTCCTTCCAGAAGGCGGTGGTGGATCAACTGCTCGGGCGCGTGCTCGAGGTGGCCCGCGGACGCAACCTGGAGGCCTTCTATCTCGCCGGCGGCGTGGCCGCCAACCGGGCTCTGCTGGGGGCGGCCGAGGAGCGTCTCGGTGCCCTGGATCTGCCCGTTTTCGCGCCCAGCCCGAAGTACTGCACCGACAACGGGCTCATGGTCGCCTGCGCCGCCTCTTTCCGCCCCCATGAGAAATCTTCCGCCTCCGAGCTCTTGCAGCCCTTCAGCCGCGGGGGACTGGCCGCTCCCTGATCACTTCCCGTGGCGTCGCCCAGGCCCGGCACATTCCCCGTGGTTCCTCATGATTCCCCATCGTTCCCCATGATTCCTCGTGACCTTCGGAAAAATAGACGTTCAGAATTCCCTCCGATCTCCCGATTCCCATACAGGACAGGGCATATCCCTTGCTCGGCAGCAGCAGGGGCCCTGCGCCCCAATCGCAATCATGACCCCTGGATGGAGAGTCGAAGCATGCTGGACAAGGCAAGGATTCTAGTCGTCGAGGATGATGCCTCCCTGCGTAAGATCATGGAGTATCAGCTCGAGGGAGCCGGCTACGACGTACTGACCGCCGCCGACGGCGAAGAGGGCCTGAACATGGCCCTGGAGCATCGTCCCGACCTGATCATGTTGGACGTGATGATGCCGCGCATGGACGGCTACGAGGTCTGCCGCGAGATTCGCAAGGACTTCAAGACCGCGCAGATCCCCGTGATCATGCTCACCGCCCGCACCGGGCAGAACGACGTGAACTCGGGACTGCAGTTCGGCGCCAACGACTACATCGCCAAGCCCTACAATCAGCTCGAGATGCTGACACGCGTGAAGAACCTGCTCATGCTCTTCCGCAACCAGCGCGAGGCGAACCCGCTCACCGGACTGCCCGGCAACCCGGCCATCGAGGAGGAACTGAACCGCCGCATGGACAACGGCGAGGACTTCACCTTCCTCTACCTCGACCTGGACAATTTCAAGGGTTACAACGACACCTACGGCTACGCCGAGGGCGACGAGGCCATCAAGCTGCTGGCGGCCATCCTCACCGAGCAGCGCAAGCTGCACGAGAAGGTCTTCGCCGGGCATGTGGGTGGCGACGACTTCGTGTTGATCGCTCCGGTGGAGACCGGCGACGACATCGCCGACACGCTTCTGGACGAGTTCGACACGCGCAAGCTGAAACTCTTCCGCGAGGACGACATCAAGCGCGGCTACCTGTCTATCCTGGATCGTCAGGGCGTCGAGAAACAGATCCCCCTGATGACCATCACCATCGCGCTGGTGCCGAAGATCGGCGGCAACTTCAGCCATCCCGGTGAGCTGAGCGATTCGGCCTTCGAGCTGAAGAAGTTCGGCAAGCAGCACGACGGCAGCATCGTGGTGCGGGAGCGTCGTCGCGATCCCGAGCAGAGCTACGAGGAAAGAATCAGCGAGCCCGAGCCTCAGCCGGGTTCCGGAACTTTGGGCAAGTAGGAAAGGAGCCGGATGTTCCAGGGCAAGGTGCTCGTCGTCGACGACGAGGTCTACATTCTTCACATTCTCGACTTCAGTCTCGGAGCCGAGGGCTTCGACGTCATCACCGCGGCCGACGGCGAACAGGCCCTGGCCCGCGCGCGCAGCGAACGTCCCGACCTCATCGTCATGGACATCATGATGCCGCGCCTGGATGGCTACGAAACCTGCCGTCGTCTGAAGGGCGATCCCGCGACCAAGGAGATCCCCGTGCTCCTGCTCACCGCCCGCGGGCGCGAGGAGGACCGCAAGCGCGGCATGGAGGCCGGCGCAGACGACTATATGACCAAGCCCTTCAGCCCGAACAAGCTGATCGGCCGCGTCAGCGAGATGCTTGGAATAAAGAACTAGTCTCGAGTCTCCAGTCACCAGTCACCAGTCACCAGTCTCCAGTCTCCAGTCCCCGGTCACCAGATATCCCTCGCCACATCGGCGGGGGTTTTTTCTCGGGACTGGCGACTGGAGACTGGCGACTTCTGTGCTAGTCTCGCCCCATGCCCGACGCCCCCCGCTACTTCGACATCGCCGTGGCCCTGCCCCTGCGCAGGACCTTCAGCTACCGCCTGCCCGACGGCATGCCCGCCCCCCAGGCCGGCGCGCGGGTGAAGGTGCCCTTCGGCCGTACCAAGGAACTGGGATTCGTGCTCCGCGAGCGAAGGGCCGCCGATCTCGAAGCCGATCTCGTCGCGCATCCCGAACGCATCCGCGACATCGACGAGCTTCTCGACGAGGAGTCCTGGCTGGACGCCTCCCTCCTGAACCTGGGACGCTGGATGTCCGGCTACTACGGCGCTTCCCTGGGCGAGGTGCTGCGTTCCATGCTGCCCATCAAGCCCATGAAGCGCCCGCGGACCCCGGAGCCGGAACCGGCGCCGGAACGCCCGAAGGCCCTGCGCCTGAACGAGGATCAGAAGCGGGCCCTCGCCGCCATCGAACGGACCCTGGACGAGGGCTTCGCGCCCTTCCTGCTCGCGGGCGTCACCGGCAGCGGCAAGACCGAGATCTATCTTCGGGCCATCGAGAAGGTGCTGGCAGCCGGCGAGCAGGTCATCGTGCTGGTTCCGGAAATCAGCCTCACGCCCCAGGCCGCCCGCCGTTTCCGGGCCCGCCTGGGCGACCAGGTGGGCATCTTCCACAGCGGGCTGAGCGCGGGGGAGCGCTTCTCGGTGTGGAAGGGCATCCGCGAGGGACGCATCCGCGTGGTGCTGGGGCCGCGCAGCGCCATCTTCGCGCCCTTTCCGCGGCTGGGACTCATCGTTCTGGACGAGGAACACGACGGCTCCTACAAGCAGACCGAGAAGCCCCGCTATCACGCCCGGTCGGTGGCCCTGGTGCGGGGGCGGGCCAGCGGCGCCACGGTGATCATGGGCAGCGCCACGCCCAGCCTGGAGAGCCTGCACAACGCTCGGCGCGAGAAGTACCGGCTCCTCGAGCTGCCCAAACGGGTGGGGGGCGGCCTGCGGCCCAAGGTGGAGATCGTGGACATGTCCGAGGCCGGCGGCGAACTCTTCTCCGAGACCCTGCTCGCGGCCCTCGACGAAACCCTCGCCCGCGGCGAGAAGGCCATGCTGCTCTTGAACCGCCGGGGCCACAGCCGCTTCCGCATCTGCCGCGCCTGCGGGCATGTGCCCAGCTGCACCCGCTGCGACATCTCCCTCACCTATCACTCGGGCCGGGGCCGCATGCTCTGCCACTACTGCGGGCTGGAAAGGCCCCTGCCGCCGACCTGTCCCGACTGCGGCGGCGGCCGCTGGGAGCTGGTGGGGGCCGGCACCCAGCAGGTGGAGATGGCCCTGCAGATGCGCTTCGCCAACGCGCCCATCCTGCGCATGGACCTGGATACAACCTCCCGCAAGGGCGCCCATGGGGACATCCTCGCCCGCTTCTCCGAGGAGGGGCCCGCCCTGCTGCTGGGCACCCAGATGATCGCCAAGGGCCATCACATCCCCGAGGTCACCCTGGTGGGGGTGGTCTCGGCGGATACGGGGCTCTTCCTCCCCGACTTCCGCGCCGCCGAACGCAGCTGGCAGCTGCTGGAGCAGGTGGCCGGACGATCGGGCCGCGGCGAGGCTCCGGGGCGGGTCATCGTGCAGACCCTCAGCCCCGAACATCCCGCCCTCACGGGCCTGGCCGAGGGGCGAGGTGAGGAATTCCTGGAGGGCGAGTTGCGCGAGCGGCGCCTGCTGGGCTATCCGCCCTTCCGGAAGCTGACCTCGCTGATGGTCTCGGCCCCGGAGGAGTCCCTGGCCGAGCGGGCGGCCGAGCGGCTCATCCGGCGCTTCCGGGAGGCCTGGCCGGAGCATCCCGGGGACATTCTGGGCCCCGTGGAGGCCGCCCTGGCCCGGATCAAGGGACGCCACCGCCGCCAGGTACTGTTCAAGGGAGGGCTCAGCCACGAGCAAAAGGCATGGTTTCCAGAGGCTTTCGCGGCCCTGGCCAAGGAAATGAAGCGCAGCGGAGCCCTGTCCCTGGACCTGGACGTGGACCCGGAATCCCTGCTCTAGGGCGGCCCTTCGCCGCCTCGCCTTTCCCCCCGGGGCCCCTTGACTTTTCGGCACTTGGCGTATACCGTTCCCACGGTCCAAGCTCCACAAACAGACCATTTTTTGGCGGCTGGCACTGCCCCGGGGGGCCACCTTCCCAGCCGTGCGATATCCTTGCGAAAAGGGTCACGAAGGAGGACAGGTCAGGGATGAAGTATGGAAGATTTTTCACCTTGGGTCTTTTGGGTCTGCTGGCCCTGATCGTCGGCTGCAACTCCATGCAGACCTCCAGCGCCATTCTGCGTTATCAGCAGAGTGAGTTCGAAATCGCCGAGTCCCTCTGCGTCGAGGCGCTCGAACTGAACCCCGAAGACGGCGAAGCCTATTTCTACATGGCTCTCAGTCAGTCCATGCTCGAGGACTACCGCAACGCCTACGACAATTTCAGGAAGGCGGCGGAGCTGAAGCCCGAGAGGGCCGAGGCGGCGGAGGCCAACATCCAGTCCAACTGGACCAAGGTCTTCAACGAGGGTATCCAGTACACCAACGACGAGAACTATGAGATGGCCGAGGAGTTCTTCACTCAGGCCACCGAGGCGAACCCCGAGGAGCCCAGGGGCTACAGCAACCTGGCCCGCTCCTATATCCTCAAGGCCGAGAAGTTCAAGAAGATCGACCCCCTCGAGTACCAGGGACTGCTGCAGCAGGGCCTCGAGAACCTCAACACCGCTCTCGAAGTCGAAACCGACGCGGAGTCTCAGGAAGAGACCGCGCGCCTGCTCTGCACGGTGCTCGGCAATCTTTACGTGATTTCGGGACAGGACGACGCGGAGCGCCAGCCCTATCTCGATCGCTATCGCGAGGTCACCGGAGAGCTTCCCGACTTCTACAGCACCCACGAGGCCTTCGGTTACATCCTCTATGAAGAGGCCGTGGCCAAGACCCAGAAGAGCTTCTATCCCTTCGCGGGACAGGCCCTCTCCAGGGCCGCCGAGCTGCGTCGCGGGCAGTACAAGGACGCCGAGGAGGCCGGAGACATCGAGGCCATGGACGCCCACATGTCCGTGGACGCTCCGATGTTCGCGGGCATGTCATTCATGACCGCCGAGCTCTACGCCGAGGCCGCCGTGAACTTCCAGCACGCGCTGGATCTGGATCCCAACGACTCGAAGCTCTGGTACTACAAGGAATACTGCGAGTACAAGAGCGGCGACCTGGATGCGGCCATCGCCTCGGCCAGGCGCCTCGAGGAGTTCTTCCAGACCACCGACGCGCAGGTCTATCAGATCCTGGCCAACGCCTATCGCGACAAGGCCGTGGCCGCCGATGAGGCCGGCGACAACCAGGGCTTCCTGGACAACCGCACCCTTTACGAGGACGCCTACCGCGCCTACGCCACCTACAAGGGTCTGGCCGACGACACGCCTCCCCTGCTCATGAGCCAGGCCGAGCAGGCCGAGGAGGAGCGCCGCGCCAACGCCCTCTTCGAGAAGGACGACGTGGCCATCATCACCGCCGACCTCGAGGGACGCTTCGTCAAGGGCATCCTGCTGAACAAGCGGGAGGACGGCATCGACTTCATCGAGCTGAGCATCGACCTGCTCGACGAGATGGGCGAGATCATCGATACCGCCTTCGCCGAGTTCGAACTCATCGAGCCCGGCGAGGAGCTCGAGTTCTCGGCCTTCTTCGTGGCAGAGCCCGAGGAAGTGGCCGGCTTCGAAGTCACGGATATGGCCATCGAATAAGGATTTAATGGCGGTTTTCGAACTGGGGGCCGGGTTCTTCCCGGCCCCTTTCCTTTGGCCCCGAGTCGGATTTCGATAAGGTTACTGTTTAGATTTCAAGTCCTTAGGCCGATACTCCTTGACAGGGGATGCCCGGTCATCTACCTTTACTGTCCGTAGCGCCCAATCCGGGCCGATTCCCGACGATCCCGTCTCAACTCATTTGAATCCCAGGATTCCCCCAGGACCCTATCTCGTGGTCCCCCATGCAACTCAAATGGAGCATCTTCATTGAAAAGTGATATCGAGGAAAGGTCCCAACGCGGCCGTCGCCGTTCCTCCCAGCGTGGAGGGCGACGCTATAGCCCCCGTGGACCCAAGCAGTTAGGCGAACATCCCAACGGCGAAGGAGCGGACCCGGATATCGTGACCCGGGATAACGCCGACGGCCGTATCATGGACATCGCCGATCTCAAGGACAAGAGCATCCAGGATCTGGCCAATATCGCCGTTGATCTGGAGATCGAGAGCGCCAGCTCCATGCGGAAGCAGGAGCTCATCTTCCGCATCATCGAGGCCCAGATCGAACAGAACGGCTTCATCTTCTCCGAAGGCGTCCTGCAGGTGCTTCCCGAGGGATACGGTTTCCTTCGCTCGCCCGACTACAACTACCTGCCCGGGCCCGACGACATCTACATCAGCCCGAGCCAGATCAAGCGCTTCGACCTGCGTACCGGCGATACCATCACCGGCCAGGTGCGCCCACCCAAGGACAACGAGCGCTATTTCGCCCTTCTGCGCGTGGAGGCCATCAATTACGAGGCCCCGGAGATCGGCAAGCCCAAGGTTCTCTTCGACAACCTCACGCCGCTCTTCCCCGAGGACAAGCTCAACCTCGAGTACGACGCCAAGGACCTGACCACCCGCGTGGTCGACCTGCTCATGCCCATCGGCCTGGGCCAGCGCGCCGTCATCGTGGCGCCTCCCCGCACGGGTAAGACCGTGCTGCTGAAGAATATCGCCAACGCCATCACCGCCAACAACGAGGACGTCGTGCTCATCGTGCTGCTCATCGACGAGCGGCCCGAGGAAGTCACCGACATGAGCCGTTCGGTGCGCGGCGAGGTGGTCGCCTCAACCTTCGACGAACCTGCCGAGCGCCACGTGGCGGTCTCGGACATGGTCATGCAGAAGGCCAAGCGCCTGGTGGAGGCCGGCAAGGACGTGGTCATCCTGCTCGACTCCATCACCCGTCTGGCCCGCGCCCACAACTCGGTCGTGCCCCATTCGGGCAAGATCCTGTCCGGCGGCGTCGACTCCAACGCCCTGCAGCGCCCCAAGCGCTTCTTCGGCGCGGCCCGGAACATCGAGGAGGGCGGCAGCCTGACCATCAT
>CAYFNT010000033.1:0-12954 GCA_964344565.1 uncultured bacterium
CCGTGTATCTCGTGTGCCCTCCTGGAGGTGATGAGTCCATGTATTTCATGAGCTGGTCTACATCTAGGAACCCCTGCCCGCATTCAAAGGAACTGACCACGTCAGTGCCATGGGCGAAATAGCGAGCCTGGTCGAAACAAGAGTCGTCGATGCCGGGGATCGTCTCGAGGAAGTACCTCTTGAGCGTATCCAGCTCTAGTGGGTCATAGACACTGCGATTCAAAGGAATGAAGGCGCGGAGGCGATCACACGCCTCCTTGCCATTCTTGTTCTTTTGGTGGTTCTGGCTGGAGAAAACATAGCTGTCGAACTCCCAGCCTTGTTGAAGAGAAAGCAGATCGTGCTCGGTCATTGGGCCGTCATCGAAGTCCAGCATGACCGAGCCCATGCCTGACCAGGCGTCGTTGGTTTTGGCCCCGTCTGTGAAGAAGTTTGGAGAAGTCCCTGATTCGGTGACCAGAGTGTGGACGGACTCGAATGTCCAAGACACATTCACACGCTCCCAGCCTGAGGCGACACGGGAGTGGTTGGCATCCTTAGGAAGTTTGGGATCGTAGTTCGAATTGACGCTAACTCGGAAAGTGAGCAGCTCCCCCTCATGGGGGGAGTGCTCATTCATCGCCGTTCGCCTCCTCGTCCTTGGTGGCAAGGAGGGCATCGAAGGCTTCCTGGGGTGTCATTCCTGTTTGGACTCGCCTGTAGACGGCGCTATAAGGTACTCGGGCCAATATGCAGGCCCGATGCATGTTGAACTCGACACCGTGAAATCGCACAAAATAGCGATCACGGGGTCTATAGTCTCTTAATTTACTCATTTTAAATGAATGGTTTATGGCGAATGCGCCACGATTGGCGCTAGTATAATATTCAAATAAGAAACAAAGAAGTCAAGGGGAATCGCAGAAATCCAGTAAAAAATAACTGAGGCTGCATTTGGGTCCCTCCAGGTACCTATCTGCTCTGAGGGGGGTGCATCGGGGGACCCATTGGCTTGATGTGCAATAAAGACTCGAGTGTCTAGAATTTGGGCCTGAGTTCTGGTAAGCTAGTTGTGCCGGAGGGTGGGCGGCATCAACTCTGGTCTATTGGAGATTCATATGCGCCCCATTGTCCTAGTCAGCGGCCTGGTCCTCCTCCCTGTAACTCTCTTCGCTGCAACAATCCATGTCCCTGCCGATCAGCCAACAATCCAGGCTGGCATCGATGCTGCAAGTGCGGGAGACACAGTGCAACTCGCCCCAGGAGTATACACTTGGAGTTCTGAAAGCACCGGCTTTGAGAATGTTGATGGCTGGAGCCTCATCGAGTTACGAGACAGTGTCATTGTGAAGAGTGAGTACAATGATCCGGAAAGTGTAACTATCGATGCAGAAGGTCTTGGCAGGCTAATTTATTGCACTGGAGTTGGCCACACAACATCAGTTGAAGGAATAACTCTTCGTGGAGGCAGTGCTTCAAGTGGCTTAAATGGTGGGGCATTCTATGGATGGTGTGCGTCCCCCCGATTCGAAGATGTGAGGTTCATTGGGAACAATGCCCAAAGGGGCGGAGCTGTTCATATTGGCGGATATTCAGTATCCGAGTTTGTAGGGTGTAGTTTTCTTAGCAACACAAGCGTGCAATATGGAGGGGCTGTACAGCAAGATAGTGATGGAGGGGGGTACTCATCTCCAACCTTCTTTGCCTGTGAGTTTGAGGGAAACTCATCCGGATCAAAAGGAGGAGCGATCTACGCCCATGGTATCTCTTCTGCGAGATATGAAGATTGCGAATTCGTCCAAAACTCAACTGGTGGTTCTGGAGGTGCGTTTTACTGCCATACAAACTCATCCACACTGATAAACTGTCTATTCATTGAGAATGGCGCCCAGTGGGGTGGTGCAATGTTTGTGCAATATCAATACCCTGCTACACCTACCGTTCAAAATTGTACATTCTATTCAAACAGTGCATCGATTACCGGTGGAAGCATCCATTGCTATGATGATGCGAATCCAACCCTACTAAACTCGATATTGTGGGGGGCAAGTCCCAATGAGATTAGTTTAGATACTGCCTCAATCAGTATCACATGCTCTGACATACAAGGAGGCTGGTCAGGAACCGGGAACATAGACGCTGATCCCCTCTTTTGCGATCCAGGAGGTGGTGATTTCGGTTTATGGACTAATTCTCCTTGCGCCCCCGACAACAACGACTGCGGTGTACAGATGGGTGCGCTTTCTGTTGCATGCTTCCCATCGGGGACTATCTCGATAGTAGTTGAGCCTGACGAAGTTGGTAGTCCTGGGTGGAGCTTAGATGGACCAAATGGGACCATTTTTGGAGCAGGAGATTCAACACTTACCAACCTGCTTGTAGGTGAGTATGAACTATCCTGGGAATTTGTAGACGGCTGGCTGCCGCCATTCAATGGGAGAATCATTCTCAGTGAGGGAGCGTCGGAGACACTCCTAGGCGAGTATTCAGAAGCCGACCTTGGTTCGGTAGTCGCATGGGGGCAGAATGTAAATGGTGAGTGCGATGTTCCAGAACCTAATGAAGATTTTATGGTGATAGTTGCAGGAATGAACCATAGTCTCGGTCTGAAGTCGAATGGATCGATTGAAGCATGGGGATACAATGAATTTGGCCAGTGTGAAGTGCCTGAACCAAACATCGGCTTTGCATTCGCCGATAGAGGTGCCTGGCATAATCTAGCCCTAAAAACAGACGGTACAATTGTTACATGGGGGCGAAATGAATACGGCCAACTCGATGTACCAGAGCCCAATACCGCCTTCATTGCGGCTTCCGGGGGCTCTTGCCACAGCATTGGCCTAAAGGCAGATGGCTCGATTGTGGCTTGGGGAAGAAACAACTATGGCCAATGCAATGTTCCAGAACCAAATTCTGACTTTGTGGCTATCGCTGCAGGATGGTATTTCAATCTAGGACTTAAATCAGATGGAAGTATTGTAGCCTGGGGTTACAACGATGCTGGACAACTTGAGGTCCCTGAGCCCAACTCAAACTTCATTGCAATAGCTGCTGGTGAAAGTCACGGAGTTGGTCTGCGCTCTGATAGCACGATTGTACTGTGGGGATCGAATCTTCATGGTGAACTGGACGTGCCTGATCCTAACTCTGGTTTTGTATCCATTGCATGTGGGTATTATCACAACTTAGCTCTCAAAGCTGATAACTCGATTGTCTCATGGGGGCTAAATGACATGGGACAATGTGACATCCCACAGCCAAATGGAAACTTTAACGTCCTCGCTGCGGGTCATCGGCATAGTCTGGGTATAAGAGGTGGAGGGTTCTTTGTTGCCCCTGATGGAACTGGAGATTACTCATCTATTCAGCATGCAATAAATGCTGCTCCTCAATATGGAAGTGTTGTACTTGGAGATGGAGTATTTGTTGGCGAAGGGAATAGAAACCTAGATTTTGATGGGAAGTCAGTCCACCTGGTTAGTGAAGGCGGAAATCCAAGTGCATGCACCATCGATTGCCAAGGCACCGAATCTGAGCCACACCGAGGGTTCATCTTTCAATCTGGTGAACCCTCCAACGCGGTTATCGAAGGCATCACCATCCTGGGTGGCTATACTGATGAAGGCGGAGCTATCAAGTGCGAGAACGGATCGTCACCGACAATTCGCAACTGCGTCCTTAGAGACAACTACGGAGCATCAGGTGGCGCAATTTACTGCGACAGCTCCTCACCAGCCTTCGAGAACTGCACGATCAGTTACAACACATCACCGATATCTGGTGCGGCATTCCTTCTCTACTCAGATTCAACCTTTGAGAATAGCATTCTATCCCATTCTATCGAGGGCGCTGCTGTATTCGGATACGAGAGCAATCCTCTACTAAGCTGCACCGATGTCGTCTGGAACGAAGGTGGAGATTGGGTGGGGTGTATTTCTGACCAGCAGAATCAGAATGGCAACTTCTCAAACACACCGGCCTTTTGTGATCCGGAGAATGGTGACTTCAGGCTGCAGCCAGGTTCACCTTGTCTGCCCGAGCACAATGACTGTGGAATACTAGTCGGGGCGCTTGGAGAAGGAGACTGTGCGCCGACTGGAGCAGAAGAGGTGCCAGTATCCGATAGGATGCTTCTCTCAGCCTATCCCAATCCATTCAATCCACAGCTCACTATTACGTTCTCCCTCCCTGTTGAAACACGCGGGACACTCCTTGTCCTTGACGTACTTGGCCGACGAGTTCGTCTTCTTAGGGATGGTCAGTTTGCCCGTGGAGTTGATGCGATCACATGGGATGGTAAGGATGATCAAGGTTTTGACGTATCCTCAGGGGTCTATTTTGTGAAGCTTGGAGCAGAGGAGAACCTGATAACTAAGAAAGTCGTGCTGCTGCGGTAGTGCCTGGGTCCTCCCAGGTACCTATCTGCTCTCAGGGGGGTGCTTTGGGGGACCCATTGGCTTGGTGAGCGGTAACGAGCGGAATCTAATATCTTGCCTGAAAATCCCGCTAGTACCATGCCTTCATCTTGGTTGATGCTCCTTCAAATGCATCAAAATACGTCCACAACCTCTTTGCACTATATGCTAGTAGAAACTGACCAGGTTGAAGGAAATTGTTCATACCATATTCAGCTATATAGAGGCGATGGAGTGCTCGCTTCGATCTAGCGCTGTAATGTGCCAAGTAATTGCGAATCGTGTAGACTTCATCAATGCGTTTAGCCAGGGTGGGTGTGACCTCCAGAAATGGGTTTGAAGAAGCTGGCAACAACTTCTTGGTGAAGGATTTCAGCTGGCCATAACTCGGAAAGTCTCTGTATCCGTCGCCGAAGATGAGAGCCGTACACAGATTCTTGCTGGGATTTGCCGGAACTGGTACACCAAGAAACTCCTCCAGTTTAGAAGAATCAACATTGACACAATCTACTAAGTGTTCATCGACGAACGACTCCCAATGTGCGCATAAACGAAGTAAAACCGACTCTGCGACATCCCGCTTTTCCTGGGCCAGTTTGATGACGCGCTGGGCTGTGATAACTCGCGACATGAAAGCTCTGTAACGTTGAATGGCATCGTCTAGGGATTTGTGATTGTGCTTAAGGTCGGCTTTTCGCATAAGTCCTCCATCGATACAACAGTACCCTATCACAGCAGTCGGACTCATTGGGCAAACTGCTGGTTGATTCAACAGATGCGAGTATGCATCTCACTGTTTATTCCTGGAATCCCGTTCATCGGCGAGGAATTGAAGCATCGATTCCATAGCGTCTTGGTACTTCCGAAGGATGGTCTCCCACGCCGCACTAAAGTCCTCAACAGGGTATCTGATATCAAAAAAGTCGTATGCCTCAAGAACTGTGTCAACATTGTCCCCATGTGCAGGATAACCCTTTCGTAGGTCGTTAAGTCGTTTCAAGATTCCGCAAACATCATCTACAATGGAGACGTCAGATAGGCTCTTTAGCCAGCTTTGTAGTAGGTTCAGGCTGCCAATCTTATCTGGTTCCTCTTCTCCAATTGCTTTTGCTAGGGCAGCTTTGTTGACAGCGATCGCCATACCAGCAAGGGACTGAACTCGACTGCTGAACTCCTCACTCGTAGTCGCAGGCTTATAGAGGTCGATCAGAGCCCGCTCTTGGGGTAGTTCAAGCAGTCGCTCACGAAGAAGGCGTTTGCTGATAGCATTTATGTGATCACGCACTTCAGAGATGTCGTCGGAGAGAAATGTTTGACCACCAATTCGCTCGTCGGAACGATCGGGATGGTCAGGAATTGGAATCATCGTCCCTACATCGACAATCGGAGCCTTCGGGGGGGTTCCTGGTGCAGTGAATGTATTCAGGTTAATGGGTTGGAGTTCATCAAGACGGTTTTGGCTCGCAAGAGTCAAAACTCCAGTCATAGCTGCGGTGCCAGATGTAACGGCAATGTCAGTTTCGGATGTCCCCCAGGCGGCCTGCAATGTGCCCGACATTGCAACGTCGACTTGCCATTGGTTCTCTGGTCGAAACTCCTGCCCTGTTACAATGCCAGTTTCGAAGGACAGCCGGTACATGTGGCCATCCATACCTGATGGCGTCACATTTGTGATTCCGGTAACGCGAAGAAATTTGCTCATAGTCACCATTCGCTGCCATGTTGATTTAGCAGGAGTCCAACACATTTGAATGCAATCGTCAATAATATCAATGCCTATGGTCTTTGTGTATCGCACGATACCAATACTTGAGCTGTTGTTCCTGCGTATCGTAGCGACTATCGAATATTGAGAAGCAAATTCAGTTCGTGGTCTACAGGGTATTCATGTCATCCAGAAACTCTGAGCCCGGCTCTACTGCAGTCACTAGCAGCTGGTCTCGAGCACGAGTGCAGGCCACATACAGCAAGTGGCGCTCCGTGTCGTAAACTTCCTGGAGATCGGAGTCATCGCCTACCGATTCAATCCGGGACTGAAGAGGGATAATCTCATCATCGCAAGCCATGACGACGACAGCTCGGAATTCAAGTCCCTTGGCAAGGTGCATGGTGCAAAGGGACAATTGATCGCTGGTAGGCGCAACATGTTCATCGAGAACCTTATACTCCAGGTCCAGCCCTTTAAGTGCAGCCTGAGCTCGATCAAGCTGAGCCTTTGATCGCACGAAGACGCCAATCTCATGGGGGAGCAACCCGTCTGCAATCCGGGCTGCAACCCACTCGCTCACAGCCGAGCCTTCATCGGAATCGCTGGCAAAGGCCTGGATTGTAGGCTGCGGGCCATTGAAAACTGACACGGTGCCACTACGATCTTCCACGTTGCCGTCTACATCTCTTACTGCAGGACCCAGAAGTCGGTCCGCTTGAGAGCGAATCTGGTGGGAGGTCCGGTAGTTTACCCTCAAAGTCCGCGAGCGACCTCGTATCTCAACTCCAAGGGACTTCCATGAGAAGGGTTGCTGGAAGATTCTTTGGCCTAAATCTCCAGCAAAGAACAGGGCATTGGGGTCCCCACTGCCGAGAGCTGCGAGGAAGCGTAACTGAGCGACGCTAAGATCCTGGGACTCATCCACAATCGCGTAGTCGAAGATGGGCTCCGGCGATGCTGAGAGCTTCTCGGTAAGCTCCCTAAACATACCCGGAATAGTCACCAATTCTCGGTTGAGTAGTTCGGTTCGGGCAATATCGTAGATCTCCCACAGGATCTTGCGTCGGGATTCAATGAGACGTGTCTTCCGCCCAAGGCGTGCGACATCGCGGTAGGAATCCCAATCCTCAAGCTGCCAGGCATCGACGACATCAGTCCATTCGGAGAGGAGGAAGTGGAGGTTGAACTTGTGTTCTCCCACTTGCTCCGAGGCAGACTGGATGACTTCACGTAGTGAATGCGGACTCACGATCGAGGGCTGCCCGATCAGAGACTTGCAAAGGCGCAATCCGATAGTATTGATCGAATAGACTTCGATGCGCTCAGCTAGTCGTGGCTCATGGCCAATCAAACGCCTGAGTTTGACCTGCAGAGCATTGGCCAGGGTGTCAGAAAAGGTGGTCAGCAGTACTCGGGCATCGGCGTGTTTCCGAGCGAGATATGCTGCCCGATGGAGGGCAACAATCGTCTTTCCGGTGCCAGCCGATCCGGAAACCCGTGCGGGACCATTGTAATCACGCTCTACCCACTGACGCTGCTCGGGGTGAAGAAATACGGTCCACTTCTCCCATGGGTAGTCTAGCGCAATCTTGAGCTCATCCACATCCTCCATAATGCGGAAGCGCCTCTGAGCATCGGGGTGGTCGAAGGGGTTCGTGCCAGTGTCGGCAGGGGAGGTGACTCGTGGGCTGCCACCCGTTGCCAGTTCCAGCAATGCTTCAGCTGCCTCGGCAGGTAGGTGGTCAGCAAGCGAGAGTAGAGAATCCTCCGTCGCTACCTTGACATCATCGATCCACTCCTCAGGAACTCCATACTCGAGGAGCTTGCTATCGGAGACAGCATCCAGAATCGGTTTCTGCTTCGATGGATCCTCTTGAAGGGGCTTGGCTTCCTGGATGTAAACGGGAACGATGATTTCCTTCACCTTCTCCCGTATCTCCACGAGCTGGGCGGCTCCCGTCTTTGGGTGGCGCTCAAGCTTCCGCTTCTGAGCCCAGGCGTAGGCCTTGTCATGGTGATCGACATAGCAGAGGAGGAGATCGGACGCGGTCTTGTGGACGATGAGGCGAATGTCACTACTGACACGAACCGACCAGAAGTTCTTGTCCTTGGCCCGGTCAACCTTGTGAAAACTCATCCCAGGATTGGCCGGGTTGAGTTGAAGGTCAAAGGCAGTCGTTTTCACGGCTTTCTGTTCGTCGCCCGTTAGGCGAGACAGGCTATCCGTGAATGAATCTGCAATCCGGAAGTTCATCGTCTTACACCTTGAACACCTTCATGACTTCATCCCCCAGGTGGTTGATCACCTTGACGGCAATTCGTCCGCTCTTTGGCTTGGTGAATGGCCTAGAAGTGTCACTTCGCAAAGTGGCCCAGGCCTCAGGATCAATTTCAGCTTTCAAAGTTGTCTTCAGTGACTTGTATGGGTCATTGGCCCCAAGGAAATAGGCATGGCGGACGAAGAAGCTCTCTTCGTTGTAGTCTGTGTCGATAAACCAGCAGGCGATACCGTCAGCGCTGTCACTAACTACCTCGCCCGTCTGAGGTTTGAACACATCGACGCCATTGACTTTGACGCGAAGCATATCCTCAGGTTCTTCGATGATATCGATATCCGGCTCGCCAAAGATCACGAAGAGATTCCCATGCCCCGTGCTCTTGAGATCCTCGGCCATGTGGAGGTCGGCATTCATGCGGGCCTTGAGCACGGGAATTCGCCCCAGCTTGCTGAACTCAGTAGCATGGGCATCGTAGTTGAATGCGCAGGCAATCAGGACATCGAATCCCGCGTCGCCGGCTTCTCGGGCGGCCTCTACAAGGTCAGCCCGTTGGACAGTGCCAAACTCTGGCCCAATGAAAATGGCAGCTCGCTTCTCGGTATCACCTTCATAGTAGCGACCTTCAGCACAGACCAGGTCTCCTGGCCAGGTAGTAAGGGTGGTGAAGTTGATACGATCCTCTTTGTGAGCCTGCTGAACTCCAGCGGCTTTGAGGTTATGGAGAACCATGTGTGTGAAAGACTGCTTCGCTAAATAGTCTGCCCCAGAGTCGGCTACAAGATCGACTAACTCTTCATTCTCATCTACGGTAAGGACACGGTGGGGGCTGAGGCTCTCTACAGTGAAGGGCCCCGCAACGCGAACAATCTTTTTGTCTTCATAAGGCTTGTCGTAGAGGTACTCATAGTCAGCTATGGCAGCGATGGACTTGTCTATATCCTGCTGGCGGGTGATTCGAGCTTTCCACCAGTCTGAATGGAGCTTCTTTGCCTGCTCCGGCCAGGCAGCATCGGACTCCCGTGGTACTTCCCACTCATGCAATGAAGAATTGAGTATAGAGTTTAGTTCACTGAGAATTGGTTCCAACTTCGTCTGTTTCTGATCCCAAATGACATCGATTTCGGCGTTATTGGCAATGGACTTAAGGGTTATGTGCGGTATGCGCTCATAGACAAAGCCCTGGCGAACATTGTGCTGCACATCGTCCATGTCCGGAGCTTTGTGGGTGATTTCAGCCTCCTTGAGCTGACCCTCGCGAGAATCAGCCAGTAAGTAGTAAGGGTATCGGGCACCCATGATACGAGCTCGAGCCAGAGCCAGCGCAACTCGTGAAGTATCGATGGTGATCCAACGTCGACCCCACTGTTCGGCAACGGTCGCAGCAGTGCCCGAGCCACAAGTTGGATCAAGAACCAAGTCACCCGGATCTGTAACCATCAATATGCATCGTGCAACTGCCTTTTCTGCTGTCTGAACAACGTACACTTTACTGGCGGCAAAAGTGCTCTGTACTGTGTCATCCCATGTGCATGTTAGTCGAACCCAGGGGAAATCGTTTGAGTATCGCCTATAAACAAGGGTCTTACCAAGGCCCAATAGACGGCCAGCTTTCTCTAAGCGTCTCAATCCCTCAGTGTTAGTACTCCAACCGCGGCTGCTTCCGCTAGGCTGGTAAACCTGTTGGCGAAATTCAAAGCTGAAGCGCGAATCCACGGATCCTGTTTGAGATGTCGTGTTTCCTGCTCCAAACACTCGATCGCATGACGACTCAAGTGTGCCATCGAAACGGTAATGGGAGCCATCAATGCGCTCTGCATAAGGATAGGCACGTCTATCTTCAGCTTCACTTCGCTCTCGGTAAGCTGGCCTGAACTTCACACTATCCTTCGCGCGGGCGAACCAAAGCAGCGTGTCGTATGTACTCGCGAGAAGAGTGCTAGTTTGCCCTACTGTTTTCTTAAAGCTGATTGACCCGCAGTAATTATCCGGTCCGAAGACCTCATCCAATAGTGCCCGGACGCGGTGAACATTTTCGTCGCCAATCTGGACAAAGATAGACCCTGAATCTGATAGCAAGTCTCTTGCTACTGTCAGACGATCACGAAGATATGAAAGATAGCTGTGAACTCCATCACGCCATGTATCGCGAAAGGCTTTGACCTGTTCAGGTTCCCGCGTGATGTGATCGGGTTTGCCATCTTTCACATCTCGGCTAGTGGTGGACCATTGGAAGTTGCTGTTGAATTTGATTCCATATGGGGGATCAATGTAGATACATTGCACCTTGCCCCGGAGGCCCTCACGTTCAGCTAAGCTTGCCATTGCCTGTAGGGAGTCACCAAGGATCATGCGATTCGACCAGTTTTGATCGTGCTGATAGAACTCAGTCTTATCTACGCCCTTCGGAATGCCATCAAAGTCAGCAAAGAGATCAGCTGCCAACTCTCCAGACTCATACTCGCTTTCCCTGGATTGTCTTAACAAGGCGTCAATCAGTGCCTTGGGGTGCACCTTTTCTTGGATGTAGAGAGGAGGTGCCTGGACGACAAGATCACTCCAGTCCTGCACATCTTTCCCCCGCCAAACAAGTTGAGGGTCAAGTTCCGTATTGCGGGGGTACAGTAACTCCTCAGGAGATTGCTGCTCAGTTTGCATTACTGATTGATGCTCTGCAGTGGGGATGTTTGTTCGCCTACTGCTGTCGTGAGTCAAGGCTTCAACTCTTTTAAAGGATTTCTTCTTTGCCATCCCTATTCACTTCCTGTCGCTGGCTGAGCGGAAACAGAGTCGAGCATCTTCTCGAACTCGCTCTCAATCTTGGCTTCGAAATCGGGCTCAATCTGATAGATCTCAGTTAACTCTGCGAAAGCCCACCTTCCGTATGATTGCAGACTGTTCACACCAGGAACCCAGTACGTGTCCATGGTTGACTTCTTTTCTTTCGCATCTTCCCTTCGATAACCCTTTATCTCGACAACGAGTCGGAGAAGGTCCTCAGGACCATGACCATCATCTACGAGAGCAATGAAGTCAGGGCGATAACGGCGTATCTCTGAGCCAAAACGGTAGGGGACCTCAAAGCCAAGGTTGTGGTTCTTCGTATAGGCAACGACTCTGGGGTTTGATTCAGCGACTCGGCAAAACTCTGCCTCCCAGTCGCTGTCAAGGACCACCCAGTTTACATGGTTTTTTGGAGGAGGTCCTGAGGTGTCCCAGCGTAGCGTCTTGGACGTATTGAAGCGCACGTGTTGTGTTGATCCAGTAGGGTTGAACGGGTCTAGGAGGGCTTTAATCGGGCGATCACCGAGAAACTGTCTCGTAATCGCAGCAGTGATCTTGTTGCAGGCCATATCTGCGAGCTCTTGGTACATGAGCAGCCCAGGATAGGTGCCGCCTTTGCAGACAAGACATGTATCAATCCACTGCTTCGTGATGCGCTTGAGCTGCCCAAACAAATGAAGCTTTGGCTCTTCGCCAGGGTCTCGCCATTGTGTGTAAAGCAACTGCTTCGTGACTTCGAAAACCAACGAGGAGATTCGCTTGTCTTCGAGGTGCTCGAGATCAAGATCTACAGCCTCTCCTATGATCCCTGAGTTCCGAGTTATTGAAGGGCCGACCAGGTCAGGAGTTAGCTCAAGGATGGAGTCCTCATTGAAATCTGCCTGAAGGCGCTCCTCGGGTAGTTCGACTCGATACCCTTCAACACGCGGGAATTTGATCTCCAGGTGGTCCCGTTCAGGTCTGATGGCCTTTACAGGCACGGTTTCTCTGGGAGGTTGCGGCGGTGCCACCACAGGCTTCGCTGTGAAGTCAAAGGGAATGCCAAAAACATCGGCATACTCAACGTTGAAGAGATCCTCGTCGTTGAGGTCATAGGACTGGCGCCGAAGTGCTCGGCCGATCACCTGCTCGCACAGCAGCTGTGTGCCAAATGCCCGAACTCCCAAAACATGGGTGACGGTGTTGGCGTCCCAGCCCTCTGTGAGCATGGACACGGAGACCACGCAGCGAATCCCGCCGCCAAGCTGATCTGGTTTGCCAACGGTGTTCATGACTTCTCTAAGGAGCTCTTGATCGGTGATCTTGTCTCCTGCACGAGCATCACCAGTCCTGGCCACGATCTCACGCCGGAAACGCTCGATTTCATCGGCCGCCATCTTTCGGAACTGAGGATCCAGAGCATCACCGGCCTCTAGCTGTTCGCTGTCGATAAGAAGTGTGTTGGGGCGAGGTAGGGAATTACCTGTGGTCTCGTCGTAGTTCCTGAATAGGGCCAGTCGACCATTCACGAGAGTTTCGGTGCCATCCTCCTTCTCCTGCAGAAACCCTGAGACATAGTCATAGACGAGTTTCGAAATGGCGGTGTTCTGGCACACAATGATGAAGCAGGGCGGGACGCTGATCCCCGCCTTCATCCAGTACTCGTAGGTCTGCTCATAGTGGCCATAGAGGGCTTCCATGGCTGTCTTCAACCTTGTAGGCAGCTTGAGAGGGTCCAGCTTGCCGCCCTTCCCGCGCCCCTTCTTGGGCATATCCTTCCGGATATTCTCCCACAGCTTGCGATACATGGGCA
>CAYFNT010000034.1:0-12482 GCA_964344565.1 uncultured bacterium
GCCGATTCCTTCAAGACCTTGCCGAAGGTGAAGCGCGCCGTGGCCTCGGGGGAGCTGTCCTGGACCAAGGCGCGGACCGTGGTCAGCGTAGCGAAACCGGAATCTCAAGGTGAGTGGATCGATGTGGCGAAGGCCAGCACTTCCCGGGACCTGGAACGCACCGTGAAGGCGGCTCGCACATCGGACGGGCGCGCGCCGGCACCGGATCTCTTTTCCGAGGATAGATCCGGGCCGGCGGCGCGGCGTGAAGCCACCGTGACCCTGAAACTCGAGCCCGAGCAGCTGGCCCAGCTCGAAGCGCTGGAAGAGGCCCTGCGCAAGCAAGGCTTGCGTGGCTCCCGTGAAGAGGTCCTGCTTCAAGCGCTTTCCCTGGCGAGTAGCGGGCCGCGGGCAGACGGCGGCGAAGATTGTACACGTGTACAGTCCACGCCCAAGCAGGTGGTGGTCTACCAGTGCGAGGACTGCGGCGGGAAGAAGGTTCAGACGAGTCGCGGACTCATCGAAACCGATGCGCCCACCGACGACGCGAAGGTGCTGGGCAGAGACGGCGTGAACCGAAGCTCGATCCCGCCGAAGACTCGGAACCAGGTCCTCGCTCGTGACCGGCATCGCTGCCAGAGCCCGGGCTGCGGCAACAGGCACTTCCTGGAAGTTCACCACATCAAGCCGCGCAGCGGGGGGGGCGGCAACGAGCCGCCGAACCTGCTCACTCTCTGCTCGGCCTGCCACCGGCTGGCCCACGACCCTACACGTGTGCAATCCGCCGGCCGACAGCTGGGGGGTTTCCCGCCTTGAGACTGTCCTTCCAAGTGTTTAAACTGCCCGGAGCCCATCCCGAGAGGAATTCATGTACAAGAAACTGTTATCGCTCGCTCCGGCGGTCCTGCTGCTCGCCGGCTGCGCGGGCGACGGTGCGGAAACGGTGGACGAGAAGACCTGGACCTCCTTCGCCGTGAGCCGGCAGGACATCGTGGTGACCGTGAGCGCCACCGGCATGCTGGAGCCCCTGCGATCGGTGGAGATCAAGAGCAAGGCCTCCGGCGAGATCCTCGACATGCCCGTGGAGCTGGGCGACAAGATCCGAGAAGGGCAGCTGCTGGTCCGGGTCGAGCCCCGCAACGTGCGCAACCAGCACGCCCAGGCCGAGGCCAGCCTCGTGGTGGCGAAGACTCGCCTCAGCATCGCCACCAAACAGAAGGAGCGCAGTCAGACCCTCTACGACGAGGGATTCCTCTCCGAGGAAGCCCTCGAGTCGAGCCTGCTGGAGTACGCCAACGCCGTGAGCGCCGAGGTGTCCGCCCGCACGGAGCTTGACAACGCCGAGGAACGCCTCGAAGACACCGAAATCCTCGCGCCCATGGACGGCACGGTCATCGTGAAGGACGTGGAGAAGGGGCAGATCATCTCCAGCGCCACCAGCCAGGTGACCGGCGGCACGACCCTGCTCACCATGGCCAAGCTCGACACGCTCCAGGTGCGCGCCATGGTGGACGAGACCGACATCGGCAAGATCAAGTCGGGGCTCTCGGCCGAGATCACCGTGGACGCCTATCCCCGCGAGCTCTTCGGCGGCGAAGTGCTCAAGGTGGAGCCCCAGGCCATCACCGTGCAGAACGTGACCACCTTCCCCGTGCTGGTTCGCATCGTCAACGAGCGCGGACTGCTGCTGCCCGGCATGAACGTGGAAGTGGAGATCCAGACCAACTACAAGCAGGACGTGCTCGCGGTGCCGCTCGAGGCCCTGCGCACCCAGCGCGACTATCTCGTGGCGGCAGGCGCCATGGGTCTGGAGGCCGAAGAGGCCGTCGAGGCCTTCGAGAAAGCGCCGGTGGACACCAAGGATCCCCGCGAGCAGGCCCGCGCGAGCATCGCCTTCTTCGTCGGATCGGACGGCCCCTCGCCCATTCCGGTGGGCGTGGGCATCAGCAACTGGGACTACGCCGAGGTGCTCTGGGGACTGGCCGAGGGCGACTCGGTGGCGCTCACTCTTTCGAGCGGATTGCTCATGCAGCAGCAGCGCTGGCAGAACCGCATGCAGAGCTGGAGCAACATGGGCGGCTTCAAGAAGACCGACGACAAGAAGACGCCCACCGGAGCCAAACCCACGAACGGCAAAAAACCGGAGACGGGCGGAACCAAGCCCGATGCCGGAGGCAAGAAACCGGAAGCGGAAAGCAAGAAACCGAAAACCGGCAATGGAAAGCCGGAAGCGGGAGGCGGAAATTGAAGCAGGTTCTCGTCCTCGGCGCGGGGCAGAGCGCGCCATACCTCATCGCGACCTTGCTGGAAATGGCCGAGACCCACGACTGGTTCGTCACCGTGGGCGATCTCGACAAGGAACTCGCGAAGGATCGCGTGAACGGACATCCCCGCGGCAACGCCGTGCGATTCGACGTGAACGATTCGCACCTGCGCGACAGGCTCATCAGCGAGGCCGATCTCGTGGTGAACATGCTCGCGCCGCGCTTCCAGGATCTCATCGCCTGGGACTGCGTGCAGCATGGCAAGCACATGCTCTCGGTGAGCTATCGCAGCCAGGGCCTGCGGGATCTCGAGCCCGACGCCGAGCGCGAGGGCGTGCTGCTGCTTTCGGAGCTGGGCCTGGATCCCGGCATCGACCATATGAGCGCCATGCAGCTCATCCGCAAGATCAAGGACGATGGGGGCAGGATCACCGGCTTCACTTCCTATGGAAGCGGCATCCCGTCCCACGAGCAGGAGCACAATCCCCTGCGCTACGCGGTCACCTGGAATCCGCGCAACGTGGTCATGAGCGGCGAGGCCGGCGCCCAGTACATGGAGGGCGGGCAGATCAAGATCGTGCCCTGGCATCATGTCTTCCATCACACCTGGGCCGTGGACGTGGAGGGCGTGGGCGAGCTCGAGGCCTATCCCAACCGCGACTCCCTGCGCTACATGAAGACCTTCGGCCTGGAGGACGTCAACACGATGATCCGCGGCACCCTCCGCTATCCCGGCTGGAGCGAGACCTGGGCGCGCATCGTGCAGCTGGGCCTGCCCAACGAATCGGTGAGCATCCCCGACCTCGCCGATCGCAGCTATCGCGAGGTCGTCGAGATGTTCCTGCCCATGAACGCGTCGGGCCCCAAGGTCGAGACGCGTGTGGCGCGCTTCCTGGGCATCAGTCCCACCGGCGGGATCATGGACAAGCTGCGCTGGCTGGGACTCTTCAGCGAGGAGAAGACCGGCTGCCGCGGCGAGAGCTCTGCGGCCATGATGGTCGAGTTGCTGCAGCGCAAGCTGCCGCTGCTCGATGACGAGCGCGACATGGTGGTGCTCGTCCACGAGATGGACGTGGAGTATCCCGACAGCGACCGCGCCGACGAGAAGGTGACTTCCACCTTCGTGGTGCAGGGCGATCCCGGAGGATTCACGGCCATGTCGAAGACGGTGGGACTGCCGGCCGCCTTGGCGGCGGAGCTGATCCTCACCGACAGGCTGCATCTGACCGGCGCGCAGTTGCCGATCCATCCCTCGATCTATGAGCCCATCATCGAGAGTCTGCGCGAGCGGGGCATGGAGTTCACCGAGCGGGTGGAGACCGTGGAGAAGGCCCGATGATCATCCGCGAGCTGATCCGCATGGCCCTGAAGGCCGTCATGGCCAACAAGGTGCGCGGATTCCTCACGGCCCTGGGTATCATCATCGGCGTGGCGGCCGTGATCGCCATGCTGGCACTGGGGGAAGGGGCCAAGGTTACTATCGAGGAGCGTATCCAGGCCATGGGCACCGACGTGCTCACGGTGAGCCAGGGTGGACGGCACCGTCGGGGCGCATCCCAGGGCGGTAAGCCGCTGGTCGTCGATGACGCTTTCGCCATCGCGGAGAAGTGCAGCCTGGTCATCGCCGTGGCGCCGCAGATGAGCGGCAATGCCCAGGCGGAGTTCTCCGGTCGAAACACTTCCACGAACATTCTCGCCACCACGCCGGAGGCGGCGCAGGTGGAGCGCTACAAGGTCAGCCACGGACGTTTCCTGGACGCCCGCGACCAGGCCTCGCGAGCCCGCGTGGCCGTGGTGGGCACCGTGGTGCTCGACAACCTCGACACCACGGCCGAGAATCTGCTGGGGCGCTCGATCACGATTCGGGATATCCGCTTCGAGGTGGTGGGCATCCTCGAGAGCAAGGGGCAGCAGGGGTGGCGCAACCCGGACGACCAGGTGATCATCCCCTTGAGCACGGGACAGTTCCGCGTCTTCGGCACCGAGAATCTGCGCTCGATCAGCTGCCAGACGACCCCCGGTGTTTCCCAGACCATCGCCATGATGGACATCGAGAAGGTGATGCGGCGCCAGCATCGCCTGCGTCCCGATCAGAACAACGACTTCCTGATTCGCAACTGGTCGGAGATGCTCAGCACCTTCGAGGAAACCCAGAAGACCTTCAACTTCCTGCTCGCGGGCATCGCGGCCATCAGCCTGCTGGTGGGGGGCATCGGCATCATGAACATCATGCTGGTGTCGGTGACCGAGCGCACCCGCGAGATCGGCGTGCGTAAGGCGGTGGGCGCCACCCGCTGGAACGTGATGGTGCAGTTCCTGGTGGAGAGCATGGCGCTGTGTTTGGCGGGCGGCATCTCCGGCATCGTCGTGGGCATCGTCGGCGCGTCGCTGCTGAGCCGACTCGCCGGTTGGAACACCATGGTGAATGTGGAGGCCGTGCTCTTGGCCTTCCTCTTCAGCGCGGCGGTGGGGCTTTTCTTCGGGGCCTATCCCGCGGCGCGGGCCTCGCGCCTGGATCCCATCGAAGCGTTGAGGCATGAGTAGATTTCCCATTCCCAAGGAGCACGGCGCCTGGGTCATGCTGGCCTGGCCCTTCCTGACGGCGTTGCTGCTTCGTCTGCGCTCCCGCTGGATGCCCGCCGAAGCCGGCTGGCTCGATTGGCTGCTGCTCCTGCTCGCGGCGACCCTGGCATACTCGTCCTTCGACTCCCTGCGCCGCACCATGCGACAGGCCCGCGCCCGCGGCGCGGGATGGCTTGCGGCCTTCACGGGCAGCGACGGTTTCCGCTGGGGTCTGGCCTACGGCTTCGCGGCACTCGCCTTCGGCTATCGCATCTTCCTCGCTCCAGAGCATCGCGCGCTCTGCTGGCTGGCCGCGGTGGGCGCCTTGTCGCTGCTTCTGAATCTTGCCATCGTTCGCGGGCGGGCCGAGCGCAGCCTGGCCGGCGAGCTCTTCGGCGCTCTGACCCTGAGCCTCGTCATGCCGGCGACCTTGGTTCTCGCATTCGGAGGATGGGAACGCGGCTTCACGGGGCTCTGGACCCTCGCCTTCCTCTTCAACGCTTCGGGGATACTCTACGCGCGCATGTGTCGCGCGGCGGTGGTGGAGGGCGTGGAATCGGAAACCCTTCCCACGAAGGTCCGCCAGCTCGCCAGCTTCATGCTCGCGAGTTTCGTGATCCTCGCCGTGCAGATCGGCGGCGGCCGAGTGGGATGGATAGGCGCGCTGTCCCTGCTGCCCATGTGGCTGATGATGCGCGCGGGCATCGTGAATCCCTTGATTCATTCCTCGATCAAGGCTCTCGGCTTCACCCTGCTGGGACAGGCGGTGGTGATCGCGCTGATTCTTGGGATCACATCTTGAGTGATTCCGTCAATAAATCAGGCCCATGGGCTTGATTTCCAGATAGACTGTCGATACAACTCCCTTCCCCATGGCTGGAATCCGGCACATTTTCCTTCCCCTCGAGCGGCATTGGACTATGCTGATCCCGGCCAATATCGGCTTTCCGGGGAGGTGGCGAATGAGTCAGAAGAGCGCGTTTCGTCTGATGCTGGCGATGCTCATGGGCATCGCTTTCGTGTTTCTAGCGAGTTGCGGGGGAGGATCCACCGATCCTGGCGGAGCTGGGAACGAAGATCCGCCGGACATCGATCCGGGCACGGTCATGCTGGATCCCGAGCCCGACGACATCAACGCGCCCTGGACCCTGACCTATCCGGGCCGCTTCATCTACACGGGCAATGGCGACTCCACCATGACCGACCTGCCCGCGGGACCCTACCGCATCACCTGGGGGCACGTTCCCGGCTGGACCACGCCGCCGGAAGTCGTCGAGACCATGCCCGAGGATGAGGGTGTCCTCATCTCGGCCACCTACACCGAGCTGAGTTCGATCCACATCGACGTGGTTCCCGATGGCATCGAGGCCAGCTGGCAACTCGAGGGCCCGGACCGTTTCGTGCTTTGGGGCCGGCAGGACACGACCGTCACCGACGTGGTCGAGGGCGAGTACATTGTCACCTGGGGAGATGCCGTCGACTACATCAATCCCTATGCGGAGACGAAGACTCTCGCGCAGGGATCGTCCATCACCTTCACGGGAGTCTATTCCGAGATTTCCGTGCCCGCGGGATTCGCGCAGCTGAATGCCGGCACCTTCACCATGGGCTCGCCCCAGGACGAGCCGGGCCACATCCTGCACGAGTGGGAGCACCAGGTTACGCTCACCCGCAACTTCCAGATTCAGGTGACCGAAGTCACCAACCGCCAGTACATGGAAATGGTCCAATGGGCCTATGACAACGGCCATGTCACGGCCACCTCGGCCAGCGTGATCGACAATCTCGGCTCCGATCACGAGCTGCTGGATCTGGACACCAGCGCCTGCGACATCGATTTCGCCGACGGCGTCTTCACCTGCCGCTGGCCCGTCCATCCCGTACGCGCCGTGACCTGGTACGGCGCCGCCGCCTACTGCAACTGGCTCAGCATGCAGCAGTCCCTGGCCCCGGCCTACGATCACACGACCTGGGCCTGCAACCAGCACAGTCCCTACACGGCGCAGGGGTGGCGTCTGCCCACCGAGGCCGAATGGGAGTTCGCATGCCGTGGAGGCAGCACCACGGCCTTCTCCAACGGTCCGATCACCGTGACCGGTTGCGATGGGGATCCGGTGCTGGACCTCATCGGCTGGTACTGCGGAAACTCGGGGCCGGATCCCAATACCGTCGGTCAGCTCTCGCCCAATGCCTGGGGCATCTACGACATGCACGGCAATCTCTGGGAGTGGTGCAACGATCAGTACGGAGAGAACTACTACCTCAACGGTGACGACGCGAACCTCGACCCGGTGGGACCGACCGACGAGATCCTTCCCACGACGCATTTCGTGTTAAGGAGCGGGGGCATCCAGAACGGAGCTTCGGCCTGCCGATCCGCGTGCAGGGCGAACTCCTGGCCCGACACGTCCTTCTATAGCTGGGGATTCCGCGTGGCGAGATCGGTGCAGTAAGATCACACGAGGCACCGGCTGTACACATGTACAGACTGCACCCCTCAGGAAATCAAGCGATATGGCTTGATTTCCTGAGGGTTTTCAATCGCAGGACTGAACCCGGGTACAGAATCGGGAAGCAAGTCGACGCTCCCCTGATTACTTGGAGCCAGATCCCGACTTGTCGTGGGTCCCTACGAGCAGTCGCGTGACGATCATCATGGAGCAGTAGCCGTTGAGCGCCGCGCCTAAGAAGAAGGCCGGCGGGACGAAGAGAATCCAATGTGCCTGGAAGTCGCTGAGATAGAGACCAAGCCACTGGACGAGACTGCTGATCAGGAAGAAGAGCCTCTGATCCCGGCTGAGCTTGAAGGGCCTCAGCCATTCCATGAATCGGGCTAAAACTGGTGAATTGATTGAGCAGCATACACTTGGGTTGTTCAAGATGGTCTCCCGGGTGAAGATCTGATTGCACATTTGCGTCAGTGTGCAAGTATAATATGATAAGCTCCGAAGGTCAAGGCATCACAAGTCAGGCAGGCGGGATTGTACCCGGGTACAAAGAAGGGGAGCGCTTCGGCGCTCCCCTTCTTCGCAATTGCTTGAAGCCGCTTAGACCAGCTTCAATTCCTTGGCCGTGACTTCGAACTGATCCACGTAGCTCTCGAAGACTTCCAGGCCGCCCAGCCAGAAGGCCGGATCGGTCCAGTCCACGCCGAGGGCGCCCAGCAGTTCGGCGGGCGTCTCGCTGCCGCCGGCGGCCAGCATCTTCTCGTACTTGGGCAGGAAGCTCTTGCCCTCGTCGAGGAAGCGCTTGTAAAGGGCCAGCACGATCAGGTAGCTCGCGCAGTAGGCGTAGACGTAGCCCGGTACGTTGACGAAGTGCTGTACGTACATCCAGAAGTTCTCCGCTCCCTTGTGCGGGGTCATGCTCGTGCCGAAGAACTCTTTCTCGGCGCCACGGAAGTGCTCGCAGATCTGCTGGGTGGTCAGCTCGCCGGTCTCGCGGCGCGAGTTGTGCACGCGATCCTCGAAACGATTGAACTGCAGCTGGCGGAAGGTCGTCGCGATGCCGTCCTCGATGATCTGCCGCAGCAGGGTCAGGCGCTCCTTGGGATTCTTGGCGGCGTTCAGGAGCTTGTTGTAGAGCAGGGTCTCCATGAAGACGCTGGCCACCTCGGCCATGACCAGGCTCTCGGTGCCGCCCATGGGCCCCTGCTTGCGGCTGAGCTCCATGTGCACGGCGTGGCCGAACTCGTGGGCCAGGGTGGCCGTGTCGCGCATCTTGCCGGTCCAGTTGAGCAGCACGTAGGGCGTGCCGCTCATGTTCGGCATGCAGAATGCGCCGCCGCGCTTGCCCTTGTAGGGGGGCACGTCCACGTGCTTCTTCGTGAACATGTCGTCGGCGATCTTGCCGAAGCTCGGGCGGGTTTCGTGGAAGACCTCGCTGACCATGCTCACGGCCTCGTCGAACTTCATCTTGCCGGACTTGTCGGTGGGCAGGGGCGCGAAGGTGTCGTAGCTCATGAGCTTGCTGACGCCGAGCAGCTTCTTCTTGAGCCGGTAGTAGCGCTGCATGATATCCTTGCGCTCCTGCATGGCCGCCACCAGCGCGTCCACCACGCTGTCGGGAATCTCGTTGCTCTTGTTGCGGCTCTGCACCCAGTGGTCGTAGTCGCGGATGTCGTCGCCCACCATCTTGCCCGCCAGCACCATGTTGAAGGCGAAGGTCAGGGGCTTGGCGTTGGACTTGAGGCCCTTGATGCGCGCGCTGCTGGCGTCGCGGCGCTTCGTGCGATCGGGATCGGTGATGAAGCCGGTGATCTCGCTCTCGGTGACGGTCTTGCCGCGGAACTTGTATTCGATGTCCGAGAGCACGGTGCCGTAGTAGCGGGACCAGGCGCTCTGGCCCACCTGTCCCATCTTGCTGGCGATGATTTCCTCGCCTTCGCTGAGCGTGTGCTTCTTGTAGCTGTGGGCGTGCTCGAGCCAGTGCTTGTAGCGCGCGAGCTTGGGATCGGCGGCGAGCTTCTTCGCCTTGCCGGCGGCCACGCGGGTCCACTCGACCTTGAAGAATTCGAGCTGGCTGCTGGCGCGGGTGAGGCGCTCCTGCACACCCTGCATGAAGGCGCCCCACTCGGGATCGTTGGCCTTGGTGGCGAACTCGAGGTGGGCGAAGACCATGATGTCCCAGGCCTTCAGGTCGATCTTCTCGAGCTCCTTCATGGCGGCGAGCAGTTCGGCGGCGCCGAGCTTCGCGACCTTGCCGCGATACTTCTCGGCGAACTTCTTCGCGCCGTTCTCGAAGGCCTTGAAGTTCTTGTCGATCTTGGGATCGTCCTTGCCCTTCGCCAGTTCGCTCAGGTCCCAGAGCGTCTTCTTCGGATCAATCTTCGCGGTCTTCGCGCGTGCCATGGTCGCCTCCGTTGAGGATGGAATTTGCAAGAGCCTACAATTAAGCCATTTGGAAGATTTGAGCAAGCGGCTGCGGGAATTAGCTCAGAAGGCCTCGCCCCAGGAATCGCCGAAGAGAGTCTCGCCCAGGGGACGCCTGCTTCGGGGCTGAGCATCTCGGGCCCTGATGTCGTCGCTCAGGTCGGGATGGTCGCCGGGGTATCCAAGGGCCAGGCCCGTCACCGCCTCGAACTCATCGGGAATTCCGTATAGTTCGCGAGCCCGATCGGGCAGGATGCCGGCCATCTGGTGTACCATGATGCCCCGTGCGCTGGCCTCAGCCGAGAGCTGGGCGGAGGCCAGTCCAAGGTCGTGGCGGGCGTAGGCATTGAGCTTTCCATTGCGGGCGAAGCTGGTGCTCACGACGCCGAGCGCGATAGCGCCCGCAAAACGGGCCCAACCCTGATTGCCTTCCACGAGGCAGGAGACAATGTGCTTGAAGGCCTCACCGTCTTCGCGGGAGGCCACGATGTAGCGCCAGGGCTGTTCGTTGAAAGCGGATGGCGCCCAGCGGGCCGCCTCGAAGATTGATAGCAGTTCTCGCCGCGCCACCGGCCGTCCGTCGAATCCCGCCGGGCTCCAGCGGCGCTCGATGAAATCCTGTATCGGATGTTCGAGCTGGGGTTTCTTCGCGTCGTACATGAATCTCCTAGTTCAGGTCGAAGAGCAGGAATTCGGATTCGTCGTCCAGGCCTTCGATTCTCAGTAGATCTTCAGCGCTCACCGCGGCGCCGTCGCCCTCGCCGAGTTCGGTGTCGTTGAGCCGCAGGCGCCCGCGGGCCACCTGCAGCCAGGCGTGGCGATCCGCATCTAGAGTGTGCTCCAGCTCGCGACCCGCTTCAAGGATGCTCGCATAGATCCGCGCGTTCTGATGGATAAGCAGGGAGTCGTCCTCGCCATCGGGTGAGACGATGAGACACAAACGGTTCAGCTTGGCCTCGTGGGGGAAGTCGCCCTCCTCGTAGCTGGGCTCGATGTTCTTCACTGCGGGGAAGATCCAGATCTGGAGGAGGCGAAGGGGCTCCACACTCGACGCATTGTGCTCGCTGTGGAAGATGCCGCTGCCCGCGCTCATGCGCTGGACCTGTCCGGCCGAGAGCACGGACTTGTGGCCGGCGTTGTCCTCGTGGGCGATGGAGCCCGAGATGGGATAGGTGACGATCTCCATGTTGTCGTGGGGGTGCATGCCGAAGCCGCCGCCGGGGGCGATGAGGTCGTCGTTGAGCACGCGCAGCTTGCGGAAATGGACGTGGGCCGCGTCGCGGTAGTCGGCGAAAGAGAAGCTGAACCAGGTTTTGAGCCAACCGTGGTCGGCGTGGCCGCGTTCGTCGGCCGGGCGGATGCGGATCATGGGAGAGCTCCTGTTCTGGATTGGCCCGATCTCACTTGGATTCCGGATGGGGTGGCTCGGATTCGCGGATTCTCCATCTTGGCCGGACCCGGCGGCCCTGCTAGGATGGCGGGGCCCCGATCCCGAGGGAGTCCTATGCGCCTCCGACTGATCCTGTTCCTGATACTCGTGATCCTCACCGCCGCGAATGCGGAATTCCAGCGGAAATGGGGAGGCCCCCAGCTGGAGCGGGGCGTTCATGCAAGTGCCCTTGACGGGGGAGGTTTCGTAGTCGTTGGAGTCACGGAAGAAGGCGGCGATCCCGATGCCTTGCTGGTCCGCTTCGATGGCGAAGGCGAGGCCCTCTGGCACCGGCGATTCGGCGGCTCGGGCACCGATAATGGCTGGTGCGTGCATCCGACGGCCGAGGGATTCATCTTCGCCGGCTACACCGACAGCTTCGGAGCCGGCGGCTTCGATTTCCTTCTGATCGCCACCGACGCCACGGGCGACGAACTCTGGCGGAAGACCTACGGAGGCGAGACCGACGATCTCTGCTGGTCCCTGCTGCTCGTGGGAGACGGCTACGCGCTTCTCGGCGAGACCCTCGATGCCGCCACCGGCGCGGAGGATGTCTACCTGGTTCGAGTCGATGGTAAGGGCGAAGAACTTTGGTCGCGCACCTACGGCGGCGCGGCCGGCGATCGCGGCTTTTCGATGGTGGAGCGACCCAGCGGCGGCTTCGTCATCGCAGGTCAGACTTACAGCGAGGGCGCCGGCGAGCGCGACATGTACCTGATCGGTACCGACGCCGAAGGCCATATGGAATGGGTCCGCACTCTGGGCGGCCCGGCCCGCGACCTGGGGCACTGCATCGCGCCCTGTGCGGACGGCGACTACATCGTGACCGGATACACGGCGAGCTTCGCTTCGGATGCCTTCGATCCCTGGCTGGTCAAGGTGAGCGATGCGGGAACGATCCAATGGAGCCGGGTGCTGCCCGTGCCGGGCGTCTGCCGGGGCATCACCGGCGCGGAGGCTGCCGGCGGAGGATTCTACCTGACGGGCTTCCGATTTCAGCCGGCCAACGGCTCGGGGGCGGCTGTGCTCATCCACACGGATCCGGAGGGCTACTTTAGATGGTCCCGCGACTTTTTCCCCACCGTGGGAGGGCAGAGCTTCGGCTACACGGTGCGCGCAACTGACGACGGGGGAAGCGTTTTCACGGGCCACGCCAGCGATGGAGCCGATGGGAATCTGGACCTCATCGTCGTGAAAACGGATCCTTAACTCGGGCCTTAAGATCAGCGCCGGGAGGCCGATCCTAGCCCTGGCGGGGGATTGACAGGGCCGGGCACCTGCCCTATCTTCTTTCGCGCCATAGTCCTCGGTAGCTCAATGGCAGAGCATGCGGCTGTTAACCGCAGGGTTGTAGGTTCAAGTCCTACCCGGGGAGCC
>CAYFNT010000035.1:0-12322 GCA_964344565.1 uncultured bacterium
CTCTAGGTGACCCGCGTAGGACTTGAACCTACGACCACCTGATTAAAAGGCTGTCTCACAACGACTTACGAGTTTCTTCGTGTATCTCGGTGCTTTATTTTCAAGGACTTAACCCATCGTGATTCATCCTGTATCTCTGAAATCGTCTGGGAGTGGGTACGAATTGGGGACAAGGTCCACATACACATATACCCTGTTACATATGGTCCAATATGAGATTCGGACTAGTTCTCCTGCTCTTCAGATTGGGCAGCCACATGAATGGACCGATTTATTGTCTTCGCTCACGCTCCACAATACACACTTCTTCTTCTGTCAATCCATATAGCTCGTAAACTAAGCGATCAATCTCTGCGTCTGTCTTTAAAGAAGCGTTCTTTAATGTGGCTATTTGGGATTCGGATTTAGTCTCGAGTATTCTCCGCTTCAACTCAAGCATCTTGTCTACCAGTGCCACCATCCGGTCATGACGGGCTCGGTCGGAAGTGCTCTCCAGGTTAGGTCGGTAGATCGGCAGTTTTGATACACTATTCCAAAAGTACTCGAAAATACCACCACCTTTCAGTTTCCCAATCGACCTGAAGCGGACAGTGAGAAGCTGCGAGTTGAGCAATCCTAGTAGATACTTGAGCGATTCCGGTTGCTCGTCCTCAAACAGTACAATCGTATCTGTCAGTCCAACGAAGTGGTCGTCTGCAACCAGCGCGAATCGGTTCTCGCGTGCAAGGAAAGGGCTAACAAGTCGCATACGTGAATAGTGACCTCGGTGTAGTGGCCATGTAAACTTCCACCACTCGCAATTCCCTCTCTTGTATGCTGCTCTCGATTTAAGAGTGCCCGAGTTAGTTTCTAAGTGCTTCCTCAAGCCTTCTGGTAGTTTATCGATTGTACTTTCATCCTCGAGATATAGCAGGACCTCTTCACGATCTCGAATCTGAAACCGCTGGATGTCACTATTGGACGCCCTGAACCGGTACATTCGCCTTGGAACCTTCCAATCCCGCATCTCAGCAAGAGTGCGTTTCCCAAACACAGCATTGCGACCTGTCTGCATGCCTTGGCCGATATGCAGAATGCTTCCGAGAGGATCACCGCAGAAGTCAAGTTTCTCATTCAATCCTGTTATATCAGAAGAAGCGAATGTCCACACGTCACTCGTCAGTGATGCTCGAGGAATTCTGTGGTGTTCAAAAACAGTAGTATCTTCCAACAAGTCAGACAGAGCACGATTCGGAATGCTATCTGGTAGCAGTTTATATACATCGAGCAATTGTCCAACATGCACTTTCTCAAGCTGCAATAAACAAGTCGTGATGCCCACTCCACTAAACACATAGTAGTTTTGAAAGTCCACAATTTGAGCAACAGTTGCCGTGCTGGCAAGGAAGCCTCGGAGCCTGTTCGCTTTGTACGCTTCTAGAAATGCCCGTGATACGATGAACCCGACACTGCTTTTTGAGAGCTCAAATGCCTTGGCTATGAAGTAAAAGAGGAGGTCTGTCTTATCGTTGTAAACTTCCGGGTATTGGGCCCTTATAGCATCCAGTTGAATGTCTCCCTTTCCCCAGGTATCGTCAATGTTGAGGTACGGGGGGTTGCCGATAACAGCGTCGAAACCACCAGCTTTCATTGCGTCGGGGAAGTGCACTTGCCAGTCGAAGGCTCGGACGCGGACAAGATCTTCAGGAATCATGGAAAACTCGGAGTTGATGAGGGAGTTCCCGCATTTGATATTGCTGGCCAGATTCGGTAAAGCACGTTCGTGAAAAAGGAGCATTTGCCGGGATAGGCTTGCATCGCTTTCGCCCTCGAGGGCTTTTAATAGTAAGGAGAGTTTTGTGGTTTCGACTGCCTGTCGGTCGATATCAACGCCGAATATGTGTGTTGTAAGTATGCGTTTGCGTTCGGTGATCGTAAGACAAGTTTCACCTTTAGTGTTCTGATACACGGCCTTTGTGCGTTTAGGGTTGGGACTGTTTTGATACCATTCCAAGCAATGATCCAGTAGATACTGATATGCGCCGAGAAGAAAAGAACCACTACCGCATGCCAAATCGAGCACGCGGAAAGGAGGCTTGTTTTTTCTACCAGCAAGGGAGCCAGGACTTTTGCCTTCAATCTGCTTGCCAATGGTGTTGTGGACGATGTAGTTCACAATATTGGAGGGCGTGTAGTAAACACCTCCTGCCTTTCGGACCTCAGGTTTTTCCTCAACTTTCGCATGATGTCCGGCCGTCAGACGGATAACTTTGCCGAGGAAGCGCTCATATACCGTTCCGAGAATTTCCACTGGCAGGGCACCAAAGTGATATGGACTGCCGTGCTCGAAGTAAAGGCTATGGAGAATTGGCTTTAGGATTTTGTCGTCGACGACAAGACGCGGAGTGAGCGTGTCTGGCGCATCATAGATACCATGTTCATTTTGGAAGTGAAACAAACCGGAATTGTACTTCTCATCGGCTTTGCGGCAAACTCCGTCAATAAAATGGGTGTAGATGTCCGGCCTTTCGCAGAGATTGAGTAGTTGCCCATAAGTCTCAAGTCCACGATCCTCTGCCATTCGTAGAAATATGATCCGGTCAATGATTCGTTGAACGGCAGTATTTAAGTCGTCTACCGACAGCTCGATGTTGCGCAGGGCGATATTTCGTGCCAGCATACTGCGCCAGCCTTCTATATCCTTGAGAAATTCGCTATCAACTTCGGAGGTGCCTCTCTTGCGCTTGGAGGTGGCATACTTGTCGAACTCACCAGACCAGACAGCTTCGCGTGAAAACACGTCCCATATTTCCCGCCAGCGGTCAGGGTACTCGGTGAAACGCAAATACTGAATGCGGGAATGACTGGCCTTGTCGTTAGGACGTGGGCGCGAACTGCAATCATACACACCGAATTCTTCGAAGTCGGTCAGAATGGAGAATGCAAGTTTGGCACTGAAGCCGTAGCGACGGAGTTGATAGGCCGGTGCAGGATCAGTGCTGATATTGACACCGCACTTCTTAGCCTCGACGTAGAACTTCGGCAATGTCCCGACACGAAATGTGTAGTCGGGAGCTCTCTGATGCCCTTCCACATCTAAGCTGTCTTCGGGGATAACTTCGCGATACTGGGGTGCAGTCATAGAGGCGTTGCGCACATCCCAACCGAGAGCCTCAAAAAATGGGTCTATAAGCGACTGACGGACATGCGCTTCCTTGACACCAGGAGTGAGAAAGGAATGTCGGTTGGTCGCAAAGTACTGACACAGTTTAGCGATCTCAGCTTTACCTTGGTCGATATTTTTACTCATTGTGAGTTCGTCCTTACCTCAGATTCCTGACCCAGCTAAATCCGGCCAATGATCAGCACATTTGCATTGAGGCTCTTATGCAATTCTTACCGCGTCTGAAGGTATCCATTTACTCTCTCAATTTTACCCTTACTGAGAAGGGTATCTAATATGCTACTTAACCGAGCACGTCCTTGGCTGGTGAGTCGCTGGAGCCCCAGTCTGCTAAGCACTTCCTTGAATGCTTCCTCCTCAGAAATGGAAAAAGCCGTATTAACTACATCCAACATGGCCAAGCGTATCTCCTCCGTAGGAACTAAGTCCAATACTCGCAGATTCGCCTCTTGCTCAGTACGATCCCGTGGAGATTTCAGCTTACGGCCATGAATAGACAGAAAGTCCTCCTCCATGCAAATAGACTTTGTTCTAACTGCGTGCCTGACGCCTGCGAGTAGGCGTTCTCGTATGCGACTACCCACTCGCTTGACACCTGCCCCTTCTGTGATTCGCCGAAGAAGAAGATCAACATGGATTGGACCCTCAACATCAACCACCGCTTTGCATGCCTCAGCTGCGCTCTTGATGGAAATCTCATGCAACCCAAAATTACCCAACGTCAAAGTGTAATCTACTCTCTTATAGGGGACATTCGTCGAAAGAGTTGGTTGCTGATTCGAATTTGATTCCCTCATGATTTCAGTAGAATTTTGGGATGTGTTTTGCCTCCTGGGCTCAGCAGGCTCCTGAGACAATCCTGAAAAATATGCCCTTGCCTTTTCTAAGGACTTCGCCACACGGCGGACCTCCTTCTCCCGATTACGATACCAATCCGTGCTCCAAATACGATGAATTCGCCACCCAAGACCTTCAAGAACCTGTTGTCGCAGACGATCACGGTCGCGAGCCCAGCGCGCCGAGTGATAAGTCGCGCCATCACATTCAATACCTAGAAGGTACCGACCGGGCTTCTCACTATCCTTAACTGCCAAATCGATGCGAAACCCCCCAACCCCAATCTGCCGCTCAAGACTCCACCCAAGCTGAAGCAATGTTGTCTCGACTTCTTCCTCGAATGGTGACTCGGAATCACCACCTGTCACTTCCCCGATCTCCTGGATACCTGTCTTTGCATATGCCAAGTATTTCTTCAGTGCAGCTACGCCTGATGCACTGGTCCTTGCGAGGTCAATATCCTCTGCTTCGAAATTCGCAAAGATCTCGCAGCGATACCGTGCCCTTGTTATGAGCACATTTAACCTTCGCTCGCCTCCGTCTTGATTCACAGGTCCAAAATTGTGCGCGAGATAGCCACTCTCGTTTTTTCCATAACCTACGCTTATATACATGACATCGCGTTCATCACCCTGGACATTTTCCAGGTTTTTTACAAAGAAGGGTTCCTCAGGATGCCCAGTGAAATACTCCTCGGAATTGGGGTCTTCTCGACGCAGGTATTCAACTTGAAAGAGAACTTCGTCTCGTTGAGCTGAGCTAAAAGTTACTACTCCCAAGCTTAAATCAGGATGAGTCTGTGCATGTCGCATTACAGCTTGTGCGACATGACGGGCCTCCTCTGGATTTGTTCGTGAACGGCCACGCTCATAATTTGTCTCAGGCATATAGTTGAAATGGAGGCCACAGGGGTGCGTGGAGTATCCAGAAGCAGGGAATACCGTCAAGCGACTATCATAGAACTGAGCGTTCGATACAGCGATGAGCGAGTGGTGTCGGCTCCTATAGTGCCATTGAAGCATTCGCTGTGGTGCCCCTTGAGCGACGAACAAGTTCAGAATGCTCTCAAGATCTCCAATAGGGACATCACCCTCTTCAACCTCATCCCGTTCAACGAGAGAGTCAAAGAAGCTTGTTGGCGGCAGCTGTTTGTTATCCCCCACCACAACGGCCTGTCGTCCCCTTGCAAGCGCCCCCAACGCCTCAACGGGCCTTACTTGACTTGCTTCGTCGAAGATAACCATGTCGAAGTCAAGTATATTCGGTTCAAGGTATTTTGCGATGGACATGGGACTCATCATGAAGATCGGCTTGATAGCTTGAATTGCCCGCCCCGAGTTAGCCAACAGCTTCCTAATTGGCATGAATCGACGCTTCTTACTGATCTCCTGCTTTACAACACGCATCTCCCCATGGTTGTTTTGCACTGGTAAGCGTTTCCAGTGGGAGGTGGCGAGTAGTTGCCGTCGTACCTCCAGATTTTTCATGTCTAGTTTGCGGAACTGATCAATCGCTAACTCATGCCCAGCCTGGTCGAAGCGCTTAAGCGGTGATCGCGATTTGAAGGCTTCTCGAAGCAGTCCCTCATACCAAGTAGCATCAAACACTTCGGTGAGATTTGGGCCATCGATAGCCCAGCTCCTTGCCGCCGTTGAAACAAACTCTAGACCTTCCTCTTTGCATACGGTTTCGATTGCGTTGAAATTGACAAGGCTCTGAAGCTGGGGCAAACCATTCGCCCAGCGATCGAGGCTCTGCATCAGAGTCTCGAAGTGATCAAACCCCACATCTGATCCCGATTTGCTCGGTGGAGCAATGATCTCAGATTGATTGAACTCGAGCAGGTCAAGCACCGACTGCAACTGTGATTTATGATAGTCGGCCTTGCCCCTTAGCACTTTGACTTCCGGATTAAGATTAGTAGCTCCAGGCCCACCTTCAAGGAAATCGATGATACCCTTTGGCAAACGCCCACTTCCAACTTCATTGTAGAGTTCAATGGTCCATTCCAGTATTTGTTCTAGTACATCCCAGTCAGAGTCAACCCCTTCCCACTGTACCCCAAATAGAGATGAACCAAGCCCCTCAGTTTCATCGAATTCCATTCTTCTTTTCTGCCACTCGAGAATTGCCTCAGTTACATTGAGGAGTTCATCGATTGATTTTGGCGTATCTGCCTTGTGTAGAGCTCTAATGCAATTTCGCGCCTTCCAAAATGATGGCATCATCCACCGGTACCAAGCCTTGCCATGGCTTCGTAACGTCTGCCGCTCAGCGAGAACTTCCGCTCCCCATGCTTGGGGTAGCAGTGCATCTCCATACTGCACCAGTAAGTTGGATAAGCTCTTCCCTGCATTTATCAGTTTTCGAATGTCGTCTCTTCGCAGCTGCCAGTCGCCGCTACTCAGAGCAACTCCCTGCAAGTGAGGTGCTTCGCTAGCTCTGATTGCTGCCCTTGAGAGTTTTTCAATCTCAGCAAATCCCCGTGGACCCCGAAGCTCCATACTCTTCGCCAAATCTTCAGCCATTTGGATAAGAACTGCTGTAGATTTAGCAACATCCGATATCGATAGTTTTAAACCGTGCACATCACTTGGAAGAAGTGCGCTCAGCTTCGCGCCCCAAAATGGGTGCTGATCTGGTGTACCGCACTCCCCGATGCATCGATCAATCTCTTGTACCCTTAGGCGGTGTTTATGCCACTCCGAGGCAGACCAATCCCGCATCTCTGAGAAATCAAGGCGTGTACCACCTTTCACGCGATCTCCAAGACGCTCATAGCATCCGATTGCTGTGATTGGTGCAATTCTCGAGTTCAATATAGGTTCGTTGATCGCTTTTGAGTAGTCATTCAGGCGATCGCGAAGTGATGCGAGAGCCGAAAGCTCGGCTTCGTCCTTCCTCTGTACAGGTCTCCCAAGTTGCAATGTTCGGGACAGCTCCTGCAATACGACCCGCTTGTTCGTCTTATGGCTATGAAGCTCAAGTGCTGCATCCCCAAGGCCAACAGCATCTAGCCTACGTTTTACGACCTCAAGAGCCGCCATTTTCTCTGATACGAAGAGGATTGTCTTACCTGCACCGACGGCTTCCGCGATAATGTTCGTAATAGTCTGAGACTTTCCTGTACCAGGTGGTCCCTGAATTACTAGGTTTCTACCTTTTAGACTGTCGAGGACCGCTGCTGTCTGTGTGCTATCAGCGTCCACTACCTGATTGAGCGTTGTTATATCAACAACGTCGTCGAGGAAGCCCTCTTCTGGAATGCCAGATGAGGGCTCACTGAAACCGTCCTCAAGCAATGCTCTGATTATTGCTGATCCTGCCAGATCAGTTTGCTTCTCCCAACCAACAGGATCCAGGTCGCGATACATCAGCAGCTTTCCAAATGAAAAGAATCCTAGAACGATTTCATCGCGCTGAACCTTCCACCTGGGCTGACCGCTTATTGCAGTTTCAACACCGGACATGTAGCCGTCGAGATCAAAGTCCTCCGTGACACCTAGGGAAGGCAAGGTGATCCCGAACTCGAGACGAAGTTTTTCCAGCAAGGATAAATTGTCGTCGATTTCTTCCCCGGAGTAGATCAGCTTGAATCTCTCACGGGCAGAGCTTCGTTTCAGCTCTACAGGGACCAAGACAAGTGGTGCCCGACGATCCACCTCCGAAGATTCGCTTTCATACCAATGTAAGAATCCGAGGGCAAGGTAAAGAACATTCACCCCCTGTTCTTCGACATAGGTCCGAGCCTCATTGCTTAACTGGAGCAGTCGGGCATGCAATCGTGTGGAATCGAGACGTGACTGAAGTTTGGTATCTCTATGCCGGGCGGCGAGACTATTTTCATCAACCTCCTCATCCTCACCAAAGAGACTGACTATGCTAGATCCTTGTGGGAGGTTTAGCAGGGCGAGCTGGTCGTTGTCCGTCTCAGATTCCTGTGTTTCTGGAAGCGGGAGGAACGCCATTGCCTTGCTTTCAGAAACGAGTATCCGGAGAACCTCAGCTGAGATCTCTTCGATGACATCGATCTTCTTCGCCCGGGTCCGAAAGTTTAAGAGACTGTTTCGAAGGCCAAGATCTAGTAGTTCCTTACGTGCTGACTCAAGTCGAGTCAAAATCTCGTTCATATCAGCCTTCTCAATATGGTGAGTACCTAACTAGCCATGTGAGATGAGTAGGAAGCGGACAATTGGATACTCCATTCACCATCAGCGTTCTCCTTTGGATCCATTTCAGTGTAACAGAAAGATTGCATGTATCAAACTTTGCCATTTTCTTTTCCGAGTGTGTTAAAGAGCTTGGGTTTCGTTCTGAAAGTCCCAGTGCATAGCTGGAAGGCAATCAGCTGGATTCGGGCAGCGTGGAGATCCCATCGGGCAATTCTTTGACTGCAGTGACTGTCTCTCCCGGTTTGTCTTCCCTGTCAGTTGAAGAGCAATCCCAGGATCCAGATGGATATCTCATAAGTTGGCTCAATACAGTTTCCACTACAGGAATTCCTCCAGTATCTCTGATTCTGTCAGCATATTTGCATCGAAGTCTTAAAGTAGAAGGGAGCTTCCACATCGTATCGGAGGCAAACTGAATACTGATTTGAATCTACTGACCCAAACATGCTGTTCATTGATAACTCGCAGACCCATGCCACTTGTATCATAGACTCTTTGAAGTGAAACACTGAGGGTAACTCCTAATTCTCGGATCTGACGACCCTCGCTCCGGAATAACTTCGGAAGCCCTCATCGTGGAGCTGCTTGCAGAGAGAACCCGCTGTCGCCTTTCATTTCTGGCTATGAGCCACCGTATATTTTCAACTAGCCTGATACCAGGAAACCCGCTAATCTTCGAGTTATGGCTACTGAAGCATCCACATTTGGCTCCGCGATAGCCCCCAGCGAAGAGTCCTCCCCGAGCTCACCCACCGTCTCCTACTTCCGCCCTCGCAATAAAGGCCCGGAATCTCGAATTGAAGATGCTGTCATTTCCAGCTTTGGAGACCTCTTTCGCCGTGACCACTGGCCCCTTTGGATGGGTGGCTCTGTACCGATTGGTAGTGGATTCCCTGATCTTGTTTCGGCTTGGTACGATCCGCGAGTTCTAACTATCACTCGTGCTGATTCTCCTGATGGCCATATCCTTTCGTACTTGCGATCTGTGAGACATGCCCGATTCGAAACGATCGCTCAACGGCTCCGCTACTCATACCCGCTCCTTGAATCGCGCATGGATGTCCTAGAGAATTTGAATGCTGTCTCGCGGACACCTGGCGACACATTCAAGCTCTCCAAGCAGTGGCGGGATATTCTCCCAGAGGTAATCGCAGTAGAAGCAAAGGTGACGAATTGGCGATCTGCATTCCAACAAGCTATCCGCAACCGGGTCTTTGCGCATAGGTCATTCATTGCTCTCCCAGACACGGTAGCTCAACGTGTTTTGGACACACCAGGTTTTGCTTTACATGGTATTGGCGTGCTTTCCGTAGGTGATTGGGGCTCCGTCTCTATTCGGCGTTCATCTCGACTCAGCAAACCTGTCGTATGGGGCTACTACTATCGTCTGGCAGTTGTCGCAGCCCACGACCTAAATACACGGAACGGGTTATGACGTTCTCCATTGACATTGAAGATGCCAAGAGGCAGTTCCCTGAACTCACATTTGTTAGCGCTCTGACCCCGAGCATGCAGAAGGCAGCGTTTCACGTACAAGATGTCGACGGCCAGGATTTGTGTCTAAAGATCATTTCCCCTTCCTATGAAATCGATCGTCTACACCGCGAGATTTCTGCGATGCAAACGATTTCACATCCGAACATTGTCCGACTTCTAGAGTACACTTTTTCATCCACGCCCGGTTCTCTCAGACATTTCGTAGTGGAAGAGTACATCGCAGGCGATGACCTCGAGTCCCACCTATCAACAAGCTGGGATCGCATTCGAGTTGCCAAGGTTTTTGGAAGCCTGTTCGATGGCTTGGAAGTCCTTAACGATCATGCGATTGTGCATCGCGATCTCAAACCATCGAACATCCGTCTCACGCAAAACGGTGACCCAGTCATCATTGACTTCGGATTGTCTCGACTTCTTCAGCTTTCCGACCTAACCACAACCGCAGAGGGCGCACAGATCGGCACGCCGACCTATTTCTCACCGGAGCAGTTCGACGGATCGAAACATCACATCGACCACAGAACCGATCTATTCGCTGCAGGCATAATCATGTACCAAGCCCTCGTCGGTTGCCATCCGTTCTATAAGCATGGCATGACACGAGCTGAGCTACACATGCAAATTTGTACATCTAATGATTTCACCAAGGTCGATCATTTTGTTCAGTTGCCTAAGGAGTGGCAACTCATTCTAAAAAAGCTCCTTGAGAAGGAGCGCTCGTCTCGAATCTATTCCGCGGCTCAAGCGGCAAAAGTAGTACGCAAACTGGAGAGCATCTGAAATGATACGAGGCGCTTGGCATCAACTCGGATGGCAACACCAGAAATTGGTGATCGAGCAAATCAAGCAGGGTGCTGGTGTCGGTGTAGTCCTTAGCCCTAGAGACCTCTCCTTCTCCAAGGCCCAGGAGTATGCAGCTCAGTACAAAGACGTGGAATCCGGTGTTCTATACGACCCGCAATGGCACATTCCAGCTTTCAGCAATGTCCAGCTCGACGAATACCCCACCGCAAAGTTGCGAGATACAGTTACAAATCTTATTAACATTGCCGAGTCTCGCTTGGCTGACCTTGCTGAGATGCTGGAGGAAGAAAACTCCGCACTTAGGACAGACGCAGTCATCGCCCCGGCCATCGTCTATCAAGCTGGGCGCACTGATATCTCTCAGCTGAACGCCAAGCTGCACACAGCAGCACGGAGAGCAGCGGCGAATCTAAACGTACCTTGCTATGGTACAGCATTTTTAGGTGAATCAGTTACCGACAGCATTGAACTGGTGCAGGCTACTCTCTCAACAGTGACCTCTCTGCGCTGCGATGGATGGTACTTCGGGTTCGAGTTTCCAGCCGAGCGCATCCCATCATCGACAGATGCGATCTACCGTTGTCTCAGGGCAATTCTCCTACTTGCGAGTACTGGTCATCCGGTAATGCATGCTTACGCAGGGCCATTAGGCATTCTGTCATTCTCCTCTGGGTGTACTGCTGCTGCGTCGGGCCCTTCGCAAAAGCAGTGGCGTTTCTGTCCAGAAAGATGGGAAGACGTCGAAGCGACCGGTGGAAACTCAGCATTACCTGCTCGATACTTTTCCCGAGCCTTATGGGGCACGGTCGTATTCCCTGACGAAACAGGGCTACTACCTAGTTCAATGCAGGCTCGGATCTTTTCCCCATCTCCCTTTGCGACCGCACCACCACCAATGGGGTGGAGCAGAACCGATGCAAAGAAGCACCTGACCCACACAATCTGCAAAGGCCTTCAGGACATTGCCGACAAAGGGACAACAGCCGAGTGCCGCAAGGCCGCAAATGAGCTCCTGGGTGATGCAGTGCAACTACATGAGGAGATCGCCGAGCACCGAGTTGAACTACGGGACAATGCAGCAAGCTATCAGGCAAACTGGCAAGCTGCGCTTGGAATTATGCTAGAACGACATGAAGATGACTTTGAGTTTTTGGAGTTGCTCGAGTAAGAGCAGCCTTGGAACTCCATCCACCTGAATCACACTCTCTCCCTGGTTGGATACTTTTCATTACGTATCCTGGACCGCTCCTCACTTCCCCGCAAAGAAGAATAGTAGAACCGCCGGCCTGCATACCCTGTTCAGGATAGTCCAATGTTGACAAAAGATAGTTTCAGGTTCCACCACTGATAGTACTGCGCCCTACTTGGGAAAATTTATCATAAAGACAACCACACCGAGGGCATGGTTGCCTCCGACGCGATTAACGCCTAGGCAGGATGATCTTGATCACGATCCGCACAAGAACACCCAGTTTCCGCAGAGTTTCGACCATCAGGCCTCTCCCTTCTCCTGGCGATCTCCAGGGTCTTCATAGTCTCTCAGTTCGATCTGATGATCGAAGCCCTCCAACTGCTGTCGGATTTCCCGGACCTTGGCGAGTTCCTCCTCCGTCACGAGCCGGACGACCTCGGGCCTCACTTCCGCCCACCGGAACCCGTTCCTCTGCAGGTCCTGAAGCGTGAATCGGGTCACGACGGCAATGAAGGGCAACCTACTCCTGGCCAGCTTCCTGACGTAGCCATTCCAGTGCTTGATCGAGGTGGGACTCAACGGAAACGCGCTCAGTTCTCCCTCTTCCGACAGGACCAGCAGCTTGACCTTGGGCTTGCATCGTCCGGTTCCCAGATG
>CAYFNT010000036.1:0-11785 GCA_964344565.1 uncultured bacterium
GCAGGTCGTTTCAGGGTATCACGGCGTTCCAGCATCCGCTCAAGGTCGGTCGTCCGGTAGGGCGCTCCACCTTGACGGCTGCTCCAGCACCCCGTGACCAGCGGAAAACGACCGCAGGCGGCTAAGCCGTCGCTGTCTGTGGCAAAAGACGAGAGACGGCAGACAGGAGGTTCTATGAACTCCTTTTCAAAGAAGCGGGAAGAGCAGCTTCTTGCCTTGCTCGATGACCCGCAGATTCAGAGCGGAGAGCTCGAGAAACAGCTGGTCGATTTCGTGGAAAACGAAGTCCGAGCTGCATTCATCCGTGGCTTGCGCCAAGGACAAAAGCCGGGCAGTGCCCGTCGCGGTGCTACGCCCCGCTCAGCTCTTAAAGCAGGCAGGATTCGCCCTGCTGAGACCATGGCGGAGGGGAGTTAATCTCTCTTCCGCTTCTTGGCCAGGCGGCCAATTTGACACGCTCAGCGCGTGTGGTAAGCTACCTAATACTTAACCTATCTTATTATGGCACAACCCATTACCAAGAAAGACCTCAAAGACGCCCTTTCCGGGCTTTCCAAGCGATTTGAGGCTCGGCTCGACGGTGTCGGGGAGGGGCTGAGGCGAGATATCCGCGATGTCCGTTCGGACCTGCGCAAGGAAACGCGGGAGCTTCTCGCCGAGAGCAGCGCCGAGCTCTTGAAGGCCATCTCCGAGCTCATTCTCAACGACAAGATTGCCACGCTTGAGACGGAGGTTGAGGGAATGAAATCCCGCCTGTCCGTACTCGAAAGCGCCCGGTAGTCCGGGCGACGGTGGGGGAGGGGGCAAGCCCCTCCCTTCCAGTTCGCTCACACGCCCTTTTCAGCTGCCGCAACCACCCCTTGCGGCAGATCTAACCATTAACCAAGTAGGAGGTGAAGCATGTCTAAAATCCATCGCATTGCATACGCAGTTAGGGAAATCAGCGCCAAGGCTGGGGAATCCCAGCCGAGCGCCCGCTGGACGCGCGTAGGAGTCACGTTCTTGAACCGAGACGATTCAGAGACCGTGATCCTCGACGCGATCCCGGTGAACGGTCGCCTGGTTCTTCAGAAGCCGAAGGACCGACCAAAGGACGGGGACTCGGAGGAGCCCTCCGGCGAGTAGTTTCCAGGGTGCCCAAGCTGGTGGCGCCCTTTTTCTTCCCGGCCCTTTCGCGCCGTATCCCCTTAAATAGCAGGCAATTACTCGCGCACTTGAAGCGCCGGGGTGGTGTCTCGGGCCGTCTGGCCTCGAGATCGGGCCTCTGAGGGCATCTCAGAGCCTCGGTTTCGGGGGCAGGCCTCCGAAGTAGTCCTTTCTACCCTTCACCAGGAGGTGAGCCCATGGCTCTACCGAGACCACCCCGCGTTGAATGCTTCAGGCTAAGGCCACAGGAGATTTCTCTCGAAGACCCACACTCTCGCTTCATGTTTCAGCTGCAATTCGTGGCTACCCGCGGGGTCCTGGACACCTTCGGGATAGAGGTGTTGCTCGTTCTTCTCGACAAACTCCAAGCCAAGGCCCGCAAGCATAGCGGCATCGACTACCTGCAGGTCTTCGAGAACCTTGAGAAAGGCGGCACCAACCTCTGGTTCATCGAGGATGGGACCGTCGTCACCGCGCTCCTGCCGAGCGAGTACTGATCGGGGGGAGCATGTGCGAGTACCAAGTTTCAGAGACGCCGGCGAGCTACGCAAAGCCCACCGCCGCTCAGATCAGCAAGCCTGAAGACGTCCATATTCTCTGCGCCACCATGGCCAGGTATCGGCAGGAAGTGTTTCGAGCGGTTCTTCTGGACTCTAAGCACCGCGTGATACGAAAGGTCACGGTGTGCAAGGGGGGGTTGAACGCCGCCGTCGTTCATCCGCGGGAAGTCTTCGCGCCGGCGATCACCGCGCGGGCGGCCTGCATCGTTCTAGTTCACAACCACCCCTCAGGAGATCCCGAGCCCTCCGAAGAGGACTTCCGTTTGACGCGACGAATGGTAGAAGCGGGCCAGCTCCTCGGTATTGAGGTGCTCGACCACGTAGTCGTGGCCAAAGGGGGGTACGTTTCGCTTAAAGAGCATGGGCAAATGTAGCATCCCGCTTAATGCAGCTGTCATGGACAGCTGCTTTTTGATTGCCCGTGGCACCGAAGGCGGGTATCCCGTTTTGGGATATTCGATGTTGGGATATATCGTGTGCGCCATTAAGGGCTAAGCATGCCGAAGAACTAACGGATTCGAGGATGAATGGGAGCGGCGCACAAACCAGCGTATAGGCGTTTTCTCAAGAAACTGAAAGCTGCACGAAAAGAGGCCGGACTAACGCAGTTAGAGGTTGCGGCGAAATTAGCCCGGCCGCAGTCGTTTGTTGCTAAGTGCGAATCTGGGGAAAGACGCATCGACGTTGTCGAGCTCGTGCTGTTTGCAGAGATCTATGGAAAGCCCATCTCGTTCTTCGTTGATACCGCCAAAAAACGGAAACGGGGAGGGCCGTAATGGGTTCCGGAGCGCCAACCGATCCTCAGCGATACGTCGAAGCAATCGCGAAAAGCGGACTTACAATCTACGACCGGATAGAGGTTGGACACCCTGAATTGTGGATTCCGACTCCAGAGCTAGAGTCAATCCTTGATGCAGGCCTAAAGGGCGTTTCGCTCGCCGGCCTGCCTCTTCGAACTCGCTCGAAGAGGGTTAAAGAACACGTGTGCCGTGTGCTCGGGTATCCGGTGCCGAGCTCTTTCCAGAAAACGCAGCCGCGATTCCCTGGGCAGCTGTTTGATACTTACGCACAGAAGGCGAATAATCTACAGGTGTGGAACGAAGAGCTCGCGGCTTCGAGACGCTACGTCATTATCCAGGTTCATGAGGATGGTACGATTACCCGAGTGAAAGTCGTGACGGGGGAAACACTGGGCTTACTCGATACGACAGGCACACTGACCCAGAAGTATCAGGCACAGTGTGTCCCAGGGGATGCGAAAGCCGAGCTAGTCGTTGGCGAAGACACCGAAGAGCTGCAACCTTTCGTATCTCAGCGCATTGACCTGCAGGCGGGGGCCACGCCAGTCGCCCACCCAATTGCAGGTGAGCTCTTGCCAATTCGTACAGTATTCGAACGACTTAGCGCGCTTGTTGGCCAGCGGTTTACCGATACTGGCTACGATCAAGAGCGAAACCGAGGAGCTGAGGTCCACCGGCTTGTCTGTCAAGCTCTGGGGTACCCAGGCTACCAAGATGATGGCCAATTCCCAGACGTGCGCCATCAGTTGCTTGAGGTGAAGCTACAGACGTCGCCAACGATCGACCTAGGGCTTGTGACCCCGGATAGCACGGATCCACTTGACGTTCCACAGGTTGGTGGGCAGGTGATACGGCACCGCGATGTGAGATATGCGGTGTTCTACGCAACAATCGACGGTAAAGAAGTGACTCTCACGCATGTGTTTGTCACCACAGGACAGGCCTTCTTCACGAGGTTTCGTCGCTTTGAAGGCAAGGTGTTGAATCGGAAACTGCAGATTCCGTTACCGCGAGACTTCTTCGATCGGTAGGCCGAATGCCTGCCAGACCATCAGATTAAGCTCTGTGCCCAACCGGCCCACCGCGGGGGAATCAGCCTTCTCGTAGGCGGCCTTCGCTTTTGCAATGATTTGCTTTCCGAGGCGCGACGTCGCGTCAGGAAGAGGAAACTGCTCCACATACTGTGTGATAAAGCGCCGGCGCCCCGCGTATAGCTTGTTGTTGAACTGGTGGTCGTAGAAAGCCTCAATGAATGTCGAGTTAGCGACAGCGGCTGCCAGCCAGAGGAGATCTGTGTCTTTGTCACAATCAGGTGTGATCCAATAGCAGTCACCGTTTACTACAGACCCTTCCAGATCGATCCAGAAGCACGGGTGCTTCGAGATATCGCGGAAGACAAGCTTGGGCTTAGACCAAGCAGCCGGATCCTGGGGAACCCACACCTCGTACCACTTCCGGCCAGCCTTAAGTACGTACGAGCGGGCCTCAAGTGCGCTCCGGTGGTCTTCAAGATATTGTCTGCTCCGCGGGTACTTGCTTAGTGACACCGCTTGCCGGCGACCCGCCACGATCTCGTGGGGGTAGAGGATAAAGCGCTGTTTGTCTGAGTTCTCAGCTTTGAAGCGTCGGGCGATGTGGTGGGTGGTTAGCGCCCGCAGCAGCTCGGGTCGCTGGGCCGGCTTCATCTTTCCCCAGTGTGTTCCGATGAAAACCTTGTCCGCGCATGTTTTTACTCCAACGCGGACCTTTCCTATGTCGCGAAACACCCTCCACGTGTGCTTGCGAACGGTTGCTAGCCAGGTATCGGCTTCATCCGTTGCAACCCTCCAAACACCTTCGCCGCCGGCGTCGTCGAGAACCCCATGCTGTACTAGGAAGCGCCGGCCATCAGCAACTTCGGATACACCAGACTGACTGATCGCATCGATAGGGGACTGCACCACATGCTGAGCTTCGTCGGTGCTCTCGTAGATAGACGTGAAGGCGACCCCTGATGGTTTCTGTGTGCTGTTCTGTCCGCTTGCTAGAAGAACTGCAGGAAGAACGGCGGCATCGAACAGCTTTGTATCTCCTAGGTCCCAAACATGGAGCAGGTCGAATCCTTTGAGAATAGCCTGACGAACGCTGGCGCCGGCCTTTGTTGTCATGAAACGATTGGAGATAATGATACCGGCAACGCCCGCCGGCGAGAGGACACGCGCCATACCAAGAACGAAGGCATGGTATAGATCCACTCGGCCGGTAAGGCCAAACTGCTGAGCGAGGCGCTGCGCGTATGTGGCGCCGATGATCTGCGTCCGAACGTACGGCGGATTGGCAATGATCAGATCATAGGTAATAGGCTCTTCTTGCTGGAAGAGGGTGCCGGCGTCGCGACCACCGTAGTTTTCCAGCACAAACTGAAGAAAGTCGCCAACTTCAAGCTGGACCGACGCTTGAGAGAATGATGCAGTGAGACGTTCTTGCGTGTACCGCACGGCTTCCGGGTTCGTATCGAATCCGGAAACCGACACAGCGCGGCTCGACGGCAGTTTTGCGAGGAGGCTTGCAAGGAGCTCACCTTCTCCAACGGCAGGATCGAAGATCCTGATTGGCGGCCCGCTCGGTGAGATATCGGCTGCTTGGGTAATTTGGGTGGCAACGAAGTCGGCGAGCGAGGCGGGTGTGTAGGTTGCGCCGTCGGCCTTCTTCGCGGTTACGATCTCGTAGCGGCACTTCGTTGGTGAGGCCGTTTTGCTCATGGTAGTACATCCAAGATCACTTGTTTACCTTGGCCTGGGCTTCGAGCCCCTAGTCCCTAGCCTAACAGGCGCAAGTTTGTTAGCCGGATTGTCATCGCCTGCTTGCTGACGCGGTATCTCGCTGCCAACCACTCGACGATTTCATCCACATCCTTGCTCTCATCTCTCTCAGAAAAATCCTTCAGCAAGAAGGTTTCCGGCATCAAGAGCTCGGCTGCGAATCTATTTGCCTCTACCTCGTATCGGTCGGTTCCTTCGCTAGATTTTGAGTCTCGAAATCTCATGGGGAATGCTCGGTCTACATGTGGAGACTGTCTCGGGTGGTAAACTAAGTGGCCAATCTCATGTGCAACTGTAAACCGGCGCCTCACTGGCGCCTCAAGGCTATTCACGCCAATCACCCATGAGTCTCCATCTCGGGCAAGCATTCCAGATAGTTGGCCAGAATAGGGGTGCTCTTTGACAAATGCGCCTAGATGTCGTGCGATTTTAGTCACAGGAACTGGTGGCCCAGATACGCCGACAGCCTTAAGAAGGCTTTCTACCTCTGCCTTTGGTGCCCTTCGCGGCATTGTCTTCCTCCTTTCTGCCCTCTGTTCTCGATAGGATCTGTGCAGCAAAGTCTTCAAGGTCCTCGGGAATCCCGTTTAGCCCCGAGGCCTCGCCGGCTCTAACCTCCGGCAGCAGGTCATGGGGCTTCACGCCGAGCACCCTGGCGATACTGTAGAGAGTGTGGATTGGCGGACGCTGGCGCCCCTTCTCGATGTTGACCACCGAGGTTCGCGAGAGCTTGACGTTATCGGCCAGGGCCTCCTGCGAGGTGTCGCTCGATTCCCTTGCTCGCCGGATCCGTCGCCCAATCTCTCCATAGAGCTCGTCGTAGCCGTCTTCCGCCATGGCGGCAACATATCTCCTTTACAACCAGACAGTCAACCCTGTAAACGGTTTGTGTGGCAAACATATATATAGTGTGCCTGGCTTGACCCCAAGGACAAGATGTAGTAGGGTCGCGCTCAGAGGTATCGATGCGCCTCCGCGCCGGAGGCGTGCGGCATAAACGCTTAGCTGTAAGGAGATTACACCATGGCGAACATTGGGGCCCGCTATAAAACGGGCCAGACGTGTGAGGAGTCCGGGGTCTACCGGTTCGACGGCTACCTGGACGGCACCAGTAGTCCCTCTCCTACTGCCGAGGAGCGCGAGATCGCCCTCAGCAGGAACGAAACCTTCCCTCCGATCAGATCCGCCAACAAGGGCTGCTGGTGGAAGCTGGTCAGGAAAGCCTAGGAGAGGGGGTGAGAGGAATGTCGAGCAAGACCTACAAGCCGGGCGAGAAGGCCCCCGCTTCTGGGCAGTATCGGATCGTGGGCCCGCGCGGAGGCGACACCGGCAAGGAGCGTACTGTTGTCCGCAACGAACCCCTGCCGCCGACCCCCGAGCCGGGGCAGGGGTATCAGATCGCGGATAGAACGAAGAACAGGTCCGGGCGGGGCAAGTAGACGCCGGCCCACAATGTTCTGCGGGGGTCCGTTGCAGCGGGCCCCCGCCCTTTTTGCCCGGACCTGTTCAATCTGAGCTGTCGCCGGCCCACCACTCCACCGAGGTATCCTCGCTGACCCAGAAAACGGTCAAGCCGATTCTCTCAAGGACAGCAGCAACTTGTCCGACGACTTCCCTGTGATCCCGCGTGTCTGGCAGGGCCAGAGCGGCTTCCTCTCCTGGCGCTCCACGAGCAATGGCCTTCGAGGCCGTGTAGTATGCTCTCGACACGTGAGAAAGCACCTGGTTTCTGTTGAACGGCAGCCCATATCGCCTCGTCTCCGGCTTCGAGCTGGTTGCGCCTTTCGCCTCGACCAGCAGGCGCCGACCGCCCTTGTGGGCCACCAGGTCGATCCCAGTCTGTGTGGTTGACCTCACCTGGTCGATAGAGAACCCCTTGCCCTCCAGGAACCGTGCCGTCGCTTGAACGACATCGTTTTCGGTCAGCATTTAGCCTCCAAACGACTGGGCGCTCTGTTGCCTTCTCTGTCTAGGCAAGAGATCGCGCTAGCGTCCTCAAGTCGGCCTCCAGGGCAGCCAGGATGTTTGCCTGAACCAGAGGAAACGCCGCGGGGTCAATGGCGTCGGGCGATGGCGCGCCTGAGTATTTGGAAAAAACAGCCGCAAGGCGCTGCCTCTTTGCGGCTGCCTTTCCTCCCTTCCCGTGATCGACATCGTGCTGGAGCATCGTTCTTAGGTCGTTGACGTCGTTGAACGACTCAGGCACTTGGCCGTCAAGCCTTTGCCCTGGCCCCTCCCGAAACAGGAAGTAGAGCCCGTCGACGAGCCCCTTGTACTCGTCAATCGACGCCACCGGCGTGCCCAAAGAAGCCAGGGCCGTTGCTGTCTTGTTCGTTGGCTTGAATAGGTCTTTTCCGTTGGCTGCGGCATAGCGCTCGTTCACCGCCGAGACTATGTCCCGAATCGACTCGGCATGTTTGGCAATGCTCTCAGCGATACCGTCTGCAAGCCCTGTAGTTTGGTCGAGTCCTGTAAAGAATCCAGGGTGCTTCTGGAATAGCTTGCGAAGAAGGATCGTTTGCCGTGTCCTGGCGCCCGTCTTCACATTCGCATTAACCGTGCGCTGAAACTCTAGGTAGTCCTGGTCCGTCGCTTTTTGTCCCAACTCCACCTGCCGGCCCAGCTCACCTAAGAACTCCTCGACAAACCCTAAGATGGTTTTGCCTTGCTCGGCCCTGAGCCCTGAATCCAGCAGGTGGCACACCAGCGTTATCACAGACTGAACGATAGTCCTGTTGCGAAAGGGCTTAAACGATCGCGGGAAGTTTTCCCTTAGAAAGCCTATGGCATTATTGATACGCTGTGCGGCCGCTGATTCCGGCGAGAATGCTGCGTTGGATGAGAACACCTTCCGGATTTCTTCATAGCGCAACCCGGCATCAAGCCCCTCTATCTCAAGCGTGGCCACTTTGGCGACGATGTCGAAGTAGGCATACCGCTTGTTCGAAATGACCGTCGTCTCGGAGAAAAACGGATCGTCGGAAGCCTGGGCGCAGTAGTCACGAAGCTTACTGTGCACTGAGTTCAGCTTCTCGCTGCTGGTTAGGGGCAGGCCCTCCTGCAGCCGCTGGAAGAACTCCTTTACTTCTTCATCCGTGGCGTTGGTGATCTCATCGTATTCGATTTCGTAGTCGTCAAAGCGATCTGAGGCAGCATCTGGAAGGTCCGCATAGCGCTCTGCCCCAAACTCAGCGGCGGATTCCGGGGACAGGGTTAAGTCGCCATCGAGAAATTCCCAGATGGCCGTCAGGCGCTGTTGGCCATCGACGACATCGTACTCATCCGGATCTTCGCGGGTCTTCTGGAAGTAGAATTTGGGCAGCTTCCAGCCACGCAGGATTGAGTCTATGAGCCGGCGTTTTTTCTCGGCCGGCCACACCTCTTCCCGCTGCCAGTCTGGGATGTCATAGCGATCGCGGCGCTTGTATATCTTGTCTAGCGCCCGCCGCTCAGATCTCATTTCCAACTGTCACACCCCCCGTGTTTTGAGTCCCCGTAGACGCAGGGCCCTCAGGAGCCCCCAAATGTCCCACTTTGCCAAGAAGAGGACATTCTCTCGCTTGACGGCCACTGTCAGTATGCTACGATAGCCCTATGAGGACATCTTCGTCACGAAAAAAATCAAAGAGGACATCCCCCGCCAAGAGGCAGCTTAAGCCCAGCCAGTTTGCCCTGAAACCCGCGGAAATCAGGAAGATCATCTACGCGGCACCCAACCCTAGGGATCGGTGCCTGGTCCGCACCCTCGCAGAAACGGGAATCAGGAGGGCCGAGGTCGCCTCTCTCGACGTACGCGACCTGGACCTCGAGGACCGCCGCCTGGCCATCCGTTCGGGGAAGGGTGGCAAGGAGCGTGTCGTCCCCCTCACCGAGGAGCTGGCCTCTGATCTTCGGCTTCTAATTGGTCGCAGAGGCACTGGCCCAATCTTTCTCTCGAACCGGCAGGCGGCTCTCACGCCAAGGCAGGTAAACCGGATCGTGGCACGCGCCGGCGAGCTCGCCAGCGTCAAGAATCCCAACCCCTCTGCCGAGGGAATCACCTGCCACCTGTTCCGGCACTCATTCGCCCGCCACTGGAAGCAACGCGGCGGGGATATCGAGAGCCTTGCCCACATCCTGGGTCACTCCAGCTCCGCAACCACGGTTGACCTCTACGGCACACAGAGCATTGACGACGTGCAAGCTAACTACGAGCGGATCATGGAGGGGTCCGACTAACTTCCAAACGCTATGCCCAAGATCAAACACAAAGAGCGCGTCCTTCCGCGCACCCACCGCTCGCCCGAAGGGCTCGGGGAGTTTCGTCTGCTGCCTAGCCACCGAAACATCCTTCGGCTGCTATTCCACTTCCGGTATGGGACAACGGAGCTCATCGGCCGAGCGTATGAAGCCCTGCGAGGACGCGGCCAGTCGTTGGTGCGCCACGAGCTCGGCCGCCTCTATCATGCTGGCTATGCGGAGAGGTTCTACCACTCGGAGCGGCCCCCTGGGGTCGGCTCCAGCCAGTACGTGTACACACTCACCCCAAAGGGCGCCCGTGAAGTCCTTGATTCAGAGGACTACAGCGCCCATAGGCAACAGGTTTACAACCGTCAGCGAAGCAAATCCAATGTCCCCCACTGCCTGGCAATTAGCACGCTCCAGCTCATCCTTGAGCTGGGCTGCCGCGATCCCGAAGTCATGGAATTCTCAGCGGACCAGGAGCACCAAGATACCCGCGTGAAAGTAGCGCTGCCGGAAAGCGGTGAAGAAGTTGTCGTGTGGCCCGACGCTCGGGTTGCCTTCGAGTGGGCCACAGGAGGACGAAGCCTCTACCTATTCGAGGTGGAAAGGTCTCACAAGAACCGCCAGCGCACTATGCGGAGGATCAGCGCCTACGCGGCATACCTAACCGACCACCTTGAGGCCGTGAAGGCGGCGCACAGCGTTGATGGCGTTGTCGTTGTTTTTGTCGCGGACACCGATCAGCGCTGCGTTCTCCTTCGCCGGGCGGCCGAAGATGCCGTCGGCGGCTACGGTCGCCAGAAAAGGCCCATGATGCTCTTCTGGAGCATGGAAAACTGGTACAGGAGTTCGCCCAACAAGGTCGAGCGGATGCCCCGGGGAGTCTCCTCGCGTCGCGCCCTCATCGAGCCTCAGGAAATCATCTCATCAGAGACCTTCGTTACTTTTGAGGGCAAGCTCCGGCCCCTCTTTTTGTCAACATAGGTTCTTTGCGGTAGAATGTTAGGCAGGCCGGTCGCTAGCCTCGCTGCTGGCGATGACAACCGCCCGTAGGGGTTGTCTGCATTCCGTGTGGGGATATGGAATGTAGCCCGGGCAGCTAAAGCCCCCACCTTCCTGCCTGCCCGGGGCGGCCGGTCGATACATATATAGTAATATATTCCCAGGCATTGACGGCTTGTCCGTAATGTGATAATATAAGTGGCTTATTGGCCAGCCTCGTTGGCGGCCCGAAGGTGGCGAGATCGTCTCGTCGCCCGATTCGGCCCCGTCAAGGAGGTTTGGTTTTGCAGCGTCTTCCGTGGTGGGAAATTTCACTCTGCGGCTTTGTACTCCTAGCAGCTCTTGTTCGCCTCTCGCCCTGGCGGGCCTGGGCCGAAGCCCATATCGGCTGGGCCTACGGAGCCTTTGGGGTTGCCATAGCTGTTGCGACCGCTTTCGTCGTTTTCAAATCAATCAAGATCCGCCAACTCCAAGACGAGCGGCGCAGGTTCCTTTGGGAACGTGCCGCCAAGAAACACGGGCTTTAGCAAGCCCCCAAGCCCTTTGGTTGCCACTAGCTGGCGCCTTTGGGCTTTTTTTATCTGCAAAGCTACTTTAATCTCGTCGCTGTCATAGGAGGTTGATATGGAAGGTCAGGGGGCCACGAGCTATAGCAACAGGGTTCGGCGGGAACGTGAGACGCGACGAAAAGGGATCAACGTCTTGGTCTGGTTTTTCGCGGGGATGGCGGCCATTGCCTTCCTCTTCGACGGGCGACCGCCCGGCTGGATTACCCGACTTGACCATGCGAACGCCATAGAATTCTGCCTCCGCTTAGCCGGTGCAGCCCTTATGATCTTTCTGGCCAGTAAGGTCCGGCGCTATCTTTTCAGAATGATGGCACTCGATGCCGCCGTACGCTTTCGCCATTTGGAGGGTAACGAGGAAGAGCTCATCGCACAGCTGAGGGAGGCCTTCAAGTGGTACTTGGATATCATGCCGAGAATGGAGTCTCTGAACTGGGGCCGCCTCACAATTACCGCTCCGGCATGGAAAGACAAACAGCCTTCCTTCGATAACCGCATCAAAGCCGCTATCCGCGAGGACGCTCGCTCCAGGGCAAATGAGGTGCTGGCCAACGAAGGGGCATACGATGCGGAGTATCGGAAGCGCATCCCCTTTTTCGGAGACGCGGCCAGCTGTCGGGTGGCCGCGCAGTACTACTTCAAGTATCTGAAAGAGCCTCACAATATTGCCTTTGGGTGGAAGTACG
>CAYFNT010000037.1:0-9972 GCA_964344565.1 uncultured bacterium
TTCACCCAATCCCGAAAACTCACTCTGCTGAAGTAGGCTCGATCTTCACATTCCGGCCCGGGTTCCTCCATTTCAGGGGGACCCGGGCCTGTGCTATAATTGAGCGATCACCCGGGACCCACATCGCTCGGCAAAGGGGCAACTGTGCTTACCAGAATGACTTTCCTCGCCGCTTTAATCCTGTTTCTCAGCTCTTTCGCCTTGGCTGCGCCTCTCCTGGATTCCGGAGAGTGGACCCGCGAGCACCTGCTCGGCGTGGACCAGGCCGCCGATTCGGCTTCTCCGGGCATGGACCTGCTCTCGCTCTACCTTCGCGACGGCGACTTTCGGCTCAGCCTCGTGCAGACCCTTGACCCGGGCACCGGCGAGCTGCTCCTGTCCGATGACGGCAGCTTCCAACTGCTTTTCGAAACGGGCGAACTCGGCCGAACCGCCGGCCCCAACGGCGAGACCCTGCCGGTGGGATTCACGTGGACAAGCGGCATCGAAGTGCACGCGAGCGATCTGCTGGCCATGAGCGGGCGTGTGGCCTTGCTTGGCGACGGTCGCGAGGTGGTCGATCTGGAGTCCGACATCCGCCTGGAACGCGACAGCTTCGTCTGGCGACTGCCCGCCGATCACGAGCTGGCGAATGCTCGCGCGAGCGAACTGCGCGTTCTGGCACTCGCCTTCGAAAACGGTCGCGAGGTCGACCGCTTCCTCAGCGAGCCGGATCGCGACTATCTCGCGCACTGCGCGCTCATGCACCACGGCAATCAGTCCCTCACCTACACCGACGTCTTCCACGGCCGATGGGACGACGAAGACGGCAGCGGCTTCGACGAAACGCTGGAGCTCCATGAGGCCACCGGCGTGCCGGGAAACTTCCACCTGTCCGGGCCGCTTCAGAGCAGCGCGGAATGGGATCACCTCAACGGCGATCCGCAAGACTTCAACCAGTGGCTGGCCGACGGCGTCGCCGCCGGTTGGGCGGGCATGATCACCAGCGCCTACGCCCAGCACATCATGCCCTTCGTGACCGACGACATGAACGATTGGGCCGTGAACATCCAAACGCAGATGACCCTTGACCGCTACGGCTACTTCCCCACGGTGGCCTGGGTGCCCGAACGCGTCTGGCTCTCGCCGGGCGTCTACCCCGACGCGGGAGTCATCGACGCCCTGGCCGACAATTTTCTGGACCACGGCATCCAGGCCGTGATCCTCGACGACGATGTGCACTGCATCGGCTACGACAGCCACCAGATCCACACACTCGCGGGAAGCTCACTGAAGGTGATTCCCCGCGACAACGTCTTCACCGGACGCCTTCACGCCGGCGACGGCGCGGGCGCGTTGGAGGTGCTCACTGGCCTGGCCGACAGCGGCGTGGGCGACTTCCGCATCGCGGTCTACGCGGACGACTGGGAGATGGTGGGGGAGATCGGCGAGTGGCAGCACTCCATGCCCCAGGCCAACGAGACCTACGACTGGTTCGTCTGGAAGTGCCATGACGAGAGCGCGTGGCTGTCCACCTGGAAGCTCAGCGACGCGGTGGCCAATCCGAACTTCGCCGGCGTGAGTTCCATGAACGTCACCCACGGCACATACTGGAGCATCGGCGGCACCGGCGGCTACGGTGGCAGCAACAATGCCTGGTATCCGCACTGGGCCGGATGGATCCCCTGGATCACCGGCGGCAACGGCAACGGATTCTGCGCGGCCTCCGGGGGCAGCTGTCAGAACTACGGCGACATGTGGTCGAGCACCTACGGCGAACTCACGAGCGCTCCCTCGAACGCCATCAGCGAGGCCGGCTGGTACGCCATGATGACCAACCTCTACGAGACCGGCTGGCACGACGGCATGGGCGGGCCCATCAGCGGATGGGAGCATCATCACAGCGCGCACATCAAGAACGGACGCTACTACGCCGACGCCGCCCATTGGGGCGCGGGGGAGTGGACCACGCCCGAACTTAACGCCTACGTGGACGACGTGGACGGCGACGGCTACGACGAACTCGTGCTCCACAACCAGCGGCTCATGGCCATCGTCGAATCCGGCGGCGGCCGCATCGTGCACCTGTCGGTGCGCGACGGCGATCTGGTGGACACGGCCGTGGGCGTGGACAACGCCTACTGGTACGGCACCCTCGGCGACTACAACGACGGCAACCACGTCGCCGCCCTCAGCGAGGTGGTGCCCGACCAGCAGAGCCTGCCCTTCGACTTCAATGTGGACGCCGTCACCTCCGACTCGGTTCAGGTGACCCTCAGCCTGGGCGAGTTCGAAAAGACGCTCATCCTGCGCGACGGCGAACCCTTCATTCGCGTGCTCTACACGGCCGGCGACGGACCGACCTACATCAAGAGCGGCTTCTCGCCGAGCCTGGTCAGCCTGATCTGGGACCCGACCATGCAGCGCGTCTGGGATCCCCAGGGCGACTACATGGGCTACCGCAATCCCAACACCGGCCTCTTCGCCGGCTACATCGTGGGGGACGGCGGCGCTTCGCACCTGAGCGAGTTCAGCGGACGCCTCATGAAGGGCGACGAGCTCTCCGGCGACCACCGTTTCGAATTCTGGCTCTACGCGGGCGAGGTGGGCGAGCCTTCCAGCGGGCAGGTGCCCGAGCTGGATCTGCTCGCCCAGGATCTGATCGACGTGCTGCCACCCGAAGTGACCAGCGCGGTCTACTTCCCGGGGCTGGACAAGCTGCGCATCGAGCTGGATCAGGAAGTGTCCATCGAGGCGGTGGATCCGAGCAAGGTGTCCATCGACGACGACGGCGACGGCGTGGCCGAACTCACCCTCGATCTGGCCACGAGCATCGACGGAAGCGGTTGGCAGGACCGCATCGACTTCATCCTCACGCCCACCGACGCGGGCATTCTAGAGGGCCTCGACACGGCGAACCTCACCCTGCTCTTGGCAGGCGACGCCTGGTTCGACGAGAGCGGGCTCGCCAATCCGCCGCTCACCGGCGCCGACGCCTTCCCGGTCTTCTACGGTCCACCGACGCAGGTGACCATCGACGGGAACATCGACCATTCGGAGTGGAGCTTCTGCCAGATCGGCGTGGACGATCCCGACAACGACTCCACCTGGAGCCTGCTCAACGAACTGCAGACCCTCTACGTGACCGCCGACGAGAGCTATCTCTACCTCGGACTCGAAGGTCGCTATGAAAGTTGGAATTGCTGGCTCATGCACCTGGACGCCGACTTCGGCGAGGGCACCGGCGAAAGCGACCTGCGATTCCTGCCCAATTGGGAACGGAACGCCACCTTCACCTATCCCGGTGCGGGCATCGACTTCCTCTACGGCAGCACGGGCGGCGGCGACGGCGAATTCTGGAGCATCGACGGGCCCACCAGCATGACCCTACTGAACGAGCACGGCATCGTGCTGGCCACCGATCTCGGCGCACCCTGGTCGGGCAGCGAACTGGCCATCCCCTGGGACGCGCTCTACGGCATGGGCGAAAACGCGCTGCCCGCCGGCGCCGTGCTGGGGCTCAGCGCGGCCATCGGCTGGGACGAGGAACTCGGCGGCGACGTCATGCCCAACAACCTCGTTGCTGAATTGCCCGAGATCGACAACCTCGCCCTGATCCCGCTGGACCTCGACCTGGACGGGCTGCCCGATCTTCCCGATCACGAAGCGCCGCAGCTGCTGTCGGCCGAGGCCGATCCCGAGGACAACACAAGGGTCACGCTCACCTACTCGGAGGCCATGGATCCGTCCACCGCGACCAATACCGCGCTCTACGAGATTCACGAAACCCTGCTCGTGGACAATGTGCTCGCCATCGAGAGCGCGGCCTTCGTGGAGGGCGACAGCATCATCGAACTCGTCACCGCGCCCATGGACGCCGTGGACTACACCGTGCGGGTGCACAGCGTGCGCGATGCGAGCTGCTATCTGAACGAGATCAATCCGAACTCGGAAGCCGTCTACACGGGGCCCGTCACCTCGGTGGGGGACGAGGGCGCGCCGCTGGCCTTCGGGCTCAGCCCCAACTGGCCCAATCCCTTCAATCCGTCGACGCAGATCCGCTTCGCCCTGACCCAGGACGGGCCGGTGGAGCTGGCGATCTACGACATCTCGGGACGCCGGGTGAAGGTGCTCGCCAGTGGGCGCTGGGAGTCGGGCCTGCATGTGCTGGAATGGAAGGGACTCGACGAGAAGGGGCGCAGCCAGTCCAGCGGCGTGTATTTCGCGGTTCTCGCGGGTCCGGAAGGCCGCGAGTCCAAAAAGATGCTGCTGCTCAAGTAGGAATGGAGTGGTTCCGACCGGCGCTGAGTTCGATGGGGTCCTGCCGGCCGCAGTTCAGCGCGACAGCATCATCTTCATGCCCCTCGTTTCTCCTCCCGCCTTCACTCTGAGGAAATAGATCCCGGGGCTCAACTTGCGACTTGCGTCGTTCCGCCCATTCCAGGCGACGGATCGGCTGCCCGCTACCTGTCGCTCATCGACCAGGGTGCGGACTTTCCGACCCGTCACGCTGAAGACCTCGACCTCGACATGGCTGTCCTCGGTCAGTCGATAGCCGATCGTCGTTCCAGCGACGAATGGATTCGGGAAGTTCCGGTACAACTTCAAGACCGTCCCCGCTTCGGAAGGCGCGTCGGTCAGGGGACTGAACTCGAAACGGCCCATGTCCGGAGCGTCGCCGAAATACTGGTCCGGGCTCAGGTTCACGAGAGTATCACCGCTCAGAACGAAGAACTCGGTGCCGGCGTCGATGCAGGGAGAGTCTTCAGCCAGCCGGAAGTCGAGGTTGTCGGCATCGACGAAGCTCGGGTCTTCATCGATATTGTCGCTTCCTGTACCTCCGTCAGGCATGGTGAGGTCACAGTAGAAGATTTCGGCACTGCCTCCCCAGTCCAGATGAAGGTCGTCGCTGTACATCCCAGGGTTCTCGAACACGATGCAGTTCACGAGACAGGCTTCCGCATAGGCCAGATTGACACCGCCTCCATCGCCGGTCACGGCCGTGTTGCCCGAGAAGGTGCAGTTGACAAGGTAGATCGAGTTTCCGTATCCGAGCGTGTTCATCGCGCCGCCGTTGCCGAACATCGTATAGTTTGCCGCGAAGAGGCAACGGGTCACTTTGGTGCCGGCCGCGGAATAGAAGGAGATGGCGCCGCCACCGTATCCGCAGTCGTTCTCGATGAACTCGCAGCCCGTGATCTCGGTATTCATGTCTCCCGTAAACTTGATCGCTCCGCCTTCGCCGTAAGCGTGGTTCCTGACGAAGCGGCAGTCGATGAAGCGGGTGCGTGGGATCGAGGGGCCGCCGGTGCCGATCGCGTAGACTGCGCCGCCCATTCCAAGATCGCCGCCGGTGGCGTCATTGTCCGCGAAAACGCAGTTGGAGACGACAGCATCGGAGGACAGCAGGGCCAACCCGCCGCCGTGGATGTCCGGATAGCTGCCGCCGGTTTTGCCGTACTCGATTCGGCACCAGGTCAGTTCGCTGATGTCCGGGGAACTGATCCGTATTCCGCCCCAGCCGACGGCCGGCGTGTCGGTCGTGAAAAGGATCATGCCCGCCTCGGTGCCGACGGCCTGAAGGACTCCGTTTACGGTGAACTTGAAGTGACCCTGGAAATTGACTTCGACACCGGGCCCGATCATGAGGGATTGTCCCGAGGGGACGACGATCTCTCCGGTCACGAGATAGGGTGATCCTCCGGAGTTCCAGACGCCGGATTGGTTTCCGCTGACTTCGGTTTGAGCGATGAGCAACTCGGGAATGATCACGAGAAAAAGGGCGACGAAGCGTTTCAATTATTTCTCCAAAGGGGTTACAGGCCGATTCAGGCGATGTGGTATTTACAATGATATCATGATCTCGTCGTGTCCACAATGCAGGCCGCGGTGAAGCCATTGGAGAAAAGGCGGTCGGTGGGGACCGGGCATCCTGCTGCGGACGCGCGTGGTAGCCGGCCACTTCCCCGACCAGGGACGGTGCTGATCCATCCGGAATCCTTCCGGTCCTACTCTTCGAGGCAGACGAGTCTGTTCAGGTGCTGGTAGTTACGATCCACCGTGATGAACGGTGTTTACCCGTCGGTTTCCAGATGATTGATCTCTGGCGGTAAGTAATGCTATAATGTTGCGTTACCTAGGTACTTACGGCCCGCCGACTGGCAGGGTCCGGCCGGCCCTGTCGGCATGCAGCATCAACAACATCGGAGGACTTGCAATGCGCCGTACTGCAATCGCCATCATCTTTGCTCTTCTGCCCGCGCTGGCCCTGGCCGGTCCGAGCATCGTCGGCTCCATGAACGGTTGGGATCCGGGTGATCCCGCCATGGACCTGGCTCCCCTGGGCAGCGCCTACACGCTGACCCTGAACCTGGCCGCCGGCCATCATGAATACAAGTGCGTGGAGACCGACGCCTGGGAGGGCACCGACTTCCCCGGCTTCAACATCTCCATCGACCTGGCCGTGGATCAGGACGTGACCTTCTTCGCCAACCTCGGCGCGAATGTCGGCGTCATCGATTTCGACGAGTTCGTGGCCCATCAGGCGCCCATCATCGCGGGCGACTTCATCGACCTGTTCGGCGGCAACGAGTGGGATCCCGCCGATCCCGCCGGCCAGATGACCCAGATCGCCGGCACGGATCTCTTCGTGCTGGAGGGCACACTGCCCGCCGGTCATCACGAGTGCAAGGTCACCCTGAACGGCAATTGGGACCAGAACACGGGCGACAACTTCGTGCTCGATCTGGCCGTCGACACCACCGGTATCTTCACCTACGAGTTCGGCACCAACACCCTGACCTTCGAGGAGTCCGTCGCCACGCAGGAGACCAGCTTCTCCCAGGTCAAGACGCAGTACTAGTTTGAAACACTCGGGCTGATCAGCCCCAAGAATCTGAATCGCGTGGGGGTTCCGTTTAGCAGGGGGCAAAGAAACCAGGCTCGGTCGCGCTGGCACAGAAGGCCAGCAGGTCGAGGAAAGAGGAGGAAGGTGATGCCATTGTGCATCATCGACGACGAGAGACGAAGAGATGCTGGCCTTCTGGGCCAGCCCTCGGGTTCGCATGATTTTCGGCCATCTACGTCGTTATTCCTCCTTCATGATGCTCTTGCATCACGTTCGTCGTCAAGCCTCGTATCTGGCCGAAAACCATGACGAACGCGACCTGATCTAGTTTCTTTGCACCCTGCTCAGGGCGGAACCCCCTTTGCCTAAACGGAGGAACCATGAAGCGCCTAGCCGCCATGCTTGCCATCGCCGTTCTCTCCATGGCCATGACCGCCCTCGCATCGCCCTACAACACCATCACGGTGAACGGCACATGGGATGCCGGCGAGTGGGATCAGGCCAACGAGACCGTGGCCAGCAACACCAATCCGGGATGGGCCGAGTACGGCAACGTGCGGTCCATCCTCGTGACCTGGGACGCCGTGAATCTCTACGTGGGCGTCCGCGGAAACGCCTGGGGCAACGCCATGCTCATCTACATCGATTCGAGCAGCCTCAGCACCGGGCAGGAGAACGCGGACTACTTCCAGGGATTCGTGACCCAGCCCTATTTCGATCCCGACTTCGTCGGCGGTCACTTCAACATGGAGTGGGGCGACGGCACGGTGCCTACGGACATCCGATCCATCAGCGCCACCGACGGCACGACCTCCAGCCTGCTCGGCCTCGCTGCCATCGCCGTGCACGACCAGAACCATGACGGCGGCCTCGGCGAAGGCCTCACCGAACTCGCGATTCCCTGGGCGCTCATCGGCCTCGAGCCCAACGGCAGCATTCAGGTGGCGGCCAGCGTCGGCTGGGCGGCCATGACCGGTCCAGTGATTCCCGCCGGCGGCCTGGGCGGATTCAGCGGCGACGAGCTCGGCGGAGCCGACCAGGTGGGCGGCACCGACGAGGATTCGAGCACTCTCGACGGACCCGTGACCGTGATCTACGACATCGACGGCGACGGCGTGCCGGACCAGCTCGTCGACGAGATTCCTCCGAGTCTCGTGGATGTCTGCACCCTCGAGGACGATCTCTCGGTTCTCGAAGCGACCTTCGATGAAGTGGTCGATCAGACCAGCGCGGAGGATCTCGCCAACTGGACCTTCAGCGGATCACAGGCGATCACACAGGTACTTCTCCAGGAAGGCGAGACGGCAGTCCGTGTTTATCTCGATAGTGATGCGGGATTCGGCGAAGACTACGACTTGACCGCGAGCAATATCGAGGATGCCGTCGGCAACGTGAGCGGTTCCACGAGCGCGAGTTTCTGCCTCGCCGAACTCACCATACAGGCCAACATGAGATTCAGGTTGCTGGATGAGCCGGGCGATCCCCAGGACGTGGCCGTCGAGGGCAGCCTCGCGCCTCTGACCTGGGATCCCACCTGCGACGATCTGCTCTACGATGACGGTACGAACGGCGATGTGACCGCCGGCGACAGCACCTACACCGGCCAGTTCGTCTTCTGCATGAGCCACGAGACCGGCGTGCCGCCCAAAGTGACCCTCAACTACAAGTTCACCTACGGCTGCACCGAGTGGGAGAACATCGACAACCACGTCTTCACCATGGACTGCAGCACCGGCCAGACCGTGCTGGACATCTGGTGGGAGGACCATAATCCCGACAACTTCACCACCCACGCCATCGACGTGATCTTCACGGTGGAAGCGCCGGGACTGTCCGGCCTCGGCATCGACGGTTCGGTCCTGCCCCTGACCTGGGATTTCCCCAGCATCAATCCCCTGAGCGATGACGGTTATCCCGACGGGGTTCCCGGCGACGACATCTACGGCGCGGTGATCCAGTTCCCCGAGAACAGCCTGAAAAACGTGAGCTACAAGTTCACCACGGCCGACGCCTTCGAGTGCTCCACCCAGACCGACCGCAACGTCTTCCTCAACGACGAGGAGTACGACGTCGTCGGCGGCGAGTTGGGTCCCCTGGTGCTGCCCCTGGCCTACTTCGACCATTGTTCGACCATCTGGAAGGACGTCGAGGTCATCTTCAGCGTGAGCTTCGTCGAACAGGATCCGCCTCCGGGAGCCGAAGACGTGGTCACGCTCAACGGCACGCCCTCGGGCGATCCCAACGTGATCAACTGGGATGTTCCCTCGATCAACGAGATGGCCGACGACGGTACGGCGCCCGACGAAATCGCAGGCGACCTGGTCTTCACCAAGTCGGTCACCTTCCCCGAGTACTCCGAACTGGGCATCGAGTACAAGTACCTGCTCAACGACGAGTACGAATGTCCGGATCAGGGGAACCGTTTCTTCTGGATCGATCCGGTGACCTACGATGCGGCGGGCAACCCGCAGGTGCTGGAACTGAACTATTTCCACTTCTGCCATCCGGTGAGCGTGGACGAAGCCGTGCCCGCCGATCGCATCGCGAAGCTGGACGCCAACTGGCCCAACCCCTTCAATCCCAAGACCACGCTGCGTTTCTTCCTCAAGGAGGACACGCGCGTCCGCCTGGAAATCTACGACATCGCGGGGCGCAAGGTCCGCGCGCTCGTGGATGCCGAAGCCCAGGCGGGAGAGCACCTGGTGCAGTGGAACGGCATGGATGAAGAGGGTCGTCTGGTTCCCAGCGGCGTGTACTTCGCCAAGCTCATGGCGAGGAATGAAGTTCAGACCCAGAAGCTGACGCTTCTGAAGTAGATGGGGGAAGGGCGAGGTCCTTCTCTACAAGCGATTCGTGATTCAATCGGGGAAGGGCCCAGCCCTTCCCCGATCTTCGTTCGGAAACAACCTACCTCAGCATGGGACATGTCTGACTCTTCCTCCTCGTCCCATATGGTGGCTCGATCGTCTGTTTCCTCGATCTCGGAAGAGGGACCTCTTTACAGTACCTTTGCAGCGATGATAAGATTAATGGGATCGATGCGAGGATTGGTCATTAGTGATAAAAAAGTCGACTATTCTGATTATTTTTGCATCCTAGATTCAATTCTTAAGTGCAGCACCTCGTTCTGGACAAGAAAGGCCAAC
>CAYFNT010000038.1:0-9647 GCA_964344565.1 uncultured bacterium
TCCGGAGGAACTGGATCGGAGCTTCTGGCGATACGACCCGGGCGCCGACGCATGGACCCGTCTGGCCGATTGCATCTTCGATCCCTACTGGGGCAGCTGCCTGACCTGGACGGGCGGAGACAAGATCTATGCGACCCAGGGCAACGGCACCGCCGCCTTCTACGAGTACTCGATCTCCCTGGACGACTGGTCGAGGCTGGCCGACGTTCCCGAAACGGGCGTCCGGCGAGGCGGTCGGGTCCACGACTGGCCAGGAGGCGGAGACTTCCTCTACCTGATCAAGCCCATCGCCGAGGAGGGCGACGAAGATGCCCCCTTCTTCCGCTACAGCATCCCGGACGACGAATGGACCGAACTCAGCTCCATGCCCGGCGATCTCTGGAACGGAAACTCCTTCTGCTGGGACGGAGCCGAGGGCTTCTACTCCACGAACAAGGAATTCCAGTTGTGGCACTACGACATCCCCAGCGGCGACTGGACACGGCAGGAAGATTTCCCGGGCGCCATCGAGCTGGGCGGCAACAGCTGCCATGACGGGCAAGGCTACATCTGGACCCTCGAGGGGGACGGTTCCAATCGAATCCGGCTTTTCGACATGCAGGCCGCCGAGTGGGTGGACGGGCCCCTGGCGCCCGAGTCGGCCATATGGGGCGCGACCCTCATCGGCGACGGTGAAGCCGTCTTCGGCATGTTCGGCGAGGGATCCACGGGCTTCTGGCGCCTCGGCCCCTGATTCCGACTACGACAAAGCCCCCGCCTCCGAAGAGGCGGGGGCTTTTTTCATCGCACCTAGCGCAGGATGACCATCTTGCGCGTGCGGCTCTCGCCGCGTGTCTCCAGGTTGAGGAAGTAGACTCCCGCGGGCATGTCGCCCGTCTCCCAGATCAGGGACTGCAGGCCCTCGGCCGAATCCGCATCCACAAGACGCTCGACGAGCCGGCCACCCACGTCGTAGATCGACAGCCTCGCCGGGCCCGCCTCGCCCAGGCTGAAGCGCAGGTTCGTCGAGCCGCGCAGCGGATTCGGCCAAGGCTCGAAGAGCACGGTGCGCGCGGGCAGCGCGTCCAGCAGGATGCTCTCGCCGCGCAGCAGGGTCCAGTCGCCCTGTTCGAACTGCTCGAGCCGGTAGTGGAAGCGTCCGCCTTCGGCAAGGGCTGGATGCAGATCGGTGGCCTCGAAGCGACCGTCCAGCAGGGGGCGGATAGTCACGGTCCAGGCCTGCCCCGCGCCTTCGGCGGAGAGACTCATCTCGGCCCCCTCGGCCCGCAGGGATTCCCAGAACAGATCCACGCGACCCGGCGATCCCTCCAGGCGGAAGTCGCTCACGGCCACGGGGGTTCCGTCGAAGCCCGTGAAGATGAGCGAGTAGGCCTGGGGTGAAGCGAGAGTGCCCTTGTGGGTGATTTCGATGCTCACATCCCCCGCCACCGCCGAGAGCACGCGCACCTGCTCCAGGTTATCGCGGAAGTTGTCGCCGGTACTCGCGGAGAAGGAGGGATTGGCCGGATCCAGGATCCAGGGCTCCCAGGTGTTGCCGTTCTGCTTCACGCGCAGGTCCAGATCGTTCACGAGCATGAGATCGGTGGGATCCAGACCGAGGACCGGCGAGGTGCCGGGAGGATCGGTCCAGGCCAGGGTCACGACCAGGGGTCCGGTGCCCGGCGCGCTGAAGGTGTAGGTCTTGGTCTCGCCGTTGCTGATGGTGCTTTCGCGGATGGAATCCACCGCCCGGGTGTCCAGGTCGATGAGGTCGGCCGCATTCCGCGCATTCACCAGCCCCCAGCCGTGCATGTAGTCGGGACCCGCCGCGGGACCCGCCTCGTCGGCCGTGTGGATGAGCACCCCGCGCACCGTGCTGGAGAGCGGCGCCATGCCCGACTGGTTCTTGTAGAGCTCGTAGAGCAGTGCGGCCGTGCCCGCCACATTGGGCGAGGCCATGGAGGTGCCGCCCATGGTCGCGTAGGAATCATTGGCGCTGTTGAAGGTGCTGTAGAGATTGTCGCCGTTGCCCACGAGATCGGGCTTGATGCGCCCGTCGTCGGTTGGCCCCCAGTTGCTGTAGCTGTTCACGGTGACGTCCCCCGGTCCCGAATATCCGCCGGGAATATCGAAGACCGAACCGATGGTCAGCACGTTCTTGGCGTTGCCCGCATCGGTGATGGTGTCGAAGCCCGTGGCGCCTCCATCGGCATCGCGCACGGCGAAGGTCCAGGTCCAGCCACCGTTCCAGTACCAGTGACCGCCATCGGGAGGATTCGGACCGTAGTCGTTGCGATCGTTCCCGGCCGATTTCACGATGGTGTAGTAAGGCGCGTCATGGGCGATCTGATCCCAGAGTTCGGCGGTGATGGTCGAACCGAAATCCGCCCACCATGCCGGCGTGTAGAAGCCGAAGAGATAGTCCTCGGTTGTGCTGACGCCCACGTCGCCGAACCAGCAGAATTCATCGTCCCCGAGATAGTCGTATTCCCAACCGTGGATGTAGCCGTAGGAGTGGTTGGACACCCTCAGTCCCGTGGCCGCCGCCGATGCCATCTCGCTGGCGTCGTCGGTCCACTCGTAGGCGTCCAGGGGCGCCGCGTGGGCCATGCCCTTGGCGTTGGGATCCATTCCCGAAGCGGCCAGGGTGCCCGCCACATGGGTGGCGTGGAAGTGGGTGCCCACCGGGGAATCCCGCTGGATGACCCGTCCGCCGAACTCCTGATGGGTCACGCGCACGCCGCCCGCGTCCCAGATGGCGAAGGAGCCCGAAGGCAGAGTGCCGCCGGTCAGGTTGAAGCCCGATGCTCCGCCGGGCCAGAGTTCATCGGTGCTGACAGTCGCCGCCGCCACGAGGTTGTGGGCGGTGCAGACGAAGGGCATGCCCCGGGCATCGATGCCCATGATCTCCACATTGGATTCCTCCCCGTGCACGGCCCGCTCCCTCTCCCACAACTCCCAGTACTCTGGAGTCCGTGCGGCCTGTGCCTGGGCGCGCAGGGTTTCCGCCAATTCCGAAAGTCGCGCCACCTGCGTCTGCGGACGCTCGGCCGACGCCGCCGCGAAGACGACGAGCAGAAGCAAGGCGAGAAGGCTGAGGATACGGACTTTCACGGGGTCTCCTTTCGGTCGGAATCCGTTCCGACCCATCCGATCAATTGAGTTCCTTCACGGTCTCCATGCGAAAATCCAGGTCCTTGAAACCGCGGGCGATGGTCTTGGCTTTCTTCTCGATGGCCCCGATGCCCCGGCCCGAGAATTCGCCGAGCTGCATGTTGTAGAGCAGCAGCAGCTCGAAGGCCGTGGCGCGCATCCATCCCACGTCGACCTTGTAGCCGGCCACGGCCAGGGCCTCGGTACGTTCCAGGAAGTTCCGCAGGTGGCGCTTGTCGATGTTCAGGGTGCTGCAGGAGGCGAAGAGGATCACCCGGTTGGCGCAGCGCCCTTCCAATAGCGCGCCCAGTTCGTCCAGCGGGTAGAGATCGCCGCCGATATCGATGCCGCTCTCGGCGCCGTGGCTGGCCAGATACAGAATGGGATAGGCCGAGTAGCGCTTGAGGGTCCACTTGCGAACGTAGAGTTCGAACTCGTCGGGCATGGCGTACTCGCGGTGGATGTACTCCACCCCCGCGTTGAGGCGCAGCAGTTCGAGCAGTGGCCTCACGGTGGAGGTGTCCCGCAGGTCCAGATCCCAGAGACCTTCCACGCAGAAGATGCCCTTGATCTGCTTCCGTTTCCGAATCGAGGATCGCCTGGCCATGGCACGATGCTATGGGAAGCCGCCCGATGCGCCAAGCAAAACTATTGGCGGGATCCGCCGCCAACTACTTCAGCAGCACCACCTTCTCCCGCCTTTCGACCCCGTCGCCGACGAAGTGCGCGAAGTAGACCCCGCTGGCGATGCCCTCGGCACTCCACTCGATGCGATGGAGGCCGGCCTCGAAGACCCGGTCGGCGAGGCGATCCACCAGACGCCCCTCGAGATCGTAGACGGACAGTTTCGCATGCCCCTCGGCGGGAAGCTCGAAGAAGAAGGTCGTCTTGGGATTGAAGGGATTGGGATAAACCGCCAGTCGCGCGACGGCGGACGGCGTATCCGCGACGTCGGTGGGCCATCCGATGAAATAGAAGTTCAGATCGTCGATCCAGAAGCCGGGACCGTTCACGCCGCCGTCGCTGCCGAAGGCGATGCGAACGCGCACATCGGACGAAAGCAGATCGCTGACATCGAAGACCGTGCCCTGCCAGCCGTCGGTGACGCCGGACCAGCCTGGCTTGTAGCCGATGCCCGACAGGGAAGGATCTCCGTAGCCTTCGATGGGAGCTCGCTCCTGCCACTCGCCCGTGGTGTAGCTGTAGAACTCCACGCGGGCACCGTCGAAGCCGTTTTCGGTCTCGCTCCAGAAGTGCATGCTGAAGTAGGCGGCGACGATGTCGGTGATGCCCAGGTCATAGCTCGGACTTGTCAGCCAGGCGAAGGAGTCGTCGGGATAGTCCCCCGCCATGCCCACGCCCCAGCACCTGTCGCCGCTGAAGCCCGCCGCCGGACCCACGTCGCCCAGGGGCGTGCCCCAGGACCAGAGGCTGTCGGCCGTGAAGCCGGCGCCGTCCGCCTCGAAGTCGTTCACGTCGCTCGAGAGGAAATCGAAGTTCGTCAGCGTCGTGCCTTCCGGCGCGTGGGTGGAGGCGATCCGGCCCACGGCGTTGTGACCCGGCAGACTGTCGATGAGAAGCGTGATGCTCGTATCCACGGGCACGCCGGTGAACGCGTAGTAGCCGTCCACGTCGGTCCACTGGTCGTCCAGCTCGATATTGGTGGCCCGCACGCGCACGCCCTCGGCGTCATGCCCGCCGGAGCGCTCCACGTAGCCGCCCAGGGTCAGGGTGGGCACGGGATCCAGCGAGGCGTCCGCCACCGTGGTCGTGGCGTCGCTGACCAGCAAGGCCGCGTTGGCCGTCTGATAGAAGATGCCCGCGCTGAACTCGAGGTTGTAGAATCCGGCCGCCAATGAGATGCGATAGTCGCCGGCGGCGTCGGTGTAGTCGAAGCTCGCGGTCTCGGCCACGTAGACCTTCGCCCCTTCGATGGGGTCGCCCGTCTCCGAGTCGGTGACCGTGCCGGCCACCTCGCCGATGCCGGTCAGTGCAAGTTGCCAGGCTGCGAGGATGTCAGGGCGCGGACCGATGTGGGTCTCGGGCTCCTCCTGGGGAGTGCCCGTGGCCACGAGCAGATCGCGCATGAGCTTGGAGTCGAGGGGGAATCCCCAGCGGGCCTTGGCCATGCCCTGCACCGCCGTCACCGAGCCGGCCACGATGGGCGTGGCGCTGCTTGTGCCGTTGAATCCGGAGGTGTACCAGAACTCCTCGTCCAGGCCCTCGTCGATGCCGTAGAGGTAGCCGTAGCCAGTGGTCGCCACCTCGTATCCCCAGCCGTGCAGGTCCACGCGGGATCCGTAGTTGGTGAAGCTGGCGGGATCCAGATCCGAACCCACGCTGGCGCCGCAGATGATGGCGCCGGAATCGCGCTGGCTGCGGTCGAAGACGCCGAGGTAGACCGGATCGTCGAAATCCTCGCCGCCGTTGCCCGCCGCTTCGCAGACGATGACGCCCAGGGCCGTGGCGATCTGGATGGCGTCGAAGTTGTCCTGCCAGTACTCCATGCAGACGTAGCCCACCTGGCCCTCGCCGGTGGCGTTGGGACCGGGCGCGTGCAGCTCGATGATGATCACGTCGCCAGGATTCAAGGCGACGGCAGCGTTGTAGATGGCGTCGGCGGTCCACTGTTCGGCGATGGACGAACAGCCCACTTCGCAGCCGGGGGCGATGCCGCGCACGCCGTAGCCGTTGTCGCCGCCCCGCACCTCGCCGAGCACGGCGGTTCCGTGATTGCGCCAGCCGAGGCTCTCGATCTGGCCGCCGAGTTCGAGGATGGGATCGGGCAGGTCTTCGTGGGTCCAGAGCCATGCGCCTTCCACGTCCACCACCTGGACGGTGGCGCCGTCGGCGCCCGTGCTGTCCTCCACGGCCCAGGCGTTCACGCCTTCGGGCGGTGCGTTGAGGTAGCCCTGTTCGGCGGTGAAGTCGGGGGTGTCGCTGCGATCTCCCGCTCCCGGAGGCGGAAGCTCAGGCACGGCGCCGGTGAAGGCGTTGAAGCCCAACGACGCCGGCACGGCCACGGGCTCCAGGAAGGCGGCCTCCACGGCGGGATCGGCACGCAGTTTCCGCACGATGTCGATGAGTGCCGCGCGGCCGCCTACCGCTCCGTGCAGAGTGGCGTACTTGTTCAGGTCGGGCAGATTCGCCGCGCCTCGGTCGGTGGCGAGCTGCAGATCGGCGCGCACCTGCTCATGGCTTCGGGAGAATCGACGCTCGAGCCGATGGCCTGGCACGAGGCCCTCGAGTTTCGCGTCCAGTCGGGACGCGTCCCTTCCTTCGAGACCGAAGGCCTTCATGGTCAGTTCCGCCGACCGCGCGAATTTGATCACGATGCGTCCCGTGGGCGCCTGGGTCTCCGTGAGCGCCGGATCCGGAAACTCCGCCAGGGCCGTCGTCGAGAGCAGGATTGCGAGAAGGAAGTACAGAACACGCATGAGGATCCTCCCGTTGGCTACCGTTCCTGATGCACAATTATAACGCATGTGGAGGATGAGGCGGTAATGGAGCTTACTTCCTGCGGGAGATCTATTCGGATCCGAATGGTGCTATTTCAGAAGGATGAGCTTGCGGCTGAGCCGGCGATCTCCGGCCTGCAGTGCGGCGAGATAGATGCCGCTGCTCACGGATCGCCCCCCATCGTCCCGTCCCCGCCAGGTGACGAGGTGGGAGCCAGCCTCCCGGTGGCCCTCGACAAGGCGCCGTACTCTGCGCCCTTCAATGTCGTAGACGGTGAGCGTCACGGAGGCGGGGCTCGGCAGATCGAATCGCAGAGAGGTGGAAGGATTGAAGGGATTGGGCGAAGGCGGCGCGAGGGCGAGCCTCGCGGGCAGAGCCGTTTCCGGAGCGGAAACCGCTTCGGTGACGCTGTTGATCTGGCCCGGCGTTCCATATTCGGCGATGGACGCGGCCCAGGCGCCGAAATGCAGGTTGTCGGATAGAGGATCGATGAGTTCGAGAGTCGGCCCCTGGCCGTCGGGCTCGGTGGGCCAGGGAGGAAGGTTGGAGTAGAGCACCAGGTCCACCATCTCCCCCAAATCGTTGAAGAGGCGGGCCATGTCCTCGGTGCCGAGACCGAAGCCCATCTCGCCGGGCAGAAGATTCAGGATTTTTGGGAAGCACTCGAGGAATTCCGATCGATCCTTGACCAACACGAGGTATCCGCCGGCGGGAAGCGTTGTGCCTGGCGGGAACCAGTAGATGTGCGTGTCCTCCTCGTCGCGGAACTGCCAGTCGCTCATGTCCAGGTCGCTCTGGCCCGGATTGTGGAACTCCACCCAATCGCCGCAATCGAAAAAATCGGATGACTTGTAGTTGATCTCGTTGATCACCGCCTGGCCGCCGGTGCCCTGAACGAAGGTGGCGACGATGCTGCTGTCGCCGTAGAGTGTCACGGTGGCCTGATCGTGTTGCGGCATGTTCCCGTCGGACCATGAATCGAAGATCCACCCATCATTGGGGAGCGCCTTCAGCTCCATCAGAATGCCTTCGAAGTACACGCCGCTCCAGGCGCTGTCCACCACCACCGCCGTCAGGGCGATGCGTCCTGCGCCGGGCGGATCGATGTCGAGGGACAGTGTCAGGGAGTCGGGAATGAAGAAATAGTCCATGAAGTTGGCGCGGGTGTGGTCGGGCCTTTCGTCGATGAAATCTCGGATGGGATTCAACCGACTGCTCCAGCTGTTCCAGAGTTCCCAACGCTCCCGGTGTCGAGGCACCTCGGGAAGGATCGTGGCCTTCACCGAGTCCATGACGGCATGAAGGTTCGAGGGCAGGAAGACGCTGTTGAGCCGATCGCAGTAGTGGTTCAGAAAGAGATGCTTGAATTCTGTGTTCTTGAGCAGCTTGTTCAGGATTACCGTCGACCAGTACGGGTTGCCGTAGGCGCCCTCATCGGGATTGGTGGCCATGTCGATCATGTTGTAGTCGGGATGGCCGCTGCCCGCGTAGAGAGACAGGTCCAGATCGAAATAGAGCCAGCGCCACCGGCCGCCCTCCTCCCGAGGACGCCAACGCTTGATGTTGTGGTCGGGCCAGTCCGTGTTGGCGAGGAAGAGTTCGTAGCAGTTGTAGACGGTGAAATTGACCACATCCATCTGCGTTTTCACGTACTCGTAGTTCTCGATGGTGCTGATATCGTTGGCCGAGATGAACTCGACCATCGCGTCCCAGTGCTCGTTGTCGCCCTCGATGGCCGTTCTCCGCGCCTCGAGGAGGTCCACATCCTCCACACCGAAATGGTTCTTGGTGTAGAACTTGTCGTGTCTTTCCCTCAGATTCTGATATCCCCAGTACTCTCCGTTCAGGAAGACCATGCAGGCCCGGTTGGCCATGGTTTCCAGATCTTCATGGGCCGCCAGGGAGTGGGCGAGGATGTCACGAATATGGGCATAGGGGAAGTCGTTCCCGCAGTTCCTGAGGATGAGGCGCTTGTACTCGGTGAAGCCGTTCTCCGCGTAGAGCGGGTAGTCCACTTCCGACTCGCCGTAGGCGTCCCGGGCCACCATGCGAAGCGCCTTCTGGGGTTGGGCCCTCGACCAACCACCGTGGATCTTGGCACCGCCTTCCAGATGGAATCCGCCTCCTTGGGGCTCGAAGAACTCCCAGTGGGCGTGTTTCTCCCAGTCCTCCCAGAAATTCGCTCCGTAGTAGGGCCAATCCGGCTCGGTGCTGTCGCCCTGCACGTAGATGCCGAAGACGGGATCCCAGAGATCGACGGGATCCAGGGTCACGCAAACTACGGGCAGATTCACCGGCTCGTCGATGACATAGCTATGGGTCACGATCCGGCTCGGGATGTAATCGGGACGGAAGGCGCGGGCGCGGAGCGTGACCGTTTCGTTCACGGGCACGGTGGTATGGGGGTCGGGGTTCCCGCCCTCAGGAATGGAGCCATCGTCACTCCAGCCAAGGTCGTCCTCGCCCTCCACCTCGATCTCCACCATCAGCCCACCCGAGTACAGTCCACGCTCGGGCTCGAACTCCGGTTCCGGCGTGATGCCCAGGTAGGCCTGGCTGGTGTTCGGGGCCGATGGCGTGGCCTGGGCGAAGTAGCGAAGTTCTCCGTTCGCCCAGCCCATGGAAACGTCGGCGGTGACCGGCGTCATGGCGAGTTCGGACAGCAGGGCACCCTGGACATCCACCAGTCGGATGGTCTCACCTGAACTCTTCAGCTTGAAGTTGGCATGAAGCTCGATGCCCGTTCGATCCTTCTCCGAGGCGAAGACGATCAGATAGGTATCGGGGAAGAAGACGCGCGGCGGAAACACCCATTTGAAGGGTTCCTCGAACTCGTCGGAGAGGCCGTAGCCGGCGAGGTTGAGCGTGTCGGGCCCGGGATTGTAGATCTCGATCCAGTCCTCGGCGTCCTCGTCCATGTCCAGGAGGACTCGCAGATTGGCGCTGCTGGCCTCGTTGATGATCACAGCCGACCAGGCTGGCGCAACGATGGAGGCAAGCAATGGGCGGATTCAACCTCGAAGTGCATCACCTGACTCATGCCGCCTCCTTGACGA
>CAYFNT010000039.1:0-9572 GCA_964344565.1 uncultured bacterium
CGATGCCAGTCACCCGACTGCGGCAATCGTCATTTTCTGGAAATCCACCACATCATGCCGCGCAGCGAAGGCGGCGGCAACGATCCCACGAACCTGATCACTCTCTGCTCGGCCTGTCACCGGCTGGCACATGGGAAGGAAGACAATCACTTGGACGCTATCAGACTCGCATGATATAATTCTAAACATAGATTGAGGAGGTGATATGAATAGATTGGGAATTGCTATTGTTGCAATACTGGTATTGGCGTCCTCGGCCGGAGAGGTCCGATTCTACGCTTTAGAGGAGGACGGCTTCATCTGTGATACGGATATTGAACCCTTCGTGCCTGTTGAAATCTACCTCATCATAAGATGGAGTCCTTATAGCTGGAACGAGTTCCCCGAAGGAGTCATCGGCGCTAGATTCAGCATTTCCAATCTTCCTGAGAATCTGGGTTATCCAACGGGCTGGATCATCGAGTCGTGGTATTCCGATCACTATTATGGAGACCTCGAAACAGAGTTCACACTACTATTCGATGAGTCGCAAGGAGCCCAATCTAGATATGTCGTCTGCGGAAGCCTCGAGTTCCTAATGTTCGATCCGCTTTGGATCGGCGAAGACTACGTTTTTAGTATTGTGGCAGGTGACGACTGCCACTGCATCGTCATCTTCGACCACGAGGGACATGAGCACGATGCATATGGATCGGGCTTTGCCTTCAATTGCACCCCGGATCCGTGTGAGTGGGGCAGCTATGAGGTCTGCTGGCCCCTCACTGTGCCAACAGCTGCAAGTTCCTGGAGTACCGTCAAAGCCCTCTTCTAGCGGATTCTTCCCCTTGATCCCTGCGCCCCGCCGCGCCATGATCGCGACATGAAGATCTATACCAAGACCGGCGACGGCGGCGAGACCGGGCTCATCGGCGGCGATCGCGTGGCCAAGGATCACGCCCGCATCGAGGCCTACGGCACGGTGGACGAACTCAACGCCAAGATCGGCGCGGCCCGCGCCGCGGGCGTCGGCGAGGCGCTCGAGGGGCAGCTCGCCGAGATCCAAAGCGAGCTCTTCGTGCTCGGCTCCCAGCTCGCCTCGCCCGAGCCGAATCCCAGGCTTCCGGCTCTGGAAAGCGCCAGCATCGAGCGCCTCGAATTCTGGATCGACGAGGCCAAGCTTCCCGAACTGAAGCAGTTCATCCTGCCGGGCGGCTGTCCCGCGGGGGCGGCCCTGCATCTTGCGCGGACCGTCTGCCGGCGGGCTGAGCGGCGGGTGCAGAGTTTGTCCCGCGAGGCGAAACTCCCCGGCGAGATCCCGGTATTCCTCAACCGGCTATCGGACTACCTCTTCACGGCCGCGCGCCTGGCCAATCACCAGGCCGGAGCCGTGGAGGAACCCTGGAAGCCCCGCTAGGGGCTCTCAATTATAAGGAGCAAGCATGAAGCGCATCTTCACGGTCGGCCTGCTGATCACGGCCGTCCTCATCGCAGGATGTTCCCGCAGCGCGAAAGTGACCCGCCTGGACAGCGACACCGACATCGACCTGTCCGGACACTGGAACGACGTGGACAGCCGTCTCCTGGCCGAGAAGGTCGTGGTGGACTGCATGGCCCATCCCTGGATCGGCAATCACGTGCGCGAGGACGGCGCCCCGCCGGTGGTCATCGTGGGATCCATCCGCAACAAGACCAGCGAGCACATCGCCACGGACATCTTCATCAAGGACCTCGAACGCGCCTTCGTGAGCGGCGGCCAGGTGGACGTGGTGGCCAGCATGGACGAGCGCGATCAGCTTCGCGATGAGCGCATCGATCAGAAGGTGCACGCCGCGCCCGAGACCGTGAAGGAATTCGGTCGCGAGCTGGGCGCCGACTACATGCTCATCGGCGTGATCAACGAGCAGGGCGACGAGGAAGGCGGCAAGCGCGTGATCTTCTTCCAGGCCGACTTGGAGCTCGTGGACATCGAGACCAACCGCAAGGTCTGGATCGGAAGCAGCGAACACAAGAAGCTCCGCGAGCAGGGCCGCTTCTAGGGTCGCCCTTGAAACGTCTCGCATCACTGCTGCTGCTGGGTCTTGCGATGTGGCTGGCGGGCTGCTCATCCCATGCGGCTCGCGACGCCCGCGTGCGCGAAGCCCTGTACGAGGCCGACCCCGGCGCCGCCCTCGCCGTCTTCGAGGACGAGGACGAGTGCGCCAGCGTGGACTGCCTTCTTCAGCGCGGCCACCTGGCCTACCTGGCCGGCGACTATCGCTACGCCCAGCGCAATCTCGCCGCGGCCGAATGGCTCATCCAGGAACTCTGGACGCTGAACCTCGGCCTGGAGGCCGCGAGCCTGGCCATCAACGATCAGGTGCGGGACTACGGCGGCGAACAGTTCGAGAAGGTCTGGGTGAACTTCGTGCGCGCCCTGGGCTATCTGGCCGCGGGGGAGCCCTGGGAGGCGGCGGTGGAGGGGCGGGCCATAACCCGCAAGCTCACGGCGCTGTCCGATCAGGGCGACGACACCCGCGAGTATCACAACGATCCCTTTCTGCAGTACTTCGCCGGACTTCTGGCCGAGGCCGACGGCGAGATCAATCGCGCCTGGATCAACTACAGGGCGGCCGAACGGCTCTACGCCGCCGATGAAGTCTACGGCGTGAACGCGCCGGCGAGTCTGGGTCGCGATCTCATCCGATGCGGCACTCGCCTGGGCTTCGACGAGGATGTCGCCGAGCTCCGCGAACGTTACGGGAACGCGGCGGCCCCCGAGGTCGGCGAAGGAGAGTTGGTGATCCTGGTGAGCGAGGGGCTCATCCCCGAAAAGATCTCGCAGAACATCAGCTTTCCCATTTTTGAGGACTACGACGAGGATGACAGCGAGGATCGCGACGCCTGGCGGGTGGCCGCCTACTCCTACGACCACTGGCATTCTCCCGTGGGCGAGGTGGACTACTTCGTGAACATCGCCCTGCCCGCCGTGGCCGAGGGCACGCCTGCGCCGATCCTGGACTGGGGAGCCTCGGGACGCCGCGGCGAGCTCGATCTGGCCGCCGATCTCGGACATCTTTCCCGGCGCAATCTGGAAGAGCGATATGCTACGGTGGTCATTCGCACCCTGGCCCGAGGACTCATCAAGTACTGGGCCGCCGAGAAGGCCGAGGAGAAGAAGGGCGAGGTGGCGGGCCTGCTCGTGAACCTGCTGGGCGCGGCCACCGAGTGGGCCGATACGCGAGCCTGGGCCAGCCTGCCCGAGCGGATTCACATGGCGCGGGTCGCCCTGCCCGCCGGGGAGCATCGCCTGCGCGTGGGCCCGGCTTCGGGAGAGGTGAGCATCGTGGCCGGCGAACTGGGTTTCCTGCATCTCAGACTCTACTAATAGGAGCGACATGAAAGGCTTCTTCGAGGACGGAACCTTCGACGGCATGAGCGCACTGGTCACGGGCGGCGGCACGGGTCTGGGACTGGAGATCTCGCGCCTGCTGGCGAAGCTGGGCGCCAAGGTCGCCATCGCCAGCCGCAGCGCGGACAATCACCAGGCGTTCCTTAGCGAGGCGGAGCGCGAGGGCTGGACCGCCAGCTCCCACGTGATGGACGTGCGCGAGCCCTTCGCCGTGCGCGAGGTCTTCGAGAAGGTGGCCGGCGAGTTCGGCGGCCTGGACATCCTCATCAACAACGCGGCGGGCAACTTCGTGAGGCCGGCCCTGGACCTTCCGCCCAAGGGCTGGCGCGCGGTCATCGACATCGCGCTGAGCGGGGTGTTCTTCTGCTCCCAGGCGGCCGGGCGCATCATGGCCGAGCAGGAGGGCGGGGGCGTCATCGTGAACATCATCGCGCCCTACGCCTGGACCGGCGCGCCGGGCGTGGTGCATTCGGTCACCGCCAAGGCCGGCGTGCTTGCCATGACCAAGACCCTGGCCGCCGAGTGGGCGGGCAAGAAGATTCGGGTGAACGCGGTGGCGCCGGGGGCCTTCGAGAGCGAGGGGGCCGGGCAACGTCTCTGGCCGACCAGGGAGATCTACGAGGCCATCCGGAATGAGATCCCCGCGAAGCGTTTCGCCGATCCGGCCGAGATCGCCCGATCGGTGATCTACGCGGCGAGCCCCCAGGCCGACTACATGACCGGCGCGGTGATCACCGTGGACGGAGGCATGAGCCTGGGCAAGGGCCTGGCCGGCGAGATGGAACCCGACGCCGTGAAGCGGAGGCGATGATGGGAAGCTCCAACGCCGTCACCCGGGGATTGCGAGTGGAGGTGGAGAGCTTCTTCGTGGCCGAAAACTCCTCGCCCGCCGAAGACCACTACTTCTTCGCCTATCATGTGACCATCGTCAACGAAGGCGAGCTGCCCGTGCAGCTGGTGAGCCGGCGCTGGGTCATCACCGATTCGGACGGGCAGGAGGAGATCGTCGAGGGCGAGGGAGTGGTGGGCGAGCAGCCCATGCTCGCGCCGGGCGAGGGATTCCAGTACACCAGCTTCTGCCCTCTGTCCACGCCCGCGGGCACCATGCAGGGCAGCTATCGCTTCATCGATTCGGAGGGCCGCGAGTTCGACGCGGAGATCGCCGTTTTCAGTCTCACCGTACCGGGAAGCATGAACTAGGAGAAGCCATGGGCCGTCTCATCGCATTCGTACTACTCCTTCTCTTCTCGACTCCCCTTCTCGCCGAGGAGATCAGCGGGGTGGTCTACGACGACGCGAATCGCAATCGGCAATGGGATGCGAATGAGGAGGGCATCGAGGGCGTGCCCGTGAGCAACGGTCGCGACATCGCTCTCACCGACGCCTTCGGCCGCTACGAGATCGAGGCGCCGAAGCACGGTGCCATCTTCGTCGTCAAGCCGGGCGGGTGGATGCCCCACACGGACGAGCTCATGCGCCCGCAGTTCTTCTACATCCACAAGCCGGAGGGCTCGCCCGACTTCGAGTTCGCGGGCAGCGCGCCCACCGGCGAGATCGAGGGAAGTCTCGACTTTCCCCTCTATCGCGTTACGGAGAAGGGACGGTTCCGGGCTCTGATCTTCGGCGACACCCAGCCCGACGATCAGCGCGAGATCGATTTCATCGCCCATGACGTGGTCGAGGAACTCATCGGCTATCCGGCCGCCTTCGGCGTGGTGCTCGGCGACGTGCTCAACGACGATCTTTCGCTATTCGACGCCATATCGGCCACCATGGCGACCCTCGGCCTGCCCATGTACTACGTGCCGGGCAACCACGATCTGAACTTCGACAGTCCCGACGACCTCCATGCCATGGAGACCTTCGAGGCGACGATCGGCCCACGATACTTCTCCTTCGACATCGCCCAGACCCACTTCGTGGTGCTGGACAACGTGCACTGGAAGGGCAAGGTGACCGATCCGGACAAGTGGGCCGGCGGTAACTATATCGCCGGCATCGACGACGATCAGTTCCTGTTCCTGAAGCGGGACCTCATGCTCGTGCATCCGGACAAGCTCGTGGTGGTGATGATGCACATCCCCTTCAGCCACAGCTGGGACGAGGACGACAAGGCCGAACTCATGCGCGTGCTGTCCAAGCGGAAGCGATGCCTGACCCTTACAGCCCACGCCCACTACATGGAGCACGATTTCGTCACGGAGGACGAGGGATGGCCGGGCGAAGAGGAGCATCATTCGTACATCGCGCCCACGGCCTGCGGCAGCTGGTGGACGGGCACCCCCGACGAATACGGCATTCCCCACACCACCATGCGCGACGGCGCGCCCAACGGAACCACGGTGGCCTTCATCGAGGGGCCCAACTACCGGCTCGACTTCCTGCCCGCGCGGCGTCCGGCGAGCCATCAGATGAGCATCTGGGCGCCGGAAGAGCTGGCCATCGGCGATCGGGAGGCGGTGGAGTTTTTCGTGAACGTCTTCGCGGGGTCGGAGCGCTCCAAGGTGGAGTTCCGCATGAACGGCGAGACCGCCTGGCGCGAGATGAAACGAACCCCCATCGCCGATCCCTTCTTCGTCGCGATGACCGCGACCCAGGGCGCCGAGGAGATTCCCTACGGCGTGCGCACTCCGCGTCCGCGAGGCGAGGTGCCGCACATCTGGAGCGCGGTGATCCCCAAGCCCGGCAATCCCGGCACGCGTGTCATCGAGGTGCGCGAGACCAACATGTGGGGGCGCATGCACGAGGGGAAGAGGATCATCCGATTCAAGTAGGAGAAGTGAGAAAGGCAGAAGCCGGGGGACCCCTGCCTTTCTGCCTTAGCGTTGCCGCACGTGAGCATCGCTAATTTCGTCAGTAGCAGCACTATGAGACTTGCTATCTAGAAGATAACTGTCCAGCTCGCATGAATGCCAGCCGCATTGCATGGAGTCCGAAGGCATTGCACGCTCATCCTGCGCTGACCAAGTTCGATTCGCAAAGGAGTCGAGATGCCCGAAAAGTTGAGTTTCGAAGAGGCGAAGGACAGGGTGGAGGAACTGCGCGGCTTCTACAGTCACCTCGCGGCCTACGTCCTGGTCAACTGCTTCCTCTTCTTCGTCAACCTCCAGACCTCCCCGAACCATTTGTGGTTCTACTGGCCCCTGATGGGATGGGGGATCGGCCTGGCACTCCATGCCGTAGGCGTCTTCTTCGAGGGCGGCATCTGGAGCAAGCAATGGGAGAAAAAGAAGATCAGCGAGCTCATGGGGGACGACGAGGGGGCCGGCAAGGAGTAGTCCGACCCCACCATTGCATCATCCCCGCCAGAAGGCGGGGTTTTCTCTTGCTCCCTGCCGCGGAATCGCCGTCCCCGCTGTCGAAGACTGGATTGCTTCGATGGTGGGGGCGGTTCCAATAACCGGATCGAACCTGAGATCTGGGTTCAGCCGCTTCATGATCCGGGAACACGCCGTCCTCACCTTTCCTTTCCGCCTGTTTCGGCGGGACCTCATGCGAAAGATCGTGCTCATTGCGGCAGTCCTTGCCCGCTTCTTCCCGGTCGCGGTCCGGAAAACCTCGTGGTTCCGGGATGCGGTCCGTGGATTGATCTTTGCTACCGATCCCTCGGCTGACCCAAGTCTCCGATAGGAGCGTCGCATGATCAGTGGTATCGGCTCTTCCCCGAACTTTTCGGGGATGCAGTCCATGCGCCCTCAGAATCACAATCCCTTCGAAAAGCTCGATGCCAACGCCGACGGCGGACTGGATTCCACAGAGCTCGCCACCATGGCGAAGCATGTCTCGGAACGAAGCGGGACATCCGTGTCGGTGGAGGACCTGTTGACCGGCCTCGACACCGACGGCAACGGGCAGGTCTCGCAGGCGGAGTTTGACGCCGGCCGGCCGGAGGGTCCTCCTCCGGGGCCACCGAAGATGGGAGAGGAGGGCGAGGATTTCATGGAATGGTTGCAGTCGGCGCGCGAAGGCGTGGAGACTTCCGCATTCCTGGACTTTCTCGCCTGATTTCACAGGGATTGCCGGGGCTCGCCACACTCGTGGCGGGCCGCTTTCCACCTCGCCTGGCCCTCTTGACTTGGGCCAGGGCCGAGGTTACTTTCTAGCGCCCCGGGGAATCCGGGGAGTGGCGGCTTAGCTCAGTTGGTTAGAGCATCGGAATCATAATCCGAGTGTCCGGGGTTCGAGTCCCTGAGCCGCTACCTAGGAACTGATTGGGACCTAAGGCTTTGCGATTTGTGCTCAGTTTCCGGTCCCATCTCGGTCCCAAAACTTCACTATCCTCTCTCTAGGCCGTTCTCCCGATCACTTTTAACGGGGGAGCGGCTTTGGCTTGTTCATTCAGATCAGTCAATTTTTCCACCGCATCGGACAGGGCATTGGGAGCCAGGTGCGCGTAGCGAAGGGTCATGCTCAGTGTCTTGTGACCCATCAGCTCCTGCACCTCCTTCAGCCCCACACCCGCCATCACCAGGTGGGATGCAAAGGTATGGCGAAAAGTGTGCCATTGCACCCTCCGTAGCTTTGCCTCCCGGCAGGCCCGATAGATAGGCCGCTTAATCTGCGTGAACCTGAGGCGACTTCCATCCGAATTGCAGAAGACGAATTCGCTCTCCGGTGAGTGCTGTCGGTGACGCTTCAACACCTCGGCCAACTCCCGACTCATGGGCAGAATCCTGGTTTCCCCATTCTTGGTGGGCCCCAGGATTCCCCGCCAGTCGGATCTCTCGACGGTGGTGGTGTTGAGGATGAAATCCACACAGCTCCACTTAAGAGCAATCAGTTCGCCTCGGCGCATGCCTGTTCTCAGGGCGGTGAGTACCAGGGGATACCACTTCTTGTCCACATGCAGCAGAAGGCTGTTGGCTTCCTCCGCAGAGAGGAAGTCGAGCCTCTGACTGGTGTCTCTGAACCATTTCACAGAGGGGATCTTCACCTGGTAGCCCCACTCATCGGCGGTCCTCAGTAGTTTTGTCAGAACCGCCAGATGGTTGTTGATGCTCTTCTTCTTCATTCCCTTCTGCAGTTGGGCGGCCTTGAAACGCTCCACATCCAGGGAGCGGATCTCATCGAGTAGCTTGCCTGAGAAGAAGGGTAGTAGATGAAGCCTAAGAACTCGTTCATCACCGGCTAGAGAACTGGGCCTTTTGTTGACGGCCACGTAGGTCTCAAGCCATGTCACAGCGAACTCGTCAATCTGAATAGGTTTCTTCGAGGATTCTTTCGACATCAATGAGTCGAGATACTCCTGCTGAAGTTGCCTTTCGTACTGCTGGGCTCCTTTCCTGGACTGTATTGGAGAGGTTCGCCTGATCCGTTTTCCACCCAGATACAGGCTGACTTCCCACTTGCCGATGTCTTTGCGTTTTCTTACCACGCCGCAGGACCTCCGGGTTGTTGGGCACACGGAGCTCCTCGGCCCATAGTAGCACTTCATCCAGACGAAATCTCAACTTTCTGGAGATCCGGAAACAGGGAAGTCCATGGGTGGCAACTAAGTTGTAAATTGCCCTGCGATTCAGCTTGAAAATAGTGCAAAGATCTTCCACACAAAGGCTGGCGGTCATCTTTACGACCTCCGTCATTGCATCAGCTGGATCCTGTGAATGTGGATGTCTCACAGCCGACTCATTCCGTATCTGCATGGATGATGATCTTATACCTATTAACGTTGTGTGGTTATCATGCCTAAAACATGCCAGTAGCTACGTCTTGAGCGATATCTATAGTATACTGAGGCAGTGCATTGGGTTGCATTGAGTTGCCTAGACTAGTTAGTTGATATCGGGCGAAAAAAGGAGACAATCCAATAATTGGCAGGTGGGCACAATGCAGCCATGCGAGACAATCATTTTGCATCAATAGAATGGCTTGACGTTTGAGTATTGAGAAGGTAATCTTCAGTTGCCGAGGATGGCGGCACAGTTTTGACTGCGACGCAGCAAAGTACTGTGGCCATCTTCGGCTTTTCTTTAGATATGGGGGGAGTCGGAAATGAGAGCAGTAGCTACATCCGTATGCGTGGTATTACTTTTTGCCGTAAGCTTGGCGAACGCCTCCTTTGTCTGTGGGCACTCGCTCCCAGACAGTCTCGTTGAGATCTCCACTGAGATTCAGAGATATCAGGACGAAGTGGATTCCACGATGTTCGTGTACTATGGAAACGATGTCTTTCCAACGATATTCAAAGTGTATACGAATTGGGACT
>CAYFNT010000040.1:0-2533 GCA_964344565.1 uncultured bacterium
CTGCCAGGCGTGATACATATGCCAGTTGTCGTAGGTGTAGTAGCCGTCGGAGCCGTCCACGTAGACGTCCCAGGTGTACATGCTGGAAGTTTCCTCGATGATCAGCGTGACCGTGAGTCCGCCCTCGGTCCAGGTGTACTCCCAGGACTCGGCCGCGGCGCGGATTCCGTTCGGAGGATCGAACCAGCCGCCATAGGTGCTGATGCTGTTGGCCATCTGAATGTAGGTGACAGCCAGAAGCGCCATGGGATCCTGCGAGTTGGCCATGCCATCGGGGATCGTGATGTTGATATCGGAGCCGCCCATCTCGGGAGGGTTGTCCCCGGAAGGACCGCTGGGCCCGTCGTCATCACTGCTGGAGCAGCCGCCGATAAACAAGGCGGCCGCGAAAATCAAAAGCCAAGCCATCCAAGTTTTCTTGTTCAAATCTCTCCTCCTTGATGCGGTACATGCGGAATACGGTGTTTCGGGTCGCTTTTGACGCAACCAAATGGATCGATTACGAAAATCGGGGCGCAGCATAGCAGCCGTACCAGGGGCTGTCTATATGAGGATCGATCTTTTGCAACTACTTCTGCCAGGCGCGCTCCACGGCTTCTTCCGGAGCGCCCTTACCCAATAAGCTGCCTGCAATTATCACAACCAGTCCGACGACCACGCCGGTGATGAATCCGTGGATGCCGCTCCAGGGTGCCGGAAGATCGGAACGGAAGATCTGCCAAAGCAGTGCGGCCGCCGAACCGAGGATCATGCTGGCCAGGGTGGCCGTGGGACTGGTGCGTCTCCAATAGATGCCGAAGAGCAGGGGCCACAGGTTCGTGGATGCGATCACCGCCCAGGAGAAGGCCGTGAGCACCAGGACTAGAGCCGGCGGACGCAGGGCGATGAGCAGACTGATGATCCCCACGGCCAGGCTCATGAGGCGCCCCGCCCTGACTTCGGCTTCGGGCGGAAGGCTGCGTCCGAGTCCCTCGATCCAGACGTCTCTGACCATGGACGAACTGATGATGATGAGCACGCCGGCGAAGGTGCTCATGCCTGCGGCGACCACGCCGGCAAGAAATAGCGCCCCGCCCCAGTCGCCGAGAACCAGTGCGGTGAGCGCGGGGATTGCCTGGTCCGGCGACTCCACGCCGGGCACCAGCACCCGAGAGATGGCGCCGGTGAGGTAGGGGAGCATGGCCACCGACGCGCCGAGGGTCACGATGACCACGCCGAGGCGCAGCATCTTCGCGTCCTTGATGGAATAGAAGCGGACGAGCAGCTGGGGCATTCCCCAGGTGCCCAGGCTGACGATGAGCGCGAAGCTGATCAGGCCCGCCCATCCCCATTCGCCGGGGCTGTTCACGAGGCCGGGGCTGATGTCGTTCAATCGAGCCACGAGTTCTGCCATGCCGCCGACGCGGGCGAGGGCCGCCCAGCTGAGGAGGATCAGGGCGGCGATCATCACGATGCCCTGCACGAAGCTCGTCCACACGACAGCCAGGTATCCGCCCATGGCCGTGTAGAAGAGGATGACCACGCCGCTGATCACGACGCCGGCCCAGTAGGGCATGTCCATGAGCACTTCGAAGCTGTTGGCCATGCCCTTGAGCACGCTCACGTTGTAGACGATGAGGAAGAGCCCGGTGATCGAGGCGCTGAAGACGCGCGCCTGGGGCGAGGCGTAGCGCGCGCCGAAGAGGCCCGGCAGGGTCATGGCGTCGAGGTTCTCGGTGAAGCGGCGGATGCGCCTTCCCAGGATGATCCAGGCCAGAGTGGTTCCCACGAGCACGTTGCTCGCGCCTACCCAGAGGGTGGACAGGCCGTACTTCCAGCCGAAGGCCCCTCCGCCGATGATCACCACGCTGGAGTAGTAAGCGGCCACGAAGGAAAGCGCGGTCACCCAGGGGCCCACGCTGCGCCCGCCGATGGCGAAGTCCGAGGCGCTGCGATTGGCGCTGCGGAAGACGAGTCCGATGGCTGAAAGCAGGCCGAGGTAGAGCACGAGGACCGTCACGTACACGGCCATCAGCGGTCCTCCCTTTTCTCACGGGCCTTGTCCCAGGCGGCCCAGACCAGGGCCAGGACGATGGCGAATAACAGAAGCAGGACGGCGCCCGCGGTGGAGGGCGGCAGACTGAAGAGGCCCATCACATCCTCACTTGAAGTCGTAGTTGATTTCCCAACGAAGGAAGTGGGCGTCATCCTGCGCGTCCGCGTAGGCCTCGCCCGGATCGAGATACTCCCAGAGGAAGTGCATGCTCAGCCAGTCCGTGTAGTCCAGGACGAACTCGCTCTGCAACAGGAGCCCGCGCGCCCTCCATTCGGGATCGGGGGCGCCCAGCCAGTATGCGCTCATGCGCAGCCGGACGCCTTCCAGCAGCTCTTGGTGCAGATGGGCATGCAGGCCCGCGATGTTCCGCCAGGCCGCCGGACCCTCTTCGCCCACGAGGGTGTAGAGATAGAGTTCGCTCCACTTGGGCCATCGGCCATAGGGAGTCCTGAAGGCTCCGTGATCTTCCGTGTCGCCGGAGTAGTGGAAGTAGCCGAG
>CAYFNT010000040.1:2633-9078 GCA_964344565.1 uncultured bacterium
GCGACCTCGTCGTGATCGCTGAGCGAGCGCTCCTGGTCGCCCGCGATCACCAGCTCGTCCTTCTGCGGCCCCACGATACCCAGAAGCTCGTACTCGCCGCGACGGTCGCGGAACTGCATGCGAAGCGCGTTATGGTAGATGGATCGGCTGCCGTCCAGGGGGTGCCCTTCGAGCATGAGGAAGCCGTCGTCCCAGATGATGTCCTGGCGCCCGAGGGTCAAGGTGATGGCGTCGTCGCGGCGGGTGCCCCAGGTCCAGGCGGCCCGGTCGACGATGATCTCGTCGTACTCGACCTCGTCCACGTCGAGGGCGTAGTGAACACGAAACTCGTTGGCGAGGCGGAACTCGAGGCGATGGGAGCCCTGGTTCCACTGCAGGCCCGCGCGGGTGCGCAGACGCAGCCAGTTCCGCGTACTCGATTCGGGATCGAAGTAGTAGACCTTCTGCAGGTATTCCTGGCGAAGCCGCAATCCGAAGAGGGGCTTCCAGGTGGGGGGAATCACCTCGAGCTCGCTTCGATTCTTGAGCCACTCGACGAGTTCGTCCTTGGGCGCGGATTCCTCCGCCGCGGCGAAAGGCGCGGCCAGGAGCAGGAGCAGGAATGGAACGAAAACGACCTTCATGGATCCTCCCTGCCGCGCGACAGCGCGGTCTCGACCTCGCAAGCTAGCACAGGCCTCGCGGGACGGCCAAGCTCAATGCCCGTTTCCCACTTGCGAAGCCCAACTCCCACCCATAAGTGGGAAAAAATGCTGAAACCCTTGAAATCCAAGATGATACGCCGAGAGGATCTTGTGACAGATATCCCAAAAGGCCTTGACCAGGAGAGAGGGTCTTCCTACTGTGCAGCCGTCTGCGGCATCCGTCGTGGAACCCTCAGGCCCGGTTTGGAGGCCGCGTCGGCGCGGCCTCGAAGCTGGGCTTGAAACGAGGCCCCCGGGCCCGCAATCGATTCAACGGAGGATAGCAATGAAGAGAGTGTTGATCGCGCTCGCAGCCCTCGCGCTTCTGGCCGGCTCGGCCATGGGCGGCGAGACTCAGGTGGTTCCTTACGGTTTCGTGCAGACCTGGTGGAGCTCCGCCAGCAACGGTGAGAGCGGTGACGATGCCATCAGCGAGTCCGGCTTCGGTCTCAAGCGCGCTCGTCTCGCGGCCCTGCTCAAGAAGGGTGACTTCAAGGGTAATGTGATGATCGAGACGGCCGGCAGCTTCAAGGTGATGGACGCCCACGTGGACTGGACCATCAACGAGATTTTCGCCCTCACCATGGGTCGCTTCCGCGGCGCGGGCAGCCAGGCCGGCGGCCTGACCAGTCCCGTGGTCAAGGAGTTCCCCGAGTACGGCCTGGTCGGCAAGAACTGGGCGGCCTCGACCGTGGGCGGCGACTCCCGCACCATCGGAACCCAGCTCACGATCACGCCCACCAAGATCATCGAGCTGAAGGCCCTCCTGCACAACGGTTCGGGCGGAACGTCTTTCTTCCACTCCACCGCGGCGGGTGCCTACACCGGAACCACCGACACCGGCATGATGCCCAAGCTCGGATTCGGCGCCAAGGCCAAGCTCTGGCCCGGCACCGAGGCCGGTTTCACCATGGGCCTGGCCAACGAGAATCGTCGCAACTGGACGGACATGAACGACAACGGCATGCCCGACGACGGCGAGTTCGGCGGCGACTCCGACTGGACCACCCACGTGCACCTTAACCTGGGCACGCTCTTCGCCAAGTTCGAGATGGCTTCGGTGACTTCGAAGTTCAACTGGGACAGCGACGATGACGACGTCACCGCCAGCGGCATGGCCTTCACCGGCGGCTACCTGGTGATGCCCAAGACCCAGCTCGTGGTTCGTTACGACACCTGGGACCACAACACCGACGTGGACAACAACGCCCAGAAGAACCTGACCTTCGGCGTGAACTACAGCTTCAACGAGAGCCAGTGGGGCGTGGACTACGGCAACCGCGTGCAGCTCGCCTTCACGAAGCGCATGGACGAGAAGGCCGACGGCGCCGACGATCGCGCCGACAGCACGCTCATCCAGTTCATGTGGACCTACCTCATCAAGTAGGTCCGAGCACAGTTTTATCTCGGGGGCCTTCGGGCCCCTTTTTATGGGCTGGAGTTCTCTTCCGCCCAGTCCAGGTAGTCGGCGAGTCCGCCTTCTGCGGCGAGCACGATTCCTTCGGGCGTCTCGTAGGGATGAAGCTCTCGAAGACGGGCGAGGGTGGCTTCGGGCGAAGCCGTCTTGAGAATGATCAGCAGCTCGTTCGAACTCTGCGGTTCGCCTTCCCAACGATAGAAGCTCTTCAATCCGGGAAGCGCCTGGGCGCAGGCGACCAGCGATTCCTCGACGAGGGTGCGGCAGATCGTCTCGGCGACCTTCTCGTCGGGGGCCGTTGACAGCAGCACCTTGAGCTTAGTGGGGCACATGTTCGTCCTGCATGCGGAAGCCCAGTCGCCGGGCCCGGCAACTCTCGGGCTCTCCGCCAAGCAAGGACACCAGCTCGGCCGCCTTGGGGGCCGCGGCCTGCAGGGCCAGCTCGGCGCGGACACGGCGGCTTCCGTTCCCGGTTCCCAGCACTTCCAGCGACAGGATTCCCGGCCTCACTTCCAGTTCGCGAGTGCGGCCCTTCTTCAAACGTTCCACGTGCAGGGAGCCCGAAGCGAGCAGTCCCCTGCAAGCGCTTCCCAGGTCGGCGGGACCCCCGCTGAACTCGATCTCCATGGTCAGGCTTTCCAAGCGGCTGGACATGGTGCCGTCCTCGTCGCGGTGACAGGCGAAGAGCTCGAGGCCGTCGGGCAGCACGGGGCGCAGTGCGCCGAGGATGTCCTCGCTGGGCATGTCCGCGTAGAGCATCGCTTCCATCTGCTCGCCGTCGCTCTCCATGCCCATGGGAAGGGCCGGCGTGAAGCTGAGTCGCGGATGGGGATGGAAACCCCGGGAGTAGGCCATGGGCAGTCCGGCCCGGCGAAGCAGTCGCGGCCAGAGGCGGAGCATGTCCAGGTGGCTCATCTTCACGGCCGCGCCGCGCTTGGCGTAGACGAATCGGTAGCGCGTCGGGTTTTCCGGCCGAGTCTTCAGCGGCATGTCGCTCAGGGACTCCAGCTCGCGATGGAAATCGACCCGCTCCTGCTTCATGCCGCCCAGATCGCAGGTGATGCCGCAGTGGTAACAGACCAGGGTGCGACCCATGGCCCTTCGCGCATCTTCAAGGGAGTCCGGATGCAGATGCTCGCCCTTGGGTTTCCCGCAAGGCGCCGAGAGGCGGCCCTTGAGGCTGCGCTGATATTCGTGAACGAGATATTCCTTGGCGACGCCGCAGTCCACGTGATCCCAGGGAAGGTGCGCATCCACGGGAAGGGTGCCCAGGTAGCGGCTGCCGTCGATGCCGAGTTCGTCGAGGATCTCCATCCAGATGTCGTACTTGAAGTGTTCGTCCCAGCCGTCGAATCGGCAACCGCGCCGGTAGGCCTCCTCGATGAGATCGGCCAGGCGGCGGTCGCCTCGGCTGATGATGCCTTCGAGGTGACTGGTCTGGGGATCGTGCCACTTCAGGTTCACCTTCGCGGCCCTGGCGGCGTCCTTGAGCATGTACTGCTTGCGGCGGATCTCCTCCAGGCTGTCCTGGGCGGACCATTGGAAGGGCGTGAAGGGCTTGGGCACGAAGGTCGAGACGGAGCAGTAGACCTCGGGACGCTTCTTGCGACCCTCGATGCTTCGGCCCACGCGCAGGCATTCGCGCCCGGTCCGCACGATTCCCAGCACGTCCTCGTCGGTCTCGGTGGGAAGGCCGATCATGAAGTAGAGCTTCATGTGGTTCCAGTTGCGGCTGAAAACCCGGCGCGCGCTTTCGAGGATCATCTCCTCGCTGATGTTCTTGTTCACCACGTCGCGCATGCGCTGCGTGCCCGCCTCGGGGGCGAAGGTCAGGCTGGTGGCGCGCACGCTGGCGAGATCGTCGAGCATCTCCTCGCTGAGGCCGTAGGCGCGAAGGCTGGAGACGGCCAGGGTCACGTCCTCATCCTTGAGGCGGCGCACGAGTTCCTTGATGAGCGGCGCGATGGCGCTGTAGTCGGCGGTGCTGAGGGAAGTCAGGCTGACCTCGTCGTAGCCCGCTTCGCGAATGCCCTTGATCACCGTGTCGACGACCTGTTCGGGACTCCGTTCCCGCACCGGGCGATAGATCATTCCAGCCTGGCAGAAGCGGCAGCCCTCGGTGCATCCGCGGGCCAGCTCGATGCCGTGACGATCGAAGATGGCCTGGCTGGCGGGCACGGGGGTGTCCACCGGGAAGGGGAACTGCTCGAGGTCCTTCACGTGGGCGCGATTGATGGGAAAGGGCAGGCTGCTATCCTCGGGCTTCTCCACGTAGAGGAGCCCCGTCGCCTCGTCTTCGCGAGTTTGGTAGAAGGCCGGTGCGTAGCGTCCCGCGCCGCTGCCGGCGAGTCGTCGGATGCGCTCCCGGCGGGGCAGGCCCTTTCGCTTCAGTTCCGCCCACTGCTCCATCATACAGGGCAGGGCCTGTTCGCCGTCGCCCATGAGGAAGATGTCGATGAAGGGCGCCATGGGTTCTGGCTGGAAGGCCACGGGTCCGCCGGCCACCACCAAGGGATCGTCCTCGCCGCGGTCCTCGCTGCGAAGGGGCAGGCCTCCGAGGTCCATCATGAGCAGGATGTTCGTGAAGGTGAGTTCGTATTGCAGTGAAAATCCGAGCAGGTCGAACTCGCGCAGGGGCGTGGCGGTCTCGAGGCTGACCAGGGGCAGGTCGCGTCCGCGAAGTTCGGCCTCCATGTCGGGCCAGGGCGCGAAGACCCGCTCGGCCGCCAGGCGCTCCCGTCCGTTGACCTGCGAGTAGAGGATCTTCAGCCCCATGTGGCTCATTCCCAGCTCGTAGACGTCAGGAAAGGCCAGGGCGATGCGGCAGTCAAGCGCCTGGGGATCCTTCACGGTCTGACGATACTCTCCGCCCGTGTATCGCGCGGGCTTGAGCACCTTCTCGATGATCTCGTGATAGGGATGGCTTTCTGGGAGCATCTCGTTTCCTCGATGGAGATTATCCGCCATAATATAGCAGGCAGACAGCGAACGGGAAGCGAGATGAGCCAGCGGCGAAAAAGGAATCGTCTACTCTTGATACCCTTAATGCTCCTGACCGGATGCTTCGGCACCGGTCCGGGCGATGGTCCCGCGCCGCCCGAAGGCTTTCGCTACGTGCCGGCGGGCAACTTCCGCATGGGCGAGCCGGATCCTTTCGATCCGATTCTCGGCACCCGAAGGGTCACGCTCAATCGCGATTTCCTTCTGGGCGAGAACGAAACGACCCTGGGGGAGTATCTCGCGGAATTGAACGACGCCCGCCGCCAGGGGCGGGTGCAGATCTGGAACGGACGGATCCTGCACAACGCGAGCGGCATGGAATTGCTGCCGCTCCAGAGCGATCTTCCCGAAGCGGATTTCCGCTACTCCGCCCCCGGCGACTCCCTCGAAATCGCGCCCGGTCTCTTCGAAGACCTTCCCCTGCGCTGGCTCTCATGGTTCGGCGCCGCGGCCTACTGCGACTGGCGAAATCTTCGGGAGGGCCTGCCGGAGAGCTACGAGAAATCCGGCGCGGATTGGCCCTGCGGTCCAGGAGGAGACCCCTACCGCGCCTTAGGATGGCGCCTGCCCACCGAAGCCGAGTGGGAATACGCGGCCCGCTATCCCGACGGGCGACGCTATCCCTGGGGCGATCTTTCCCCCGATTGCGATATCGCCAACGGACGCAGCGACCACGGCGAGCCGCCCTGCTACGGGGATGTACTCTATGTCGGCGTTTTCAGTCCCTTGGGAGATTCCTGGCTCGGCATGGAGGATATGGCGGGCAACGCCGCCGAATGGTGCCAGGACTGGTACGCTCCCTGGCAGGACTTCGAACCCCTCGTGGATCCCTGGGACGTGGATGTCCTCGTCACCGGCGAGAAGTCGACCCGAGGAGGAAGCTTCGCCAGCCCCTTCGAGGAGCTGTCGAGTTGGACTCGGGCCGCGGAATGGCCCGAGGATTGGAACGGAGAAACGGGTTTCAGACTGGCGCGAACCTGGAGACCCTGACCTTTATGCGCCCGCCTCCTCGGCGAGTTCCATGAGCAGGTCTCCCATGGCATGACAGGCACTCACGACCTTCGTTGCACGAAGGGAATAGAAGATCTTCTGCCCATCCCGCCGGAACACCACCAGCCCCAGCTTACGCATTGGGGCGAGGTTCTGACTCACCGCCGCCTTGCGCAGTCCCGTCTTCTCCACAATCTCTCCCACGCTCAACTCGCCCGTTTCAAGCAGACGTAAGATCCTCACCCTGCGCGGATTGCTCATGATCTTGCAGAGAGCGGACTGAATCTGAATGACCTGGGCCGAGGGCTGATCGCTGTCGAAGGGGTGCTTGTGATTCATGAAAACCTCATTAATT
>CAYFNT010000041.1:0-8941 GCA_964344565.1 uncultured bacterium
GGTTCGATCCCAGTATCGCCCACCCCACAAAAGGCTCCTTCGCAACGACTTGCGGAGGAGCCAGTTTATTGCGGGAAGTACGAAGATCTAAATGCTTTCTACAACTCTTCTACTGCTTGTAGACCTGGTCAGAATCGTCTGGATTTGCCTTCATGTACCTGTAAGCCATTGAATTAGAAGCAGATTGCATCTTTGAGACTACGGAAGTGTTCACACCTTCCTCATTGCAAATCCGAATCGTTCCACCCTCCACTTCAATTAGCGATTTAACTGGATTGTCGCGGCGATCTCGTGTAAACCTTTTATAGGGCAATCTGTTAACTTGCCTTTGCGCGAGGGCTTGGAGGTTAAGCATGACTAGAAGGAAGACTTTGTGGCTAGCTGTAGCTTTGGTCAGCATGGTCTGTTTGTATCAAGGCTGTGGAAACGGTGAAAAGAAGGACAAGGGTGCGGACAAAACAGTACGGATCGGTATCCTTTATACAGAACCCCATCCAGTGCTGACGAGTATTTCTGAGGCCTTCAAAGAAGAAGTGCATAACAACATGCCACATGCGGTGTTTCTGGAGCGACACGGCAGCGGCAGCAAGGCCCAGTATCCAGCTACAGTCAGATCCATTTTGGCCGAAGGGGTTGATCTGCTTGCTCCCATCACTACTCCCATGAGCCTTGAAGCACTGAAACAAGCTGAAGGGCAGGTTCCAGTTGTTTTCCTAGGGGTAACGGATCCGGTTGGTGCTGAGCTAGTCGAAACCCTGGAGCGACCTAGGCGATGTACGGGAGTCAGTGATAACCCGCCAATGGCGGGAGTCGTAGACTTGTTCATGGGGGTCTACCCTACTGGAAGCAAGATTGGCATACCATATGACCCACGAGATCAACCGGGTGTCACTACCGCAACGAGGACAGCTGAGTATGCTCGGGAGAGAGGCTTGCAGGCGGTTCTTCGACCAGTTGCCACCGAGACGGAGCTTCGGGCTGCTGTGCGCGCACTTGCAGCTGAAGTCGATGCCGTAATCATCGGCATGGACAACTTGATGATGAAGAATGCTGGGATCATCTCTAGGACAATTGCGGAGCAAAACATCGCGCTCTTTGCAGCTGATGATAAGTCCGTCGAGATGGGTGCCTTAGCTGGAGTTGGTGTAGACTACACGGATGTTGGTAAGTATGGTGGACAGATTGCGGTAGAAGTCCTAAGCGGGCGAACACAAATAGGCGACATTCCCGTCAAAATGCTGGCTACTGGTCAAGTCTACTTCAATTCTGAAACGGCAGAGTTGCTGGGTATATCTCTTCCAGAGAGCATACTTGAGACTGGAAGCAATGCGATTGAGTAACAAGGATTCAGAGCGGCCACAAATCCAAGAATAGGTATGGTCAGCATGCTAGTTGTTGTATTGGGCGCACTGTACGATGCTTTGCCCTTGGTTCCCTTAGTCGTTGCTCTAGTCTGGACACTTCGCTTCCAAAAGGTTGCAGACCTCTCACTTGCCGGTTCGTTTTCAATAGCAGCCGGACTCTCCGCCTTCTTGCTTGATGCAGGACTCGGAGTATTCCTCAGCATCACTGCCGGGTTGTTGGTAGGCGCGATTATTGGCCTACTAATGGGCTTGGTTGTGAACGCGTTCCGTATTGATTCATTGCTGTCAGGACTCATCGTCCTGTTTATCTCCTATGCGGTTTCTCTCGGCATAACTCAAGGCACTGTCCCCGTACCCAGTGCAAGCAATCCACTTGATTTCCTCTTGGTGATGGAGCGAAGCAGTGGTGTTCCCATTTGGGCTCATCCGTATCTTAATCTGGTTTTCCTTGGAGTTGGGTCAATCGCAATCATAGGCTCAATCGCAATATTTGGATCAGAGTGGGGATGTGCTTATAGGGCCTTGGAAGACCAGGTCGGAGGAGTCGCGTATCTCCGCTCCCTGGGGCTATCGCCCTCTAGGCTCAGTTCTACTGGATTTGTCTTGGCAGCCATACTTTCGTCAACCTCTGGTATGCTGATCATGCTTCGAGATGGACAGGCTACTTCTTCACTCGGTATCGATTCCATTATCGAAGTTATTCCCGCCTACGTTCTTGGAATCGCACTTTTTGAGAAGCGCGCTCAACTCGCTGTTACACGAGAGACTAGGGGTAAAGGTAAGTGGTTGGCTTCAAAGATGGCTGGTGTATCCAACTCAGTTCATGAGAGATTGGCAACCTTCCCCGCACCCCTAGCAGCCTCATTGGGTGTGGTTGTGTTCTTTTTCATAATCAATGTAGCTCAGCGTTACACCGGTATCACATGGCTCCCACGAGTGTTGATTGGCTTAGCCATAGTGTTGGCGTTAGGATTGCGGCCTTTGCTCGCGAACAGCACGCGGAAACGTAGACAGGCGGCTTCAACCAAAGTAGTGCCTAGGGGCAGTGATTTAATCATTAGCAACCTGTCTGTATCATATCCAACCTTGAGTGGGCCTCTTCGTGTTTTAGACGAATGGGGGATGGCTGCAAAATCTGGACATGTAGTTAAGATCTCTGGGCGAAATGGTAGCGGCAAGTCTACTCTCTTGCTAGCGATTGCAGACAAAGTGGACTCTGATGGCGAATTCACTATTCCGATTGCGGAATCGGGAGATTCTTCTAGTAAAGCACGTGAGTCCCTAGTTGCCTATATCCCTCAACATGCTCATAGCTCGATTGCGAGAACTTTAAGTGTAGCCGAACATGCCACACTCGCCTTTTCCGGAACTTCTCCTTCGATCTTTCGAAAGTGGGCTAAGACCTCAGTATTAGCGACTAATAAACTGAATCTAGATGGGATCAACCTAGACTATCAGTCAAAAATGGATTGGTTGTCAGGAGGGGAGCTTCGACGTGTCTTGTTGGGGCTTCTACGTGCACGGAAGTCCCCACCCATCGTAATTACATTGGATGAGCCATTCAGCCATCTAGACGAAGATGGGAGAACGCTCTGCAAGCAGGCGATAAAGGATTATGCAGCCAAAGGCCATATCATGTTGCTCATAGACCATGGTGATTATGTAGAAGCTGACGATGTTGTCTTCGTTGACCGTAGTTAGCACTATAGGAGGCCGATGGATAGGGGGCAGTTGAGGTTGACGAAATCCCTCCTAAGGCTGTTTGCCATTTGGCACAGTGGGAAGAGGGTGCTTGGGCTACTAGGCATTTTGGCACTCATACTTTTACTATTCTTCTGTCCTTGGGCGCGCAATGGATTAGTAGTTATACTCAGCAAGGTTGGTGTTGCTCAGCTTAATCTAGATATACTGAACTCAATTCTAGGACTCGTATCCCTACTAAGCGGAGCCATTGCAGTCTATAAGAAATTTCATGTCAGAGTGTTCCGTCCGAGAAGGGACCGGTTGTTTGTTGTTTTGCAGGAGCCAGTTGGGCCGTCAGTTGATCCCAATGTTCTAGACTACGTTTCGCTAGTGTTCTCACTCGTTGGGCTAGACAACTCTGGTTATAAATGGGTTGATCGAGAGCGCTTTAAGAGCAGATGGTATCGTAGAATTGCCGTACGATATGGTGGCCAGCTGTTTAAGCACGAGAGGTTGGCCCTTAAGTCGAAAATCATATCAGGAACTTCTACTCAGGATGGAATTCAGAAGGAAGACGAGGCGATCGATCTATGTGTAGAGTTGCTCGATGAACGACATCTTGAACTAGCGTTTAAGCTCCGTGTAAAATTGAATGGAAGCATCAAGGAGGCGTCCAATGACGATCTAAAGAAGTTCTATAATGTATATCTTAAGCACAGGCTAAGGAATGGATTTGGTATTGTTGGGCATGCGGAGTCTGCGTACACAACGAAACTAGGAATGCTTTACGGGAAGGCTGGCCTGTTACATGTTTCTCCATATGCAACTGAGGATAAAATCGAGAATCTAGTGTCGGGTACTGGGGCTGAGGAATCATACAAAGGGATGCTTATAGTGTTACCCCCACCGAACACGAAGCAAGCAGATAGGATTTCTGGCCGCCTACAAAACTATAAAAGCATCTTAATAGTAGATGATATGTCGAATGAGGGGTACTCTAGTACGTTGACAGAGAGCTTAAAAGATAAGCTGCTATTTAAAACAGGCGCCACTCATGGGCCATCTATTAAGTCAGTCGCTCCTGGCGTCCAGGTTTATTCACAGGCTGCTCAGCAGCAAGGTTCGGGTGACGAGGAGACTGGAAACGATGTACGGGAGATTGTACGTGTTTCTCTTACTGGAAGCGAGAATGCAGAAGAGTTAAATGCCTTACTAGTTGCACATGTATACGATTGGGCCGATGCTGCAGTGATCGTTGGGATGTATGAGCATGCTGTCAAAGCAATGTCCACAATCAAGACTATCTTGGACACAGGTGGAGCGAGCAACAAGCTAAAAGAGATCGTGGTAACTGACGGTGTCGTTAGCGGTAACCATACAATGAACTCTAACCGGTTGTTTTGCTCTGATTATTGGGTAAAAGAGTCAAAAGAAGAGTCATCGAACTCGCTGAGTGGCCAGAGTGAGGATGGAGTGCAGACAAGTAGCCAGAATGAGGATGGAGTGCAGATAACGGTTGCGTTCCCCAGCCCACCCCAGAAAGTACTGAATGATATAGCTAACAAGATCGAGGGAGTTCGCAGTGCTGGCATGGGTGAGGGGTATTATCCGGTCTTTGGTGACGCTTGCATTATGCCATTTATTAATATAAATAGGGAGGGTGAGTCGGCCGTCCCCTTTCCTGGATTAGCAGTAATTATATCAAAGCTGGTAGGTTATGGTTTTGGGGAGGATAAGTCTTTCGTTGTTACAAGATCTGCAAAGCTGGTTGATGCTTATAGGATGCTTGGTGATCCGAATTTTGGATACTTCTTGGCTCTTGGTGTGAGCTCCGCTGTTGAAATCTGGAAGCGCTATCGAGAGCTAGAAAAAAGGGAGAAGTGGTACAGGTTTAAAAACAGCCACTACAAAAATCTTAATGAGGCCGCGAGATTGTTTGACGAAAGCCAAGCTGACGTTCCAGATGTTTTTAGAGATCCGAGTCTTAAGGTCGATCTCATAGGACCGGAGGGCAGCGAAAGTGGGAATGTAATTATAGGAAATGACCATAGATGCATAAAACTAGGGGGTGTAAAGTTGAATGGCGAGCAAACAGACGATAAGGACTATTTCCAGTACTGCCTATTGAGGATATCGCATGGCGACCGAGGATTGCGGTTTTGGAAGTATCTTGACTAGAAGAGAATGGACCGCAGTATGCAGAAGAGAAAGGAACTGGGTCTGGTAATCTACACCGTGGGACAGAGAAAGAGCCTGTTCACAATACCGGGTAATGAAAGAGCAGTTCCTAGATTGAAAATAGGTGCAAGGTAGGCTTACGCGATGTTCCACGGGTCGTTTTCATGTCAATGACTACGTACGTTCAATGCCCTATTGTTGGTGAGTCAACTGCGGAACTCGCTCCACCCCTGTGGATTCTGAGACTAGCAGGCATGAATCCTCGGAGTTCCGGAATTGTTGACTTGAATCTTATGTGGCACGAGCAAGATGTAGATTGGAGGTGCAGGTGGCCACATTCTGCTATCGAAGAGATCTTAAAGGAATCACCCTCGATTGTAGCATTCTCATCGATGGCAATCGATGCAGGGGTTGCTATCGATCTCTCCAGAAAACTGAAGCAGATTGATCCCAGTGTGAAGATAGTGTTTGGGGGACCTTTCTTTGGTGGATTCCCTAAAGAGGTCCTTAGTCTGGAACCATCGGTTGATGCAGTGGTGACTGGAGGGGCGGAGCATATTATTGGTGAGCTGTGTGAAGCCTTAGTGGCTGATTCCACATTGAGCAGAATCCCTGGCGTGACCTACCGAGTTGGGGCGGAGGTCAGGGAGAACGCACCCGGTGAAGATGTCGACTTTGAGAGCTTAGGATTGATACGATTTGACCTGGTTGATCTGGAGAGATATTGGGAAGTTAATCCGAGTCGCATGCTCAATCTTGAGTTCGGTCGTGGCTGCAAGTATAGGTGTAGCTTCTGTTACGTATCATCTCATCATCCAGGAAAGTCACAGCAAATGTCTCCATCTGTAGCAGCTGAACAGCTCAAACAGGCGGAGAGGCTTGGCGCAGAGGAGGCATTTGTCGTAGGGGACAATTTCCTGAACGACCGCAAATGGGCGATTGAAACTTGCGAAGAGATTGCCTCGCGCAACTTGAATCTAAAGTGGACTTGCTACGCAACAGTATCTGATCTAGATCCTGTTATTGCGAAGGCCCTTTCGAGCGCCGGATGCAGCGATGTATATATCGGTGTTGACGCTGTTGGGATAGATCAGAAGCGTTTCTTCAACAAGAGGTTTGTTCCTGACTGGGACTTAATCAGGAGTAAGCTAGTAGAACTAGTTGCATGTGGAGTTCGTCCTACTTCAGCGTTCATTCTTAGCGGAATTGGGGATACAAGGCCGGACACGGAAGCAAACTTACAAGCTGCCCTTGATCTGGCCTTGCGGGAGATAGGTTCCCCTCGATTGAACGCCCTCGTTGAGTATCCAGGTACTGGCATTTCCGTCAATTTGAACAGAGACGAATATGAGGCTTCTTCAATAAAGGTAGACTTGCTGCAGGATGTACCGCCGCCGACTGCGATCGTCCCTGATCAAATCCTTCCCCCCATTTACCTGCCCTTTCATGCGGTGAGGAGTGAACCCCATGTCGGCAGGCTTCTGGTGCTGTTGACCTATGACATGTCACATTTTTTGAGACATTTCCCGCATACACTTCATGCAGTAATAGGCCCTAGGCTGACTGAGAATGATGATGGGTATCCACTTGTGGACTGGTGGGAGTCGGAAATCCTATCTCGAGTCTCTGAAACCCGAGATTGGATAACTAGAAGGCAGCAGATTGACACTGCCCTTGGCGAGTACGTGAAGGATGAGAATTCTGAGCGTCTTAGGGAAGTCTGGAGATCGGAGTGTTCTTGTTGATAATATACGACTTAGCCTAGTGCTCCTAAGAAACTTCTTTGATGCTATCATCGGCGGGATCACAATGCATAGGCCCTGGAACAAATCTTGATGTCTACCGTACTCGTCCCTGAATATGAGCAAACCGAATCCATTGGATTGCGAAACACAAGGAACTGCAGATGACCCATTCAATCAATTGGCCTACAAGGACTTGACATTTGGTGGAATGAGGTGAAAATTCCAGGTGGGCTTAGGCTGGGATACTGTGGTAGATGTGAGTTTGCCCATTCAGTTTCCCCAATTCTAGCGAGAGGATGTGTGGGGAAACAATAAGCCTCGGGATGTTTGATCTTAGACAAGATGGATTTTATACACCTAGCTTCATAGGAGAAGGAAAGATGAATACGTGGATCGACTTGCCGACTGAAGCCTCGGTTGGTAAGCCTCTACAATACTCTTGCAGAAAAGAACCACTGCAGACTATTAGCAAGAGGTTGGATCACCCAAGCAAGGCACCTGAAGGGCCTAGTGGTGACCAGCTAGAGAAGAAAAAAGACCCAGGCAAACGCGACTCTGAAGTGAAAGAGCCTACGCAGACAATTGCTCCACGCAAGGTGCGAGGCGAGAAGCCGAGTTCTGGAAAGCCGTGATCTTTGACTGAAGCTGGCACTTTACCAGTATGATTCACCAAGTGATCCAGAGTTCCCCCACTTCATCTTCCAATGTCCAAGTTATCTGACTGCTATTGCTCGCTGGCTATCTCTCATTTGTACGCCTGTCAATGGCAGTCAACAGCTACCGGCCTTGATGACCAGTAGCAAATGGAAACTCTAGCATCATAGGTCTCATTGCGAACCGCAGGTGGTAACAGCTAGGGGGCGGTTGGGGTGGCTTTGAGTGGAAGTCGCTAGGCGCTTTAGTTAACCGAAGCGCAGCCATAGTGTTAAGGAAGTTTACAGAATCATAGGGAGCTAGCTATGGCTCGTAGCTATATTGACAGTTGCTTTTACCTCCCAGAAGCACCTACTAGCTCTGCTTCTGACAGCAAACAAGCAGGTAGGGCCATTTCGGAAGCTGAAAAACCTCGATGTGGTTCCGCTCAAAACCAGCTGCTTCAAGGTACCTGACGGCGTCACTCCAATGATAGATGTGATACAATAGTGTTTCCTCGAGTTTGAGCTGATTCTTGGTTGTGGAATGAAGAGAATATGTGACAAGCTGTGCTGATTCGACGTACTTGACAGTGTCAAAAACTCGGAACTGATTATTCCCAATATGTACGTTCCCTAGGTACCTTTTGACACCGGACTCACGCCCGGTTTCATAGTGAGAACCATTTTCATTCGATTCCCAACTCCTTAGATCGAAAACAAAAAGGCCATTAGGTGCCAATCCCTTATGAACCCTCTCAAAGAAGAACGGCAAACTGTTTGGATGTAAGTGTGGCAACGAATGGCCCAATATGTACACCACATTGAAACTTTCGTGACTATCAAACACTTCCCGAATAGCCTCCCAGCGACAGCAAATCCTCGCTACACTCTCGCCATCCTCTGGCCATTGTGACAGTTGGTGGGGAGAGCCATCAACTCCAATGACACTATATGATTCCTTCGAAAGTCGAACGGCGATGTCACCAGTCCCACAGGCGGCGTCAAGGATTCTTGTTTGTTTGCCGAGGCCGTAAATGGAAAAGAGCTCCATTATCACATAGTATTGATTTGTAAAAAACCCTCTAGGCTCGAGGAGCTGTCTATAGATTTGTGAGAGCAACTCATACCCTGGCAAAGTGGTCTCCCGCATAGTCCCCGATAGTCGGTTCATATAAATCCACATTACCCTGATTCTACTTTTTGTTCAACAACTTGTGAGCTGCTTCGACTTAGCCGTTGACTCCAATCCTAGAGTGAATGGAATCATGAAGTAAAGACAATTGTCACAGGACACCCTACTCTCCCCCTAAGGCGACACCCAGATTTACGCACCTGA
>CAYFNT010000042.1:0-7656 GCA_964344565.1 uncultured bacterium
GTTAGGGGGACTTTTTAGTTCGGTGATCGGGAGACTCTATCAGTCGGTGGTGACAATGTCTACGAGGCTAGGGCTATTGAGCTTCTGGAGAGCAACCCCAACCTGTTCATGGTCGGGCACGAGCCCCACTTCGTGAACATCAAGGGCTCTACGTGTTCCGTGGACCGGGCAAAACTGAAGGTTATCGCCCGTCGCGAACTGAAAGAGGTCAGGGAAGAACTTCACTACCAGCTGGCACAGAAGCGGGGCATGGCTGGTGGCTCGTTCAAGGTCACCAAGGTTAGTAACGCGAACGGACGAAAGCTGACGTTCGACTTCGATATCCCGAAGTCTACCGTCAGGCTCAAGCACCCCCCGATTCTTCGAAAGGATAGGGACAACGCCTTTGTCGAGGCATGGCTGAAGCAGCTCTTCGGGGAGCACGATGGGTTTATACGTGATTGGCTCGCGGTCTACGCCAACACCAATCACCGGAAGCTTCCCATCCTGGTGTTGACCGGACCTCAAGGGTCGGGCAAGACGACCTTCGCCAACATGGTAAAGGGCCTGTTCCCCGGTTTGGGCGCTGATTGGGGCAAGACTCGGAGTGGGTTCACGAGCGAACTCGAGGCGAAGGTTCTTCTCATCGATGAGAATGACGACGCCACGGCCAAGCAGTACGTGGACCTGAAGGCCATTACCGGCCGCGAAGCCAATCGGATCAACATCAAGTACGGACCTCAGTACACGGTACCGAACAACGCGTCGGTCATCGTGATCTCCAACTCGCCCACGCCGATGTACCTCGAGCCGGGAGAACTGGTCGACCACGAAAGCCAGAACCGATTCTTCGTCAAGGCGATCCTTGCGAGGGAGGAGGCCCCGGATGCCGAGTTCCAGAGCAAGATCATGGACCGCATGGGCCACTACCTGCGCTCGGTGCTCAAGGAGCGGTTCACCGAGCTCAAATCCGCCGGGGTCTTAAGCCAGAACCGCTTCTCCATTCCTTGCCCGATCACTCAGCTGCACCGGGACCTCCATGCCCGTAGCACGAGTGCCGTCGAGCTGAGGGCGGAGGAACTGTACGAGGAGCTCTACCACGATGCCCTTGGAGAGGGGCAGTGGACGCATTACCTCGAAAATGGCACTCCAAGCGTCCCCGCTGGACACTATGTCCAGTCCTCCGGGCTCAGAGAGCTGATTTCCGTGCAGTTCAAGACGCGGTCAGTCAAGAAGGTCGAGGAGCTTCGAAGCAAGCTCCAAGAGGCGGGACTGTTGTCCAGTGAGCCTTATCGACTCTCAGGGCGCCGCCTTGGCTACCTTCTGACCCTCGATCCGAGTGTCCTCAACGCGGGGGAGGAGGTTGACGAGAAGAAGGACGCCTAATCGCCAGGTGTGATTGAGGGCGGCTGGGGCAACCTTGCCGCCCTTTTTCTATGGTAGCGTGACATGACTGACGGTCGCCTAGAAACTCTGGTTGTGGCCGGACAGAGTACCTCCAAGCGCTTGCCCTTGCCACGTAGTGAAGAGATGCGTCCAGCGGTATGAGACAGAATTGTGACTTATCAGGCCAGCTCGATTCCAAGTGAGCGTATTCGCCTCGGCATCATACTGATGAAAGCGTACTTGGCCTTGAGGCGTCTCGTCATCTTACATTGAGGTCTTCCCAGGTTAATCACCCAACTTGCGAACGTCTCCGCAAAATCCTCTGCGGGAGACTCCATTGCATAGCCTGTCACGTAGTCGTCGGGATCTTCAGCCCACTTTCTTTTGCCTCGATAGGAATTTCCAAAGGCTGTTCGAAACTGTGGGTTCCCTAGGACAAGCCCCCAATGGTTTTCGGCGAGAGCATGACCGACTTCATGACAATAGGTGAATCGAGGCGACGCACTCGCCCTCAAAGACAGGTAGCGAGATAGCCACCTATTGGGGAGGTGGATGCTGTTCGCCCAGGGTATGAAAAATCCATCCGCCCTCTGAAAAGTTCGGTATAGCTCGCTAAATGCGCCTCCGTAAAATACGGACACATCCTCGTTGAGGGCTCTAGTAAACAATCCTAAAGACGACAAACGATTGTCTACTGTAGCTATAGCTCTTGCCCACTGTGAATCAGTTATGACCTTATCCATACGTTGCCCAACCCTTTCGTAACTGACGAGCTAGCCATTAAAAAGCACTACTCACAGGCCGTATTCTTTATGGTTCAGCCCTCGAAATTTACAGTACCGTCTCAAGTCAGACTTGATGGCGGCGGCACACAGAGCCACGATGAAAGCATCGTCTATCAGCCCAAGTACTGGAATATAGTCAGGGATGATATCCCACGGATTGATCACGTATATAAGTGCGGCAACAATCGCTGCTATTGTCCGCCAAGGGGCCTTGTAATTGCCCTTCTTCCAGTCTTTCAGAAGTTCCCACATCAGATGGGCTCGCCGTCCCATCAATGCAAGCCACTCTATGCGAGAGTCCTCATGCTTGGCTGCTTTACCACCATCGCGTATTGCTCTGGCAACGTCCTTCTTCGTTACATTCTTCTGGTCTTCCTTGTACTGCTTTTCTAGTACACTTATGACTTCAGGCCTAGCATGTTGGGCTCTCTGGGTGGTGGACGTAATTTCCTCACCGCAGTCAGGGCAAACAAACTCGCCGGTCCCCGATCCATGAATCTTATCCCTCGAGAAAGGACATGTCACACTCCAGCTCCTCATTAGTGCCTCCCGGTTAGTTAAGTCGATTCCCAGTGATTACATCTTCTTGGGCGATGCCACTACATAGGTAGCCGATCACTATCGGAGCAACACTACTTTCTTTGACTCCTCGGACTCACCAGCAACTAGCCTCACGAAATACACACCTGAAGCTGCATCTAGCCCCTGATCATCTTTGCCATTCCAGTTGACTTCATTGACGCCTTGAGTGAACTGGCCCTTTTTGAGCAGTCGCATCTGGCGACCAGAGACATCGTGAACGACTAAAGCTCCTTCTGTTTGACCTGGCAGTGAGAATCTGATGGTCAGGTGGGGATTGAAAGGGTTCGGGAATGCTTCAAGTGTTACGCGAGCACTTCCAGGAAGCCCTTCGACTCCCGTAGGTGCGCAGTCACCTTCACCAAGAGCTCCCACAAGAACTTCACACTCATTGTGCTCAGGCAGGCACGGAGATCCTGGTTGGAGTCTGAAGTCCCCTCCATTAGGATCACAAAAGGCAGGCGTGCTCGAGAAGTTGCCATTCTGATTCTGTTGATCTGCAATACAACCCACCCAATCGCCACCTTCGTTCCAAACTACGTCAGTGCAACTAAGGAATGGATGGCTCTCGTACCCGAATACCGCGGATCCCTCAATGGAATGAGAGAGAATGCTATTCTCAAAGGTGGGATCTGAGTAGAGAAGGAACGCTGCACCAGATATCGGGGATGTGTTGTAGCTGATCGTGCAGTTTTCGACGTTTGGTGAAGAGCTTTCGTAGTAGATGGCCCCACCAGATGTGCCGTAGTTGTTCCTTAGAACACAGCCTCTAATCGTAGGCGAGGATCCGTTCTCGCACTTGATAGCACCACCCTCATCAGCGTAGCCACCCATGATGGTGATGTCTTGGATAATGGCATCCTGGGATTCACCTGAACTGAAAGCAAACCCTCTATGGGGATCTCCGTCCATCCCCTCTGCGTCGACTATGCAAAGGTCGGCTTGGCCTGAGATGGACGATAGGTGTATCGCTTTCCCATAGAAACTGACATCTCTGTTTCCATAACCAGTGTAGATTCCGTCTGCTAGCCTAACCTCTTCATACGGGGATGCTGCGTTTATTGCGCTTTGAATGTCGGGATAATCCCCAGTTCCCTGACTGTCTACCAAGTAGTAGTCGCACTGCATTGGGGCGATCCGGTACCCGATTCCAGAATCTGTTTGCAGTACATACTTCCCAAAAACACTAAGACCATTTGCTCCTGTGTCTGATAACACGCTCCCCATTTCCGTCAGTTCACCAGAGGCGGAAATCCTGGCGATTCTGATTCCGTAGCCGATATCGGCAATGTACACGTTTCCACCGGCAACATCGGCATCATGAATTGCGTAACTAGTTTCAAGGACATCGACTACATATGGAGCTTCTGGAGCAGAAACATCGACAACATAGAGACCGCCAGTTCGGCAGCTCATGAGGATGAATTCCTCATACTTGGTTATAGACCAGCCATTCCCAAGAGTATCTAGTGTGTACGCAATGTAGGGATTTTCTGGGTTGCTTATGTTCACAACAATCATTCCAGTTAGATTGTTGGCTATATACGCATAATCTCCGCCAACGCAGACACCTCGAGCCTGGTCAGGCGTATTAACCGCGCCAATTATCGATGGAGCATTTGTATCTGAAAGGTCTATGATCTGCAGTCCGGAGTGAACATCGGCGACATATGCATGATCGCCCTGAACTGTTACGCCCGTGGCCCAATGTGGTGTATCTACAGTGACGTGCACAATGGGACTTGCTGGATCAGAAACATCGATCAAATGCAAGCCCTGGTTCTTATCAGCTAAAAGAGCATACTCTCCATAGAGCTCAATCTCTCTCGGTGATTCAAAGCCTCCCAGTGTACTTAGCGTAGTCGGGGCATAAGGATCCGAAACATCCACGATGTAGATCTCTAGTTGCTCTTCCACACGGCTGAAATAGGCAACATCATCTCTCACTGTGACATAGAATGTGTCAATCGAATCACTGCTTGAATAGATCCACTCCCCGGGTTCTGGATAGATGTCATCATAGTGTATGCAGTCACGGGCTTCAGCGAATAGTGCTGTGGGAAACGAAAACAGAATCGCTATGGCAATGGCTGCAGTTAGAATAGGACGGTTCATCAGTCAACTCCCCCTCCGATGTTTGCCGCCCACCCACCGGCAGAACTAGCTTACCAGCAATCTGCCAAGAATTCCAGACACTCGAGTCTTTATTGCACATCAAGCCAATGGGCCCCCCGAGACACCCCTCGGAGCAAATAGGTGCCGGGGAGAGTTAACTTTAGTTTGACTTGAATCAAATCCGTCAACTCAGAACTTGCCCTTTAGTCCGCTCCAAGTTGACTCACGTACAGGGATGTCACCTCCAGGGAATGTTCCTAGATTGTTCCATTGGCTACCAAGGTTCTGCCAAACTTCGCCACTTCGAGTGACCATGAACCAAGCATGCCACCAATCGATTTCGCCGACTGGGACCGGTGGATCAAGGTCAGCTCTCCTTATCCACTCAGGTGCCTCCACTTGCACATCGATTTCCCAAACTTCACCACTGGCAGAAAGCACGCCGATCTTGCTCGTTGTCCCCATCATGATAGAGACTATCCCGCTTTCAGCTCCCACGTTCACGACACCAGCGAGAACCAGATTCGGAAGTAGTCCAAAGGTGAGGAGCAGAATCCCCATTCCCCAATATCTGTTCTTCAATTGGCCCTCCTATTAGAACAGCGATTTTACATCGCTCCAAGTTGCGCTCTCAGCACTTGTTGAGCATCCAACTGACCATGCCCCCATGAGCACTCCGCAGTCATTGTTCCCGGGAGCGCAGGGGGAGTCACTACGTAGGGAGTAATCGCCCATTTCGGGATCACAGAAGAGTGGATCCTCAGAAATGTTGCCATTCATAGAAGCCTGATCTTCGATGCAGCCTGTCCAGTCACCTCCAGCATTTCCGTAAATATCGCAGCAGATCAATGTGGGATTGCTATCAGCATCCCAGCAGAAGAGCCCCAGCCCATTGATGCTAAATGCGATGATGCAGGATTCCAGCAATGGTGATGCATCGTCGCAGTAGATTCCACCACCATGAGTTGCACTGTTGCCAATAAAGGTGCATTGATTGAGGGAAGCAGAGGATGGAATTGAAGTGGAACCAAGGAACCGTATAGCTCCTCCATTTGAATTCCCATAATTGTTTACAAATGTGCATTTGTCCAATGAAGGTGAACTGAGGCTAGCATCTATCGCACCAGCCCAGGCTGCGGCATTGTCGACAAAGGTGCAGCGCATCAGGAGAGGAGATGAGTTATCGCACCAGTATCCGCCTCCGCCCTCTTCTGAGGTCCCGCCCCGTATGGTGAGACCAATGATATGGGTATCAGTGCCAGCCCAGAAGCTATAGAGAACCCTTCCCTGTCCTTGGGCGTCGATGGTCACACAACCAGCTTCCCCTGTTTCACTGGAAAGACATATGCCCGATTTAATCTCAATGTCATGCTCATAATAAACTCCACAAGCCACCAGAACCGTATCCCCAGCACTAGCTGCATCGATCCCTGCTTGAATTGTAGGCTGATGAGTTGGGACGTGGATCGTTGCAGCGAAGAGCGTGGCAGGGAGAAGGATCAGGCAGGTGGCCAGGGCAATGGGGCGCATATGAATCTCCAGAAGGCCAGAGTTGATGCCGCCCACCCATCGGCAAAACAAGATTACCAGGAAATCAGCTTCAATTCCAGGACCCGCAACATTTATCGCCCACCAAGCCAATGGGTCCCCCGAGACACCCCCCTAAGAGCAGATAGGTACCTGGGAGGACCCGCAAACGAACTCGTTATTTATTTTCTGAATATCTGCGATTTGCCTTGACTTCTTTGATTCTTATTCGGATATTTATATTGTGCCAATGCCGGTACGATGAACATTAACCATTGACATAATATGCGTTACCTAAAAGATTACAGACCCCGTGATCGGTATTTCGTGCGATTTCACGGTGTCGAATTCAACATGCACAGGGCCTGCATATTGGCCCGAGTACCTTATAGCGCTGTTTATCGGCGAGTCCAAACTGGGATGACTCCCCAGGAAGCTTTCGATGCCCTCCTTGCCACCAAGGATGAGGAGGCGAACGGCGATGAATGAGCACTCCCCCCATGAGGGGGAGCGTCTCACGTTCCGAGTTAGCGTCAATTCGAACTACGACCCCAAACTTCCGAAGGACGCCAATCACAAGCGCGTCGCCTCAGGTTGGGAGTGTGTGAATGAGTCTTGGAACTTCGAGTCCGTCCATGCCCTGGTCACTGAATCAGGAATCTCTCCCGGCTTCTTCACGGATGGTAAACGTACGAACAGCTCATGGGAAGGCATGGGCTCAGTCATGCTCGATTTCGATGACGGCCTGATGACCGAGCACGATCTGCTTTCTCTTCAACAAGGCTGGGAGTTCGACAGCTATGTTTTCTCCAGCCAGAACCACCAGAAGGAGAAGGGTGGCAAGGAGGCGTGTGATCGACTCCGCGCCTTCATTCCTCTGAGCCGATGCATCTACGATATCAGTGAGCTAGAAATCGTGAAGCAGTACTTCCTTGAGACAATCTCTGGCATCGACGCCTCTTGCTTTGATCCCGCCAGGTACTTCGCACATGGCACAGACCAAGTCAGTTCCTTCGAGTGCGGGCGCGGCTTCCTGGATGTAGATAAGCTCACAGACTACATGAGTTCATCACCCCCAGGTGGGCACACGAGATACACGGATCCAGTGCTCGAAGGCCTGAAACGTGACGAGCTGGACAAGAGGTTAGACATTCCCTCGCCTGAAGAGATTGAAGTTCCCGATGAAGGGCAGTACCCAGACCACGTCCAGGAGGAGATCCGAAAGTTTCCAGGTGGAACCCTGGCGCAGACACTGTCAGGGACACGCCCCGAAAGTGTGATGTAC
>CAYFNT010000043.1:0-5907 GCA_964344565.1 uncultured bacterium
ACTCGCTCGACCCCGCGGTCCAGCTATCTCCCGTGTGAGGCTGCTGGACGTCGATCTCACAGTCGATCTCTGGTCCAGTGGGACCATTATCATCCTCGTCGCAGTTCCCAAATAGCTCGCAACAACCAGACAATCCTACGACTGCAAGTAAAAGAAAAAGGATGAATACCGGATTGATCCAAGGAACTTTGCTGAGGTGTCCCATATCAAACCCTTCTTTAGGTAGAGTGTCATTGCCTTGTTTTGGACGATGTATTGTAGCTTCCGACTTAAATAGTCGCGCATTTGATCAAGTTGTTTAGGTTCTTCCAGAATAGTTTCGAAAAAGATTCATAGATGTTGGATGTAGTTCGATAACTACCACTGGGAGAGACAATGACTTCTTCCTATATGAAAGGGCTCAATTTCGGCAGATAGTTAACTACCACCTTGCAGGTGATTTCTAGGTTTTGCTGTGGATTCAGGTGCAAAAGCGGGTAGTTAACACACTAGTGTTTAATGCAAGTAGGGCTTTTCAGTGGCTACAAATCCAGCCCAAAAGAAAGGATGAGTTGATAATCCACTAGATCGTCGTTTCGCGAGGATCTCTCCACCGGATAACCAGACGGACTCTTGGTTGAAAGATGCGGAACTGAGCAGATTCAAGTAGAGGCCTTGCATCCATTCTGAAGCAACGTCATCTCTTACAGGCCATAGACTAAAAATCAATCCACCAGCGCCCGCGGCAGAAAAGGCCCATCGAAGCCCTAAGACGCCCTCGCTTACGTCGATCTGGCCTAGTCCTGTGTTGCATCCGTTGAGCACAACCAAGTCTACGCTACTTAGGTCAAGTAGCGAAATCTCTTCTGCTGTCAATAGCCCATCGTTATCGCTTGTAGGAGCAGATCCCCAGAAGTTTGCCTCGGCAAAGGCCAAGCCAGATTGAACCATAGGGTTATCTACTCTGTCGTCACTATCAGCGCCATGTGGGTCGATTGACCCACAGAAGAATCCATGGACTGATAAATGCAGGACTCTCTTGCCTGGCGCAATCTCCCTAAAGGCCATTTCAGTGGCAGAATTGCCTGTGACAAGCTGTGGAGGTAGATACGCATCGCTTCTTCTACTTGCCACGTCTCGCCAGAGGTTTTCAATGTATCTTACTTCTCGTAGACTTCCTGGGAGGGGTGGGAGAGGGAACTCAGTGATACAGTCGAACCAAGGATTGTCGGCATGCATGTTTGACGTTGAAAGGGAGTCTCGGCTCAAAGGCGCCACTTCAATTGTTCCATACTCGGCCCCACCCAGAATCATGATGCCCTCTCCTTGATCCCTGTCTCGCAAACCTGAAAGAATATCCGTCTCTTGACTTAGATACCGTATCACAGGACCAGAATCTTGGAGATATCGAGTATCGTCAGTGGGTAAGGCCGCGAATGATAAGAGAAATAGTGTCCCGTCAGGGACCAGCAAAACAGAATCGTGGTGCTTAAGGTGGGATTCAATTGGGTCCCAAATCACCTGGCTTAGTTCTCCGCCGATCTTTCTGCACTCGGCTTCTTGCCCAGATAAACCCCCGAATCCTCCTCGAACATTTTCCACAACATTTCGCCAAGCGAGAATAAGGGAATCAACTGGTTCAGAAGAACCTAGATTGCATAATAAAGGTGCGGTGCATCCATCTTCCAAGACAAAGGCAGAATATCTTCGTTCTAAGCCTCCATCTTTTTGGGGTGCTAGATAAGTCGTGTATGCAATAAGCGCTGTGCCGGTTTCCAATTGACTCTGGACTTCGCTTAAGCTTGGCGGTGTCTCGCGCAGGGCCCTAAGTTGATTGGCTTCGGATAATGCCAGTACGCGCTCCTTCCGATCAATTGACTCTTGGATCCTATTCAGCTCTGATTCAAAAACCTCCAGACCTGACGGGCCAGGTCCATGGAGAACATGGGAAACGTATTGCTGGCGCATTGCTGCCAAGTCTTCGGAAGTTTGCCTCTGATTTGGTCCGAGTTGTTTTAGCCTTTTCCGAGCGACAACCTCCGATAAAACCAGTGTGCGTTGGCGCATCACTGCTTCCCAGGTCTTAACGATAGATGAATCAGAAGATGAACCTTGGAGACAGGCAAGCATCAGATCTACGCCCCGAACACGGTCACGTGCATACAATAGGGCTTGTCGCTCCGAGAGCGAACGAAGCATGTTCTTCAAATGGGTTAGTGAAACATCTTCGGATTTCTCTGCCAAAGGGAAAGCACTCTCAAAGTTGCCAGCAAGAACATGGACTCGCGCAAGCAGGTACAAGGCATCCGCAACATAGGGGTGATTACATCCAAGACTTGTCTGGCGGATGTCCACGACTCGTTGGGCAATTTGACAGGCAGCAGCCAGATTACCACTGCGAATCTCAATTTCTGCAAGTGTTGACAGGGCATCGGCTAGATCCCAATGGCCAGCAGGCAGGCTGATTTCATAGTTTTCGACGGCCTCTATTGCAAAATCATGTGCTTGTTCTAAGCGGTTCAATTCAAGAAGCACTCGAGCTAGGTTGTTTTTCGTTTGACCGACCTCAAAGTGGTCGTCTCCATAGTACTCAATGCGCAGATCTAAGGCCCGGTGTAAGAATGAAAGCGCATTATCGTAGTCTCCTAGCTTCATTCTAATGATGCCAAGGTTGTTCAATGAGGCGGCAACGTAATTGCCCCGCTCTTTAAAGATTCGGTTGCGGATATTGAAAGACCGGGAAAAGTAGTCTTTTGCCTTGTGGTAATCACCAAGCCCGAAGCAAATACCACCAAGCTTGTTGAGCATGTTTGCGGATTCGTGTTCATTCAGAGAATCAACTTCATCGAGCACTGTAAGGGATTCCTCTATCACGCTTCGTGCGTCCTCTAACAACCCCTTATCCATGAGAATGTCGCCCAATATTTGAAGAGGTCTGAAGCGTCTTGGGTCATCGGGCCCGTAGTGCAGTTCATAGATTCGTAGGGCCTCTTCAACGCTCCACTGAGTCTTGGGATCCGACCAAGCATTTCCCAAGTCGTAGAGGATTTTTGATTGCAGTAGATAGAGGTTGATCAGCTCTGGTGCATCCTTACCACGAAGCTGCAGAGTTTCTGTCATCAATCTTTGCAATGAATCAGCTGCCTGAAAAGATCTGCCTTCTTCGTGCAGTAATTGAACATTATGAATACTGGGCACCAGTGGTAGATCCGAAATCAAGATCTCAGCTCGAGAAGTTAACGTAGAAGCAATAACAAGGAGTATCGCAGGTACTATCCCGCCCGACCGAAATTTTGGGAGTTTAACCTGGGGAAATCTGGGCTTTCTAGACTCATTTCTCGACACCAAGAATCTTCCTCATCTTCAAAACTCCGTGGAATACTCGGCCGCGCCAGTAGTTCTCGTCACGTCCTAGTTCAGAAACAATTGCGGAATATGATTCTTCCTTCAGAAAGCGTCGCCGTACAACCTCTCTGTCATTCCAATCCAAGCCATCCAGTGCTAGGCGAATCTGGTGAATCTCGTCCTTTAACTCTAAATCTTTGTATGGTGACGGATTGCTTGCTTCATGTTGTTCGTCGATGGGGTCAGTTGGGCGATACCTACGCATTTGATCGATACAACGACGTACTGCAATCTTGCGGGCCAGCGCTAGGAGGTTCTGTTTCAACTCGAAATCTGGTTTAGCAATAGCGAGATATATCTCCATAAGCGTTTGTTGGATAAGATCTTCCCTGTCTTCTCTCGAAAACGGAGCATTCCAGTAAAGTACAATGCGCCTTACCCCACCTTCGACAGCATTGCATGCATCCGGCTCACCACGTAGGAGGCGTTGAAGTAGGATCTCGTTATTGTAGCTATCTTCGATCATGCGAGAATCTGGCTAGGTTTGGGTTGGAATTAAACGGATTTGCCTCTCACACGACATGTTTGTAGTAGGTATCGTTAGAATTCCGTTCAGGCGGCAATTAACGAGAATCTACTAGCTCCTTTGCACAGTGGAAATTACTATCATGCTCTATTCCCGTTTGGAAGAAGAAGATTGGATGGAGGTAGGATTTTGAATCACCATGAAGCTTCACTGATTCATCATGATTATCTCCTTGGCGAATTGCAATCCGAGAAAGTGGCCGAATATGAAGCGCACCTAGCCTCGTGCAGGGAATGCAGGGCAACACTCTCTAAAGTGAAGAGGCTCAAGCAAATCGTCGAGCGCCACGGCGCTGAGCTATTCGAAAAACACCCGGAACCTGAAGAATTGACTGTACTCGCTCTCGGCAGTGAATCAATCGAAATGAATCGCTTGGCGACGATAAGGGCTCATCTATCGGTTTGTCCGACCTGTGAGCTAGAATTGAAAATGGCACAAAGGGCTTTGAGGAGTAGGACCCCTTTTCGAAAAATCCTCAGGACGAAATTTGAGCAGCCGTCTCTACGTTGGGCTGTCGCAGCAGGATTTGCGATTGTGATTGCAACTTCTGGAATGATAATTAACGGGATATCCAACAGCTCTCTCAAGAAGGAAAGCCAATTCCTAACCAGGAGTCTGATAGAAGCAGAACAGACTGCATTGTTACTTAGTGGTCAATTGGAAGCACTCCGTTCGTGGTCGGGCCACCTATCATCTCTTCTTCTTAGCTCACCTTTCCGGGGGCCGAATAAGCCGAGGCCGTCCATTCGCCTAGAAGATGCCCAACCCTTTCTGCCAGTATTTGTTCAGCTAGATTCACCAGGCGTTTTTGAAGGAACTGACCAATTGAATGTGGTTTTAACCGATACCTTGGATAACGACGTCATTTGGAGGGTTAGTGGTTCGCCTGAATCGTTTTGGGACGAAATACTTCAGGCTTTCAGTTTTTCGGTACCCACTTTCAATCTCGAGACAGGCGAGTATCGCTTTGAGATGTTTATGGGCGGAGATGAGGGGGCAATCTTCCAATCGGATTTCCGTCTATCTTTGGTGACGCCAGGACAATAGCTTGGTCCAACGCACCTGCTCCGGATGTTGGTCCTGTGCCGTGATTCTCAGCCAAATCAATACAACGCCATTGTTAATAGGCGATGGTCGGGAGGGTTGTTCCCATGATTAAGACATGGTGGCATATCGCTCTTGTTTCAATTCTGTTTGTAGGACAAGTCAATTGCGTTTCCAAGAATACGAATCTCCCCCTGTACTATATCCCCTCAGATCTCGAGCAAGCACATCAAGACAGTCTCGTTCAAGTTCGTTGGCCTGCACTGCCAGGAGGTGGGGACCACTATGGACACCTGGCAAGAATAGATGCTTGGCCGCTTTGGTTACATACTAGAGGAGGTGCCGGTCAAGCGTTACTAAGTCCAGGTAGGCATATTGTGCGATACTACGGATCCTTTGGCAGTGAGCCCGTGTATTCTTGGGATATTGAAAGCTATTTTGAATCCTTCACAGGAACAACAGATGGTGGAGAGATCGAGGTGTGTTTGGAAGCTGGAGCCTCATACAGATGGAATCCTAGTGTTTGCAACTTCACTAAAGATAAGTAATTGCTGCACTCTCGAATTGCTCAAACACTGAAGGCGGGTCGTCCGGCCGCTCGCTCTGAATGTGGTCATAGTATTGGGGTAAGGTCACTCGCCAATCTGCACCTCGGTGGGCAGAAAGGACTCCAAGGTGGTCCCCCAGTATGGCCTGGGAGCTTCATCGCCGCAGCTGTGGAGTGGTAGGATCAAGGCCATTGCTACGAGAACAAGGGCTCTGTGGGGAGTGTCAACATATCTGTGTAAACGGCCGCTCTCATCTTAGACCGGCAACCTTCCCTCGAACATGATCGAGAAGTAGTTGAGCGCCGCCGGCCAGTTCGGGATCGGACGATTCCACTTCTTCGCCACCCGCGTCAAGGCCAGATAGATCACCTTCCTGACCGAGTCCTCCGTCGGGAACGACCCCCG
>CAYFNT010000044.1:0-1625 GCA_964344565.1 uncultured bacterium
GTAACTATTCAGCACCCTCATCACTGTTCAACATAAAATGGGGCCATTTCCCTTGAAAGAGGTCTTTCAAAGCCTGGGTAGCAGAGACACCATTTTTTCGGCAAGTGGAAAGAAAGCTACGCACCTGGCAAAAGATTGCAGCTCCATCCTGGGATCGGAAGCAACCGGAGATTTTTTGATGGACCTTGGTCATCCGTATGTCGTTCTCGGCTAAGTTATTTGAGAATGGGACATTCGGATTTTCCAGGAACAGCAAAACATTGTGTTCATATTTTCGTAGTCGTTCCAGGAGATTTCTGGATTTGCTGCGTTTAATTCTACCTCTTTTGCCTTTGCGATTTTTTTCATCAGGAGGTGGACATTCTGTTTCAGCATCTTCCAGGATTTTTCGATACCTCTCCCGGAATTGTTGGGCAATTTGTGGTTTTGGGCAGCCATCAGAAAGATTTTTAGCATGGCAGGCTTCCTTGAGCAAATCTTGTAGAGTTTTAGCCCAAGACTGTTTTTCCTGCTCATAGGCCCGCTCCAACTCCCGCAGGTGATGGGCGTTGCAAAGGGAATGATCGCCGCCGTACCTGAAATAGGGTAACCAATGATCATGGCACAGGATACTTTGGAATATGGGTAACACACCCATGTCATCCATGGCTTCTCCACCTCGTTTGGCATGAGCATGGAACAGGGTAAGCTTGTCATTGGACAAACAATGTAGCCAATGTTTTTTGCCCGCGATATTGATGCCAGTTTCATCAGTGTGAAGAACGGGTGCAGCAAGCAACTGCTTCTTAACCCACTGCTCAAACGGCTCCAGGCGGTTGAAGGCATCTTGGTTGAAGTTGAACACGGATGCTGCACTGAGTGGAAGCTGGAATAGATCCCGAAACTGTTCTTCTACCCGGTTGTAGGGAAGCAGTTGATATTGGGACATATAGACAGCACCAGCTTTGACACTGTTGCCGTATTGAACTGATGCGGCAACGTTTTGAGGGAATGGAGCAATCCAGCGTTTGCCTTGTTGATCAACCAGGATTTGCGCTCGGTATTCTGTGACGCAAACCGAAATGTCTATATCGAATACTTGGCGAGCCTCAAAACCATCTTCCTGGTAGATGCCTTGCGGCAAGGAGAATCTGTCGACATTTAGGACAACGATTTCGTCCGGCTCATCAACCGGTTCGAGATTCGAACCACGGTGTCCCTTTTGACCACCAGGTTTGTTGCCGTTGTTGCGTCGCTTATTCTTCCTATTTGGGTCAGTTGAAGGTGGTTTACTGCTATTACTACTGTTGAGTCCAACTCGGTTGAGAAGGACAATTACAACCAACAAAAGCATCTCCAAGGCAGAACGAAGTGCAGGAGAAATAGTTGCATCATCCTGAAGCTGTTGGCGTACTTGATCGACAGTGGAACGGATTTCGTCTGCGTTGATTTTCACCGTGAACCTCTTCAAACTGTGTAAACAAAGAAGAGTATATCACGGTTTTTTCGAGCAAAAATTTTGCTCTTCCATCCCTCTGGAAGCCAAGATGGGTTGGCAAGTACTGCCCGGGATACTGGGTGAAGTCTTCTCGGCAGGACTGCTCTCTGGAGAGGAATAAAAGGCAAAATTCAACGATATTCAGACT
>CAYFNT010000044.1:1725-5490 GCA_964344565.1 uncultured bacterium
GGCAGGACTGCTCTCTGGAGAGGAATAAAAGGCAAAATTCAACGATATTCAGACTCTCATAAAAACACGAAAAACCCTGTCAAGGACTTTTCGTTAGGTGGGGTGCTGAATAGTTACAAACGACATCGATTTTTTATAAAGAACGGATAGTCCGCGAACCGTCCACGGACTATCCGCGGACAACAAAAATATAGGGGAAAAGATGGCTAACGTGTTTTTGCGATGTGTACATCAATAGGTGTTCGCGGACTATCCGCGGACAGTCCGTGGATAGTAGTCCGCACACATTCCGCGGACACCTGAATTTGTAGAGTTGAGGAGTCAAACGACACGAAATAATAGGCACACCAGGACACCAATCACAGAAACCCATTCCGGTAGAGCCACTGAATCTGGTGTACCTCAAAGTCACACACATCCTTGTACTGGTTCGGAATCGTAAACGATTTACCTGGAAACCGAGCAGAGGAGGGGAGTGCCCAATTGAAACTTTCAGCGATGAAACCTTCTCGTTTCAGAAGCGTCACTGCTCGTTTCATTCCTGCGATTCCAGCACCATCTCTGTCCAACATGCACCGAAATCGGTTGACACCGGTTCTTTCCGCAATAAGCCGGAGGAGGGGAATCTGATACTCGGAAAGGTGCGCTCCAAACAATCCCACTCCCACATGACCTGCTTCTGCTAGCTTTGCCACGTCAAAGCATCCTTCCACCAACAGGATCACACCTGTTCTCTGTATGTGAGAGAGGGCTTTTTTGTTTGTCAGAAAATCGATGTTGTATAAAGCAGATGATTTGTGAAACCCTGTGTAGTGCATCCATTTCCCGCCTTCTTCCTCCTGTTTGTAGGTTGTGGCACGTCCTATATGTGACAGGATTACCGGTTTTAAATTACCGTCTTTTTCTTCCAGCACACCGCGAATCTGGAAAACCAGCCTCCCAGCCAGTCTTGATTTACTCTTTTTGGGGTCGATGTAACCAAATCGGAGTGATTTGGCGGTAGATGGTGATATGCCGCGATCTGTGATCAAAGAGTGGTTGTGATCAAGGTTGGCAAGTAAGGATTTTGATATTGGCTTGTTGATTTTGAGTTCTTCTTTTTTTCTTTCACGGCGAGTTGGGGGCTTATTTTGTTGGTCAAGGACAGCAGCAGTATGGTTGGCAATAGAAGCAATATTATGATCCAAAAGCCATTTGCCAGCATCGTAGCAAGAAATAGCTTGGCCGGTTCTGGCCTTAATCACTTCCTGAACTAATTTGATATAATCCTTGCTGCCAACATCGGTGCTAAAACAGTACCAGCCCCGGTCATTTATGTGAAAGCTGGCCTTAGTTTCTTGCGGATTGAAAGGTGATTTAGACCACAGATCGTGAGGTTTACTCTTTTTATGGTCGATTTCTAGATCAAGCGTTTGGGGAAGTTTGGTCCAATCACAGGATTGTCTGATGGCGGTCAGATCATCGGGACTGAGACGATGGTGTGTCATGAGAAGTAGAGTAAACAAATACAGATGAGCAAGTCATCAATGAATCTGATAAAATTAGTAAAAACTTTTAAGTCACGTATAATAAGCAGGAGCTTCTTGATTTCTGATTGTGAAACTACATACGGGAACAGTAAGGTCGGTGGTCACAGGAAGGGAAAAGGAACCAGTAACAATTTCTGATGTTGTACAGCGGGGACTATTGGAAGGATTATGATGGGGGAAGAGAAACTGATGGTTTCCGAAAGAACTCAAACATGAGGTGTGACCCCATATTGCCGATTAAAACCATTAAAGCCTATAAACATTAAATTTATTTAAAATCAACTTGTCAAATGTTTTTTTGTTTTTATAATAAATAGTTGGGTGGAATGTTTGGTTGACGGAACTGATGTAAACAACTACATTTGAAACATGAAAACCTCAGCAAGGAATATTGGCATGGACATGATGATTCATTTCCCGGACGCTGTAAGCGAAGAGTTGCAACAGATTGACGACGCTAACTTGTTCATTGTCTCAGTAGTTCAAGAAGCCCTTATCGAACGACGAGATTTGGAGGCATGGCAAAAACAAAAGATTGAACGGACAATTCAGCGTGCCGACAGCGGGGAAGGAAAATTTTATTCTCAAGATGAGGTAAAATCTCATCTTGCTTCTGTAGCAAAAAACCGAGCTTAATGAATATTACTTTCTTTGAAAGTGCTGGAGAAGACCTTGTTTGTATTCAAGAGTTTATTGCCAAAGAAAATCCTGTTGCTGCTGATCAAGTCATTCAAAAAATACACAGCACTATCGGTCAGCTTGAAACACATCCAAAAATCGGAAGACCAGGAAGAGTATCCAAGACCCGTGAACTGATTGTTCCAGCGCTTCCTTTTTTCATTGTCTACCGTCTTCGTGACCACATCGAAATCTTGAACGTGATACACACCTCCAGAAAATGGCCCGAATAAGTCGCTGAATGTTCCATGCAGTTGCCACGGAGCGTCCCCGCAAAGCGGGGAGCAAGATTGCATTTCACGAAGTGGTGGGCAAAGCCCCAAGTCGCCACTTCTTAAAAATGCACCGTCCTAAAAAGCAGGACTATCTTGCCAAAAGGGGCAAAGCCCCCTTTGGAATCCCCGTTTTTTCGGTGTCCGCGTTTTTTATCATCTAATCCCACACAACATGACAGAAAAATCATCATCAGATGATGGTTTGTGTTTTGCCGACCATCATTATGCAGGAAATCACGGTGAAGAAAAAAAAGAGAAGGGTGGCCGGAAGGCTCGGTACATGGCAGAGGTGTATCGCAAGGAACGTCGATACATCAACTGTGTATTGACTCTGGAGGAATACAACCTTCTGAAAAATCATGCTCAAGCTTCCGGGAAAAAGCCAACGGCGTATTTTCGGGAGGCGGCTTTTGCGTATATAGGCAAACGGTATCTGGTTCCTAAAGGCGTTGAAGAGCAATTAAACATGCTGGTTGCGGAGGTGCGGAAAATCGGTGGGAACGTGAACCAATTGGCCAAACGTGCCAACCGGATGCAAAAACTGACCGTTTGGGATGCGGTACGGGCAAGGGAACGCATCAACCAGCTGGAAGACCGCGTGAAGGCGTTTATTCGTAACCCACAGACGGTATGATCGTGAAGAGCATCGGCGTTAAGGGTACACCATGTTTTGGGAAGCTGCTGGACTATATCGCTGGACCGGAAAGAGTAGGGGAGCTATCCCCGGAATTCGGGGTGCTGCACAATCTGCGAACCAGTGAAGGAGAAGACTTGGCGGCTATTGAGCGTGAATTTCTCGACAACTACCGCTACACCAAACCGAGGAAAAACCAGACAGTTTGTTTTCATGAAATCCTATCTCTCGCACAGGAAGACCCAAACCATCCGCCCGGCCCTATTCTGGAAGACCTGGCCCGTGAATATCTGGCGATGCGTGCGCCAAAAGCGATAGCGTTTGCCAGGGTGCATTGTACAGAGCATCCTCATGTCCACATCCTGATTGCCGGAAATGAGATCGAATCTTCCAAGAAACTGAGGATTTCCACAACCCGTTTTGACATCATTAAAAAAAAGCTGGAACGGTATCAACAACGTCAATATCCCTTTTTGTCTCATTCTCTGGTACAGGAACCGAATCAGGAAAGAAAACTGACCGGGAGGAAAGCAGAGATCGCAGAGAAGGTGGCCGGATTGCTCCATATGGCCAGATCACAGGAAGATTTTATGCAACCGACATTCCGCACCCCTTTGGCTGAATTTCAGTAATAAAAGGCTTCATAAGG
>CAYFNT010000045.1:0-5232 GCA_964344565.1 uncultured bacterium
TCCATGCCGTTTTCGATGAGGGCCTGGCTGGGGAAGAGCTTCATGAGGCCGATGCTCATGAGGCCGGCGCCGGCGCTGAACAGGAAGGTCAGGAAGATCATGAAGTACTGGGGCGTGCGGAGCATGGCGCCCGAGTCGTAGTCCACGGTGCCGGCCACGGGCGAGCCGCCGTCCTTGTTGGCCTGGGGGGGCGTGTAGCCCGCGGGCAGCCATCCCTTGGGCGGGTGCACCATGACCAGTCCGCCAAGGACCACGGCCGCGGCGAAGGCGATGCCGTAGGCGCTGAAGGTCGCAGACAGCCCGATGTTCTCGATGAGGTGACCCCAGGCGCCGGCGAGCTTCACCCAGATCATGGCGCCGAAGCCGAAGCCGGCCACGGCCAGACCCGTGATGAGTCCTTTCTTGTCGGGGAACCAGGCCATGCCCACGGCGATGGGCACCACGTAGGCCAGGCCGATGCCCGTGCCGCCGATGAGCCCCACGAAAATGAAGATGGCCCAGAAGTTGGTACCGCCGAAGAGTCCGGCGAGCAGGTAGCCCGCACCGAGCACGATGCCGCCGATGATGGCCAGCTTCCGCGGTCCGAGTCGGGGCATCAGACGTCCGGCAACCACGGTGCCGATGGCGAAGAGGGCGAGCCCGGCCGAGAAGACCATCTGAGTCTGGGTCTTGGTCCATCCCGCTTCCACCAGGGAGGGGGTGAAGACGCTCCAGGCGTAGATGGCGCCCAGGCAGAGCTGGACGAGGATGGCGCCGACCACCACGAGCCAGCGGTTCATCACTTTAGTGTCCGACATCGGAGACCTCCGGTTTGCCGTTTGTGAAGTTCGGAACGAGGCTCAAGTTAGTGCCGGCATTTCAGATCCGCAAGGCAAAATAGCCCTTCCCCGGGCCCGGGAAGGGCTTGATTTTGAAGGATATAGGCCGAATCGTCAGATCAATTGTCCGCCTTCTCGAGGATGAGCCTCGTGGACCTCGCGTCCCCGGCCTGGAGCAGGGCGGCTCGAAGCTCGGGCCAGTCGCCCCTACCGATGGCATCCTCGCTCCAGTTCAGGCGGAAACTCACGGAGAGTTGTTGATCGCTCCGGTCGGCGCTGACCGAGAAGGCTCCACTGGGCAGTTCCCTACTCATGGGATTCGGCGGTTTCGCCGACCAATCCTCAGGCAGCAGGATCTCCCAACTCAGATTCATGACTAGAACATTGTCCGGTAGCCAGGCCGCGTCCCGATCTGCATTTGCCAGGCCGCTGGGCGAGAAGTCGCCGGGCTCGAGGGGAGGCAGGGGCAGCGGCAAAACCAGGAAACCGTCCTCGTCGGCCTCGGGCATGGGCGCGGTGATTTCCACCGAGCCCTCGAGAATCGCGGGCGTCAAGTTGCGGATGACCACGCCCTCCGCCTCGGCGCCCTCGCTCCAAGTGCCTGCCCAATCGTTGAGCAGATCCTGCGGTTGCTGGAGGCCGAGACCCTGGGCCGCCGGTCCGAAGAGCGACAGGTCGGCCGCCGCCTCGCCGGTCTCCAGGTTCCAGAAGACCTTCATGGCGACACGATCGTCCACCTTCCAGAGCTTGTGCCAGCGGGAAGCCACCGTGTCGCCGAGAGAAACCAAGAGCCGCGGCTCCGGGCGCGGATCGATGCTCCAGGTGGCGCTGTCCACCGCCATGGGCTTGCCCTTGCGCGACTTGATGAACACCCCCGGCGAGGCCAGTGCCGTGGCGACGCAGGGCCCCTCGGCCAGGCTGCGCCAAGGGGCGGGGAAGTAGGCTTCCACGGCCAGGTCTTCGCTGCGGCAACAGGCGAGCAGGAGGGCGGCGCGCTCCAGATCGGTGGCCGTGGCGCTGTCCAGGATGCGGGCCACCGAACGTGGCGCTCGCGCCCAGGGCAGGAGCCCGTGGCGAACTCGGGTCACGCGGGAGTCGATCCAGTCCATCCACATGGACAGGTGATCGTTCACACCGAGGGGATGATGTTCCTTTTCGAGCTCTTCCAGTTCGCCCGGCAGACTGCCGAAATCGGCGAAGGAGGCCTTGATGTTCTCGGCGAGAGCCAGGCTCACGGTCATCCAATCGTCGATCTGATAGACCGCCGCCCAGCCTAGCTGATCGCCGGTGCGAGGATTCAGATCGCGAGGACGGGCGGGCAGATCCTTCGCGTTCCAGAGCAGACCGCCGCCGATATCGATCGGATCGGGAAGCCGCAGCTCCGCGAATTCGGGATTCACGGTGCTGCCCGTCAGTCCCCTCAGGACGAGTTCGCGTTCGGCGGTGGGGAACTCGCCGTGGAAGAAGAAGTGCCGTCCGTAGGGCAGCCAGGCCGGATCCACATCGAGGATGGTGTAGTCCAGCCACACGGTGACCCCGCGCTCGAGGCCGACCCTCGTGATCACCACCTCGCGGATGTCCAGGAAGTCCACCGCGCGATCGAGACCGAAGGGCGTCACCTCGTTGTGGGCGTTGCCCGGGGCCTCCTGGGCGGTACCGTCGTTCAGGTAGGTCCGATTGGCGTGGATGTCGAGCATCTGACGACGCCCGTCCCAGGCCACCCGCGGATCGCCCAGATGCTCGATGGCATACTCGCTGTAGAGCCGGATCAACTCCTGATGCCTCCACACGGTCCGGCCGTTCTCGAAGTCGATATAGTCGCCTTCGAAAAGGATGAGCGCTTCCTCGCCCTCTGCATTTTTGATCGAGGGAGATGCCGCGATTCGGGCGCGAATGGCGTCCTCATCTAGCGGACCGGCGGGGGAGGCCATGGCCGGAGACAGGAGAAAGAGTGAGCAGATCGTCAGTGTCAGCAACGTCGTTTTCATCACTTGCTCCCTTCGCCACGCAGGAGGATCTGCGCCTGCGCGCCCTCCGCGAACACGCTTCGGGCCTTGTGCACCTCGGGCCAGTCCTCCGCTTCCACGAGCCTGCGGCCGAGAGTGGCCGTAGCGCTGAGGCTCAACTTACGGCCGTCCAGTTCCCAATCCAGGCTGGCTGAGGCGGCCTGGCCGGAGCTCTCCTCGTCGTCGGGAGCTTCGGCCTCATACTTCCTGGGCAGGGTCAATTCCTCGTTCACCGCCACGGTCTGGGGCGCCCACATGAAAGCGGGATGATTCCGCTCCTCCATATTCGGCGCGCCGGCCAGCCGGTTCAGCGCGCCGTTCTCGCCCACCAGCAACAAGGCGGGAGAATGCAGGCGCATGGCCTCGCCGAGATCGTCGGCAAAGCCCGGCACCCGGTATTCGAGGGTCAGTTCGGTGTCGCGGGTGAAGTCGCGATGATCGCTGATCTCGAAGTCCAGCAGCTCCGCCCGCGGCGAGAGCCTTCGCACCCAGCCTTCGAGGTAGCGGTGCAGATCCTTCATCGGACGATCCGCCCGCGCGCCGCGGAGGCGTCCGTCGGCGATGCCCTTGCCCGTCAGCGTGAAGCTGCCGTCGAGGGTGCCGTCATCGTCGAGCTTGGCTCGCGACACGACGTCCATCCGGTTCTCTTCCGGGCCGAAGGCGGGAATCATCATGCGGGTTTCGCCCCAGGGCGTTCCGATGACGAAGTGCTGCTCGCCCTCCCAACGGCTCCAGAGCGGATTGTTCCAGGGCGCCCAGGTGGGATCGAGCATGAGGTAGTCGCCGTCCTCCTTTTTGAGGGCGACCACGCAGTGGTTGAACTGGTCGGCGGGCACCGCCTCAACACGCGCGCCGGCCATGGTCATGGCCGCGTAAGTCTCGAAGCCCGCCACGCGGAGCATGGTCACCAGCATGCCGGCAATGTCCTTGCAGACGCCGCAGCGGTCCTCGAAGGTCATGGAGCTCGGATGGATGGTGTAGCCCTCGCCCTGTCCCATGCTCAGCCCGCTGTAGCGGATGTTCTGGGCCACCCAGTGCAGCAGGGCGGCGATGGCCTCGTCCTCGTCCAGGCCGCGGATGATCTCGCGCACCTTGGCGTCGATCTCATCGTTGCTCTCGAAGACCCACTCGTTGGTCTCGTAGAACCAGCGGCTCTTGGCTTCCCAGTCCTCGGCCGTGGCCATGACCACCTTGGGCACCACGTCGGTGAGGTCGGGCATGCGCGCCTCGCGGTCGACGGCGGGCATGTCCTCCCGCCAGAACTTGTAGATGAAGTGCTCCTCGCCGAAGCTCAGGCTGCTGGCCACCTCTCCATTATAGACGGTGTACTGCAGGGGCTTGTCCCTGGGGAGAAGCAGCTCGTAGCTCTTCTCCAGGAAGGGCTGCCCGCCCTGGAAGGCGACCACGTCGTAGAAGTGTCCGCGCATGGGCGGGATGAAGCGCTCCTCGTCGTCCTGATAGAGGTAGGCGATGAGGAAGCCCTTGGTGTAGCTGAGCGATTCCAGGGCGTCGCCCGGCGCCAGGGCCGGAACGCCGAGCACCTTCATGCGCGCGCCCCAGTAGATCATGCTGGCCGGCGCGGTGGTGTCGACGAGATCGGCGGGGTCCACGTCGACCACGGTGGAGTCGGCGCGATGGATGCGCACGCCCAGCACCTGCACGTCGTTGGACGTGGGATCGTAGTCGAATCGCAGCGCACGCAGGACCCGGGCGCCGCCGGGCTCGAGCACCTTGATGAGCCGGTGCTCGTAGCGGTGGGACAGTCCGCTGTCCTCCACCTCGACCGTGCTGCGGTCGAAGAGGATCAGCCGATCGGCGCCCTCGTAGGGTTCGGCGTCGGCTTCGTCGATGAGGGTTCGCGCTTCGTCGAGGGGAAGCAGCTGGGGCTGTGCGGCCGCTGCGGTCGCCAGCAGCAGCGCCGCCAGGATGATCATCGCTCGGGGCATGGGGCCTCCTCGCAGGAATGTCAGATGGATGAACCAGATTAGCGCGGGAAATCGTCCGGGTCCAGGGGCATTCAGGCTGTGAGAATCACGCCGACGATTCATGCTAAGCCATTGATTAATAAAAGTTTAGACCTTGCGCGCAGCACTTTTGGATGGTATATTGCCACTCTCCCCGACATCCTCCCGCGGCTCCATTTCGGAGGTCCGGGATGTCAGCTTCGAAACTTCACTCGCGTCTTCTTACAACTCTCTCCGAGCTCGCCCGCGTCGAGAAACGGGCCGTACTGCTCTTCGCCGAGATCTATGAGCGTCGGCTGTTTCGCGAACTCGGCTACTCGAGCATGCGGCAGTACGCTCGCGAGGCTCTCGGCTTTTCCGACGGGAAGTTCTACCAGTTCCAGCGACTCGCCGATTCCTTCAAGACCTTGCCGAAGGTGAAGCGCGCCGTGGCCTCGGGGGAGC
>CAYFNT010000046.1:0-5028 GCA_964344565.1 uncultured bacterium
TTGTCAGGGATCTCGTGCGCGGCGTCCTCTCCCTGGACCTCATGATGAGCCAGGGCGCCTTCCGGGAACTCTACTCGGAGGGTCGAAACCAGAGCACCTACACGCCCGAGGACCTGGTTTCCCTGCAGATGGAGCACGAGAGGCTCCACCGGCTGATGGACAAGCTCTCCGAGAGGGAGAGGGCCGTGCTGAGGATCCGTTACGGCCTGGATTCCGACGGCGAGTTCAAGACGCTGGAAGTCACCGGCCGGGCCTTCGGGGTCACCCGCGAGCGGGCCCGGCAGATCGAGAAGAGCGCCCTTCGAAAGCTGCGCGTGCTGATGCGATCGGAGGAGGCCGCGGAGGAAAACCGATGACGCCCCCGTAGCTCATCCGGATAGAGCACAGGTTTCCTAAACCTGGTGTGGCAGGTTCGAGTCCTGCCGGGGGCACCTGCGAAGAAGCTCTGCAGCGATCTGCAGAGCCTTTTCTTTGGGGAGGACATAGAAAAGCAGCCCGAACCCATCGGTACGATTTGTCCCGGCCCTTCAGAGGCTCGTGCGGCAAGCGCTTCGCTGAGATGCTTGAGGTATTGGGACACCGCACCGGCAGTAAGGGCTGCCAATGGAAAAAGCTAGCAGCAAGCGGGTATCCTGTCAAACGGAAAAGGGCCTGTCCGGCCCTTCCGACGGTCTTATATCTTCATTGATCTCAATGAAATTCCTTCACATTTTCATGTATTCTCATAAGAAGAGGCGCCTCCGCTGCGGAGACGCCTCAAGTACCGAAAACCATTGTTGCCCCTTATCAGTCCCTTAACCACCAGAAGATATCCACAAAGAGAATGAACCAGTGCATGGCGATTCTCCTTTCCGTAGAGACAGATTCTTGAACCGCACGAATAGGATTCATGCAGAGGTCATGCCGGGTCCGAAAAGGGGAAATCAGGAAGAATTCAACCTCAAGAGGATCAATGAGATGTCGTCTTTGCTCGCCTTGCCTGCAAAGGTTTCGACGGCGGAAAGAAGTTCCTCGCCGAGCAATTGAACCGGCCAGGATTGATTGCTTTTCATCCAGTTCCAGAGCCTTTCCTCGCCGAAGAGCTCGCCCGACTCGTCCTCCTGTTCCTCGATGCCGTCGGACCTTACGAAGAGCAGGTCCCCCGGAGCGAGCCGCACGCGCCCTTCCTGGAAGTTTCCCGATTCTTGAATGCCCAGCAGGGGGCCGCCCCGATGGAGCCTCTCGATAAGTCCATCCCGCCTCAGGAGCCAGGGGGTGGGCATGCCCGCGTTGCAGAAGCTGAGCAGCCCGCTGCGGGTGTCCAGGAGCCCGTAGAAGAAGGCCGCGAAGAATCCCTGGAACTGGGGATCGTTCCGGGAGCGGACCATGTCGCGGTTCATGCCCTCGAGGATCTGGCCCACGGAACGCTCGGCGCTGGCCATGGCCCGGAAGGACTGGGCCACGCCCGCCATGAGCAGAGCCGCGGGGATGCCCATGCCCGTGGCGTCTCCCAGGGCCAGGCCCAGGCAGCCGCCGCCGAGTTCCAGGAAGTCCAGGTAGTCGCCTCCCACCTCGCGCCCCGGCAGGGTCTTTCCGAGCACCTCCACGCCGGGCATTCTCGGCGATTCCTTGGGCAGGATGCGCTCCTGGATCTTCCGGGCCACCTTGAGTTCCCGGTCCAGGGCCTCCTCCCGGGCCAATCGGTCCACCATGGACAGGTTCTGGATCTGGAGGGAGAGGGAGGGCAGCAGATCCTGGAAATGGGCGAGGCGGCGAGGGGAGTGCAGGGGCGCCACGCGACAGGGGCCCAGGACCATGAGCAGGGGCTCGCGCTTGTCGGGGAAGGAGACGAGCAGGGACCAGTCCCGATCCTCGCAGAACTGCTGGGCGCGGGAGCCGAGGAGGGAGCGCGACCAGTAGGGGTCCCAGAGTTCCGCGGCCAGGATCTCCTTCTTCTCCAGAAGGTGCCTCTCGAGCCTTCCTGGCATCTTCATGGGCTCCGCGCGCAGGGCGGCGCGGGGCGGGTCCGACTGCGCCTCGGGATCGGACCATCGGTGGAGCTCACGCCAGCCCTCCTCGTCCCGGGTGAGCCAGAGGGCCCAGCTGCTCTGGAGGTCCCGGCAGAGGGGGGGCGATAGGGTTTCCATGAGCGAGGAGAGGTGGGGGAAGCCCTGCTGCCCGAGCAGTAGATCCCGGGACAGGGGCATCTCCTCGGCCTCGTTGCGGAGCCGCGCTCCCGGCATCCTCCGGGCCAGGGATAACCAGATCATCAGGGTCGCGGCGACGGCCATGGCCGTCATGCCCATCATCCCCACCCAGCTCTCCGGGCGGGGCCCGAGGCGCAGCACCAGGGCCTGGATGCCCAGGAAGATGACCAGGAAGATGGCACCCCGAAGGATCTGCCGCGCGGCCCGCTCGGCCCGCCGCTGCAGGAAGAGCAGGTCGCGGATCACCAGCCCGTAGGCGAAGCTCACGGGCAGGAAGACCAGGAAGAGCGGGGCGGAGGCCGCGGCCGAGATCACCTGCCTCGGAAAGAGCTGGTGGAGGACCTGGAAGAGCAGGAGGGGGAAGAGGCCGATGAGGGCCCCGGTGAGCACGAGCCGGATTCGGTAGCGCTCGCGACGGCGGCTGCGGCGGAAGGTCTTCACCACGAGCAGGGCCACCGAGATCAGAAGCAGCAGCGCGGCGTGGATGCCGGCGACCTGCTCGAGGCGGTACTGGAGCCGTTGGGAGTCCTGGACGAGCAGCGTCCCCGCGATGTCCGTGAGAGCCCAGAGCAGGGTGGGGGCGTAGATGGCGAGGATGAGCGCCCGGGACCTGGGCCGGCTCTCGGGAAAGAGGATGATGAAGTGCAGGAAGAGAGGCGCCAGGAATAAAGAGAGAAGGTCGCTCTCGATCTCCAGGAGCAGGGTCCAGGGGTCGGCCAGGGGCCTGGGCTGGGGCATGAGCAGGGAGCCGAGCAGCAGGCAGAGGAGCAGGAAGAGCTGGGCGAGAGGGTCCCACCGGCGTCGGATGACCAGCCAGGCCGTCAGGAGCACCAGCAGGCCCGCCAGGGTCCGCAGGGCCCAGTAGGCCTTCCTGTGCAGGCTCAGGGCCTCCACGGGATGGCTCAGGCTCCGGATGCGGCCCTCGCGCTCCACCTCCAGGACCAGGGGCCCGCGCAGGCCCTCCCGGGCCATGAGGGAGCGGGCCTGGAGATCCTGCCTGGCGGGGATTCCGTTCACCGTGACCAGCCGGTCTCCGGCCCTCAGCTCGCTGGGGGATTCGGGTCCCGGGATGATGCGGAGGCTGTGGATCCTCAGGCCCGGATCGGGGTAGTGCATCCGGTCCTGGAGCCCCCAGAGCGCCAGCAGGGCCGCCAGGACCAGTAGGGCCTGGAGGATGAGGGACCTGGGGGTGCGCCGTTCGGCTGTCGCGCGGAGTCCCATGGGGCCAATCTGGACGCCGGGGGGCCGGCCTGTCAACGGGAAGCTCCCGGGGGGGCTTGATGCGCGGGGGGACCCGTGCTAACTTGCCGGGACTCGTTTCCCTAAAACCCTCTGACCGGAGGCTTTGCAGTGGTCGCCAAGAAGAGGCTCAGCAAGAGCCAGCTCAGGGACGACAAGTTCATCGATACCGTTGCCCACTACGCGGGAATGCTCCGGGAGCATCAGCGGACCATCATCGGCGGCCTGGCCGTCCTGCTGGTCCTCATCCTGGCCATCTCCTGGGGAACCCGCTACGTCCGCGAATCGGACGAGGAATCCCGCGTGGCATTCTCCGGAGCCCTGGGACAGCTGGAAGAGGCCATCCAGGTCAACGAGCCCGACGGCTACGAGGCCGCCCTGCAGAGCTTCGAGGCCCTGCGCAGCCAGTTCGGAGGCAAGGAAACCGGCAAGTGGTCCGTCTACTACACGGGCTTCTGCAAGGAGCAGCTGAAGGATTTCGAGGGCGCCCTCGAGGACTTCGAGACCTACCTGTCGGGCGGGGACGAGGAATTCGAGCTGGCGGCCGAGCAGGGACGCGCATCCTGCCTGCACAGCATGGGCAAGACGCGCCAGGCGGCCGAGGCCCTGGAAGCCCTGGCCGGTCGCTCCGACGCCAGCGAGGAGCTCATCCGCAGCTGGCTCTATCGGGCGAGCCAGATCTACTTCACCGGCCACTACTACGAGAACGCCGAGGCCGCGCTCTCCAGGCTGGAATCCATGGGTCCCGGCGTCTACGAGGGCCGCGTGAAAAGGGATCGGGCGGCGCTGGCGGCGCTCCGCGGCTGAGGCCCCCCGACAAGCTTTGAAAACGGTGGGGGACATCGCTTAAGCGATGTCTCCCTTTTTCTTTGCGTTGACTTATGGCCGGGAAAGTGGAATTCTCCACCCGATACACGGTGACTTCACGGAAAGGATTCCACTTGCCTGAATTCGAACCCATGGAAGAGGACTCGGGACGCGACTCCTCGGAATCCTGGCTGGCCGCGATATCCTACCTGCCCGTGATCTGCTTCATTCCCTACTTCTTCTACGGATCGCGACCCTTCGTGGCCTACCATGCCCGCCAAGGCGTCCTGCTCTTCCTCGTCGAACTCGCCGGCGCCATGCTGCTTTGGGTCGTGGACATGAGCGTCGGACGGATTCCCTTCCTCGGAATCCTGATCATCATCCTGCTTCGCCTGGCGTTCTACCTGCCGGTCCTGGCCCTGATCATCCTGGGCTTCGCCAAGGGCCTCACCGGCGAGAAGGGAGCGCTTCCATGGATCGGACACTGGGCCGAGAAGATCCCTCCGGCGCAGACGGGGGCCTAGACCATGTCCCGGTGCGGGTGTCGCATAATGTATATTATGTTAACTAGTCATGAGGCGGCCCGCGAGGGCGGTCCTGAGCTTACGGAGGCCTGAGATGGACGTGAAGACACTCAACGACATCTTTTTCCGCGCCACACGCGAGCACAAGAACCCTATGGCCTTCCAGCGCAAGGTCGGAGACCGCTACCTGGGCATCTCCGCCGAGACCTTCGAGAGACAGGCCTTCCAGGCCGCTCTCGGACTCCAGGAACTGGGACTGAGGCCTGGAGACC
>CAYFNT010000047.1:0-4869 GCA_964344565.1 uncultured bacterium
ATCCGAGGATGCATCATAATAATAACTCGGAAATCCGCATCGCAATGCGGCGGCCTTGGTGACTTAGGACGGACGCCAGGGTCGGGCGACTGGGTTTCGCCGCTGACGGTTCGTCCCGAAAGGAGGTGATCCTGTGAGTTCAGGCATATGCGGTTTGGTGGAGGTGGCGTCCCCCTAAGGGAGCTCCCCAAAGCGTGGCGCTGAACGGGATCGCCCCGAATGGGGTAACCCAACGCCACCGAAGCCGGATCAGTTACGGCCCCCGCCTTTCGAGGCGGGGGCCACTTCTTTGCGCAAGAAACCCTCCCGCTTGCGCGGGAGGGTCGGTGAGGAGGTCGATGTGGTCTATGGGGAATCGCTTGGCTAGCTGGACGAGGAGTCTCCGGACTGATTCTTGATCTCAACCCAACGGTGGCCGGAATCGGGGCAAGTCTTCACCTCGGCGCCCTCGCAGCGCTCGGGGAAGGCTTCCATGTAGCCGATGGTCCAGTTGCTCAGCTTCTGGAAGCTGGCCTGCTGGGCATCGCTCTCGCTGGGCCAGGCGTCCAGGACCTGGACCAGATTCTTCAGATGCTTCTCGTGTTCGGTGGCTTCGCCGCTTTCGATGAGCTCCTTCACACCGGCCTTGAAGTTGGACACGGCGTTGGAGCAGCTTGCGCTGCAGCCCTTGTCCATGCCGGTCTTGACGTTGATGTAGGAGCTCAGGAAGAAGTCGCTGGCCGCGGCCTGATCCTTGGTGCTGCAGGAAAGTTCGGCCGACTTGGCGCCGGCCTTTTCGCTGCAGGCGCTCTTGCTGTAAGAACTGCAGGTGGCGTCCGCGGACTTGCTGCCGCAACCGGGGCCGGCCAGAGCCGCGCCGCCGAAGGTGAAGAGGGCCATGACGGCGAGCATGGTACTGGCGGTGAGAATCTTGCGCATTTCCATCTCCTTGATCCTTGATGACGGGATTCGGATGGTGGTCCATAGGGTCGTGGATAGGATGCAAACTAGGGGTAACAAGTTCCCTTTTCCAGAAAAATTGTGGAAAATAAAACGAGAGTTGGGGAGCCGAAAGCATGAAGAAACCCCTCCCGAATGGGAGGGGAGTATCTGTCGACTCGAATCCTTCTAATAGAGCGCCTTGATCTCGCTCCAGCTGCCGACGTTCGTGGGCACCTCACCGTCGAAGATGTAGGTGACGGTCAGGATGGCGCCCGCGGTGGCCTCGAAGTCGATTGAACCGTTGAGGAAGTAGATCTGCAGGTGAGAGAAGGTCTCGGTCCAGACCGGAATGTCGATGGTTCCCGTTCCGACAAAGGTCTCGAGTGGCTCCCCCTCGAGAATGGGCAGGTCGTAGACATACTCGCTGAGCGGGAACTCCTTCGTCTCTCCCGGCATGATCCAGCCCGTCTCGAAGTTGGCGTCGCTCAAGATGTTAAGGGTCGAGAAAAGGGCCGCGTCCGGCAGCTCGATCCTCATGTCGAAGGTGGTGAGCCAGGAGTACTCGCCTTCGAAATCCTCGTTGTTGATGATGGTGATCAAGCCGAAATAGCCGGCCTTGATGGTCACCGAGGCCGAGAGTAGATCCCCGAGAGCCGGATCGAACTGCTGAATCTGAAACATCCCAGACCAGTCCACGTCCTGGTCCGAGACTTCGCTCGTGTACTGGATGATCTGCGAAGCATTGGCGATTGGACAGATCAGAAGTGTCATAGCAAGAAAGGTGATCGCAATTCTCATCTTTCCCTCCCCGTGATGTTGGCAAGAACCTAGTGGTTCTTCATGAGCATAGACGAGAACAACTAGAGTGGCATCCTTTATTTTACCAAAGATCATGGAACAGATGAGGGGGAGTGCCGTAGGATTCACTCAGCCCCACTCGAATACGATCGCAACTCGAAAAAATACAATGAATTACACGGAGGCATGATGAGCGTTCCTCTGCCGCTCCTTACCCGTCTTCTGTCCCTGTTCTTGATATCCTCGTTCTACCTTCCCGCCATGGCCATTCCGGGCTTCGAACCCGACGGCAGGGGCGCCGGATACCCCGATCATTCCCACGGCAGGACCATCGATCGTCCCAGCCTCCGCGCTCAGCGGGTCGAGACCGGCAAGGTTATTCTGGACGGGCGTCTTGTCGAGCAGGCCTGGCTGGGGGCCGAAGCCGGCCGCGGCTTCACCCAGATGGAACCCGAGCGGGGGGAGTTGCCCTCCGAGGATACGGTCTTCAAGGTGCTCTACGACGAGGAGGCCTTCTACTTCGGAGTGGCCTGCTTCGAATCGGATCCCGAGCGCATCGCCAGCACCCTCAGCCGCCGCGACAACATGGACGGCTCGGACATCATCAGCATCTACGTGGATCCCTACTTCGACCGGAGTAGCGGCTACAACTTCAGGGTGAATCCCCACGGCGTGGTGCAGGACGCCTTCCTCACCGAACCCTTCAACCGGGACGGCAACTGGGACGCCGTCTGGGACTGCGCCACCCATCGCGACGAGCGCGGCTGGTACGCCGAGATCCGCATTCCATTCTCGTCGGTGCGATACCGCGGCGGCCCGTCCATGACCTGGGGTCTGCAGGTCTATCGCTGGATGCACGCCCGGGGCGAGGATACGGGTTGGGTCCACTGGGACCGGGACCAGGGCGGCTTCATCAGCAACTTCGGAACGCTCACGGGGCTGGACGGCGTGAAACCGCCGCGGCAGATCGAGATCCTGCCCTACAGCGTGACCGGCGCCACCGATCTGCGTCCCGACGATTCCGTGGACGATTGGGAGAGCAGCGCCAACTTCGGCGCGGACCTCAAGTACGGCATCACGCCGAATCTCACCCTGAACGCCACCTTCCAGCCGGACTTCGGACAGGTGGAGGCCGATCCCTCGCAGCTCAACCTTTCGCCCTACGAGATCCGCTACGAGGAGAAGCGTCCCTTCTTCATCGAGGGGGCCAGTTTCTTCCGCCACCCCGACTTCGCCCTCTTCTATTCGCGGCGCATCGGCACGGGGGACGAGAACAGCCGCATCCGTTTCGCGGGCAAGCTCACCGGCAAGACCTCCGCGGGCGTTTCGGTGGCGGGACTCGTGGCGGCCACGGACATCACCGGAGACGGACAGGCGCACAACGCCTTCCTGTCGGGCGACAATCCCAGCTACTTCGCCGTGGGGCGCTTCGGGAAGGAATTCGCCGAGGGCGACCATCGCGTGAACCTGATGCAGACAGCGGTCATCCGGAACTGGACCACCGACGATCCCGGCGAGGGCCTGCGCGACGGCTACACCAGCGGTCTCGACTTCGACCTGAATTTCGACGAGCGCAGCTACAATCTGGAAGGCTCTTTCGTCGGATCGGTGGTGGATTACAAGTCCGTGGAGGGGGATCCCGCCTTCGAGCACGATCCCATCTACGGCAACGCGGGCTCCATGTCCTTTCGCAAGCAGGCGGGCACCTGGCGCTGGGGCATGTACGGAAGCTGGGAGAGCGACAAGCTGGACCTCAACGACATGGGCATCCTGAGGGAGCCCGACGAGGTGCAAAGCGGCACATGGGTCAGCTACCAGTACAACTCCGACGGCGAGGAGAGTTGGTTCAATCAGGGCAATTGGAACATGAGCATCAATCGCGGCTGGTTCTACGCGGGACGCCACAAGGCCGACGAGGACGCGCCGGGCGAGACCCTCTGGGCCTACGGAAAGGGCCATCCCCAGAACCTGGGAGCCGACTTCAATACCTGGTGGCAGCTCAGCAACTTCTGGGATTTCCATGCCGGCATGTGGCGGGGCGCGGAAGGCATCAGCCGCGGAATGACCCGAACCTACGATGGCGAGCGCGGGCCACTCATGCGGCATCCGGCATCCACCTCGGTCTGGGCCGGCATGGGGAGCGACTGGCGCAAGGACTGGAGAATGAACCTGAACGGCAGCTACAGCCGCAACGACCGGGGCGGGTGGGGCGCCAACGTCAACGGCCGTTTCTACCTTCGGCCCAGCGCGCGCATGAGCGCGAGCCTCTCCTCGAGCTACAGCCAGACGCACTCCCTCGCTCAGTGGGTGGGCAACTTTTCGGTCCTGGACGATGAAGGCCTGCCGACGGGCGGGGTGGGCATCGGCGGCGTGAGCTACGTTTTCGCGGAACTCGAGATGAAGACCCTCGACTTCACCCTGCGCAGCAGCTTCCTCTTCAACCGCGATCAGTCCCTCGATCTCTATCTCCAGCCCTTCATCACGGCGGGCGACTTCTCCAATCCGCGGGAACTCATGGAGCCGAACAGCTTCTGGCTCAACTCCTACGAGGCCGACGGTTTCGAAGTGAGTGAGGAGGATTTCGAATACGGCGCGGTGAATCTGAACCTGGTCTATCGCTGGGAGTATCGTCCGGGCTCGACCTTCTACCTGGTCTGGTCCCACAGCAGGTACAACTACCGGACCGGATACGACGTGCCCGGGGAACTTGACAACGGCCTGGCCATGTCCACCATGGTCGACAACGTGGCCGAGAATCGGCTCATGGCCAAGCTCAACTACTGGATAGCCCTCTAAGGAAAAAGGGGCGCCGGTCGGCGCCCCTCTCCCAAAACTATTCGTCGGTCTAGTTCGCGGCTGCGTCCCAGCTGCCGCTGTCGACCGGATCGTAGGTCCACCACTGGCCGCTGCCGTCGGCGTTCCACTGAATGAGCATCTCGAGGAAGCCGTCGAAGTAGTAGCTCAGTTCGCCGGATTCGTCGGGATAGACGATGAGCTCGAGCTCGAAGCTCTCATACTCGTAGGACGTGGTCATGGTCATGGTGAAGACGCCTTCGCTGTCCGTGCACCAGTACCATTCGAGTTCGCCCATGTACTCGTCGATGGCGTAGAACTCCAGGCCGCCGCAGCTGCCGTCGAGGTTCTGCCAGG
>CAYFNT010000048.1:0-4490 GCA_964344565.1 uncultured bacterium
CCCTCTGAGCAAGGAGGAAACCTTCCCGCCGATCAGGTCCACTAGCAAGGCCTGTTGGTGGAAGCTCGTCCGCAAGGCCTAGGAGAACCACACATTCTCCTGGCAACCCTATCATAGTATCTATATTGGAGGTGAGAGAAATGGCCAAGAAACCCTGTGGTGGTCCCTCCCGGAGAGGTCCGAAGACCGTTCCGGTGAAACCCCATCGAAGGTCTCCTCCGGGGCCTTCGTGCTACGGACCGGGGAAACCGGGACCTAAGACCGTACAGGTGCGACCCCACCGTCGGTCGAAACCCTGATACACCTGCTTACCCCAGGCGCTCGCTGGGCGCCTGGGGCTTCACCAACCAGGAGAGACATATGAAACCCGAGCCCGCGCAGGTAGTCTACGATCAAATCGTTCAGCACATCAAGAAGCAACGGGGCCCATACTCGTCTTGGTACTGTGGTATCGCCTCCGACTGGCAGACACGGCTTTTCGATGACCACAGAGTTCCCCGAAAAGACCATTGGTATATCGCCAGACAGTGCTTCAACGACTCTGACGCTCGATCGGTGGAGCGTGCGCTTCTCGATCTCGGTTGCGAGGGTGGAGGCGGGGGCGGGGATCGATCTACGATCTATGTCTATGCTTACCTGATGGCCCCTGGGACAAATCCATAGATAGTGTTAGATACCGCCACATTGCAGGTGACTGCTACTGGCGCTAGTTTGAAGCCGATAGTGGAGTCCCAAGTTTCCATTCCCCAGAGACCTCGTCTAGCCAGATACTTGAATCCACCCTGTGGAGATCGAACTGGAAGGTCGTCTTCTCGGCGGGATTGCCAGCTGCATCGGTTTTCGTCGTTACATCAAACATAGCCAGGGTGCAGTCGTCGTAGGTGATCGGAACAGGGAAGACCAGGAGTCCTTCTCCTACGAACCCCGGGAGGATCTCCGAGGACAGGTCGTTGATTAGCCGATAGGCATCCTTGTTCTGATTAATGACGGCCGAAAAGAAGCCCACGGGCCACTCGGCGTTGATTTCTACGGACAGGAAGCTGGGATTCTTGCGAGTCCTCTCGTAGAACTCCTCCATGGCTGTCAGGATATGCTTGAGGCCACCCTCTCCTTCGACCTTGCTGAGGGCCTGGATCGGCTCCTGGGAGCCCACACCAGTCAGATAGATTCGGGCATCACCCATGCGCAGGATATTGCCGGTATTGTTCTTGATCTGCAGCTTGAAGGCAGTCAGCACCGAAGCGCCGTCAGGACTCCCGAGAATGTACTCCCACCCAATGCCAGTCCGACCATAACGGGAGGTCGTAGCCGGGACTCTCATCGTGCCAGGCATGGCTCCCATGCTGAATGAGAACAACTCCGGGAAGTCGTACATGTTGGTTTTGCTGAGCGGCGTAACCGTGACCTCCAGCCCAGACTGGATCTGAGTGGCCTGGCCTCCATCCTTGAATTCGAACTTCTGGACCGTCTGAACCTTCTGCTGGGCCGGTACACAGCCTCCCGCAACCATGAGTACGACAATCCAAAGAACTACGGCTCCAGTCCTTCTTTCCCGCGACATAGCAAACCCCTCCTGGCAATTGACCTCTCCAGTCCCGCGATAGCTCGGGCACAAATGATGACTATAAGTATCATTCCCATGCAGGTCGGTCAACAAAAAAGCGCCCCACCGTGGGGGCGCTTCTGCGGTAGGGCTCTTTAGTGAATTCGAACTTGGGCACCCCTAGAGGAACCAGACAGGCAGGCGAGGCGAACATGGTGCCAACCAGCGGCTTGCTATTCGAACACCACCTGGATCTTCCACATCCCTGGAGTGCTAACGTCTACAGGAGAACAAGAACCGTCACTCTCAGCTTGTCGGATGGAACCGAACAGGAAGTACACATCATCGTCACACTCAGCTAAGGCCTTAACAGCTTCGGTTAGGTCAAAGTTCAGTGCGTTTTCTGAGGAGCCAAAACCAAGACGAGAGGTGTAACTGCTACCACCAATTGTGGAGGCGATATCCTCGATATCTGAGTCAAGGGAGGCAACAGCCTCAACCAAGTATCCCTTCTGTCCTGATTCAGCTGTTCCCTGAAAGTGGCCAAGAAAGTACACCCCAGAGACCCTGTCACCTCCAACACAATCCGGAAGAGATAGAGAGCACTTTGCATAGGTCACACCCGCTACGGTCACCTCTTGGCATTCGATCGAATACTCAGAAATCCTTGCCTGTGATTCATCTGCGAATAGTAGCAGAAGAGGGAGAAGGGAGACCAACACCCACAGGCTAGTACATGAGCTTGACCGAAGAGAACGATTCAGAGTTCGCATTTACTCCCCCTTCTGTAAACCAGTAAACGTCAATGAGGTAATCTCCGCAGGGAGAATCCCCTTCTGTATCCTCATGCCAAACTGATCCAAAATCACTAGTTCCAAGTTGGGAGGAGTGAGGATGAGGATGAGGTGTGCCGTCAGGATCGTCCTCGCAGCCCCCGACTCCCAGTCGGGGCGCTGGAAGCCCATCTGTCCCGATAGAGAGAGGCTCAAAGATGATGGCTGTCATCAGTCCAGGGAATGCCTCACCAACTTGATACCATGCGACATACTGATCTAGAACAAAGTCTTCCCAACAATCTGAACATGTTGTGGAAAACTCAAAGCTGCCAATTTCTTCGACGATTTCACTCCCAAGTTCAGTGGCATTTACCAGAACGACTCGGACTCTAAAATCACCCTCTCCATAGTGATAGAGATCTAGTTTCTGAATCGTCATAGGGTTGCCAGAGTCGCCTGGTGGAACGACGCCATCGAAGTAGCCATCACTTGTACACCACATATGAAACCAGTATGCGGCATTCTCATATGGCCAAGAAGAGGTTGGTGTGCCGTCATGATAGTAAAGAACATGGATGTCTTCGGTACTTTCACCCACCACTGAGAGTGGTATTACGACCAACACCCCAATGATGATTACTAGATACCTATGGTGTCGCCAGTTCATCGGACTTCTCCTATCTTATCAGAACCACTTTCTTGGTGAGAGCTTCTGAATCTGTTGCCACGCTTGCGAAGTACACACCTGAGGCAACATCTCTGCCAAATCTATCCCGGCCATCCCAGTTTACGGTGGACTCGCCAGTGTATAAGTATAACACACGCACAAGTCGGCCTGAAATCTCATAGAGTTTGACCTCCTGTCTGGGCTTGGTGATAGGATGTGCAAACTCTATTGTAAACGTGGGGTTACCAGGATTCGGGTATATCGAAAATGCTAATCTATCAACTTGCGGAGCTGATCCGGGTCCAACATTGAAGTTTGGAGCGTCAATCCAATCAAAGCCACCATTGGCCGATGTTAGATTGCTGTCAGCCGAGACACCCGTGAACATAACCTCAGGACAATCATCTGCACTACACCAGGAAGTCCCCCAATAGCAATTCGATGCATAGAAGGTGGCTCCGGAGTTATTCGCAATGCAATAGGTTCCCCAGTGGCTTTGACAGGAATCAGGGGATAGATCCACGCAGACAAATGAAGTCGTGAAATCCGATTCACGGATGTATCCATCAACACTGCCTCCCAACCCCGCAGCCCCCACATAGATCCCATAGTTGTAAACCTGAGAAAGGAACAGGCGCTCAATGTCTAGCTCGCTATCACTTGTGGCTTGAATTCCAGTTCCAATGTAGGTCCCCTCATCCACCTTCACTTCGTCGACAGTGACCTTGGCCTCGACTTGTGCCTTGATTCCAATACTGGTGCTCCGCTCAAGCTTGTTACGCAGGATAACCTTCTCTCCTATTTGCACATCAGAATCCCTGCCCGTGACAGTTATGCAAATGTCCTGTGCCTCTACCGTTGAGTTCCTGAATGAGGGTTTGATTGTATCTCCCTCACAGCTGTGTGATCCTGTCATTTTCAGGGCTGGGGGAATAACGAACAACTGACCTTTGACAGTCTGCCTAATCTTCGAATTCTTGATCACTGCATCTTCCGCCTCAACACGGTTCACTGCGAGGAATTGGCCACCATCCACCAAGACCGTATCGCCGTTTTCAACGTCAAAGGCGGCCAAGGTTACGTCGCAACCATAAGTAGACCCCCCGAATATCCGTGTGTCTTCCACAAGAACTGTTTCTGGCCCACCATATTGATCGACGGAGCAATGGAAGTCGTCTGCACCCCAAATAGATGCATAGGAAGATCTAAAGATTGCGTCGTCCTCGAGAGTGATACCGTTCCAATGCTGCAATTCGGATAGTTCAGAGTGGGGCTTTATCTCTATCGGACTTGCCTCAGTACCCAGGAGCAGCAGCGAGCCTTCTACATTGATTTCGGTGGCAGTGGACATAACATAGACAGTCGTTCCTGGCCTGATACTGAGGGTGCCAGTAGAATCAATGTCGATGGTTCCCAGCAGAAACACCTCATCTCCACCGCCGACCGGGGGAAGGACAAGGGTGCTATCTATTGTTCCTGTTACAACAGTAGCGGTGTCCGAGTG
>CAYFNT010000049.1:0-4219 GCA_964344565.1 uncultured bacterium
ATCGACGTCCAGCAGCCTCACACGGGAGATAGCTGGACCGCGGGGTCGAGCGAGTCAGTCGAATGGGGCGCGGAGGGTGATGACTGTAGCTCCACAGTCAAGATCGAGCTGTATAAGGGCTCGACTCTCCTATGCGTGATCGCGCCTTCCACGGTAAACGATGGCCAGTACTGGTGGACCGTCGACTGTTGTGGCGGTGGAGATGGCAGTGACTACCGCATCAAGGTGACGGATCTCGAGAACGACGAGTATTATGACTACGGGGACTACTTCACCCTCAATGGTTGCGGGGGCGACTGCACCATCAATGTCACGATGCCTGACGGAGATCCACCTCCTTGGTACGAAGGAGAAATGGAGTGGATCTACTGGGACAGCGAGGATACAAGCGGGCACGTCAAGCTGGAGCTTTACCACGATGGCGCCTTCTTATGTACTATGGACCCATCGATCGTTGACGATGGCTCTCACCCCTGGACGGTGGACGCCTGTGGCCATACCTCAAGCTGGATGTACCAGATCAAGATCACCGATGTGAACGATTCCAGCTGTTACGGGTTCAGCCCTTACTTCGGTATCGATTTCCCGTAGCATCCTGAGGGAAAGGCGCTGACACTATCGATCTTGAGCTAGAGACAACCACACCCCATGGCGTGGCTGCCTCCAGCGCGACTAGCGCTTGGGCAGGACAATCCTGATCGCTATCTTGATCAGCACGCCCAATTTCTTCAAAGCCTCGGTCATTAGTTCTCTCCCCTCTCCTGGCGATCACCAGGATCTTCGTAATCTCTCGGTTCGATCTGGTGATCGAACTCTTCCAGCTGCCGCCGGATCTCCCGGACCTGAGTCAGCTCCTCCTCCGTCACGAGCCTGACAATCTCAGGCCTGACCTCCGCCCATCGAAACCCGTTCCGCTGGACATCCTGAAGCGTGAACCGGGTCACCACGGCAACATAGGGCAGCCTGCTCCGGGCGAGCTTGCGAACGTAGCCGTTCCAGTGCTTGATGGAAGTCGGGCTCAGAGGAAAAGCCCTCAGCTCTCCGTCATCTGAGAGAAGCAACAGCCGAACCTTGGGTTTGCATCGTCCGGTTCCCAGATGCGCCTCTGGACACACCCTGCAGGACTCCGCCAAGGGATCCTCCACCATGGGCTCACCTCCCACTCCGGAGCACCGAGGAAGCTGCTCTCCCTCCTGGAAGAGAGCCCTGACGTGTACTGCCGTAACCACAATCCCGGAAATCTGATTCTCCGGAATCCACTTCTCATCGTCCTCTCCTTCCAGAATCGACTCTCCTCGGTCCATGAACATCCGGTGAGCTCCTGAGGGTGAGTGCTCGATGCGGATTCGAGGTAGCTCAGGACCCATCTCACGGGTCATTTCTTCAAGTTCGACCGACAGATCGGGCAAGGCCGCGACCTGGTCGGCCCGAATCAGTTCAGGCAAAATCCGCCTCCTTGAAGTTGAGGTTTTTGGGTTCGTCCAGCTGCAGACGACCACAGCTTCCGCCATAGGCGCAGAAGCCACAGGTCAGCTGGCTGGGATTCTTGGGAAACAGGCCTCGGTCGATGGCCTCGGCGATCATTCCCGCCTCCTCGAAGAACTCCTCGAGGTCGGCCTCGGTGCGCCGAGTGACCAGTCGGGGATCTCCCCGCTCATCGCCAGCCTGGAAAGCACCGGTCTTGCGCTTGTAGGGGATGTGGTGCCGCAGGTGATACCATGTGCATCGGTCTGGCAAGATGCCGAGCATTCGGAGCACTTCGTTCGTCCGAAAGGCACCGCGCCACAGGGCGGCGGCGTAGAGACTCATCTGGACATCCACATCGAGGAAAGCCTGGCTGACCGCAAACCGGCTCGTCTTGAAGTCTACGAGCTCGACCGAGCCATCAGGATTCCGCCGAACCTGGTCCACGGTCCCGGTGAACACCTGCTTACCGACCGATAACGTGAAGGGCGCTTCGGCGAGCAGGACCTCTGTCTCCCGGTTGTAAACCTTGCTCCGGTAGCCGGTGAGCATGGCCACCGCTTCTTCTTCGAACTGCGCTCGCTCCTTGGTCTCGTTCTGCCACCGGATGGGGATCTCGGCGCTCTCCCCCTGCTCCAGTGCCTCGAAGGTCTGCAGATAAGCCTCCACCAGCTCCATCTCCCATTCGCCCGCGTGCATGCGCCGGATCAGCTCATGAATGGCCGAGCCGAACAGGGCTTTGGGATTGCGGAAAGCGGGAGGCGTGTCTTCGAGGAATCGGAGCTGGTAGGACCGGGGGCAGAAGAGGTAGGCCTTGAGCGAGCTTTGACGCATCGCTCGCTTCATGCAGCCCTCCCCATGAAGTAGCGAGAGACCTGTCGGTTCAGATCCTGGGCTCGGAAGCTCTCCTGGCGCGTGAGGACATCCGTGATGGCGTTGTACACCCCCCACTCCGTGTCCTCCTCGATTCCGAGGAAGCTCTGGGCGATCAGACCCTGTCCCAAGGACAGCTTCTCGTAAAGCGCCTGTAGCTCGGGACGAGTGACCGGCGTGTCGACCATCTTGGCCAGGACGGGTTCCAGGAGCTTCGCCTTGTCTGCGAGTCCCAGGATAACGTCCTTCGACTCTTCGAGCTCCCGGTCGAAGTCCCGCTGGCCATAGTGGCGGAAGCGGAAACCTCCGAGCAGGAAATCCAGCGTCATTCCGTTCTCGCACACAAGCCGCTGGGCATTGAACGCCAGCCCGAAGTTCATCGAGCCGTTGTAGGAGTTGAAGGCCTCGACCGTGAGCGCGATCACGTCGCCAAGTTGCGCGGCGACCGTCACGTCAGTCATCCGCCAGGCCTCTTGGTAGCGCTTCCCGTCGCAGAGGGTCCTTACGGGCTCGGTGGCGAGCCCTGAGCGCTCCAGAACCTCCACGGCGAGGTCATGGACCTTCTGGTTGGGTACGAGGGCGTAGTCCGCCGAGACCACGCCGACTTCACGGGCTTCCCCTTCGGGATCGAGCACCACGGCGCATCGGGATGAAACATCGCCCCCTCCGGTCAGCAAGGGGACCTTCGCCACGGGCAGAAACGGGTTCGTCGTCATCACAACCTCCTTTATTTCAATAAGTTGACTGCGAGCCCACAGTGTTCTTATGCCCGAATTCTGGTGAAAATCGCTGACGCTCATGACGGTGGAGAGGGAAATTCACCCGGTAGCCCGCGCAAAGACAAGGATTCAAAGACGGAGTTATATATACTCGCGCCCCTAGCGATGCGCCCTAACCCCCTCTTGAGCAACAAGATAGAACTTTTTTTCGATTCCCCCTTGACGTAGCCTACGCTGTTACCTACCTTGTCTGCGACGGGAGGTGCAGCGTATGCCACAGGACACCGACAAGTTCATCGTGATCATCAAGGGGCCGGGCGTGGACATCCAGGGCAAGGCGTCGCGTGAGCTGGGAGTGCGCCTCGCCAAGGAGACCTTGGACTACGAACTGTCCCCCCTCGATTCAGAGGCGATGCGGAGCCTTTGTGGCTCATCTTCGTCGGATCATGAAGCACCTCGCGTGGCAGAGGACCCCGTGTTAGCGAGCAGAATCGAGAAGAGCGGGGCAATCACAAACACCGAGGTCCTCCTCGTAATCGCGGACGCCATCCGAGAGGATACAAAGGTCAACACCGTCATCCGGGCTCAGCTACTCGACGGCTTCGATCGGGCAGGGCTGAAGCGCCCCAAAAACGTCGACCGGGACATTCAAACCGCAGTCCAACGATCTTGGCTGAAACTGACCTCCGACAGCAAAGCGAAGAAAAAGAAGGCGACCAAGAAGTCGGAGAAGAAGCGGCTGAACGCATGGAAAATCACCCCCCACGGGACTCGAGTACTCGCAGCGATGCTCCGTGAGGCGAAGCGCAAGGGAGTCAAAGGGGAAGGAGGTTTGCGATAGGCTACGGAGGCGAGCTACCGTAGGGACATCTTATTCGACGAAGCTAGGATCTGGGGGGTGACCACTGTCGCCCGAGCCTAGTGGAGAACGCCCACTAAAATTGAGACCGCTGAAGACCATCTTATTGGTTCTGAGGCATTTACGCAGGCAGCGGGTCAGGCCGGCTGGCTTGGTGCCACCACTATTTTGGAGTAAAGATGAAAAATCCGTTTACCGGCTGGACTCGAGTTCAGCCTGAGGGCGAGAATCGCCCCATTGAGGACACCTCCTCTTCACCCGACGATGAAGCGGTCAAGGCTGCTGCCGACGCTGTGCAAGCGGA
>CAYFNT010000050.1:0-3799 GCA_964344565.1 uncultured bacterium
CTAGTTAACATAATATACATTATGCGACAATTGCACAGGGGCATCGACTAGACCCCCGTCTGGGCCGGAGGAATCTTCTCCGCCCAGTGACCGATCCATGGAAGCGGCCCCTCTTCACCGGTCAGCGCCTTGGCGAAGCCGAGGACGATCAGGGCCAGGATCGGCAGGTACAGCGCCAGTCGAAGCAGAATGATCACGAGGATACCCAGGAAAGGAATGCGCCCGATGCTCATGTCGATGGCCCAGAGAGCCAGGGCGCCGGCCAGCTCCAGAAGGAAGAGCAGCACTCCCTGACGCGCGTGAAAGGCGACGAAAGGTCGGGATCCATAGAAGAAGTATGGAACGAAGCAAAGCACCGGCAGATAGGAAATCGCCGCCAGCCAGGATTCGGAGCCGTCGCGCTGGGGTTCCATATCCTCGGGTGTGTTTTCCGGCAAGGGGAATCCTTTCCAAAAAGTCCAACTTAATCGGATGGAGAATTCCACTTTTTCGGCATTAAGTCAACGCAAAGAAAAAGGGGAACATCGCTTAGCGATGTCCCCCATCGGATGTCGGCGGTTCGGGAAGATCAGCCGCGGAGCGCCGCCAGGGCCGCACGATCCCGCTTCAGCTTCGATTCGTAGGGACCTGCGCCCAAAGCCTCCAACTTCGTGAGGGCGGCCTCGGCGTTCTCGTAGTACTTCCCGGTGAAGTAGATCTGACTGGCGCGATAGAGCCAGCTGCGGGCCATGTCCTCGCCGGCGTCGGGACGATCGGCCAGGTTCTCCAGAACTTCGGCCGCCTGCCGCGTCTGGCCGAGGCTGTGCATGCAGGATGCGCGTCCCTGTTCGGCGGCCAGCTCGAACTCCGAGTCGCCGCTGGCCAGGTAGGTCTCGAAATCGTTCAGGCCGCCCTGGAAGTCTTTCAGCTGCTCCTTGCAGAAGCCCGTGTAGTAGAGGGACCACTGACCGGCTTCCTTGCCTCCGAACTGACTCCGGATCGCCTCGAAGCTCTGGAGGGCCGTTTCGTAGCCGGCCGGTTGATTGTCCTGGATGGCGAGTTCGAGCTCGCCCAAGGCGCTGGAGAAGGCCACTCTCGACTCTTCGTCGGATTCCCGCACGTAGCGGGTTCCCCAGGAGATGGCGAGGATGAGTATCAGCAACACGGCCAGTCCGCCGATGATGCTGCGCTGATGCTCGCGGAGCACCCCCGCGTAATGGGCGACGGTGTCGATGAACTTGTCGTCCCTGAGCTGGCTCTTGCTGAGCCTCTTCTTGGCGACCACTGCAAAGCCTCCGGCTAGAGGGTTTTAGGTAAACGAGTCCCGGCAAGTTAGCACGGGACCCCCTTCGCATCAAGCCCCCGGGGAGCTTCCCGTTGACAGGCAAGGCCGTCGGCGGTCAGATTGGGCCCATGGGACTTCGCCCGACAGCTCAACGGCGCACCCCCAGGTCCCTTCTGCTCCAGGCCCTGCCCGTCCTGGCGGCCCTGCTGGCTCTCTGGGGGCTTCAGGATCGGATGCACTATCCGGATCCGGGGCTGCGAATTCACAGCCTGAGGATCATCCCAGGGCCCGACTCCCCCATCGCACTCCAGGCCGAGGACCTCCTGATCTCCGTGAACGGGATCGCCGCGCGCCGCGATCTGCAGGCCCGCTCGCTCATGGCCCGCGAGGGTTTGAGGGGAAGCCTCGTCCTGGAGGTGGAGCGCGAGGGCCGGCGCCTGGAGATCAGCCATCCCGTCGAGACCCTGAGTCTTTCCCGGAAGGCCTACTGGGCCCTGCGCACCCTCGCAGGCCTTCTCGTGCTCCTCACGGCCTGGATGGTCTTCCGCCGAAGGCGGGATCCCCTCGCCCAGCTCTTCCTGCTTCTCTGCGTACTGCTGGGCTCGCTGCTCGTCCCCCAACCTCGACCCCTGGCCGATCCCTGGACTCTGCTTCTCGAGCTGGAGAGCGATCTGCTGTCCTTGCTCCTGCCGCCCCTCTTCCTGCACTTCATCATCCTCTTCCCGGAGAGTCGCCCCCGGCGGAAGATCATGCTGGCCGCCATCTACGCACCCACGGCGCTCTGGGCTCTCATCGACGCATTCGGTGTGCTCTTCCTGGAGAAGCCCCACGAGCTTCAGTACGGTCTCGAGCAGGTCGCCGGCATCCATGCGGTGCTGCTGCTGCTGATCTCGGTGGCCCTGCTCGTGGTGAAGACCTTCCGGAAGAGCCGCCGCAGGGAACGGTATCGCATTCGACTGGTGCTCACCGGCGCCATCATCGGGCTGTTCCCCTTGCTGCTCTTCCAGGTGCTGCATCAGCTCTTCCCGGCCCAGGTGATTTCCGCGGCGGCTTCGGCGCCCCTCTTCCTGGTCTTTCTTCCCATCAGTTTCGCCTACGGCCTTCTCATCCGCGACCTGCTCTATCTCCAGCGTCGGGCCGAAAGGGCGGCGAGGCAGATCCTTCGGGGATCGATCTTCCTGGTCATCTTCATCGGGATCCAGGCCCTGGTCCTGAAGTTCGGACCCGGAAGCGAAAGCCGGCTGGGGCTCATGGGCCTGACGGCCCTGGCCGTGGCCTTGACCCTGCTGGTCTGGTTTCCCATGTCCCGCAGACTGCCCGGCTCAGGGCAACGCAACGAAGCCGAGGAGATGCCGCGCTCCCGCGGGCTGCTTCTCGGTCAGCAGGGTTTTCCCCACCTCTCCGGGCTCATGGAAAGCGTTTCGGCCCCCATCTGCGAGGACCTTCAGAGCAGCTGGGCCCTCTGGCTGGTACGGGATGAGGAGGGCTGGAAGGAACTCCATCGCTGGAAGGATCCCCAGTCGGATGGGGACATCCCCCATCCGGCCCTGCCGACCACGGCCCTGCAGATGCCCGGCCGACTCGAGAAGCACCTGCTCGAGCGGAAGGAGATCCTCGCCGCCGAACTCTGGGATCCCTACTGGTCGCGCTCCCTGCTCGGATCCCGGGCGCAGCAGTTCTGCGAGGACCGGGACTGGTCCCTGCTCATCTCTTTTCCGGAGGGACGAGAGGCGCTCCTCCTGGTTCTGGGCCCCTGTCGCGTGGCTCCATTGCATTCGCCTCGTCGCCTCGCCTCCTTCCAGGATCTGCTCCCCTCCCTGGCCCTGCAGATCCAGAACCTGTCCATGGTCGAGCGTCTGGCTCGCGAAGAGGTGCTGGACCGCGAGCTCAAGGTGGCGCGTAAGATCCAGGAGCGAATTCTGCCCAAGGAACCTCCCCAAGTGCCCGGAGTCGAGATCCTCGGCAAGACCCTGCCGGGCCGGGAAGTCGGCGGAGACTATCTGGACTTCATGGAACTGGGCGAAGGACGACTCGGCCTGGCCCTGGGCGACGCCACGGGCATGGGTATTCCGGCGGCCCTCCTCATGGCGGGCGTGGCCCAGTCCTTCCGCGCCATGGCCAGCGCGGAGCGTCCCGTGAGCGAGGTGCTCGAAGGCATGAACCGCGACATGGTCCGTTCGCGGAACGATCCCCAGTTCCAGGGATTCTTCGCCGCGTTCTTCTACGGCCTTCTGGACACCCGTTCGGGACTGCTCAGCTTCTGCAATGCCGGCATGCCCACGCCCTGGCTGCTCCGGCGCGATGGACTTATTGAACGCCTGCATCGTGGCGGACCCCTGCTCGGAATTCAGGAATCTGGAATGTTCCGGGAGGGGCGTGTAAGGCTGGGTCCCGGCGATCTGCTCTTCATAAGATCCGATGGTCTCGAGGAGCAGGAGGACGAGGAAGGCGAACTCTTCGGGGAGGACCGCCTCTTCGAGTGGATGAAAAGCAATCAATCCTGGCCGGTTCAATTGCTCGGCGAGGAACTTCTTT
>CAYFNT010000051.1:0-3508 GCA_964344565.1 uncultured bacterium
TAGACTGTCAAACCGACAACACCTCGTGTTAGGCTGAGCTTTATGGGTAATCAGGAAAATTTATAAGCAGTTAGTGATTAATGCTACTCAGTAAAGACACTTTTTACCTGAAATTTTTTTCAGGATGAACCTTAGCGTGTCTTGGTTCAGCGTGAATTGGAATTTTCCGAAGTGTGAGTTAACATACTCATGCCAAGGAGAATTCTATGAGAAAGAAACGTTACAATTACACAGCTGAGGAGAAAGTTACCCTGCTCAAGCGTCATTTGGTTGACAAGGTTCCCGTATCCGATATTTGCGATCAGAACAATCTTCAACCAACGGTGTTCTATCGGTGGCAGAAGGCGTTTTTCGAGAATGGTGCAGCAGCTTTTCAAAAGAGCAGTAGACGAAGGAAAAAACAAAGCGAGCGTCGTATTGAGGCTTTGGAGAAAAAGCTGCAAACAAAAAATGAGGTGCTTTCCGAATTGATGGAGGAGCACGTCAAGCTAAAAAAAAATCTTGGGGAACTTTAACCGGAGTTTGGGTCCCCCATGATATACGAGATTTAATTGTCGATTTTGTGAAACACTGGACGAATCGAACTGAGATCCCAGCCAAACGGTATAAGATATGGTTGGGAATATCATCGAGCAAGTACGACAGTTGGCAAAAGCGATACGGGAAAGTCAATGAGCACAATGCATCGATACCCCGTGATTTTTGGCTTGAGAAGTGGGAACAGGAAGCAATTGTACAGTATTGCAAAGACCATCCCATGGAAGGTTATCGACGATTAACATTTATGATGCTTGATGAGGATATTGTTGCCGTTTCTCCGAGTTCGGTTTATCGGGTTCTCAAAAGAGCTGGCCTGTTGCAACGCTGGGCGCCAAAATCTTCCAAGAAGGGAACCGGCTTTGTGCAGCCATTGAAGCCTCATGATCATTGGCATATTGACATTTCATATCTCAATATTTGCGGTACTTTTTACTATCTTTGTTCAATCCTGGATGGTTGCAGTCGATACATTGTTCATTGGGAGATTCGGGAGTCGATGACTGAGGCAGATGTTGAAATAGTGGTACAAAGGGCAAGAGAGAAATATCCTAATGTTGCGCCTCGGATTATTTCAGATAATGGTCCTCAATTTATAGCCAAAGATTTTAAGGAATTTATCAGGGTAACCGGGATGAAACATGTTCGGACATCACCGTATTATCCACAGAGTAACGGTAAAATAGAACGCTGGCACCATACGTTAAAAAGTGAATGTATACGGCCTGGAGTATTATTGTCACTTGATGATGCACGGCAAGTTGTCTCTGGCTATATCGATTATTACAACAATGTCCGACTCAACAGTGCCATTGGTTATATTGCTCCAAAGATAAAACTTGAAGGTCTTGAGAAGCAGGTGTTCAAAGAGCGTGATGAAAAGCTGGAAGCAGCCAGGGAAGCACGTCGGTTAAAACGACGGGAAAAACGAACTATTGATAACAGAAATAATAACAAGTTACTCGTTAACTTCGCTTAATGAAAATTCCATTTCCGACTGAACTGGGGTTTTCGGTCTAAAATTAACACCCCCGCGCAAAGCCGCTGATAGCCGAGCTTGCGGCAGGTGATGTTTTTTCGCGTGTACCTACACTATTACAACTTTTTTCTGAGTGTGTTTTACGCCGAAAACCTTGTGAGGACGCGGGATTTCGAGTGCGTCCAAAATGGCTTTCGCCCCCTTGGGCTGCTCATTTAATTGAAAAAAAGTGTGTCCGGGAGTCTCAAATTCTGTGGCCTGTATTTTATTCAGAACCAACCTGATTCTCGACCACGGTATTCCGCACTTTATCTCAGCCATTCGCTCTATGAGCAAGGCCAGTACGCATATCTTCACATGCGCTTCAATGCGGTGAGGCAACCAGTGATACATCGGCATCATTCGGATCTGAGTTCTTTTCAATGAACGGAAACAACGCTCAATGACCATCAAACCCCGATAGCCACGGGCCGCATCTTCAACGCTGATTGTCTCGTCATTAGTCTCAAGCACCCATTTCCCATCATGTTTAGCCGCCGCACGAATCGCTTTTCTGTCAATACGAATCGTCTGTTTGTCGGTGATGGCCAGATACTTCTTGTATCTGCGTGAAGCCAGAAGAGCAATGGCCCACTTCCTTGTCACACTCTTATCTTTGTGCTTCTTCAGTTCTTCTTCCAGCATGCTAACGATCTCCTGCCGATGATGAGCTTGACGCTCCGCTTCCTTCGGGTTGAGGCAGAGGATGTAGCGCTTTCCGTTCACGAGGCACACCTCTTTTACATGCAAATTATCCGACAGTTCTCGGTAGCGCCCTGGCTGAGTCAGTACTGATTCCTTGATTTCCTTGACACTGGCCATTCGTGTTGCCAGCAGATATGTACCGCAGACCTTGGCAAGTTCTTTGCGATTATCTTCCGAGTTCATCCCGGAATCAGCAACAAACAGAGCCCTTCCCAAATTCCAGCCCCTGAGGTCCTTCTTGATCGTCTCTACCGTGCTCACATCAGCTGTATTGCCGGGGAACACCCAGCTGCGAACCGGTATTCCCTCCCTGGTCACCGCCAAGGCAACCACTATCTGGGGTGCCCACATCCCTTCTTTAGCATGACCGTACTGGCGCAAACCGTCATCCTCGTCTTCATAATCGACGGAAAATGAAGCGGTGGTGGTGTCGTAAAAAATAAGATCCACCGACAGGTTGAAAAGGTTGGCCACCTGGTAAAATACCTGCTCCTCTATCTTCACCGAGTGATTGTGAAGAACATCCATGGCCTCATACATCTGGCGCAGTTTAAATTCACTGCACTCAGGTAAATAAACAGTTTCCAGCCACCTGTCCCATACTCCGAGCTTCGACTCAGGGGTGCAAAGACGATTGGCGACCATGGCCAGTAATGCCTTATCGTAAGGAATCTGCTTTTTCTTCAATGCTGCACGAATCGTCTTGCCTATACCAAAACGTTCCCACAATTCGGCTACCACCTGAACAGTACCGTATTCAACAGTGCGTTTGATCTTAACATCCTTTGGCAGACCACCTCTTTCCCCATCATCCTCAAGAGGATCAATAACCTCCAGCCCACAAACTCTGGCTATGGACCGACAGAGACGAACCAGGGCTTCCCTGTCCAGGGTGTCAGCCCTGCCAAAGCTGTGGATGATCTTGGCTGTGGACTTTCCGGTTACCGGATGCCTCTCGTTGTGAGCCAGTTGATAGTACTTGGCAACTGACCCGTCCTTGTTCTTTCGTTTTGTTGTTCGCAGGTACATGATTGCCTTCACAATACATGCAACACATATTCTTGTCAATATGAAATGCACAATTCGTGTGCCTACGTATTTGCGACTTTTACCCCGGATCTACCGGTTAGGTTTGTTGAAATCATTAGAGAAATTCGGTAGTATTGATCAATTTTGTGCCTACGAACCGAAAACCCAAGGAGAAGCAACACCTGATGAGGTCTACAGCGAAAAAATGGCTGTTGCGGC
>CAYFNT010000051.1:3518-3725 GCA_964344565.1 uncultured bacterium
AAAACCCAAGTCAGAGTCTCTACCCCTCAATCTGGAGAACGAAAGGATGTTATTCTCACTTCTGGTTTCGCAATAATCGTATTCAATGGTGTAAGGGAAGTGGCCCTTGGTGGAACAGATTGTGATTTAATCACTTTCAACAAGCCCTAATCTCAGCAATTTGGGGCGAGAATTCAGGATCTAAGATCGCCATTTGCTGTCGAATAT
>CAYFNT010000052.1:0-3397 GCA_964344565.1 uncultured bacterium
CGATTGCAGCAGGCGCAAATGTGTACATTGTAGACCCAGATGTATACATTGAGGTCAATGGTATTTTAGAAATGCTGGGAACGCAGGAATACCCCATACATGTAAAAAGGTGGGAAGAAAGTGGTGGGGAGGAAACAGAATGGAGAGGAATTGAAGTAGGCGCCGGTGGTGATGTCAGAATGGAGCATGTTGAGATAGAAGACTATGATCACTTTCAAGCTGGAGACCGAGATATTGGTGATCTAGCCTTTGATGTGAACTTTGAGGATTGTATTCTGTGGGGTGGAGAAGTTGAACTGTCATCAATTGGCGTGTCTGCCATTCGGACGGAATTCCTCGGTGTATCCCAAGTCATTGTTGGCGGGAATGAGAGTAGTGGATACGCGTTTTTGAGTGACGTAAAGATACGCCAAGTTACTCCCGACCAAGGGTTTCTTTTTGGCTCCGCAGGCTGCTCCATTTTCCGCGGGACGATAACTGAGAACTCTGCCATTGAAGCACAGGATGTTTGTTTAAGCCTACAAGGTGGGGCCTACCTCGAACTCAACAATGTTGCAGTGCGTAGTAAAGCCAATAATGAGAGTGCCGTCGGCCTGTACTTTGGTCAAAAAACAACGGCCGCAATTGATGGGTTGTTCTTTCACCCAACCTTCGTCCCGGGGGTGTGTATTGAAGCGGAAGCGTCAGCAGAGATCCATATACAGAACATGGACATGTCCTATGTGCAGGGTGTTGGAGGAGGTGTCACTCCAAATGTTGGCGTGTATGTACTACCACTTCCCTTGGGCTCAAGACGAGATCCAGGGCTGCCTGCCCCGGGAAGCGTAAACATCACGATTGAACAGTCAAACATCGCTTTTGATTTATGCAGCGAATGGTATGGAGACTGTGATTGGCTAAGAGAAAGTAAGAAGATTGTTGACAAGACGGATTACATCGTAGACGCGAGTGAGGTATACTGGGGATATGCGATGGTTTGTGGAGATCCAAGTGTTTGCATGGATTTGGCGGTAGAGGGTCCAGTGATAACAGACAATCCACTTAGTGCTCCAATTTCCCTTGTAGATCCGCCATATTTCAGCATTGGCCAAGTCGGTGGTGACCCTGATACGGGGGCGCCAATACAGTTAATGTTGTATCCAAATCCATCGAGCAATTCGCTTACAGTTAACTTGGCAGGTGAAAGAGAAGCCGCCGATAGGGCAATGGTAACGGTCTATGATGTAACCGGGAGAAGAGTGATGGAGCCCCTCAGTTTTGAGAAAACAGGGCCCTACACGATACACCTTCAGAACGAACAGGGGCAGCCTTTGTCTGCTGGAGTGTATTTTGTGAGAGTTGTCAGTGGAGAAAGAGCCGTTGTTCGAAAGTTCGTGGTGGTCCAATAGGAGGAAGAATGAAGATCGGATGGATGTTTCTTTTTCTTCAGCTCCTTTACGGCGCCATTTGCATAGCAGAGTGGGATGAGGAGTACGTAATCTCCTATGTCGGCGAAGGTCCATATAGCCCGGGTATTGATTTACATCATGACTACCTCAATGATCTCTGGGGTCCCGCGGTTCTATTTTGGTGTGAGTATGACCCGTACTATGGAGGGGATATTCCTTCCGATACTGCTGAATGGGCTACCCTTAGAGTCAGATTCTTTCACTTCGGTGAAGGGCTTACAAGAATATCTCTAGTATCAATTCCGTATGGACCGGAATACATAGGATATGGCGCCTCACTCCTTTGGAGCGACTACTACGATACTACATGCTCAGACTGCTGGGAGGAAGTAGACATTAACCAGGATTGCTCGGGAGATTGTGGAACATGGCCCGGACCCCTACTTGGGGTGGTTATCGAGTCTGTCGTTCCCGGAGGTACCGGATCTTATCCGATACTTGGGATCGACCTCAGCCAAGTTCATCCCAACTCTTCTGCATTGTACCACGGGATGCTACCCCCCGACGGATATTATGATATAACATATCTCTCAGACCTGCCAGATGGAAATCCACAAAGAGGCAATCTTGCCATTGAGTTGATTTGGGTGTATGGAGAGACGGAGACTTCCACGGAAATGACTTGGACGGCAATGAAAAGGAGATACAAGTGAAGAGGGAATGCTTGAGGAGTGGGTTGTTTTATATCTCAGCGTTTTTCATTGTAGTTTTGGTATCCAAACCATCAATGGCAATATCGGTTGAAATGCCAGTCGAGGCAACTGAGGTGATAGGCCATCCTATGGTTCTAGTAGATGTTCCAATCGAATGCCCAGATGCCGGGAGAATTAGTAGTTTGGTTATAAGCGGCACCTACTCGGGAATGACGGATGAGGGATCCGCTAGTGGCCCCTATATCGTCAGTGCCTGTCTAATTCCACCACAAATGTCATGCGAGGCAGTTCTCGATACGATACTTGAAGGAAGTGTAGTCTCTAGGGTATCACTCGGGAGCGGCGAAACGAGTTTGACTATGGATGTTTCTACCCTCGTTAGAGGATCCTGTGATGAGATCGATTCTATTCGAGTATTGATTGGGACCTTTATTCCAGACGCTGAGGTTTACTGTTTACCATCTGTAGATGATAGTCATCCGTACTGGGAGGGGGCAGTTGTTTACTCTAAATGAGACACTTGCATCACCTAGATCAGGGTCGAGGAGCAGGATAAGGTCCAGAAGATTGCATAGGAATGGATGAATGAATCCAAAAAGGAGCATCCCCATGATGCTCTCGTGATAGTGCCGCCAACTACCTTCAGGGATTAGTCGAAACCAACCACTCTACTTGAGAGTTATCCGCATGATGGAGACGCGGTGGAGATATGTGCATCGATTAACATTCATACAGTAGATGCAATGCTAGAAAGGGCCGGAAGCGATGTATAGCATCGCGGAAATAAAAACGCGGCTATCAAGAGACAGCCGCAGTTAGTCAGAAATGCCCCCGCTCTCTTAGAGAGAAGAACCCTCCTCGCGAAACGACGATGTGGTCTAGGACTTCGATTCCAAGAAGGGTTCCTGCTTCCTCCATTCGCCTGGTCAGCGAGATGTCATCCTGAGATGGTTCTGGATCTCCAGAAGGGTGGTTGTGCACTAGTACGATACTGGCAGCTTGAAGGGCCACTGCTCTTGAGAAAACCTCCCTTGGGTGAATGACCGCCATGTTGATTGCCCCCTTACTAACGGTCACTTTCCGAAGTAGGTAGTGGGCTGTATTGAGGATCAATACTCGAAACACTTCCTGCCGATAGCTTTTCATGGCCTGGCACAGGCCTGCAGCATCAGCGGGCCCTAGGATGCGAGGCTTGTTTGGTTTGGAGTATGGAGTCGGAACTTCAGACACGTGGTATTCAGGCATCGCCTCCCCCTAGTACTCAGAGGGCAGCAATGCCGTCACAGCCACGCCATC
>CAYFNT010000053.1:0-3156 GCA_964344565.1 uncultured bacterium
CACCACGGTGCACAACCCGCGGTAACCGGGAGGCCGGCCGTTCCATATTGTCTAGCCCCCAGCCTTGCTGCCCCAAGTCGGAATCCGACTCAACATAGCCCCTGCAGAGCACCGATGACAGACCACCAACGACAAAGGGCCTGCCTCTCGGCAAGCCCTTGTCTTCGTTCATCTTGTCGGTACGCCCAGGAGGAGTCGAACCCCCAACCTTCTGATCCGTAGTCGCCTAAGTAGCTATTTATATGGCAGTTAGGGTGACTCGGTGTTGGATTTTCAGTGAGTTAGCACACCGAGATTTCACGTGAATCCCTGAGATCGTCAGAGAGTGGGTACAGATTTGGTACATCAAGTTCGAGGCCAATGAGGCCAGGCGAAGCAATGCGCTTCACTCCGTAGTTCGAGCTTTGTTTTCCCTAAGGCCACAGGTTCCGCTCCAATGAGCCGCACCAAAATCATTCGAGTCCATGACCATCCTCTGCCACTTCCTCCCACATCGACCACCACAGAGCATGCAGTCTATCTCCATGGCAGCTCCACCGCACTCTTTGCACCCTGCGGTGAACTCCCCACGGCTCCAATTCGCCCCGCAAGTCAGGCAGTAGTATTCACGTTCAGAGTTCATCTCCAGCACCCTCCATCAGTGAGATAGCCTATCTTTTCGATGCCAAACTTTTGCATAGCCTTCATGGTACTCTGCGTTCTCCGTCCCAAATCCGTACATATCATGATGCTTGATTTGATAGGATTTGAACACTGTGATCCTCTGCGATACGTGCCGATCGTCAGGGAGTGGGATAACCTTAGTACCTCATGGACAAGTCGATGGAATTCGGTATAATAATTCCTCATTGCTGTGAAGTGGGTCCAAGGTGTCAATATCCAACAAGACTAGTACGCAGGGCGTCTTCCCGGGCCTGCTCGGTGCATCTATCCTCACGATCTTTAGCATCATAGTAAGTCGGCTCTACGCGACACCCCTGGCTCTCCTGCACCCAGACATCCATAGCATTCACCCCATCACCTTGAGACTGATCCTACTGCCTTCCCTGGGCATCCTCTGGGCAGCAGTTGTGTTCGTTGGCTGGAGACTCACAAAAGCGCCTGCCAGATCTGTGTTCATGTTCCGGACGGTTCCAAAGAACATCATCCCCCTGCTTCTACTCACACTTGTTGGACTGCAAATCGTACTCCTCAAGTTCCAGGATTTCGAGCTTCAGCTCCTCGGAAGACAGGGGGTACTGCAGGCACCCCAGGACCTGTCTTTCCACTTTGGAGTGTCGGTAATCCTGGCCCCCGTGTTTGAAGAGTTACTCTATCGCGGCCTCATTCTCAGGGGCCTTCTTAGCCGCTACGGTCCAGCTACAGCAGTAGTCCTGTCATCCCTGTTTTTCACGATCGGACACGGGTCATGGATTGCAAGTCCGGAGTATTTCTTCACCGGCCTATTCTTGGGCTCCTGGTTTCTCCTCACTCGCTCGCTGTGGGTTTGTATCCTCGCCCACTCGTTCATCAACCTTGTCGGCCATCACCTCTCATGCTTGGCATGTGGTTTCGATCCCCATTCAGCCGGACCGCACGTGGTCCCCTACGGAAAACCTGACTTCTGGATTGCCTTGATCGGACTTGCCGCCTTGATACTTGGCTTCAATTTGGCGCGCAAGACACTGAGAACAGATGTACAAGAAGAGGCTCGTGAGCTTCCGTCACAGCAGTGACTAGGGGCTCATCATCCATGCGGGCCCGATCTCTGCAATCGAATGAACAGGCTAGGTATTACGTTCGTCACGTGCATGGGCTACGCGTGAGTTACCGGATGCGCCAGCAATCTCAGAAATTGTAAGCCCGCCTTCAGGATTAGCCAGGAAATCCATTTTCTTGGGAACTGCCGACTCCTCCTTGCTTGCTATCAGTGTGAGTGCTTGAGAAGATGAGGAGATATGATCTGGATGCATACGCCGCACAGAGCGAGAGTGTAAATCTAACTGTGTAAACGGCCATGGTGTAGACTTCCGATCCAGGAGGATCCCATGGCCAAGAAGAAGCGCGACCGGCTGGACGAGCTGGTCGATGAACTGCTGAAGAACCAATCTCCGCAAGAAGCCCTCAGCGACTCGGGCGCCCTGAAAGAACTGAAGAAGCGCCTCGTGGAAAAAGCGCTGGAGGGCGAGCTGACCGAGCACCTCGGCTACGAGAAGCACTCGACCGAGGGCCAAGGCAGCGGCAACTCCCGCAACGGCAAGACGCCCAAGCGCCTGATCGACGGCGAGGGGGTGCTCGAGATCGAGGTACCCCGCGACCGCAAAGGCGAGTTCGAGCCGCAGCTTGTCAGGAAGCGTCAAACCCGACTTCCCGGCTTCGACGAGAAGGTGATCGCGCTTTACAGCCGGGGCCTGACCTGCCGCGAGATCCAGGGCCACCTGGAAGAGATCTACGGCGTGGAGGTCTCGCCGGCCCTGATCAGCAAGGTCACCGACGCGGTGATCGAGGAGGTCCAGGCCTGGCAGAGCCGGCCCCTGGACGCCGTCTATCCGATCGTCTATCTCGATGCCATCCATCTGAAGATGCGCCACGGGGGCCGGGTGCAGACGCGGGCCGTCTATCTGGCCTTGGGCATCGACCTCTCGGGCAACAAGGAACTCTTGGGCCTGTGGGTCGGCGAGCACGAGGGGGCGAAGTTCTGGCTGAACATCCTCACCGAGCTTCAGGGCCGGGGCGTGGCCGACATCCTGATCGCGGCGGTGGACGGCCTGACGGGCTTCCCCGAAGCGATCGCCAGCCTCTACCCGAAGACGGAGATCCAACTGTGCATCGTGCACATGGTGCGCGGGTCGCTGAAGTACGTCAGCTGGAAGGAGCGCAAGGCGGTGGCCCAGGACCTGAGGGCCATCTACACGGCGCCGACGGCCGAGGCGGCCGAGGTGGCCCTGGACGCCTTCGAGGAGACCTGGGGCGAGCGCTACCCGATGGCGGCCCGGAGCTGGCGGAGCCGCTGGGAGCAGGTGATCCCGTTCTTCGCCTATCCCGACCCCATCCGCAAGGTGATCTACACGACCAACGCGATCGAGTCGCTGAACGCGCAGCTGCGGAAGGTGACGCGCAAGCGGGGGTCGTTCCCGACGGAGGACTCGGTCAGGAAGGTGATCTATCTGGCCTTGA
>CAYFNT010000054.1:0-3045 GCA_964344565.1 uncultured bacterium
CGCCGCAGTTTGCGATCATTCAGCGAGACCGGGCGCATGAGCCTGAGTCATTCCGAGTCGCCGACGACCCCCCGCCCTTTATCACGCTTGCAGAGCTAGAGGATTTGGACAGAGAGCGCTTCCCTTCGTTGCCATGGACCTCTCCCCTATCGGCCATCGAGGCGGAGGCTAGAGAGCGCCTTGAGCGATTCGAACGGGACTTCTGCCCGCCCCTTCCTTCGCCCAAAGCTGCACGGAAATCGAAGGACCAGGGAATCCTCGAGGCCCTGAAACAAGACCGGAAAAGGCGTGAGCAGTAGTATTGCGGGATATCGCTTCAGCTCAGGCGCGGCAGCGAGCCGATCGCGCGACGCAAGCCTGCTTCCTGCCGTCGCCTGGAGTGGTGTGTCAGCTAGAGACTATCATCGATTCAAGAACCGAATCTTTTCGCTTAAATCTGCCTTGCCATACTTTACTCTTAGGTGATCTGCGAGGTGAGACAAGCACTCTTCTTGGGCCTTCTCTGGCTTAAGGTTAACTGCTGCTGTTGTTACGGCCAATTCGTAAAGCGACTTCCGCACTCCCTCACTAGCGATTTGCGGCAACTCCCTCGCAAAAGACGTTGAAAGCTCATCGCTATCAATCATGGCTTCAACGCGGCGCAACTGCGCCTCAGTAAGCTCAAGTCTTTTATTCGCCTGCGAGTATAGGATTAAAACATTCTCTGTAAGCTTATCATTTGCCGTTCCCGCGAAGAAGATCAAAGGAAGGACCCACACTCGCGCGCTAGGATCCTCATCTGCAATCTGATCAATGTGTTTAAATGACATTGAGCGAACTTTTGCCTTTACTTTGGCCCATTTTCCGACGCTTTTCGTCAACTTGTTGTTGAATGCGTAGCCTATCGCAGCATTCGCAACCGGCACTAGCCGCATCACGTACTTCTCTCCAAGATAGCGCCCAATCCTGGGACCGGCGATTTTCACAACCCTGTCTTGCACGGCACGCCTTATTCCGGTGCGAAGAAGTTTCCGAAACTGCTTCCGGGCAGTCTCTGTGAAGATGAATCGGCCATAACTACCTACCCGCTCAGAACCTTTTAGACCAAGTGCTGCCTTGAAAACCGTATATGCATCCTCCTCATCGTCTGCGTTAAAAGGCGCGTCATAGAGTTCAGCAATGGCAAGGAGAAGCTGCATTTGAATTCGCGTGGTATAGGCCATGTCGCTCAAAAGTAGAGCGACTACGCCAGAAGCTGCTGCGACCTTGTGAGCCGGTTCGGGTGCCGGGACGGCCACAGCTAATTCACATCCTGTTACACCAAGTCCGTTTGCAGCCCCTTCCCACTTAGTCTTGCGCGCCGCGCGTTTAATCAGGACATCTGCAATTGCATCTTTAGGGAGCCCACGATACTTCTCTCTAGCTTGATTCGTTTCAGATGCTGCTTTCTTGGGATTCATTGAGGCGCGTACGGCGGAGGTAAATGTTTGCCCTGCGCGTGCTACAACTTGCTCCTTGGCACGATGGTACTTGCTCTTCATCTGAGCCACGCAAAGCTCATATAGGCGCCACCTTTACAATCTGGCTAACTTTGATATATCCTCACTATATCCTTCTGCCATTCTCCACACTAGTCATCAACGCAGTCGCAGTCGTAGCAATCGGAAATGCAGTCATCCCCACAATCGTCGGAGCAGTCATCACAATCATCGAAGCAATCATCCTCGCAGCTTTGGGTTCGTAATAATCGGCTCGACCGAGACGCATGCCTCTGCACATGGTTTGATGCAAGCAGGCCTGCCTTTTCAAGTTCAGATAGGCTGAAAGATGCCTGCGCTTCGAGATCTCTTTCACCGTTGTTCATTACTTACCTCCGCAGGCGCCGCATTCAGGATTCTTAGGGCCTGCCGCCCAGCTGCCTCGATATACATTGGCAGCACAAGTTTGTAGGTTTCACACCAAGGCGAGGGATGGTTGTAGGTGCCAAAAACGTCGCATGCGTGCTTTGGACACGCCCCCGCACACGCGTATTTCCACTGACAATCCTCACATTCTGAGGGGCGACCTCGCCTCAGCCCCTCCCCCACTAGCCTCATTCTATCGAGCACATTCATGTCATACAAGTTCCCAAAGGGCTTATCCTCGTGCATTTGACATAGGGAAGCAGCCCCAGACGCCGAAACCCCTATATTGGACCTTCCAACATTACAGGTTCTCCCTCGCTTTGGGCGGTCGAGATCAACTTCAGCGACTCGGCAAAAACGGTCAAGCCTGACATCGTTAACCCGGCCTCCAACTACCGCGAAGATTTCCTCAAACACTTCTGCCATGTGATTGTGGATCTCAGGGATTCTGAAGGACTCCATGTCCCTCACCAGGCTCAAACGAAATCCTATATGATTTTCGACTAACCTAGAAGCAAGCCCGGGAAGAGATTTAAAATTAGATGGACTAACAGTAACTAAGACAAACGGAACCGTGCCAGCATTCATAAGTGCATTGATCCCATCCCACACGGCGTTCCAAGAGGGCAAAGCAACATCTCTTCTGTAAATTCACTCAGGCCTCGTCGCTCTCCATGTTGATGTAGGTTCTCCCCGTCTCCCATTCCTCGCTGATCTCGACCAGCAGCGCGCTCACCAGGCGCTCCAGCGAAGCCTCGTTGGGAAAGAGCGTCGCCACCCGTGTTCGCCGCTTGATCTCCTTGTTCAACCGCTCCAGGCCATTCGTCGTGCGGAGCCGTCGCCTGTGGCTCGCCGGCAGTTCGTAGACCGTCAGCCCTTCAGGGATGTTCTCCTCGGCCCACGCCGCCAGCTTCGGTGCACCCTTCCGGTACTTCTCGACAAACAGGCCCAGCTGACGCTCCGCCTCCTCGCGATTCGGCGCACCAAAGATCGCCCGGATCGCCTCGGCCACCTCGCGACGCATCGACACCCTCGGCACGTAGCCCTGGGCATTGCGCTGCAGGTGGCACTGGCAACGCTGCCAAGGTACCGCCGGCAGCGTCGCCTTACGAGCGGCCTTCAGGCCCTCGTGGCTGTCGCTCACGACCAGCCGCGTACCGTG
>CAYFNT010000055.1:0-2843 GCA_964344565.1 uncultured bacterium
GATTGCCGAGAGGGTGAGGTATCTCTTGATGTACTGGAAAGGCTTGCCAGTCTTTATCAAACAAGTCTCACGGCTACAGCAATTCGGTATGTAGACCTGGCGCCACATGTCTGCGCTTTAGTTCAGTGTCATCGCGGTGAAATTCGTTGGTTTCATCTGGTGCGCGATTTTCGCTATCGAGTGCTGGGCGCAGGGACGCGCGTCCAACCGGGAAGTGGGGCACACGCTTTCTTTGCGGGGTGGTTATCAACTCCTGAGTCGGAGAGCGTGCTAGCAATCAACTGGTTAGACGATCCAAGGATTGAGCGGGAATGGACGATTCGGGAGATTACAATTCCTATGCCTTGGTACGAGAGTTCTCTGAGCATCCTGTGGATTGAACCAGACTCACCACTCGATCAGGCTGCAGCTGAAGTAGACATGTGATTTAAACAAGAAAACGGGAGTAGCTCGCTCAAAGAGAGAGCCCTATCTCTACACTGCCGCCTATGAAAGAAGGTCTATAGGATCAATCTCTAGGGCCTTGGCGAGCTTCTCGACGTTGACTAGGCTGATATTCCTCTCCCCCCGTTCCACTGAGCCGACATAGGTCCTGTGGAGGCCCACTATAGCTGCGAGGTCCTCCTGAGACAGGCCCTCCTCAAGCCTAGTCTTCCTTAAGTTCCATGCAAATCGAGCTACAAGGTCGCTCTGTATTTTCTTCATTGTCATGCAGAAGCTTATAGCGAGCATGACGACGATGAATCTACAGACTATAAGTAGCACAAGAAAGAAATTGCTTCTCAATGAATTGCCGAGGTGAATCAGAGTGGCTATAGGCTTAGAGCTGTAACTAATCGCGTGATTCAAGGAGATGGGAAGGGGCCAACAGGTTGGTGAAAGTATGCGAAAAAGGTGAAATGGGGAGCACTTTTTCATTGAGAGGTGTGGATAATCCTATCATAATTCGAGTATGAAAACAGTCAAAAGCTCAGGGGGGGCAAAATGAATAGAAGGGAAGGCTGGGTACTCGCTATTGCGGCATTTGTTGTACTAAGTGGAAGTGTCAGGGCTTGTGAACTACCAGAGGGGTGGAACGATGGCAGAACATGGACGCCTGTTGATTCTGCAGTAATTGCTGAGGCAGGGAATCTGCTCTTTCCGGAATCATTCAGGCTGTTCGTTGAGTGGGAGTATGAGGACATTGACGAGTACGTCGCCGGGGGCCCCTGGGACCTTGAACGAATTCTGTTGTTTACTCGCTATGTGATAACAAACGAAAGCGGGTATGAGGACTACGACTATGCTAGAAAAATAATGAACTATTTCTCTGAGAATGAGGCGCCAACAAACGATACCTTCACAGTGACCGGCCCTGGCGCGCATGGCCCTGAGGTTGTAAGTAAATTTAATATATATATCTACGAAGCGGGCGCTATAGGATATGAAGACTTTCCAGACATTTTCCTGGCAACGGGGACCACTCCTGGGGGTGGAATGCCCATGATGGGGCCACTAGAGGTGGCGTCAACGATTTTTGTGCATGAATGGAATCACATTGTTTATGAGCATTGGGTCTATTTCTATGACGATCCCATACAGAAGTCTTTTACCTTTAAGGAATTCCTAGCTGAATACGGGGAGTACTTAATCGGGATCGGTTATGAGTATCCCCATCCGTATGACAGTATGTACACAGAGAGCCTTAAGAATGATGACTATTACGAAGGTTGTGGCCTTAGGGAAAGCAAGCGCAACCCATATGAGACCTATATGGCGTTTGGGGCATACATACACGATAAGGATCCGTTCAATGCTCCAGATGAAAACCATATAGTCTACAAGTGGATTCGGATGCTAAGAGACGAGGTTGACGGTAGCGGAGAGACAATACAGGTGTACGGGCATGACATGTATGGCCTGTCCGAAGTGTTGGTAGACCCAATGTATGATTTTCTATTCACGTCATATGATCGCAGTGAGCGCCTAGCCGAGTTCTTAGATGGTTTTGTGTTCTCAAAATACCTGAACCTTCAAGTGTCTTCTGGACCAGAGGCGCTATTCAGGTTTGTAAGTTGCGATGTGAACGACCTCTGTACACCTGCTGAAATATGCGACATTTTCGAAGATGCAGGAGGGGAGTGCTACAATAACGTACATACTTTTCCTCTAGCGCACTATGTTCCCTTTGGTGGTGGTCAGCAGTTATCCATGTCTGGTTTTTTGAACTGGGGGGATGATTACTGTTGGGAATGCACTGATGATCCCGGGGGCAGAGACTGGGCTGGAAACCGGCTTGCGATGTCATCGGAATATGGACTCCAGGTCCTTGAGTTCCTAGCGGAAGAAAACCACCCGTTTGGAGTTGAAGACACATTGGTGGTAGAGTTGCAAATTCCGTTTCGTGTAGTTTGCACCTTGGAATCAGAGGATCTCTATGGGGAAACACCAATAAACGTTCCACCGGCCTATGGAGAGAGACTAAGAGTATCCGCTTTCGCCTTTGATGATGCACAGGCATATATTCAGTTTGATGGGACGTGCTCAGATCGCGGCACTACCAGTCTATTTCAAATGGGCAAAGACTACCCAGGGAATGTCGTTCATGTGGAGGACTGGGTGCTTAATGAGCCCGAGCCAGGTGACAAACTAGTGATGCACATTCCGTTCAGCTCGGCAGGGGTAGATGGATTTCATGCAGTAGCATTGTTGATTTCACAGACTCCAATCGAGCCGCATAATAACTATACAAACTACAGATCATTTACATATGCAACAAAAGTACCGTTTGAATACACATGGTATATCCAGGATCTCGGAACTCCACCATACTTTTCAGGTGTGATTTCTGAGGATATGACTCT
>CAYFNT010000056.1:0-2791 GCA_964344565.1 uncultured bacterium
TCTTGAAGTAGGCCACGGTGCCGTCGGGCGCGATGACGTAGTCCAGGGGGAAGGGCGAGCCCGTGGGAGGCTGATAGTACTCGGTGTGCACGGCCTGGGCGTTGGTCAGTATGGGGAAGCTGATCTGGCTGCCCGCCGCGAAGGCCAGCAGATCCTCCACGCTGTCGTTGCCGCTGTTGAGTCCGAAGACCTGGATGCCGTCGGGCAGATAGCGCTGGTTGATGGCCGGCTCGAGGTCCGAGAACTCCGGACCGCAGACCGGTCACCAGTTGGCGAAGAAGGCGAGCACCACCACTTGTCCGAGATAGTCCGACAGGCTGTGCAGGTTGTCGTCCAGATCGCTGAGCGTGAAGTCGGGAGCCGGATCGCCGAGGGCGAGATAGTTGGGATTGTCGTCGGACTGGGCGAGCAGGTGCGGATCGGGCTCGTCGGAATCGTCGCAGAGCACCTGGATGAATCCCGCGTGATAGCCCGGCTCGTCGCGGGTGTATCGAATGGTGATGTCCTGCTCGCCGCCCGGCGGCACGGAGAAACTGATGGGCGGCAGCACCTCGAAGTGGTCGTCAAAGCTTTCCACCATCATGACGTTCAGGATGCCGCCTCCCGTATTGCGAAGGGTAAAGCTGCTGTCGGCGGATTCCCCCACGGCGACCTCGTCGAAACGAAGGAAGGACGAGCCCAGGTGCACGTCGCCTTCGAGGCCGGGACCGAAGTCGTAGATGCGGAACTGGTTCCAGTCGGCCACCCAGACCCGATGGCCCTCGGCGGCCAGTCCCATGGCGCGGCGGGGCGTGTCCTCCCAGGCCACGGGCGTGGGACTTTCCGGATAGCTCAGGTCGAAGACTTCCACGTCGTCCCAGTCGGCCACATAGACGAGGTCGCCGGAGACATCCAGGGTCACCGCCAGGCCGGAGCTGTTGGCCCGCCCCAGGGAGGCGACCGCCATGGGATCGGAGACGTCGAAGACCTCGATGCCCGCCGAACCGCAGGCCAGCACGGCGAGTCCGCCTTCGATGTCCACGTCTAGGGCCGCGCCGGAACAGGGCAGCGAATACAGGTGCTGCGGGTTCGCGGGATCACTCAGGTCCACCACCGCCATCCCGCCCATGCCGTCGGCCACGAAGGCGTGGTCGCCCGAGATGGCCACATCCCAGCTGTTCACCAGGTCGACTTCGGCGAGGGTTTGAAGGGAGGCGGGATCGCTCACATCGAGTATCTCCAGGCCGTTGCCGTGACGACAGGCGATGAGGATGTCTCCACTCAGCGCCATGCCTTCGTAGAGCACACCGGCATCGCCGTGCAGGGCGAGAAGCTGCGGCGAGGTCTCGTCGCGCATGTCGATGACGTTCATCTGATCCTCGCGCCGCCCCGCGAAGGCGACGCTGTCGCCCACGGCGCCCCGGTACATGCGATAGATGTAGATGTCCTCCGGACGCGGATAGAAGCCGAGCACGGAAGGCGCGTCGGGATCGGCCACGTTCCAGACGGCGAATCCGTTCACGCCGAAGGTGTAGGCGCGGTCCCCGATGAGCTCCACGTCCTGCAGCTCAGCGAAGAAGGGCGGCGAGAGCCGTCCGCGGGCCTGAAGGAAATCGTCGGCGAGGACGAAGACGGCGGGCAGCAGCATCGCGAGGACGAGGCGGGTCATGGGAACCTCCCGGTTGTCTCAATGGGATGCTCCCCTGAGGGCTCAGGATTCCCCAGGGCGGCCTATAGATTCGCCTGCAATGAAAGGAGTTAAGGGATGCGGGGGGGAGTGCCGATCCAAGGTCAGATACTTATGATCAGGAGGATCCGGATGAGCACTCGGGCATCGCTCATCCTCGCTCTCCTACTCGCGACGCTCCCCCCAGTCGGCGTCGCGACCGCCTCGGAGAGCGGGACCAGTCAGGGCCATGAGCAGGCCCAATGTACACTTTGTCATTCCTTCGACACGGCCTTCGCGTCGGCCGGCGCCGCTTCGGCGAGCGACGACGCCGCGTGTCTGAGCTGTCACGGCAGCGTGCCGTCCGGCGATCTCGATCGTCTCGGATTCCACGGACAGCCGGGCCGCCGATGCACAGAATGCCACGCCTTCCACGAGAGCGATCTCATGATCACCCCCGTGGGATCGGGACGCCTGCCCTCGGTCTTCACTGACAGCGAGGGCCACTGCGCGGCCTGCCATTCCCTGGACGGCGATCTGGACCTCGTCTCTCCGGGACATCGCGAGGCGGCGGCCCTCTATCACGAGGGTCTGCTCGACCTCGAGATGCTATCGCCGTCGGAAGCCTGCCTGGCCTGCCACAGTTCGGGCAGCAACTATCTGGCTTCGGACCTCCTGCCCGCGAACACGCCGCGCTTCAACGAGCACGCGAGCCACGCCTTCGGCGTTCCCATGGTCCCGGGCGGCGGCGATCCGGTGCTGCGCATCCGCAGCGTTCTCGACCCCCGCATTCGCCTCTACGATCAGCAGATCGAGTGCGCCACCTGCCACGACCTTACGAGCCGCGACGAGGATATGCTCGTGGAGTTCGAGCAGCGCTACGGGCTCTGCAACGGCTGTCATGAGCATGGCATGGATACAGGGACACCAGAGATGGTGGCCTTGGGAAGATAGTCTCCAGTCTCCAGTCTCCTGAAAAACACCCTCCCCCAGCACTAGGGGAGGGTCTTTTCTTGGGGCTCGAGACCGACGGCTACTTCTTGTGACACTGGATGCACAGATCCATGCTCGGATCCAGCGGCAGATAGAATTCGAAATCCGGCGCGTGCATCCTGTGACAGCTCAGACAGGTCACCGCCTCGCCGG
>CAYFNT010000057.1:0-2712 GCA_964344565.1 uncultured bacterium
CACTGCTATCGAGATACGGATACAAGAAAATATCCCAGGCTGGCGTTCCATCATGATAGATAAACTCCAAATCGATATTTCTAGAGTCTGCAGAAGCCATTACTGGGGCAAGCACAACTAGTGTGAGTAATGAAGTGCCAACAGCTATTCTCAGATACCTTTGACGGAAAGGACGATCTTCCATGGCTCTCCTCCTTCACCAGGGGGCCAGACCCTGACCCCTCCTGGGCTGTCATTGGCAAACTGTCCCATGACTATATCGACCGATTCGTAGCCCTCATTAAAGGCTCCGATCAGGATGCTTGCAATTTCGATTCGGATTCGGTCGGCCTCGGTACTCGAAACCAGTTTGTTCTTGTAGAATCTTGTTTGCACCTGGTCGAGATTCTCGTTGAATGGCGTCTCAGAGGCGTAGACTGAGATATCGCCGGTCCTCTCACTGGTGGCCGCGGCGGTGAACTCCAGCCAGGCTTCAAAATGGCGTGCATCCCTAAGCTGCGAGCTCACGACAGCCAGGGGCACTCGAATTCGGTAGGCAGTTACTCCGTCGACTTCAACGGCCTCGATCATCCCATTGGGAATACTGTGCTCAACAAGGGTCGCAGGGGAAATGGCAGCGAATAGCACCAATATCGCTGCAGCGAGAATGTGCGCTTGAAGTGCTGAGAATCCAGATTGGTGACAACTCTTTCCTTTGCGATCAATGCGATTGGCTCGTTTCATTTCAACACCACGGCTTTCTTGTTGAAGGCCCGGCCTGCTTGGCGCACTTGAACAAAGTAGATTCCGCTTGCCTGCAGTCGTCCGAGAGAGTCTCGTCCATCCCAGACCCATGAGACGGAGTTTTCCAAAACCTCACCGACCCCGAGGTCAACGACCTTCCGGCCTGAAAGGCTGTAGACAGTCATTCGAGGAAGTGGTTCGCCCGAGCGATAGGGGAAGACGATGCTGATCTGCGCATTGCTTGGGTTTGGATAGAGGGAAAAAGGAACTTCTACATTCGACGAGCCGAAGAAAAACCCACCAGGGCTAATGCAACAGCCAGGAATCGGAATAAACGGATACCATTCAACATCACCGTTGAAGAATTCACCCGCACACGGGCAACCTTCGGGCGGTCCCTGACTTTCATCACATACACACTTGTCCCATCGATTTCCGATAGCTTGAAGGGTACTAGTTTCGAACCGATTCCAGACTCGAACCTCGATGGGGACTATTGGTGGCTCAGTATCGATGACAGCGAGGCAGTTATCCTCATTATCTTCCTCACCAATGCAGCCCCCATCTGGGAATTGTCGGAATGAGTTGAAGCCAGGATCTTCTGGTGTTCCAAGGTCCGCGTAAGCCGATCCAACTAGTCCGTTATCAGGCCATGTGATGAGCCCATACTGCTCAACATCCACATTCGCGCGGCGAAGGGTTAGTGAGCCTCCCGCCTGAACTTCGATTCCTGTAGCGGTATTGGAGATAATGAGGGTTTCTTCATCAATGCCGGGTGTCGTCTGAGCAACAGCTCCATTCTTGACAATGAATCCTATGGCGTGATTTAGCACGCCTGGATCTTGCTGCGTGAGCTCAACGCCAGGTCCGATTTCTAGCGTAGGACTGGCAAGGGCGCTCCCCACGCAAACCCCAATCTCATTGAACTTGCACACGGTGTTTTCTATGTAGTTGTCACCATCTGAGAAAGTCAGAAGTGGCAGCTCCGGAGGGAATACACTTGGTAGCTGGAAGAAGCTACAGTTCGAGACGGCGGCTTCCGAAATGACTACTTCATCCACATCGAAGAAGTTCAGATGGTCCATTTGGAGTGGACCATCCGCTGGATTGTCGGGGAAAAGGAACCCACTCATGGTGGGCGAAAACTCGAAGAGGAAGCTGCAATGGGTGAACTCAACTATTTTGCCAGGGATACTGTTTCCTGAAACACCCTGCAATCTGACGAAATCAGCATGATGAACCGCAAAGTCAGATGACGGAACAAAGTTGCAGGAAATGCCCTCCCAGGAGTTTGGTGGAGAGCCCGAGAAAGCACCGACATCGAAGAGTACCGGAGCATCTTCGGTGCCGTTTACGATCAGTGACCCGAGCTCTACATCGATTCCGGCTTCGTCGTCCGTGAAGTAGACTTGGCAGCCTTCTTCAAACTCCAAGGTCGCTCCCAATGTTACCTCAACCATCCAAGGCACCCAGACGATGCTTCCTCGTGGAACGATGGTATGAAGATGGATGACAGGACCGAGAGTCACCTCTTGTTCTGGCAGAATATGCGCGGAGTACCGATAGGGAATCGCGAAGCTCTCGTAGAACTCAGGCTCCCCACCTGTGGGTATGGAGTAGAGCTCGGTGAGCGAAAGTATGACCGCCACAGCGTCATAGCTTGTGCCGAAATCCTCGATTCTGAACTCCAGTCGATCGAAAGGCATCACGCTCTCGTATAGCCGGCTCTCAATCAGCTCGGCGTTGTCGCCATACGTGTCCAGACCGATATCATCCGGAGCGACGGGCCCCGGAAGGTTCGTATATCCCCAAAGTTGAATGTTGAATGAGATGTCGTCGACACCATCGAATGTGTTGAAGTCGATGCTTCCACCGTTCTCGCCAAACTCATCCGCGACAATACAGGGCATCAGGTCTTCAATGAAGAAGGAGAGCTGAAGGGTTCCCTCGTTTCCCTCCTCGGGCAGAAAGACCATGTAGTTGGCGGCG
>CAYFNT010000058.1:0-2675 GCA_964344565.1 uncultured bacterium
CGACCGTCACGTCAGTCATTCGCCAGGACTGCTGGTAGCGCTTCCCGTCGCAGAGGGTCCTCACGGGCTCGGTGGCGAGCCCTGAGAGCTCCAGGATCTCCACGGCAAGATCGTGGACCTTCTGGTTGGGGACGAGGGCGTAGTCCGCCGAGACCACGCCGACCTCGCGAGCCTCCACTTCGGGATCGAGTACGACGGCGCAACGGGACGAGACATCACCCCCTCCGGTCAGCAAGGGGACCTTGGCCACGGGTGAAAACGGGTTCGTCGTCATCGGAACCTCCTTCTTTTCAATAGGTTGACTGCGAGCCCACAATGTTCTTATGCCCGATTCCGGAGGAAAATCTCTGCCGGTCATGGCGGTGGAGAGGGAAATTCACCCGGTAGCCCGCGCTAAGGCCTTGTCCATAAATGGGATCCGTATATATCGGGTCATTCCTCCAGCGTGACTCGCACGACCACATCAAGATTGTAATATGTTTTCAAATAGTAAGTTACGATACTATACCCCTTTCACGCCAACTGAGTAAATAGGATGGCCTAGACTCTTGACGACTTGCGACATTGAGTCTAGCTTGAGTGCTGTACTTGGTAAGTACAGCGAAAGGAGTCCCACTTGAGCAAAGCCCCAGGATTACAAGAGCCGCGGCGTGAAGGATTCACCCTTAGGATTGAGGGAACGAACCTACACTTCGAGAAGAGGGTCGGACGGCTCGTCGCCAGTTACGTCATGAGCATCGCATTGGGTCTGATCCGAGTGCCTAAGATCCGTATCCCCATTTTCCTTGATGGCGACTTTACTGAACCCCCGAGTGTCCAATGCAAGGATCCGGAGCTCCGTGAATTCATCATCGAGCACAATGCCGAGCGCAACCCCGATAAAATTCTTGCTATCGCAGTCTACTACTTGGGCACCAGAGAGGATGACAAGGATGCAATTACCTCTGGCTCTAGAATCGCAATGGGTTTCAAGCAGGCTGGATTTGAAAAGCCATCGAATTTCGCACGCGACCTTCGATGGACCATCGCCAACGGCTGGCTCAAGTCCATCGACAAATCGGACAAATCACTCACCAAACTACTAGTCACCGAGGAAGGGATCAAAGCCGTCGAGGAGAAATTCTCCGACGAAGTTAAGGCCCGAACTCCCCAGCCGAGAGGAGGTGAGGCCTAGCCACAGCATTTCACCCTTAGGGAAAATCTAAGCACAGCTTCACTGCCCACTCGTGGGTGCTCCGATCTTTGACAACCTAAAACAATCCCACTCCAACTTCAGGGGCTAGCTGGGCTGGGGTGTACTTCGGAAAAGCCCCAATGGAAGAACGCCTCCGATAGAGGCACTGACTCGAAGGAATGAAATGGTAAGCATGAAAAAGGGGAAGGCCGATACCTTCCCCATGACACTAGCTTCAAAAGTCCGCGATACTGAGATCTACGCTGGCAAGATATTCGAGATACATTGGGATGAATTCTCCCTGTACTCGGTTTCCCAGTCAGCCTGTCTCAATCAAGCACATTGGGGACTCTTGCAGCCAGATCAAGACTACCATGGGCCGGTTTGCTCTGCAATCTTTGAGATCAAACCGGAGCATGCGAATGATTCGATTCAGAATCTTGCTCCCAGCATCTCTAAGATTCTGGGTTGCAATGCTGCTTCATGGTGGTCGAAGCTCGATGAAAATGAACACCCCGAGGAAGATGGTGCTATAGCCTTCACAGCCGTAATACCGTTCACACGGGAAGTTCAGGATCCTCGTGAGTTCCGTGCACTGTGCAACATGATCGACCACAAGATGCACTCTGCTAACATCCACGGACTCTGTTCTGTCGAACTGCGGTACCAAAAGGGGACCTCCCCCATTACTCTCACCGAGGGTCATGGGTTTCTAGACGTAGATAAGGTCCTTGAGAAGATCCCCGCGCCCGACAGGCGAGATTCGCTCTCAGGCAACACGATGGTCGATGTACTAGACCGAGGCAAAGCTCCGCTTGGCACTTTAAAGGTCGAAGAAAAATTCATTTGCCCGGTCTGCAAGGACCATCCTTTCATCATAGGACTTCGCACCGTCGCTCTGGAAGAGAACGAAGATGGGCGGGTCTGGTTCGATTGTCCCCAGTGCCAGATACTCGGCAATGGGTACTATGGCCAGTATGATGTCGAGGAGTTATCCGCTGCAGCGAAAGCTGCTAGATCGTCGGATGCCTAAGGATGATCACAACACCCCTCCCTTCGGGGAGGGGCTTTCTGTTCTCAGAACCATTGGTGATACTCGAATCCGGCTAGGCCGACCGGGCAGCCCTTTTCGTCGTACGTGGGACCGGGCATATCCCTCCGAGTCACAGGCTGTCCAGGGGGCTCGTGGAGGCGCGCAGGAGCGCCGCCGGTCGTGGATTTCGTGGTCGGTTCGACCAAGGCCAGCTTCGGGAGCCCCTGTCCCATCGCCTCTCGTGCGACGTCGCAGGTGAGGAGCAGGAGGCGCGTGAAAGCTTCCCGCCGACCCCTCTCGCCCACTTCGCCATGACATGACTGACGGTCACCCTCAAACTCCCGCGAGAATTCTCCAGCCCCCGCGCCAGCCGATATACCGTACCGTAACCTCAATCTGCTGTTGCTCTTGGCGCAATAACAAGTTAGGCTCGTGCTCCGTGCCTGAGCGGCACCCCAGCATCGAACA
>CAYFNT010000059.1:0-2449 GCA_964344565.1 uncultured bacterium
GGCCGCCGCATTGCGATGCGGATTTCCGAGTTATTATTATGATGCATCCTCGGATACTTGCCCAGTAAAATCTCCTCGAGTCGACCACAGGGATGTGCCGGTGCCATGCATTGCTTTTTCGTTTCGGATCTCCACGGACGCAGGGGGCGCTACGAAGCGCTCCTGGATGCGATGCAGCGGGAGAGCCCCCAAGCGGTATTCCTGGGCGGCGATCTTCTGCCCATGGACCTCGACCTGAGTTGGGCAGACGATTCCAATCACCGCGACTTCATCTCGGACTTCCTCGCCCCGGCCTTCAGACGCGAACTGGATCGCATGGAAACGCGTCCCCGCGTCCTACCTCACCCGTTTCACAGATGCGAGGGGGCAACTCCATTGTTACGACAGGAAGGAGCATCGACTCTTCAGTACGTCTCCTAGGAAAGTCCTGCGCCGCAAGCAGTTTTACTATCAAGCTCACGCTCCTGAGGGAGTGGATCCGAATGCGATGGAACATCTCTTCGCATCGGGTATCGAACCGAAAGGCAATGATGCAATTGAAGCACTGATCGCGTCTCCCGACGAGGGTGATTTCGAACAACTAGAAACTGTGTTGGCCTATCTGATAATGCAGAGAATTCGGGTTCCCAGGCAGCTTGAGTTCTTCGCCAGGCACGCGACATCCGTTGCGGAGCAGCGGTTTTTCGAAGAGACGGGAGAGAAGGTGCGAGTGACAACCACGACCGGTGCACGTTTCACGATCATGCGCGAGCTGACCGGTCACTTAGCCTTAGGTGCTGGTTTCCCATACCTCGCGAGAATGAAATGGAGGCTCTTCTCTGCCGAAGGTGATGCAGAGTTCATCACCTCTGATAGCCCAGTTTCGTTCTACAATGCCGCTGTTCATGCTGATGCCAATAACGAAGCTGGCATCGGCCATGCGGGAACGGTAGTGCAGTTCCCGCTTTCGCCGAAACACTTGCTCACTCTTCGGCATCCAGAGTTTGACTCATTGGGACCAGAGGTCAGCAATGACTACCTGCGCCCAGTGAGGATTGAGGACTCTCCGCTTGCCCTCGGGATAGACTATGAGCACTTCGTGATTCGCTTAGGAAAACAGTCAAAGGCAATGAACTCTCCGGTGTTCTTGCTTTCGCAACGTTATGTGCTTGCGAGCAATGAGGAGTTGCTTCGCGAAATCTCAAGTATCGAGTGGACCCCCAATAAGAAAGGAACTGACTGAATGGCCAAAGTAGTCAAACGCGATGGCCGCTGGGTGGCGGACTACTACGACGCCCAGGGCAAACGCCATCGCGAGTATCGAAGAACCAAGCGCGAAACCGAGCGATTGCTTGCCGAGCGTCTGGGGCAGATCCAAAAGGGCAGCTTCCGCCCCGACGGACGTACCCGGCGGTTTGGCGACTTCGCCGAGGAGTGGTTAAAGGTGAAGGCCTCCGGCTGGAGCCCGAACACCCACACCCTCTACTCGAACTCGGTGAATCGTTATCTGCTACATCCCGACATTGGCTTCACGCGGTATCGCCTGAGCGCCATCGACCTGGCCGTCGCAGAGCGCTTCAAGGCGGCTTTGATCGGAACCTACCCAGACCTTGCCCCTCGTACGGTCAATCTGGCCCTAACGGCCCTGGGAGCAATCCTGAAACATGCAGTACGTCATGGCTACCGTTCTGAGAATCCAGTTCAGTATCTAGACAAGCTCCCAGAGAAGCGTAGGGAGATCGATCCTCTGAATAGCAACGAAGTCGAGAAGCTGCTGTCGAAGGCCAAGGACATCGACAGCACCCTTCACATCCTCGTTTCGATGGGAATCTACACGGGGATGAGGCTCGGAGAGCTACTCGCCCTCCGCTGGCAGGATGCCGATTTCGAGTCGGGATCGCTTCGAGTCCAGGGCACTAACTCCCACCAGAAGCACAGGGATCTCTACATCGCCTCCGGGGCTTTCAGCGACCCGAAAACGGAGCGCTCGAGGCGAACGGTCAAGCTCAGCCCCAACGCACTTCAGATCCTAAGAGAGCACCGACTGATGTCAGGGAATCCTCAGGGTCGGGCTTTGATCTTCCCCAATCAGGAAGGTCATCCCATCGATCCGAACAACTTTCGGAAACGACTTTGGAATCGCCTGGTCCGCGAGACGAAACCTCGCGAGGGTTTTCGCTTCCACGACCTCAGGCACACCTACGCCAGCCAGATGCTGGCCAATGGGGTCCCCGTGGAGTTCGTCCAGCGCCAACTCGGGCACAGCTCCTACCAGACGACCCTGAGCAAATACCGCCACTGGATTCCCGACCGGGATGACGTCCACGCAGTCACTATCGACGAGATCCTGAAAGCGAGTGGTCACTAGATGGTCACTGACCGGATTTACGGCCCTGCCGCAAAGAATAAGCTCCCCCGCAAGTCGTTGCGAAGGAGCCTTTTGTGGGGTGGGCGATACTGGGATCGAACC
>CAYFNT010000060.1:0-2348 GCA_964344565.1 uncultured bacterium
AAGTCCCCCGTTTTCGGGGGACAACCGCTTTGCGCGCGCCGAGCCCGCGACCCGAAACAGGGGCCCGAGCCAAGCCCCAGAGGGGCGCCGGCGCGGGCTAGGACGGCGGGTGGCGAAGCCAGGGCCCCGCCGTCCGTCTTGTTTCGTGGGCAGCGGGCTGGTTCCTAAAAGTCGCCGCCAGCTTTCGCGCAGGGCGCAGCTCCAGAGCGAGGCTGGCAAGACCAAGCCCCCCGCTGCCAGGCGGGGGGTGCAGTTCTCACCGAGCGGGACCCGATTGCGCCCCCCACCACCTGCAGAAGAGACCGGACAACCACCGCTTGACGGTGGCGGTCTCTCCAACACAGGTAGTTAACTGGGGCAATTGGGGCGAGGTGAGAATTTTAGGAACCAGCCCGCTGGCAAGCGGAGATGAAGAGACTGAAAATACGGGGGTTAGAGAAAGATAAACTGCAAACCACATGTATGGGTTTTGCAGATTAGATTTCGTCAGCTACAGCGCGATGAGGTGCCACAAAGGCACGTCGGAGCGTTGGAGCCAACCCTCGTGTTGAGGTCTCGAATCGGAGAGCAGTCCAGCGGGCGAGGCGCGCGCATATAGAATCCAAAATGCCCCGCGGCTAGCGGGGCGTCAATCAAGTTCAAATTCTGAGCCTCTGAGGGCCTCATGGCACTCACTAGGCTCCTTGGTCATCTTTGGGTGCTTCCGGGCCTCCTGGGGCATTCTGTGGCCCCTCCTGGGCCGCCAGGGCCTCTGCTCGGAAACGCTCCAAAGCCTCTTCGTAGGCTTCCTGCTTTTCTTCTTCGCTGGGCTCACCCTCGAAGCCGTGCTGTAATTTCCAGCTTACCCCCCACTGCCCGCTCGCGTAGTCACGGGCTCTCTGCTCGGGGGTCTGGTACTTCCACCAGTTCACCCGGCGGTCTTCCTCCTCTTCCTTCTGCTGGCGGGCCGCGCGGACCTTCTCGCTGGCCTTTTCTCTGTCCTCAGGGCTGCGGTAGCCCTTGAATGATGCCCAGTCTTCCTCAATCCGCTTACGCAGGCGGCCTCCAGGGTTGGTGTGCTTGGTCCCCTGCTTTTGCTCCTGGTCGTGGATGTCGAGTTGCCGGCGAATCTGGTCCTCGGGGTACTTTCCCGCCAGGCGCCTGGCGATATCAGGGGTCATGCCCCTCTCCACCATTTCCACCGCCAGTGGCGGCAGATCTGCATTCTTCTTCCTTCGCTTCGACTGCTGCTCGCGTAGCGGCAGCTCGAACTGAACATCGAAGACGTACACGCACTGGTAGCGCCCTGGGCCCAGCTTCTCGATTCTCGCCTCGTGGAGAATCGGCCAGTGCTGCATGAGGTCTTCATGGGCTTTGCGGAAGCGCTCTAGCAGGTGCTTCGTCTTCTGCACCCCTAGCCGGAAGCGTTCACGGAGCTCGAAGATGTCCTCCACCACTTCCCGCTCATAGCCCTTCCTGCGCCAGCTGTAAGCTCGCTTGTCCAAGTAGGTGTACAGAGACTGCGCCACTGGCGTGTCGAGGCTCCTGTAGACGCTGATATCTAGCGGCTTGACGTAGGAATGGCGATGGCTCTTGACGAACCAGTCGGCCGCAAGAATCACGAACTCCCCACGCTTTGCCCGATCTGATCCTGGGGCCTTCTCCTCGATGCCGGCGACCTTCTCGAACAGGTGGCCGTAGATGAATTGCTCAAACTCGCGGCTCTCGCCGTCGATGATGCAGTTCTTAAACTCAAAGTTGAGTGAAACTAGGGTCCGTAGAGCTTCCCGGATCTTGCCGTAGTTCTGGCCGGAGCGCTGCCAGCCGAGGCGCTTCAGCGCTTCGCTGTAGGAAATGGGCCCGATAGTGCCGTCAGCCCCGAAGCCGTTGGATTCAACCCAAGGGCTGATGACGAGGTAGTACAGGTCCCGCTCCACCTGCCCAGGCAGGCCTAGCCCGCGGGCCGGGCGAATGACCATTTCCTGCTCAACGGGAAGCCCGGATTTAGGGTCTCTCCCCTGCCGCTTCCAGGTTACGATCTCCTCTTTCCGGCTGCGCTTAGTAGCCGAGAAGACGGGCATCTCCTCGAGGTTTGCCTCGACGCGGATTACCTCGGCCTTCTGTTCGTCCTCCGGGATCCTGGCGGCGGGATTTCTTTGGGTGTTCTCTTTCATTCGATTTACGATTCAGGCAACAACAGGCCTGATGTTGTTGTAGTTAGTAGACTTGTTAGAGTTAGCAGCTTCATATCCCCTTTGTTTCCAGTGGTTTTCTGAGAAAAAGGCCGCTTCGATATCACGAAAGGTCGTCTCGATATCACCAAAAGGCCGCTTCGATATCACGAAAAGCCGCTTCAGTATCACCAAAAG
>CAYFNT010000061.1:0-2292 GCA_964344565.1 uncultured bacterium
TGTCACAGGACACCCTACTCTCCCCCTAAGGCGACACCCAGATTTACGCACCTGACCGCCTGACACGATGACATCGTGGCGTCAGACTCTCCGACGGGAGGTCGGCGCCATGAAGATCGATCAGGAGGGTCGTATGACCATCAAGCACTTAGCGGAACACGAGACCAGCAACCGAGAGATCGCCCGCCTGCTGGGGGTGAGCGAGGGGGCGGTACGCTATCACCGCGGCCGGCAGCAGGCCGGCGCCCCCGACGGCCGGCGCCAACAGGCGCAACGCGCCTCAGGGTGGGCCGAGGCGATTTCCCACTACCTGGAGTCCATCGATCCAGACGGTCCGCTGAACCTGGCGGCCCTGCATGATTACCTCGTCCGTGAGCACGACTATCCGGGCAGTCTTCGGTCGATCCAGCGATATTGGCGCAAGAACTATCCGAGGCCCAAGCACAGGGCTCGGCGTCGCGTGGAGACGCCGCCCGGAGCCCAGGCCCAGGTCGATTGGGACGAGTACTCGGGCCTTCAGATCGGCGGTCGCCGAGTTCCCGCCTACTGCTTCTGCATGAAGCTGAGCCACAGCCGCAAGGGTGCCACGGTCTGGTCACCCCGCAAGGACCAGCTCGCCTGGCTGTCGGCCCACAACGCGGCCTTCCGCAAGCTCGAGGGGGTCGCGGCGACCGTTCGCGTGGACAACGTGAAGACGGCCGTCGCCCGTGGCGCCGGTCCCTGGGGCTCGTTGACACCGAGCTACCGACGCTATGCCCGCACACTTCGCTTCCATGTGGACCCCTGTCTGCCACGCAGCCCCGAGCACAAGGGCAAAGTGGAGCGCTGGATCCTGGACCGACAACAGACCGCCGACGTGAGAGGCCGCAGGTGGGACAGCTGGGAGGAACTGCAGGCGCATGCCGACCAGTTGGACCTGCAGCTGGCCCAGCGGCGTATCTGTCCGGCTACGGGCACGACGGTCATGGAGGCCTGGCGGGCGGAGTTGCCCTATCTGGCCTCCGTACCGCTCTTGCCCGAGCCCTTTGATGTGGCCCTCACCCGGCGGGTCGCCCGAGACTGCACGGTGGGCTTCGAAGGACGGCGCTACTCGGTGCCGTTCGCGCTGCTCGGCCGGGCGGTCGAGGTCCGTGGTTGTACCCAGCAGGTACAGGTGGTTCACGACGGTCAGGTCGTGGCCGAACATCCCAGGCGGAGCCGAGAGCGCATCCTGATCGACCCGGCCCACTACGAAGGGCCGGCCACCGATACGGTCCTGCCGCCGATGCCATTGGGCCGGATGGGCAAGAGGCTGGAGGAGATCGGTCAGATGTCCCCTGACAGGCGGCCGCTGGACCTCTATGCGGCCTTGGCGGAGGTGGCCCGATGACGACGACGAAGGCCAAGCCGCGACCCAAGGTCGATATCGATCAGACGCGCAGCCGTCTGGAGAAGGTCGGCCTGCTTCACGCCCGCGAACGACTCGATGAGCTGCTCGCTTCGGCGGTCCAGGCCGACGGCGGTCCTCATCGCTTCCTGGACGATCTACTGGAGACCGAACTGACCTGGCGTGAGGAACGCCGTCTGCGCACCTCGCTGAAGTTGTCGGGCCTGCCCACGGGTCAGACCCTGGCGAACTTCGACTTCTCCTTCCAACCGTCGATCGAACGCAGCCGGATCGAGACCCTGGCCACCTGCCAATGGATCCGCGAGAAGCGGACCGTCCTGCTGCAGGGACCGCCGGGCGTGGGCAAGACCCATCTGGCCGTGGGCCTGGCGGCCAAGGCCATCGAGAACGGCTTCGGCGTGATGTTCTATCGCCTGGAAGAACTGCTCGTGGCCCTCAGGCGCGACGCGGACCTGACGCCGGCGAGGCTCCGGCGCAAGAAGTACCTGAATACGGCGCTCTTGGTGATCGACGAGATGGGCTTCGAGCCGATGACCCGACAGGAGGCCAGCCTGTTCTTCCGACTGGTCAGTCACCGTTATGAGCGCGGAAGCATCTTGATCACCACCAACAAAGGGATCCGCGACTGGCCGGAACTGCTGGCCGGCGACGAGGTGCTCGCCACCGCCATCCTCGATCGCCTGCTACATCGAAGCCATGTGCTGAACATCAAGGGCCGCAGCTACCGGCTCCGGGAACTGGAGCAAGCGGCAACGACGACGCCCGGATGAGCAGAAAAGCAAAACACGGTGTCGTCCAAAGAAAGGAGGAGCGTCAGAATCACCTGCCACGCAGTCAGTTAACCGGCGGACAGGTGCGTAAAGGTAGGTGTCGCCTTAGTGCGTAAAGGTAGGTGTCGCTTGACA
>CAYFNT010000062.1:0-2001 GCA_964344565.1 uncultured bacterium
ACCCAGGCCGAGATGATGACTTGATTGAGTGGGTCAAATCACTCGATAACTTGCCCTACGGTGGGAAAGGCCAGGCGATCAAAGATGCGTTGCGCAAAGGGCTGGGCTTTTCTGATCAAGGGAACAGCACCCCAGCGCCCGGCCATTGGCCCACCTCTGGCGTGCTCCCCGGCTCCCATGCTCAGGACGATCTCCTCCTCGACATCCGTCGCGTCGTCGAGGCTGCGGTTTCCGAGGCGCTAAACCAGATGCCAATCGAAACACGTCCGGCCTCTGTACCTACCTCCCAAATACGGGACGCTGACGAGGCAGCAAGAGTTGACCAACTCATGGCAGAGATGTATCACAACCTGTTGTTACCCGAAGATGAGGAATCCTTATGACATTCAGCCCCTTTGACATTACCGGCGAAGATATGAAGCCGTCCGTAGACAAACACAACGATTCGGAAGACGAGCGTTGGTGGCATATTCTCTATAAAGAAGGGCAGGCTCGCAAAGCAGAAGAAGCCAGCCAGCATTCGCTCTCCCCCACAGATGTGGAAGCGCTGGCTCGCCAGGTATTCGAAGACGTGCAAGAGAAAGCCATCAACACCGGTTATCGTCTACCCGACGAGTTCCTCACCCGCCTGATCGGGGAGCTTTCCGGACTCGGCCCCTTGCTAGCCCTGATTGCCCGGCCAGATATCGAAGATATCGCCATCAACCTGGGGCATATCTACATCTACACTACCGGCGCGGGCTGGGATCACTTCGGCCCAGCCTCGGACGGTATCGGCGATGCCCTACGAGTGCTGATGGATCGCGGCGGCCAGCGTGCCCCTACCCCTGACCACCCAATCGCCGACGCCATGTTACAGGTGATGGTGCCGACAGGAGAAGGTGTTCTGCGCAAGGGCTTGCGCATCAACTACATCATGGCCCCAGCTTCCCCCTACGGCGACACCATCACCATCCGGGTCAGCAGCTACCGCACGAAAAACGATGGCAGCAATTTAGCCATGCTCTGCCAGAAACGTTTACCCCCGGTAGAACGCCCACCCTTTGCCCCGCTCGAATTCCCGCGCGGCGATGGTGTCCTGATACCTGAAGCGGCTAACTACCTGCTGGCTGTGATGGTTCAGGGTGGCACGATGGTCATTGCTGGGGCCACCGGTTCAGGGAAGACCTTCGTCGCCCAGCGTATTCTCCAGGAGATGCTGGACTTCTATCCCCGCGGCGACATTCGCCTGTTCATCGTCGAGGACAGCAACGAGATTGTGCTCAACGGCTGGGATGGAAACAAGAAGAGCGATACCGGCAATATCATCTATACAGTAACAAGACCTGAATCGGCGGGAGGGCCACCACCGGTGACGATGTATGACTTGATCCGGGCAGCCCTGCGTTCTCGCCCGCATGGGGTGGTGATCGGCGAAGCGCGCGGCCCGGAAGCCTGGGAACTGGCCCGCGCCGCAGCCACCGGCCACGGGCACTCAGCTTTTACAATTCACGCTACCAGCGCCGAACACGTTTGGCCGCGTTTCCTGCAGGTAGTGCAATCCCATCCTGACGCCCAACGCATGTCCGATGTGCAAATCGCCCAGAGCTTTGCTGAAGCGGTGACTACCGTGGTCTATATCGAGCGCCATCCCCGTTACGGCCAGGCGGTGCAGGAGATCATGGAAGTGTCCCCCGTGGTGGAACGTAGTGCAGCGCGGCCCTCATTTACACCCCTATTCCGCTTCGGCTTCGACAAACAGACGCTCCTTCCCACCGGTAACCGCCCGATGCGACCGGGGTTTCAATGCACGGATTTGAATCTACCAGAATCTTTCTTTAGGAAATCAACCGTGCAAGGGAGCTAGGGTGTAAGGGCGCAGGGGGGCAGAGCAGCCAGGGAGAATGTTTCACCCCTGCTCCCATGCCCCCATGCTCCCCAGCCCCCCTGCTCCACAACACCATGAACACAAACGATCAGCGCGACGAAATCAAAGTAGGCTCCTCCCAATCCTTCGTCTTG
>CAYFNT010000063.1:0-1987 GCA_964344565.1 uncultured bacterium
TACTACTTCAAGTATCTGAAAGAGCCTCACAATATTGCCTTTGGGTGGAAGTACGACAAACCCGAAGTGCTTGGAGAATTCCTCTGGGAATTCCACCAAAAAGACTTGGTCGCTGTCGGTGAGGCAAAGGCCTTTCTCCGCGAGCAGGAAGAATCAAAAGCGGAGCAAGCCGTACCCGAAGACCGGATCGGTGTGGTTAAGGAGGCCTTGGGCGAGGTCCGGCAAGTGAACGACGCATTCTTCGACATGGAAACTCAGATGGAATCAGAAAGGGAGCACGAGATCGCCCAGGCCGGCGACGACCTCGGGAAGAAGAGACGCATTGAGGAGCGCTACACGTGGTCGCTAAGGATCCTGCGGCAGGCCAAAGAACGAGTCCTTAAGGATGTCTTTCAGGAGGACGTGTGAGCACCCGTAAGAGGCTTCGGAGGGCCCTCGCCCACGAGATTGCCGGCGACCTCGAGCTCGGGACCCGAGAAGACGGGCAACCCCTATGGATATCTACTGAGGATCTCAAGCGCCACGCTCACTTCATCGGCCCAACCGGGATGGGGAAAACCCGGGCAATGTGCCTCTTGCTCAAGCAGCTGATTGACAGGGCTGATTCTGCGGTGGTTGTCCTCGACCCCCTCGGAGCGCCTGGCGGTCTGTATCACACTTTGAAAGATCACTGCTATGCGAGATGTCCCGAGCGCCTAGTTACCCTCGACCCCCACGATGTAGATTCCCTGTCGTATGCCGCTGGATTTAATCCCCTGCTCCAGGGCGCGGACGCGACGGTTCAGGCCGCCTATGGCGTTGAGCACCTGCAAGCAACCACATCCAACGAGGCAGTCGCACAGGCAACAGGGATCATGCTTCGCGTCTGGGCTTTCAGGCTTCTCCTGGGAATGATTTCGGCCGAGCTGGCCATGGCCGATGCTGGCCGGATTCTGGCCCCTGGCGCTGGCCAGCGGTTGCGGCTGGGCATCTCCGAGGCACTCAAGGGTGATTACCAAGAAGTAGCTGACCATTGGCAGCGCTTCCTAGACGACACCAAGGGGCGGGGCGCTCGCGCAACCCAAGAGTATGAACGAGTCATCGGCTCTACAGAACGCCGGATCAGTCAGTATGTGCTCAACAAGCGCATCCGCTACATGCTCTCGGGAAGGTCGAACGCCATTGACTTCAACGAAGTCTTCAGCCAACGGAAAGTATTCTTAGCCAATCTGTCCGTTGGAAACATCATGATGCCTGACGACCAGCGGCTGCTGGGAATGCAAATCGTTCACGAGATTTGCCGCGCCGCAAAGGGCCAGGCGGAGGCCCCTGTCCCCTGCTACTTTGCCATCGACGAATTTCAGGAATTCCTCACGCCAGACATCTACGAGGCTTTGAATTTCGGGCGGAACTTCAACCTCCGGCTGCTTATCGCCCACCAGAATCTGCGGCAGCTTGTGACCGTTGCGGGCCAAGAGTGGCGCATCTTCCACGCCGTGATGAGCAATGCCACGCTCAAGGTCGTTTTCGGTGGCCTCCCTCCCGACGATCTCGATGTCTTAGGTAAGCACCTCTATGGCCCCTACCTGGACAACTACAGGGTTAAGCAAGAGATCTGGCGCACGATTCAGCTTAGCCACGTTGAAAACGTCACTGTGGAGCACGAGAGTTCGAGCACTTCTCGCGGTCGCGGCGAGGGTGCAACTAGCGCCACCGGAGAGACCTCCGTCTTGCCTGGAGATGGGAACCAGCTCTTCCCCGACGTTGCTTCAACGGCGGTTTCTGAAGCCCAGTCCACCGCCTATTCGAAGATGTTTGGCGAATCTGAAACTCGCGGATCGACGACAGGGCCCATGGTGATGCCAGATGAACCTACTCAGGAGCTCTCCTCGAGAGAATTCATGCGCCTAGACGAGCAGCTTTGGGAACGAGCTTCTAAGCTATCCCGGCAACCGCCGCAGTTTGCGATCATTCAGCGAGACCGGGCGCATGAGCCTGAGTCATTCCG
>CAYFNT010000064.1:0-344 GCA_964344565.1 uncultured bacterium
GGGTTCTTCTTCAGAGGGCTGCTGTCCTTCGCCTGTGGTCGGTTGATCGGTGCCACCTGCACCGGTTTTACCGCCTCAGCCGCTGCTCGCAGCTTCCTTTTTCTGATCGGCGCCACCTGCGCCGGGTTTGTCACCTCATCCGCTTGGACCGGCCTGGGCGTTGTGCAGTCCAACTCCGCCAACGCTGAGCAGACTGGCAACGCTCAGTCCGGCAAGAAATTTTTTCAACTCTTTACTTGTCATTTTTGCCTCCGTAGAATGTAGACAGTTGAAGAAAAACAGCTCAATTTCACCTCTACAGCATTTTATTCATATGCCATTATCGTTGGAGGTGTCAAGGGAAA
>CAYFNT010000064.1:354-1949 GCA_964344565.1 uncultured bacterium
ATGCTCCATTTCTTCTTATACCTGAATCCGTGACGGAGAATATTATTCTGCCTGATAACATTTTAATATATAAAAAAAAATTTGAATAATGCAATCTTAACCTAAAAAGGACATCACCCAATTCAAGTGAACAAGAGCTGAGTTTTGTTAGTAAATCAGGCAGTTGAGTTATCACAGAAGTGAAAACGTGATAAAATGGGTGAACTTTTTACCGAGCAGTGGACCTCTTTGTGGTAAATAATTATTGGCCACCACGCCATAATTATTCAGCCAAACAAAAAGGTCCAAGCAGATGTTACATCAAGTCGGTAATAAATTGCGACAGCAAATCCACAATTTTTCGGGTGAACTCTGTACGCACCTGGGAAAAGTATCCTCACGATTTGTTGAAGAGGTGATATTCGGTCTTTCAGCATGTGGTTCTGTTCGGTTGACAGAGATTGGCAGGTCTTTGGAAGAGGATATTGCTTTGCACGCAACCCATAAACGACTGAGCCGAAATCTGGCTGATAAAACTCTGAAAGATCATATTGAAAAAGAGATTCTTCAACTTGGGGCAAAGCGTATTACAGCAAAGACATTGCTCATTGTTGACCCGACTGATTTACAGAAGAAATATGCCGAAAAGATGCAATATCTTGCCACTGTCCGTGATGCCAGTGACAAGAAAATCGGTAAAGGATATTGGATGTGTGATGTAGTTGGCTGCGAAGTTGGTTCTAATGAGATTACCCCATTGGCTCAGGAACTCTGGTCCCAGGATGCGCCTGATTTTATCAGTGAGAATGAACAGATTCTCTGTTTGGTAGAGCGTGTTCGACAAGCCACCAAGTACCAGGGGATTCTGGTGTTTGACCGGGGCGGTGATCGTCGAGAATTTCTTAAACCTTGGACGAAAGATAGCAGCTGTCATTACATTGTCCGTCAGCGTGGTGATCGGAATTTATTGTACAGAGGAAAGCTTCAAAGTGGATTGAATCTGGCTCTGTCTTGCAAGACCCTATACAGCACCACCGTGATCAAAGAGAAAAAGGGTGAAGAAAAGACGTATTTGATTGAGTTTGGCTATTTACCGGTACGGTTGCCTGAGTGTCCCGAAAGAAATCTCTGGCTGGTAGTTGTTAAAGGATTTGGTAAGGATCCGCTAATGCTCCTGACCACAGAACCCATGCGCCGCAACAGGAAGGTCCTGTGGTGGGCTGCAGAGGCGTATATAACCAGGTGGCGGGTGGAAGATACAATTCGCTTTATTAAACAGAGCTATGATATTGAAGATATCCGGGTGTTAACCTATGATCGATTGAGGAACATGGCTGTGCTCGTTCTGGCTGCATCTTACTTTGCCGCTGTTTGGCTGGGAACCACCGCAAAACTCAATATCCTGGCCATGCATGCAATCAAAGCAGCTAAACGGTTGTTCGGTATACCTGATTTCCGATATTATGCCTTGGCTGACGGTATTCGGACAATCTTTAAGCGGATTGGCAAAGGTCCTCTATATCCCAGAGGACATCAAAGACCTCCAACGCCTCAGTTATCTTTGTGGGTTATATGAAATGGGTGATGTCCTGATAATTGAGTATTTAAATGATTAT
>CAYFNT010000065.1:0-1848 GCA_964344565.1 uncultured bacterium
CACACTGGCCATCCGCGAGCGGCGTAGAAACCCCGGACACTCCCGCCCGGGCTGAAGCCGTCGCGGCGGAGGTCCGTGATGGCGAAGAAGAGGCAGCTGCAGAGCTACACGCCCGAGCAGAGGGCGAAGGCGATCGCGAAGGCGACGGAGGTGGGACCCGCGGAGGCGAGCCGAGAGCTGGGGATCCCGCAGGGCACGCTGACCTGCTGGACCTACAAGTGGCGACAGCGGGCGGCCGAGGGCGCTCCCGAGGCGTCGTTCGTGCCGCTCCCCGAGCCCGAGCCTGAGCCCGAGGCCCAGCCCGAGCGCCGGGTCGCGAAGAAGTACACGCCCTCCCAGCGCGCCGTGATCCTGGAGTACGCGGCCGAGCACGGCCCCGTGGCGACGCATGAGAAGTACGGCGTGAGCCGGTGGTCGATCCGGGACTGGCAGCGCAAGGCGCGCCTGGCGGCCGAGGGCAAGGGGCCGTCACCGACATCGGGCCCGGATCCGGCGAGCATCGAGGCGCAGCGTGACCGCGAGATCCTGAACGAGTGGCACCGGCACCCAGGGCTGGGCCCGAGCCAGATCAAGAACCAGCTGCGTCGCCAGGGGATCAAGGTCGCGACCAGCACGGTGCGCCAGGTGATGGAGGAGGCCGGCTACCGCCCCCCGAAGCGCCGCAGCCGCCCCCACGACGAGCGCTTCGAGGCGGTGAGGCCGAACCACCGCTGGGCGCTCGATTTCCTGCAGCGGTACGTCAACCGGACCTCGACCTTCACCCTGATCCTCCTCGACGACCACTCGCGGTACGTGGTGGGCCACGGCGTGGACGACGCCGAGCGGGCGGACATGGTGATCGAGACCTTCATGGAGGCGGTACAGCGCCACGGCAAGCCGGAGATGGTCATCCACGACAAGGGCGCGGCCTTCTGGTCCTGGCGAGGGATCAGCCGCTTCACGGCGCTGCTGACGGAGCTGGACATCGAGCAGATCCCCGCCGAGCACAAAGAATGGAATGGTAAGGTCGAAGTGTTCAATGCCAACATCCAGAAGGAGCTGTTCGACGCCCACCGCTTCTACGACCTGGCCGAGATGAAGCGCCGGCTGTCTTCTCACCTGCACTGGTACAACCACCGCCGCACGCACCACGCCCTGGGTGGGCTGCTGGTCCCCGCCGACCGCTACTACGGTCGGGTCGAGGAGGTCCTGGCGCGCATCGAGGCTGGCGCTGGCGCCGACCTGCACACCGACCTGCTCGACCTGCGGGATCGTGAGCTGGACCTGTTCCGGGTCTCGTCCACCGGCGGCAAGGCCGAGGTGTGGCTGATGGGCCAGCGGATCTTCTGACGAGGAGGTGGCCCTGGGGGCGAGATATCGGGTGTTCGACCAAAAACCACCGAACACCCCGCAGGACCATGCCTCGCCTATCTCCGAGAGGCCCTGACGTCTCGCCCAGCCTCGCGGCCGGGCTCGTCCTCGCCTCGTTCCATCTGCTCGACGCGCACGATCTTCCGCACCCCACGGCCTCGGCCGCCATCCGAGCCGTGGGGTGCAGCCCATCGCGCGCCTACGAGGTCAAGGCCGACCTCCTCCGAGCCTTGCCCGATCTGGTGCGCTCACCCGGGAGGCCGGCCAAGCTCCCAGCCGCGCCGCCAGCAGGCCACACGGAGACGGTCACCCGTGAGGTGGCCCGCTACGTGATGGATCACCCCGGTTGCGTCCACGGAGGCCAGCAGCGTCGCCGCTACAGCGACGGGTTCCGTGTCTTCGTCCTGGACCTGTGCGCCGCCCACCGCGAGCTCGAGCTGCCAGCCTTCGCCGAGGCGGCCTTGCTGCCGCTGGGCACCCTGAAGGACTGGCTGCGCG
>CAYFNT010000066.1:0-1781 GCA_964344565.1 uncultured bacterium
CAGAGGGATCTCTCTCTCATCTGCTGAAGGAGATGGGTTACTGGTGCCGTCCAGGTAGCCATCGAACCTGTAGACACCAGAGACGGGACACGTCTCGCCTGTGCGATGTCGCGACCCGATAGTTGTGGATGTGCTCATGCTTCACCTCCCTTCATGCTGGGGTGGCTGGGAAAAGGGATCTCATCATCCCCTCTATACGTATCTGCTCTCGGAGCGGGAAAATTGGGCATGAAGTGGGCGAATTTTCGAGGCTGAAGAGCAGATAAAAGTGGAGGCCCCCGGGGTGGATCTGCCGATCACCGAGATGATGCGGAGGTGTGATATTGGAAGATGCTGATTTTAGGGCGTTTGAGCGCCTTCAGGCCATATCGGATGGCGAGTGGCGCAGCATACTGCTAGAGCTAGAAAAAAGGGCGGAAAGCATTGTGGGGAAGAAGTACTGGTCCACACCAGACGGAACTCTTCCCAAGGGGTTTGAGTCGCATGAGCTGGCCCAGCAAGCGATCACCCTGCTTCTCGATCCAGAAAGCGATCGACATTGGGATCCAGACAAAGAGCCAGATGTCTTGAAGGCCTTGGTCGGGATTGTCAGGAGCCTGGCCTCGAATCTAGTTAAGTCGGCCGATCATAAGCAGGTTCATCGTCCCGGTTTCGTCGAGAAGCACCCCGAGGTTTCTGCTACCGCCAGTCCATCTCGGACCCCATTGGAGGATCTCGAACGGGTCGAAGAAATCGAAGCTGCGAGAAGACTAAGAGATTGGTGCTGGGAGCATCTCAAGGGGGAGGAAGAGCAAGTGGTTTTCATTGGGCTTGAGGGAGGCCTGACGCTTACTGAGATTGCCGAGCAAGCAGAGATGGACATCGAAAGAGTGTATCAAGTCGTGCGCAACATGAAGAGACGACTGACAAGGGCACGTCAAGTGCTGGAACCGATTGAATAGGAGGGACCGCAATGCCTAGAAATCACCGGACCGATGCGGACTCTTCCTTGACGGACCGACTCTTTGAGGCCTTTGAAGAGGCCAGCACCGAGAACGAAGCCGTAATGAGGGAAGAGCTCACTGAGCTCGGGATGGACCCAGATCGCTTAGTTGAGGAGGATTTGAAACTGGTCAAACAGCTCTTGGGCCAGCAAAAACTAGCAATAGCTGAAAGAGAATACCAACGCGTATTGGACGCCATTCAGGCCGTGAAGGGAAGAACGACCGAGAACTTAGGGGTCATTCGTGAGCGCATTGCAAAGAGTTTAGCCGGAGAAGAAAACGAGCAACTGGTGATGGTTTTTCACAGGAAGCTGGAAGCTTTCGAACCAGAAGATCTCATTAGCCTGGAAGATGATAAGCAGAAGCTCTTTGAGTTGATCAGCATACTGAAAGACGAGAACCGATGAAGCACACTCCTGCTGCCCCAAGAATCGAGGCACGCAGACTCTTGGCGGAGCTTGGCGTCATTCGCCCAGATTCAATAAAGGTGGAGGTCTTAGCTTTTTGGAAAGGTGCAATGGTTGAGTATGCCCCACTGAAAGGGGCATCCGGCAGACTGGTTCGCGACGGAGACAACGGGATTATTCGTGTGGATTCAGGCATATCAAACGAAGGTCAACGCAGATTCGCTGCTGCTCATGAATTAGGACACTTCATCCTTCACAAAGAGAACAGGATGATCCAATGCACCCCAGAGGACATGCTGGCCTGGTACAATACGGGGACACAAGAGCAGGAAGCGAATAATTTCGCGGCCGAACTCCTTATGCCCGAGGCGATGTTCAAGGAAGATTGCCG
>CAYFNT010000067.1:0-1776 GCA_964344565.1 uncultured bacterium
ACGGTGATGCTTGGCAGAAGACTTTCGTCCAATTCATTGGTTGCCAGGATGAAACCGACATTCCGCACCCCTTTGGCTGAATTTCAGTAATAAAAGGCTTCATAAGGTTTTCCTAGCACTGTCAAAACAGTACGGTGTTGATTTTCCACGTTGAGAACAATTTTTTGCACCTCATTGATAATCAAAAGGTGGATACCAACAAATAGCTGAAAGATCCATCGTCCAGTGGGGTTTTGTATAGGATTTCCCTTTTGATCTGGTACGGTCTGATTTTTTTCTGTGAGAGCTTGCCGAATTCTGTGTTCAAGAGCTGCATAAACCAACAAACAAATGGTCATCACCATCAACAATGCCATGATTCTCTGAGGTGATTTCAGAAAGAGTGATGACGCCAGGAAAAGTGGGTCCTTGAGAAACCGGAATCCCCGCTCCACTGTACTATTCTGCCCTTTATAGACTTCCAGAACGGTGATGCTTGGCAGAAGACTTTCGTCCAATTCATTGGTTGCCAGGATGAAACGACTTTTGCTTGTGAGTATAACGTTGCGTTTCTCAATAGACGTGGCCGGAGCGCCGGTGATTTGGTATTCCCAATGGTCTGGCTGTTGTTCCTTTTTGGGCCTCCCAGTTTTCATGTAGCGTGGAACTGATATGATCTCAACCTGCTCGATCATGGTGAATTCTAATTGTTTTTTAAAATCAACCAGGGCTTGTCGGGCATCAGGAATACAAGCAAACGATTGTCGGCATAAGGAAGCAAAGGCTTTTCTTTCTTGCTCGCTACCTTTGGCTGTTCTGCGGTTGACCGTTTTTAGTGATCTTTTCCTGGCAAGCTCAGACTCAATCAAAATCCAACGTTGTTGAACACCACCATAAACAGAGCAAAAATTTTGGTAATGATAATTCTCATCATGAACAATCATGGCTTCAGGAGAAGCATCTTGTATGACATTCTTGGCCTCTTTGAGTACCTCTGGGACACGAGTTATCCATTTGTTATTGCCAAGATCCTGTAAATTTTTTTCTGTGTAGAGGGCACTATCTGCAACCAAGTAATCAATTTTTTGCATCTGATCAACATGGGCATTGATAAGGTGGTTAAATTCTGATTTGTCGCTTGCATTCCCTCCAAGTGGCTTCATCAATATTGGCAAATTAGCCTTATGTTCCACAATCAACTCCAATCCTACCTGATTCAAGTCAGGGCGATGATCCCGACTATACCCTTGGGTAATATGGACAATTCCTTCTTCGGGTGATTGCTCGCTGTTATATTTCCCATCCAGATGAAAGCTGGTGATGTCTACATGACCAAAGCGAGTTTTATCTAAACCCAACCGGTGAACGGCCTCGTGACTGACCATGCTATACAACGTAGTCACATCGTGTTCAAAAAGGCTATCCAAAGCACGACCAAGGGTATCATCATTTAAATGTTCAGCATGAACTCCTTCGCCAATCAGGCGGTCAGTTGGTTTGCTCTGGAAAAATGATGGTACAAGGTAGAGACGCTGATTAACAAAGCCTAATCCATTCAAAACCATAGCTTTTACAGCTTGCCCAATCGACACATGACGTTGTGAATGATCTTGCTTTATCGCTCGATCAATGACGTCCCCGATACCAAGTTCATCATACATTCCGGCAACCAATCCCAAATGATCCAAAATTTTGCTCTGATATCCCGTAGTCATTGATGTTCCTCCCAGCTTGGTAAGCAGTTAACGTAACCGGGGAAATATATCAAATTTTTACATCAAGGGTGCGGAATGTCGG
>CAYFNT010000068.1:0-1730 GCA_964344565.1 uncultured bacterium
ACCGTGCATGCCCCGCTTCTGCAGCGAGCCGAGAAACTCGCGCCAGTGCACCTCGGCCTCCGACAACGATACGCTGACGCCCAGTACCGAGCGGCGGCCATCGTCCCGCACGCCCACGGCGATCAGCACGGCGCAGTCGAGCATGTGGCCGTCCAAACGCACCCGGTTGTAGCGGGCGTCCAGCACCAGGTAGGGCACCTCACCCAGGGGGCGTGTCCGCCAGGCCTCCAGATCCGCGTCCAGGAGCTGGGCAGCGCGGCTCACCTCGCTGCTGGAGACCGACAGACCGCAGAGCTGCTCCGTGATTGCCTTCACGCGACGTGTGGAGACCCCGCGGACGTACATCTCGGCCAAGGCCAGCTTGAGGGCCCGCTCGCTGCGCTGACCGCGCTCGAGCGACTGCGGGTAGAAGCCGTCCATCCAGGCAGGCAGGTCGCGAACCTGGGGCACGCGCAGATGCACCTCGCCGACGCGACTGCTCACCCGCTTGTCCTTGAAGCCGTTGGCGTAGCCGAGGCGTTCGTCGCTGCGCTCGTGGGGCCCGGCGCCGAGGAAGCGCGAGCGTTCGATCTTCATGGCCTCGTTCATAAGCGTGGCGACGGCGTCGGCCATGCCGTCCAGTCCACTTGCGATCAGGACTTCCAGAACATTGTCGATGGCATTATCATCCTTGCGGTGGGTCATGTCGTAGGCTCCTTCAAGTTGATGGTTTGGTTCACCAACAAGAAGAGCGGACATGGCCCGCCGTTTCAATGGCGGAGGTGGCCTCCGATCAGGCCGCCTCACCCGAATTTACAGAAGAAAAGTTACACGCCCTTCCAAGAGCCCCTAACTGCATTCCCATCCCTGAAATACCGGATCTTGTTGTGTTCTTCTTCGTCGCCGTCTATTGACACAGATGCTCCGCAATGAGCTTCTGTAAGGATTTCAGCGACTTCAGGAGTTACTAGCGTCGCATTAGTTAGCAGCCAAAACGACACTCTTAGATCGAATTCATCTTCAATGATGTGCTTTTGCTTTAGTAGGCCCCGAATAGAATCCGCGGCAAGCAAGGGTTCTCCACCAGTCAGGCGGACAGCAAGGCGATTGTATCCTGCCTCTTTCGCCGCGATTGCAAGCGCCCTTAGGCGCGACACGGCCTCGATAGGTGGTACAACTTGGGTTGTGTTTGGTGACCGAAGCTTCTGAAGGCTTGGAATGTAGCAGTGATGGCAGCCTAAGTTACAGCCCTGTGTAAGCGAGAACCAAACGCTAAGGGAGTTGTACTTCGTTTTGCCCTTGCGTTCGGGCGAGTTTTCTTCGCATGGCTCTAGGAATTTTCCTTTCCGACAAAGGGCTTCTATAACTCTGCCATTCGTCGGCACTGCCCTACTTAGTAGAAGCTGAACCTGCTCTGCTGCCGGTTTTGAAAGTAAGTGGACTCCACCTTTACTCGGGTCGTGGGCAACAAAGGCCTTCCTATCGAGGCCTTGTAGATACGTCCATCGGCTTGGTATGCGGTAAGGAATCTGCCCCCCTGCACCGCGATCTACACTTGTCATAGAAGGCAACCTCAAGTCGGATTGGCAAATCTAATCATATCCCGCCGAGAGATTGGGCGCCACGAGCTGATCGAGTGTCGCGGGGACGGAAGGTTGAACACGAGCCACAATGCCAAGCCCAAAGAGCTAGTCTAGGCCTTTCTCTTGACAGGATATATCCATGGGATATAATGAGGATATCTAAGCTCT
>CAYFNT010000069.1:0-1605 GCA_964344565.1 uncultured bacterium
CATGATGGAACGCCAGCCTGGGATATTTTCTTGTATCCGTATCTCGATAGCAGTGCAGTTGGTGTTTTTTGCTTTCCAATCGAAAATGATGGATGGGAGTGGATCGATTTTAGAAAGGTTCGTTTCTATCACAAAGAAGAAACGGGTCGTCCCTTTCGCATACTATTGATACGTCGAGATTTCGAGGACGAAGAGTATGAGGTTGTATGTGGGGATTCTGTTTATTATGAAACCACATGTACTGATTGCTGGGAGGAAGTCGATATCTATTGCCAAGCAGAACTCTTCATGGGGAGCTTCAACAGATGCTTCGGGATTTTCGTTAACATCGTGCGCGACTATGATATCCCATGGGATTGCACCTTCTCCCTTTGGTCGGACCCTACAGTTGACCACCCGTATTCTTCCGCAATATTTTGGAATATAGACGACGACTGGTATCAGGATGTGCCATGGTATAACTCAGAAGAGGGTTGGGGCGAATACCTCATCGAAATCTACGCCACCCTTCAAGGCACGACGCCGACCGGCGAAACCACCTTCTCGGAGATCAAGCTGATGTACGGAGATCGCTAGGGAGAGCCATGGTAGATCATTCTTTCCGTCAAGGAACGTTAAGATGCGCGATCGGCATTGCCTTGCTCATCTTGGCTGGATCCACACATACGACGACCGCCGAGGAGGAGCGAAACGTTGATCTAGAGTTCATCTATCATGACGGCATAGCCGCTGGTTCAGACTTTTTGTACCCCCTCACGAATGGCGCTGCAGGCGTTTTTGTTTTTCCAGTCGATGACCAGGGATGGGATTGGATCGATTTCACGAAGATCAGTTTCTATCACGAAGAAGAATCGGGTCGGCCTTTTCGCATTCTGTTGATACGGCGAGACTTCGAGGACGTAGAGTATGAGGTCATCTGTGGAGAGTCTGTTTTTTATGAAACCACATGTACTGATTGCTGGGAGGAGGTCGACCTCCATTGCCAGGCGGAACTTATCGCGGGCATGGGCACCTTCAACAAATGTTATGGGGTGTTTGTAAACATCGTGCCCGATGACGATGTTCCCTTGGATGACTACTTCCCAATCTGGTGGGATGGGACCGTCGACCATCCATTTTCATCAGCATGGTTTTGGAGTATCGATGACGACTTGTATCAAGATGTCCCCTCATACAACTCCGAAGGACTCGAGTATGGCGAGTACCTCATGGACATTTACGCCACGCTTCAAGGCACGACGCCGACCGGTGAAACCACCTTCTCGGAGATCAAGCTGATGTACGGAGATCGCTAGGTCGGGCAGTAAGACATGAGAAACGGGGGAGCGTCCGCTCCCCCGCACCTCTTCAGGAATGCGTGCTTCGCTAGGCCGCCTTGGGTGGGCGCAGCATGATGGCGATGACAGCCGCCACCAGGCAGGCCACGCCCGCGATGGTGAAGGCCAGGGGGAAGTTGTTCAGATCTCCGAGCCTACCGCCCATGATCGGGCCGAAGATTCCGCCCACGCCGTAGGCAAGGAAGACCCAGCCGTAGTTCCGGCCGATGAACTTCGCGCCGAAGATGTCCGCCGTGGTGGTGGGGAAGAGGGCGAAGTTTCCGCCGAA
>CAYFNT010000070.1:0-1560 GCA_964344565.1 uncultured bacterium
GTCCGAGTGTATGTAGTATGAGTATTCCAAAGGCAGAATAGGAAGAGGGTTCGTGTCGGTATGCTTTACTGTTGGCTCGTCAGGAAGAATCGTCAGTGCTAGCGTGACCGCTTCATACGTGGAGCCAAAGTCCTCAACTCCCAAAACAAAGTACTCTCCCGGACCAGGATCGGAGAACTCCCAACTTTCAATGACATCAATGTCATAATCGCTGGAGCCCAGGGAGTACAGTTCTGAGAGCGGATCTGACGGGGGATTCGGAATTGCTGAAGACGGGACATCCGGGAATCCAAGTGCTGTGACGTGCAGGGTGAAATCATGTTGGAATGGAACTTCCCAGTAGTCATCACCTGCACCTTCGGGGCAGTAGTACCAATAGGGAGTCTTAAATTCGACGAACAGGTCCTTATCGCCGGACTGCCCGCTTTCTGGGAAGAATTCCAGATATTCCGAAGCGTATCTCGAAACCCCCAACAGCCTCCTCACTGACCACTTATCATCTTCGTGGTCCCAACCATCCCAGGTGCAAGTTGTACAGCTCTCTGCATAACCATAGTCCAACACATCTATAATGCCAGAGAGTGAATCTGGATCGTCTTCCGCAAACAAACCGAGGGGGAAGGATGCTGCATTATCACAGCAGTGGCTCCCTATATCCGAAAACAGGTCTGCAATTGAGGTTGGACTCTCATCATCCATGTATGTGTAGAGTCGGCTGGTTCCAGTCTGGTCTTGAAGGTTCATGTAGCGTGCGAGAGAGTAGCCCAAGAACAATTCTTCCACTCGACCATCCTCATCGGAAGAGTTAAACAATGTGGAAGTCGCGAAGCTATCGGCAAGGACCGTCCCCAATCCTGCAAGGTCATGTTCAATGTAGATAGAGTCCCCAGACTCACGGTACTGATGAACCCAATCGTAAAGGACATCATCAGTCCAATCCGAGGCTGTACTTGCGCCAAGCTTGTCATGGAGATAGCTCGCGAATAGATAGAGGTCATGGTAGTGAACATGTTGAGATTCAATGTAGTCACTAATCAGGCATTTGTTAGTATGATCGAAAGTGTGTAAGCTACGGTTGTATGTGAATGAGGAGGTGTGAGTGTTTTCTCCATCTCCAAACAGATACCTTGCTGTTTCAGAGAACAATTCGTTTGAGTTGAAGGTGTTGACTTCCCTTCCATAGTCCTTGTCAAATAGTGAATCGGGATACGACCATGCATTATGAACTATGTGTTGCCATTCATGGAGGAAGACATTGTTCGCGACAGCCTCTGGGGATTGCATTGAGTCCTGAAACGCCTTTTGAATTCCCAAGGATAGATTTGGAATCGTCGCCTGACCCCAGTTGGTCGTGTTGTCAAGCAAGATGTTGTATTCCTCGTACGTCCCGATTCGTATCCCACCATGTGTGGAGTCAAGATCTTCAGCGAAGTACTGTGTGACTTTGTTGGCATAGTCAGGAAACGAATCCGCATTGTTATGAATTACGTACTCGGCAAACTCTGCTAACCTGAGGGAGTCCCATCCTTCGGTTGCCCAATCCGTAACTGTTGTGTAGTC
>CAYFNT010000071.1:0-1464 GCA_964344565.1 uncultured bacterium
CTAGACAATATGGAACGGCCGGCCTCCCGGTTACCGCGGGTTGTGCACCGTGGTGCCCAGAGCCGCATTAGAGTCTAAGCTCTAAGTCTCACTTACAAGGAGGCCGACCATGAAGGATTCTAGCACAGAAGTCGTCTGGGTGGGACTGGATGTCCATCAGGATTCCATCACCGCTGCCATTCTCCACGGAGCGGATCCCGATCCGGAGATCGTTCGCTTGCCTGGAGATCTTAACCCCGTCCGCAAGCTCTTCCGTCGCTTGAGCCAACAGGGCACAGCGGTTCGAAGCTGTTACGAGGCCTCGGGAGCGGGTTATGTGCTGCACCGGATCCTTCAGCACGACGGTTTCCACTGCGAGGTGATCGCCCCGAGCCTGATCCCCCGCAGACCCGGCGACCGGCGCAAGACCGATCGTCTCGATGCGGTCAACCTGGTCCGCCACTACCGCAGCGGCCACCTGGTGCCGGTGGCCGTGCCGAGCGAGGAACAGGAGGCCCTTCGCCAGCTGGTTCGGTCCCGACTGGCGGTCCAGCGCCATGGCGTTCGCCTCAAGCACCGGATCGTTCGAGTTCTGGCGACTCATGGCCACCGCTTCACCGAAGGGAAGAGCTACTGGACCCAGAAGCACTGGGCCTGGCTCCGCCAGCTCCAGAGGGAGCTGACCGGGCCTCTGCATACGGTCCTGGGCTCTCACCTCGAGCATCTCGAGTATCTGGAGGCCCAGAGGAGTGCCCTGGAAGCGGAGATCGACCGTTACGCCCAAAGACCGCCTTGGCGCGGCGGCGTCGAAGCGCTCTGTTGCTTCCGGGGGATCCAGGTGCTGACGGCCATGACCCTCCTGACGGAGATCGGAGATATCCGGCGCTTCGCCCGCCCGACCGGCCTGATGGCCTTCGCGGGGCTGATACCTTCAGAGCGTTCCAGCGGGGAAGTGCAGCGTCGAGGGTCGATCACCAAGGCCGGTAGCGGGGAGATCCGCAGAGTCCTGATCGAGGCCGCCTGGCACTACCGGCACGAAGTCAAGGCGACGCTCCACATCCGGCGCCGTCGCCAGGGCCAAAGCCCTCAGATCGTCGGCATCGCGGTCAAAGCCCAGCATCGCCTCAAGAGGACGTTCTACAAGATCGCCGGCAAGAAACATCCTTGTGTCGCCGCCACGGCGGTGGCTCGGGAGCTTTGCGGCTTCATCTGGCACGCTCTACAGACTCAAGCCCAGGAGGCCTAGGTCAAACTTAATGGGGAAGCGACCGGATGATGGGGAACCCTCGACTTTACTATGCGATACGGCCAAAGGTCCAACTCGCGACACTAGACTGAGGCAGCCCCGGACGAACGATGAAATGCGGTAGCCAACCCGCGGATATCAGTCTGATCAACCGTCGCCATTGTCGCTTCCCCAAAAAAATCCCCCGGGGGAAGCCCCGGGGGAGAAGTCACGGCTTGACCGGCCGTTCCATATCAGTA
>CAYFNT010000072.1:0-1463 GCA_964344565.1 uncultured bacterium
CGATGCGTTGATTGCTTGGGAAATTCGCGTCATCTTTGGTATGCCGATCTCACAACCCAGGCCAATTACTCCAGCAAAAAAGGTCTGTTTGGTTGGCCGTTTACGATGGTAGCGTTGTTGCCAGTGCTGAAACTCATCAAGAAAACCACTATGGCGGTTGACCGTGGCCAGCACTTCCAACAGTGACACATATTGGCGTTCCGGAAAGAAATTTCGCAATGGTTCTGCACCCATGGTTTTTTGTTTTGGTGTTTTGAGCCGAAAGCGTCCCTTGGCATCGAAACTTACCAGATCGTTGTCACCCTTGGCGATATGGCTGTTCGTATGTTGGTATTGCTGAAATAAGGCATTGTCCAACTCAGCCAGTATCCGCTTGGAATTGATAAAATCCTGTAACCCTGCTCGCTCTAGCAGAATCGTTTTATCACGTTGCCAACGGCCTGGTGCTATGAGGTAGTCATCCAGGGGACGGAATTTATAGGAATTCTGTAAATTCAGCGTTCCTGATTTAATCCCGTTTTGTACATGCAAAAACAAAAACACTTTATACAACGACACCTTAAAGTTCCCATCGGTCGTCACAGCAGCAACCTCTTCCTCGGTTAAGAACGCCGTCGGTGCAGATTTATCTATGTTGCCGTCCTTGGCTTTGAAGTGATCCAGTGCAGTGAGCAAGGGTTGTGCTGGCGGTTCGCCCTGGAAAGTGAGTACTTTAAGAATTGGACTGCACCGATTTTGCAAGCGCACCGAGCGCGTTTCTAAAATCTGGTGATAATCATCATCGCTAAGTTGGATATCTAGTTCACCACGCATGGCGACAAAAGATTCCTCATCGTTAGGTAACAGCGTTTGGATGTTCGCAATTTTTTGCGTATCGCTCATGGCATCGTCTTGAATAATGTGCTGAATGCTAGAGAGTACGCTCAGCACATTATCATCGATATAGCTCAATAATTTCTTAATCAGCTGATTGCGCTCAGTGCGTTGGGCATAGCGCTGTTCCTTGTGTTCGCGCTGCGTTGTGTTTTGAAAACTTTGCACACTGGTCAACAACACATCGACCAGATTATCTTGCAGGCGGTAATACTGATGTGCAATAAAAGCAAGGACATGCAAATAGCGGTCTTCGTCCTGACGTCTGGCCACTTGGAAAACTTCCGATTTCAGCACACTATTGGCGTAATAGCGGATTCCGTCATGGTTTAAATCCAATGATTGTAATGTCGGCTGAAACTGTTGATACAGTTCTTCGATGAGCAAAAAATCTGCAACCCGTTCTTTGATCTTTGCCGGCTTGGTGGATTGGGAAAGTTTCTTCAGCAGAGTTAGCCGGTAAGCAGATGTCTGGCCCGGCTGTTGTTCACCGGCTAGAGGGGTTTGCTCAAACAAGGTGTCTAATGCATCTCTTAACTCGGTGGGCAGTTGTTGTTTGAGAATCGCTGTCAGTGTTTCTTTGCGTTGAT
>CAYFNT010000073.1:0-1428 GCA_964344565.1 uncultured bacterium
GCAATAACAAGTTAGGCTCGTGCTCCGTGCCTGAGCGGCACCCCAGCATCGAACATTCGGGGCTGAACCGGCCCCTGGAGGATCTGTGAGCCAATCCGAGCCGACCTCGAATCCCTTCTTCGATCGCCCCATCCTGAACTCTCCCTACGAGTACCCGGGGCGACACTGGGAACTCGACGAACAAGGCCAGCCGACCCAGCAGATTGTCGAGACACGCCGCAAGGCCGAGTTTATCACCCCCATCCCGAAGCCGAAGAAGCGGAAGCGGCGCTCCAAGCAGGAGGAGTCCGAGCAGGAGAGCTTGGTGTTCGACGAGGGGAAGGGCCTCTCGACGAAGGAACAGGAGTACGACCCCACCTCCCTGATCAATGAGGTTCGAAGTCGCGTTGACGCCTGGCGGGGCCTTCCGAATCCCAACCAGTGGCAGGTCACTCCCGAGACAGCACGGCTCCTTCGACACTGGCGGGATCACGACTTCAGCGGAATCCGGCCTTTCTTCTGCCAAATCGAGGCTGTGGAAACTGCTATCTGGCTCACCGAGGTCGCACCCCAGTCGGCTGCGGGAAAACGCCTGCTCGAAACCCTTGATCGAGCGAACAAGGACGCCAATCCCGAGCTAAAGCGCCTCGCGCTGAAAATGGCCACGGGATCGGGAAAGACCACCGTCATGGCCATGATTATTGCCTGGCAGACGGTCAACTCCGTGCGTCGTCCAAGTAGCAAGCAGTTCACGAGGGGATTCCTGGTTTGCACCCCGGGCCTGACCATCAAGGACCGGTTAAGAGTCCTCCAGCCCAATGATCCAGATAGCTACTATGCCAGCCGGGAGCTTGTCCCCAACGACATGCTCGACGATATCCGGCGTGCGAAGATCGTGATCACAAACTATCACGCCTTCAAGCTCCGCGAACGAATGGGCCTCTCAAAGGGCAACCGTCAGCTACTCCAGGGCAGGACCGGGGACGAGGTCAAGACCACCGAGACCATCGGCCAGATGCTACAGAGGGTCATGCCTGACCTGATGGGGATGAAGAACATCCTCGCGATCAACGATGAAGCCCATCACTGCTATCGTGAAAAGCCCCCTGAGGAAGACGACCAATCTCTGAAGGGTGATGAACGGAAGGAAGCTGAGAGAAACAATGAAGCAGCTCGCCTTTGGATTTCCGGCCTTGAGGCAGTGAATAAGAAGCTGGGCCTTAGTCGTGTCATCGACCTGTCGGCCACCCCATTCTTCCTGAGTGGCTCAGGCTACAGCGAGGGGACACTCTTCCCCTGGACGATGAGCGACTTCTCCCTCATGGACGCTATCGAGTGCGGAATCGTCAAGCTCCCCCGCGTCCCCGTTGCCGAGAACATCCCTGGCGATGAGATGCCCATGTATCGCAAGCTGTGGGAGAATATCCGGAAGGATATGCCCAAGAAGGG
>CAYFNT010000074.1:0-1399 GCA_964344565.1 uncultured bacterium
GGGGTGTCAAGTGAGGATCTGCTATGGAAGCATTCTCTTCGTCTTGATCCTCATGATGGGCTCGACCCTGATGGCCGTTGGCGAGGAAAACACAATCATCGTCCACTTCGAAGGGTTTGGTTACGAGGAAGGCGGATTCGAGTATTCCGCGCCAGGTGACATCATCCATCTCGTCACGCGCGTCGTGGATGTCGAGTTCACCGATCCCTTGTTCCCATACTATCCGGATGACAACGAATACACGCTCGTCGTCACCGGACTCGTTTCGAATGGAGAGATGGTCAACGGCGTCGAGACCATGATCGTCTACAACCTGGGAATGGTTGAGATTTACGAGGATCCTTCGTTCAACTCGAGTTGGGACGAGTACCCGGGATTCCCGGATCCTCCGTCCACTTTCATGGATGGGAGTCTTTGGCTCTTCGGCGACTTCACTGACTTCTTGATGCTGATCTATCGGGATTTCGGATTCGGCAGCTTCGAGGGTCACGTGACTCTCACCGGCGGCAGCGCCTTCGAGTTCTTCACCGAGGAGGGCTATACCTTCGGTGGAACCCTGGTGCCTCCGCACAATCCGGACATCCCGCCCGGCTACGATCTTTCGCTGGACGGAAAGCTCCTGGTTGAGGAGCCGGTCAGCACATCCGAGAGTTCCTGGTCCTCGTTGAAGGCCCTGTATTAACCCTAACCGGAGGAGATGAAACGTGAAAAAACTCGCATTCATCAGCATTCTCCTCGTCTTGCTGCCCCTTTCCCACGCAACGGGGGAGTGTGTCTACAACCTTCTTGGGCAGGGTTGGGGCTTCAACGATGGAGAGGCAGTCGGAAACGCCTGGGGCGTCGTGGGATTGCTGGCGGAAGTGCAGCCGGAGAATCCTCCCATCGAGTTCGACTACGACACCTATGAGGTATCCTTCGCCGTGCTCGATATGGTCATCGACAGCGTCACGGGCGATGACGTCAAGGTCTTCGAGTTGGGCAGCGGAACGGTCGGCATCTACGAGGATACGGGTTTCGATTTCGATCCCGGCACCGATCCCTCAATGGGAATCGACACCGCGACCAACGGGAACCTGGCGCTCGGAGGCGAAGTCCTCCACGCCACCCTGATCATCAATTACATCTACGAGATCGGAACGCTTCTGGGAGAGATCGACTGGACTTCAGGTTCCTATCTCGCCGATGTCGAAGCGCTTGGTGATCTGAACTGGTCGATGAACTTCGGTCTCAGCTTCGGGGACGAAGTCCCCGTGCCCGATGGCTATCACAGTCTCTGGGTCGGCAAGTTCCTGTCCGCCTGCGTGACGTCCACGCAGGAGAGCACCTGGGGCGAGATCAAGGGCATCTACTGATATGGAACGGCCGGTCAAGCCGTGACTTCTCCCCCGGGGCTTCCCCC
>CAYFNT010000075.1:0-1383 GCA_964344565.1 uncultured bacterium
AGGTGGAACCCTGGCGCAGACACTGTCAGGGACACGCCCCGAAAGTGTGATGTACAAAACTTCGCCCGATGGGTCTCAGGTTCATGACCGATCGATGCATGACATCGCCCTAGCAGGACTCTGCTGGCGGATTGGCTGCACCGCTCGCGAAGTCATTGAGACCATGCTCGCATGTCCCTTTGGGAAGTCCCGCCAGGAATGGGGAAAAAACCACTTCCAAGGCTACGAATACGTCTTCCACAAGGTCCGGGATGCTTACATTCGCTACCAGAGTGAGAAAGAAGCCGATCTAGGCAGCGATCCACTGGCGATGGCTGAGCGATTCCTGCGGAAGCAATATCCCTCCCATGGGGACTGGCCAACTCTCCTCCGATGGCAAGATCGCCTGTATGCGTATAGCGGAACGCACTGGGCATTACTGGAGGAAGCAGAGCTCGACCACCAGATCAATGCCTTCCTTGGGACCACAGAAGTGCGACAAAAAGCAGGGACCCACTTTGAGACTTCGGTGAAGCGCAATGTAATCGCCAAATCCCACCTCTCCAACAAGATCAAGATGGGCCAATGGCTTGATGGAAGGGATGAAGGGTTTCAGATCAACCTGAAGAACGGGCTACTGAATGTGAAAGAGTGTGTGAGTGGTAGAGTAACGCCCATACATTCACACTCTCCTGCTTTTTTCACTACATCCTGTCTCCCCTTCGCTTACAACGAACGAGCCACAGCCAAGCGCTGGCTTCAGTTTCTGGATGAGGTTCTTCCCTTAAAAGCTCTGCAGAAGATGCTCCAGCAAATGATGGGCTTGTTCCTCATTCCAGATACGTCCTATCAGCGATTCTGGGTGCTATTAGGACCTGCAGGAACGGGGAAGTCCACCGTGAGTCATATCCTCTCGTGCCTACTAGGCACAGAGAATGTCTCAAGCGTTTCCCTTGAGCAGATGCGAGATGCTTTCACACTCATCACTCTCCTGGGCAAGCTGGCGAACATCTCCGGCGAGATTGAGACTCAAGAGATTCGTGCTGGGGAGAGAACCATCAAGGAAATCACAGGGGAAGATCAGATGGCGTTGGACGAGAAGTACAAGCCGGTCATTCATGCCACACTTTCTGCACGTCTCCTGTTCACCTGCAACCAACTCCCCTTATTCAAAGACTACGGCGGCTCAATCGGTCGCCGACTGATCATCATTCCGATGGATACGGTGATCCCTGAAGCTCAGAGAGATCAGGGACTGTGGGATGAGTTGGAGACTGAGCTCCCGGGAGTATTCAACTGGGCACTTGAGGGATTGAAGGACCTTAAGTCCAACGGTCTGTATCAGGCGCCTGTATCCAAAAAGGCAGTGAAAGAGCATCTCGCCGAGGGCAAACCCTGGGAAGG
>CAYFNT010000076.1:0-1371 GCA_964344565.1 uncultured bacterium
CGACGTTAAGACGTTGTGCTGCTCTGCATTTCGTCGACAGTGGAAGACGTGGTTTCCCCATGTTGTCATTTCGAAGTCCGGCACCGACTATTGCGATACATGCGTATTGTGGAAGAATGATCCTGATCATGCCGTAGACTTGATAGCACACAAAGAGTTGGCGCGGGAGGAGAAGAAATACTGCAGACGTATGATCAAAGAAACTCGAGACGCCCTCAGTGGAGACCAGCAACGCAAAGACTTGAAAGCACTTGTTGCCGACGGGTCACGCAGTCAAAACCTCGGGTGTCCGGATATTCATTGCACGTTTGACTACGCCCAAGACATACTGTTGCCGTACTTCCATGAACAACCTGGTCAATTGTACTTCCTGTCGCGTTACAAGTTGTCGCTGTTTGGTATTGCATGTGAAACCGTCCGACACACCAAACTGTTTGTCATCCCGGAAGGCAAGTACGGAACCAACAAAACGACAGTGAAATGCCCATCATGTGTGGTATCCCTGCTTTACTTCTTCTTAGAACATTATGCACCTGTGGGTGGAACAATTCACTTCCACGCGGACAACTGTCCTGGCCAGAACAAGAACAGAACAGTCGTGGCGTTCATGTGCTGGCTGGTAGTTACGAAGCGGCTGAAGGAAGTAACGTTGAATTTTGAGATACCGGGTCACACCAAGAATCAATGCGATGCGGCGTTTGGAACTGCCAAACAGTCGATGCGAAGGGGCGGCGATGTCGACACCAAACAGGTAGTGTGCGAGCGCCTGGCCGGGACAGAACGGACAGTCGTTGATGCGGAAGCTGAGCGCCTGGATTGGCGCAACTGGGAACAGTTTCTGGCGCAGTTCTTCGGCGAGGTCAGGGGAATAAAGAAGATTTTCAACTTTCGATTCTCGCTGGCCTCCAACCATGACGGGGAGGTGCTCGAATGCCACTCCCGTTCGTCCAGCAGGTCCGCGTGGAAGCGTTTCCGGGTTGTTTCCGAACTGGATACAATACGAAATCCGGCTCTACACGGTCTAAGCGATATACAGGATAATAAGTTCGCGCTTCCGCCCCGTGGGCTGACCGAAAATCGGATGGGCAGTCTGAAACAGCTGAAGAAGGTCATGCGGGACCGTCTTTCCAACATGCTCCCTGACTGGTTCTGACCTCGCGTAACTCGCTCAAATATTAATTTCTGGGAATCTGGCTTGGTGAAATGATAGATTAAGTTGTTTATTTTAAAAGACGCGTTTACCCTGAAATTACCTTTCTGGCCGCCTGGCTCGCGTTTGTCCAGGTGCACATAAGCTCGATTTCCAAGTTGAGATGGCCCATATGTTTCAAAGTCGAGGCAGCACCATCAGTGACTACATGCATGCAAATG
>CAYFNT010000077.1:0-1349 GCA_964344565.1 uncultured bacterium
TGCTCTGTTGGGGATGCTGTTGTCGGCATGGAATTTGGAAGAAGCGTTCGGGAGGCTAATCTGATCGGATGTCATTTTGAAAACAATTCTGAAATTGGAGTGCGAATTGGTCGTTTAGCACAGGGTTGTAGATTGTCAGGATGCCAGATTGCAAACAATGCTATTGGGGTTGAGCTAGGGTATAACCAAACTGATAGCTCAAGAACGTGGAATAATGTAGTTATCGATACGTGCAAAATTTCCATCCCCGATGGCGGTACTGGAGTGTGCGTCCATGGTAACAGCGAGGCATCACATCTCATTGTCCAAAACTGCCACTTCTCGGCAGATGTGGACAATAGTGGCGTAGGTATCGATATGACATCCTCGTCTGGTCCACATGGGTTTCAATTGATCAATAACCGGTTTCCGTCGTCCGACGATAACGCTCTTTCGCAAGTGGTCTTACCGCTAGACAGGGTGTCCTTCTTTTTGGGGAACTGCGCCCCAGACATAAACACTCCCACTCCGGAAACCGATTGGAGGAATCAGCTCTCTCTCCATTCGGTCGCATTCTCCATCGGGCAGTTTAAGTCCACTGGAGGAAGCACTCCTGATGTGAGCAGAGGAAATTGCTTCAAAACAGGGAACAGTTCAGCAGTTCGAGTGACCGATTTCACCGGGGGGATTCCGGGCCAATCCATTGTTGTGATTTTTGGAGATGAAAATACTACGGTCGGCTTCGACGAAACTGAGCTAAGAGGGAATGGCGGTGTTGATTGGAATCCAAGTTTTGGTGACTTCATGAGATGCATCTTTAGTGGGCAAAAGTGGTACTGTGAGATAACCGAGGTCTAAACTCGGGGGCTCTCTCCCATAAACCCATAGGCCTAACAGGAGCGAACGATTGGCATTACTCCAAATGAGTCTTCAAGACTCCTTTGGCTTGGCCAGTATCTTACAATAGAATAAGGGCCACACAAGATTGGAGGCGATATGAGGTGTTACAAGAGAATTGCTATCAACCCCCAGGGGCAGCCAATGTTAGATGCGGATGTGGCCGTTAGGAAACACCTTGATCCTTCGACAACCCAACAGGTATTCGAAGATGCACTTGGGACTGTGCCTCTTACACAGCCGTTCAAAACGGATGCTCAAACTGGTGAATATGAGTTTTATTGCCCAGATGAGAGGGTAGACGTTGTTGTAACCGGTCAGTTGGTTAGTGCTGTATTTGAGGATATTCACATTCAGAACATCATGGATGTGTCCCAATGGGGTGCAAAGGGGGATAACTTCACTGACGATGCAGAATGAGCTATGGTCAAGAGTTGTGTTTGATGAGCTAAGCGGCGACATCCTCAACCCCG
>CAYFNT010000078.1:0-1332 GCA_964344565.1 uncultured bacterium
GGGTAAATTCCAACAAAGGTACGTAATGCGTCATTCGTAGCTGATTCACCGGGAAGTTTCCCGCACATAGGCATATAATGTCGGTTTTGAGATGTTCATCATCTCGCAGATTTTCTTGACCGACATCTCTTTCTTTCGATACAAATCAACCACCAACTGGCGTTTATCATCGTTCAGTGCTTTAGGTCGCCCGCCTTTGCGCCCTCTGGCACGGGCCGCTGCCAGTCCGGCGCGTGTTCGATCTTCAATGAGGTTGCGCTCAAATTCTGCCAAGGCACCGAAGATGTGAAAAATTAGTTTGCCACTGCTGGACTGGGTATCGATAGCTTCTTGCAAGCTGCACAAACCAACGCCCCACTGCTCTAGGCGACTCACCCATTCGATTAAGTCTTTCAAAGAACGCCCCAATCGATCCAATCGCCAAACCACCAGCGTATCGCCACGACGTAACAGTTCGCTGAGTTTCTCCAGGCCAGGCCGTTTCGCTTTAACGCCGCTCACCTTGTCTACAATGACTTTCTCACATCCCGCTGCTTTTAGTGCGTCTTCCTGCAGGTCGAGGTTTTGCTCCTCGGTAGAGACTCTGGCGTAGCCTATCAGCATGGCATAAAAGTTAAAAAACTCGTTGAGAGGCTCAAAATTATTTACCTTGTTTTCTTTACGCAGTTTATTATCTCGGTTTGCGGCATTTGAGCAAGCTCAACGTGCTGTTCGTAGCCGGTAAAACAAACCCCAGTTTTCTTTACTTTACCCTAGGAGCCACAGAATGCCGAGGATGCGTATTCTCAATGCAGTTGAACAACATGATTTCGACTCACCCCCAGTGTTCAACAGCTTACAGCGCAAAAAATACTTTACATTTTCCGACACCATCCATCACATGGTGGCTGGCCTGCGCTCGCCAAGTCATCAGGTCGGCTTTCTTATCAGCTGTGGTTATTTCCAGGCCACGAAGAAATTTTTTCCGGGCAATGAGTTTCACTTGCAAGATATTGAATATGTGGCTGACAAGCTGGGACTGTCTGTCGAGTTTACCGAGCTTAATGACTACAACAATCGCACCAGGCAGAAACACCAGCAGACTATTTTAAAATTCTATGGCTATCGCACTTTCGACAACAAAGTCAAAGAGTTCCTTGTTGAAGAAATTGCTGCCATGGTACGCACGCAATTGAAACCACGATTGATCTTTTGGCGATGCGTCGATTTGCTGAACCGGGAAAAAGTACAACTGCCAGGCTGTTTTACGCTTACAGATTTAATCATCGCCGCCATCAATCAACGCAAAGAAACACTGACAGCGATTCTCAAACAACAACTGCCCACCGAGTT
>CAYFNT010000079.1:0-1306 GCA_964344565.1 uncultured bacterium
GGCCTTTCTCTTGACAGGATATATCCATGGGATATAATGAGGATATCTAAGCTCTAACTTATTGAAAATAGGAGATATGGTGATAATTAGCATTGCGAATCAGAAGGGCGGAGTTGGGAAGACTACCACGGCAATTAACCTCGCCGCGGCCTTCCAGGACGCTGGGAAGCAGGCCCTTTTGATCGACATCGACCCCCAGGCGAACGCCACAACCGGCGTGGGTCTTCCCCCCGCTACGGAGCGGTCGATTTTTCACGTTCTCGAAGGAAGCGTCCCAATATCCGAGGCCATCCGCGAGACCGAGTTTGGCTTGAAGGTCATTCCAAGCCACATCCACCTGGCCAAGCGAGTGAACGAGCTCGAGGCCCGGTCCTATCGGGAAGAGCTGCTACGCACGGCCCTGTCCCCCATCGCCCGCGAGTTCGACTTCGTTGTGGTTGACTCTCCGCCGGCGCTGAATGTGCTCAGCCAGAACGCCATCGGAACCAGCGACTGGCTAATCATTCCCTGCAAAATGGACCGATACAGCCTCGACGGCCTCGGAGACCTCTTCGATACCATCCACGAGGTCAACCGCGGGCAGACCACCACCCGCTACAAGATCCTGCTGACCATGTACGACAGCCGCACGACCAGAACCAACACCGCCATTGAGCAGGATATCTGCGACTACATCGAAAAAGGCCAGGTTTACAAGACTAGGATTCGCAGGAATGAGGCCCTAAATCAGGCGCATTTGGTGGGACAGCCTGTGTTTTCCTTCGACCCGTCTAGCAACGGCGCCGAGGACTACCGGGCGCTAACCCAAGAAATCTTACGCGAAGAAGTATGATGTCTAAGAAACAGATCAAAATGACCCCTAGCCGCGCTCGCCAGAGGGCTGAAGACGGACCCGAGACGAAGGCTGAAGCCGCGCCCGACGTGGTTTACAAGAAGGCCCTCTTCTCGCTCACCACATCTGATCTGGCTTGGCTGGATCAGCAGGTAAAGCAGTACCGCAGGGCCACCGGCAACCCTCTGACCAAGAGCCAGCTGGTCCGCGTTGCCCTTGAGCTCCTCCGCCAGCACGGCGTCAGAGATGCGATCAAGAAGATATCCTGAGTATATACTGTAAATAGCTCCGCTATATACCCGGGATATGCAACCCCCCATAATTTGGACACTTACCCCCTACTCTTTCTTGACAGCATTTAGCCAAGTGATACAGTGAACCCGCCAAAAGGATCGCAAATGTTGTGATATCGAAGCGGCCTTTTGGTGATACTGAAGCGGCTTTTCGTGATATCGAAGCGGCCTTTTGGTGATA
>CAYFNT010000080.1:0-1268 GCA_964344565.1 uncultured bacterium
CTGAAGGGTTCCCTCGTTTCCCTCCTCGGGCAGAAAGACCATGTAGTTGGCGGCGTTTGATGAAAGGTGGACGACCCGTGTGTATTCGCGCAGGGCGGGATACCAAGTATGAGGCCAGTTATTGGGATCCATCTCCTCCTCCCATTCATCCGACCAGAGATCTTCGGTCTGCACCACGGGCCCAATGGCCACCCCCTCGTCTCCAACCACATGATAGGGAGGATACACATGCACCTTGTTGTACCAGTAGCCGCTCCAATCCTGGAACAGGCCGTAGAAGTTCTGGGGCGTGAGGCCTGGGAAGAGCTCCGCATTGGGATCTCGCCACTGAAAGAGCTGATCTTCCGGATTGGGATCGCTGAGATTGATGAACTTCGCCGCGCTGTATTTGTGGAACAACTCGATTGCGGAGGCGACATCGCTGTTTCCGTATCCACCCTGAAGAAGATCCTCGTACTCATCATCATGCCCAGGGTCGTCAACCCATTCTGAGAGACTCAGAAAATCACGCTGGTAGATGCTGTCAAGTGGAGTGAGCAAGAACTCAGAAATCCAGTCGGGGTAGAAATCGATATCACCTTGGCTGAGGTTGTTCTGTAGATACATGGCAAACAGGCCAAGCTCTCGATAGTGATGCCGACGAAGACAATCTTCGGGTTCTTCCTCGGTCCACGTGCACATGCAGTTATAGTAGAAGCTAGTGCTAGCCCTTGACAGGCCTAGATCATAGTGCAGATCGTTGGCTTGTGCATTGGCTCCGTATCCGAAGAGGAGCTCCGAGTACTTCGATGTCATCTCATTGTAGCTTCCACCGCCGATGAGAGCGGGGTCCGTCCAAGCATGAACTCGACTGGTGTAGTAGTTGTGACAGACATGTTGCCACTCATGGGCAAACCAAGTTCTCACAACGCATTCCGGAGTCATGTATTCGTCGGTGCAGCCGCTTCCAGGTATAGGATTGAGTGGGTCATTCTTGATGATGCATTCGAACCAATAGTGTGCGGCATGCGCGGAAGATGCCGAGTCGTACAATCTAATCTCGAAGTGATCTAGAATACCTGCGGGTGGAGTCGTTTTGTCATCCGGATTCGTAACAGTAGTATAGATGCCAAGCAACTCAGATTGGGGGTCGTAAGCGTTCTCCGCGAAGAAGTCGAGAATCTCCCAGGCCTTCCCTGAGGCAGGATCACCCTCTGGCATGATCAGATCTGCGAATTCTTGGAGTTCGGCAATCCCCCATTGTCCAAGTTCGAAGTTCGGGGGATCCT
>CAYFNT010000081.1:0-1215 GCA_964344565.1 uncultured bacterium
GGCACCGATCAAAATCCGGCATCTAAGCCAACAATCAACACATCGAAGCATCGTGGGCGCAGCCGTCCCGTCACCATCGTAGCACAGCCACGAGGCGCGTTGGCGGTCAGAGGGACGCAGCCGAGTCAGGCTGCCTGGGCCATCGCCCCTCCCGGCGGGTAGCCGAGCAGGGTCAGCCAGTCGTCGACACGCACGCCCGTGAGCATCTCGTGGGCGCTCGTGCCCTTGTGGGGGCCCCACTGCCTGATCTTGGTGTTCCAGTAGAAGCGGAAGAGGTCCAGGAAGGACTGGCTCGTGCTCTTCTGCACGACCAGGTAGGGGCGTAGGACGCTGTTGAGGTTCTCGATGGCGCTGGACGCCCGGTGTCGCTGGGCCAGCACGGGAAAGACTGTCGAGACCGCCTTCCACAGAACCTCCTGGTCTCTGTCGGCCACCTCCACCAGCGCCCTGGCAGCCAGGCGCAGCTCCTGCTCACGGTCTCGCCTGTCCCACCCGGGTCCGCCTCGGGAGTGCATCAGGCTGGCCTGGTAGGCGCGGACGGTGGCCTCGACGACGGCTCGTCCCCCAGCCTCGTCCGTGCTCTCGTCGAGTCGCCTGGCCAGGTCATCGAGGTAGCGGCCCAGTCCCTTGGCCCTGTTGTGGATGTAGCGGGCGACGCCACGCACGTGTTTGCCACCGATGGCCTTCATGTCCGACGCCACCCTCCGGAGGATCTCGACGACCTCCCCCGAGCTCCGCAGTCGGCCGCTTCCGCGGTCTACGAGCTCCAGGACCCTCTCCGCCTCTCGTCGCAAAGCCTCGAACCTGTCGTATCGCTCGATGGCCTTGGCCTCGTGCTTCCGCGCATGGGCCAGCTGCTGCCCGAGGCTGCGGCGCAGGCTCACAGGGCCGTCCGCGTTCTTCGTCCGTTTGCCTTCGAGCGCGTCGACATGGGCGATGGCGGCGTAGGCGCGACGCTCCAGGCGGAGGGCTACCGTACCCATGGCCTGCTTGGCGTGGAACAAGTCGTCGTTCTGCAGGACGCCCGGGAAGGCATCACCCACGCCCTTGGCCAAGCCCGTGCCAGCGTCCTTCACCACACTGCGAGGACGTAGCCCCTGTCGATCGCGAAGCCGACCCAGGGAGTTGGCCCAGGCCTCCCCCGTGCGAGACTCGTGGACCTCGAGCTGGAACAGGTATTGCGTGTCCAGGTCGATCCCGGCGAACACCGGTCGT
>CAYFNT010000082.1:0-1179 GCA_964344565.1 uncultured bacterium
GATGGGTAAATTCCAACAAAGGTACGTAATGCGTCATTCGAATTTTTCTAACCATCTATCTGGCAAATAGTTTTCGGATTTTGCACCTCCCAACTTTTCCACCTCTTTTATGCCGCTAATTTTGGGGGACGAATACCTACCGTATCCTGGAGTTTGTCTTCCGAGAAATCGTATTCGCCCAGAAGGTTGATATGCAGCCAGGAGATGGCTGAACCACTGACCAGTGCATCCCGCAGTGTCCTCCGATAATCAGAATCATCAGAGTCGGATAGCTTCTGTATGAGATAAAGATAATTCCAGCCAATGATGCAATTTTTGATCAGGCGTTTGCAGCCTTCAGCGATTTCCTGCTCCTGCTTTTCAGTTTCGATCATTTCTTTGGGGTTGCCAACGGATATCGCACGGGTAAATTTATGTGCATGCTCGATTTTATTCAGCTGTTTTTCGATCGCCTGGCGCAATTCTACTTCGTCAACGTAACGCAGGATGAAGAGCGACTTAATGATCTGACCAAACGCCTTAAGCGCCCGATATAAGTTGTGTTGTTTAGAGTAAGAATTGAGCCGTCGGAAGATTTCCGATGCCGTCACTTCTTTAAGCTTAATTGTTGTAATGAAACGCAGAATATCATCCCAATGGCGGATAATAAGGTCGGTATCGATATAGTTTGAAGGCTGGATTTTCCAATGCGAGCAGTCAGTGAGGCGGCGGCTTTTGAAAAGATACAGTTTCTGTTTTTTGAGGTTTTTGATTCGGGGGGCATAGGAAATGCCAAGCCAATGTGTTGTGCCAAAGATGACTTCGCTATAACCGTGTGTATCAGTAGAGTGGATATCGCTTTTGATAACATCGTTATGCATCAACCCATCGATAACAAACGCACTTTCGCGCTCAGCGGCACTGAACACAGTTGAGTACCATAAAATATTGCGCTCATCAATGAAACTATAAGCACTGCTGGCTTGGTTTTTACCAGCGTATTTAAACGAATAGCTGGCGTTTAGTGAATCCTGAGTTACCTCGAACTTTTGGCCATCACTAGAAGTATGCAGCTGGCCGGGAATGCGCCGGTAACAATTCGGTAAGTCCAGCTGATCGATCAACGCAACCACCCGGTCGTTGGCTGCTCGGATGCCTTCGTTGGAAAAAAACCAATTGGCCGTACGCTCTAGCTCCGAT
>CAYFNT010000083.1:0-1138 GCA_964344565.1 uncultured bacterium
GCGTCCGGGGCGGACCCGCGAGCCTTGACCTGCCAGACGAAGAAGCGGTTCTGACTCTCGAGCTCCGCGAGCTCACCGGCCTCGAAGTACATCGGATTCGGCGAGTTGGAGATGACGATGATCGACGCGTTGTTCGGGACCCGGTACTGGGGACCGTACTTCACGTTGATCTTGTTCTCCTCCCGGCCCGTGATGGCCTTGAGGTCGGTGTACTGGCGCGCCGAGGTGTCATCGTTCTCGTCGATGAGAAGCACCTTGGCGGTCAGCTCGCTGGTGAAGGCGCTCCGGGTTTTGCCCCAATCGGCACCCAGGCCCGGGAACAAGCCCTTCATGACGTTGGCGAAGGTCGTTTTCCCCGATCCGGGAGGGCCCGTCAGTACGATGACCGGGAGTTTCCGGTGGTTGGTATTGGCGAGAACCGCCGTCCAGTCTATGGCGAATCTGGCATGCTCACCGAAGAGGTCCTCGTACCAAGCCTCGATGTAGGCGTTACCGCGCTTGTTGCGCCGCACGGCCGGGTGCTTGACCAGGATGGTCGAGTTCTTGTAGTCGAACTCGATGGTGAGTTTGCGACCATTCAGGTTGCTGACTCGGGTCACCTTGAACGCGCCGGCAGGCATGCTCCGCTCCTTGGCGAGCTTGAACATCAGCTCGTCTCGGACCTGTCTTTTCTGCCGGTGGGTCAGGACGCGCATGTCTGCACGATCCACCGAGAACTCGGAGCCCTGGATGTTCACGATGTGGGGGTCGTGCCCGATCATGAAGAGGGTCCGGTGCTTCTTGAGGATCTCCTCAGCCTTAGCCTCGTGGACCTCATAGGAGGCCTCCTCGGCGACGGGAGCGGACGGAACATTCACCTCGGCCGCAAGGGCGGCCTGCAGGTCAGCTAATCCCGAGCGATCCCCATGGGAGGAAGAGGTGTTGCCCTTCGGTCGGCTATCGCCCTTGGACCGGTCAGATACCTTGCCCAGTTCCGCGAGAGTGGCTAGGGCGGCAGCCTTCCCGGACTGATCCTCAGTGCTAGTGGTGGAGTCGGCAGCCGGGAGGCTCGCACTCTCGGGCTGGCCTACAGCTTCGTCCAGCTCCGCTTGCACAGCGTCGGCAGCAGCCTTGACCGCTTCATCGTCGGGTGAAGAGG
>CAYFNT010000084.1:0-1096 GCA_964344565.1 uncultured bacterium
GGCGGATTCAACCTCGAAGTGCATCACCTGACTCATGCCGCCTCCTTGACGACCTTGTCATAGAAAACCTCATAAGGTGTTTGAAAGTCCAGGCACTTTCGCGGCCGGTGATTCAATCGGTTCATGATCCACTCCAGCTCAGCTTCCGACACATCATCTAGATCCAGACCCTTGGGTAGGTACTGTCGAATCAGACCGTTGACTTGCTCGTTCGACCCTCGCTCCCAGGCGCTGTAAGCGTGAGCAAAATAGAAGTCCAACTTCAACTTCTCACTCACCCGTTCATGCTCCACGAACTCGGTGCCATTGTCAGCGGTGATCGTACAAAGCTTGCCGCGGTGGTCACCGAGCAACTCAATGATTGAATCACGCACAAGATCAGCATAGCGCCGCTGGACCTTGCCGATCAGGGTAAAGCGACTTTTACGCTCGACCAGTGTGACCAGTGCAGCGCCGCCCTGCCTGCCGATCACCGTGTCCACTTCCCAGTCGCCGATGCGAGCTCGATCGTCAACGATCTCAGGGCGAGCCTCGATCCCCACTCGATGGGGGATCTTGGACCTGCTGGCACCCTGGCCCGGATGGCGGCGATAAGGCTTGCCGCAGCGCCGCAAGTAGAGGAAAAGATCGCCGCCGCGTTGCCAGTCTTTCCAGACGTGATTGTAGATGCATTGATGGCTGATCTGGAAGCCCTCTTCCGCCTTCAATCGACCGGAAATGAGCTCGGGGCTCCAGTCCAGCCGAAGGAGTCTCTCGATTCTGGCAACCCACAGGGAGGTCATTTTGCGCGCCTTGGCCGCATGGCGGCGCCGGTGATCACTGGCCTCTTGGGCCGCGATGGGACAGTATCCGTCTCCCTGGCGATTGCGCCTCAGCTCGCGGGAAATGGTCGAGGAACTGAGGCCCATGACTCGAGCGACCTCACGCTGCGATTTGCAGGTTCTCATCAACACGTCGATCTGATAACGTTGACCCTGGGCCAATTGGGTGTAGCTCATGTGACTCCTCGTCTTGCCGGACATGGAAAAGCACAGGGCTACAACCGTTGGCCTTTCTTGTCCAGAACGAGGTGCTGCACTTAAGAATTGAATCTAGG
>CAYFNT010000085.1:0-1065 GCA_964344565.1 uncultured bacterium
AGAGCTTAGATATCCTCATTATATCCCATGGATATATCCTGTCAAGAGAAAGGCCCCCGGTGGGGGCCTTGGCATGCCGCCCCGGGCAAAAACCCTGGGCGTCCCGTCCTTTGTTGTCGGTTGCGACCTGGATCAGTCCTTCGACTTGTCGGCGATCACGCGCCCGTCAGACTCACGGATGTAGGTCGGATTCCCGTTCTTGTCGATCACGGCATGCCCATGATCGCTTGACCCCTCCGGCCCGTAGTAGAGATCGCGGGTTCCGTCGGACCTCTCCTTGTGGGTGAAGAACTCGCCGCCGGCTTTGCTCTTTTCTTTGGCCATCGCCATTCCTCCTGGTAGGGATTAGTCGATGTCTCCGCGCTTCTGCTTCGTAACCCAACTAGGCCATGGGGGGCCGGAGGAAACCTTCTTTGCCCCGGCCAGGCGTTTGTTCATTTCGATTCTGCTCTGCAGGATGCTGATTTGGAGATCAGTAGGAAGGCCCGACAAGCCTGTTCCCGTAGTATCGCCTTGAGGGGGCGGAGACGGGCTTCGCTTCTTTCTCTCCGGCTTCGAGCTCGTGGAACGATTCCCGCCTCCTTGCGAGCTTCCGATCACGATGAAGGCCAGCGCCAATCCCAGCATGAAAACTATGGCTCCAGCCATCGGATCACCTCCAGCACCCGCGTTGCCGAGATACGAATATATCTTAGAAGGCGAAAACGAAGGGGGCAAGTGAGCCCAGAGAAATATACTCGGTATATACTTGAGATATCTCGCGACCCTACTGGTCGCGCCTTTTCCGGTCTTTTTTCAGGGCATCGAGGATTGCCTGGTCCTTCGATTTCCGTTCAGCTTTGGGCGAAGGAAGGGGCGGGCAGAAGTCCCGCTCGAATCGCTCAAGGCGTTCTCTAGCCTCGGCCTCGATGTCCGATAGGGGAGAGGCCCACGGCAGCGAAGGAAAACGCTCTCTGTCCAGGCTTCCTAGCTCTGCAAGCGTGATAAAGGGCGGGGGATCATCGGCGACCCGGAATGACTCAGGCTCATGCGCCCGGTCTCGCTGAATGATCGCAAACTGCGGCG
>CAYFNT010000086.1:0-1040 GCA_964344565.1 uncultured bacterium
TGTTCGATGCTGGGGTGCCGCTCAGGCACGGAGCACGAGCCTAACTTGTTATTGCTCTGGGGACAACAGCAGATTCAGGTTACGACCCCGCATGCCGTCTGGTGCCGGGGGCTGGAGTTCACTCGCGTGAGTTCCAGTGTGACCGTCAGTCATGTCACGGCGAAGACGGCAAGAGGGGCGGCGGGAAGCTTTCACGTGCCTCCTGCGCCCCACCGGCGACCTCGCACGAGAGGCGATGGGACAGGGCCCCCGCAGCTGGCCTTGGCCGAACCGACCATGACATCCGCGACCTGCGGCGCTCCTGCGCGCCTCCTCGCCACTTGGATCCATCGAGGTGGGGGAAGGTCCCGCTCGCGTAGAGATCGCCGCTCTGCGTGCCTTCCAGGGCCTCCTGTGCGGCCTGTCGCGGGTGCTGCCGGCCCGGGGGCCAGATCGCACAAAAAAGGGGCGGCCAGGTTTCCCCAGCCGCCCCAAAATCGCGCCTAAGGCCTAGGCGGTCTTCTCTTCGTCGACCTCCTCGTTCGAGGCCAGCGCGCTGGCGTCCAGGGTGAGGCGATAGCCCAAGCGGCGGCCGGCCTGCCGGTGCTGCTCCGGAGAAAGCAGGCCTTCCTCCTGAAGCTTCCGCCGAAGCTCTTCCACCTTCGCCACCGAACGGGTCCGGAAGCGCTCGGAGATCAGCTCCCTGAGGGCCGAGGGCAGGACGTAGAGTCCGGTCGGGTTGCTCGGCGTGCCAACATCCAGCTGGTGGACCCACTGGTGATCGCCCGTGGCATCCCGGTACAGCTCCTCGTAGAGCTCCTCGGCACGAAGCTCGATCGCGCTGATGCTGCGGGCGTGGAGATCACGCTGCAGCTGCGTGATCGGGCAGGGGATGGAGAACCGGTTCTGGTTCAGCACCCCGGCCGCCACGAGTTCCTGGTAGCGGTCCTTCAGGACGGTCCGCGCGTAGTGCCCCATGCGCTCCATGATCTTCTCCTGGAACGCTGCGTCCGGGGCGGACCCGCGAGCCTTGACCTGCCAGACGAAGAAGCGGTTCTGAC